>CAVXMQ010000034.1:0-24234 GCA_963762995.1 uncultured Acidobacteriota bacterium | reverse complement strand
GGCTTCCCTGACGGCTGACAACTGGCCGCAGTGGCGCGGGCCCAATGGCCAGGGCATCTCCACCGAGAAGCAACTCCCCACCGAGTGGGGAGCCGACAAGAACCTCGCGTGGAAGCTGCCACTCGAGAGCGGGCATTCATCGCCGATCGTCTGGGGGGATCGCGCCTTCGTGACGTCGGTCATCGAAGGGGAGCAGATCCCGGGGCAGAAAGCTGCCGCGCACACGCAGGGCGGCAAGGAATTCGTGCATCCCGATAGCGTGGCGGCGGATCGAAAGCACACCTTTAAGGTCGTGGCGATCGACACAAAGACGGGCAAGGTCGCGTGGGAACAGGTTGCGTACGAGGGACCGGTCTACGACGCGCGCCATCGCCAGAGCAGCTTCGCAGGGCCGACGATGGCCACCGACGGAAAACTGGTCTTCGCCTACTTTGGCGCCGAGGGCCTGTTTGCGTACCGACTTCGGCGGCAAGCTGGCGTGGAAGGTCGTAGAAAAATTCAAGACGCTCGGCCTCGGCACCGGGACCTCGCCGGTCCTTTACCAGAACCTGGTGATCATTCAGCGCGACGAAGACAACGGCGAAGAGTCCGTGGTCGCCGCCTACGACAAGACCACGGGGAAAGAAGTCTGGAAGACGAAGCGAGCCATCCAGGTGAGCTGGGCGACACCGGTGCTGGTGGACGCCCCTTCGACTGGCTCAGGGCAAGCGGGCACGCGGACCGAGCTGATCACGAACGGAAACGAAAGCATCATTGCCTACGATCCCGCGACCGGAACGGAACTCTGGAAGACGGAGGGGATCAAGAGCAACGCCATCCACACGCCGCTCGTCGGCAAGGGCCTGGTGATAATAACCGCCGGCTTCCCGGCCAAGCGTATCGTCGCGCTGCGTCCGGGCGACCAGGCTGAAGGGAAGCGCATTGCCTGGCAGTACGCGAAGGGCACGGGCTACGTGCTCTCCAACTTGCTCTACGGTGATTACGTGTATCTGTCGACCGACAACGGGATCCTGACGTGCCTCAACGCCGCGACCGGCGAAGTGGTCTACGAGGGTGGCCGTCCGCCGAAACCGTCGCGCTTCGTCGGTTCACCCGTCGCCTACAACGGCCTGATCGCGATGACGAGCGAGGAGGGCGACACCTACCTCGTGAAGGCCGGCCCGACGCACGAGATCGTCCGCATCAACAGCATCGACGAACCCGTGTACTCGTCCGCCGCGCTCGCCAACGGGCGTGTGTACATTCGCGGCACCAAGCATCTTTGGGCTATCGGTAAGTAGTCCGGGGGCGGAGCCTCGCCGAGCAGGGCTTCGGGGCGCTCGCCCTCGCTTCGCTCGGCTCGCTATCAGGCTTCGGACTTCGGGGCCGCGCTACGCACGGCTGGCGGCGCGAAGCGCCGCCCCCGAAGCCTGAAGCCCGAAGTGAGGCGCGAAGCGCCGAACGTACCGAAGCCGCAAGCGCCGAGGCCGCGAGCGTCAGAACACATACTTCACGCCGAACTGGAACCGCCGCGGACTGCCGGCCGACAGGACCTGGCCGAAGGTCGGCGAGCCGAGGAACGAATCGGGCAGGTCGAAGTTGGCGCGGTTGAAGAGATTGAAGGCTTCGGCGCGCAGCTGGAGCCGCGACCTGGTGCCGAAGAGCATGTTTTTCACCAGCGCGAGGTTGACGTTCTTGTAGGACGGGCCCTGGAGCATGTTGCGGGGCGCGTCCCCGAACGTGCCGAAGGCCGGGAACGAGAAGGCGCCGGTGTTGAACCACTGCTCGGGCGATTTGTTCGAGACGCTCGGGTCGCCGGTCACGTTCGGCCGGTCGTTGAAGCCGAACCCCAGGTTGGAGCGACCCGTGTTGCTGGCGTCGATCGTCGGCAACAACGCGACGGTGAACGGACGCCCGCTGTGGAACAGGTAAGTGCCGTGCAGTTCCATCTCTGACAGGATCTTCCCCACCATCCCGCTCGCCAGCCAGCGCCGGCCGTCGCCGAACGGCAGCGGATACGAGAACGCCCACGTGAGCTTGTGGCGAATGTCGAACGACGAGCGGCTCTCTTCGGCCTCCGGGTCCAGGCTGTCCTGCGGGAAGTTCGGATCTCCCGCACTCGTGAAAAACCCCGACGCATCGTCGGTGGACTTGCCGTACGTGTAGGCGAACAGCGTCGAGAGACCCGATTCGGAACGCTGCTGCAAACGGAACTGCAGCGAGTTGTAGCGCGAGGAGGCGCGCGACTCGATCAGCGTGATGTCGGCAAACGCCGGATTGGGCCGGAAGTTGAACGGCGATGGGCTGGCCGGAGGTTGGTTCGCGTCGCGCGCCGAGATCAGATCGTGCCCACGCGACCCGACGTACCCGATCTCCACGGTGCGGGAACGCCCGATCGCTCGCTGCAGCGTGACGTTGTAGTGCTCCATCCACGGCGTTTGCAGGTCGCGCTGATACGCCGTCGCCGATTGCGGAACGGGAATAGGGAACGACTCGGGGAACGGATCCGTCAGCGTGATCGGCGGCAGCCCCTGGAACGGGAAGAAGACGTCGAGGTTGAAGAACGGTGGATTGAAAAACAACCCTTCCGACGTGGCCAGCGCTCCCTGGTTGTAATAGATCCCGTAGCCGCCGCGCACGACCATCGTCGCCTCGGAGTTGGCCGTCCAGGCGAACCCGATTCGCGGCGCGATGTTGTTGCGATCGGGGTCGTACCCACCGCGCGGCATGCCGTTGGTGCCAACCTGCACGAGTTGTCCCGTCTCGACGTCGTACAGGTTCGCCCGGTCGTCCTTGTCCACGGGTGGCGACGAGTAGTCGTAGCGCAGACCCGCCGACACGGTCAGCGACGGCGTCGCGCGCCAGTCGTCGTGCGCGAAGAAGCTCCAGGTCTGAGTGCGCAGATTCTGCGGGTTATCGAGCGTCGCGCCACCCGTCAGCACCGGGAATCCGAGCAGCAGATCCGCCAACGCGTTGCCGGTCAGGTACTGATCGATGAAGTTGAGGAAGCCGCGCGCCTGCACGTCGCGGAACGCGCTCTGCTTCACGCCGTACCACTCGGCGCCGAACTTCACCAGGTGCGCGCCGCGCGTCCAGGTGGCCGTGTCGGTGAGCTGGAAGGTGTCGGAGGTGCTCGACTGCGGGTTGTTGTACTCGGGCCCCAGCGGCGAGAACCCCGAAACCGAGATGAGGCTCAGCCCCGCGTCCCGCGGGTTGCTGGAAAGCGCCGGCAGGCCAACGCTGGCGTTGGTGATCGATGTGTCTGCCGGGAAGACGTCGATGCTGACGCGGTTGTAGCCGAAGCGCACGTCGTTCACGAGCGTCGACGAGGGCGTGTGGGTGAAGGCGGCCAGCAGGTTCTGTCCGCGACGGTCCACGTCGTTGCCGTAGCCGGGCAGCGATGAGAATCCCGCGCCGGCGAACGGTTCGAACAGCGTCCGGTCGCTGAGGCTGTAGCGCAGCGTCAGGCGGCTGCCGCCACCGAGCGCCTGGTCGAGGCGTCCGTCGAGTTGATGGGTGTCGTCTTCGAGCGTCGGTGACGAGACGTAATTCGCGAACGGCGTACTGCGATTGGGATCCGGGAAGAGCGCCGCGATGGCGCGGCCGCTCGGATGCTGGGCGGGCAGGGGAACGATGCCGCCCGGGAACGGGATGGTCGTTCCGGGAACAACCGGGCGTGCGAACAGGCTCTGCGAGAAATTCCCTTCGCGCTCGGCACGCGTCGGCACGTTGGTCACGCGCGTGATCCCCTCGCGCAGGCGTGTGCCCTCATAGTCCACGAAGAAGAACGTCCGGTCCTTCACGACCGGTCCACCGAGCGCGCCGCCGAACTGGTGGCGGCTGTATTCCGGCGCATCCTCGTCGTCCGGCGCAAAGTAGTTGCGAGAATCGAATGCGCCTCCGCGAAAGAACTCGTAGGCGGCGCCGGCGAGACGGTTGGTGCCCGAGCGGGTGAGGATGTTCACCTGGCCGCCGCCGTTGCGTCCGAAGGTGGCGTCGTAGGTCGACGTGCGCACTTCGAACTCGCGGATCGCATCCACCGGCGGCCGGACGCCAACCGTTCCGAGCTTCGGGTCCACGTTGTAGATGCCGTCGAGCAGGTAGTTGGTAAAGTCCTCGCGCGCGCCGTTCACCGTGAACGCGAAGTCGCCTCGCACCGAGCTCGCCGATCCTTGCGGCGCCGGCGCCGTTCCGGGCGCGAGCAGCGAGAGTTCCAGGAAGTTCCGCCCATCGAGCGGCAGCTCGGTCACCAGCCGGTTGTCAAGTCGCGTGGCCAACGCCGGCGAGTCACGATCCACCGGAATGAAAACCGCGCGCACGTCCACCGACGTCGAGGCGGTCTCCAGCGCGAGGGGCAGGTCGAGTCGCAGATCCTGATTGATGGCGAGTTCGACGCGCGCCGCAAACGTGCGGTACTGGCCGCCTTCGACTTCGATGCGGTACGCCCCCGGTTCGAGTTCCGCGGCGACATAGCGTCCCTTGTCGTCCGAAATCACGCGACGCACTTCCGTCGTGGCTTCGTTGATGAACCGCAGTTGTATCTTGCCGGCGGGTGCGCCCGCAGGATCGAGCACGACGCCCCGCACCGCGGCGCGTTGCGTCTGCGCGGCAGCCTGGGTGACGACGCACAAGAGAAAGAACAGGACGACGTGGATACGTACGCGCATATAACGCACAAAGATATCGGATAGGATCACTGCCGTGAAGCGAACCTCAGCGCTGTTTCTGTTTTTCTTTTCGGTTGGCTGTGGGACCAACCCCGGCCCCGCAACTCAGCCGCAAGGGGCGGCGGCTGCCGAGATCTCCGAGACATCGGTGCGCAGTCACATGGAGTTCCTCGCGAGCGATGCGATGAACGGACGCGCCAGCGGCAGCAGGGATGAGTGGATCGCCGCGACCTACGTTGCTGCCCAGCTTCGGCGGATCGGGCTCGAACCGATGGGGGACCACGGCGGCTACGTGCAGACGATCGATATCGAGCGTCCTGAATTGGGTTCCCCGCCTGTGTTGACGATCGGCGATCGCCGCTTCATGCACGCAAAGGAATTGACGGTCGTCTCGATGCCAACGCCGAGGATCAGCGGCGCATTGAGCCGGCACCAGAAAGGCACACCCGCCGCACGCGGAGCGGTCGTCCTCATCTCGGAACCCTTAGGACCGATCGCCGCGGAGCTCTCGGCTGCCGCCATGGTGTTGACCAGGCCCGACGGGTGTGGCCCGCAGACGACCGCGGCGCGCGGCCGGCTGCCTCGTCCGACATCACGCACGATCGGCACACCGCCGCCACCATCGCGGCCGGCGTGTGTGGCGCTCGATGCTGCAACCTTTGACGTCATCGACAAGATCCCCGCCGGTGCTACCGTCACGCTGGAGGGCGAGGTCAAGTCGGTTCAGAAAGCGAGCACCTGGAACGCGGTCGGTCGCATTCTCGGCTCCGATCCGCAGATGTCACAGGAGGTGATCCTGCTCAGCGCGCACATCGACCACATCGGCGTCCGCGCGAATGCGCCGGCGGGCACGGATGCCATCAACAATGGGGCGGATGACGATGCGTCGGGGAGTATTGCGGTGTTGGAGTTGGCCGAAGCGATCGCCCGCGGGCCGCGGCCGAAGCGCACGATCGTGTTCGCGTGGTTTGGGAGCGAGGAGTCCGGCGGGGCGGGCTCGCGATTCTTTGCCGACAAGCCAGTCGTACCACTCGACCGGATCGTCGCCAACCTGCAATTCGAGATGATCGGCCGCCCCGATCCGAAGGTGCCGCCGCATACGCTCTGGCTGACCGGCTACGAGCGGTCGAACCTAGGGCCTGAACTCGCGAATCGAGGGGCGAAGCTCGTGCAGGATCCGCATCCCGACCAGAGCTTCTTCACGCGTTCCGACAACATCCAGTTCGCGCGTCGCGGCGTCATCGCGCACACCGTGTCGAGTTATGGACTCCACAAGGAGTACCACACGCCTGCCGACGACATCAGCAAGATCGACTTCGCGCACATGACCGACGCGATCCGTTCGATGGTGGAACCGGTTCGCTGGCTCGCCAACGCGCCGTTCAAGCCGGCCTGGAACCCGGGTGGACGTCCTCAGTAGACGCGCAGCTCCGACAGCATCCATCTCGGCGCCGGATGAATCCGCAGGTAGCGCGCGCGGACGTCCGGCAGCGGGATGCGAAACGGCCCTTCTCGCGGATCTTCGATGGCACCCGCAATCGCCGGCCCTCCCGTCCAGTCCAGCCACACGCTCTGCCAGATCACCCCGTCGGCTGACGCCTCCACCTCGATTCGCGGGGCCATCTTGTCGAAATGCCACCGCACGGGGAAGGTCACCTCGCGCACGAGTTGCGTCTCGCCGAGATCGATGACGGCGTGTTCGCGCGCTTCCTCTTTAATAGAGGTAATCGGCAGCGCCGCACCGGTCTTGCCGGTGCGGGCGCGCGGGTGCGCTGGGAGAACGAAGACCGAACCCGCGGCGGACCCGCCGTGTTCGACGATACCGGGAAGGCTGCGAATGAACCGCAGCGACCATCCGTAGGGATCGTAGCGGTGGTTCACCGTGATGATCACGGGCCGTCCGGCGGCGAAGTACCGGACCGACGAAGGATCGTCGCGCTCGAGCGCGCTCGCGAAGATGCGCAGGTGCGGCGGAAAGTGGCCGCTGTATCCCGACAGTAACGGGCGCCGGTGTTCGATCGCGCGATACATCGCCGCTGTCCCAGCGCCGGGCTCGTCGATCGGAAGTTCCAGGATCAGGGCGTCCCGGACGTCGGGCAGCGCCAGGCGTCCCGGCGCGGCGTGCAGCGGGATGCTTTCCGGATATCCATCCACCAGCAGGCCTACGGCGGCAACCGCCACCAACGCGCCGCGCAAGCGCGGACGCACGGGCGCGAGGCGCACGAAGGCCAGAGCCGCTGCCACCGACAGCGACAGGGTGGCCAACATGGCGAACCGCGACGGCGCGCGCAGGCCGCTGAAACCGGGGAGCAGCGTGAGCCACGTGTACGGCTTCACAAAGGCCTGCAGCGGTTGATCCTCCGGCGCAGGACCAAAGGCCAGCCACCACATCGCGAGCGTTGCGGCGCTATAGAAAAGGAGGGGCGATCGCCGCGCCAGGAGGTTCGAGGTTCGCACGCGCGGCACAGCGACCAGGGCCGCGATCAGCACGAGCATCACGGCTGTGACGCCCGGAAAAAGAAAATCCTCCTGCGTCTTCGGTTCGAAGTACGGCCAGAACTTCAGCAGGTCCGGCATCCGGAGCAGGGATCCGGGCTCGGCGCTGAAGAGCAGCATCTCCCCGCGCTGGCGGGCGAGGCCCATCGCGTCGTGCACTTCGCGGTACTTGAGGAGCGTCGGGAGCAACAGCAGGGACGACCCCGCAAACGTGGCGAGAAGGGCGAGGCCCGGACGCGCATCTGCTTTCCAGCGAACGAACCACGCGAGCCAGAGCGCGATCAGGACCGGGAAAAACAGCAGGAAGTATCCGTTCGACAGCGCTTGCAACAGCCAGGCGACCGCGACCAGGGCGAGCCAGCGGCGGCGGCGATCATCCAGGTACGCGTGCATGCCGTACAGCGCGAGCGGCATCCACTGGGCGGTCAGCACTTGCAGATGGGCGAGCTGGCTCACCCGGTACGGCGAAAACCCGAACGCCAAGCCGGCAATGACGCCGGCCGCCGTCGAGCCCGTCAAGCGGCGTCCGAGCAGGAAGGCGAAGAAGCCCGAGAGCCAGGCCGACAGAATCAGCGCGACGTTGTAGGCGCCGATGGGATTGAGACCGGCGAACTGCAGGGGCGCCGTGAACAGCGCAATGCCGAACAGATGTTCAGAGAGCGCGAGCGCGCCGGGCACGGGGTAAAAAAAAGGCGCGTTCCACCAGCCTTCGGTGAACGGCACCGCCTGTGTGTTCCACCAGAGAATCCAGGCGTTGAGGAGGGGGTCGCCGAGGTCGTGGGGAATGCGCGAGGTGAGTCGCCTCGGCACGGGCCACAACCACGCCAGCGCTAGCCCCAGGAAACCTAGCGCTGGCGATAGCAATGCTGAATGTCGAATGCTGAATGCTGAAGTGCGGTTCAAGTTCAGAATCGCCCCATTTCCTTCAGCATTCAGAATTCAGCATTCAGAATTGCGTTCCGCGGCCGGAGGCCACCGGCGCGTCGGCAGCGGCTTGCGGGGCAGTTTCGCGTCGTGGTTCGCCGCGTGGTAGACGAAGGCCGCGACGATCACCGCGTTCTTCCGCATGTCCTCTTCCTGGATGCGCTCGTAGCTGTCCATGTTGGAGTGGTGCGTGCGCGTGTCGGTACTCGACGGGATCCTGGATGAACTGGAACCCGGGAAGGCCGACCGCGTCGAACGACTGGTGGTCCGTGCCGCCGGTATCGCGGATCGTCAGCGTGTTCATGCCGATGTTGCGGAACGGCTTCATCCATGCCTCGAAGATCGGAGTGACCGCTTCATTCCCCTGCAGATACACGCCGCGGATCGCGCCGGTGCCGTTGTCCACGTTGAAGTAGCTCGAGAACTGCGCGTGCGCCGGCTTGAGCGCCATCGTGGCGCGATCGGCGAAATGCTCGGTGACGTAGGCCCGCGAGCCGAGCAGCCCCTGCTCCTCTCCGCCCCACAGTCCGATGCGGACCGTCCGGCGCAGCTTCAGCCCGCTCTTCTTCAGGATGCGCATCGCCTCCATCATCACGGCGGAACCTGCCGCGTTGTCGGTGGCGCCGGTGGCGCCGTGCCAGGAATCGAAGTGCCCGCCCAGCATCACGATCTCGGCCGCCTTGTCGGTGCCGGGGATTTCGGCGACGACGTTGAACGACTGCGGATCGTCGTGGAACGTGTTCTTGATGTCCGCTTCCATCTTGACCGGCATCTCTTTTTCAAGCGTGCGGACGATGCGGCCGTAGTGTTCGATCGCGATGACGATCTGCGGCAGGCCGAGGTCGGTGACCGTCGGCTGGCGGTTCGCGCTGTTGCCGCCGAGGAAGATCGTGCCGCCGTCGCCGCGGCCCGCGGAGATCAGCGCGACGACCCCTTCGTCCTTGAAGAACTGGGTCCGCTGCTGTGCGAAGCTCGGTGCTCCCGGGGCTCCGCCGGGACCCCCCTGGCGGCCGGGGCCGCCCGCGCGACCGGGTCCACCGGCGCGTCCGCCGCGGGCCCGCGTGTCGGTTTCGGTCTGGATCTCATCAAGCTGCTGATCGGTCAGGCGCTGCGCGGGAGCGGTCCACACCGCCGGCACGTCGCGCATGGCCGTGGTGAGGACGAATTTTCCCTTCAGCTTCCCCTTGAACTTCGCCAGGTCTTCCGGCGTTTCGATGATCGCGTAGACGGCATCACCCGAGACGAGACCGCTCGTACCGGCGGTCCATGCCGTCGACATGCCGATCACCGGAAAGCTTCCCCCCGGCGTCGTCGCCTGGAGGTAGAACTTGTCGTTCGACCAACCGCGGCCGAAGGGCCCGAACGGTTCGAGCTTCGCGTTGGCGAGCCCCCACTCGGTCATCTGCTTCACTGCCCACTCGCCTGACTTGCGGAAGCCGGGCGAGTTGGTGAGCCGTGGACCGTAGACGTCGGTCAGCCAGCTCATGACGTTCATGACCTGCGAGTTCTGAAAACCTTCTGCCTTGATCTTGTAAATCGCCTCGTAATCGATCTTTTCCTGTGCCTGCTGTGCGGCCAGCGGCACGAACGCGAGCGTTGCCGCGAGCGTCGCGCCGGCGATCACGGGACGGTGCCTGAGCTTCAACATCATTCCAATCCTCCAAAAACCCCTGAGAAGTGTACCTCCGCCCAAACTCCAAACTCCCAACGCCAAAGATCAAAACTCCTTTGGAGTTGGGGGTTTGACGTTTGATGTTTGCGCGCGCGAGCGAAGGTCTGCGCGATTACAGAATCGTGCGTGTGCGCCGAGGCTTGTAAATGGCGCACTCGATGCAAGCGTGTAATTGCGAGCGATTTTCAATAGTTTACGTGGTCTGGCGGTTGCACAAGGGGCCTGCGCCATGTCTGCGGCCCTATACCCCGAAAGCCCCGAAGCCCCGTTGTTCTCAGACGGCATCGGCGACCGTGTTGTGTCCACGGATGGCGCGACCGGCGACCTGGTGCAGGTCCTCCGCATCAATCCGGCGCTGACGGCCGTGCCGTCCTTCGAGTTCGCGTTGCGGGAGCGGGTCGCTCGCCTCGCCAATTTTCGCCACGGCTACTACGCCCGGGTCCGCCGCGTCGATCGCTCGCACAACCACGCCACCGGACTGTCAATCGTATCGGATCACGTCGAGGGGACGCGCCTCTCCGACATCCTGCGGGTGGCGAACGAGCGCGGGCTGTTGCTCGATATCAACGCGGCCGTCTGCCTCATTCGGCAGCTCGTACCGGCTGTCGCGTTGCTGCACGAGAACGCGCGCGACGTGGCGCACGGCCTGATCGCGCCGGAGCGCCTGCTGGTCACGCCGCACGCGCGGCTGGTGATCGCCGAGCACGTGATGGGCGCCGCCATCGAGCAGATGCAATACGGCCGCGAGCGGCTGTGGAACGAGTTCCGGGTCGCCATGCCGGCCAGCGCCGGCCTCTCGCGGTTCGACCAGCGCGCCGACGTCGCCGGCATCGGTGTGGTGGCGCTTTCCCTCATCCTCGGGCGCCCGCTCACCAACGACGAGTATCCGCGCGGGCTGAACGATCTGCTGAACGAGGCGCGCGAGCGTACCGCGCTCGGTGAGGAGCAGCCGCTGTCGCCTGCGATGCGCACCTGGCTCGCGCGCGCGCTGCAGGTGGACGTGCGCCGCGCGTTCGCGTCCGCCCCCGAAGCGCTCAGCGCGCTCGACCAGCTGGCGGCCGAAGGCAACGACTACGTGGCGGCGCCGGTCGCGCTCGAAACGTTCCTCTCCCGTTACATCGCGGCGTTGCTGACGCCAGCGGCGCCGAAACCGGGGACGCCCGCTCCAGTCCAGACTCCGACTCCGGCTCCAGCGCCGATCCCTGTTACGGCGCAGGCGTCTATTCCGAGTCCGGCCGCCGCAGCGCCGAGCCCTGAGCCACCGACCAGCTATTCGGAGTTTGCGAAGATCGATCCTCCGGTTGCGGCGCCGCCCGCTCCCGTCGCTCCGGCGTCGGTGCTGGCCTCGACCCCACCGGTGACGGTACAGCAGGCCCCTTCGCTCGAGGCGATTCTCCAGGAGGCCGCTGCTGCCACGAGGCCGCTCTTCGATCCCGAGAAGCCGTTCGGATCGCCCGAGGCGACCGCCGAGGCACGAGGGCGGTTTGACGAGAGCGCGGCGAGCCTCGAGGCGGAACTGGCGGCGGTGAGCACGTCGCGCTCAGGGGGCTCGCGCCTCCCGTTGAAGAAGCTGGCGGTCGCCGCTGCGGTCCTGGTGGTGCTCGCGACCGGTGGCTACCTCGGATTCAAGAAGTTCGCGGCGGCATCTCCAGCGCCGGCGATGGCGACCTTGTCGGTGCAATCGAACCCGCCCGGCGTGCCGGTGTTCGTCGACGGCATCGAGCGCGGAATGACTCCGGCGCGCGTGACGCTTGCGGCGGGCCCACACATCCTCGAGCTTCGCGGCCGCGGCGTGCCGCGCGTGATCCCGGTGACGCTGACGACGGGCGCGGAAGTGTCCCAGTACCTCGAATTTGCCGAAGCCCCGTTGCCCGAGCAACCGCTCACCGTCCCGACGCCGGCCGCGCCGACGGCTGCACCGGCCGCGCCCGTGCGGCGGCGCCCGACCCTTCGGCGGCGCCGCTGGCCGGGTGGATCACGGTGAAGCTGCCCTTCGCAGTGGAGATCCGCGAAAACGGCCGGTTGCTCGGTAGCACCGATGCCGATCGCCTCATGTTGGCCGCCGGCAGGCACGAGCTCGAGTTCGTGAATACGACCCTGGCCTTCAGCGTCACCCGCACGGTCCAGGTCGCCCCGGGAAAGGTCACCACGATCCCGCTCGAACTGCCCAAGGGTGTCGTGAACCTCAACGCCGCGCCGTGGGCCGAAGTCTGGATCGACGGCACGCGCGTCGGCGAAACGCCCATCGGGAATCTGTCGGTGGCGGTCGGACCGCACGAGATCGTGTTCAAGCATCCGCAATTCGGCGAGAAGAAACACGCGGTGTCGGTCACCGTCGGGACGCCGGTGCGCCTCAGCATCGACATGAAGTAGGGAGCCCGTCATGAAGAAGTTCCTCGCTGCCCTCTTGCTCATGCTCGCGACGGTCGCGGCGTCCACCGTCTCGACGCAGCAGGCGGGGTTCGCCTCGCGCGTGGGCGGGGCGACTCGCGAATCGAACGTGGCCGCCGCCCGCGAGCTGTATGCGACGGCGCGATACGACGAGGCGCTCGCGCTGCTCAACACCCTCCGCACCAGTGAGGCGAGCGACCTGTCGGAGCGCAAGACGATCGAGCAATACCGGTCGCTCTGCCTGCTGGCCCTGGGCCGCGACCTGGAAGCGGAAACCGCGATTGCGGCGGCGGTGACCGCCGATCCGTTCTTCGCGCCGACCGAGGCGGAAGCCTCGCCGCGCGTTCGCACCAAGTTCAGCGACGTGCGATCGAAGCTGCTGCCGGGGATCGCCACCGGGCGGTACACCGCCGCCAAGCAGGCGTTCGATAAGAAGGAGCACGCCAACGCCGAGCGGCAGTTCCGGGAACTTCTGACGCTGCTCGACGATCCGCAGATGAACGGTCGTCTGCCCGACATGCGGACGCTGGCGAGCGGTTTCCTCGACCTGGCCGCCGCCGCGGCGGCACCGCCACCCGCGCCTGCGAAACCCGAACCGGCGCCGTCGACTGCGATGACTCCGCCACCCGCCCCCAAACCGTCCGCGCCAGCGGCACCTGCCGCGCCGCGGATCTACAGCGGTGATGATCCTGGCATCATCCCCCCGGTGGCGCTACGTCAGCAGTTCCCGGCCGTGCCGAACTCCATCCTCGGGATGACCAAGGATCGCGGCATCCTCGAGGTCATCATCGACGAGCAGGGTCGCGTGATCTCGTTGACGCTCCGCATGTCGATTCACCCTGTGTACGACACCATGTTGGTGGGCGCTGCCCGGGAGTGGAAGTACAAGCCCGCGACGCTGAATGGGGCGCCGGTCCGTTTCCGGAAGATGATCCAGGTCCAGGTGCCGCGCCGCGGCGAATACTGATCGGGCGTGTAATTCCGGTATCTCGTGAATGACCTTCCCGCTCATCCGTTACCACCCAGGCGTGCCATTGTGAGAAAGCGGCCCTAATCAGAGCACTCGCGCGCCAGTGGCAACTGGCAGGCTTGTCGCAATCTTGGCCACTCGATGGGGCGGCCTCTTCATTTTTCTCTTGCTGACCTCGCCGCTGCCGGTGTGCTGCTGCGCCCGTCGGACGCCGCGACGATTGCCCGTGAAGTCGCGTCGCGTACCGCGCGTGGCGACTTGCCGGGAATCCCCTCCGCCCACGTTATCCGGCTCGACGAAGAAGGGGAGATCCACGTCGAAGGCCCCGTCGCGTCGGGACGTGACATCGAACGCGCCGCCAGACTCGTCGAAGGCCTCCTGCCGCCGCTCGATGCGCCGACGGACACCCGAGTGCCCGGCGCGCTGCGCCTGGTCCTTGCCCGGGCGCTGCGCATCCTCGACCTGCCGCCATTCGAATCGCTCGAGGCTTTTACCGACGCGCTCGACCGTTTCGCCGTTGACGATCCGCGAACGGTCGTGCTGAACCTCGCGGTCGCCTGGCGGTCCGCGACGCGCGGATCGGATCCCGCAGATGTATTCGTCGATGTTGAAGACGATTCGGCGTCGCCGGCCTATCTCCCTGCCGTCGAGCCGGGGCAGCTCACCATCTCGGACATCCGCCGAGCGCGTCGAGCGACTCGACTCACGTTGAGCGACATCGCCGAGCGGAGCCGAATCCCGGTCGAGTTGCTGCGCGAATTCGAGTGGGGCTATCTCGCGAACTGGCCGTCGGGCTTCTACGGACGAACCCAAATCGTGCGCTACGCGCGGGCCGCGGGACTCGATGAGCGAATCGTCGTGCGCGTGGCGCTTCCGCTGCTCGAGCAGTGGGATTCTGCGCCGGCGCTCGAAAAACACGCCGAGCCCACCGTTCCGGCCGAGGTCGTTTTATCTCCCGTGCCGGCGGTGCCGACCGAACTCGTGCACGTCGGGCCGCAGCCGCTGACCGTGCCTGCGCGCCGGCGTCGGCGGGCCCCGTGGGTCGCCGCGGTCGCGATCCCCGCGTTGCTCGCCATCGGGATCATCCCGGCATTCCTGATGATGAACGATCGCGACACGCCGGACGTGGTCATCGTGCAACGTCCCGAGCCGGTTCAGCCGGCGAGTGCGCCGCGTGTCACCGACCGTACTGAACAGCAGGTCGTGTCACCCGTGCCGACGACCCTGAGCACGACAGCGTTTTCGCCGGCGTTCGCCACCGAGGGATCTGCGGTTTTCTATCATTCGGGCTCCGGCGCGAGCAGCGCGATCGTGAAGGCCGATACCGACGCCGCCGGGTCCGTGCTCCGTGTGACGCGGGTCGTGGACGATCGCGCGAGCAACTTTCACGCGCGTCCTTCGCCGGACGGCACGCTGATCGCGTTCGATTCCGATCGTGACGGCGAGCGCGGCGTGTATGTCGCGGACGCGGAGGGTCGGGACGTGCGCCGCGTCAGTGGTGACGGGTTCGCGGCCGTGCCGAGCTGGTCACCCGACGGTCGAATGCTCGCGTTCGTGCGCGCCGAAGTCGACCGGCCGGCGGTGTGGAACATCTGGACGCTCGACCGGGACACCGGTCGCGAGACGCGGATTACCGCGCACACGGTTGGCCAGCCCTGGGGCGCCGCGTGGTTCCCGGACGGCCAACGCATCGCTTACAGCCACGAAAATCGCCTGGTGATTCGCACGCTCGACGGCTCGCGCGAGTCGTCCTTCCCATCGCCAGTCCGTGGCCGTCTCGTGCGCACGCCGGCCGTGTCGCCGGACGGACGGCGGGTGATCTTCCAGGTCCACCGGGACGGTGGCTGGCTCCTCGACCTCCGCACCGGGCGCATGAGCAGGGTTTTGGCCGATGCCTCGGCGGAGGAGTTCACCTGGTCGCCGGACGGCAAGCGCATCGCCTACCACAGCCGCCGGTCCGGCAAGTGGGGTGTCCGGATTTTGAGCACCGGCTCGCTCCCGTCTATCCCCTAAAGACCCTAGCATTTAGGGGTTGTCCCCTCAGCAATAGCCCGGTACACTTCAGGTTCCAGAATGTTGCGGAAACTGGTGATACCGCTGTGCTTGGCGGCTGTGGTGAGCGGTTGTGCCGATGAGCCTCGCGTCCGTCGGACGCGGCCGGACATCGTGCTGCAGAGCGAGATCCAGACGATCAACGCTCGCGTACCACGGAATGCCACGCTCGACAGCCTGTTGCGCGCGCACGATCTCTCCACCGACCTGGTGATGGCCGCGGTGTCGGCCGCGAGGAACGTTTTCAACCCGCGCGATCTCCGGGCCGATCGCCCCTATAAGTTGGTTCGATCGATTGACGGCGCCCTGCGCGAGTTCTATTACGAGATCGACGCGGACCGTTTGCTTCGCATCGTCAATCCCAACGTCGATCGTCCCGCGATGCTGGAAGCGAGTGTCCTCCCGATCGAGAAGGAAACGTCGGTCGAAGCGGTGAGTGCCACGATCGACGCTTCGCATCCCTCGCTGATCTCTGCGGTCTCGTCGTCCGGCGAGACAATCCAGCTCGCGCTGGCGCTGGCGGACGTCTTCGGCGGCACTATCGACTTCGATTCGGACCTGCAGCCCGGCGACAACTTCGAAGCGGTCTTCGAGAAGGCGACGCGCGAGGGAGAGTTCGCCGGGTACGGCGCGATCCTCGCGGCGCGCTTTGTGGCCGACGGCAAGGAACACCAGGCGTTCCGCTGGACCGATCCCGCGACCGGGAAGTCCGACTACTACGATGAGGATGGACGGTCGCTCAAGCGGTTCTTCCTCAAGAGCCCGCTGAAGTTCGAGGTGCGCGTCACCTCCGGCTTCTCCCGGCGACGGTTCCACCCGGTGCACCGCTCCTTCCGGCCGCACCTCGGTGTGGACTACGGCGCGCCGTACGGCTCGCCGGTCGTCTCGGTGGCAAGCGGTGTGGTTCTGTCGGCCGGCTGGGCGGGCGGCGGCGGGAAGCAGGTTCGCATCCGCCACTCGAGCGGCTACGAGAGCTATTACCTGCACCTCTCGTCGTTTGGATCGGGCGTTCGCGCCGGCGCGCGCGTGTCGCAGGGGCAGGTGATCGGACGCGTTGGTGCGACCGGCACGGCCACCGGCCCGCACCTGGACTACCGACTGCGCCGCAACGGCGTCTTCGTGAACCCACGCGCCGAGCACGCGAAGCTGCCTCCGGGAGAGCCGATCGCGGCCGCGAACCTGCAGGTATTCCGGCGGTTGCGCGACGCCGCCATCCAGCGCATGACGACCTCGCTTGCCGAGCGCGCCCGCAATCGTCCCGACGCGGTCAAGGCTCTAACTCCGCAATAACCGCACGTGATTTAATCTTCGGATGGCCTCGATCCATCCCTTCCGAGCCTTGCGGCCGGAGCCAGGAGTGGCGCCCGCCGTCTCCTCGGTCCCCTACGACGTCGTCAGGTACCTGAAGAAGCGCGGCAGCTCGCGTCGGGCAATCCGCTGAGTTTCCTGCGTGTCACACGATCCGAGATCGACCTACCGTCCGACACAGATCCCTACGCAGCTGGCGTGTACGCGAAGGCGCGCGAGAACCTCGACGCGCTGCGGCAGCAGGCGCCGCTCGTCAGCGAGGAGACGCCGTCCCTTTACTTCTATCGCTTGCGGATGGGCGGGCACGAGCAGACGGGGATCGCCGGCAGCTTCTCGGTTGACGAGTACGAGTCAGACATCATCAAGAAGCACGAGCGCACGCGCCGCGACAAGGAGGACGACCGCACCCGGCACATCATTGAACTTCGCGCACAGACCGGCGTCGTGTTCCTGACCTACAAGTCGGCGGAAGGTGTGGATGCGGTCGCTCGCAAAGTGACCTCGGAAAAGCCGCTGTACGACTTCACGGCGGCCGACGGCGTGCAGCACACGATCTGGCGCGCGTCCGCGGCCGACAGCGCGGCAGTGGTCGCCGAGTTCGCGAAGATTCCCGCGCTGTATATCGCTGACGGCCACCACCGCGCCGCCAGCGCCGCGCGCGCGAGGGCGGAGCTGAGCGGGCAACCGGGCGCCAGCGAAGCAAACACCTTCATCGCCGTGGCGTTTCCCGACAACCAAATGCAGATCCTTCCCTACCATCGCGTGGTGAAGGATCTTGCCGGCCGCACCGCGCAGCAGTTCCTCGACGAGGTGCGAAAGGTCGCGCCGGTGAGCGAAGGGAGTGCGACGCCGCGTCGAAAGGGAGAGGTCGCGATGTACCTCGACCGACGTTGGTACACGGTTGACGTCTCGCGATTGAAGCCGGAAGACGACTCACGCGCCAGCTCGCTCGACGTCGCGCTCTTGCAGCGTCACGTACTGGAGCAGATTCTCAAGATCGGCGACATCCGCAGCGACAAGCGGATCGATTTCGTCGGCGGCGCGCGTGGCACCAAGGCGCTCGAGCAACGCGTCGATTCGGGTCAGTCCGCAGTCGCCTTCTCGATGTTCCCGGTCACGATCGACGATCTGATGGCCATCTCCGACGCCGGCGGCATCATGCCCCCGAAGTCCACGTGGTTCGAACCCAAGCTCCGCGACGGATTGCTGATCCACACGATTTGAAAACCCCTATGAAAGTTCTAGTAGCCGACAAGTTCGAAAAGAGCGGGCTCGACGGACTCAAAGCCGCGGGCTGCGAAGTGATCTACGAGCCGGATCTCAAAGACGACGTCCTCGCCGACGCGATCCGCACCAGCGGCGCCGACGTGCTGGTGGTGCGCAGCACGAAGGTGACGACGCCGATGCTCGACGCGGGACGGCTGGGACTCATCGTGCGCGCCGGCGCCGGGTACAACACCATCGACGTCGCCGGCGCGTCCCAGCGCGGGATCTACGTCTCGAATTGCCCTGGCAAGAACGCCATCGCCGTCGCCGAGCTCGCGTTCGCGCTGATGCTCTCCCTCGATCGCCGCGTCCCCGATAACGTCGCCGAGCTGCGTTCCGGCAAGTGGAACAAGAAGGAGTACTCCAAGGCGCAGGGGCTGTACGGCAAGACGCTAGGGTTGCTGGGTGTCGGGAACATCGGGCAGGAGATGATCCGCCGCGCCGCCGGCTTTGGGCTCGACGTCGTGTTGTGGAGCCGGCGGTTCGCGGGCCAGAAGCGGCCGATCACCGACCAGGAAGCGCGCGAGCTCGGCGTCGAATCCGCCGCTCGAGCGATCAAGATCGAGCTGGCGCCGACGCCGGGAGACGTGGCGACGCGCGCCGACATCCTCAGCGTCCATCTCGCGCTTGGCAGCGATACCCGCAACATCGTCAACGCAGACTTGCTGGCGAAGATGAAACCGGGCGCGATGCTGATCAACACGGCGCGCGGCGAGGTCGTGGACCACGCGGCGCTGGCGGCGGCCGTGCGCGGGAAGAACCTGCGCGTCGGCCTCGACGTCTTCGCGAACGAGCCGGGGACGGCGACAGCCGACTTCAGCGATGACCTGGTCGGTTTGCCGAACGTCTATGGCACGCATCACATCGGCGCCTCTACCGACCAGGCGCAGGAAGCGATCGCGGCCGAAACCGTACGAATTGTCCGCAGCTACAAGGACACGGGACGAGTGCCCAATGTCGTCAACCTCGCCAAGCGGACGCCGGCGACGCATATGCTGGTCGTGCGCCACCACGATCGCCCCGGCGTACTCGCGCACGTGTTCGATGCGCTTCGCGAGGCGAATCTCAACGTGCAGGAAACGGAGAACATCGTGTTCGAAGGGGCGGAAGCGGCGATTGCGAGGATCAATCTCGACGGCGCACCGTCCAAGGACACCTGCGACCACATCACGACGAACACGGACATCCTGGATCTTCAGGTGGTGAAACTGTGACGACGACCATGAACCGCATCTACAACTTCTCGGCCGGCCCCGCCGTGCTGCCAATCGAGGTCCTCGAAGAGGCGCGCGAGCACTTGCTGTCGTTGCCGGGCGTTGGCATGTCGATCCTCGAGATCAGCCACCGCTCGAAACCCTTCGAAGACATCCTCGCCGGCGCCGAGGCGGACCTCCGAACGCTGGGTGGGATCCCCGACAACTACAAGGTCCTCTTCCTGCAAGGAGGGGCGAGCCTGCAGTTCTCGATGGTGCCGATGAACCTGCTGCCGGCGGGGGGCTCCGCCGATTACATCGTGACCGGCTCGTGGTCGCAGAAGGCCGTGAAGGAGGCCAAGCGTGTCGCGGGCGTGAAAGTCGCGGCGTCCACCGAGTCGGAGAATTTCGCGCGCATCCCCAAGCAAGGCGAGCTGAAGCTCGACCCGGGTGCGGCTTACGTGCACTACACGACCAACAACACGATCTTCGGCACCGAATTCCACTATGTGCCCGATGTGGGGAGCGTCCCGCTCGTTGCCGACGCCTCGTCGGACATCTTCAGCGGACCGATGGACGTGAAGAAGTTCGGGTTGATCTACGCCGGGGCGCAGAAGAACCTGGCGCCCGCCGGCGCGACGCTCGTCATCATCCGCGACGACCTGCTCTCGCGCACGCCGGCGTCGCTGCCGACGATGCTTCAGTACCCGATCCACGTGGAAAACGGATCGATGTACAACACTCCGCCGGTCTTCACGATCTACGTGATGCGGCTCGTGCTGGCGTGGCTGCTGAAGAACGGCGGCCTGGCGGCGGTGGACAAGGCGAATCAGCGCAAGGCCGACAAGCTGTACGCGGAGATCGACCGCTCCGGCTACTACAAGGGGCATGCGGAACCGGGCAGCCGCTCGCGGATGAACGTGACGTTCCGGTTGCCGAGCGAGGATCTCGAGAAAAAATTCGCCAAGGAGGCCACCGCTGCCGGCCTGGACGGCCTGAAGGGACACCGGTCGGTGGGGGGTATGCGCGCTTCGATTTACAACGCGTTCCCGGAAGCCGGCATCGACGCCTTGGTCCAGTTCATGCGCGAGTTCGAAAAGAAGAACGGGTGACCTGACGATTCCGAAATAACACCGTCAAAAGTGTCGTTTCGCGCAGCGCCCGCAGTCATTACAGAAGTCTTACAAACGCGGATCGCCAGAGCCATTACCTTTGAAGTGCAGGATGTTCGTCCTGCGCTTCAAGGAGCATTCATCCGTTGGCGACAGCGAAGACTTTTACTTCCAAGCGACTTCCTTACAACCTCAGCACGATGAACGTGATCACCGCCGTGGTGATGGCGCTGTTCCACGTGGGGGCGGTTGCGGCACTGTTCTTCTTCAGCTGGACGAACTTCTTCGTCGCGCTCGCCCTCCACTGGATGGCCGTCGGCTTCGGCATCAGCCTCGGCTACCACCGCCTGCACACGCATCGCGGCTACAAAACCTCGAAAGCGTTCGAGTACTTCCTCGCGATCTGCGGCACGCTGACGCTCGAGGGAGGGCCGATCTTCTGGGTCGCGACGCACCGTGTGCATCACAAGCACTCCGACCACGAAGGGGACCCGCATACCCCGCATGACGGCGGCTTCTGGGCGCACGTCGGCTGGATCCTGTTCGGCGACTCGAATCACAACAACACGGCCGTGATGACGAAGTACGCGCCAGACCTCGGCGCCGATCCGTTCTATCGCTGGCTCAACTCGTACCATTTCGTGACGGTGATCGTGGTCGGGTTGATCCTGCTCGCGGTTGGCGGTTGGGGCATGGTGTTCTGGGGCATCTTCCTGCGCATCGTGTTCGGCCTGCACGCCACGTGGCTGGTGAACTCGGCGACCCACATGTGGGGCTCACGCCGCTTCCAGACCAGGGACGACTCGCGCAACAGCTGGTGGGTGGCGCTCCTGACGTTCGGCGAGGGCTGGCACAACAACCACCACGCCCACCCGGTCTCTGCCCGTCACGGCCTTGCCTGGTACGAGTTCGACGTCTCCTGGATCACCCTGAAGATGCTGAACGCCATCGGCATCGTACAGCGACCTCAAGGTGGCCAAGGTCCGCCAGGAGCTTCCCGAAGAACAAGCCGCGTAGTCGGCGAGCGCGACAGCGGTTATCCTGAGGCATGATTTCGGGCCGACGGCGCTCGGTCATCTTCTTCACCGTCTTCGGCATCTGCCTCGTTGCCATCGCCGTCACGCTGAACGTGGGATGGCTGGTGATCAATTGGGAGCGGGCGCTGCTGGCCGTCTTCGGCCTGGTCTTCTTCCTCATCATCATCGCGGGGATGGTGCTCAACACCATCTTCCTGGTCCGCGAGATCCGACGGAACGAGCAGCACGACTCGTTCATCAACGCCGTCACCCACGAGCTCAAGACCCCCGTCGCGTCGATTCGTCTCTACTTGCAGACCTTGCAGTCGCGCGAGCTGGATGACGCCAAGCGACACGAGTTCTACCAGATCATGCTGGCCGACAGCGACCGCCTGCTGCACACCATCGAGCAGGTGTTGCGCGCCGGTAGCACCCGGTCGCAGTTCCGGCGCATCGCGAACGCGCGCGTGGACCTTCGCGAGATCGCCCGCGAATGCGTCGAGCTCGCGCGAACGCGCTTCCACCTTCCCGAGGAGGCGGTGTCGTTCGAGTCGCGGACGCCCGGCGAGGCCATCGTCGTGGGGGACGCCGACGAGTTGAAGGCCGCCGTCTGGAACCTGGTGGACAACGCCGTGAAATACTCGCCGTCGGGTCCCAAGGTGAACATCACGCTGGAGGAAACCGCGGACCATTCCCGCTACGCGCTGAAGGTCCGCGATCGTGGCCCGGGCATCTCGCAGAACGAGCTGAAGCGCGTCTTCCGCCGCTTCTACCGGATCCAGGGCATGGCGGTGCGTGCGAAAGGAAGTGGCCTGGGCCTCTTCATCGTCCGCTCGGTGGCCAAGCGCCACGGGGGCAAGGCGTACGCGGAGAGCGACGGGGCCGGGCGCGGCGCGACGTTCACGATCCTTCTTCCGCGTCCCCCTGAAGCCGCATGACGACACCCGCTGGCCGCATCCTCATTGTCGAAGACGAGCAACATCTCGCGCACGGCCTCAAATTCAATCTCGACGCCGAGGGATACGAGGCTGACGTCATCGACAACGGCGAATCGGCGCTGCAGCACCTTCTCAATGGCGGCCGCTCGACGTACGATCTCGTCGTGCTGGATGTGATGCTGCCTGGCAGGGACGGCTTCTCCGTGGTGTCAGAGCTGCGGGCGGCCAACCAGTTCGTCCCGGTGCTGATCCTGACCGCGCGCGGGCGTCCGGAAGACGTGCTCAACGGCTTCGCGGCCGGCGCCGATGACTACCTGCCCAAGCCGGTGGAGCTCGCGATCCTGCTGGCGCGCATCCAGAGCCTGCTGCGCCGCAGTGCGTGGACGAAGCGTTCCAAGGACCAATTCACTTTTGCGGGCCGCACGATCGATTTCGACACCCTCGAGTTGCGCGTCGAGAACAAGACGCTGCAACTGACGCTGATGGAGGCCAACCTGCTGCGCCACCTGATCCAGCACGAAGGCAAGGCGGTCGCACGCCGCACCATGCTCGAAGAAGTCTGGGGTCTGCACGAAGACACCGACACGCGCGCGATCGACAACTTCATCGTCCGCCTGCGGCGCTACATCGAGAAGGACCCGTCCAAGCCGAAGCATCTGCTCACCGTCCGCGGCGTCGGGTACCGTTTCATCGCGAATCCTTCATAGATGGATATTGCAGCGGCACTGCTCTGGATGGCGCTTCGGGTGGCGGAAGCGCAAGCGCCGCCGCGAATCGCGGAAACCGTTGTTGTCGGCAGCCACTCCATGCCGATGCTCACGCCACCTGCAGCCGTGACGACGCTGAATCGCGAGGTGCTCGATTTCGCTCCCGCCGCGACGCTCGACGATGCCTTGCGGTCGGTGCCGGGATTCAGCCTGTTCCGGCGTTCATCCGCGCGCGTGGCCAATCCAACCACGCAGGGTGTGACATTGCGCGGGCTGGCGGCGTCGGGATCGAGCCGCGCACTCGCACTCGGCGACGGTCTGCCTCTCAACGATCCGGTCGGCGGGTGGGTGTACTGGAATCGGTTACCGCTGGTTTGGCTCAACGACGTATCGGTCGAGCGAGGAGCCGCGGGAGACGTATTCGGCACTGACGCGGTTGGCGGCGCCGTGGTGGTCAACACCAACAGCTATTCCGGCGCTCGGTTGCTGGTCGATGGAGGCACTGACCAAACCGGCAGACTATCGATGTACGGCGGTCGCGACTGGGGCGACGGCTCGATCTTCGCGGCGGCTGAAGCCTACTCGACCGAGGGGTTCATCATCGTCGCTCCCGAATCACGCGGCCCGATCGACACGCCCGCGGGATCGCGGCACGGGTCGGCCCACCTGGGCGTGCGACGTGGATCGTCGAACCAGTTCACAGCACGAGGGGGGTACTTCCGCGAGTCGAGGGAGAACGGCACGCCGTTCCAGGAGAACTCTACGTGGGTGACGCACGGCTCCGTCGATTTCCGGGCGGCGAGTGCGCGCTTGCAGGTTCGGGGCTACGGGCAGGTTCAGCATTACTACCAGACCTTCAGTTCGGTGCTTCCCGGCCGAGCCGCCGAAGTGCCGACCAGCGAACAAAATGTCGATGCCAGCGCGTTCGGCGCCAACGCCGAGTGGCGCTGGTCGCGGTCTGCGTTCGCGTTCGGCTTGGCGGCCGCCGGGCGCCACGTCGCCGCCGACCTGAAGGAATCCGATTACCTCGCAGGGCTTCCGGTTGCGCCACGGACCGTCGACCCAGACCAGTCCACGTATGGTGGGTCGGCGGTCGGCATCTGGGCTGGTCCAGGGTTCGATCTTGGAGCGACGGCCCGCGTCGACGAGTGGCAAACCACGCTCGACGGCACGAATCGGCACACGTTCTTCAGTCCGCGCGTCTGGTTCACGACGGCGCCTCGCAGTTTCCGCATCAATGTCGCCGTGCAGAGCGGTTCTCGGGGTCCGACCATCAACGAGCTCTATCGTCCGTTCCGCGTCGGCAACACCTTCACGCGTGCGAATCCGCTGCTGAAACCGGAAGACGTCCGCGGCTTCGAAGCCGGCGTCTCGCGTTCGCTCGGTCGGTCGACCGTTCGTGTGCTCGGTTTCTGGAGTCGTGTGGACGATGCGATCGTCAACGTGACGCTGTCGTCCAGCGGTGGCGTGATCACCCGGGAGCGCCAGAACGCCGCGCGAATTCGCGCGAGGGGTGCTGAGCTCGAACTCGAAGCGCGGGTCT
>CAVXMQ010000033.1:0-57078 GCA_963762995.1 uncultured Acidobacteriota bacterium | reverse complement strand
CTCCAGTGTAGCGGACGAATGGCTTAGGCGAGTTCCCATCGGCGCGCCAGCACCCGTGCGAGCGCGAGGAAGACCATGGCCAAGGTCGCGAGCACGAGCACCTGCGGCCAGAGATCGAGGATCGAGGCGCGATACCAGAACACCTTGAGATAGCCGTCGAGCGCCCAGCCGTTGAACGTCAGCAACCCGAACTTCTGCATCGTCTCGCTCATCAGAAAGCGCGGGAACATACTGCCACCCAGCGCCGACATCGTCAGGATCAGAATCGTCGAGAAGCCCGAGAGCTGCGCACGCGTCCGCGCGACCGTGGCGAGCACGATCCCCAGCGCCGCACCGGCGGCCGCAGTGACCAGCGTCATCACCGTGAAGCCGCCCAGATGATCGAAGAGTGGAAGCTTGAACACCGCGAAGCCCCAGAGGAACATCACCAGCAACTGCAGCGCCCCCATCAAGGTGAGAAAGATCCACTTGCCGAGCAGGACGCCGGTCATCCCTGCGCGTGTGGACAGGACGCGCTCGAGCGTGCCGGCTTCGACCTCTTCGAGCAGCGCCCCACCGGCGGCTCCCACCATCGAGAACAGCAGGAACATGACGCCAATCCCGGCGGCATAGAACGAGATCATCTGACCGCGACGCGTGTTGCTGGCCATGACATCGACGACCTCTACCCCAACTCCCATCGGGCCGCCACCGCCGCTGACGCCGCTTGCCGACTGGTTCTTGAGCGTTGGCAGCCACTGATCGACCGCGGCACGTTGCTGCGGAGTCAGGGCTCCGGCGTGTTTCTCGAACTGCGCCATGCCTCCCTGCATCATCAGGTCGGGCGCCGCCGTCATCGTGACCTTCTGCAGCAGGCCCAGCACCATCTGCGGCGCGATAGGGTCGGAGACGTCCGACAGTAACTGGATCTTCGGTCCCTGGCCGCTGAAGCCCGTGGTGGCGAAGCTTTCTCCGAGACCCTTCGGGATGACGACCACCACCGGCACGCTGCCGCCCTTCACGAGCGCCTCGCCGGCAGTTCTGTCGAGCGTGGCACCTTTGCCGTCGGCATCCGGTGTGGTGCGCACGCGCAGCCCTTCCTCCTTCGCAAGACCAGTGACCACCCGCGCACTCAGTTCGGAGCGATCTTCGTCGACGACGGCCACACGAATGCGGGACGTCTGGCTATTCTGCCCACCGAAGACCGACGCGAATATCGAGAAGAAGAGAATCGGCAACAAGAAGGTCAGCGCCTGCGCGACGCGATCGCGACTCAGGTTCAACCAACCGAGTTTCATGATGGTGGCAATCATTCGCGCAGCTCCCTGCCGGTGAGGTGAATGAAGACGCTCTGCAGGCTCGGCCCGCGCACCTCGACGTCCTCGACCAGACGGCCCGACGCGCGCACGCGTTCGAGCAACGGCGGGAGCTCGGCAGCGACGTCGCGCATGCGCGCCGTCTCGACACCGCCATCAGACACCCGCAGCGTGACGAGGCGGTCCTTGCCCACTGTCCGGTCGACGAGTTCCGGCAGCGTGCCCGACGCGATGACCTTCCCGTGGTCGATGATGACGGTGCGCGCGCAGCGAGCTTCCGCCTCCTCGAGATGGTGTGTGGTCAGCAGCATCGACACGCCCGACTGAGCCAGCTCCGCCAGCGTCTCGTAGATGCGGTCCCGGCTCTGGGGATCGACGCCGACAGTTGGCTCGTCCAGCAACACGACGCGCGGCTTGTGGACGATGCCGCAGCCGATATTGAGTCGCCGGCGCATCCCACCGGAAAAGGTCTTGGCCGCGTCCTTCTGACGATCGGTCAGCGCGGTGCACTCGAGCGCCCAATCCACGTTGTCCTTGAGTGACGATCCGGCGAGGCCCTGCAGCCGCCCGAAGATCTCGAGATTCTCACGCGCCGTCAGCAGTGGATACACCGCGATCTCTTGCGGCACGATCCCGAGCTCCTTCGAGGTGTGCCCCGCCGAGACCTCGCGATCGAACAGCTTCACCTGGCCGCCATCGAGTCGCACGCGACCCGCAACCGCCCGGATCAAGGTCGTCTTGCCGGCGCCATTGGGGCCGAGAAGCGCCAGCAGTTCCCCCTGCCGCAACTCGAAGGTGGCTCCGTCGAGCGCGGTGGTTCCGCCGAACTTCTTCCTGGCGCCTGTCACCTGCAGCACGTTCATGTGCGTAGCTTACGGGCGGCAGGCTTAGGAGATCGGCCGATTCGGTGAACGGCGGACAGACGTCGGTATTCGTACGGGGTCAGGTTCTGCCCTTGTGTTTTAGATGCTTGTTCAGGGCCTTCGTTGCCGTCTTGACGCGGCGCTTTTCCTCGAGGAGCGCGCGTTCGTCCAGTTGGCGCTGCTGGAACTCGCGTTCGGCGGCCAGTTTGGCGTAACTCTCGAAGCGCGGCGCCGACAGCTCGCCACTCTTCACTGCGGCTTGCACAGCGCAGCCCGGCTCCTGGACGTGCCCGCAGTCGCGGAAGCGACACGAAGCGGCGAGGCCCTCGATGTCAGGAAAGGCCTCCTCGAGCGACTGTCCCGCATCCCAGAGTTGCAGCTCGCGCATCCCGGGCGTGTCGATCAGGATGCCGCCATCGCCGAGGACCACGAGTTGCCGGGCGGTGCTCGTGTGGCGGCCGCGGCTGTCGGTGATGCGCACGTCGCGCGTTTTCAGGAGCTCCTGTCCGATCAGTCGGTTGACGATCGTGGACTTTCCGACACCCGACGAGCCGAGCAGGGCACCGGTGCGCCCCAGCCCGAGATGCTGCCGCAACGCATCGAGCGTCTCGGGCCTCTTTGCCGAAACGGTGTGGACCTCGACGCCAGGCGCGCTCCTTCGCACGTCGTCGGCGAACGGTTCCGGGTCGTCAACGACGTCGGACTTGTTCAGCACGATGACGGGCGTCGCGCCGCTCTCCCAGGCGACGACCACGTACCGCTCGATCCGTCGCGGATTGAAATCGTGGTCGAGACCACCGACGAGAAAGACGACGTCGATGTTGGCGGCGACCACCTGTTCCTCGGTGACGTCGCCGGCGGCGCGGCGTGAGAACTTGCTGACCCGCGGTAACACCGCGTGGATACGCGCGTCGCCATCCGCCACGGTTTCGATCGCTACCCAGTCACCCACTCCGGGGAAATCGGGGCGAGAGGTGGCCTGGTGACGAAGGCGCCCCGAGACACGCGCCAGGAATTCCTGCTCGCCCGTCGCGACGCGATAGATATGCGTATGTTCGAGAACGATCCGCCCCGGTACGCGCCCGGACGCCCTGTGCTCGGCGAACGCCGCCGCAAACCGTTCGTTCCACCCAAGTTGCTCGAGCGTGGCCAATGCCGTATTGAACCCTATTTCAGCATTCAACATTCAGCATTCAGCCATTGCCAGGGTGCGAAGCACCTCCCCCACACTCCACGCCTGGGCGACACAGCCACGGGGGACAAACGGCGGCTCGGCGTCAAAAATCTCGCTGATCGAACCAACGCAGGCGTCGGTCAGGTGCGGCTCGAATCCCTCGACGATGCGCCGCGCCCCCGCGCGATCGTCTGGGTACACCTTGAGCCAGGCATCGACGAACGGACCAATCAGCCACGCCCAGACGGTCCCCTGGTGATACGCCGCATCCCGCGCGCGCAGATCGCCGAAGTACTTCGGCTTGTAGTCGGGGTGATCGGGCTCGAGCGATCGAAGACCGACGGGCGTGAGCAGCCGCTGGCGGACGACGCGCATCACGGAATCCCAATGTGTGGTCTCGAGAACCGGCTGATCGAGCGAGATCGCGAAGACCTGGTTGGGGCGGCAGGCAGGATCGTCCCCCTGCTCGCCGTCAACGACGTCGAACAGGTAGCCGGTCCGGCCGTTCCAAAAACGGGCGTTGAACGCCGCACGCGCGCGTGAGGCGTGTGCCTCAAGGTCGAGGCCACCCGCGTCGCCGCCATGGTCCCGCAACCACGACTGCAGTAATCGGAGCGCGTTGTACCACAGTGCGTTGATCTCGACGGCCTTCCCGCGCCGCGGCGTCACCACCCAGTCGTCGACCTTCGCATCCATCCACGTCAGTTGATAACCCGCGGCACCCTGGCGCAGCAGGCCATCCGCGGGATCGACGCCGATCCCGAAGTGTGTGCCTTCGATGTGTTTCCTGACGATGTCGACGAAGGTCGGGATCAGCCGCCGCACTGTCTCGGTATCTTCGGTCGCGCGAACGAAGCGCTCCATTGCATGGAAGAACCACAGCGTGGCGTCGGCGGTGTGGTACAGCCCTTCGCGGGCACCGTCTGGAAACATGTTGGGGATGAGACCGTCGCGCACGTAATGCGCAAACGTCTTCAGGATGGAGGCCGCCTCGCGATGGCGACCCGTGCTCAGCGTCAGTCCCTCGAGACTGATCATCGTGTCGCGGCCCCAGTCGGTGAACCAGTGGTAGCCGGCGATGACGGTGCGCACCTCCTCTCCGGCCGCCTTGGCGCGCGCCGCTTCCTCGCTCCTTCCGGCGGGGGTGATGATGAACTGGTCCGCGGCCAGGACAAGTTCCGCTTCCAGTCCGGGTCTGTCCGCACATCCCGCGATCGCGAGGAGGTGACGGCGACGGTCCGTTTCGGCGCGCAACGCGTCGGCGGGCTGCAGGGCCGCGACCGTTTCCCAGGGCTCGGTGGAAGCCACCAGCGTCACCGGCAAATCGGGCGCAAGGTCCACGCGGAAGTAGCCTGGACTCCAGAGTGATCCCGCCGCGTCGTAGCCGCGCAGCGCTTCCATACGATACGGGACCTCCGAGCGTCCCTTCGCATCGAGCGTCAGCGCGGCCCCGGGACCGTAGATCAACATCCGCAGCGAGGGCCACTCCTCGCTCGCGCAGAGTTCGTACCGAGGCCCACTGGCCACGAGGCGATACGTCAACGCTTCCGACGAGTTGACCGGCGCTTCATAGGGACGGAAGTGCACCGAAGGACGCAGCGTCAGTCGAACCGGTCCGCTGCCGCTGAGCAGGCGATAGCTGACGTGCACGGTATTCTGCCCGTGCGGCATCAGCACGCGCTTCTCGATCTCCACGCCGCCCACCGAGTAGCGCCACACGGGCAGGCCCAACTCGACACGAAACTCCGCCAATCGGGTGGTGCGGTCGGCGGCGTTCGGCCCGGCGACCTCGTGCTCGTCCCCCAACCACACCGGCTCATCGCCGCGCACGCGCACGCGTTCGAGCAGGTGATTCAACATCACGATGCGGCCTAGCGGCGCCGGCAGCGAGGCCACCAGCAATCCGTGATAGCGGCGCGTCACGACGCCGGCGACGGTGCTGGACGCGTAGCCACCCAGACCGTTCGTCACCAGCCATTCGCGGCGCGGCATTGGATCGTAGGGGCGTGCGTCCTGCGGCTTTTCGATGACGCGGATCATGGTTCTCGCGGGGCGGGTTCGAAGAAGATGGCGCATTCGCCAGGAATGCGCCATTGCTCCTCGGGGGTAATTGGCGGCGTCCCATGACCGCCGTAACGCACGGCTTCGCTGCTCCACGCCAACCGCCAGCGGCGGCCGGCGCACGGCGCAAGGAGCGGTTCAGAGGCCGGGCTCAGGTCCAGGTCGCGTCCGAGGTTCACCACCAGGAGGCGATCGCCCGGCTCTCCCCCGAAATACCGAAGCACGAGCGCGTCGGTCCCCAGAACGTTGCCGTCCACGCGCATGCTCGTTCCGGAGAGCACCGGATCGCTGCGGCGACGCCGGATCAGGTCGGCGTGCAGCGCGTACGCTTCGGCGTGCCGCTCTCGTTCAGAGAGATCGAGCTTGCAGCGCAGAAAGGTCGACTCGTCGGCCGGCAACGCAATCGCCGCGGCGACGTCCGGATCGCGCAGGCTGGGGAACTGCGACAAGAACTCGCGGCGACCCTCAGCGACCGGCTGTTGCAGATCCTCGCGCAGGTCGGCGAAATACAAGAACGGCGCCGACGCCGAGAACTCTTGCCCTTGAAACAGCATCGGCGTCGAGGGGCCGAGCAACAGAAACGAGGTGAGCGCTCGCAACCGAGCCGGGCTCGCCAGTTGGTGCAGCCGATGACCGAACGCAGAATTCGCCACCTGGTCGTGGTTCTCGAGAAACGCCACGAACGACTGGCGCGAGAGATCCAGGCTCGGCGTTCCGCGTCGTTGTTTTTGCCAGTCGTACCACTGGCCTTGATACAGGAACCCGTACTTGGCGCACGAGAGCAGCTCGGCCGCGGAACCGTTGTAATCGGTGTAGTACGCCTCCCGGCGGCCGGTGAGGGCGACGACAGCCGTATGGTGGAAGTCGTCGTTCCACAGCGCGTCCATGCCATAACCACCAGCCGCTGGCGGTCGCACCAGGCGGCTGTCCTGCGGCTCGTTCTCGCCGACGATGTAGAGGCTTCGGGTGCCGGCGACCGTGCGCGCGCGTTGCGTCAGGGTGCGCAACACGTGCTCGGGTGACCCGTCGTTCACGTCCTGCGTCGCATCGAGGCGCAGCCCGTCGAAGTGGTATTCGTCGATCCAGTAGCTCGCATTCTCGACGAAGAACTCCCGCGCTGGTGCCGGCCCTTCGAAGTTCGGCGCCTTTCCCCAATCGTTCTTGTATTTGTCGGTGAAGTAGTCGGCCGAAAACTCTTCGAGGTAATTGCCGTCCGGGCCGAGGTGGTTGTACACGACGTCGAGAATGACCGCGATGCCGAGTGCATGCGCTGTATCGATGAAGGCGCGCAGGTCGTCGGGATCGCCGTAGACGCGGGTCGGGGCGTAGAGGTTGACGCCGTCGTACCCCCAGCCAAACCTTCCGGGGAAGTCGGCGATCGGCATCATCTCGACGATCGAGATTCCGAGCCGCGCGAGCTCGGGCAACTGCGCGCGTGCCGCCTCCCAGGTCCCCTCCGGCGTGAAGGTGCCGACGTGCATCTCGTACAGGACGTGGCCGTGGGCGCCGGCGCCGGCCCATCCCGCATCCGTCCACGGGAAGCTCGAGGGATCGATGATCTGCGACGGGCCGTGCGGGCCGTCAGGTTGAAACCGCGAGTAGGGATCGGGCCTCGAGCGTTCGCCGTCGAGCCGAAACCAGTAGCGATCGCGGGCGCGGGCCGGAACGACGCCACTGAAGAATCCGTCCCCTTCGCGGTCGAGTGGGAGGATAGTGCGATCGCCGGCCCGCTCGAGCACGAACTCGACCCGCCGGCACGCGGGGGCCCAGACTCGCGCGTGCGCGCCGTCCTGTTGCCGCTCCACACCGCCCGCCAGGCGCCGAGCTGATCCCACTACGGCCATCGTCTACGCCTACCGCTGGGCTCTGCGACGTTCGCGTCCGGTCAGGCGTGCGATCTCAGACGTCAACACCGCGGGTTCGACCGGCTTGGGCACATCGCCCTGCACGTCCGCAAGCATGTGGCGCAGCCGCTCGTCGGTGCGTGCGACCGGGGTGAGCGCCGCCGCGGGAATCCGTCCGCCGCGTTCCGCCTCGAGCGACTGCACCTTGCCAATCAACGAATACGAGTCGTGATCCGCCGAGCCCGAATCGCTCACCAGCACGTCGGGCCGCCACGCTTCGAGGGAGGTGAGCGCGTCCCCCACGGTGCCCACGGTCTGCACGAGCGCGCCGCGATGCTGGAGGAGCGTTCGCAGGAGTTCGCGGCCTTCGGCATCCGGGTCGAGCACCAGCACACGCAGCCCGTCGAGCGGCGGGCCCGCGTGGTAGTCCGCCGTCGGGACCGCATGGGTCCTCGGAACGACTTCGTTCGCCTGCAGCGGGAATCGCACGGAGAAGATGGCGCCTGGCCCGTCGGTTCGATTCCTGGCCTCGATCTCACCGCCATGCAACTCGACCAGCTCGCGCACGAGCGCCAATCCAACGCCCAACCCGCCGGCCGTGCGGGTCGCGGAGGAATCGGCCTGCGTGAAGCGGTCGAAGATCTTCGGCAGGAACGCGGGGTCGATGCCCTGCCCGTTGTCTTGAATCGTCAGCCGCGCTTCGTCGCCGGAGGCGCCCGCGGAGACTTCGATCAGCCCGCCGCGCGGCGTGAACTTGATCGCGTTCGCGATCAGTTGCCACGCGATCTGGCGCAGCCGGCTCGGGTCACCATGAACGACCGCCGCGTCCGACGCCGCCAGCGACAGGGCCACGCCTTTCGCCTTGGCGGCCGGCATCGCAGAGGCCACCGCCTGTTTCACCGAATCGTCGAGCAACGAGGGGCGAGAATCGAGCCGCAGCTTGCCGGTCAGCGCCTTCGACACGTCGAGCAGGTCCATCGTGAGCTGCGCCTGCAGGCGCACGTTGCGGTCGACCGATTCGAGGCCGCGCGCCGAGGTCTCCGTGTCGAGCCTTCCGGTGCGCAGCAGGTGCACCCACCCGAGGACGGCGTTGAGCGGCGTCCGCAGCTCGTGGGAAATCGTGGCCAGGAATTCGTCCTTCATCCGGTTGGCCGCTTCCCCCTCGCGTCGCGCCACGTTCGCTTCTCGCACGCGCTCCTCGGCATTGCGGCGCGCGCGCCGCAACTCGGCGACGACCGCCGTCAGCAGCAGGCCGTGGATCAGAAACAGGGCCAGATGCAGCGGCACAGCCCCGGACGGATTGCCTACGGCATCGGCGGCACCGAATAGGGATGCGAGAACGGTCGCCAGGAGCGCCGGCCCCGTACCCGCGACCCACGCGGTGGCGCCCACCGCCGTCCCCAGGAGAATGAAATGGCTGCCGCCGTCGATGAAGCTGGGAGCCGCCCTCTCGAGGATAAACACGAGAGAGACGAGGGCGATGCCGATCCCGAAACGCAGTGGCGCGGCGAGCGTGGGAAACGGATAGGCGTCCGGTGTGCCTTTCATGGCGTCCCGGACGTGCCCCGCGGCTCGCCGGTCAGCCTCGCGATCTCGGGCGCGGCGTCCATCTGCGGCGGCGCGTCGGGCGGTCGTCGCACTGGGCTCTCAGAGGCCGCCGCCGCTTCCGCGCGGCGCTCGGCGTTCGTTTCGGACAGCACCGGCGTCGAAGCATGCGTCACGCCGAGCACGCGATCGATCAATCCGTACTCGAGCGCCTTCGTCGCGTCGAGATAGAAATCGGTGCGCTTGGTATCCCGGATGATCTGGCGCAGCGGCCGACCGGATCGCGCGGCCAGGATGCGGTAGATCTGGCTTTGCATTTGCTTCAACCGGTCGAGGTGTTGCGCGGCTGCGGTCGTCGATTGCCAGCCGGCCCACTTGGCGGGTTCATGGATCATGATCCACGAGTGCGGGAACGAGAAGCGACGGCCGGGACTGGCCGCTTGGAGCACGACGGATCCCATCGAGTACGCCATTCCCTGCACGACGACCGAGACCTCGATCCCGTCCGCCACCAACTGCAGAATCGCGTCGTGAATCGCGAGGCCGTCGGTGACGTTGCCTCCCGCGGTGTTCACATAGAGACTGATGGGACCGCGACCCTCGTTGGCCAGCTCCCGGAGCCGCTCGATGACGACTCGGGCGACGTCTTTCTCGATATCCCCGATCAGATACACGTCACGGAGACGCTCCGACTGTTCTTTTTTCAGCGCCTGCTTGACGGCATCGATGAGCTGGCTGATGAGACGGTCTGGAAATTCATCCATACATCGGCTTCCACTCGCATTCCCCGTGCCGACCTGACATGAGAAGCACCGCTCACTTCAAAGCTCATCCAATCCACCCGGCTCTGGTCCCCTTTCCCTTCGCATTTTTGTGGGGCGCCGCGTTCTTCGACCTGCTTTATGTGGTCACGAGCCGTGACGAGTTCACCGCCACCGCGGCTCACCTGACGGTGGCGGGTATCGCCGCGGGTCTGCTTGCCGCGATCCCCGGTGTAATCGATTACATCTACGCAGTTCCGCCAGACAGCTCAGGGAAACAACGCGCCACTCGACATGCCATTGGCAACGTGGCCGCCCTTGCGTTGTTCGGCGTCGGCTGGTTTCTCCGCGCGCCCGAGGGAACGATGACCCTCCCGACCCTCGCCCTCGAGGTCCTGGGGGCGGCCGTGCTTGGCTACGCGGGATTCCTGGGGGGAGAACTCGTCGCACGGAACATGATCAGCGTCGACCACCGGTACGCACAGGCGGGGAAGTGGAAGGAAGAGAGCTTCCGTGCGAAGGAGGGTGACGTGATCCCCGTCGCCGACGAGGAGGAACTGAAGGACGGCCAGATGAAACTCCTGCGCGTCAACGGCCTCCGAATCGCGCTGGCGAGGACGCCGACGGGTTACTGCGCCTTCCAGGACGGCTGCACGCATCGCGGCGCGTCACTCGCCGGCGGCGTGCTCGTGGACACCACCGTTCACTGCCTATGGCACGGGTCGCAATTCAACGTGGAGACCGGCAAAGTGGAGTGCGGACCGGCCAAAGAGAAGATCCGGCTCTACCAGACCAGGGTGAAAGACGGGCGCGTGATGCTCGTCGTCCCGACTTCTTCGTAACTTCTTCTAAACCAAGCGACTGCAACTCTCGTCCAATTGCTCGATCAGGTTGGGACGAGTCGCTGATGGGCGGTTTTTTTGACTGTTCGGTTTCGGGACGCCGGCATTCCGCATCCGGTCAGGATTCATCGACACAGGCGCCGCTACCAACCATCCAAGTCACTGACAATTAATGGGTTAGTCGCCACGCTCGCGGTGGCAGGGTAATTGGTTAATCTGGACTGACCGGGTGTCGATCCCGCTCCCCGGATTCAGGACAGAGGCAGTTCCAATGGTTGATATCGCTCGCCCCGCCAGCGTCGCTAAAAAGAAAAAGATCCGTCGCATCGCCTTCGGGGTGATCGCCCTCGTCGCCGTCGCAGCCATCACGCTCGGAGTCTCGCAGTTGAAGCCGGCGGCGCCGACTGTCGAGCGCGCGGCTGTCTGGGTGGACACCGTCAAACAGGGACCAATGCTTCGACTCGTTCGCGGGTCTGGTACGCTGGTGCCCGAAGAAATCAGGTGGATCCCGGCGCGCACGTCGGGGCGTGTCGAGCGCATCGTTCTCCGCCCTGGTGCGACGGTCACTCCCGGCACCGTCATCCTGGAGCTGAGCAACCCCGAACTGCAGCAGCAGGTGAAGGAAGCCGAGTTGGCGTTCCAGTCGGCGCAGGCCAGTTTCCAGAACCGCAAGACCGAACTCGAAAGCCAGTTGCTCCAGCAGCAAGCCTGCGGTCGCGGGAGTCAAGTCGCAACACGAGGACGCGGTCCTCAACCTCGAGGGCGCAGGAAAACTTCTCAAGGACGGACTCGTCCCCGAGATCCAGGTCAAGCAGTTCCGCTCCCGCGAGGGGGAGTTGAGGAACCGGCTCAAGATCGAGGAGCAGCGGCTGGAAATGGCGCGCCTGGGCATCAAGTCGCAGATGGCCCCCCAGGAGGCACAGGTTGACCAGGCGCGCGCCACCTACGGCCTGCGCGTCCAGCAGCTCGACGACCTGCGGGTGAAGTCCGCCATGGACGGCGTACTCCAGCAGGTCCCGGTCGAAGTCGGCGCCCAGGTCGGTCCCGGCACCAACCTGGCGCGCGTCGCGAACCCGACGAAGCTCAAAGCGGAAGTCCGGATCGCGGAAACCCAGACGAAGGACATCCGCATCGGTCAGCAGGCCGAAGTCGATACGCGCAACGGTGTGATCAAGGGGCGCGTCTCGCGCATCGACCCCGCCGCCACCGGCGGTACTGTCGGTGTTGACATCACCCTCGAGGAAGAGCTCCCGGCTGCGGCGCGTCCGGACATGAGCGTGGATGGCACGATCACGCTCGAAAAGCTGGACAACGTCGTCTACGTCGGGCGCCCTGCCTTCGGGCAGGAGCACAGCAAGGTCCAACTCTTCAAGTTGGACGGCGATACCGGCGAGGCACGCCGAATCCAGGTGACGCTCGGACGCAGCTCGGTCAACCAGATCGAGATCGTCGACGGGCTGAAACCGGGCGACCAGGTAATCCTCTCAGACATGTCGGCGCAGGACGCGTACGACAGAATCCGTTTGAACTAAAAGGAGCGACGGAATGACCACAGCAGGGCAGCCCCTCATTCATCTCGACGGCGTCACCAAGGTGTTCTTCACCGACGAAGTCGAGACGCACGCGCTGGCCGGGATTCACCTGGAGATCAAGAGCGGCGAATACATCGCGATCGCCGGGCCGTCAGGCTGCGGCAAGTCGACGCTCCTCTCCATCCTGGGTCTGCTCGACTCGCCGACCGAGGGCAAGTACCACCTCAACGGCAAGGAAGTCGCGCAGTTGCCGCTGTCCGAGCGCGCCCGTGTCCGCAATCGCGAGATCGGGTTCATCTTCCAGAGCTTCAACCTGATTGGCGATCTCAACGTGTACGAGAACGTCGAACTGCCGCTCACCTACCGCGGCATGAAGTCAGCCGAGCGCAAGGAGCGCGTGATGGCGGCGCTCGAGAAGGTCGGTATGGCGCACCGCGCCAAGCACCTGCCCAGCCAGCTCTCGGGCGGTCAGCAGCAGCGCGTCGCCGTCGCTCGCGCCGTCGCCGGATCCCCCTCGATCCTGCTGGCGGACGAGCCAACCGGAAACCTCGACTCGAAGAACGGCGAAGCCGTCATGGAGCTGCTCCGCGAGCTGCATCGCGAAGGGGCAACGATCTGCATGGTCACGCACGACCCGCGCTACGCGCGCCACGCCGATCGATCGATCCACCTGTTCGACGGTCGCGTGGTCGAAGAAGACGGCAGCAAGCGCGCCGAGAAGGAACTCGAGGAAAGCGGCTTCCATATCGAACACTAAAGGGAATGCTGAATGCTGAATGCTGACTGCTGAATGGGAGGCGCGGAGCCTTCGTTCTTTGGCTCCTTCAGCATTTCATTCAGCATTCCGCATTCAGCGTTCAGCATTGCCCGATGATGTCTACTATCGAAAGCCCGACTTCCGCCCGTCATCCCGTTCGCCCAGGAGAACCGCGTGTCCTCATTGCCGACGACCAGCAGGACGTCCTCGAGGCCCTGCGTCTGCTGCTCAAGGCCGAAGGGCTTCAGCTCGAGACCGCGTCCTCCCCTGCCGGCGTGCTCGCCGCGGTAGAGGCCCGCGAATTCGACGTCGCCTTGATCGACCTGAACTACACGCGCGACACGACGTCGGGGGAGGAAGGCCTGAACCTGCTCTCGCGCATCCAGGGCATCGATCCGACATTGCCCGTGGTGGTCATGACCGCGTGGGGCAGCGTGGAGGTCGCCGTCGAGGCGATGCGACGCGGCGCCCGCGACTTCATCCAGAAACCCTGGGACAACGCGCGACTCCTCGCCATCGTCCGCACGCAGATCGAATTGAGCCAGGCGTTGCGCAAAGGCCAGCGGCTCGAGGCTGAGAACTCGATCCTGCGGGGCGAGGGGATGCCCAACATCGTCGCCGAATCCGGCGCGATGCAGAACGTGCTGCAGGTCATCTCGCGCGTGGGGCCCTCTGATGCCAACGTGCTGGTCCTCGGGGAGAACGGGACCGGCAAAGGGGTCGTCGCCCGCGCACTGCATGGCGTGTCGAGCCGCGCGTCGCGACCGATGGTCGTGGTGAATTCGGGTGGCGTATCCGAAGGCGTCTTCGAGAGCGAACTCTTTGGGCACGTGCGCGGCGCCTTCACCGACGCGAAGGTGGACCGCGTGGGACGCTTCGAGTTGTCGGACCAGGGCACGCTCTTCCTCGACGAGATCGCGAACGTGCCCATGAGCCAGCAGGCCAAACTCCTGCGCGTGATCGAGACTGGTGAATTCGAACGACTCGGATCCTCACGAACGCGCCGCGTGGACGTCCGGATCATCTCGGCCACCAACTCTGACCTGAACGAAGAAGTCACCGCCGGCCGGTTCCGCCAGGACCTGCTTTTCCGGTTGAATACGATCGAGATCCGCATTCCGTCGTTGCGCGAGCGCCGTGAAGACTTGCCGCTGCTGGCGCAACACTTCCTCCGCCAGCATGCGCAGCGCTACCGGAAGCGGCTCACCGGCTTCGAGAGCGCAGCGATGCAGATGCTGTTGGAGCACTCGTGGCCTGGGAACGTTCGCGAACTGGATCACGCGGTCGAACGTGCCGTGTTGATGGCCGCCGGCCCGCAGGTCAAAGCCGGCGACCTCGGCCTCCGCACCGCCAAGGAAAGCGCCGGACGCCTGGAGGACATGAGCCTCGAGGACGTCGAATGTTTCCTGATCAAGAAAGCCATGACGCGCTACGACGGCAACGTGAGCCAGGCCGCCAAAGCGCTTGGCTTGAGCCGCAGCGCGCTCTACCGCCGCCTGCAGCGGTACGGCCTGTAGAATTCCGTAGGGGCCACTCGAGAGCGGCCCCTACACTTCCATGTCCCGACCGAAGCACCCACGCCTAAGCCACGACCAACGCATCCTTCTGATGGCGCTGGCGTCCGCGTTGCCAGGGGCCGTCATCTCCCTGATCTTCCTGTGGACCGGTCCGTGGACACCCAAAGTCCAGTGGACGCTGACCGTTCTCATCGTCACCTTCTGCCTGGGTTTCGCGCTGGCACTGCGCGAACGCGTCGTGCTTCCCCTGCAGACCATCTCCAACCTGCTCGCCGCGCTCGGCGAGGGAGACTTCTCCATTCGCGCGCGCGGCGCGCGGGGCGGCGATCCCCTTGGCGAGGTGATGGTCGAAGTCAACGCGCTGGTCGAGACCCTGCGACACCAGCGGCTGGACGCCCTCGAGGCCACCACCCTGCTCCGCAAGGTCATGGCGGAAATCGACGTCGCCGTTTTCACGTTCGACGAGGAGACCGAGCTGAAGTTCGTGAACCGCGCCGGCAGCCGGTTGCTCGGCCAGGCCGCCGAACGGCTGCTCGGACGCCGGGCCGAGGAGATCGGGTTGGACCCGTATCTCACGGGGGATGCGCCGCGCGTGATCAATACCGCGTTCCCCGGTGGCGTGGGGCGGTGGGAGGTGCGGCGCAGCCAGTTCCGCCAGGGAGGGCGGCCGCACGAATTGCTCGTGCTGTCGGATCTCAGCCGTCCGCTTCGCGAAGAAGAACGGCAGGCGTTCCAGCGCCTGATCCGCGTCATCGGCCACGAGATGAACAACTCGCTGGCACCGATCAAGTCGATCGCCGGCAGCCTGGGAACGATTATCGAGCGTGACCCGCCCCCCACCGATTGGCGCGACGACATGCAGCGGGGCCTCGGCGTCATCGCATCCCGGTCCGAGTCGTTGAGCCGCTTCATGAGCGCATACGCACGGCTGGCGAAGTTGCCACCCCCCAAGCTGGCCCAACTCGACGTCGCGGCGTTTGTCGGGCGGGTTATCACGCTCGAGAAGGGACACCAGATCAACGTCCGGCCGGGCCCGGCGCTGAAGATCCAGGCAGACGGGGATCAGCTCGAGCAGCTGCTGATCAACTTGATTCGGAATGCCCTGGATGCCGTCCGGGAAACGGGTGGCGAGGTGACGGTCGGGTGGGACAGGGTCACGTCCTCGTTGCCGGCCTCGATGGAGCTGTGGGTTGAGGATGATGGGCCGGGCCTGTCGAACACGGGCAACCTGTTCGTGCCGTTCTTTACGACGAAGCCTGGCGGCTCAGGTATTGGTCTCGTCCTGAGCCGCCAGATCGCCGAAGCCCATGGCGGCAGCCTCCTCCTCGAGAATCGCGAGGATCGTCGAGGCTGTCGCGCCACACTACGAATGCCGCTGCAGATATTGACCGGAGTGGCATGAATCGACCCGCGAAGGTTAGAACTCGCTGACGTTCAGACGGCCGCCGGTCACGCACCGGCCCGCCAGCGACGGTGTCGAAATCGCGGAGCCAAGGATCGCGTTCTTAATCGCCGGTCCGCTTCCCCCGTGGATCGACGCGTAGAGCGCCGCGGCCCCCGTCACATGTGGGGTCGCCATCGACGTCCCACTGTACGAGGAGTAACTGTTCACGGCGGTCGTCGAAATCACGCCCGAACCCGGCGCACCGATATCGACCTTCGTAGCCCCGTAGTTCGAGAAACTGGACCTGGCACCGCTGCTGGTGATCGCGGCCACCGCGATGACCGCGTCCCAGGTCGCACCGGCCTGGGTGGTGTCGTAGTTGCTGGGATAGCTCGCGACCGTGTCGTTGTTGTCGCCGACGCCATCGCGTCCGCCGTTGCCCGCCGCGGCGATGAACAGAATATTCTGCTCGGCGCCCGCCGCGATCGCATCCAGCAAGCCCTGCGAGAAGCCGCCGCCGCCCCATGAGTTGTTGGTGGCGACGATGTTCAAGCCGTGACGGGTCTTGAGGTCTGTGAAATAGCGAACCGCGCGGATCGCGTTGGCCGTAGTGCCCCCGCGACGGCCGAGGAACTTCCCGGAGATCATCGTCACCTGCCAGTTGACTCCAGCCACGCCGGCGCCGTTGCCTCCCACCGCACCAATCGTTCCGGCTACGTGTGTACCGTGATCGTCAAGATTCCCCTTCGGCCCACCGTCGTAAATGCCGTTGTCGTTCCCGTCAAAGTCCCAGCCGTTCACATCGTCGATGAAGCCGTTGTTGTCATCGTCGACGCCGTTAACGGGGTCGAAGGGATTGGTCCAGATGTTCGCTGCGAGATCCGGGTGCGTCAGCTGAATTCCTTCGTCGATGATTCCAACGTAGACGTTCCGGGACCCGATCTTCCCCGCTGCCCAAGCTTCCGCCGCCTGGCTCCCGAACTGATTCGCTGGAGAGAAGGCATCGCCGTACATGCCCCACAGTTGTCCACTCGCGTAATAGGTGTCGTTCGAGGTCGCCGTGTGCTGGTAGACCCAATTGGGTTCGGCGAATTCCACCGCCGGGTCGGCCTCGAGCCCGCGCACCGCGTCGGCAATTGCGAGGCCCGGTGCGAGGCGGGCGACCTCGAGGTCTCCTTTTCCGTCCTGGCGGTTCGCCGCTTCGACGATCGTTTCCTCGGCTGCGGCATTCACGCGCCCACGGGCGCGGACTTTGGCGCTCTCGCTCGCGCCGGCGCGGAACTGAATGAGCACCTCGTTCGGGACGTGCTCGGCCATTGCCTCTTCGGATCGCCCTTGCGCCTGTGGCATCGCCGGCGTTTCCTGCCCTGCCACGTATATCAACCCGACCACCGCCGTCACCTGTACCGCGAACCCAACCGGACGGAGAAGGGACATGCAAAGCTCCTTGATTTGTTGATTAGCTGCGCCCGGGAGAGCGCGAGACATTTTGAGGGTCATCCGCCCCAGCGTCAACGCCGAATTCTGTATTTTCGGCCGGTCCTGCGACCCTAAAGGGCGTTATTACAGCTGTTTGGGGGAAAAGCGATCTGGTATTCTCCCGGCCAATGTCAGGATTTCTGCAAAGGGTGTTCGAGTCGCCGGTGGATTGGAGCGCCCTGGTTTTCGCGATCATTCCAGCGTTCTTGGTCGCCTGGGTCGTCGCACGGTTCGTTCGCCGCCTAGCCGCTCGAGGGCTGCGTACTGTCCTGGGCGATACGCTGGCGGTCTCCAGTCCTTCCGTCAGCGGCCCCCTTCGCCTGATCTTCGTGGCGTCTTTCCTTCTCACCCTGGCGCTGGTGATCGTCCCGATGCTCGAGATCGCCGGGCAGCGACCCCGCACCGGCATTCGACTGCGCACGCTCGCCGACTGGGCCTTCGGCGCCGGGCTTCGCGTCGGGTTGATTGCGGTGCTCGCGTATGCGCTGATCCGCACCGCGACACTGCTGATCAAACGGTTCGAGCATCACGTCAACCTGGGCACCGGACTGGACGCGCTGGAACGGAGCAAGCGAGCGAAAACGCTCGGCAGCGTCATCCGGAACTTCACGACGGCGCTGATCACCGCGGTCGCGATCCTCATGATCTTGCGCGAGCTGGACCTCGATATCACCCCGGTGCTCGCCAGCGCCGGGATCGTCGGGATCGCGGTCGGCTTCGGCGCGCAGACGCTCGTGCGCGATATCATCAGCGGCTTCTTCCTCATCCTCGAGAACCAGGTGCGGGTCGGCGACGTCGCGGCCATCAACGGCACAGGCGGCCTGGTCGAAGCGATCAACCTGCGGACGATCGTGTTGCGAGACGCGGAGGGGACCGTCCACGTATTCCCCAACGGAGCGATCAACACGCTCGCCAACCGCAGCAAGGACTTTTCGTACTACGTCATCGACCTCGCGATTTCCTACAAAGAAGACCCCGATCGCGTCATGGCGCTGCTCCGCGAGATCGGCGCCGGGCTTCAGGCCGACGACAGGTTCGGTCCGCTCATCCTCGAACCGATCGAAATCCACGGTGTGGACGCGTTTGCGGAGTGGTGGGTGACGCTGAAACTGCGCATCAAGACGGTCCCGCTCAAGCAGTGGGAGGTGGGGCGCGAGCTTCGGCGGCGAATCCTGAAGGCTTTCGAAGAGAACGGGATCGAGATCCCAACGCCGACGCCGGCAACGTTGGTTAGTACCCGGAAGGACCGGCTGCCGCCGGCTTCTGGCCGCGAGACTCCTGCACGATCTTGACGCCGGCGCTGGCGCCGACACGTGTCGCGCCGGCGGCGATCATTTGTTTCAGTCCTTCCAGGTCGCGCACGCCCCCGGCCGCCTTGACCCCCATGTCGGCGCCCACGACCCGGCGCATCAGCGCGACGTCGGCGGCCGTCGCCCCACCGGGGCCAAAGCCGGTAGACGTCTTCACAAAATCCGCTCCCGCGGCTTTCGACAACGTGGAGGCGGTCACCTTCTCTTCGTCGGTCAGCAGCGCCGCTTCGATGATCACCTTGCTGATCACGCCCGCCTGCCGGCAGGGATCGACCACGGCCTCGATATCACGTTCGACCGTGCGGAGGTCTCCGGACTTCAAGGCGCCGATGTTGATCACCATGTCGATCTCGGTGGCACCGTCGTAGATCGCGCGACGGGTTTCGTACTGCTTCACGTCCGCCGTGGTGGCCCCGAGCGGAAAGCCGACGACCGAACAGACGCCCACGCCGGTCCCCCGCAGCAGCTTGGCGGCGGTCGCCACCCACGCGGGGTTGACGCACACCGTCGCGAAGTGGAACTCGGCCGCTTCGCGACACAGCTTCTCGATCTCCTGTCGCGAGGCGTCCGGCTTGAGCAAGGTGTGGTCGATCATCGATGACACGCCGGCGGTGGCGCCGGCCGTGGCATGCAGCCCGAGCCGGGTCGCGCCTGCCGCCACGACGCTCTGGAGTCGGTCCGGGCAACAGTCGGCGCGAACCGAGTGGCAGGCGCAGGCCGTCTGCACGGCCGAGCGCTGCGCGGCGATCACCTCCTCGGTGATCATGTCGACGAGCCGTTGCAGGTCCTGGGGATTCAACACGTCAATCAGGATTCTGTTCGAGCCGGCGGATCTTCAGCAAGCGCCGGATGTAGCGGGCCTCGCGCATCGGCGTCCCCAGCCACACCTCCACGATGCGGATCGCCGCCTCGGGTCCGGCGAGCAGCGTCGACCCCAGGGTCATGACATTCGCGCCGTTGTGCTCCCGCGAGTAGCGCGCGATGGTCTCGTCGGGACACATCGCCGCACGGATCCCGCGGATCTTGTTCGCCGCGATACACGATCCGATCCCCGCGCCGTCGATGACGATCCCGGCGTCCGCTTCCCCACGCGCCACGGTGCGCGCGACCGCACCTGCGATATCGGGATAGTCCACGGACTCCGGCGTGTCGGTTCCGATGTCGGTGACCGCGAGGCCACGCCCACGCAGATGCTGAACCAACGCCTTTTTCATCGGGATGCCGGTGTGATCGTTCCCGATAACCACGCGGCGGATCTCGGAAACGGGCGCGAGGCCATCCGGCAGCGTCGGGTCAGAGGTACCTGCAGCAATCACCGTGACCCGCCGGGCCGCCAGGGTGTCTTTCGCAAGGGGTGTGATGTGCCCCCCCTTCGCCAGCTCCACGGTCGCCCCCAGGTCGATCGTGCGCGCGTCTGCTTCCGTAATGATCTCGAACCGTTTCACGTTACTCGTTCAACACCGCGATGTAAGGCAAGTTGCGATACTTCTCATCGTAGTCGAGTCCATAGCCAACCACGAACTTGTCCTCGATCGTGAACCCGATGTACTCGACTGGCACTTCGACCTCCCGTCGGGACGGCTTGCTCAACAGGCAGGCGGTGCGAATCGTTCTCGGTGCTCGCCGCGCCAGGATCTGCTGCAGGTACTTCAGCGTGCGGCCCGTATCGACGATGTCTTCCACCAGCAGGACGTGCCGGTCTTCGATGCTGGTGTCGAGGTCCTTCTGGAATCTGACCTCGCCGGACGACTTGGTGCCCGATCCGTAGCTCGATACCGCGATGAAATCGAGCGAGACACGCGCCGCCATCGCGCGGACGAGGTCGGCCATGAACATGAAGCCTCCCTTCAGCACGCAGACGAGAAGGATCGGCTCGTTCTTCGGGTACGCGGCGTCGATCTCGCCGGCCATTTCCCGGATGCGCGCCTGGATCGTCTCGGCGTCGAGCAGGACGTTCACCTGGCCACCGCCTCTCGGACCTTCGCGGCGATCCCGGTCGCTTCCTTGAGGATCTCGGCTTCATTCAGCGTCAGCACTTTGCGGTCCCGCATGAGGATCTTTCCATTCACGATCGTCATCGTCACATCGTCTCCCCGCGCCACGTAGACGAGGTGTGAGATCGGGTCGTACATTGGCGTCTGCCGCGCGCCCGCGGCGGAGACCACGATCAGGTCGGCGCGCTTGCCTGGTTCGAGCGATCCAATCTGATCCTGGAGACCCAACGCGCGGGCTCCCTCGATCGTGGCCATCGCCAGCGCATCCTTCGCCGGCAGCGTGCGCGGGTCCATGGTCGTCAACTTGTGCAGGAACGCCGCCTGGCGCATGGCCTCGAACATGTCGAGGTCGTTGTTGCTCGCGGCCCCGTCGGTTCCGAGACCAACCGCCACGCCGGCGCGCCGCAGAGCCGGCACCTTCGCCGTGCCGCTCGCCAGCTTCATGTTGCTTTCGGGGTTGTGCGACACGCCAACCTTCCGCTTGGCGAGGATGCCGATGTCAGCGGGGCTGAGCCACACACCGTGCGCCGCCAGCGTCCTCGGCCCCCAGAAGTTGAGCGTCTCCAGGTATCTCGTGGGCGACACCTTGTGTCGCTGCATCGACGTTTTCGACTCGTCGGCGGTTTCGGCGAGGTGAATGAGAACCGGGGCCGTGTAACGGTCCGCCAGCGCGCGCACCGCCTTGAGCGTCTTCGCGTCGAGCGTGTACATCGCGTGCGGTGCGAGCGCGGGAACAATCAATTCGTCCGACGCAAACTCCTTGAGGAACGCTTCGGCCCTCGCCAACGCCTCTGCCGGCGTCTTGGCATCCGCGACCGGAAACTGGATCACGGTCTGGCCGAGCACGCCGCGAAGCCCTGCCGCCTTGGTGACGCGCGCGATCTCTTCCTCGAAGTAATACATGTCCGTGAACGTCGTCGTCCCGGACTGGATCATCTCGAGTGCCGCCAACCGCGTCCCGGCCCGAACGAACTCCGGGCTCACGGTCTTCGCTTCCGCCGGGAAGATGTACTTCTGCAGCCACTCCATCAACGCGAGGTCGTCGGCCAGACCGCGATACAGCACCATCGGAGCGTGCGTGTGCGTGTTGATCAGCCCGGGCAGGAGGATCTGCCCTTCGGCGTCCACGGTTTCCTTGGCGGTGTAGCGCGAGGCAATGGCCTGGGCCGGTTCGACCGACACGATCTCCCGTCCCCTGATGGCCACCGCTCCTTGCGGCAACACCCGGCCCGTCGCGTCCATCGTCACAACGGTGGCGTTGTAGACGATGAGATCCACCTGTTCCTGGCCGACCATCCCAATCCAGCCGAGGGCCAGGAGGATCGTAGCGATTCGCGCGCGCATGGGTTCGGTGATTCTATCGCGGTATAGTTTGCGGGTGCCGCTCCACGTCGTCGATCACCCGCTCGTGCAGGACGCACTTTCGGTGTTGCGCAATACCGAAACGCCCCCCGAACGGTTTCGGCGGGTCGCCGAGCGCATCAGCCTGCTGCTCGCCGCCGAGGCGACGCGCGATTTGCCCGTGGATGCGATCACCGTGCAGACGCCGCTCGGGCCAGCGGCCGGGCAGTCGATCGCGGCGGATGTCGTGGTGGTCCCGGTCCTGCGCGCGGGACTGGGCATGTTGGACGCGATGCTGAAGCTCATCCCCACGGCGCGCGTCGGACACATCGGACTGCAACGCGACGAGATGACGGCGGTCGCCTCGCGCTACTATTCCAAACTGCCGGACCTCGCGGGCAGCTTCGTGCTGATGATCGACCCGATGCTGGCGACGGGGGGCAGTGCCGTGGCCGCGCTCGATATCCTCCGGGAGGCGGGCGCGCGCCAAACGCGCATGATCTGTATTGTCGCGGCCCCCGAGGGCATCGCCCTCGTGGAACGGCACCATCCGGACGTGCACATCTACACGCCGGTGGTGGATTCGGGGCTGAACGACCACAAGTTCATCGTGCCGGGCCTGGGTGATTTCGGCGACCGCCTTTACGGGACGCACTAAACCATGAAAGACAAGATCGACGCCCCACCCGCGGTCGAGCGCCGCGGCACGAGACGAATCGCCGACGAGAAATGGCGCACGGCCCTCACGTGCATCGAGCCGAACAAGATCCTCGTCCGCGGCTACCCGCTCGACGAAATGATGGGGCGCCTCACCTTCGGCGAGGCGATCTACCTGTTGCTGATGGGTGAAGTGCCCTCGCCGGGCATCGGCAGCCTGATGGAGGCGATCCTCGTATCGTTCATCGACCACGGCGCCACGCCCCCCTCGACGCTGGCGGCGCGCAACACCGCCACCACCGGCGCCGCGCTGCGCGCGTGCGTCGCGTCAGGGGTACTCGGGTTCGGGCGATACCACGGCGGCGACATCGAGTCGTGCATGCACTTTCTCGACGCGGGCCTCGAGCTCGTTCGGAAGGGCGAGTCCTACCGCGAGGCGGCCGAGCAGATCGTCAACAAGTGCCTCGAGAGCGAGGACCCCATCCCCGGATTCGGTCACCGATTCCACACGCGCGATCCACGCGCGGCGCGCCTGTTCCAGATGGCGCTCGAGTTGGAAGTGGAAGGGGGACACGTACAGATGATCCGCGCAGTGGAGATGACGCTCGACGCGCGCGCGGAAGAAGGAGCCAGGCAACCGGTCAACATCGACGGCGCCATTGCGTCAGTCTGCGGCGACCTCGGGATCCCTCCCGCCGTCGCCAACGCCCTCTTCCTCATTTCGCGGGTCCCCGGCCTCGCCGCCCACGCCCGCGAGGAGATCGAGCGGAACCAGCCGATGCGCCAGATCGACCCCAAGGACCATATCTACGACGGCCCCTCGCAGCGGCGCCTGCCCCTGCAGCGGAAATGAGCTTATTGAATTTTTGATTGTCGCGAAGGTTGGCTTGCCAACCGTAGCTCGCCTACGCGCGAAGCGCTCCGGCGAGCGAAGGTTGGTGGGCGCTAGTGGATTCGAACCACTGACCCCCGCCGTGTGAAGGCGATGCTCTACCGCTGAGCCAAGCGCCCAACCTGTTGCGGAACAGTCAGTTTATCGCACGCCGCGAGCGCCGGGCAACCTAGGTTTTCGGCTTCGCGTGCGCCACGAGCAGCGCGAGGATGCGGGCGTACTGCTCGTCGGCGTCGGCGTAGGTCTTCGAGTAATCCTGCTCGCTCATCTTCGCCTTCTTGTGACCGTCGAACGTCACGCTCTTGTTGGCGACGTCCCACGAGTCGGCGGCGCCATCGCCGTTGCCCTTGAACAACAGGCCGTCGCAGCTGACATCGGACGCGAAGACACGCGAGCCCGGCAGCGCGGCCCCCTGCAGGTCCATGTAGAGGTCGCGATATTCCTTTTTCTTGATGCGCTCGTTGCCACCAACTGGCGAAGTGAATTTGCCAGACACGACCAGCAGCTGCGTGCCGGGAATGTAAAGCGCGGCCACGAACCCGCCGTCGGCGTCGGCAGCCGCGATGCTATCGATCTTGGCGGCATCGAGGAGCTGGACGAGCTGCTTGGCGAGCGGCGAGGACTTGGATTCCTGACGCGTCGGCAGCCATGGGTGCAACCACGGCAAAAGCGAACGCTACGGCCAGAATGCGGCGGAAATTCTTGTAAGCCATGGGTCGAGCCTCGGGAGAGTGTAGAGGCCCGGTTTTAGCACGCGGGGGGCGGGCCGTCAATCAGGTTGATCGGGGAGGCTCCCGGTCAACCGATGAACAGCGGATCGTCGTCGTCGGCGTGACGGCCGTGGCGGGCAGGAAATCCGCCCATTCCCTTCAAAGCGCCGAGCCCGGTTCGGATGGCGGCAAAAATGGCCAACCCTTCCCTGGCCGGGGTCACGATCGCCTTTTGCACGATCGTGGCAGTCTCGTCGACGCGACGGGTCAGGTCCGTGACGAGCGTATCCACCTTCTGGACCTGGGCGGTGGCGAGGGCCACGGTTCTCGACGCTTCGTCGACGATGGTCGTCGCCCTGGCGATCAACGGGCGGACGTCCTGCTGCACGGTGGTCAGCATCTTCTGTGTCTCGCGCGCCACGCGGAGGGTCGCGACGACGGCGCTGATCTGGATCAGCGCCATCAGGAGCGTCGACACCGCAATGACGCCGAGGAAGATGACCGACCAATCGTTCACAGAGTCTCTCCACCCTTCGGCGCCGGCGAAACACCGCCACGCGCCTGCTGGTACGCCTCACGGCCACGATCGATCGCCGCCGTGATGTTTTCCTTTTGCTTGTTCAGCAGCTCGCGTCCCTGGCGGGCCGCTTCAGCGGCGCGGTCGGCCCCTTCGCGCGCTTTATCGCCGAGCATGCGGCGGGTCTCTTCACCAGTTTGCGGCGCCATCAGCAACGCGACCGCGGCGCCGGTGAGGGCGCCGAGAATGAAGGCCGTGATGATCGTGCCCGCTCCGTTGTCGTCTCTCATGATGTGCACCTACCAGATGCTGACCCGGACATTCAGGAACTTCTTCGGGTCTTTCCTGATGTCGGCGATCAGCGTCTTGAACTCCGCTACGGCGCCATTGATGTTCTCATACAACTGCTTGTCCTGCAGCAAGCGTCCGGCGGTTCCCTCGCCTCTCTCCAGGGTGGCAATCAGTTTGTCGAGCCGCTCCGTGATGGAGTTGAACCGGTCGTACAGCTGCTTGTCGTTCAGCAGCTTTCCGGCCGTCCCCTCGCCGCGATTCAACTTCGCGGTGATCTCGTCGACCGAATTGGCGGCGGCGGTGAAGGACTTCGCCATGGCGTCGTCTTTCAACAGCTTCCCAAGACTGCCTTCCCCTGCCCGGATGCGGCGGGTCATTTCGTTCAAGTCCGCCAGGGACGCATCGAGTCGGCGGTAGGCGCTTTCGTCCTTGGTGAGCCGGCCGAGCGTCCCCTGGCCGCGATTGATTCCCGCGATAACCCCTTCGGCGGAATTCAGGAGGGCCTGGAACTCCCGGTAGACCTGCTCGTCGGTGAACAGCTTGCCGACCGTCCCCTTGCCGCTCCGGATGTCCTGCAGCAGCGCGGTGGCCTCTTGAACACCCGCCTTGGCCGGGCCGGCCAGATCGGCGATGCCCCCAACGCTCGGATCGCTCTCGATGTAGTCCCCGTCGGCCAGCGGTCGCCCTTCGGTGGACGGTGAGACGTCGATGAGCGGTTCTCCGAGCAGGCTCAGCGACCCGATGCTGGCGCGGGAGCGCTCCGTGATCCGGCGCTGCATGTCCTTGCTCACTTCGAGCGTGATCTCCACGCCGGCGTCCACGAAGTCCATCTCGGTGACTTTGCCGACGTCGATTCCGGCCACCCGGACGACGGCGCCGGTTTTGAGCCCCTTGACGTCGGGGAACCTGGTCTTGAGGGCATAGCGGTTCCAGGGAAAACCACCCTGGCCACCAACCGCGACGATCATCATGGCCGCCAGCGCGAGGGCCGCGAGGCCGACGATCCCTATCTTCAGTTGCGACCAGGCGAGTGAGCGCGTACGGGGCATATCGATAACCTCTTACGAGAGAAACGCGTCGATGTACGGGTCCCGGGCGGAGACCTCGCGGAGTTCTGAGGCATTGCCCTCGAAGGCGATCCTGCCGTCCCGCAACATGATGAACTCCGCTTCGTCTGTCTTGTGCGTTCGACGCGCGCTCCAGGCGCACGTCTTTCCCTTCACGGACGGCGGTGTGCTCCGCGACGTAAAAGGCGTCCCGCAGTTGGTGCGTCACGACGATGGAGCTGACCTCTTCGAGGTCCCGGAGCTTGATGATTTCCTCGTCGATGGTGATCGCGGTGATGGGATCGAGCCCGGTCGTCGGCTCGTCGTAGAGCAGGATGCGCGGCTTGGCCGCCATGGCGCGCGCGATCGCGACCCGCCGGCGCTGACCGCCCGACAGCTCCGAGGGCTTCCGGTCGATGAACTCGGCCAGGCGCACGAACCCCAGGACCTCTTCGACCCGATCGTTCGCCTTGTCGTAGGGAACCTTCTGCTCGAGCAACTTGTAGCCGACGTTCTCGCGCACGGTCAGCGAGTCGAAGAGGGCCCCCTCCTGGAACACCATGCCGAGATCGGCACGCACGCGCATCATCTCGTCTTCGCTCATGTTGTCGACGCGCTCGCCGTTCACGAAGATGTAGCCGTCATCCGGCTTCAGCAGGCCAAGGATGAGACGCAGGATCGTCGACTTCCCCGCGCCGCTGGCGCCCAGGAAGATCTTCGTGTGCCCGGTCTTCAGCGTGAAGCTGATCTGGTCGAGGATCACCTTGTCGTCGAAGGCGAGCGACACCTTGTCGAAGACGACGATCGGCCCGCCGGTACCGAGGGCTTCGTCCAGGAGAGCGGAGCGTTGCTGGCGTTCGACCATCAGTACATCAGGAAGATGAGGAACTTCGTGACCAGGAAGTTGACGACGAGCACCGCCACCGAGCTCGCCACCACGGCGTTGGTCGTGGCACGGCCGACACCCTGCGTGCCGCCCGAGGTCCGCAGGCCGACGTGGCAGCCGATGCTCACGATCACGAAGCCGAGAAAGAACGGCTTGATCATCCCCATCCACACGTCCTGAATATAGAGGCCCGTCACGACCGAGTTCCAGTACACGCCGGAGGCCACCTTCAGCTGCGTGATGGTGATGATCCAGGCGCCGAGCAGGCCGACCGCGACCGAGATGCAGGTCAGGAACGGCACCATCACCAGGCCGGCGAGGATGCGCGGCAGCACGAGCTTCCGGATCGGGTCCGTGCCGAGCGCCCGCAACGCGGCGATCTGGTCGGTCACCATCATGGAGCCGAGCTCGGCCGCGATCCCGGACCCGACGCGGCCGGCGACCATCAGCGCCGTGAGAACGGGACCCAGCTCTTTGACCATCGAGGCGCTGACCAGCCGGCCGACCATCGAGCGCGCCCCGAACTGGTCGAGCGTGATCCCCGACTGCAGCGCCAGCACCATTCCGGTGAACATGCCCGTCAGCAACACGACGGTCATCGACCCGACCCCGATGATGTCGAACTGTTCCACGACGTCGCGGTAATAGAACGGGCGCGTGACCGCGGCTCGTCCGGCCTTGGCCACCATGAGGAGGTACTCCTGCAGTTCGAGGAGCGCCGACTTGGCGAATTCCTGCAGGCGCTGCATCAGCTCCGGATCCCTGCGAGGCCGAGCTCGCGCGTGCGCAGGTGCTTGATCCGGTCGCGCAGCTTCGCGGCCTTCTCGAACTCCAGATTCGCGGCCGAGGCCTTCATCTGTTTCTGGAGGTCGGCGATGTGCGCGTCGAGCTCACCCTGCGTGCGGAAACCTTCCGCCAGGTCGGTCGGAATCGTCACGTAGTCGCGTTCGTAGATGCTCGTCATGACCTCGTCGATGCTCTTGACGATCGAGGCCGGCGTGATCCCGTGCTCCGTGTTGTACGCCTCCTGGATCTGGCGCCTGCGGTCGGTTTCGCCGATCGCCTGTTTCATCGAGTCGGTCATCCTGTCTGCGTACATGATCGCCCGGCCGCGGACGTTGCGGGCGGCGCGCCCGACGGTCTGGATGAGAGACCCGGACGACCGGAGGAACCCTTCCTTGTCGGCGTCCAGGATCGCGACCAGCGAAACCTCCGGAAGATCCAAACCCTCGCGCAGCAGGTTTATTCCCACCAGCACGTCGAATTCGCCGCGGCGCAGGTCCCGCAGGATCTGGATCCGCTCGAGCGTGTCGATGTCGGAGTGCAAGTACCGCACCTTCACGCCGAGCTCCTGGTAGTACTGCGTCAGGTCCTCGGCCATCCGCTTGGTCAGCGTCGTCACCAGCACGCGCTCCCCGCGACTGGCCCGGTCGCGGATCTCAGCGAGCAGGTCGTCGACCTGGCCCTTCACCGGCCGGACGTCGATCACCGGATCGAGCAGGCCCGTCGGGCGGATGATCTGCTCGACGACGGCACCACCCGAATGGCGAAGTTCGTACGGGCCGGGCGTCGCCGACACGAACAGCCGCTGCGTGACACGGGCTTCCCACTCGTCGAAGTTCAGCGGCCGGTTGTCGAGCGCCGACGGCAAACGGAACCCATAGGCCACCAGAACTTCCTTGCGCGAGCGATCCCCGAAATACATGCCGCGGATCTGCGGAACCGTCTGATGGCTCTCGTCCACGATCGTCAGCGCATCCGCCGGCAGGTAATCGAGCAGCGTCGGCGGAGGCGCGCCGGCCGGCCGTCCGGTCAGATGTCGCGCGTAGTTCTCGATCCCGTGGCAGTAGCCGATCTCCTTGATCATCTCCAGGTCGAACATCGTCCGCTGGTGCAGGCGGTGCGCCTCGAGGACCTTGCCTTCGGACTCGAGCTTCGTCCGGTACCAGTTCAGTTCTTCCTTGATGGTCTCGACCGCGAGCTTCGTCTTGTCGCGCGACGTGACGAAGTGGGTCTTCGGATAGATCGCCACCTTGTCGTGCTTGCGCTGCGTCTTGCCGGTCAGCGGGTCGAAGGAAACGAGCTCGTCCACCTCGTCGCCGAACAGCTCGATGCGGACGGCCACGTCTTCGTACGAGGGATAGACCTCGACGATGTCGCCGCGCACGCGGAACGCGCCGCGGTTGAACTCGTGGTCGTTCCGCTCGGTACTGGATCTCGACCAGTTTGCGGAGGATGCGGTCCCGGTCGATCCGCTGACCGCGCTCGAGCGGCAGCATCATTCCGTAATACGCCTCGGGCGATCCCAGGCCATAGATACAGGAGACGCTTGCCACGATGATGACGTCCCGGCGCTCGAACAGCGACCGGGTGGCCGAGAGCCGCATGCGATCGATCTCGTCGTTGATCGTCGCTTCCTTCTCGATATAGGAATCGGTGGTCGGGACGTAGGCTTCCGGCTGGTAGTAGTCGTAGTAGCTGACGAAGTACTCGACCGCGTTTTCCGGGAAGAAGCGCCGAAACTCCTGGTAGAGCTGAGCCGCGAGGGTCTTGTTGTGGGCCATCACCAGGGTCGGTCGGTTCACGCGCGAGATGCACTGCGCCATCGTGAACGTCTTGCCCGACCCGGTGACGCCGAGCAGCACCTGCGCCTTATCGCCGCGATTCAACCCCTCGACCAGCTCGTCGATGGCCCGCGCCTGGTCGCCACGTAATTCGAAATCGGAAACCAGCTTGAACTGGTCGTACTTGGACGCCATCTAGAATTGAGAATCGTACTACACACGCCCAAATAGACGCGACAGCCACTCCCCCCTAAACAGGAGATCAGGAGACCAGGAGATCAATTGGGTGGCTGTCGCGTCTATTGGCTTGAGCCGGGTTTGTAGGGGGCGTAGTAGCCGGCGCGGGTGCGGAGCTTGGCGTCTTTCAGGTCGGGGCGCAGGATGCGGATCTTGACGTCGCGCCAGCGCCCGTCCATCTTCGCGTTGCTGGACAGGTAGCCGAGGCTGTACCGGGCGGCGATTTCCCCCAGGATCTTTTCGTACATCTTGTCGACTTCTTTCAGCCGCGACGGGAAGAACGCCTGCCCGCCGGTGATGCTCGAGAGTCGATGGAGGATCTGCTGTTGGTTATGGCGGGCGCTGCCCTGGTGCTCCAGATAACCGATCGAGTAGACGGTGACGTCGGACGCCTTCAGGAGGTCGATCAGTTCCCCCTGGTTGATCGCACTCCGCGTGTCGCCGCCATCGGTGTACATCACGAGGATCTTGTCGCCGGTCTGGTCCACGGCCTTGTTCAGGTAGACGCCGATCGTGTCGTAGAGCGCCGTCCACGCGCCTTCCGGCTTGCGGCCGCGGATGTACTCCACAAGCCTCGGGTCGTCTGACTCGAACTGGGCAATGCGGATCTCGGTGTCGAAGTCGACGACCGTAATCTCCTCGACTTTCTCCACGGCATCGAGGAACTTGATCGCCGCGCTCCGCACGTCGCGAATGTCCTGCGCCATGCTGCCGCTGAGATCGATCATGAATCCCAGCTGGAGGGGGGGCGCATTGGCCGGGTCGCCGCCGGCAAACTGCGTGATCTTCTGCGCCTTTCCTTCTTCGAGGATTTCGAAGTCGTCGACCGTGAGCCCGGTGATCGGAGCGCCGTACTTATCGGTGACCACGATCCCGAAGTGGACGAGATCGACACCGGCCCGGAAGACCGGCTGCTGTTGCGCAGCAACGCCCAACGTCGAGGCCGCCACGATTGCCAACACAGTTGAGCGGATCATCCCCGGACCCTCGAGAGCTAGAAGACCTTGAAGGCGCTGATACGGATGACGTGGGTGCCGAGTGCCCCGTCGGCATTCACGCCACGCAAACCATACCCCCATTCGGCCGCCGCGAGTACCCCAAATGGGACGGGAATTTCTGCCGCCAGCCCGATCCCGGTGTAATTCCTGAACCCCCGGCCGTACCCGGGGTCTCGCACCGCTGCGGTGTCGGCAAAAGCGTCCAAGCGCACGAACCGCGCCGCCGACCAGGCCAGCGCTGCGCGGAGCACACCGCCGCGATCGTAGCGCACGAGCGCTGACGGATAACCCCGCAAGCGGTTGTCGAAGCTGCCAAAGGCGTAGCGGCTGAAACGGTCCAGATCGTGTCCGGCCATCCACTGCGCTTCCAGTCGTGTCGTGACGCGAGGCGAGAGCGACGTTGACCTCGCGAGCGTCACCCCGTAACGGGCGAAGTCTCGGGCGCTTTCGTCGTAATCCTCGCCGCGCCCCCACGGGCGCCATCCGGTGCGCCGGGCCGGGTTGAACCAGAGCGACCCTGTCCAACCGGCGCGCTGCCCTTCAATCGCCAGCTGCAGGTTGTGGACCACCTGGTCGGCCGGCACCGCGAAGCCCGTTGCGGTTTCCGGAGCCGCGCGGAGCCGCGTGTAATCGAGCGCGTAGCCGGCACGAACGGAGAGTCGCGGCGAGAGAGGACGCATCACCCAGACAGCGGCGTGCGCCGGGCGTTGCCGCAGGTTCTCGTCGTAGACCTCCCGACCGCCACGGAACGCCCGATCGTTGTACGAGGACGCGATGCCGAAGGCGCGGCCGCCGAGTTGCCAGCGCGTCCCGCCGAGTGAAGGCGCCGAGAACGACAGTTGGCCATAGGCGCCGCCGAAGAAGCCGCTCAACTGCGCGCCCGTACCGAACAGATCGAAGTCCACGTAGCTGAGACCAGCGAACGGCAGGGGCCGGCTGATATTGGGATCGATGATCACGCCTGCCGCCAGCGTGCGAACGCGGGTGGCCGCGCCCGCGACTTCCACCTCCGGGACCTCGCGTGCTGCGCCCCCCTCTGCGGGCACTCGCCGCAGGTAGCGATAGCCCGCAGGCGTGTCGCGCAACAGGAGAGCGTCGGAGGCATAGGCGGACTGCCGGCGAGCGACGAAGTCGGCGGGATCGATCTCGTGCGTCTCGATCGTGAGCAGCCGATGGATCGGGGTCCGATGCGAGGCGCCTTCGTAGATCTGCCGCACGTTCGACCGCGCGAGGAGCCACAGACCTGGGCGCACCTCCCGGAACACGTCCACCTGCTCGGACGACACAATCGCGCCGCGAAGCCCCGTTTGCGCCGCGGCGACCTTGACCATCGCGAACCCCTCCTTCGCGATCCACGCGCGACCCCGGAACAGCGGCTGCGACGCATCGACCGGGTCAAAGGCGACCACGTAGCAGGGAACGCCGTCGACGCGCTCCTCACCGTCCAGGCGATAGCGATAGAGATTCGTGAGCGTGATCGCCATTGGCGGAGCGGAGACGCGTTCAGGCTCGAGGATCGGCAGTCGAGGGACGCCGCCGTCCTTGAACACGATGCCATTCACGCGGATCTCTCGCTGCGCGAGCTCCGTACGATCGCGATCCGCATAGATGGTCGTGTGGGCGGCGACCGTTACCGGGGCCGGAAACCCCGGGGCTTCGAAGGTGAGCGTCATCTCGCCGGTCGCAATCGTCGTCGCGATGGCGTCCCGCTGTTTCTTCATCGCCGCCTGGTGCCGCGCGATGATTTCGGCGACCTGGAGCGTGCGCGCCCCGCGCACCTCGACGTCCTCGAACAGCCCTTCCCGCGGACGCGCGGCCGCCGCGGCGATGCCGTGAATCAACGCCCGGGCCGCGAGGGCGTCCTCGGGGGCGGTGACGACCCATTGCTCAAAACCACCCCGCTGGGTCGCCCGCAGCAGGTCGGGAACGGCCGCAGGCGCTAGCCTGGGCCACAGCCTGACCCCGCCGGCGATACTCCCCTCCCCGCCAACGATCGCGTCTACATAGGGCACGAGCTCGACGAGAAGGCTGCGGACTGGCCCTGCGGATTCGAGCGCCAGCACCGTGCCCTCCCGAAGCTCCCCTCGGAGCGCGGTCAGAAACGACTTCAACCGATAAATGAGGTCGGGCGGGACGGACGCGGGGACGGGCGCCTCGACCAGGACGCCGGCCCGGCCCCCGCGACGGGAGATTTCGGCCAGGGCCTCCTCCCGTCCGACGGGGCTCGCGCCGATAGGTATACGGACGAGGACGGTGACCCCGGCGAGGTCATCTGGCAGCAGAAGCTGTTGCCCCGCGAGGATCGTAATCGTCAGACAGGAGCCGCACGGTACGCTGCTGGAGGCAGGCTGCGAGCGGGCGCCCGGCGGACACGCCAGGGCGACGAACAGCACCGCGAGCTGGGCGTATAATGTGCGTTTGGTCATGACCATCGGGCCGGTTGTGGGCATCCCCCACGCGAGGATCGTCTGACGTGCGCGTCGTTGCGATCTGTCAGGACGAGCTCCTCATTCGCACTCTCAACGACGTCCTTCAGCCAAGTTTCGACGTCGAATTTCTCCTCGAGGCGGGGCCGCTGTCGCGCCGCCTTCACGATGCCGGACTCCCCATCCGCACTGGCGACCCCAAGCGCGTCGACACGTATCTCAAGGCCGACATTTCCCCCACCACCTGCTTCATCGTCGAAGACAACGGAAAGAAAAGTATCAAGAAGCCGTTGTCGGCCATCAGGGACGCCGGGGGCACCCTGACCTACGTCGTGCACACCGGTGTGGCCGTGAAGCCGCGCAACTCCGAAGCGCTCAAGGCAGAGTTCCCCGACGTCGCCGACATGGACATGTCGGAGCTCGTGCGGCCGACGCTCGTCACCGAGCTCAGCCGATCCATGACGCGCGCGAAGGTGCAGCAATACCAACGCTACTTCGCAGATGCAGATCGCGTGCTGATTCTGCTCCACAACGATCCCGACCCGGACGCGCTGGCCAGCGGTCTGGCCCTGCGCAACCTGCTGCGGCGCACCAAGACCACCGCGATCATCGGAGCCGTGCAGGGTGTGACGCGACCCGAAAACCTGCGGATGGCGAACCTGCTCGACATCCACGTCGAGCAGATGACGCCGGCGATGTTCCAGGACTTCGAGCGGATCGCGACGGTTGACGTGCAGCCGCACTACTTTGGCGGCCTGCTGCCGCGGGTCGATCTGGTGATCGATCACCATCCGGAGCAGACGGGCTACATCACCACGTACAAAGACATTCGCGCCGATTACGGATCGACATCCACGATCCTGACCGAGCACCTGCGCGCGGTGGACGTGAACATCTCCGAGCGGACCGCGACGGCGATGCTCTATGCCATCAAGTCCGACACGCTGTTTTTTGCGCGGCACACTAATCGCGTCGACCTGGAGGCGTTTACCTTCCTCTATCCGCTTTCAGACGCGGCGCTGATTCGAAAGATGGAGGGGGCGGAAATCACGCTCGAGCGACTCGAGTACATGACCCGCGCGAGCCAGGGTGGGATTCTGCGCGACCAGGTGTTCAGCGCCTTCATCGGCGAAGCCCCGCGCGAGGACTTCATCCCGTACACCGCCGACTTCTTCCTGCAGCTCGAAGACGTCAAGTGGACGATCATCGCCGGCATTGTCGGCAACTATCTCGTCGTGAGCGTCAGGAACCTCGGCTACTCACGCAACGCCGGCGAGTTCGTGAAGCGCTGGTTCCTCGACATCGGGAGCGCCGGCGGGCATCGCGCCATGGCCAAAGCGGTCGTGCCGATCGACAAGTTCCGCGGGAAGTTCGGCGACCTCGAAGGCCCCGCCATCACCGCCCTGATTTCCGAACTCGCCGAAAAATTCCTCCACGAACCCGCACCTGAGAAAAAGAAAGAACCCGTCGCTCGGTAGCGAGCTACGAGAGCGCCTGGTCGAGATCTGCGATCAGGTCGTCAGGGTCTTCCAAACCGATCGACAGGCGCGCCATGCTGTGGGTGACGCCGGCGGCGCGCAACTCGTCTTCTGAGTGGCCCCACTGGGAGGTCAGCACGGGGATGCTGCACAGGCTTTCGACGCCACCCAGTGACGCGGCGCGGTTGAAGAGGGTGAGGCGATCGAAGAAGCGGGCGACGCGGTCGTAGCCGCCGCCGACATCGACGCACATCATCCCGCCGAATCCCTTCATCTGCTTGCGCGCGATCTCGTGGTCGGGGTGCTGCGGCAGGCCGGGGTAATACACCGCCGCGGCGCGCTTGTCGGAGGCGAGCCAGGTCGCGACCACCATCGCGTTGGCGTTGTGACGCTCCATGCGAACGGTCAGCGTTTTCATGCCGCGACCCGAGGGCGTACGCCGGCTGCGGGTCGAGCACGGTGCCGAGCATTCTCCGCGCCTTCTGCACCGGTTCGAGCAGCTTCGACGATCCCACCAGCGCCCCCGCGGTCACGTCGCTGTGACCGTTCAGGTACTTCGTGGCGCTGTGCATGACGAGATCGACGCCAAGCGCGATCGGCTGCTGATTGATCGGGCTGGCGAAGGTGTTGTCGATGACCGAGACGACGCCGCGCTGGCGGCACGCCGTCGCGACGGCGGTGATGTCGACGCAGCGCAGCGTGGGGTTGATCGGCGATTCGAACCAGAGGAGCCGGGTTTTGCCGGACAGCACCCCGGCGGGCCTTCGCAGGTCGTCGATCGAGACGAACCGGCAACTGATACCGAAGCGGCTGAGCAGATCGGCTATGAGATGCAGCGTTCCGCCGTAGATCGCGGCGCTACACACGATCTCGTCGCCAGATTTCAAGAGTCCCAGCAACGCCGTGGTCGTGGCGGCCTGCCCGCTCGACAGCACCATCGCCTCCTCGGCCCCCTCGAGTTTCGCGAGCTTCTCTTCGACCGCGGTGAGGGTCGGGTTGCCGTAGCGCGTGTAGAGGTACTTATCCGATCGTCCCTCGTTGTACTCGCGCACCTGTTGGGCGTTGTCGAACACGAACGTGGTGGTCTCGTAGATCGGTGTGGTCAGCGGTTCGGCATTCGGCACGGTGCGCGCGCGCTGCACGAGCTGAGTTGCGGCTTTCATAGAGTTCTCCGTGCGCTCCGCGTGACTCCGCGTTTGGGAGTTGGGAGTTGGCCAGTTGGGAGTTTATAGGCGGACCGCTGAGGGTTGGACGCCATTCGGCGGCTGGACCGCATCGGCCGCTTCGGTGCCGGCGCCGACGACGGGCTCGATGAACTGGCGGTAAGCGTCCTCGTACCCTCGGTCCACGAGTTCTCCAACGGTCTGGGTACGGTCGGAGCGCTCGTCGTAGATACCGCCGAAGTCGAGCGGCATCAGCGGAAGATGGGACGGGCTGATGACGAACACCCCGGCGAACCGTTCGGCGCCTTGCGCCAGCGCGTCACGCAACGAGGCCGCTTCGAAGCCGGCCAGCTGCTCGCCGGTGCGCCCGCGAAGATCCGCGCGGCCGCCGCTCATTTCGTGCGGCTTCGCCCCGCCCGCGGAAGGGGCCACGACGATCAACTGCTCCGCGCCGGCCTGTCCGGCCTCCTCGATCAGGCGAGCGAGCGCGTCGGGCCGGTCGCAGAGGCGATGAGTCTCACCGCGCCACGGTCCTTCCACCGAGAACCTGGTGAGGTGAGGTTCGGTCGCGAGCGGCACCGAAAGCGCGGCCACCAGGGCATCACCCGCGTGGTCGCGCGCGACACCCGCCAGGTCGAACGCCTCGAAATGCCGGATGCCGGGAGCCGCCAGCGTGCGCGAGAAGAATCGCCCGCGGTGCGCCTGTCCGAGCAGCGCGAACACCAGGTCGCGGCGCGCGTCGAGGTCGTGCACGGTGACCAATAGTTCACGGAACCCCGGCTGACCGAGGTTCTCCTGGAGTAGCTCGACGTACTTGCGCGCCAGCTCGACACGTGTGGGCGCCGCCAGCGGTGCGGCTCCACGAATCAGGCTCCACAGGTCCGTCTCGCAGCGCGAGATCAAAGCGTCGGCGCTGAGCGGTGCACCGAGCACCCACCAGAACGAACCGACCCGCGCGCGCCGCCGGCCGCGGTGCCGAAGCAACGCCGTCAAGGCACCCGACGCGACGATCGCCGCGGCGACAATCAGCGCCAGTACGACGAGCCGCGGAATAATTGTGGGAACGGCATCGGGCGCAAACAGCTTGTCGACCCAGCTGGTAAACGTCCCGGTGAGCGCACTTCCCCACCCGCCGAGCCCGACCAGCGTTGCCAGCATGCCGGCGAGGCCGACGAGGACCGCGACCAACAGCAACGCCATCGGCAGGCACAAGAGAATCAGCGCAAGACCAACGGCATAACCCGCGAACCGCAGGGCCGGACGCCATCCGTACATGCGGCGGGACGAACCATCTTTCCAAATACCGGACGCTTCCCAGAGGCGAGAGCTGCCGTCGATCGCGGCGAAGAGCGCCGACGCCGCACCCACGCCGCGGCCACCGACGAGGTCGATCTTGATGCCGGCTTCGTGGAGGGCGCGCAGGACTCCGGCGTGATACGCACCGGCGGTGCCGGTGCCAGTGAAGAGGAGGGCGGTCCGGCGACGAGTCGAGTAGACCTGTTCGGGCACTGGCGTGCCCGCGTCGTTCGACGGCGATCCTAGCCCGGTGATCACCCCTGTGTGCTTTCCTCGTCGTGGACGGTGACCAGCTTCACCACTTCGAACCGCCGGCTGCCATTCGGCGCCGTCACGTTCACTTCGTCTCCCTCTTCCTTGTTCACGAGGGCGCGCCCGATCGGCGAGGCGGTGGAGATCATTCCGTGGTCGGGGTCCGCATCCTCTGGCATCACCAGCTGATAGACGATCGTCTGTCCCTGCGCATCCTTCAAGGTCACAGTCGAGCCGAACCCGACCTTGTCCTTCGGAATCTTGTCGAGGTTCATCAGCGAGATCTCGCTCACCCGCTTTTGCAGCATGCTGATGCGCGACTCGACCAGGCGCTGTCGTTCTTTCGCGGCCTGATATTCCGCGTTCTCCCGAAGATCCCCCAGCTCCCGAGCGCGCTTGATCTCCTTCGGCAACTCGGTCTTCAGCTCCTTCTCGAGCTGATGAATCTCGTCTTCGAACTTCTTCAGGATTCGGGCCTTCATCGGCCGCAATCGTAGCAGGGAAAGTTGCGAGTTGCGAATTCACCTTTAAGATGCAGTTTGTGGAGAGAGTGTCGAGCCGGCAGAACGCGCTCGTGAAGCGGTTCCGTGCGCTGGCACAAGAGCGGGACCCGCGGGAGCCCCACGTCTTACTTGACGGTGCCCACCTCATCGAGGAGGCGCTCACATCATCGATTCCGATCGAAATCGCTGCCTTTGTTGAAGAAGCGGCCACTGGACGCTTGTCTCCGCTGGTACAACGCCTCGAGCGAACCGGCGCTCGTGTGGTCACGGCCGCAGAATCAGTGTTTCGCTCGATGAGCCCGGTGCAACACCCATCCGGCGTCGTGGCTATCGCGCCTCTCGCGCCGGCCTCCCTGGACGACGTGATGCGGCAACGGCCGCCGTTGCTTCTCTTGCTCGACGGCGTACAAGATCCGGGGAACCTTGGGGCGATCATTCGCGCCGCTGAAGCCTGCGGCGCCACGGGCGTCATCGTCGGCATGGGGTCCGCCGACGCCTTTGGGTGGAAGGCACTCCGCGGAGCGATGGGCAGTTCCCTTCGCGTGCCGATCGTGCCGCGCGCAACGCTGCCCGACGCGATCCGCCGGGCGGCGGCCGAAGGCGTTCGCGTGTTCGCCGCCGTGCCACGCAACGGAACGCCACTCCCGGAGTGCGATCTCCGTTCGTCCGCGGCGATCATCCTGGGAGGAGAAGGCGCCGGCCTGTCGCCGGAACTCACAGAAGCCGCCGACTCGACCCTCACCATCCCAATGCAGGCGCCGGTCGAATCGCTCAACGTCGCGATCGCGTCGGCGCTCGTCCTGTACGAAGCCTCACGCCAGAGAGCCAATGTCGCTGTTCGATGATCCGGAAGAATTGACGGGACCGCGGCATGTCGCCGCAACGGTGGACCCCTCGGCGCCGCTCGCGGAACGCATGCGGCCACGCACGCTGGACGAATTCGTCGGCCAGGAGTCGCTGATCGCTCGCGGCCGCCCGCTCAGGTCCGCGATCGAACAGGATCGGCTGCAATCGATCATCCTCTGGGGCCCCCCCGGCACCGGCAAAACGACGCTCGCACGACTTATCGCCACCGCGACACGCGCGCGCTTCGTGGCGTTCAGCGCCGTGCTTTCAGGGATCAAGGAAATCCGCGAGGTGATGGCCGAGGCAGAAGCGTCCCGCCGCCGCGGCCAGCGGACGCTGGTGTTCGTGGACGAGATCCATCGTTTCAACAAGGCGCAGCAGGATGCCTTCCTGCCTCGCGTCGAGGCCGGCGACATCGTGTTGATCGGGGCCACGACCGAGAACCCCTCGTTCGAAGTCATTTCGGCGCTGCTGTCGCGTTCAAAGGTGCACGTGCTGAAGCCACTCGGAATTCCCGAGATCAGCACGATCCTGCGGCGCGCGCTCGAGGACGCCGATCGGGGTCTCGGCAGGCTGGGGATCAACGCCGACGACGAGGCGCTGGCGGCGATCGCGAAGTACGCCAACGGCGACGCGCGAGTGGCGCTGAACTTCCTCGACGCGGCCGCAGGCGCGGCCGGCACGACGCGCCGCATCGATACGGCGCTGGTTGCCGACCTGGCGCAGAACCGCGCGCTGCTCTACGACAAGACGGGCGAAGAGCATTACAACCTGATCTCTGCGCTGCACAAGTCCATGCGCAACAGCGACCCGGATGCGGCCGTCTACTGGCTCGCGCGCATGCTCGAAGCCGGAGAGGATCCGCTGTATGTGGCGCGCCGGCTGGTGCGGTTCGCCTCGGAAGATATCGGCAACGCCGACCCGCAAGCGCTGACTATCGCGATCGCGGCGAAAGAGGCGGTTCACTTCATGGGTATGCCGGAGGGGAATACGGCACTTGCGCAGGCCGCGATCTACCTCGCCGTCGCGGCGAAGAGCAATGCCGTCTACCGCGCCTATCTGGATGCGGCCGAGGCCGCCAGTCAGGAAGTCGCCGAGCCGGTGCCGCTGCACCTCCGCAATGCGCCGACAAAACTGATGAAGGAGCTCGACTACGGGAAGGGCTATCAGTACGCGCACGACGAAGCAGAGGGGGTCGCGCGGGAGATGGAGTGCCTGCCCCCGGCGCACCGGGGGCGGCGTTTCTACGAGCCGGTGGAGCGAGGGCTCGAGGCGCGGATCAAACAGCGCCTCGAGGAGATCCGAAAGAAGCCGTCGCTACTCGAATAAGACTTTCCTGAACATCTCTTCGCGAAGTGGAAGGATGAACGAGAAGCGATAGTCACCCTGCATCCGCCCGACGGGGATGCCGACCAGGTCGCCGTCGCGGTTCAGCACGCCGCCGCCCGAAACGCCCGGGTGTCCGTCGGTCAGGCAGGTCACCAGGCGATTCGCCGTCTTCTGACCGACGTAGCCGGTCGCCACAATGATGCCCTTGGAGTAGTCGTTACCGAGACGGAAGATCGGATCCGCGAACTCGAAGCCGAACGCGAGGTTCGTGCGGAGCGCGGGCAGGTCGATCTGCTCTTTGACCTTCACGATCGCCCAGTCACCGGGATCGACCTCGACCTTCGCGTCGCCCACATCGATGACGCGCGCGGCGAGCATCTTTCCCTTGTACGCAATCTTGACCGACGTGATGCGACGCGGGTCGCTCAGGCCTTCCTGGCCGAGCGCAACGACGCCGTGTTTCACCGTGATGAAGTAGCCGTTGCCGAGGTATCCCGCCGTGCCGTAGCTGCTCGACCCCCGATCGTCGTACCGAGTACAGCTCGACGAAACTCTCGCGGCGGTCGCGCAGGAGGTTCAGGGGCAGCAGCCCCATCTCGTCGCTGAGCTGCCGCTTCACATCGTCAATGATGGAGGCGCGGCTGGGATCAGCATCGACGTGGCCAGAGGTGCCGGTGGGCCGGTGCGGCTCGCGGCGGCGCAGCTGGTCGAGCTCGGCTCGCAGCGCATCAAACCGCGCATCGGTGTCGGCCGTCTGGAGGGCGCCGAGGTAATTGCCGAGCCCAAAAAAGAACAGGGCGAACGAAAGGGCGATGACGGCCGGAACAGTACGACGCTTAGACATAACGACTCCAAGTTCGGCAGCTGAAGAGCTTTTGCGAGAAAGCCTCGGCTTTGCGCACCCCGTGAGGGTCGCCTTTATCGCTTGGAAAACACCCCTGCCCGGCGTTACACCGAGTGGAGGACTTGCTGGGATGACCGAACTGTAAACCCGGGGGATGAGTGAGTCAAGCGTAAATGTTACTCACTTAACGACTTATATCTGCTGAGCTCGGCGTGCACGGGCCGAGAGATAGCCACGACGTGCAACTTCGGGAAAGTGCTCGAGGGCGTACCGCAGCATCGTCCTGGGCATGACGGCGGCGTGTTGATCGAGGAACCCCTCGAGACGACGGCGGTCGCGCTTCCCCACTTCGCGCAACATCCAGCCTGTGGCCTTGTGAATGAGATCGTGGGGATCACGGAGGAGCATTTCCGCGATCCGGAACGTGTCGTCGAACTCCCCAAGGCGGATCAGGTGCAGGGTGGCCACGATGGCGATGCGCCGTTCCCAGAGCGACGAAGATTTCGCGAGGCGGCGGAGCGGTGCGCGCCCCTTGCGAGCGAGGTGGCCCCCGACGATCTGCGGCGCCGAGCAGTCGACGAGATCCCAGTTGTTGATGTGACGCGTGGATCGGAGGTACGCGTCATAGATGGTGTCTTTCAGCCGCTGGTCGCCGCGCTCGTACTGCCGAACCAGGATCAGCAGCGCGAGAACGCGCTCTTCGTGCCAGCCCGACGCGAGCAACCTGCGCACGTCTCTGAGCGACATCGACTGGAACTCCCGAGCGAGGCGGTGAAGATCCGGAGCGGTGAGGCCGAGAAACTTGTCCCCTTCCCCGTACTCGCCCGGCCCGGTCTTGAAGAAGCGTGCGCTGCCGGCGGCGCGTTCGGCGTTCGCGACCGCTCGCAACTTTCGACGGGCGTCATCGAGCATGTGACTGTGTGATGATCATAGCAATGGCTGCACGCGCCTACCGCGCCGGCGATGCGCTCGAAGATTATTGCCGCGCCTGCAAGATGGACCGGATGCACACCGTGGTCGCGGCGGATCCGGCCGGACAACCGATCCGCGTCGTGTGCGGGTTTTGTCGGAGCGAGCACAATTATCGCGGCGGGCCGAGGCTCGACACTGGCAGCGACCCGGAGCCTGTGGCACGCGCGTCGTCGCGTCAGGCCGATCCGCGCAACCCGCGAAGCACGACGCGCGATCCATTTCCCATCGTCGGCGAACGCGAAAGGACCGGACCTCCGATGACAGACCTTGCCGGCACCGATATCGAGATGCTGCTGCGGCGGATCATCCGCGAAGAGAGCGGAATCACCGCTGTCGCTCCCGCGGAGAAATGGCGCGGGGGCACGCTGGCGCTGCGGCCCGGCAACCCGGAGCTCCAGGAAAAGACCTGGCCCATCGAGACCTTCTTCCACAAAGTCGTCATGCTGCGGAATCGCCTGCGCACCCTCGAACAGCAGGTGAACTCCACCGACCTGCCGGAAGACGTGAAGGTCAAGCTGCAGGGGTACATCAGCGGCTGCTACGGTTCCCTCACCAGCTTCAACGTGCTCTTCGCCGACGAACGCGATCAGTTCAAGGGTTCGAGCGGAGACTAGCGCTACGCGCGACGCTCCGTCTGTCGAGTACCTGCAAGTGAACTCGCGAGGAATAACAAACCCACGAACAAGAGCGGGGCCGAAATCGCCGCCACCCAGTCGAGGCGGCGGACGGCAGCGGCATACGCCACAGCGAACCCGACGAACGCGATCGCTCCCACCATGGATACCGCCAGCGATCGCCACCACCGCCAGGATCACGTGCCCGCCGGCAACAAGTGAATCGCAAATTCACCGAGCGCGCTCGCCCAGGCTCACCGCCGCCGAACGCATCGAGCGCAAACACTCCAAGGAACAACCGCCACCGCGATCCCCAGGATTCGCGGCAACCACACGAGCACGACGTTTCAATCCTTCAGTCATGACTCTCACCTCTGACGACGTCAGCTATCCAGCGATCGATGACGCTCCACGTTTCGGGTTTGTGGAGGGACTCGTTGTGCCCGGCGCCTGGCACGAGCACCAGCTGCTTGGGTCCATGCAATGCCTCGAACACACGGCGGGAGTGGTTCGGCGATGTCTCTGTATCCCGCTCGCCGTGGATCAACAACACAGGGACGCGAATGCTCCGCGCGGCCGTTTCCGGACTGACGGCAGCTATGGCGAAACGGCCACGCTCCTCAGCCATCGCGAAGGCGTCACGAATCATCCCCTCCGGCATTATCCGTGGCGCGCGATCGCGAGCGACGGTCGCGAGATCGGCAAAGACCTCCGCTGCGACGACGCCCGAGATTCTCTGGTCCTCCGCCGCGGCTTGAATCGCCACCGCGGCGCCCAGAGAGGTTCCAATGAGAATCACAGGGCCAGCGGCCAGCCCGTCGATCACGCGGCGAAGGTCGGCCTTCTCCAGGTAGCCGTACGTGCAGACGTCGCCGTCCGACGCACCGTGTGCACGGCTGTCGTAAGCCACCACGTCGAATCCCTTGGACGTAAATCTCAGGATCGTGCCCACCGCACTGCCACGGTTGTCGGCGACCCCGTGCAGGAACACGATTGAGCCGCGCCGGGAGCCCTCGGCCGAGCACACCCAGCCGCGTAACGTGAGCCCGGCCGACGTGTACTCGCGGTCCTTGCAGTTGCCTGGGCGAACCGGCAATTCGGTGCGCCGCGCCGGATGCAGCAGCGCACCCGCCGCCATTTCTGGCAACTGACGACAACCCGCCGCAACCCCACCGGCGAGTGCGAGCAGGACGGCATATGCAAGTGCCCGGAACATGACCGAGGTCGACATTACCGGTTACTACGGCGGCCTGTCGTGAGGAGATGCTGAATTAGTGTGAGGACGGTGAGGGCAGGACTAAAGTCCTGCTGTCAGTGCACCCGCGGCCGGTCTCTGGTCGGGTCGCGATTGTAGGCGGCGGACCCCCCAGGCGGAATACTCAGCGACTTCCACTCGCTGCCGCGCAAGCCTTTGGCGATGTAGACGATCTGGCCGACGTGATACGACACGTGCGCGAGCGAGCGGTGCAGCGCTTCGTGCACCGGCAGGCTGTGGCCCCGGATCGTGACTTCCCGTTCGAGCATTCGGTCGGTCAGGTCGTTCATGGTCGACAGCAGGATGTCCCAGCCATGTTGCCAGTGCGCCAGCAGCTCCACGCGCGACACCGCGCGCGCATCGAACTCCGAATCCCGGTTGCGCCACGGTTTCTCGCCGTCGCTCTCCAGAAAGTCCGTAAAGCGGGAGCGGAGGTTGCCGCTGATGTGCCAACAGATCGTCACGATCGAGCTGTTGTCTCCCGGCCCCTGCTGAGCGAGCTCTTCATCGCGGACCTGGGCGATGGCCCCCTCCGCGAGTTCCTTGTAGCGCAGAAACTCCGAGCGGATGGATCCGAGAAACCGCCGTCCCGAGGAACCTGTCGTCCAATCGATCACGCCTGTACCCCCACTTTCACTGTGCGGTGCCCCGGCGCGGCTGTCAACACCTGGCGGATCGTTTAAATCGCCGTCGGGTGCTTCGGCTGGTACAACTGCACCGCGACATCCCCCGGCAGCTTCAGGATGACGACGATCCCGTAGCCGTGGTCCTCGGGATCGCCCTCGACGACGACCCCTTTGCCCTTCAACTCGACGATCGTGCGGTGAATGTCGTCGCACATGAGCGTGAACTGGTGCCCGTTGCCCGCGTCATAGTCCGCTTCCGTCGGATGGACGCCGATTTCGGCGGGCGGCAGTTTGAAGATCAGCCAACCGTCACCGGCGTCGACATGTTTCCACTGGAAGACATCGCGCATCAATGCGCGCAGCTCTTCCGCCTTGGACGAATAGAGCAGGACGTGCGCACCCGTAATCGCCATGTAGTCCTCCAATTCCGAGGTCCGAAGGTCCGAAGGCCCTGACCTAGGACCTCTCAGATCCGCTGGAAGTTCTTCTCGACCTCTCGGCGCGTGATGCGCAGCACGACGGGACGGCCGTGCGGGCAGACCGACGAATAGGCCGTACGGCGAAGCTCCTCCAGGATGTAGCGCATCTTTTCGAGCGTGAGCGGATAGTTCGCTTTCACGGCCGCGTGACACGCCATCGTCGCGGCAATCTTCCGGAGCCCGTCCTCGACGCGGGAGCCCTGGTCCAGCCCTTCCAGGTCCTCGGCGAGGGCGCGCACGGCGGCTTCGCATTCCGAGGGATTCAGGATGGCCGGCACCGCCGACAGGTTCAGACTGTCGCCGCCGAACTCCTCCACTTCCAACCCGAAGCGCTCGAGCGTGGCCCGGTGCTGCGCCAGCGCGTGGCGCTGCGCGGGCGACATCTCGATGATGATCGGCGTCAAGAGCCGCTGGCTTTCCAGTCGGCCGCTGGTCAGCTTCTCCATCACCTGCTCGAACAGCACGCGCTCGTGGGCGACGTGTTGATCGATGATCGCGATCCCCTCGTCGTCAACCGCGAGAATGAACGTGTCGCGGAACTGGCCGAGCGGGATCATCGGCCTGATGTCCGGTGTTCGGTAGTCGGTGTTCGGTGTTGGGTGTTCGGTGTCCGGTGTTCGGTGCTCGGTGTTCGGTGTTCGGTACGTCGGTATTCGGGTACTCGGTTTTCTAGCGTCCCTGCTGACAGGGTTTCGGCGGCCCAGCGGTTGGCGACGGTGGCGCCACCGAGAACGCCGGGAATGGCCATCGCGGTCGGCTCGCCCGGGCGCGGCGCGAACGAGGTCAACTGAAGCTCCGGGGCCCGGCCCTGCCCCAGCGCGTCGCCAAGGCCGCGGCGCAGGACTTCGTGGACGAGCGACTGCTCGAGGAAGCGCACCTCTGCCTTCGTCGGATGAACGTTCACGTCGACGCGGTCCGGGGGAATCTCGATGAAGAGATGGACTTCCGGGCTGCGCTCCTTGATCGTCGCGACGGTGTAGGCCTCGCCGATCGCGTGCGCGATGGTGCGGTCCTTGACGATGCGCCGGTTGACGAACACGTTCTGCGGACCGCGCACCGGGCCCTGGTCGCCGAGCGCGGCGATGTAGCCCTGCAACTTCAGGCCGCCCGCCTCCTTTCGCACCTCGATCAGGTCGGGTCGCTCGCCGAACAACTGGAAGAAGCGCTCGCCAAGACCGTTCGCGGGCGGGCAGGCGAGGAGCGTTCGCGTCCCGCTCGTCAGCGTGAAGCCCACCGACGGATACCCGAGCGCCATCTGCGTCATCAGCCGGGAGATCTGGGTCGATTCGGCGGTATCGGACTTCAGGAACTTGCGCCGAGCCGGGAGGTTGTAGAAAAGGTCCGCCACTTCGATCGACGTGCCTTCCGGCATCCCGACCTCTCGCTCCGATCCCACGGCGCCGCCGTTCACCCTGATCTCGGTGCCGGTCGATTCGCCGCGTGCCCTCGTGCGGAGCGTGAAGTGCGAGACAGACGCGATGCTGGGAAGCGCCTCGCCTCTGAATCCGAGCGTCCGAATCGCGCCGAGGTCGTCCGAGCTGGCGATCTTGCTCGTCGCGTGCCTCTCGATCGCCAGCCGCGCGTCCTCGGCATCCATCCCATCGCCGTCGTCCTCGACACGCAGGAGCTTCTTGCCCCCCAGCTCGATCGTCACGGTGATTCGGGTGGCGTGGGCGTCAAGCGAGTTCTCGACCAGTTCCTTCACCACCGACGCCGGACGTTCGACGACTTCACCCGCGGCGATCTGGTTGGCAAGATGGAGGGGCAGACGATGGATGCGCGGCATTGAATGATCGGTCGATCGTACCTAGAGGCGGCCGCTCAATGGGTGCCTCCTGTTGGGTGAACGAACCGCTCAATTATTTCTCGACACCCGATAGCCGCGGGAGTAGTCTGTCACCCCCTGCGAAGGAGGTCCCCCCATGCTCCGTCGACTTCGCACCTCTGGCGGCTTTACCCTCATCGAATTGCTCGTCGTTATCGCGATTATCGCAATCCTGATCGGACTGCTCGTCCCGGCGGTCCAGAAAGTACGCGAGGCGGCGGCACGTGCGGAAGAGGTTCCGTGGCTCGCTCCCATAGGGGAGGGCGTCAACGCGTATCTGGACCGGAACGAGGGAGACCTCGAGATCATCGCCCGCATTTTTGAGGTGGCCGAGTCCGAGGACGAATTGCCCGCCGTGCAGGACGTCGAAGGAGCGCTATCGATGCTCGATGCGCACACTGAAGCACTCGACGGTCTCATCGCCGCACTGACACCCCCGGCCATTGGCGAACCCGATGGCTACCCTGAGGTCCAGGAATTACGGAGCGCTTTGGTTCAAGCCCGCTCCCGGGTGAAGCAGATCAAGAGACAGGCGGAGCGTTACTTGGAGATCGTGATCGAGAACATAATCATCACGAGCACGCGCTAGGGGCGCTTTTCAGATCCACTGCTGCCGGCGGAAGTACCACAGCATCACGCCGCCAAGCGCCAGCATGATGCCGCCGATCCACCAGAACTGCGCGGCGTCCCCTCCGGGCAGGTGCGGCAGAGTCAACGTTCATCCCCCACATGCCCGTCAGCACGGTGAGGGGCATGAAGATGGTGGCGATGATGGTCAGCACCTTCATCACGGCGTTGAGCCGGTTGGAGACCAGCGACAGGTGGGCGTCGAGCACGCTGCTGATGCGGTCCTGGAAAAACACCGCCTCGTCGACCAACCGTACGAGCTGGTCCTGCACGTCGCGAAATCGATAGGCGAGCTGCTCGGTGATGATCGGAAACTCGCGCCGCGCCAGACGGCCGACGGCGTCCCGTTGCGGCAGGACGACGCGTCGCAGCGACGACACGTCCGCCTTGAAATCCAGGATCTGTTTCGCGAAGAGAGGGTTCGGGTTTTCGAAGATTTCGTCTTCCAACCGGTCGAGTCGATCGTTCAGCTTGTCGATCTCCGGGCGATAGTGATCGACCATCGCGTCGACAATGCGGTGCAGCAACGCGATCGGGCCCTCGCCGAGGGCGCGGTGGTTGCGCCCGCAGACATCGCGCATTTCCCCGAGCGTCCGCGAGTGCCCGGGATGCACGGTCACGAGAAACTGCTCGCCGAGGAAGAAGTCCACATCCTGCGTCTTGAAGCAGTGTTCGGCTTCTCGAAAGTCGATGCCATGCAGGATCAAGTAGAGATAGTTCCCGTACGACTCGACCTTGGGATGGTGAATTTCGCTGAGCGCGTCCTCGATCGCCAACTCGTGAAACTTGAACACGTCTGAGAGGATGCGGGCCTCCTCCGGCGTCGGGCTGCTCAAGTCGACCCAGACCCAGACACCGCTGCCGGGCACCAGCCATGCGGGATCGATGTGCTCGACACACTGCGTCGCTCCCGCCTGGCTGCGATAGATCGTGATCACCGATGAACCCCGTTGTTTCGCGCTTGTCGACGACGCATGGTCCGCGATCTTACCGCATGCGCACGGGCTTCTCCTGCCGGCACATATGCCATCAACTCGGTTCGCGCGGACTAGAACGCGGAGAACTCCGGCCGGTATCGAACCAGGCCGCCGTCCTCCAAGGGACGACTTACCTTCTCGTTCGTCTCAATGCTTACCGATGTGAACAGGATGTGGCCCACGACACGATCATCGATAGTCGCCACGAGCGACAGGCTTCCGGCACTGCCACGCAACGCTTCAACCAGCGAACCCTCGAGCGGCGATTCGAAGGCGGCGTCGTTGACCTCGCGAACAGCCGTCTCGTCTCGCGGTTCTTCGAAACGGACCACGACCGTCGTCACTTCGGATCGAGTTTCCTTCCTGCATCCAGGCTGTCGAAGTTCAAGAACGTGTTGAAGACCATGAAATAGCTGCCGATGGTGGAGCCGCGCCAGATCGGATTATTGGCAAACAGCACGACGTGCCCCTTCCCCACCGGCACGTCGACGACTACCGGCCGCTGCGCGATGTCGGTGCCGCCATCGAGCAGGCCCGAGACCAGGAGCGTGTTCTGCGCGTCGAAGCGCATGGCCACGCGCGGCCGATACTGCGGCGGAATCAGGGTCGCCGGGTTCCGGCGCAAGGCCTCGTCGGTCGGCAGCGCGTACTGCCAGGGCTGCACGGTGACGGGCGCCGGCAACGGCGTCAGGTTCGAGCCTTCGTACGCAGGGCGGCCCTGGACGCTGTCGGGATCGTCCGGCGTGCCGCGTCCGGTCGGACGGTTGGCGCGTCCGCCACCACCGCGTCCTCCACCGGCCGCCGCCGGGGCGGCGCCGCCACCACCGCCACCACCACCACGGCCGCCGCCTCCGACGCTGGCGTTCACGGTGAAGTAATCACCGCTGTCGCTGTACATCGCCAGATTGTCGGGCACTCCATACGCGATCGGACTGGCGTCATCGACAACCTTCGTACGAAGCAGCGAGCCGACCACGCGCGTCGTTGTGGCGGCGTTGGCGGCGGTCACGCCATAGGTGAAGTTGTTGTTGATGGCAAACTCGGCGGAGCTGTTGGAGCCGAGGAAGACCCCGCCCGCTTCGATGAACGCCTTGAGGTGCATGAGGCCCTGCAGCCCCATTCCGATACGCGTGTCCTCGGTCTGCGCCCAGGTTCCTATGTTCGGCGTCTCGGTCGAATGTCGCCACGGGATCGCATTCCGCCACATCGGCGTCCCCGTCACCGCAGCTTGACTGCCGCCCGGACCGTAAACGATGACGTCGTACAGCGCACGGAGGTCGCGTGTATCGCGAATCTTTTGCGGGTCGATGTAGTCGAAGGGAATGCCGTAAAAGTCGAACGCCTGTCGCCACCAGCCTTCGGTCTGGGTGCTGTTCCAGCCATGCAGCAGTGCGATGCGAGCGGCGCGCGCCGGGTGGGTCTTGACATCAGGCGACGACGACAGCGCGTGCGCCTTGAGCCCCAGTTCGCCCGTGACCTTCTCGATGTCCGCCTGGGCCACCCCCTTGATGAGGAAGCTGCCGCGGTTGAACTTCACGCCATTCGCCTCGAACGGCTGCTCGGCGAGCTGGATGTCTGCATCCTTAATCCGGTAGCGCAGCGTAATCAGCGCGTTATCGGCGTTGTGATTGATGGCGAAGATCGAGCCCTGGCCTGAAACGCCCCCAGGCGCCTTCACTTCACCAGCAACGCGCTCCATCGGCACATCGAGCACCTTGGTGTCGACGACCCGCACGGCCTGAACCGCGAACCCTTCCGGAAACGTCCAGCCCGTGTCGTCGTACGGCCGCTGCTGCGCCTCGTTCGGCGCCCAGTACTGGTAATCGAGCAACGCGTCCGCGATGCGGGAGTAGGGCTGGTCCATGCGGACGATGTAGCTGCCGGCTGGGAACTCGCGCGGCACCGGCGCAGGTTTCGCCTGTGGAGCAGGCGCCTCGGCGGCCGGTGTTTCTCCCTGCCCTGAGCCTGTCGAAGGGGCGCCGCCACGACCACCCCGCCCACCGCCTGGAGCCGGACGGCCGGGCATCGAAACCGTGAAGGCCGCCGGCGCGCGAGAAATCTCGACCGCCTGTTTCTGCAGGATTCGCAACAACTCCGCCTGCGCCCCCGGGCGCGGATCGTTCGCCGGAAAGACGTACGCCGCCGGCCCTTCGACCTTGGCTTTTTCGATCGACCGCTTGCTCTTGTCGTAGAAATTGCGCAGGAAGTAGACGCGGTTGCTGGCGAAGTGATTGAGCGAGATGAGCAACCCGGTCATCTCGTAGTTGTTGTTGTTCCGCAGCGACCAGCGCACGCGCGAAATCGGCGGGTTCTGGCGGAACCAGGTGCGGGCGGTCTCATTGGCGGAAAGCGTGCGCTCTTCGGTGTCGGCGCTGCCGCTGTTCCCGAACGTCTCGTAGAGGCGGCTGATCCCGTTGTGCGTCGCGGCCATGAACATCAGGTAGCCGGGCGACCACGTGTCGAAGGTGCCCCACGCGTAGACGCCGGGCATCCCCATCCGGGTCATCTCGTTGACGTTGTTCCAGCCGATCAGATGCCACTCGTTGGTGAGGATCGGGTCGAGCCACGCGTTGTAGGGACCGTTGCCGATCGTGTTGTCGTAGAGAAACGACCCCGACTCGTGCAAATCGTGTAGCACCTGCGACTTCCACCCCAGGTATGTGTTGAGGACGTTCTGCGACAGCTTCAGCGTGAGCGCCATCGCGTCGCGATTGTTGTCGTGGGCGACGTAGTGCCCCCAGTAGATCGCGCCGGGAGCGGTGTCCTTCGGGTTCTTCTTGCGCCAGTTGTAGACATCCACCACCCGGTCCCGCCCATCGGTTTCGACCACGGGCGTGATGAGGGTGATGACATGCTCGCGGATGTTGCGGACGTAGGCGCTCTCGTCCACCGCGATCCGGTACGCGAGTTCCATCAGAGCCGTCGGCGCGCCAGCCTCCGTGGAATGAATGGTGCCGGTGATGTAGTAGACAGGCGCGGCGCGCTTCGCAATCGCATCGGCCGCCACATCGTCCATCTTCATCGTGCGCGGATCGGCGAGCTTCGCGAGGTCAGCCTTGTTCTCTTCCAGCCTCGCCATCAGCTTTTCCGACGCCACTGCCACCGCGATCATCTCGCGCCCCTCTTCCGAGGTGCCAATCGTGAAGACCTTGACGCGGGGCGTCGACTTCGCGAGCAGCCGCATGTAGTCGTGCACTTCCTTGGTGTACGGCAGCTTCCCTTCCGCGCCGGCGATATCGCCCAGCACCGCCATCGGCGTCGGCACCGTCTTCGACGCCGGCATGTAGTCGACGAGCGGCGACAGGAAGAACGGCTCGGTGGTGTAGTGCTTGATCTTCTTCGTGTACTCCTCGTCGATCGGCTGATTGGGATCGCGCCCCGGCTTGGCCGTCGCGAGGTCTGCACTCGCGGATCCGTTACCGCCGTTGGCGCGTTGCTGCGGCTCGGCGCGGCCACTCGACGATCCGGCGACGATGGCGATCAGGCACACGAATGCGAGGCGTTTGCAGAAGGAAAACTGGATCATGAAGTGGATTGTAGCCGAGACCCCACAACCCGCCTCTGAGTGATACGCGCGTTACGGTTCGGTGCTATTCTCTGGCGCCCTGCGAGGGTGTGTCCCCACTGAAACGATGCAATGCCCGCAGCAAACCCCGCGCGCTGGATCCTCGGAAGCAGCAACGCCATGGCGGCGGTGCGCGCGGAAATTGATAGCGCGCGGCTAACCGATATTCACGTCCTCATCACCGGGGAAACAGGAACCGGAAAAGAGCTGGTCGCCGAAGGCATTCACGAAGGCAGCGATCGGCGCGGACGCCCCTTCGTGCGCATCAATTGCGCCGCCATTCCGGAATCCCTGGTTGAGAGCGAACTGTTCGGACACGAGCGCGGCGCATTCACCGGCGCGGAGTCACACCGCGGAGGACTGCTCGGCGATGGCGCCGGGGGAACCGTGTTCTTCGACGAAGTCGGCGATATGAGCCCGCTGGCGCAAGCCAAGATCCTGCGCGTCATCGAAAACAAGGAAGTCAGACGGCTCGGCGGCCGCGGGGCGATCCCCATCGATATCCGCATCCTGGCCGCGACCAACCAGGAACTCGAACAACTGGTCTCTTGCGGCGCGTTCAGAGCGGACTTGTACTATCGCTTGAACGTGGCACGCATCCACGTGCCCCCCTTGCGCCAGCACAAGGAAGACATCCCAGCGCTGGCCGACCACTACATTAAGGAATGCAACGATCGGTTCGGAGGCACGGTGGAGGGCGTCGATGACGCCGTGCTCCAGCGCTGGCTCGAGTACGACTGGCCGGGAAACGTACGTGAACTCCGGAACGTTGTGGAAAGCAGCTTTCTGAAGGCTCGCTCCGGCAGGATTTCGCTATCCCATCTCAGCGACCACTTTCTGGAGCTGCTCGAGCGGCGACGCGGAGCCGTCGATGAGCGGCAGCAGCTCCTCGACGCGCTGTTCCGGTCGGATTGGAACAAGACGCGCGCGGCGGCAGCGCTGCGCTGGTCCCGCATGACCCTCTACCGCCGCCTCGCGAAGCATGGCCTCAGCGGCCCGCCCCCGTCCGGCGAACGCGCCGATGGGGCTCCACTGCGGAGCCCCATCGACACGCGTCGGCGACAGCGGTTTATGAACCGCCCTTGACAGTCACAATACGGACCGAGGTGTTGTTGGCGGCTGCCGGATCCGGCGTCGGACTCGTCGCGGATGCCTGGTTCGTGATGGCACCCGGGCCGCCCTTCACTGTGACATTGATGAAGAACGTCTTCGTTTGCCCGACCGCAATGTCACCCATCGCGCAGGTGAGAAGAACCGGCGTACTCAGGACGCAGCCACCCGTGTCTGACTGGTAAAGCGCCTGCTTGGCATTGGGCAGGTTGTCGGTGACCACGACACTCCGGGCGACTGAAGGACCGTTGTTGACCACGTCGATCCGGTAGATGACCGGTACTCGACGGTTTGTAGTTGACCGCATCAGACGTTTTGGAAATCGACACGTCCGCGCTGGTCTGAACCGTCGTGGCCGCCGTGGCCACGTTGTCCCCGTTGTTGGGATCGGGCACGTCGCTCGAGACGCTCGCGTTGTTCACGAGGATGGTACCTGCCGGAACGTCCGGATTGACGCGAACCTCAATGGACAGCGTCGCGTTCCCTCCTCCGCTCGCCAGTGGACCAAGGTTGCACTGGAGTGGCTTGGTCGGATCTCCTGGCACCACTCCCGCCTGGCAGGCGCCCTGCGACGGCGACGCGCTCACGAAGCTCACTTGAGCCGGCAACGCATCGATCACCACGACATTCGGAGCTGTCGATGGGCCGCTGTTCATGATCGTCACGGTGTAGGTGAGGACCGTGCCGGCAATGACCGGGTCCGGCGCATCTCCCTTCGTCACCGAGAGATTGGCGGAGGCTTCGACAATGGTCGAGGCCGTCGCGACATTGTCATCGGGGTCCAGGTCTCCCTGGTCCGACGTCACCGTGGCCGTGTTGACCAGCGTCGTCAATCCCACATTCGCATTCACCGATACGACGATCGTGAACGCGGTGGAGGCGCCGGCGTTGAGCGTCCCGCGATTGCACGTCAACGTCCCGACCGGAGCCTGAACGCACCCTCCGGTATTCGACACATGCGTGACACCTGTCGGCAGCGTATCGACCACCACCACGTTGGTCGCTCGGGCCGGTCCGTCGTTGGTGACCGTAATCGAGTACCAGATCTGCTGGCCGGCAATCACGGACGCAGGGTTGGCCGTCTTGGTAATCCGCAGGTCGGCGGCGCAGCTATCGAACCGGAACGCCGCAAGCCGGGTCGCACCGCCCGCCACGTGGGTCGTGTACCAGAACGTGCAGTCGTCGGTCGGATCAACCGACAGCGCGCTGTAGTCTCCCCACCGCTGAGCGTTCGTGGTTCCGTCCAGATTTCCCTGCGGACCCGTCCCGTTCACGATCACCCTCTCTCCCTGTTGAACCAGGTTGAGCGGATCGTCGAAGCGCCGGCCGGTGAATCGAATGCCCGGATACACCTCGTTCGCATTGCCGATCACCCCGTCGTCGGCGTCGTCACCCACGGTGCTGTAGCCGAGTGCGATGTTTCCAAAGCGGTCGATAGCGGCACTGCCCATCCAGCGATGCAGGAGGTCGATTTCCGCTGTCGCGGTCAACGGCTGCGCAGCGTAGGTGCCCTGCTGACGGATGCCCCATCCGCCGCCGGTGTCCTGAAGTTCGTACCAACGAATGCCTGCGACTTCGTTGACGGGCACGATGCCCAGCATGGCGGGAATGCTGCCGCTGACGTCAATCGTCTGGTTGACCACCATGCGGTAGTCGCCGGGCGCGAGCACACGGAACTTCAGCTGCATCATCGGGCGGTTCGACAGCGCGTCGATGGTGTCGTCGGAATCGGGCTCAGGGATGCAGCTCCGCTCACCGGCACCGCCGCGATTGCAGCCCATCGTGTTGAACGGCGCCAGGGGAGACGCCGCGGTGCCGTCGATGTCCTCCACCAACGTGAACGAGGATGCCGCGGGGTTGACCCAGTCGACGACGAACTCGAAGATCTCCAACCGATCCCGAGGGTCGCCAATGTCCTGCTGATCGTCGACCGATCGGAAGAACAGTCCTGGCGTGCCCCCAGCCGGTGGAGGCCCGTCCAGATCGGCGGGCAGTATCCGCGTTTCGCGAACGATGCCAGTGAGAGAGCTGGTGGTGAACTTCACGAAGGCGGCAGCGTCACCCGTCAACATGCGCTGACGTTCGAACGCGAACACGCCAAGGTTCGAACCCTCGTACGAGCTCATGTAGTACGCGTCGGGCCAGACACCGAACTTCGGGTAATCGGGGAAATTCGGAACCTCTATCGTGTAGAGGAAGAACCCGTTTGCCGGAAGCGGCGTGGGCGTCTGCGAGATCGCGATACACATCCAGAACTGCGTCTGCGCAGCGTTGCGCGCGAACTGGCTGAGGAGCCATCGATCGGCGAGATGGTCGTAGACGACGATTGGATCGCCGAGGTTCGCGTTACACGGATCGCCAGCGGGCCACAGGGCGCCGAACGTCAGCGAACCTCCCGACAGGTCGATGCCTTGCTTGTTCCAGACACGAAAGAACGTCGAGTTCACCATCTGGACGACGTGATTGGGACCCACGTCCATGACGGTATCGGGAGGGTTCGACCCGGTCGTGATGCCCGCAAAGTTCGGGTTTGCATTGCTGATCAGGCCGATAGCGTCCACCCCTGGCCCGCCGCGAATCTGGACGCCCGGATCGAATAGAGGGCGCGGCCTTCCGGGTGGCAGCGGCCTCGGGGGATACCCCTGGACGACCTCGCGCCGCACCATCTCAGGATTAGCACGCAGGGCTCCCGCATCCATCCTCACGGCGATCGGTCGGACCCGCGGACCGGTCGATGGCTGTGAAACAACGAGCTGCGCCTGCGCGGAGAGCGCGCAGAGCAACATGGCTGGCGGAAGCAGACAAAGGCGCAGAACGAGTGTGTGATTCGATCGCACGGAACCTCCCAACAAAAAGTGGTTGTGGTCCCGCATAGTTCAACGGCTGTGCCGCGTCAGCCCGTCGTTACAACTCCTCGGCTAGCGCTGCGGCCTCATGCAGTTAGCCGTGTCAACAACACTGTGTAACTGATCGCGGGTCGCGAAGTGTCACTCGCGGAGAGACGTGCCGCGTTTCTTCAGCCAAGCCGGCAAGCGCTGGTCGCGTCACAACCGATTGTTACAGTGATCGCGACACGCGGTGCGCTAGCATGGCACATGCTCCGCGGTATCTTGATCGCCGGTTGCATCGGCGTGGCGTGGGCGGCGTCGCAGCAGTCGGCGCTGACGGTGGTAGACGTCCTCGAGCATTCCGATCAGTACATCGGACAGCGCATCACAGTCGCCGGGCGTCTTCACGCGCAGGTTCGCACGCGAGACGAGCCAACAGATCAGCGTCCCAACGAACCGCCGCGCGCCACGCTCCACCTCCGTGCAACCGGAACGTCATCGGGAGTGACGAAGAGTCTCGACCTTTACCGCTCGACGGACGGAGGGCGCTACGAACCTCTGTCGTGCGTCATGGAAACCTCGAGACGCTGCGGCGGTTACGAGCCCGGCGCCGTGATGACGATTGCCGGAACGTGGGTTCGACATCAGGTACCCGCCGGTGAAGTCGTCCGCCCTGGCAAACCCGCCGAGGTGATCGCGTGGCGTACCGCGTACTTCCTCGTCGTGGCAGACCCCCCTAAGACCGCAGGCGTTCGAGGAGCGTTTGAAAATCTGCCGGCGGGGGCGCCTCGAACTGCACGAGCCGACCGTCAAGCGGATGCGTGCAGCTCAATCGATACGCATGGAGCGCCTGGCGCTTGAATGGGATCGGCCGAATCGACTGCGGTCCGTAGGTGTAACGCTCTTCGCCCACGAGCGTGTGACCGCGCAGGCGGGCCTGGATGCGGATCTGGTTTCGCCTTCCCGTTTGCAGCCTCACCTCGATCAGCGACGCGTCGCGAAATGATTCCACGACGCGGTACTCGGAGACGGCTTCGGTGCCGTTGGGATCGCGGGGATGGGTTTCTTTCTGAATCAGCGCCTTCGTATCCCACACGAGGGTGTCGCGCCAGGTGCCGGATGGCGGATTGGGATGTCCGTAGACGACCGCGAGATAAACGCGCTCCGGTTGGCGACGGGCGAACTGCACCTTGAGGCGCTGCTGTGACTGCGCATCCTTGGCGAACATCACGAGGCCCGACGTGTCCTGATCGATGCGGTGGACGACGAGGGGGCGCCGCTTGCCGAGCGACCGCCAGTGGTCTTCGAGTTGTTCGAACACCGACAGGACGTCGGTCTTGCGCTCGAGTGGCACCGACAAGATGCCGGCAGGCTTGTTGATGACAATCAGCTGATCGTCTTCGAAGACGACGTCGAGGTCCCCGGAAGGCCCAACCCGTGGGCGGCGTTTGGCGCTGCCAGGCCTGTCCATCCAAACGCGCACGATGTCGCCGGAGGTCAACCGCCGCGCGGCGTCAGTCAGTCCTACTTCGATGGCGTTGACGAAGACCTTGCCTCGCTCCAGCG
>CAVXMQ010000032.1:0-129363 GCA_963762995.1 uncultured Acidobacteriota bacterium | reverse complement strand
GCTGGTAGTTCCCGCCGAAGAGCGACGGTGACAGCGGCTTTGTATGATTGAACCGGTAACTCGTGTCGTACTGCTCGGCGGAAAGGACTCGTGCTGCCAGCGATTGTAGAGATTCTGGACGTTGTTACCGAAAGCATAGAGCGGCGCGTTGACGTCCTCGAAGGGCTCGGACTTTGCGGCAGCCGATGTTGACTGTCGCGTTCGCGAAGAGTGGTTTCTCGTCGAGCCAGGGCTCCACCGTCCGGCACTGGAACGTCGGCAACGAGAAAATGCTGGTCGAAGAAAGGCTTGCAGGGACCGGAGTTGCCGTTGGTTCTCACGCAATCCCACTGCTTCCACCCCTTGTAGTCGTGCGTGCCGCGCCAGCGCGTGCGGTTCTCCGTTTTCGTATCGTTCACCCCGATCGGCTTGTCGCGGTTATTCCCCGCATCGATCGGCGCGAGCAGGTCGATCGGGACTGTCTTATCGCGGCCGAGACGCACGACAGAGGCGCCCCCCATGCTGTGGCCGGCGACGACCACGATGGCCTTGGGGTTATGCAGCTTGATGGCTTTGATGACGCAGGGCGATATCGCTCTGGAACTGAAAGTCTTCGTCCGGATTGGCCTTCGGCATGTCGACGATGGTCGGCAAACAGGGCGACGGTCTGCCAGCGGTGCGTAGGGGTTTTAGGGCCCCGTCTGGATGTCGAGCGGTTCGAGGAGAGCGAACAGTCGATCGACCGTGATCGTTTCTCGGTGTGCAGTGGGCGCTGCCATGTACGGGCGCGCAGCAGGTTGTTCCACCAGGCACATGTGCAGTAGCCGTTGTTCTTCGCGACGAACTCGGCAAGCGTGTAAAACATCACCTCGTTGAATTCCGGGTTCTCCTTGTACCCGCCCACCAGGAACGCGTAGATGCTGCAGCCGTTGGGAGCGTGATCGAGTCGGCGGCCCGAGGGTCGGCACGTCGATACTCGCGAAGCATGCCCGTAACTTCGTCGATCCCGGTTGGCTTGCCAGGTAGGTCGACCGTGAATGGTCGTCCCGTTGCCGCACATCTGGTCGGGGAGGGGCGCCTGGGCGAGACTGAGCCGGGGCACGGCAAGCAAGGCGACGCCGAGTAGAACGAGGCGAAGCGGAGCAGTGAGCTTGGGGAGCATCGGGAGCCTCCGGTCTTGCGGTCGGCGTCATGCCGTGTCGCGACCCGGGAGACTTATCGCGTTCGAGGCTCATCTGTAAATGGAAGGGACCTTTATTGAAGGTGTCCGGCCAGGTTGTTGTCCTATAACGACTTCCGGTCCCGTATGTCCTGCAATTTTCCGGCGTGAACCCCAGCCAGCCTCCGCTTCGCCCGTAGTAGAGTTACCCCGCCTCATCCATTTATGGCGGTACCCACCGCGTCCGCCGCGCCTCGGCTGCGTTTCGCAGCCTTCGAGTTCGACCTGCGCTCGGGCGAGCTGCGCAAGTCCGGGGTGCGGGTGCGGCTTGCCCACCAGCCGCAGCAGATCCTCGCCATCCTTCTTCAGCGCGGAGGTCAGGTCGTCACACGTGACGAACTCTGCCAGCAGCTCTGGCCTGCCGACACGCCCGTCGACTTCGAACACAACCTGAATTCCGGAGTGAAGCGGCTACGCGCGGCGCTGGGAGACTCGGCCGAGACGCCTCGGTTCATCGAAACGCTGCCGCGCCGGGGCTATCGGTTCCTCGTACCGGTGGAAGTCGTCAACGACGCAGCCGCGCCGCTCGATTCGGTAATTCCCCAAGCGCCGGAACCGCAGCCGCAGGTTCGAACCGGCCGGAGGGGGCGGCGCTGGGTAGGAGCGCTTGGGGTCATTGCGCTCGCCGCGGCGGTGTTGGTGTGGTGGATGACGAAGTCTCCGCCTCCGGCCCAGCCCGCCGATCCCATTCGCTCGCTCGCCGTGCTGCCGTTCCTGAACCTGTCGAACGATCCCGACCAGGGGTATTTCGCCGACGCGATGACCGACGCGCTGATCACGAGCCTCGCGCAGATCAAGTCGCTGAAGGTGATCTCGCGTACGTCGGTGATGTCGTACAAGGATGTGAAGCGGCCGATCGGTGCGATTGGCAAAGAACTCCAGGCGGACGCGATTCTCGAAGGCTCGGTGCTGCGCGCCGGCGACGCGGTCCGGATCACCGTGCAGCTGATTCACGCGCCGACCGACCGGCATCTATGGGCCGACAGCTACGATGGCCGGTTCAGCGAGCTGCTGGCGCTCCAGGGAGAAGTGGCGCGCGCGGTTGCGAGAGAGATTGACGCGACCTTGTCGGGTCCGGAAGAAGCCAACCTCGCGAGCGCGCGGAAAATCGATCCCGCGGCGCACGAGCTGTACCTCCGCGGCCGTCATTTGTTGACGCGCCGAACGGAACCCGAACTCCGGCGCGCCCTCAACTATTTCGAGCAGGCCGCCCGGCGGGAGCCGCAATGGGGCCTGCCGCTGGCCGGCGTCGCGCAGGTGTGGGATGCGCTCGCGAGCTGGCCCGGGTACGTCCCTCCGAAAGTCGGCTATCCGAAGGCGAAGGCCGCCGCGCGGCAGGCGCTCGCCATCGACGACTCGCTGGCGGAAGCGCACACCGCGCTCGCCTCGGTGCACGAGTTATACGACTGGGACTTGACGGCCGCCGAACGTCGCTACGAGCACGCGATCGCGCTGAATCCGAACTACGCGCTGGCCCACCATCGCTACGGGATGTTCCTCGGGCGCACCGGACGCGCACCGGCGGCGCTGGCCGCCGGCCAGCGCGCGCGCGAACTCGACCCGCTGTCGGTGGAAATGAACCTGGGTCTGAGCGGACGGTTGTTTGGTGTCGGACGCACGAAGGAGGCGCTCGCTCAGATGGAAAGCGCCATCGAGCTGGATCGCAACTACTTCGACGGCTACGTGCACGTCGCGGATTTCTATCAGCGCGAGGGGGCCATTCCGCAGGCGATCGCGGCCGCCGAGCGCGGCATCGTGTTGTCGGACCGCAGCGCGCACGCCATCCACGGCCTGGCGCTGATCTACGTGCGCCTCGGCGACCGGAAGAAGGCGGCGCCGCTGATCGCGGAGCTCGAACGCCACACGACGCAGCGCAACGCCTACGACATCGCCGGCCTGTACCTGAACATGCGGCAGAGGGAACCCGCGCTGCGCTGGCTGCAACGCGCCTGCGAGGACCGCATGCCCGCGATGGCCTTCCTCAAGCGGGCTCAGGCCGGCCGTCAATTCGACATCGTGCGCTCGGATCCGCGGTTTCAGCAGATCCTGCGGTGCACCGAGACGCCGCCGCCCGAATGAGCCGCGGGAGACGTCACGCTTTCCGGCAGTAGTGTCCGTCCGCGGTCTGGCGCAGGACGTTCTCGTCGACCAGCTCCCGCAGCGCCCGCAGGCAGCTGGCGCGATCGAGGTGCCACAGCCGGCACGCCTGGCCCACGGTAAGCGACAGCCCCGGCATTTCGCGGTACTCCGCGGCGATCCGCTCGTGCAAGGTACCCGCGCAGGTTTCCGGCAAACTCAGCGTCGTCACGGTTCTTCTCCTGACAGCGATCAACCTTTGTGAGAAGCAAAGACGGTTCCGACCGACGGCGCACGCCCGCCGCGTTGTGAGTCTACGCCCCTCCGGGATTTTGCGCAGATCAGTGTGGAATTTCACCGTCGCGCACGAGGCCCTCACCGCATGGCGTGGCGTTCGCCGTGGTATCTCGATTGCTCGTATCGTGAGCGAAAGAAGGATGGACGTCATGGAGAAACGCTGCAGCATGCCCGTGCCCGCGAAGCTGCTGGCCGGAGGAGTGGCCGTCGGTGTCGCCTCGTACGCCGCCTATGTCGCCGCTACGTGGACCCGGTACGGAAGGTCGAAGATGAGCCGCAGACCCGACTCTCTCCTCGACACGTTGGTTCCCGATTACGAGGTCGGTATCCAACATCAGATCGCCGTGGAGGCCAGTGCCGAATGCACGTTCGACGCGGCGTGCCGCGCCCGCATGGGGGACTCCGCGATCATCGAGGCGCTGTTCAAGGTCCGCGAGTTGATCTTCGGCCATCCGGTGGTGGAGATGCCGCGGAGGGACACCCTGCTCGAGCAGATGACCGCGATCGGTTGGATGGTGCTGGCCGAGGTCCCCGGTCGCGAGTTGGTGTTCGGTACAGTGACCCAACCGTGGAGGTCCGATGCCGTCTTCCGGGCGGTGCCGGCAGAGCAGTTCGCGGCGTTCGATGAGCCCGGTTACGTGAAGATCGTCTGGACGCTGCGTGCGGATCCGGTCGATGCCACCAGCTGCATCGCACTGACGGAAACGCGGGTGGCCACAACCGATGCCGAGGCCCGCCGCCGTTTCCGTTGGTACTGGTCGTGCCTGTCGCCCGGCATCAAGATCATTCGCCACGTCATGCTGCGGAAGATCAAGCGGGCCGCGGAGCAGCCAGGCGTCCCACAAGAGCGCGCCGCACCTCCGGCCACTCTTCCGCAAGGATGCTGAAGTAGACCGAATCGCGCCGGCGGCCGCTGCTGGTGATCATGTGGCTGCGCAGGGTGCCTTCCTGCCTGGCTCCGAGCTTCTCGAGCGCTCCGCGCGAGCGCGCGTTCAGTGCGTCGGTCTTGAACTCGACGCGCAGACACTCGAGCTCGGTGAAGGCGTACTCGAGCATCAGCAGCTTCGCTTCGGGATTCGCGGCTGTGCGTTGCCAGCGGCGCCCAACCCAACTCCAACCGATCTCCACCTTGCGGTTGGCCGGGTCGTAGTTTCCAAACCGCGAGCTGCCGATGACTTCTCCTGTCTCTGTCGAGAAGATGCAAAAGGGGAGCGCGGTGCCGGCACGCTGCAACGCGAGCGCGTCTTCCACGTACGCACGCAAGTCGTCGTCAGTCGCGATCTGAGTCGTCGTCCACTGCCAAAGGTCCGGATCGAAAGCGACCGTGGCCAACCCGGGGATGTGCGCGAGGGTCAGCGGTTCCAGGCGCACGGTCTGGCCGCGCAGCACGCGAGGTTCGAGGGGCTTCATGCCCTGAGTGTACGTGTGGGAACGCTCAGCGCACGGTCACGCGAGTGACATCGAGCCGCAGCATTTGCCCGGCGAGAGCCGTGTCGGTGACCCCCTTGATGACCTGCTGGCGGTCGGGGCGACCCGGCTCGCTGTTGTCGATCTGCCGATCGTTGCCATCGACCACGCGGACGACAACCGTGGCGCCGCCCGCCACGGGAATCGTCGCTTCGAAGTCCTCCGAGTAGATCGTGTGTGACACCTTCGAGTAGTGATTGAGCCAGTACGTCTGCTTCGGATTCGAAACCTCGATGTGCCAGGCAGACCAGTCGCGCGCCCTCACCGTGCCGCCGACCTGGTAATACGGATGGTCCGGGTACGGCGTCTCGCCGCCCGCAATCGTCGTGGGCTCGACGAGCGCCCGAATCCGGAGCGTCACATCGTGCACAACGCCCGCCTGGCCGCCGAAAGACACCGCCTTCTCGATCAGTTGCTTGTGCAGGCACGTGTCTGGTTGTGGCGGGTAGTCGCCGGTGCACGGATCGTGCAGGAACAGCTGATGCAGCCCCTCAGCTGCCCGACTGAGATTTGCGGCGGTCTGGGTCTGGGCCGGGTCCGAAGCGCCCGCAACACCGGCAAGGACCACGAGCGCGGCAAGCGTCCGCGGCAATGAGCGCACTGGGTTGATCGGCATGACCGCTGATTCTAGCCCAGCGTCACTAATCAGAGGTTTCCAGCAACTCGGTGATCTTGCGCACGTAGTTCCGCGTCTCCTTGAACGGCGGAACACCTCGGTAGCGGCGCACGTTGCCTGGCCCTGCGTTGTAACTCGCCAGCGTCAACCGGATGTTGCCTTCGTACGCGTCGAGCAACTGCCGCAGGTACTTCGCGCCGCCCATGATGTTGTCGCGCGGATCGAACGGATCGGTGACGCCCATCTCCTCCGCGAGCGCCGGCATCAACTGCATCAGTCCCATCGCCCCCACGGGCGAGACCGCCGCCGGGTTGAACGCAGACTCGGTTCGCATCACGGCACGGATCAGTGCCGGGTCGAGCTTGTGGACGTCAGCCGCCTCCTTGATGAGCTCTTCGTAGGCATCCTCTGGGCGAATGGGAATGAAGTTGCCCATCTCCACCGAGACGGACGGGATGAGCTCGGGCATGGAAGAGCGGGCCGATTTCAAAGACACATGTGAAGCCGACATCGTGGCGGCGGCCAGCAGAAGCGAGCGGAGCGCCTGTTTTCTGCGCTCTCCACGCCGCCGCTCTCGCGTCCCGAACCGCTTGCCATGCCGTCGAGGTTCGTGGCGGCGCTCATTACGGCCGTCGTAAGCCCTAAGCGCAACCGCCGGTGTGGGATCGGATGAGGCATCTCCAGCCATCTCCTCCAATCCACTGCAAGCCACAGTGCCTCAACAGCCACAGAAGAGACACAGGAGAACACAGCAAGACAGCCCTGTGTTTCTCTGTGTCTCTTCTGTGTCTCTTCTGTGGCCTGTTTCTTCTGTGGCTCTAAGCGGTGGTCTCGACTGTGGCCTGTCGGCCGCTGAGGACCTGCATCCACTTCCACAAGGCGTTGGCCAGGATCACGACGACGCACGTCATCATGATCACCGTCAGCGCGGTGTTGAGATAGCCCTGGAAATTGAGGGAGGCGTTGGGGCCGGTGGCCATTGGCCAGAAGTTGTCGCGCACGCTGAGCACGCCGGCGGTCAGCGTGATGACCGAGACGAACGCGAGTGGCAGCAGCGTCACCCACGCGTAGCGGGCCTTGCCGACGTTGATCAGGATCGTCGTCGCGACCGCCAGTGCGACCGCGGCGAGAAGTTGGTTCGCGATCCCGAACATCGGCCAGATCGTGCTGACGCTGCCGTTCCAGATGAAATACGACCACGCGACCACGACGAGCGCGGTAGAAAACACGGCACCTGGGATCCACTCCTGGCGTCGTAACGGTGCGTAGAAAACCCCGAGGTATTCCTGGACGAGGAACCGCGCGACGCGAGTCCCCGTGTCGATCGTCGTCAGGATGAAAAGCGCTTCGAACATGATCGCGAAGTGGTACCAGTAATCCATCAGCCCGCGCATGCCGGGGAGACCGGAGAACATTTGCGCGAAGCCCACGGCGAGCGACACGGCGCCCCCCGGCCGACCCGCGACGCTTTCACCGACCGCGGCTTCCAGTTCCGGGAGGTTCACGACGGGGTACCCGAGAGTGGCGAACGTGGCGGCGGGGGTGTTGATGGCGAAATAGTCGCCGGGAAACATGGCCGCGGCGGCGATCAACGACACGATGCCGACCAGTCCCTCCATCAACATGGCGCCGTAGCCGATCGGCCGGATGTCGGATTCGCGGTCGATCATCTTCGGCGTGGTGCCCGACGAGATCAACGAATGGAAGCCAGAGATCGCGCCGCACGCGATCGTGATGAACGCGAACGGGAAAACTGGTCCGGGGATGATCGGTCCGCCGCCGCTGGTGAACTCGCTGAAGGCCGGCATCTGCAAGGTGGGGTTGACGACGATCACCGCGAGCACGAGGAAGGCGATCGTGCCGATCTTCATGTACGAACTGAGATAGTCGCGGGGGCAGAGCAGCATCCAGACCGGGAGGACCGAGGCAATGAATCCGTAGATCGCCATCGCGACGATCAACTGCTCGCGCGAGAGCAGGAACCAGTGGCCGATCGCCGAGGCCGCGATCGGCTTGCCCAGGATCACGGCGAGCAGTAGCCCGATGACGCCGATCACGGTCGCTTCACCGATGCGTCCCTTGCGGAAGCGATACATGTAAAGGCCCATGAACAACGCCAGGGGGATCGACATCCCGAGGGTGAAGGTGCCCCAGGCGCTGTCCTGCAGGGCGTTGGCCACGGCCAGGCCGAGACCGGCGAGTGCAATGATGATGATGAAGAGGATCGCGATGGCGGCGGTGACCCCCGCGACCGGCCCGATTTCCGAACGTGCGATGTCGGAAAGGGAGCGCCCGCCCCGCCGGGTGGAGGCCCAGAGGATCATCGAATCGTGAACCGCCCCGGCCAGGCACACGCCCGCCACCAGCCAAATCAGGCCGGGGGCGAAGCCGAATTGCATCGCGAGCACCGGCCCGATCAGGGGGCCCGCCCCCGAAATGGCGGCGAAGTGGTGGCCGAAGAGGACGTAGCGGTTGGTCGGGTGGTAGTTTTGGCCGTCGTTTCTGACGTGTGCCGGGGTGACGCGCGAGTCGTCGAGTGCCCAGATGCGCGCGGCGATAAAGGCGGAATAGTAACGATAGGCGATGACGAGGAGCCCGAGGGCCGGAAGGATGACGTAGAGGGCGCGCATGTTGCGCGAGTCTAGCAAAAGGGGCCTGAGGCGCGGTACGTCCGTTGCACCCGGCTGTGTGCCCCACCGCGAGTTTACGGAATAATGTCAGCTGAAGTAGACATCCAGGGGCAAAGGCAGGACGTTAGGACGAGGTATGAGGACACTCTTTAGCATCGCCGCATTCGTCATCGGGCTGTCCGTGGCATCTCCCGCCGATCTGTTGGCTCAGGGGGGGTATTTCGGACAGAACAAGGTCCAATATCGAAAGTTCGACTTCAACGTGTTGAAGACCGAGCACTTCGACATTTATTACTACCCGGAGGAAGAGACGGGCGCCAAGATGGCCGCCCGCATGGCGGAACGGTGGTACGGGCGGATTTCACGGCTCCTCACGCACGAGCTCCGGGGCCGGCAACCGCTGATCCTCTACGCCAGCGGCCCCCACTTCCGTCAAACCAACGCCATCGAAGGTCAAATCGGTGAAGGCACCGGCGGCGTCACGGAAGCCTATAAGCGCCGCATCATCCTGCCGCTGGCGGGCCCGCTCCAGGCCACCGACCACGTCCTCGGCCACGAGCTCGTTCACGCCTTCCAGTACGACATCACCGGCACCAACGTGAGCTCGAACACCGCCGGGGCCCTGGCCCTGCCGTTGTGGTTCATCGAAGGTATGGCGGAGTATCTGTCGATCGGTCCCTTGGATCCGCATACGGCAATGTGGATGCGCGAGGCAGCCCGGCGGGAGCGGCTGCCCCAGATCAAGGACCTCGACGACCCGCGCTACTTCCCCTATCGCTACGGCCACGCGCTCTGGGCGTTTGTCGGCGGGAAGTACGGCGACCGGGCGGTAGCGTCCCTGCTGCGCGCCGGGGCCGTCGCCCGGGACCCCGACGAGGCGTTCAAGGCGGTCCTTGGCATCGACGAGAAAGAGCTGTCGAAGCTGTGGCACGACGCGGAGTTTGCCGCTTACAAGCCGATTGCCGAGATCACGAAGATGCCTGGAGCCATCGCGCGTCCGGTCATCAACCGTGAGACCGCCGGTGGGGACCTGAACGTCAGCCCCGAACTCAGCCCGGATGGATCGAAGGTGATGTTCTTCTCCGAGAAGGACCTCTTCTCCATCGACCTGTTCATGGCGGACGCCGCCACGGGCAAGATCATTCGCAAGATCACCGACACGGCCACCGATCCGCACTTCGAAAGCCTGCAGTTCCTGTCGTCGGCTGGCGCATGGGATCCGACTGGCACGAAGTTCGTTTTCCCTGGGATCAGCAAAGGGGAGCCGGTCCTGGTGATCGTCGACGTGAACAACGGGAAGCGCGAGCGCGAAATCCGTCTGAAGGAACTCGACGAGGTGCTGAACCCGACCTGGTCGGCCGACGGCAACCGCATCGCGTTCTCCGGCCTCGTCGGTGGCTTGACGGACCTTTTCGTGTACGACCTTTCGTCGAGTGCGCTGAAGCGGCTGACCAACGATGCGTTCGCGGAACTCGACCCGGCCTGGGCCCCCGATAGCCGGCGCATCGCGTTTGCGACCGATCGCTTCACAACCAACCTCGAGAACCTCCAGTCGGGACACCTCCGCATCGCGGTCATGGATGTCGAGTCTGGCGAGGTGCGCAACGTGGCCGGCTTCGAGGGGGCGAAGAACATCAGCCCGCAGTGGACGCGTGACGGCCGCTCGTTGTTTTTCCTCTCGGACCGCCAGGGGATCACCAACGTGTATCGCATCCCGTCCGATGGCGGCGAGCCGATGCAGTTGACCAACCTGCTCACCGGCGTCAGCGGCATCACGGCCCTCAGCCCCGCGATGTCGGCGGCCGGCGGACGCGTGATCTTCAGTGCGTACGAAGAGGATGGGTACAACGTCTACGCGCTCGACGCTGAAGCGGCGTCGGCCGGGACCGCGCCGGTACAGCTGCCGCTCGACGCGGGGGTGCTGCCGCCGCGCACGAAGGCCGAGGGCACGGTCGCTGCGACGCTGCAGAATCCGACGGCGTCGCTTCCGCCCGTCGCCGAGCTGCCGGCAGAGGAGCCCTACAAGCCGAAGTTCGGGCTGGACTTTGCCGGGCAGCCGTCGATCGGCGTCGGCGCCGATCCGTTCGGCACGTATGCGACCGGCGGCGTGTCGTTCCTGTTCAGCGACGTCCTCGGGAACCACGTGCTCGCCACCTCGGCGCAGGTGACGAGCCGGTTCGACGAGTTCGGCGGCGGCGTGATGTACCTGAATCGCGTGAACCGCTGGAACTGGGGCGTCGCGCTCTCCCAGATCCCCTACGTCTCGCGTGGCTACGCCACAGGCGTGATCGGCAATACGTACGTGGAACAGGAATTCCGCGTCCTGCAGACCGATCGGTCGCTGAATGGGGTCTTCACCTATCCGTTCACGAAGGCCCAGCGTCTCGAAGTCACCGGCGGCGGTCGTCAGATCGGGTTCAAGCAGGATGTCACGGTGCGCACCTACTACCTGCAGACCGGGCAGCAGATCGACGAGTCGCGGGAAGTGATCCAGGAATTCGAGAACCTGAACCTGGGCGAAGCGTCCGCGGCGCTCGTGTACGACACCTCGATCTTCGGTGCGGCCAGTCCGATCCGGGGAACGCGCTATCGCCTCGAGGCTTCGCAAAGCATCGGTTCGCTGAACTACACAGCCCTGCTCGCCGACGGCCGCCAGTACGTTATGCCGGTGCGGCCGTTCACGCTGGCGGCGCGCGGCATGTTCTTCGGGCGGTTTGGATCCGACGGAGAAGACTTCCGGTTGCCGGCGCTCTTCCTCGGCTACCCGGGGTTGGTGCGTGGCTACGACCAGGGATCGTTCGAACCGGGTGAGTGCGGTGTCAGCCCGGATGGCTCCTGCCCGGCGTTCGATCGGCTGATCGGCAGCCGCGTCGGCGTGCTCAACGCCGAAGTGCGCTTCCCCCTCCTGGGCCTCTTCGGCGCCAGGAACTTCTACGGTCCGTTGCCGATCGAGATGGTGCTCTTCGGCGACGCCGGCATCGCGTGGGGGGAAACCAACTCCCCGTTTGCCGGCGCCAGCCAGGAATGGGCCCGCAGCCTCGGCGTCGCCGCCCGCATGAACCTGTTCGGATTCGCGATCGGCGAGGTGGCTTATGTGAAGCCGCTGGATCGGAACCGCGGGTGGCTCTGGCAGTTTGCCCTCAGACCGGGGTTCTAGCTAGTTCGGGCTGGCGTCAATTCCAAACTTCAAACTCCAAACTCCAAAAAGGTTCTTTGGAGTTTGAGGTTTGAAGTTTGGAGTTTGATGTTTGGAGTTGTCAGGCGCCAGCGATCCTCTCGATCTGGCGCAGATGATGGATGTCGTGTCCGGCCATCTGCGCCGCGACCCACCTGACGTCCAGCGTTCCATATTCAGGATGTTCGAAGGACCGGTTGCGCTGGTCCTCCCGTAGGTTCCTCCACATCGCCAGGTTCATCTGCCGCAGCGCCAGGTAGGCGTTGAGCGCCGTGCGGGCGTCCATGTGGTCGTCGAGCGGCACCCAGGCGTCCTGGTTGAACGACTGCGCCTGGTAGCCGTCCTGCGCGAGCGCGAAGCGGACGCGCGTGCTGAGCGCGAGCTCTGTCTGCGCGAGGTGGACGAGGATCCGGCGCGCGCTCCATTTGCCGGGGGCGTAACTGCGATCGAAGTCCGCGGTGGTCCAGCGCTCGACGATGGCTGCAATCTTCGAAGGCGTTTCGGCGAGCGCCGCGAGCGGCTCGCGCTCGTCCAGGTCAGCGGCGTAAGGATTCTGATTCATACCGTCGGATGATAGTGGGCGACTGCGTCAACTCCCAACTCCTCAACTCCCAACTCCCAAGGCACTCACGTCGTCGGATTTGCTGGCGAGGCGCGTCAGGGCGGAGACAAAAACACTCCGCCCGCGCGCGTCTATAGTGTGGCGCGATGCGATGGAGGGGCCGCGAGAGTCGGGCGGAGTTCGTGGGCCGTCTCTACGATGAGCGGGAGCGCATGAGCTTGCCTGAGATCTGTTGCGAATGTTCTCGTGGATTGTCATGGAAGAGGAACTCCGCCCAGCACTGCCGGCCGTGACGGCCGCGATCCGTCGAGGGGACGCGATAAGGCGGCGGGTGTCGATCGTCCTGGTCTGTCTCCTGGTACCCATTGCCACGCACGCAGCCTGCGACTATGTCGCATCCCGACGACTCTTCGCGACGGTTGACCAGTTGCGCCAGAGCGGGGAGCCCGTCTCGCGAAATGCCCTTGGCCGATGGCAGCGCCCGACGAATGCCGAGGAGCTGCAGGCCGCACGCCTCTACAGTGCCGCGGCAGCGCTGGCATATCACGATTGGACTGTCGGCAACGAAGCACCGGGTGGCATCACACAGCAACCGCTATCGCGCGTTCGCGACAACCTCGAATCGGTTGCAAAGGAGCGGGCCCTGGAGCCTGAGACGGCGGCCAGTCTCCAGGCGCTCGTCGATGCCTTCGGCGATGCGTTCGCGATAATGGACCGAGCGGCGGTGCTCGTGTTCTCCCGGTTCATACCGCACGACTTCGAGGACTATCCTCGGACCTATAGCCTCGAGGAGCTCGCCGATGCCTCGGCGGCCCGCACGATCGTGCTCGCCTCGCGCGGGAACGGAGATGACGCCGCCCGGTCCCTCTGGAGCACGCTGAAGCTTCGCCGGGCGCATGTCCGGACCGTGCCGTGGCTGTCGGAGGAACTGGTCGCGCTGCAGTTTCTTCTCGAGCATGCGCGGCCGTCCGTCCAACTGCTGCAACAGATCCAGGACGGCTACGCGGAGCGGCAGGCACCGGACGCCACGGCCCGCGGGCTGCGAGAACTCCGGGCCGTCGGCATCGATGCGTTGTTCGCGGAGTGGTATGGCCGACAAACCGATCCACTGACACCTGCCGCGTATGCGCGATGGGCGTGGCGGCCCTCCCTGCCGTGGCGTCCATGGGTGGCCCGCCAGGCGACCCATGCCCTCAAGATCTCGCAGCACGCGGTGAATGCCGCTCAACTACCGTGGCCGATGAGGATCGAGGCATTGCGCCAGCTCGCCGCACTGCAACCCGATCCGGGCACCGCTCGTGGTCGCCCCGGCCTGATGGACTACGGTCGCTACATCATTCGAGGCGTTGGAGAAGAGGGCGTCATCCGGGATGCGATGAGGCTCACGCATATCCGGTCCGCGCTCGCCGCGGTTGCTGTGGAACGGTTCCGTCGCGACCGCTCCGGAGTGTTTCCGAATACGCTGGAGGACACCGTTCCGACCTATATGCCGGCCGTTCCCGAAGACCCCTTCACGGGCCGGCCCCTCCGATATCTCGTCGATGCCACGCGTTTCGTCGTCTACAGTCCGGGTCCTGATGGAAAAGACGACGGCGGACTCGTCGGGCCCTTGCCGCTTCACGTATGGAAGGTCACGACTGCGGATATTGGCCTTGAGATTCGGACACTCTCGCCAGAGGAGGAACGAAAATGACCCGTTCGACTGCGCGTTTTGCCTGCTGCCTCGCCTTGTTGCTAATGCCAGCCGTTGCGTCCGCCCAGCAGTGCCTGCACGGTCCCGACGAGACGGTCGAACAGAAGGCTCGCAAGCGTGAGGCGCTCGGCGCCACGAGGCAGGTCAACACACTTCAGGCGAACCACCCCGACGCGAGGCAGGGAAAGTTTCTGAACCAGACCGAGATGGCCGTCTATTACGCGGACTTGACGAAGCAGAAGGGCGCAGCGCGTCAGCCCCTGATCTTCGATCCCGCCAGCGAGGTCATCCCCGGCTGGCAGCTCACGCTGGACAAGACCGACAAGGGCTACTGGTTCATGATCAAGGACAAGACCGACCCCTGCGGCTTCGCGTATGTCAGCAACCAGGCCGGCGTCATCTTCACGGCTGAACCCATACGATGAGAGGAGCAGGACTAAAGTCCTGCGCTACAAGAATCAAGCGCGGTATCGTTGATTCAGTGCTTGTTCGACATGACATCCGCAGCCTCTACCTTGGGACGACGCGTGGCATTACGGTCTGGCTTCCGCCGGGCTACAACCGGCGTCTGAGCCGCACCCGGTATCCCGTTCTCTATCTGAACGACGGTCAGAATCTCTTCGATCCTTCCCGCGCGTTCGCGGGCAACACGTGGCGTGTGCCCGAGATCGCGGCGGACCTCGTGCGGCGGCATCGCATTCCGCCGATCCTCATCGTTGGGATCGATCACGGCGTGATGGCGCGCGCGCGCGAGTATCTGCCGGTGGAAGACGAGCGCAACCCGTTCGCCCGCCGGCCGCTCGGGCGCGAGTACGCCGAGTTCGTGGCGCGTGAGGTGCTGCCGTTCATGGCGCGCTCGTACCCGATCGCGCGCGGTACGGCGGCCACCGGGATCGGGGGCTCGTCCTACGGCGCCATCGCCGCCCTCTACACGACGCTGGTGAAGCCGGGGATCTTCGGGCGGTTGCTGATCGAGAGCCCGTCGCTCTACGTGGGGCGGCAGCATCTGCTGCGAATGTCCCGACGGGCCAAGCGCTGGCCCTCGCGCATCTCTCTGGGCGTGGGCACGCACGAGACGCACAACCCGAAGCGCAACGACGAAACAGTGAAGAACGTGCTCCTGCTCGAGCGCATCCTTCACCGTGCGAGGCTGGGACCCAAGCGCCTGCGGCTGCGCGTCGAAGAAGGCGCCGGCCACACCGAGTCGGCCTGGGCCCAACGGCTCCCCGAAGCGCTGGAATTCCTCTTCGGCCGCTAACAACCTATTCAACGACAGCCACTCACCCTTACAGGACAGGAGATCAAGAGATCAAATGGTTTAAATCCACTAATCTTCTGGTCTTCTGGTCTTCTGTGAGGTCAGCGCCGGTAGCCATCCGGCGGCGTCAAGTTCAGGGGTTGGTCTGCCGCAGGTACTGGCGTAGAGCGGTGAACGCCTTGCCGCGGTGGCTGACGGCGGATTTCTGGTCCCGATCGAGTTGGGCCAGGGTCAGTCCGAGGTTGGGGTAGAAGAAGATCGGGTCGTAGCCGAATCCGTTGGTGCCGGCGGGGGTATCGGCGATTTGTCCCTCGATCGTCCCGCGCGTTTCGTGCAGGATCCGTTCCCCCGCGCGCGAGGGCCACGCAGCAGACGAATCGGGCGGGGCTGGTGGCAAGGCCCTGTTCGTCGAGCAACTCCCTGATCTTCCGGAACTTGACCTCGTAATCGGTCCCATGCCACCGGGCGGAGTGGACGCCGGGGGCGCCGCCAAGCGCGTCGATCTCGAGGCCCGAGTCGTCGGCGGCGGTGAGCATCCCGGTCGCGTTCGCGTAGTAAACCGCCTTGAGCCGCGCGTTCTCTTCGAAGGTCGCGCCCGTTTCTTCCGGCTCTTCGATCCCGTCGAACTCCGCCAGCGTGTGCAAGGCCACCGGCAGGCCTTCGAGGATCACCTGAATCTCACGAAGTTTGCCGGGATTCGTCGTGGCGACCAGCAGATCCATCAACGAAGGTTGCCGACGATCGACTTCTGGATCTCGATGAGTTGTTGGATCCCGCTGTCGGCGAGCCCCAGCAACGCATCCAGCTCGCTTCGTTCGAACGGGGGACCCTCCGCCGTGCCCTGGACCTCGATGAAGCGGCCGTCGCCGGTCTTCACGACGTTCATGTCCACGTCGGCTTGTGAATCTTCCTCGTACGCGAGGTCGAGCATCGGCGTTCCAGCGACGACGCCGACGCTGATCGCGGCGACGTAGTCGCTCAGCGGGATCGTGCGGATCATGCCCTTCTGCTTCATGTGCTGAAGCGCGAGCGCCAGCGCCACGAATCCGCCGGTGATCGACGCGGTGCGCGTGCCGCCATCCGCCTGGATGACGTCGCAGTCGATCCAGATCGTCCGCTCGCCGAGTTCCGGCAGCCGCGTGATCGACCGCAGCGAACGGCCGATGAGCCGCTGGATCTCCTGCGTGCGCCCGCCAACCTTCCCCGCGGCAGCTTCGCGCTGTGTGCGCGTGGAGGTGGCGCGCGGGAGCATGCCGTACTCCGCGGTCACCCAGCCTTTGCCCGTGTTGCGCAGGAACGGTGGAACTCGCTCTTCGATGCTCGCAGTGCAGATCACGCGGGTGCGTCCCGCTTCGATGAGCACCGATCCCTCGGCATGCATGGTGAAGGAGGGGGTGATGCGCGTCTCGCGCAGCTGTCCCGGCTCCCGGCTATCGCTTCTTTTTGTCATCTCATTCCTGTTTCTGATCGGCGACCCACGAGAGGTTCTTGGCGAGCGGTTGGCGAATGTCGACGTGGCCGGCGAGCGTATCGACCTCTTTACCGTCCACGAGGATCTGCACACGCGTGATCGCCGGGAGGGTCACGGTCACGCTGTTCACGATCGCATACACGGCGAACAATTCGTCGAGCGCGCCCCCGGTGTGCTTGGAGCCGATGTCGCCGCTGAGGTCCACGAAGGCATCACCGCGCTCGCTGACGTACACCGCACGCAGCTTCGTGCCGGCTGGAATGGCGGAAACGTGCGGGGCGGCCGGGGGGGCGATCTGGGCTTCGATGATATGCCGCGCCTGTTCGGAGACTGGGTCGCCGAAGGTGACTTCCGTGTGCACCGGCATCAGCGACACACCGTCTTCGGAAACGTAGAAGAGCGTTGCCGTGATCTTGCGTTCCGGAACGGCGGGCGCCGGCGGCGCCTGCCCGGGCCCCGCGGCCGGCGCAGGTCGGTAGAAATTGGGTGCGACCACCATGATCACGACCGCCAGGGCCACGACGGTGACGGCAAGGACCGCGAGGACTTTCGGACGCCTCATCGGGAGGCTCCCGTCGTGGTGTCCCGAAACTGCACGATCGCTTCCACGAGCGCCTGCACGACGGTGTTCTGGAATTCGTCTCCGCCGAGTTGTTTCTCCTGTGCAGGATTCGACATGAATCCCATCTCGACGAGCACAGCGGGCATGTTCGCCCCGACGAGCACGCGCAGCGGCGCCTGTTGGAGGGCGCGGGCGCTCATCGGCACCTTCCCGCGCAGCGATGCTTCCACCGCGCGTGCGATCGCGGCCGATTCCTTGATGTGCCGCGCCTGCGCGAATCGCCACGCCACCACCTCGATGTCGCGGGTGCCGCCGCCGAAGACCGGTAACGTTTCGCGCGGTGCGGCCGCGGCGCGCATGGCTTCGGCGCCGTACTCGTCGAGACTGAGGTAATAAATGCCGGCTCCAGCGACCGAAGGACGAACCGATGCGTTCGCGTGAAGGCTAATGAAGAGATCGGCCTTGTTGTTGTTGGCGACGGCCGCGCGCTGATCGAGGCCGACGGCGTTGTCGCCATCACGCGTGAGGATCACGCGCACGCCCAGCCGCCCTTCGAGCGCAGCTTTCAGCCGCCGCGCGACGCTCAGGGTGACGTCCTTTTCGGTCAAGCCCCCCGCGCCCCGCGCGCCGACTTCCTCACCGCCATGGCCGGGATCGATGACGACCGAGCGCAGGCCGCCGGGTGGCGCGAGGTCCAGGAGGGAAGGCACGTCTTGGGGCGGTGGCGGTGGCGGCGTCACCGGCGGTGGCGCGTCGGTCGTCTGCGCGATCACGTCGATGACGATGCGCGTGCCGCCGCGGTCGCCGGGAAGATCGGAACTCTTGAACGACGCGAACCGCGGACCGAGATCCAAGGCGATGGCGGTGGTGCCCTCGAGCCGAATGCCCTGGACCAGCTCCGGAGACGTCGTGACCGGGAGCGTCGCGTCGAGCGCGTCCGCCTCGAAGCGAAGCAGCAGTCGGTTGCCTTCCTGCGTCACGGTGTGGGGCGTCGGCGGTGCGACGTCCAGGGTGACACGCGCCAGGGCTCCCTGCGGTTCCACACGTCCGGCGATGCGAGGTACGCGCACGTCGCCGACGATCACCAGTCGCGACGGCTTGCGCAGTTCGAGCCGCGTTCCGACGACCGGGGCCAACGCCCGGCTCACGAAGTCGAGCGGCACGAACCACGCGCGCCCTTCGCGCACCGGCGCGGCGGGCAACGAGATGAGCCGTCCGGCGACCGATACCAGTTCCTGGTTAGGCGAGAGGATGATCGACTGGTTGCGAACGGTGATCGTGAGCCCGCCGGCAATCGTGTCTTCGCGCAGCGCCAACCCGAAGAAGCGTGCGAGATCGTCGACGGCGAACATCTCCTGGCCGTTGATCACCCGCACGGCCAGCGGCCGTCGTCCCTCGCGCGACAGCACGGTGTAGGCGGCCGGCGTTTGCGGGGCTTGCGCCGTGAAGACGCTGGTGAGAAGTGCGACGAGCAGCGCCGCGAGCGCCACCCGCGCAGGATTGGTTGGCAACAACGCTCAATTCTATCGTCGGCTTGCCAACCGTAGCTGCATTCAGACAGGCAACCTTCGCCTGGCGAATCATGAGCGAAGGTTGGTGGAGGCGGGGGGATTCGCACCCCCGTCCGAAAACACTTCCCCGCAGGAATCTACGATGCGTATCCGCCTCTGAAGTGTCGCTCCCAGCGTGAAGAGGCGGAAAAACCGCTGGGAACCAGCCCCGAAAAATCTCATCGCTGACGTCCGAGGAAGCCGTCAGCAACCAGCCTGCTTAAATGACATCCGGTCCCCGGCCCGCAGGCTGACCGGGGTGGACGCTCACAGGTTCTTAGGCTGCGAGAGCGAGCTGCGTGTCCGCAGTTATGGTTGTTCCATCTTTTGTCGAGGTTGATGGTCCTCGGCACGCATCCTGCGAAACCGTATCTCCGTCGAATCTAGGTCGCCCCCTTTGAGAATGCTGAATGCTGAATGCTGAATTATTCAACATTGCACCTTCATTCAGCATTCCGCATTCAACATTCAGCATTGTAAAGCCGCCGAAGGCGGCATACAAGTGGCTGTCGGGGTTGGACTTGCGCGTTTTCTCGCCTTGACTCCGCCGGGGGCGACCCCGATAATGACCGCGGATGGCCGACGAGCTCAAAGAGATCATTGATTCCGTTCGTACCCGCCTTCAGGCTGAGCTGGATTCTCAGCTGGACGCCCTCAAAGAACGCCACCAGCAATCGCTGGCCGAAGCTCGCCGCCACGCGGAGGCCGAGGCCCGGAAGACGGCGGAAGCCGAGGTCGAGCAGGCGCTCGCCGCCAAAACCCAGATCATTCGCGAGGAAGCGCAGCGGCGCGCCCAGGAAGCGGTGGCCGTCGTTCGCGAAGAGGCGCAGCGCCGGGCCCAGGAGGCCGTGCTCGCCGTTCGCGACGAGGTGCAGCGGCGGGCCCAGGAGGCCATCACCGCCCTGCACGAGGAATCGCAACGCCGCGCGCAGGATGCGATTGCGAGTGCGCGTGCCGAACTCGAACGCGAGCGGGAGGTAGAGACGACGCGCTGGCGCGCCGAGGCCGACCAGCGCGCGACTGAAGCCGCCACGCGGGTCCGCGCCGAGATGGAGCAGGCCCTGGCGGCGGAACGCGAGGAGGCCCGGAGCCGGGTCGAGGTCGAGCAACGCGCGATGGAGGCTGCCATCCGCGCGCGCACCGAACTCGAGCAGGCGCTGGAGGCGGAACGCGAGCAGGCCAGGACCCGCGCGGAGGCAGAGCAGCGCGCGATCGAGGCGGCTGACCGCGCGCGCGCGGAACTCGAACAGGCGCTCGCGGCGGAACGTGAGCAGGCCAGGATCCGCGTCGAGGCGGAGCAGCGCGCCACGGAAGCGGCGGATCGCGTGCGGCTCGAGCTCGAGCAGGCGTTGGCCGAGCGCGATGACGCCAGGAACCGCGCCGAAGCCGACCAGCTCGCCATCAAAGAGGCCGCACGTGCCCGCGCCGAGCTCGAACGGGTCCTGGAGGTCGAACGAGATCTGGCGCGCGGTCGCGCCGACGAAGACCAGCGCCGTGCCGCGGAGGCTCAGCGAACGGTCGAGGAGGCACAGCGCCGCGCCGACGAAGCGCAACGCCGGGCCGACGAGGTGCATCAGCGGATCCAGGAAGAGCAGCGCCGGGCTGCGGAAGAAATCGACCAGGTGCGCGCCTCCTTCGAAGCCATGCGCGCCGCCGACCTCGCCGCGCAGGACACGGCGCGTTCGGCCGCTCCAGTGCATGCCGACCGGCTGGTCGTGGCCCTGCGCGAAATCGACAGCGCCGATTCCGTTTCGTCGACGCTCGCGGCCATTCGCCGCGCAGCCGGACAGCACGCGGCGCGCGCGGCGGTGTTCGTCGCCAGCGGCGAACAGTTGCGCGAATGGGAGACACCCGGCGTGGAGTCGCTCACACCCGCGCCTCTGTACGTTCGCGACAGTTCGATCGGCATCGTCGGAGAGGCCGTCCGACGTCGCGAAGCCGTTCGCGCCGAAAACGGCGGTGCGCCTTCGTTTGCGGGTTTGAGCGCCGGCCGCTTGGCCGTCGCGACCCCTTTGTTGCTCGACGGCCAGCCGGTCGGCGTCCTCTACGGTGATGAAGGGCTCGAGGGAACGATCGACGCACAGTGGATTGACGCGCTCGACGTGATTGCCAGCCACGGTTCGGCGAGGCTCGGATACATCACCGCGTTGCGGACGGCCCAGGCCAACAAGTGGCTGGACGGCAGCCATGAGGCCGCAGCAACTGTTCCCGCGTCCTCGGCGTCTGATGATGAAGAGCAGTCGGCGAAGCGATACGCGCGGTTGCTCGTCTCGGAAATCAAGCTATACAACGAGGCCGCTGTCAGTGCCGGGCGTGAAAACGCCGATCTTCTGCGGCGCCTCGGGCCCGACATCGATCGGGCGCGGCGCCTCTACGACGAGCGTGTGCCGGCATCGGTGCACCATCGTGCTCAGCTGTTCGATCAGGAGCTTGTGCAGACCCTGGCTGGCGGCGACCCCTCGTTGCTCGGCTAGACCCACAGCTGCTGACGTAAGGCTCAGAACACCAACCGTGAAGACACCTAAGGTCCGTCTTTCGCTCGCGCTGTCCCTTGCCTTCCTCCTCATGTCCGGCGCAGCGCCGCTGGAGGTCCAGGCGCAGCTGTCGCAAACCTCCCATGCGGCCCTGCCGACGAGCGCAAGCGAACTCTGGCTCGTCCCGGCCGCAGGGGACCGTACCGTGCGCGCGTCGGCACAGCACAAGGCTCTCGGCGACGCGGTCCTGAGGTTCGAAGCGGGTGAGTACGACGCTTCGCTGCGGCTCGCCTCCACACCGGCTCTCCAGGGGACCGCGCTGGCGGGTTACGCGAGCTACTACGCTGGCCTCTCACAACTGAAGTTGTCGCAGACCGCCGAGGCACGGCGGACGTTCGAGCATTTGCTCGGCACGAAACCCTCCGGGTATCTCGCCATCGCGACCGCGCTGGCCGCCGGCGAAGCGGCCGAAGCGGCGGGCGATCACGCCGCCGCCGTCCGGCTGTACGCGCCGCTCGCCGCCAACAAGCTGGCGGTTACCGACGACGTGCTGGCCAGGTTGGGTCGAGCGGCCATCGCGGCCGGTGAGCGCCGCCAGGCGGCTGAAGCGTTCGTTCGGCTGTATTACGAGTTCCCCTTGAGTACGGCGGCGGCGACCGCGGCGACCGAGCTCGAGGCGCTGCAGGAATTCATCACGCGTACGAGTTACGAAGGGGACCTGGGTCGCGCGCAGATGCTGTTTGGCGCGCGCCGGTACGCCGAGTCCAAGGCGGCGTTTGCCGGAATTCGATCGGCGCTTAGTGGAGACGAGCGCGAGGTCGCGGAGCTTCGGATCGCTGAAAGCGACTTCCATCTGAAAAATTACGCGGCGGCGCGCGACGGGCTGCGCCCGTATCTGGAACGGGCCTCGCGCCTGGCGGAAGCGCGTTTCTTCTACTTGAGCGCCATACGCGAGCTTGGCGACCACGACCAGTACGTGGCGCTGGCGCGCGCCCTCGTCGCCGAATTCCCGGAGAGTTCCTGGGCCGAGGAAACGCTGAACAACCTCGGCACGCACTACATCCTGACAAACGACGACGAAGCCGCCGCCGCCACTTTCCGAGAGCAGTACGCGAAATTCCCCAGGGGCTTGCACGCGGAACGCGCGGCATGGAAGTACGGATGGTGGACCTACACCACCGGTGATCACGCCGAGACGGTTCGTGTGTTCGAGAGCGCCGCCGCGGGGTTCGCGCGATCGAACTATCGCCCATCGTGGCTGTACTGGGCAGGGCGCGCGCACGGGAAACTCGGCGCCGCCAGCGAACGGATCTCCCGGATGCGCCTGGTGTACGCCGACTACGGCAATTCTTACTACGGACGCCTGGCCGAGGCGCATCTGCGGCGCGCCGGGGCGTTGCCGTCGCGTGACGCGGTCCGGCATGTCGCCTCATCCCAACCCGCCGAACGCGCGCCGGCGCTGCCGACCGACCAGACCATCCGGCAGCTGCTGGCCGCCGGCCTTTACGACGCGGCCATCAACGAACTGCGCTACGCGCAGCGGGCGTGGGGCAACTCCCCCGCGATCGAAGCGACGATGGCGTGGGCGTACCACCAGGAGGGTGAACTTCGGCGCGCGATCACGCTCATGCGGCGTGCCTACCCGCAGCACCTGACGGCGAATGGGCAAGAGGTGCCGGAAGAAATCCTCAAGGTGATCTTTCCGCTCGCGTACTGGGATTCGATCCGCAGGGAGTCGGCCGCGCGGGGGCTCGATCCCTACGTGATGGCGGCGCTCATCGCGCAGGAATCGACCTTCGATCCCAAGATCCGGTCGTCCGCCAACGCCTGGGGGCTCATGCAGGTTGTGCCGGCGACCGGCCGGCGCCTGGCGCGGAACCTGGGCGTTCGCAATTTCACCACCGCCCGGCTCACCGATCCCGAATTGAACATTCGGCTCGGCACCTACTACTTCTCGCGCCTCGTCGAGCAGTTCGGGGGCACCTACTACGCGCTCGCCAGCTACAACGCCGGCGAAAACCGCGTGGTCCGCTGGAAGGCGGAGCGTCCACGCCTCGACGAAGACGAGTTCATCGACGATATTCCGTTCCCGGAAACGCAGAACTACGTGAAGCGGATCCTGGGAACGGCGGAAGACTACCGGATGTTGTACGGCGATCGCGGTGCGACGCCGACCGGCATCGGCAGCAGCAAGCCCGCCGCCGCGACGACGCCTGCCGCGGCCAAGGCGACAACGAAGAAACCCGTCACCACCAAAAAGCCCACGACGAAGAAGCCCGCCACGAAAATTCCCCCGAAGAAGAAAACCACCCGCAAGTAGTCCGAGTCCGCGAACCGTGGCCCGCTAGGGAAATCCGCGGATTTCGTAGAGCGTGACGTTCGCGTTCTCGGCGAGCGGCCGCAGGTAGGGCAGGAACGGCTCGAGACGCCCGCGGATCTCGTCCGCGCGCGGGCCGAACATGTCCCAGTGAATCCCGATGTAACGAACGCGCGCTCTCTCGAGCACGCGGAAGCTGTCGTTCGACGGAAACGAGTCGAGGACGAAGGAGTCCTTGCGGAACTGCGGCGGCGTGTGATCGCTGTAGCCGTTCATCATCGGCATCCAGTGCGACGTGGAGAACGTCATGTACTGGGTGTGAAGGTGCCAGGCTTCGCGGCCGCCGTAGAAGGGGAACTCGGCGAGCGGCCCGCGCGGCATCTTCGCCAGGACGCCGTAGGGTTCCGGCAGTGTGAGCGCTCGTTCCCACGGCATCGGGGTGGCAAGGTCGGCCAGGGCAAGCAGCGTGAGCGCTGTAGCGGCCAGCGCGCGCCGGGTTCCCGCCACGGCGAGCAACCAGCGCACCGCGAAACTGCCGATGACCACCAGGCACAACACCACGACGATCGCCATGCGCGACGGCGCGCGCAGGAACGAAAACATCGGGATGTTGTAGAGCAGGCTGTAGAGCCCGCCGGCCGGACCGAACGAGGCCCAGAAGGTCAACACCCCGATCAGGCCGTAGAGAAGTATCGTCTCACGCTGCCGCGGGGCATCGCCGGAGCGTCGTCCGCGCGCCGCCACCACGGCGCCGATCACCGCCAGCAGGACGGTCAGCAGCCCCGGGAACATGACTTCCGTCCATCTGGGCCAGGAAGCGATGCTCTCGAGCAGCGGCTGGTGAGCGTAGGCCGAGGACGCCAGGTAGCTGGCGGCGTTGGCCGAGAACTTTATCGAATCGTCAAGGGTGCGCGCGAATCCTTCGTCCTGCTGGATCTCGAGGTACGGGGCGAAGAAGGGGGCGACGCCCACGATGGAAACCAGCGCGGCGACCCCGACCGCTGACCACCACGCCGGGCTTCGCAATAACGATCGGCTGATCGAGAAGAACACGACGGCGAAGCCCACGATCAGGGCGGCAAAGATGCCGTAGTACGCGCAGGCCAGCGCCTGCAGGAGCAGGGCGACGCCCAGCGCGATCCCGCGGCGGATCGTAGGACCATCGGCGAGCCGATGGAGCATCAGCATCGCGAGTGGGATCCCGCCGGTCAGCATCAGTTGAATGTGCGCCGTGTGAGCGAAAACGTACGGGCAGAACGCGTAGAGAATGCCGGCGACCGTTGCGGCGCCGGCGCTGCCGGTGAGATAGCGCACCAGCATCCACATGAACAGCCAGGCCGTCGCGAACGCCACGAGGATCACGACGTTCAGCGTCGCGTAGGGATTTTTCGTCGTCCACCAGACCGGCACGCCAAGGACGCCGGCGACGAGGTTGGCCTCGGAGTAGGCGAGCGACTTCTTGTGAGGATGGAAGATGTTGGCGTCGAAGAGGTTCAGCGGGTCAGCCACGACGGCGTGCGCGACCCAGCTGACGTTCCACAGGCAGAACATGCCGTCGCCGTTGGTGCCGAAGCGCGGATCGTTGGTGACGCCGGTACGGCCGAGTGAGCCGAGCCCCGACGCGAGGGGCCAGGTCATGAAGATCGCGAACGCGAGCGACGCCAGGGCCAGGAAAGCGGCTCGCGGGGCGCCGCGGCCCATGGTGTCGGGCTCGGCCTGCATGTAGAATGCATCATTCTACCGTCACATCCCCCTCGCGGCCAACAGACCGCGCCCCTCGTTCCAACCCTGCAGCGCGCTCTTCGCGGCCGGCGCCGCGTGGATATCGCAGGGACACATCGCTTACACGGGTGACGGCCCGGCGCGTCTTGCTCTCCTCCCGTTTTCACTCCCCGTCTTGGCCGTCGTCGTGGCGGCTGGCGCACTCGCGTGGTGGGCCGTTTGGCGTGGCGCCAGCGTGGCGCCGCTCTCGCTCCTGCTGCTGATCGCGGTCCCCTGGCTGCCGCTGCCCCTTCCGCCGGCCCTGTTGGTCTGGAGCGGACGACTCACGGTGTTGGTCTGGGTAGGCGGTGGCTGCGATCGTTGCGGCGAGCCTTCCGATTCGCTTCCGCGTTGGTGGGGCGCGGTCGCCGATTGTCGCCGGGGCCCTGGGCTTGGCGATCGGGCTTTTTGCGTTCGTCCAGGTGCGTCCGTCGTTGCCCTCGGGTGACGAACCGCATTACCTCGTCATCACGCAGAGCCTGCTCGAGGATGGTGACCTGCGCATCGAGAACAATCATCGCCAGGGCGACTACCGCTCGTATTTCGCCGGCGACCTCCCGCCGGACTTTCGCGTCCGCGGCCGCAATCGCGAGATCTACTCGATCCATGCCCCTGGCGTCTCGGCGCTGGTCGCGCCGGCGTTTTTCGTCGGCGGCTATCGCGGCGTTGTGCTGTTCCTTCTGCTGTTGTCAGCCGCCGGGAGCGCGCTGACGTGGCATCTGGCGCGCCTGCTCACGGGCAGCGACGCCGCGGCGTGGTTTGGGTGGGCGGCCGTCACCTGCTCGGCCACCTGGGTCTTTCACAGTTTCGCGGTGTTCCCCGATGGTCCGGGTGCGGTGGCCCTGCTGACCGGGGTGTGGGCGCTGTTCCGCGCACAGCGCGAGGCCGAGTCGAACACCACCCGATCGGCGCCATGGTTCTGGCACGGCCTGGCGCTCGCGATGATGCCGTGGATGCATACGCGCTTCGCGGCGCTCGCGGGAACGATGGGGGCACTGGTGATTCTGCGGTTGGGGGCGACACCCAACGCGTTGACCAAGGCCGGCGCGTTCCTGGCAGCTCCGATCGTCAGTGGCATCGCGTGGATCGCGTACTTCATGGTGATCTACGGCACCCCTGACCCGTCAGCGCCCTATGGCGCCGAACCAGGTTCGTTCGCATTCGTTCCTGATGGTCTGGCAGGATTGCTCTTCGACCAGCGCTTCGGTTTGCTCGCGTACGCGCCTGTGCTGTTGGTGGGATTCGCCGGCATCGGCATCATGCTGGCGCGCCGCGAGTATCGGCGCCACGCGCTCGAGTGGTTGTTCGTCGCCGTCCCCTACCTGGTCGTCGTGACCTACGTGGCCATGTGGTGGGGTGGGACCAGCGCGCCCGCGCGCTTCTTCGTGCCCCTGCTGCCATGGTTGGCGATGCCTGCCGCTATAACGTGGACGGTCCTCTCCTCGCGGACGGCCCGCACGGTGACGATCGGGGCGCTGGTGTTCACGGTGTTTGCCACCGCGGCCCTGGTGATGGTCGACGACGGCCGTCTGGCGTTCAGCACGCGTGAGGAATACGCGCGGTGGCTCGAGTGGCTGAATGGCAGCGTCGATCTCGGGCGGGGTCTTCCCATCTGGTGGCGAGAACGCGAGACGCCGCTGTTCGGAGGCATTGCGATCTGGGGCGTCTGCGCTGCCGCTGGGTGGTTCGCGCTGCGTGCCATCGAACGCTCCGGGCGCTTCGTGAGCCGTGCGGTCTTCTCGACCGCAGCGGCCTTCGTCATGGTCATCGCCGCGACGATCGCGATCTCGATCGCGTGGGCCATCGAGCGTAGCGACGGCCGCACACCAGTTCCCGCTCAGCTCGAAGCGCTGCGCCGCGTGTCCTCCGAACGCCGGTTGCTGGCAGTGGGTTTGAGCCCCGCTCAGAGGCTGCCGCGCGACGCAGTGCCCGCCATGGTCCGTGTGGCGCCGGCATTCTCGACCGCGCCCGGCGGCGCCGGACGCAATGACCGTCCGCTCTATGCCATCCCCGCGGTTCCAGCAGGGGAGTACCGCCTCACCTTTGCCCTGAGAGGCACGGAGGGCTGGGTGATGCTGGGCATCGGGCGTGACCAGTTCGCGTTGAAGACCGAGCCGTTGACCGCTTCGAACGGGTCGATATCACTCAATTTCCCGGTGGACGTGCGGGCCATCATGGTGCGCGTTGACGAAGACGCGCGCCGCAACATCCGCGGGCTGCTCCTCGAGCCGATTCGGCTCGTCCGCCCGGAAGATCGCCTGACGACCGACGTCGCCCGCCGCGCCGTGCATTACCCCGGCGCCATCGTCTATTTCCTCGACGACCGCAGCTTCCCCGAACCGGAGGCCTTCTGGGTGGGGGGTGAACGCGACTCGTCGATCGTGGTCCAGACCGATGCGCCGCAACCGACGGTTGCGCGTCCTGCTGCGAAATGGCGCGGTCGAGAACACCGTGCTCGTCCAGGCGGGGGAGTGGCGGGACGAGATCACGTTCGGCCCAGGCGAGGAGCGCCGCATCGAGGTGCCGCTGAACCACCAACGCGGCGCGACCCGGCTCCGATTCACGACCAGCGCAGGCTTCCGCCCCTCGGAGGTCGATCCCAGCAGCCGCGATACGAGGTTTCTCGGAGTGTGGGTAAAACTGGCGCCCTAGAATCGGGCGACGCCGCCGAGATAGAACCCCTTCAACTTGAGCTCTCCCTCGTCTTCGTCGTCGATCAAGTAGAAGACGTCGAACGAACGATAGCCAAGCTGCGCGCCGAAGTTGTGCGGTGAAGTTGATGCTTCCGTAGAGGTCGAAGTCGAAGTAATGCGCCCGGTAGCTCTCGTTGATGCTCTCCGGCAGGTTAAAGCCACTGAACTCGGCAGTGATCGAGATGTTGGGCACCACATAGACACGTCCGATGGCGCCGATCGAGGGAATGGGGGCGCGGGCGCGCGCGAATTCCTCGAGACCGATGGCCCCCTGACGGAGCGTGGCTTCGACGTCCGTGTACTTGATATCGAGCAGGACGCCGAAAAACCCGCGGTCGCGAGAAATGATGTCGTACTCGTAGCCGAACCGGAACGCGTCCCAGCGGAGCTCGGTGGCCACCGGCAACGTGAGTCGATACAGCTGGCCGTTGAAGATGACGTCGCGCGTCAGGTTGAAGGACGGGTTCTCGTAGCTGATCGGGGTGTACTCGAAGCGGAACTTGTGCTTCTTCGCGGGACGCAGATGGGCTTTGATCTGTCCGAACCGTTGCTGCTCGAGTCCGAGTTCCGTGACGAAGTTGATGGTCGAGCCGATGCGCGCCTCGGTCAGCGCTTCGCTTCGGATGATGATCGTCGGATTGGGGTTCCAGAAGAAGCCGCCGACCTCGACGTGATACTTCTCGCCCGTAGCGGGTTCGCTAGAAACGCTCACAGTGGTTTGCGCCTGCGCCGGTACGGCCGCCGACACAAGTACTCCCAGCAAAACGAGGACACCGCGGATGCGCATATAGAAAATCACCTTAACACATTGAATCGCGGACACATTGGATCGTAGTCAAGCCCAGCAGGGCCGATATACTGCGAGGAGATGGGCCCGTCGTTCCGCCGCCTGCTGCCTTTCCTCGCACGCTACCGTTTCAAACTATCGGTCGGTCTGCTGTTCGTCGTTAACACGACCGCGATTCAGTTACTGCCCCCCTGGGTGCTGAAGTACGCCGTCGACGATCTGACGGTCGGCGTGACGGTCGCAAAGCTGATCCGTTACGCGCTGATCGTGCTCGGCCTCGCGTGCGTGGGCGCCGTCTTCCGTTTCCTGATGCGGCGCGTCATCATCGGCGCCTCCCGCGATATCGAGTACGACATCCGCAACGCCTTCTTCGCCCGGCTGCAGCAGATGCCGCTCGGCTATTACCAGGCGCGGCGCACCGGCGACCTGATGTCGCGCGCCACCAACGATCTCAACGCCGTGCGCATGATGATCGGGCCGGCGGTCATGTACTCGGCGAACACGATCCTCGTCTTTGTGGTCGCGATCCTGATGATGCTGTCGATCGACGTGCGGTTGACGCTGATCGCTCTCGTTCCGCTGCCGTTCGTTTCGGTAACGGTCCGCTACTTCGGGAAGGTCATCCACGAGCGCTTCGAAGTGATCCAGGCGCAGCTGTCCGAAGTGAGTGCGATGGTGCAGGAAAGCCTCGCCGGCGTGCGCGTCGTCCGCGCCTACGCGCAGGAACAGCACGAGATCGCACGATTTCGCGCCGCCAATGAAGAGTACGTCGCCAGGAACCGTGCCCTGATCGGTCTGCAGGGGATGTTCTATCCGAGCATGACGTTCTTCCTGGGCATGGGCGCGGTGCTGGTGCTGTGGCTGGGTGGGCAGGCCGTGATCGCGCGCCGGATCACGCTCGGCGAGTTTTTCGCCTTCAACTCGTACCTCGCGATGCTCGCCTGGCCGATGATCGCGTTCGGCTGGGTCACCAACATCCTCCAGCGCGGCATGGCGTCGTGGGGACGGATGCTCGAGGTGATGGACGCGGTGCCGGCCATCAGCGACGTTGAGGTCACGTCACAAGGACACGCGCTCGAGATCACGGGGCATATCGAGGTTCGCCACCTGACGTTCACCTATCCGGGCGCCGCGTCACCAGTGTTGCAGGATGTGTCGCTCACCATTCCCGCCGGATCAACGGCGGCGTTCATCGGTGCCACCGGGTCGGGCAAGTCGACGCTGGTCAGTCTGCTCCCGCGCCTGCACGAGCCGCCGCCGGGCACCGTTTTCATCGATGGCCTCGACGTTCGCCAAATCCCCTTGCAGCGGCTGCGTGGCGCCATCGGCTTCGTGCCGCAGGAGCCTTTCCTGTTCTCCGCAACCCTCGCAGAAAACGTTCAATACGCCGGGCCCGCGACGGAAGAGTCCGCTCGGATGCTCGATGCCGCGTCGGTTGCGCGGCTCGACAAGGATGTCGAGCAGTTCCCGAAGGGCTACGACACCACCATCGGCGAGCGCGGAATCACCCTGTCGGGCGGTCAAAAGCAGCGCACCGCGATTGCGCGTGCCGTCTTTACCGATCCTCGCATCCTTGTGCTGGACGACGCCTTGTCGGCCGTCGACACCTACACCGAGGACGAGATCCTCGCGCGCCTGCGCGGGGTGATGGCCGAACGCACGTCGCTTCTGATCGCCCATCGGGTCTCGACGGTCCGCCATGCGGACCAGATCTTCGTCCTTGAAAACGGCCGGATCGTCGAGCGTGGACGGCACGATGAGCTCGTCCGGCGCGACGGGGTCTACGCCTCGCTGTATCGCAAACAGCTCCTCGAGGAGGAGCTCGAAGCCTCGTAGTGATGCACGAAGAAGACGTTCTCGGGAAGGCCTACGACGCGCGGCTCATGCGCCGGCTGCTGACGTACCTGCGGCCCGTATTGGAGGCAGGTGCTCATCGCCCTGACGGCCATCGTCTCCGCCTCGACCCTGCAGCTCACGCAACCGTACCTGATCAAGGTCGCCATCGACGACCATATCGCGATCGGCGATACCCGCGGTCTCGGCGTCCTCGCCGCCGTCTACGTCGTGGTGTTGATCGCCAGCTTCCTGCTCGAATACCTGCAGACGTGGACGCTCCAGATGACCGGACAACGGATCATGTTCGACATGCGGATGCAGATCTTCGGGCATCTGCAGCGGCTCGACGTCCAGTACTTCGACCGCAATCCCGTTGGCCGTCTGATGACGCGCGTGACGACCGACGTGGATGTGCTGAACGAGCTGTTCACCGCCGGCGTGGTGTCGGTGTTCGGGGACATCTTTCTGCTCGCCGGGATCATGGGCGCGCTGATGATCATGGACTGGCGGCTGGCGCTCGTCTCGTTCACCGTGCTGCCGCTGATCGCGCTCGTGACGCAGTGGTTCCGGCGCAACGTTCGCGATTCCTACCGCAGCGTCCGAACGTGGATCGCACGGATCAATGCCTTCCTGCAGGAGCACATCACCGGCATGTCCACGGTGCAGCTGTTCCGCCGCGAACGCCGCAGCTTCGATGACTTCGACGCCGTGAACAAAGGGCACCGCGATGCGAACGTCGACTCGATCTTCTACTACGCGGTGTTCTATCCGGCGATCGAAGTCATCGGCGCGCTGTCGACCGCCATGATCATCTGGTTCGGTGGCGGTTGGGTGCTCGGAGGCACCTTGTCGCTCGGCTCGTTCCTCGCGTTCCTGCTCTACGCGCAGCGCTTCTACCGGCCGATCAGCGACCTGTCCGAAAAGTTCAACATCCTGCAGTCGGCGATGGCGTCGAGCGAGCGCATCTTCAAGCTGCTCGACACGGAGGTCGGTGTTCGGGATTCGGGTCCTGGGACTCGGAGTTCGGGACTCGGGGCTCGGGACTCGGCGCTCGGGATTCGGGGTTCGGCGCGGGGGAGCATCGTTTTCGATGACGTCTCGTTTGCTTACAACGGTGTCGACTACGTGCTGAGAAACGTGTCGTTCGACGTGAAGGCGGGCGAGCGCGTGGGGATCGTCGGTGCCACAGGAGCAGGGAAGTCAACGATCATCAATCTGCTGCTGCGGTTCTATGACGTCTCGAGCGGACGCATTCTCGTGGACGGCGTGGACGTGCGTGACATGGAGCTTCGCGATCTCCGCCGGCGCTTCAGCCTCGTGCTGCAGGACGTGCACCTGTTTTCAGGAACCATCGCGTCGAATATCCGGCTGGGAGAAACATCCATCAGCGATGCTGCCGTCCAGCGGGCGGCCGAAGCGGTTCACGCCAGCCGATTCGTGGAGCGGATGTCTGGCGGGTATGGCACGGCCGTGGCCGAACGCGGAGCGACGTTGTCGGTTGGCCAGAAACAGTTGCTCTCGTTCGCGCGGGCGCTGGCATTCGATCCGCGCATCCTGGTGCTCGACGAAGCGACCTCCAGCGTCGACACGGAGACCGAACTCCTGATTCGCGACGCCCTGCGGACCCTCATGTCCGGTCGAACCACCATCGCAATCGCCCACCGCCTCTCGACGATCCAGGACATGGACAAGATCCTCGTCCTGCACCACGGCCGACTGCGAGAGTCCGGCACCCACCAACAGCTGCTGGCCCAACGCGGGATCTACCACAAGCTATTCGAGCTGCAGTACCGCGATTAACAGTGGGGTTGTTCGGGGCGACTCCGAAACTACGAACTCCGAACTCCGAACTGTAGAGACGGCAGTCGAAGCCGGGTCTAGACCCGGCGCAGCGTCTAGGCCGTCTTCAGACGAAGATCCGAGCCTTCGGAGCGTCTTGACGTTCTAAGTTCGGAGTTCGTAGTTTCAGAGTCGCCCGCGCAACCCCACTGCCCGCAGCAGCCGGGCAATTCGGTTAGCTTCCTGCGCGGGAGGAGGTGTTCACGGGGACGGCGTCTCGCTGGCGTTCGCGCTGCCGGAACAACCGGTCGATCAGGCTCGGGGAGCTGGCCTGGGGATTCCAGCCGAGGCGAAGGACGGTCAGGGAGATCGGTCGACGCCCCAGTTCCAACGCCTCGTAACAGCTCCACAGGTAGATGTCCACGTGGCGCCCCTGGACCTTGGGGCCCGTGTCCATGACCGTATAGATGCCGTTATAGCGGTCGGCCAGCTTTTCGACCTGGATCACGGAGCCGACCGGCAGAAGGCCGGGGTCGGCTGCGGCGATGCCCTGGCGGACGTTGACCCCAGACGCGGTCGTGGTCCCCTTGCAGTAGGCGGTCGCCGTAAAGCGTATTTTGGAGCCCTGCGCGGGAGCCTGCCAATCCTTGAAGCTCAGGACGTCCGCGAAGGGGCGGGAGTCCAGGATGCTCGCTTCAAAGAAGAAGGCGAATCCGAGGATCGCGACCAGGGTCACAAAGACCTTCCGCCAGGCGGATTTGGTTAGCAGCATGGGGTCGGGCCTGGCCACGCCGAAGCGCCCGAAAGCGCCACGGTGGGCGACCTCCACTATAACGATCCAGGGGGGGCACGTCAAAGGCTCCAAGGCCCATACTCCCCTACCCGTATGGGACAAAAATTGTCTGTAATCGGTTGCACTTCAATGTTTTGTCCGATGCTGTGCGTGTCGGCGTCGCGCTTCGATCATCGTCAGCGATGCGTGGTACGCGACGAACGCCAGCACGCAGGAGCCCAGGGTAGACCCCAGCACGAACGACCAAAACAGCGGCGCCAGCCCCTCGGCCAGCAGCCGCAGTTCGCTGAGACCGGGGGCCGCCAGAACCTGCCGCAGCTGCCCGGCGAGATCGGGAGGCACGCTGACCCCGAGCATCGCCGCGCCGACCACGGTGGCCATCACGTAGTAAGGGGGCAGGATCCAGGGAAGGTTCGAATAGACCCCGATGAGGACCGCGACCCGATTGAGCCGCAGGGCGAACGCGAGCGCCAGGCCGAGGACCGTGTGGAGGCCCAGAAGAGGGGAGAACCCGAAGAACACGCCCAGCGCGAAGGCCCCCGCCGTCCGCCGCGGGGTGTCATGGGTGTGCAGGAGCTGGTCCGCGAGGTGCCGCAGGCGGGGGAAGCGGGCCATGGCGCTCAGAAATGGGAGAAGCCGGCCGGAAGCGGCTCCGAACGCCCCTCCCGCAGCAGCAAGACCTCCGGTTCCTTCGTCAGCTCACCGATGCGCGTGATGCGGAACCCCTCGGGCAGCGCGGATGACGCTCCTCAGCCGGCCCCCGGCCTTTCGGGGAACGGCAAAGAGCAACTCGTAGTCGTCGCCACCGCTGCAGGCGGCGGTAACGGGGTCGCGCCCCTTCGACGCGAACCACCGGGCGGCTCCGGGATCGACGGGAATCGCGGCCGCATCGATGGAGGCTCCGGTCCCGCTCGCCTTCGCCATCTGCTGAACAGCGTCTGCCAGGCCGTCGCTGAGGTCCATGCACGCCGAGGCTGCGCGGTTGCGTCCGAGCAACGCGCCAATGCGGAGGCGAGGGTTCGGCCGCCGGTGGCGAAGGACGCAGTCTTCCATTCCAGCAGGAGCGCCCTGCCCTCCGTCCTTCAGCCATTCCAGACCTGCGGCGGCCCCCCCAATCGCCCCGGTGAGATACAACCCATCACCCGCCTTGCCGCCGCCGCGGGTCAGGATGCGGCGAGGTCGCACGTGCCCCGTCACGGTGACGTCCACCACCAGCGGACCCGGGGACCTCGACAGGTTTCCGCCGGCGATCGCCACCTTCGCCGTCAGCCGCCATCTCGAGGATGCCGTCGAGCAGGCCGTCGACCTCCGTCAGCGTCGTCGCCGCAGGCAACAAGAAGGAAAGGAGAGCGAGGGTCGGAGTGCCCCCCATGGCCGCCACGTCGCTGACGTTGACCGCCAGGGCCCGGTACCCGACATCGGCGAAGGAAGAAAACCGGCGGTCGAAGTGAATGCCTTCGACGACCGAATCGGTTGTCAGCACCTGGAACGCCCCGCGTTCAGGAACGGCCACCGCGGCATCGTCGCCGGCGGCGACGACGAGGGATGAAGGAGCGGCTGGAAGCCGGCGTCGGATGTGCTCGATCAGGTCGCGCTCGCTACCGAGCGAACTCAACGGCGCGCGTCTCCCTGATGACCGTCACCTTGATCTGTCCCGGGTACTGAAGCTCGTTCTCGATTCGGCGGGCGATGTCCTTGGAGAGCCACACCGTCGCTTCGTCCGAGATCGACTCGCTTTCGACCACGATACGGATCTCGCGTCCGGCCTGGAGGGCGAACGACTTGGAGACCCCTTCGAACGAGTCGGCGATGTCTTCGAGCTTCTCGAGCCGCTTGACGTAGGACTCGAGGATGTCGCGCCTGGCGCCGGGTCGTGCTGCCGAGATCGCATCGGCGGCCTGCACGATCATCGCTTCGATCGACGGCCAGTCGATGTCCATGTGATGCGCCGCGACGGCGAGCAGGACGGGTTCCGATTCTCCATGCTTGCGCAGGAAGTCGAGGCCGAGCTCGAGATGCGTGCCCTGCAGGTCGCGGTCGATCGCCTTGCCGATGTCGTGGAGGAACGCCGCGCGCACGGCGGTGTGTGCGTTGAGACCCAGCTCCTTGGCCATGATGCCGGCGAGGAACGCGACTTCCTTCGAGTGATTGAGGACGTTCTGTCCGTAGCTGGTGCGGAACTTCAACCGCCCCATGAGCTTGAGGACCTCGGGATGAAGGTCGAACATCCCGAGCTCGAAGGCGGCGGCTTCCCCTTCCTTGCGGACGGTTTCTTCCATGTCCGCCTTGACCTTCTCGACGACCTCTTCGATTCGAGCGGGGTGGATGCGGCCATCCGCGATCAGACGCTCGATCGCCTGGCGCGCCACTTCGCGACGAAGGGGATCGAAGCTGGAAAGGATGATCGCGCCCGGCGTGTCGTCGACGATCAGCTCGACGCCGGTGGCGGTTTCGAGGGCGCGGATGTTCCGCCCCTCGCGGCCGATGATGCGGCCCTTCAGATCGTCACTCGGGAGATCGACCACCGAAACCGTCGTTTCGATTGCGTGTTCGGCGGCACTCCGCTGAATGGCGTCGGCGATGATCTGCTGCGCGCGCACCGCGGCGGTTTCGCGGGCCTCGGCTTCGAGCCGCTTGACCAGGTTGGCCGCGTCGCGGCGGGCGTCGCTCTCGATTTCCTTCAAGAGGAGCTCGCGCGCCTCGTCGGCGGTCAGCCCTGCCACGCGCTGCAGCTCCCGCTGACGATCAGCGACCATTTGCTCGCAGCGGGCCAGCGTCGCGCGTGCTGGCCTGTTCCTGCGTGACGAGCCGCTTTTCCCTGCCGCGGAGGTCTTGTTCGAGGCGGTCGGTGGTCGCGAGGCGATCGGCGAGCGAGCGGGTCTTGTCGGCGAGCGCGTGTTCCAGCGACGTGATTTCCTGGCGGCGATCGCGCGCCTGTTCTTCGGCTTTGGCGGCGACGTCGTGCGCCCGTTCGCGCGCTTCGAGCGCCGCTTCCTTCCGCAACGTTTCGGCGTCGCGCTCGGCTTGTTTGATGAGGCGGTCGGCATCGTCGTGCGCGCGGGCGACTGTTTCCAGCGCTTCACGGCGGCGGCTTCGAGCCCCGAACACCACGAGCCCCGCTATCAGGATCGCGAGCCCGACAATGGCGGGCGCAAAGAGCGAAGACGTGCCCATATCGGCATCTCCCGAAGGAGGTCTTGCGTTAGTTGAAACTGGAGAAGAAGAGAAGGGCCCCGCTTTGCCGTGTGGGGAGGTCGAATGAACCTGCTATAGCAGGTGGAACCGCTGCAAAAGCCGCGCTTCAGGCTTCCTCTTACAGAGGCATGCACACCACGCAGCGTCGCGATTCACTTGGGGTTAGAACATCGGCTCAAACGAGCCTCCTAACCATCACGAACAAAGCAGGGAACTCAAACCCTGCACGCATCTTACAGCAGGGACGACGCCCCGGCAAGCGAAAGATTAGCGAATTACCGGCCCCGAGCGCGTGGACAGCGCCGGCTCCGAGGGGCCGGCGTGAATGGCGAGCGCCGAATCGAGCAACCGCTCGAGCTCCTCGGCGCGAAGCGAGAGGCGTTCGCGGCGGTCCTGTTCGTCCTGCTGCGCCCGGAAACATTCGTCTGCGATGTTGAGGGCCGCGAGCACGGCGAGCTTGAGCGTGTCGCCCGCGGTCGTTTCCTTGGCCGCCGCCCGCATCTTCTGATCGACGAAGGCCGCGAGCTCCGCGACATACGTCGCGTCGAGCGCGCTGCGGATCGGGTACTGCTGCCCGTGGATCTCGACGTGGATGACGCGGGTTTCGTCCATCGATTCTTGTAGGCCGGGTCTTCAGACCCGGCAGGCTACAGGTTCAGGGCTTCGATCTGCTGGAGCATGTCGCTGACGCGCGACCTGACGAGCTCGCGCTCTTCGCGCAAGGCCGACAGCTCGCCGCTCGTGCCCTCAGCCTCCGAGACCCGCGCGCGAAGCGTGTCGATTTCGCGCGAGAGGCGTGCGTTGTCGTCCGCCGCCTTCTGACTCTCGGAGCGCAGCCGATCGATCACACCGACCAGCATCTTCAGTTTTTCTTCCAGCCGGTCGATCGGTTCGACATCGACCGCGCGCCCGACCGCGACTTTTGCAACCGTTGCCACAGTAACTCCTGCCAACTCGGGAACCCTACCGCCGCTCGGCGTCGTGCGCCGTGCGGAGTGTTTCCACGATCGTCTGCATCGCACTCTCGACTTCAGCGTCCGTGAGCGTTCGCTCGAGCGGAACGGAACGTGAGCCGCAGCGATAAACTCACGCGGCCTTCCGGAACACCCTTTCCCTGGTATCGATCGAACTCGACGATCGATTCGAGCGTTTCGGGAGCCGCCGCACGGATAGTGCCACGAACGCCCGCAGCAGGCAAGGCTTCGTCGACCAGAATCGACACGTCGCGCACGATGGCGGGGAACTTCGGCAGCGTCTGCGCACGCAACTCTTCGCCGCGTGCGGCGGCGGCCATGGCGTCGACGTCGAGCTCAGCGACGTAGACGTCTTCACCCGGCGGGAAGCCGCGCGCTTCCGCGATAGACGATTGCAGCAGCCCGAGCACCCCGAGCCGCGCGCCCCGGTACCGCACTTCGGCCGAGCGCCCGCGCACGAGGAACGGCGCATCCGCCTGGACGATGTCCGGAGCCTCGATGTGGAGCGCGGTGCAGAGCAGTTCGACGACACCTTTGACGTCGAAGAAGTCCACCGGCCGTGGGTGCGCCGACCAGTGCGCCACATTGCCGGCGCCGGACCACGCCAGGCCCACGGCTCGATTTTCGCCGACGGACGCGAAACGGCTCCCGGTCTCGAACAGGCGCACGTCCTTGCGCCCGCGCCGCCGATTGTGCGAGCACGAGTCGATCAGCCCCGGCAGCAGGGATGGTCGCAGGACGGCGAACTTCTCCGACAGCGGATTGGCGATCGGCGTGGGTTCGGTTCCGCCTTCGCAGAAGGGGAGCGCCGCGTGCCGCTCGATGAACGCGAAGGTCATCGACTCGTTCAGGCTGGCGGCGGTCAGCACCTGCCGGATCTTACGGTCGCGCTCGACGCGTTCGTCGGGTGCCGGTTGTGCCGTGTCGAGCGCAGGGAACGTCGTCGGCAGCTTGTCGAACCCGTGATGGCGGCCGACCTCTTCGATGAGGTCCACCTCGCGAAGGACATCCGGCCGGAAGGTCGGAATGACTACGACCCAGGCGTCGGAGCCCTTTGTCTCCACCCCGAACCCGAGCGTTGTGAGAATGCGTGGGACGTCCTCTGCAGGAACCGGCATCCCAAGCACACGCTCGATCCGCGCCGCACGCAGTTCCAGCCGCGGCGGCTGGCTCGGCGACGGGTAGACGTCCCACGTCACGCCGGGCGTGGCCGCGCCGATCTGCTCGAGGAGCTCCGCGGCGCGAAAGAGGCCCTCAGAAGGCCCTTCGATATCGGCGCCACGCTCGAAACGCGTCGAGGCTTCCGTCTTCAAGCCGAGCCGCTTGCTCGTGCGTCGAACCGACGCCGGCTGAAAGAACGCGCTTTCGAGCAGCATCTTCGTCGTCGAGCTGCTGATTTCAGAATCCTGCCCGCCCATGACGCCGCCGATCGCGACGGCCCGCGTCGGCATCGGCGATCACGAGCATCTCCGGGTCCAGCGCGCGCTCGATTCCGTCCAGCGTCCGCAGTTTCTCGCCGGCACGCCCGCGACGGACGACGATGCGCCGTTCCGCCAGCTTGTCGAGATCGAAGGCGTGCATCGGCTGTCCGATCTCGAGCATCACGTAGTTGGTGACGTCGACGATGTTGTTGATCGGGCGCACGCCGGCGGCTTCGAGGCGTTCCTTGAGCCATGAGGGGGACGGGCCGACCTTAACGTCGAATTCCTGCGCCATGTAGCGCGGGCAGAGATCGGGTGCCTCGATCGTCACCGGCGGCTGCGCGTCTGGACGCGTCACTCGGCCCACAAGTTTCGCTCGGGGGGCCTGCTTCCAGATCACCGCGGCCTCACGTGCGATGCCGCGGTGGCTCAGGCAGTCCGGCCGATTCGCCGTGATCTCGAAATCGATCACGCCCTTCTCGACCGACGCCACCTCGAAACCGCGCAGCGAGATCTCGCGCGCGACGACATCCGCGTCGGCGGGGACCTCGACGAGCTCGGCGAGCCACTGGTGGACGATCTTCACAGCGGAAACTGCTCCAGGAACCGCAGGTCGTTCTCGTAGAAGAGGCGGATGTCTTCGACGCCCCACTTGAGCATCGCGACGCGTTCGATGCCCATGCCAAACGCCCAGCCGGTGTAGCGCTCTGGATCGTAGCCGACCCCCTCGAACACGGCGGGGTGCACCATGCCGCTGCCGAGGATCTCGATCCAGCCGGTGCGCTTGCACAGCCCGCATCCGCCTCCGCCCGTTCCGGGCTTCGGCGTGACAGGGTCGCGACCGGTGCCGTTGCAGGCGATGCAGGTGATATCGACTTCCGCGCTCGGTTCGGTGTACGGGAAGAAGCTGGGGCGGAACCGGATCTTGGCGGTCCTGACCGAACAACTCGCGCAGGAACACGAACAGCGTGCCCTTCAGATCCGCCAGCGTGACGTGCTCGCCGACGACGAGCCCTTCGACCTGCGTGAACATCGGCGTGTGGGTGAGGTCGAGGTTGTCGCGGCGATACACGCGCCCAGGCGCGATCAGCCGCACCGGCGGCTGATGCGCTCCATGTAGCGGATCTGCATGCCCGAGGTGTGCGTGCGCAGGAGCGTCGCGGGGGAGCCGGCCGAGGAGCGCACCGGCGATGCGAGGTAGAGCGTGTCCTGCATGTCGCGCGCGGGATGCTCCGGCGGCATGTTGAGCGCTTCGAAGTTGTGGTAGTCGTCCTCGAGCTCGGGGCCCTCGATCACGAGGAATCCCATGCGGGTGAAGATCGATTCGATCCGCTCGCGCAGGATCGACAGGGGATGCCGGTGGCCGAGCGGCGGCCGGCGGCCCGGCAGCGTGATGTCCACCGCGCCTTTGGGCGGCCGCGACGACCGACGCCGCGGCGCTGCGCGCGTCGAGGCGCGTCTCGATCTCCTGTTTGAGCGTGTTGGCGAGTTGGCCGAGGCGAGGACGGTCTTCGGGCGCGGCGGACCCCAGCGACTTCAGGAGACCGGAGACGAGCCCGCCCTTGCGTGCGAGATAGCGGTCGCGAACCGCGCGCAGCTCCGCCTCACTCGCCGCCCCGGCGAGATCAGCCTCGAACTGCTGTCGAAGGGAATCTATCGATGAATCCGACATGAACCGTAGATCTCAAAGCTTATCAACTTTGGACCTACGGACAACGGACAACGGGCAACGGGCGCGCTAGGCCCGCGCTTCGGCGGCCGCTCGTGCCTTCGGCCGTGCGCCCTTTGCCGCGGCGCGGGCTGGCCGCTTGGCCGGGGCCGGCTTCGCCTTGGCGGCCGCCTTCGCGAGCGTCGCGAACGCGGCGGGGGAATGCACCGCGAGGTCTGCGAGCTGCTTGCGGTCGATCGGGTTTCCCGCGGCCTTGAGGCCGGCGATGAGCTGCCCGTAGGTCAGGCCGTTCTCACGCGCCGCGGCGTTGATCCGCGTCACCCACAGGCGGCGGAAGTCCCGCTTCTTGCGGCGACGCCCCACGAAGGCGTACTTGAGCGCGGTGTCGACCGACTCTTTCGCGGAGCGATAGAGCTTGCTCTTGGTCTGGTAAAAGCCTTTCGCACGCGCAAGGATCTTCTTGCGCTTGGCGCGGCGAACATTTCCTCTTTTTACTCTCGGCATGATGATTCTCTAACGCTGACTAGTCGGGCAGCATGTGACGCAGCTTGGCCTGGTCGGCGGGCGACACCGTCACGGTGCCCTTCAGTCCCCGCTTGCGGCTGCGGCTCTTGCTCGTGAGGATGTGCTGCTTGAACGCCTTGGCGCGGACGAACTTGCCCGTGCCGGTTTTCTTGAAGCGCTTGGCGGCGCCCTTGTGTGTCTTCAGTTTCGGCATTACTCGGTCTCCGCTGCTTTCTCTTCGCGCGCCGCTTTCGGCGCCGACTTCTTCCCCGCGCGCTGCGAGAGGATCGTGTGCATCTGGTTGCCTTCCTGCCGCGGCGCCGTTTCGGCGATCGCGACCTCCGACAACTCTTCGATCAGCCGCTCGAGGATGCGGCGGCCAATTTCCGGATGCGCCATCTCGCGCCCGCGGAAGAAGATCGTCGCCTTGACCTTGTCTCCTTCAGCGAGGAACCGCTCGATGTGCTTCTTCTTGAAGTTGTAATCGTGCTCGTCGACCTTCGGGCGGAACTTGATTTCCTTGACCTCGATGATCTTCTGGTGCTTCTTCGCCGACCGCGCGCGCTTCTGCTCCTGGTACTGGTAGCGCCCGAAGTCCATGATGCGGCAAACCGGCGGCGTCGCCGTTGCCGCGATTTCCACGAGGTCGAGTCCCTTTCCGCGAGCAATCGTCAAGGCCTGCTGCGGCGGCATGATCCCCAGCTGCTGCCCGGTGTCGTCGATGACCCGAATCTCGCGGACCCTGATGCGTTCGTTTACCCGGATGCGGTCATCCCGTCTCGGGCTTCGGTCGAAAGCGATAAAACCTCCTAGGCCGCCGCCGCGGGCGGTGCTTTTTTCTGCTCGATCTCCGACTTCGCCGCGCTGATGAACTCCTCGATCAACCGGCTACCCTGATCGCCACCCGCGCGGCTCCGCACGGACACCGTGCCCTCGGCTGCCTCACGGTCGCCAGCTACCAGCATATAGGGGATTTTCTGAAGCTGAGCCTCGCGAATCTTATAACCGATCTTCTCCTGCCGTCGGTCCACATGCACCCGCAGGCCGGCGGCGATGAGCTGGCGTTCGACCCCCGCTGCGTACTCGAAGTGGCGATCGGCGATCGGGAGAACGATGGCCTGCACCGGCGCGAGCCAGAGCGGAAACGCGCCGCCATACAACTCGATCAGATAGCGACACCATCCGCTCCATCGTGCTGACGATCGCGCGGTGGATGATGACCGGCCGGTGCTCGCGGCCGTCGGCGCCGATGTACTCGAGACCGAATTGCGACGGCAGGTGGAAATCGACCTGGATGGTCGAATACGTTTCCTCGTGTCCCATCACGTCGGTGAGCTGAATGTCCAGTTTCGGTCCGTAGAACGCCGCGTCACCGATGCTTTCGCGGTAGGTGAGCCCGAGCGAATCCATGGCTTCGCGCATGATGCGCTCGCCGAGCTCCCACATCTCGTCGTTGCGCACGTACTTCTCGGTGTCGGCCGGGTCGCGCAAGGAGAGGCGATAGGAGTCCTGCGTGATGCCGAGGTCCCGGTACGCCTGCTCGACGAGCTGCATCACCCGTGAGAACTCTTCTTTGATCTGGTCGGGCGTGCAGAAGATGTGGGCGTCGTTCAGCGTCATGCAGCGGACGCGACTCAATCCGCTCAGCGCGCCCGACTGCTCGTACCGATACATCGTCCCGAGCTCGGCGAACCGGACTGGCAGGTCGCGGTAGCTGCGCTGTTTCGACTCGTAGATCAGGATGTGATGCGGGCAATTCATCGGACGCAGCACGAGCTGCTCCGTCTCCAGGTCCATCGGCGGAAACATGGAGTGCTGGTAGTGCTCCCAATGGCCTGACCGCTTGTAGAGATCCACCTTCGCGAGATCCGGCGTGCAGACGTGCTCGTAGCCGGAGGCGCGCTCCTTCTCGAGGATGTACTCTTCGAGGAGGCGACGGACGGTCGCTCCCTTCGGCAGCCAGAGGGGCAGACCCGCGCCGACCGCTTCGTTGACGGTGAACAGCTCCAACTCCCGCCCGATCTTGCGATGGTCGCGTTTCTTCGCTTCTTCGATGCGCTGGAGGTGCGCCTGCAGGTCCTTGTCGCTGAAGAACGCCGTGCCGTAGATGCGCTGCATCGGGGCGCCCTTCGCGTCCCCTTTCCAGTAGGCGTTCGACGTGTTCAGGAGCTTGAATCCCTTGAGCCGTCCGCTCGAAGGCACGTGCGGCCCGACGCAGAAGTCCACGAAGGTGTCGCGGTCCTTGATCGTGTAGCACGAGACCTCGGACTGCCCGGCGGTCTTCTCGTCGATCAGCTGCACCTTGAGCGGTTCGCCGCGCTGCGCGAAGAACTGCCTGGCCTCGTCGCGCGACCACATCTGCCGCTCGTACGCGAGGTCCTGCTGCGCGAGCTCCTTCATCTTTTTCTCGATCGCCTCGAGGTCGTCCGGGACGAACGGGCGATCGACGATGAAGTCGTAGAAGAAGCCTTCTTCCGTGGCGGGGCCGATGCCGCACTGCGCGCCGGGGAACAGATTGGTCACCGCCGCGGCCAGGAGATGCGCGGTGCTGTGCCGATAGACGTGCAGGCCTTCCGGGCTTTCCGGGGTGATGACCCGAACCCGGGCGTTCTGTTGGAGCGGATAGGAGAGATCGACGAGACGGTCGTCCACGGCGGCGGCAAGTGCCGCTTTCGCGAGCCGAGGCGAAATGGCCGCCGCGATGTCGCCGGGCGTAGAGCCGGCGGGCACCTGGCGGCTCGAGCCGTCGGGCAACGTGACCGTGATCTCGTTCATTGAGAGTCTTACGGAAAGGCTTCATGGAGGGCCCCACCTTCGCTCGCTTCGCGACTACGGCGGGCAACCTTCGCAGTGGCTTGCCAACCGTAGCTCCCGCGGCGTTGGCAAGCGGGAGCGAAGGTTGGTAGGCACGGGCAGACTCGAACTGCCGACCTCCTGCGTGTCAAGCAGGCGCTCTAACCAACTGAGCTACGCGCCTATACAAGGAAACACTGGCCTTACCGAAACAAAGAGTTTAACACGGCCGGTGCCTACTTCTTGAGGCGCTCGAGCGCGGCCTCGAGGATCGGGTCGGTGGTGGGCGGCGCTTCGCCGAAGTCGACCGCCGGTTCGGCCACGGCCACCGTGGGCTTGAGACCGGGGCCGTGGATCGGCTCGCCGGCGGGATGGATGTAACGGGCGTATGTCAGCCAGAGGCCGCGGCCTTCCGGCAGCTTCACGAGCTTCTGCTGCGCGGCGCGGCCGATCGTGTGCTCGCCGATCAGTTCCGCGCGCTTGTTCCCGTCGAGTGCGGCGGCGAAGACCTCGGCGGCGCCGGAGGTGCCGGCGGTAATCAGCAACTTCACGGGGAGGGCAATCGCCCCGTCGGCGGACTCTGCCGCGATCTTCTCGCGCGGGCCTTCCACGAGCTTCTTGTCGGTGCCGACCGTCTCGCGGCCCGCCTTGATCGCGATGGTTCCACGTCTTCACGAAGAGCCGCGCGGTCGCGATGCCGTGCTCGATCGCCCCTTCGGCAGTGTGACGGAGGTCGATGACGAGCGCCTTCGCGCCCGCCTTGGTCAACTCACCGGCCTGGCGTTCGACGTCCGCCTTGGTCGTCGCCGCAAACACCGGGATGCGAATGTATCCGGTGTCGTTCGCGAGCATTTTCGAGGTCACGGGCGGAACCGCCGCCTTGGCGCGAACGATCGTCGACCTCGTGCGGTTCGGCGGCGTTTCCACGCAGCACGGTGAGCAGCACCTTGCTGCCCGGCTCGCCGCGCAGCAGGCGCACGCCTTCGAACACCGACATCTCGCGGGTCGGCTTGCCATCGATGGCGCGAATGTAGTCGCCGGTCTGCATCCCGGCCTTGGCGGCCGGTGAGTTGTCGCGTGCCGCGAGCACGCGCAGATAGAACTGCCGCGTCAATTCGATGCCGGTCTCGCCATCCGCGAGCGGCTTGTTCTGCTCGATGTCCTTGACCTGCGCAGCGCTCAGGTAGGCGCTGTCGGGGTCGAGCCCTTCGGCGAGCCCACGCAGCGCGCCCTCCATCGCCTTGTCGATGCGAACTTCCTCGACGTAGTTCGACATCACCAGTCCGACGACGTCCTGGAAGACGCGCAGGTGCTGGAACTTGTCGTCGGGACCCTCGGGTGTGACGGCGGAGGCCCGGCCCATGAGGCCGCCGATGATCACGAAGGCCAGGATCGGAGTCGAGATCAGCAACACGGACAGACGCGTTTTCAAAGTCATGGTTTTCTCAACCATTGTAAAGGATCGACCGGTTTGCCGTCGACGCGTAACTCAAAGTACAGCGCGGGGTTGCCGCCGGGGTTTCTGCCCGAGACGCCCACCCGCGTCTGGGGCGTCACCCTGTCTCCCTGTTTGACGGAAGCGGTCGCCAGGTGGCCGTAAAGGCTGTGGTCGCCATCGCCGTGGTCCACGATGACGAGCGTGCCGTAGCCCGTAAATGGGCCAGCAAATGAGACGACGCCGTCGTGGACGGCGGCGACCGGCCGTCCCTCGGCCAGGGAAATCTCGATGCCGTTACGGCTGACGGCGACGCCGCCGACGGCCGTCTGCCGTCCGAAGCGGCTGAGCACGATACCGTCGGCCGGCCAGGGGAGGTCCCCACGAAACGGTTCAAGCGGCAGCGCGACTGTGCCCGTTCGTCCCCCCGGTTGTCCCACGGCGGACTGCAATCGCTGTTGTGCCGCCTCGAGTTCCGCCGTCAGCTGGGCCGCGAGATCCTGCCGTTCGTCGATCGATTTGAGGAGCGCCGTCCGCGCGGTCACGGCCCGGTCGGCCGCGGCCCTCGCGTTCGCGGCTTTTTGCTGAAGCGCGCCGATCTCCTTGGCCCGCGCTTCCAGCGACTTCCGCTCGTTCGTCAGGTCGGCGAGGGTCTGCTGATGCCGCTTGACGCGCTCGCTGTCGAGGCGTGTCAACGCGGCGGCGGTGCGGTAGGCGCGCCCGATCGATTGCAAGTCGTCGGCGTCGAGCAGGAGCCGCCAGTAGCCGGCGCGCCCCATCTTGTAGATCCGCACCAGCCGCGCGTCGACGTCCGGGCGGTCGAGGTCGGCCCGCTCGCGGAGCGCGGTGGCGCGCTTCGTCGTTTCCGCGAGTGTGGCGCGCGTGTGTTTGAGGTCCTGCTCGACCGCTGCGAGTTCCTCCGTCCGCATCTGCCGCTCGATCTCCAGCTTGCGGAGCTCGGTCAGGATCGTCTGTTCCTGCGACGCGAGTTGCTGCGCTTCCTTCTCGAGGGCGCGCAGTCGCTCGGCCACTCGCTGCTCAGCGGTGGGCGCCTGTTGCGGCGACACGGTCCCCGTGGCGGCGCTCAGCCCGCCGACCATGCACAACGCCACGAGCAGGAACGTGTTCACCAAAGGGGCTTTCCGTCGATCGATGCCGGAATCTGAACGCCGAAATACTTCAACACGGTTGGCGCGATGTCCATGATGGAGGGATCAGCCTTTGTAATCCGCTTGTTTGTGACGAGCACACCGGCGGTGGTGGCGAAATCATAGCCACCGTGGTCGCCGCTCCACTTCTTCATATTGGCGTAGACGATCCCCGGGGGAGAGCCGCCGAGGGTGGTCTGCCAGGACACGCGGTAGCCGTCTTCCATTCCGACCTGGAGCTCCGCGGCGTTCCCGATGAATTCCCCCGAATAGACCTCATCGCGCTTGTATACGTTTCGGATGATCCGCGTCCCATCTTCTGGGTCCGTCATCGTGAGGAGCTTCGCGGCGAGCTCGTCCGAGAGCTGGCTCGCCTCAGCGCCGGGCGAGACGATCCCTTTGGCTTCACGTCCTCGAAGGTTGAAATAGATCTGACCCAGGCCCATGGCGTAGGCGCGGGTACGGCTCCAGTCGACGTTTTCCCAGAACTCGCCGCCGCCGAACAAGTCTTCCAGCTTCTTCTCGCCGGGCTGCTGTCCCTGCACGACCATGTAGCCCTGCTGCACGAGCCAGGTGTTCAGGTTGACCGCCTTTCGCCACGAGTGGAATCCGTGGTCGGAGACGATCATGAGGTCGGTGCCGGGCTCCAGGTGTTCGAGGACTTCGGCGACGAACTGATCCGCGCGGCGATAGATCCGCTCGACCGAGTCGCCGTACTTCGCGGCCAGCGCGGCGTCGTACATCGGATGCTTCTCGTCCATCAGCCGCCACATCATGTGCTGCACGCGGTCGGTGGATTCGATCACGCCGACGAGCACATCCCACTTGCGGGACACGATCCGGTTCAGGATCACCTGCGCGCGATCGTCGAACGCTTTGTACAGGTCCTCCATGAACGTCTGCTCGTCCATGCGTCCTTCGTTGAGGGGCCATGTGGCTTCCGCCCAGCCGAGCGTGCGGTAGTAACCCAGGCTCCTGAACAAGTCCCCGGCGAAGGATTCGGGGGAGGACATCGGAACCGGCGGACTGTCCGGCTTCCAGTTCACCGGCGAGACGTAGAGCTGCAGTTCGTTCCCGGCGTTCATCAACAGCATCTGCGCCATGCCATGGATTCGGACGAGGAAGTTCACGCGGAACTCGAGGTCAATCCATCGACTCATCTTCCCCGGCTCGAGGGGGATTGAATTCCCGGCGATCTCAACGACGGCGCGTCTTCGCGGCGCGATCCCACCGGATCGTCATAGGCAGCCGCACGTCCTCTTCGAGTTCGAGCTGCGCGATGGCCTTGCGATCGGCGTCGGTCTGGGCGGTACCTTTGGCGCGCAAGGCGAGGATCTTCTGGCGCGCGACGGGATTGGGTGGCCCGACGAGCTCGGTTTTGGCGAGGTCGTTGTCCATGACCAGGCGCCGCAGGATCCCGCCCATCTCGGTGCTGCCTTCTTCGTAGCGGCTCAGATCGGTCGCGTAGTACGAGAAGGTGCCCATGGTGCCGCGAATGTCGGGGAGCGGCAGACCTGACAGCAGCTCCCCGTTGGGGACGTCTTCCGGCGGGAACGTGACAGGAACCGTGAGAATGCTGGACCGCACGCCCGCCTGGCCGGCTGTTACCCAGAACGACGTCCCGCCACGGGTGGAGAAAATCTTCGGCCGCGCCGTTGGGATGTAACCAAACAGAAACTTCGGCGGCTGGCGTCGCACCATCCCGAGGTCGGGGAAATAGGTGGTCGTGTCGCGCACCAGAAAGTCGTAGATGTTGTGCTTGCCGGCGTTCACGCCGGTCGCAAACGATGCCCAGGCCGTCGGTGATTCAGGGGAGTGTGTGGTGCCGAGCGAATAGAGTCCCCCCGCCTCGACGAGTCGCTTGAAGGTTGGCAGTCGCCCGGCGTCGATCCACTGCTTCAACAGCTCCGGATCCATTCCGTCGAACCCGAGGATGACCAGCTTCTGTGTATAGCGGTTCGGCGTGTCGCGCGCGCCGCACGCACCGAGCCCCACGGCCAGGCTGATCGCTGTCACCATCGCCGTCAGGCGTCTGTTCATATCGGGTCGCCCATTGTACGCTTCCCGAATGCGTCCCCAGGGCCGGGCCCTCGGTGTGGACTACGGTCAACAACGGATCGGCCTGGCGCTTTCCGACGCGACGGGCATGCTCGCTCGTGCCTGGAAGACCGTGGCGCGCACCGGCAATCCCTCGCAGGTGGCCACGGCGCTCGCGCGTGAAGTGGAGGAGCTGCGTCGCGAAGAGGACGGTCTTGGAGTCGTGGTCGTGGGCCTCCCACGCCGCCTCAACGGCGAGCCCACCGATCAGACCGCGACGGTGCTCGCAGCTGGTCGAGCGCCTGCGCGCCGCGGTGAATATCCCCGTCGTTCTGCAGGATGAGCGTCTCTCGAGCCATGAGGCAGAGAGTTTGCTCGCGCAACGCGAGAAGGATTGGCGCAAGCGCAAGGCCATGCTCGATGCGGCCGCCGCTGCGGTCATTTTGCAGGACTACCTCGATACGGCCGGAGGTTAGGTGAAGCGATTCGTCGGTTGGATGACCTTTTTGTTACTTCTCGCGGCGCTCGCAGTCGGCGGCTGGGTCTACGTGAATCTGGAGCGGCCTTACAAGGGCTACAGCGAGCCCGAGCAGTTCGTCGACATTCCGACAGGGAGCGGCTCGTCGTCGATGGGGAAGCGGCTCGCGGACATGGGTGTCATCCGCTCCGCGGCCTCCTTTCGCGTGGCCGTGTGGATGCGTGGCGCCGGCCGGCGACTCCAGGCCGGAGAGTATCGGTTCGATCGGCCCATGACCACGGCGCAAGTGGTGGACAAGATCGCGCGCGGGGACGTCTACGTGAGGGCGATCACCTTTCGCGAAGGACTGAACATCCGCGAGATGGCCGGCCTGTTCGAGGCGGGTGGTTTTGGCACCGCCGCCGACTTTATCGCCGCTGCCCGGAACGCCGCGCTGGTCGGCGATATCGATCCGGCCTCCCGCGATCTCGAGGGGTACCTCTTTCCGGACACCTACACCTTGCAGAGGCGCACGACCGCCGAGGAGCTCGTGGAGCGGATGGTGAGCCGCTTCAAGAAAGCCCTGACGTCCGAGGTGCAGCAGCAGGCGTCAGCCCGCGGCCTGACTGTGCGCCAGCTCGTCACGCTGGCCTCGCTCGTGGAGAAGGAAACAGGGAAGGCCGAGGAACGGCCCATCGTCGCCGGCGTTTACACCAACCGGCTGAAGATCGGCATGGGACTGCAGTGCGATCCGACCGTGATCTACGCGCTCATGCTCGCGGGCCGCTACGACGGCAACATCAGGAGAGACGACCTGCAGATCGACTCTCCTTACAACACCTACCGCTATGCCGGGCTGCCGCCGGGGCCGATCGCGGCGCCGGGCGAAGCGTCACTGATCGCCGCCGCCAATCCGGCCGACGTCCCCTATCTGTATTTCGTCAGCCGCAACGACGGCTCGCACGTGTTTGCGACGACGCTCGACGAGCACAACCGCAACGTGAACGAATTCCAGCGCCGGCCACAGAAGAACACAGAAGAACACAGGAAATAGCAGACCAACAGAACTGTGTTTCTTCTGTGTTCCGCTGTGGCTTCCCTCTGTGGCTAGAAGTGGAAGGCGAGCGTCAGGCTGCCCGAGCGGCCTGGCGCGTACACGAAGCGCGGGTCCGGGCTCGCGTAGGTACTCATCGTCGAGCAGGTTGCGGAGGATGCCCCTCAGCTCGAGTTGACGGGCGAACCGCCAACCGCCGCTCAGATCGATCACGGTTGAACCCGGAGCGTTGATTTCGCTCGGGCCGGGGCGATCGTCGTCGGCTGCGAAGGCGGCGCGCAACTGCGCGTACCCTTTCTTGGTTTCCCCGAAATCCTGTCGCGCCATCAGGAACACCGTCCGCGGCGACACGTCGTCGAGGTTGGCGCCATCGTCGAGCGCCTCGCCTTCGCCAATGTTCACGCCGCCTTCGACCGAGAAGCCCTTCCCGGCTTCCGCCCGAGCTTCGAACTCGAAGCCGCGCAGGCGTGCGCGCCCGCGATTGCGGAAGAAGAAGAAGTCCGGGTCCGTCTGGTATCGCTCGATCAAGTCGTCGATCCGGTAGTGGTAGAAGTAGGCGGCGACCTGCGCGCGGCCGAGCGCATAGCGTGCGGCGACGTCGTACTGCAGGCTGGTCTCCGGCTCGAGATCCGGATTGCCCGTGATGAAGCCGCGCCCGGATGGCCCGCGGAAGTAACGGTCCGAGATCGTCGGATCCCGGAAGGCTCGTGCGACCTGCCCCGTCAGTGTGAACCCTGAAAACGGACCGGCCGTGGCGGACGCGAATCCTGAGAACGCGCCGTTCGAGGTTTCGCGGTCGCCGAAGTAGCCGGCGACGTTCTCGGTCGTCACGTAGTCGCCGCGCCCGCCGGCGGCGACTCGCAGCAACTGTCGTGAGGGGTGCCTCTGCCTGCAGGTAAGCGCCGGTGTTGACGCGCCGCGCGGAGTCGATCGAGAGATTGTTGGTTTCAGTGTCGATCGCGCCGGCGCTGTTGTAGCGAACGATGGTGTCGATCGCCTCGAGGCCGAAGCGCCCGTTCGCATCGGCACCAAACTCCAGACGTGCGCGCCCGGCGCCGCGGACGCCGCTGGCCTTCACGTGGAAGTCGTTGGCCGACACGTCCGCGCGCTCGATGGAGCGGACAGCGGTGGGCGTGGGAAAGCGATCCTGGTCGGTTCGCTGGTCGAACGTGCCGAAGAAACCGTTGAACGCGAGCTGCTGCATGCCGCCGACGTTCGCGACCTCGTAGGCGGCCGTCACGCGATGCGAGTCCTCGTACGGATAATAGAAGCGGACGGTGCGGGAATTATTGCGAGGGCGCTCGATGTCTCGCCCGAAGTCTCCCTGCCAGCTCACCGAGAGCAACCCTTTGCCGAGCTCGTGGTCCACGCGAGCCAGGACGCCACGGTCCTCCCATCCCGAATTGAAGATCTCGGTATCGTCAACCGGACTGTCCCAGTCGTTGGCTCCGCGCATGTGGGCCTGAACGAGAATGCCGCCTCGCGCCAGCCCCTTGGAAACTTCCACGGTGCCACGCCGATCGGGAATGCCTTCTCCCCACGTCGCCGTGCCGCGAACGCTCAGCGGCGATCCTGGCTGCGCACGTCGGGTGCGCACCGAGATCACGCCGCCGATGGCCTCGGAACCGTACGCCACGGATCCGGGTCCACGCGCGACGTCAATTCCCTCGAAGCTCGCAGGATCGGCAAACGTGGCACTTGGCCCAACCCGGCGCTCGGAGCTCACGCGCGCGCCGTCGATCAAGACGAGCGTCCGGCCGCGCGCGAGACCGCGGATCGCTGGTACCGACGCGTGACCCTCCGACACCACGTTGACGCCGGGAACGGTTTCGAGCGCCTGCGTGAGGTTCTCCGGCGCCCGGCTGGCGATCTGTGCCGGAGACAGCATCGTCTTGCCCGCGGCTGGCGCGGCCACGATGCTCGGCGCGGCGCCAACGACGGTGACGGCCTCGTCCGCCAGGGAGTTGACCGGGATTCGTAGGCCCGCCGCGTCGATCGTCGTGACATCGACCGGTCGCGCCACCTGGCCGCCCGGGAGCACCACGATGACCTGGAATGGTGGTGTAGGCGCGCCTTCCCACACGAAACGACCTTCCTGGTCGGTCTTGCTGGTGCCGGCCGCTCCTGGGATGGTGATCACGGCATCCGCGACAGGTTTGCCGCTCACGGCATCGACCACCTGTCCCGTCAAACCGGGTTTCGACTGCGCAGAAATCGTAAGAGTGCTAACGAGGAGAAAAAGGGCCGTGCAAAGACGTGTCATCGCACAAGAGGAAATCACCAGCTGGCGGCCTACTACCACTCTCCGTAGAACTGCGGCCCGGCCTCAGCGCTCGGACCACTTCAGCTTCTCGCGAAGGACGTCGAAGTAGGTGCGCGTCACGGCGCGGACCAGGCGAAGCCGCTGGCGCGCGCGCTCGACGACGATCTCGTCATCCGGCTCGAGCGAGTGACCGGACTGCCCGTCGATCGTGACGAAGAGCTCCTCGTTCGACGACTCGGCGGCGGGCTGCACGCGGATTTCGCCGTCGGCGGGAATGACGATCGGCCGGTTGGTGAGCATGTGGGGCGCGATCGGCGTCAGCAGGATCGCGTCGATGTCTGGATGCACGATCGGCCCCCCCGCCGCGAGGTTGTAGGCCGTTGATCCGGTCGGGCTCGCGATGATGAGCCCGTCCGCCCGGACGCGCATCACCGGCTGATCGCCGATCGTCACCGAGAGATCGATGATCCGCGACATCGTCCCCTTGGTAATGACGACGTCGTTCAGCGCCAGGCGATCCGCGAAGAGCGCTCCCTTCCGCATGGTGCGCGAGCGGAGCATCATCCGCTCCTCGATCCGGGCGCTGCCGTCGAATACCGATTCGAGCGAGTCGTACAGTTCAGCGAGTCTGATTTCCGTGAGGAAGCCGAGGCTGCCGAAATTCACGCCGAGAATCGGAACGTCGGCGTCGTTCTCGGCGATGCGGGCCGCCATGCTGATCAGCGTGCCGTCTCCGCCGAGCACGACCACGAGGTCGCACTCGCGCGGCAGTTCGTCGCGGCTGAAGGTCGGCCATCCGTGCGGCACGCCCACGAGCGTCGCCGTCTCGGACTCGAACACGGTTTGCACCGCGCGGGCTTCGAGCCAGCCCGCCAGTTCCGCGATGACGCCGGCGGCCTCGCCGAGGCGTGCCTTGGCCACGAGTCCGACGCGTGAGATCTGGTTTGTCAGCGACATCACCGTTGGCGGAGGTGCATCAGGAACTCGCGATTGCCTTCCATTCCGGCGATTGGAGACTCGACGACGGCTACCCGGGTCAATCCTAATGTATCGGCCGCGGCCGCCACTTCCTCCACGACACGGGCGCGCACGTCGTCATCCCGCACGATGCCCCCCTTGCCAACTTCTGCCCGCCGCGCCTCGAACTGCGGCTTGACGAGCGCGACGACATCGGCGTTGTCGTTCAGCAGCGGTGGAACGACCGGCAGGATGTGGCGCAGCGCAATGAAGGAGACGTCGATCGTCACCAGGTCGAAGGTCCGCGCGCCGGGGGGCAGTGCGTCGGCCGTGAGGGCGCGTGCGTTGGTGCGCTCGATCGTGACGACGCGCGGGTCGCTGCGGATCTTCCAGTCGAGCTGCCCGTGGCCGACGTCGAGAGCGACGACGCCCCGCGCACCGCGCTGGAGCATGACATCGGTAAAGCCGCCCGTCGAGGCGCCGATGTCGAGGGCGAGGCGTCCCGAAACGGGGATGCCGAAGACGTCCAGCGCGTGGGCGAGCTTCAGCCCGCCGCGTCCGACGTACGGATGGTCGGGTGCGGCGAGCGTCACGTCCGCGTCCTCGGCCACGCTGGTGCCGGCCTTCGTGGCGACAGTCCCGTTCACGCGCACGTCGCCGGCGAGGATCAGCGCACGGGCGCGTTCACGCGTGGCGACCAGGCCGCGATCGACGAGGAGGGTGTCGAGACGGGTTCGCTTCAATGGCTGCGGCCGACGACCCAGCGCGCCAGCGCCGGGAGCTGGCCGGCCAGCCCCGCGTGGGCGAGCGCCTGGAGCGCGCGTTCGACGCACTCGGCGGCCAGGCGGCGAGACCCCTCGAGGCCGTAGAGCGCAACATAGGTCGGCTTGCCGGCGGCGGCGTCCTTGCCGGCGGTCTTCCCGAGATCGGCCGACGCCCCTTCGACGTCGAGGATGTCGTCCACGATCTGGAACGCCAGGCCGATCTGCTCGCCATACGCCGAGACGGCGGTCATCGCGCTGGCATCGGCCCCCGCCATCGCGGCTCCGGCCATCACCGAGGCACGGATCAAGTGCGCCGGTCTTGCGCGCATGCATGTCTCGCAGTGTCTCGGCGTTCAGGGGAGACGCCCCCGGCTGCGCGGCGCGCAGGTCGATGGCCTGGCCCCCGACCATGCCGCAGGCGCCCGCGGCGGCGGCGATGATCCCAATCGCGGTGATCTTGCGGGCCGCCACCGCGGACACTGTCGTCCGCGTGTTCGGGCTCGCGCGCCAGCAGCGCGAAGGCTTCCGTCAGGAGCGCATCACCTGCCAGGATGGCCATGCCTTCGCCGTACACCACGTGGGCGGTCGGGCGCCCGCGGCGCAAGACGTCGTTGTCCATGGCGGGCAGGTCGTCGTGCACCAGCGAGTAGGTATGGATCAGCTCGAGCGCGCAGGCGGCGGGCAGCGCCAGTGGCACGCACTGCCTCGCTCTCGACACCGTGACGCTGCGCGACGGCTTCGGCTGACGCGAGCGCCAGCAGCGGACGCAGCCGCTTGCCTCCGGCCAGCAGGCTGTAGCGCATGCTCTCCCAGACAAACGGCGGTTCGCATCCGCTCGCCGGCACCCACCGCTCGAGACCGGCCTCGACGTCGCGCCGTCGCGTCGTCAGCCACGCCTGAAGGTCCGGCGCGATCGCGTTCACCGCCGCCGCTCACCCTCGTCGTCCGCGCCCAGGCCGAGGGACGCAGGCGCCGGCTTCACTTCGCCGCGTTCGCTGAGGATCTCGATGCGACGTTCGGCCGCTTCCAGCGTCGAGTGGCAGAACTTCGAGAGCTGCAGGCCGCGCTCGTACAGCTCCATCGATTTCTCGAGGGTGAGATCCCCTTCTTCCATTCGCTTCACGATGGCGTCAAGTTCGGCGATCGCCGATTCGAAATCTTTGATGGTTGGTTCCAACTCAAAACTCCAAACTTCAAACTCCACACTCCAAAGAGTTCACGGAGTCGATTTCCGGACTTCGCATTCCAGTTCTCCCTCGCGGAGCGTCACGCGAACGCGGTCGCCGGGGGCGACGGCGTCGGCGCGCTGGATCACATGGGTGCGGCTGTCATCCCACACGACGGCGTAGCCGCGCGCCAGGACAGCGAGGGGACTGAGGGTCTCGAGGCGGCCGGCGAGCACGCGCAGCCGGGCGTCGGCGCGCGCCTGCGCGCGCCGGGCGGCTGCGTCGAGCCGTCCGTCGACCGCCTGCAGCCGTCCGCGGATGCCGGCGAAGCGCCGCCGTACGTCGTGGGCGTCGAGTCGCTGGCGCAGGATCCCGTACTCGCGGCCACGTCGAGCCAGTGCGCCGTCGATGGCGCGGCGCAACTGGTGGGCGAGTTCGGCCGCGTGACGACCGTGCATCGCGAGGCGCGTCTGCCATCCCGCCAGCCCGCGTCTGGACGTCAGCGCGTGGACCTGCCCGCGCCGCCGCTCGATCGCGCCGCGCGCCGCCATCGCGAGACGGTGACTGAGGCGATCGATGCGCTGACAGAACTCGTCTTTGGCCGCGACGACTATTTCGGCCGCCGCGGAAGGCGTCGGGGCTCGCACGTCCGCGACGAAGTCGGCGATGGTGAAGTCCACTTCATGGCCGACCGCCGAGATCACCGGCACCGGCGAAGCGGCGATCGCGCGCGCGACCATCTCTTCGTTGAACGCCCACAAGTCCTCGACCGAGCCGCCGCCACGCGCAGCGATGATGACCTCGACGCCAGGCACCTTGGCGATGGCGCGCAACCCGCGCGTGATCTCGCCGGCGGCGCCCTCGCCCTGCACGCGCGCGGGACGGATCACCAGGTGCGCGTTGGGATGCCGGCGACGCAGCACCTTCACGATGTCGCGCAGCGCCGCGCCGTCGAGCGAGGTGACGATCCCGATCTTCTTCGGCAAGTGGGGAAGCGGACGCTTCCGCGAACGCTCGAAGAGCCCCTCCGCTTCGAGCTTCTTCTTCAACTGCTCGAAGGCCAGTTGCCGCGCGCCGAGGCCGTGCGGCTCCATGTGCTCGCAGACGATCTGGTATTCCCCTTTCGGGGCATACACGCCCAGGCGGCCACGGGCGATGACGTGCAGCCCGTCTTCCGGCTTGAAGCGCAGGTAGCGCAGCGTCGTGCGGAACATCACCGCCTTGACCTGCGCTTCGTCGTCTTTCAGCGTGAAGTACATGTGCCCGGTGTTCCACACCCGGCAGTTCGAGAGCTCGCCTTCGACCCAGACCTCACCGAGGCTGTCTTCGAGCAGGCCCCTGATCGCAAAGGTGAGCTGCGTGACCGTGAAGACCCGCCGCTCCGGCCGCGCCGGGCCGGCCGGGCGGGGTTCGGGATCTCCCGGCTCCTCGAACGGGACGTCGAAGAGGTCAGCCATGTTTGGCGAGCGCCTCGACGTCGAGTGCCGACAGGTTGAGCCGCTCGATCGCACTCGCGCGGCCGCTCGCGGCGTCGCACGTAATGATGATCGCGTTGAGGCGCGCGCCGCCGCTGGCCGCTTCGAACTTCGCGGGCATCCCGGTGACGAAGCGTCCGAGCGCGGCGTCGATCTGGACGCCGATGATCGAATCGTGCGGACCGGTCATCCCGACGTCCGTGATGTAGGCCGTCCCTTTCGGCAAGACGCGCTCGTCGGCCGTCTGCACGTGCGTGTGGGTGCCGAAGATCGCCGTGACCCGCCCATCGAGATGCCAGCCCATGGCAACTTTTTCAGAGGTGGCTTCGGCATGGAAGTCCACGATGACGACTTTGGCCTTCGCGCGCGCCGCCTCGATCTCCCGCAGCACCACCGCGAAGGGATCGTCGAGCGGCGCCATGAAGATGCGTCCCATGACGTTGACCACGGCGATCGCCGTCCCGCTCCGCGTGCTGCCGACCCACGTTCCGCGCCCGGGCACGCCGGCCGGAAAATTCGCCGGCCTCAAGAGCTTCGGCTGCCGCGGGATGTATTCGAGCACTTCCTTCTTGTCCCAGATGTGATTGCCCGACGTCATGACGTCCACACCGAACTTGAAGATCGTCTCGGCGATGTCCCCCGTGACGCCGAAGCCGGCGGCGGAATTCTCGACGTTGGCGACGACGAAGTCGATGTCGTGGCTGGCGACGAGTGGCTTGATCGCGCGCTGCGCGATATCGCGTCCGGGCCGTCCGAAGATGTCTCCAATAAAAAGAATGCGCAACTCAGTCGGTTCCGATCGGAATGCGGATCTGGCGTCCGCGACGCTCTTCGATGCGTGGAAAGACGATGCGCAATTCTCCTTTACGGATCGCCGCGGTGGCCTGGCCGGCGTCCACCGCGCCCGAGATTCGCACCGCGCGCGCGAATCGCCCGAACGTGCGCTCGGCCATGTGAAAGGCGGCATTCTTGTGGCCGCACGACGCCGCGAGCTTCGTGCCCGCAATGACGAGTGTGCCCCTCGCAAACACCAGTTGCACCGCTTCGGGCTTGACGCCGGGAAGGTCCATGACGACTTCGAACCGATCCGGCGCGTCGATGACGTCCAGCGGCGCGGAGTTACTCCCCGGTCCCACCAGCCGCCTGCGACTCGCCGTCGAGCAGGTCGAAGAGGCGTCGAAGTTCTTCCCCCATTTCACGGCGCTCGAGATAAATGCGAGGCATTACGGGATTCTAACGTCATAAACAGAAGCAGATCGAAGTCACCGCTAACGGAAGTGGTAGGCTGTGGGGCATGGCGAACGAACGGCCGGACCCTCAGCAGATCGATGACGCGGCGCGGGCACCGCTGATCACGAGCCGCTTCCTCTTTGTTGACGTTGCGGCCCAGCGGGCCAAACAGCTGCGGCGCGGCGCGCTCCCGAGGGTCGAGCGTCCGGCTCACGGGCCGCACAAGCTCGAACGGGTGGCGATGGAGGAAGTCAAGACGGGGCTGATTCACTACACCCTGCCCCTGATGTCCGACATCGCGCTCGCCAGGGCGGCGGCGCTGCAAGACTAGGCGCCGGCGGTCGCGGAACTTCAGGCGACCGTCCGGCGTAAATCGGCTTTAGAGGCCGATAGTGCTCGAACTCATCGCGATCGTCTTCATCGTCATGCTGGCCTGGGCGGTCGTCGCCGCCGCGGCCGTCCTCATCAAGATCGTCGTCTGGCTCGTGCTCCTGCCGTTCCGGCTGCTGTTCGCGGTCGTTCTGCTTCCCCTGCTCCTGATCAAGGCCATCATCGGCGGTGTGCTCATGATGGTCGTGCTACCGGTCCTGCTCATTTCCGGCATCGCGGCCATACTCGCGATCGCCGTGGCGGTCATCGTGCCGCTCCTTCCGGTTCTCCTGGTGGCGTTTGCCGTGTGGTTCGTTATCCGTTCGAGCCAGCGGCCGGTGGTAGCACGGTAGTCCAGTCCGTCCGGCGCTCGTAGTCGGCCGCCACGCGCAGCAGCATTCCCTCGTCCCACGCTCGACCGGTCAGCTGTAATCCCACCGGCAACCGTTCCGCAAATCCGCACGGCACGCTGATCGCCGGCAGACCCGTCAGGTTGGCGCTCACCGTAAAGACGTCCGCGAGATACATCTGCACCGGGTCCTGGAGCCGGGCGCCGAGCGGGAACGCGGTCGTCGGGCTCGTCGGCATCGCGATCACGTCGGCGACCTCGAAGGCCCGCTCGTAGTCCTGCCTGAGCAGCGCCCGCACCTGCTGGGCCTTGGTGTAGAACGCGTCGTAGTAGCCGCCGCTCAACACGTAGGTCCCGAGCATCACGCGCCGCTTCACCTCCGCGCCGAACGCCGCGCGCGTCTTCACGTACATGTCGCTGAGCGACGACGCATCTGGCGCGCGATGGCCGTAGCGGACGCCGTCATAGCGGCTCAGGTTAGAGCTCGCCTCCGCCATGCCGACGATCGTATAGGCGGGGATCGCATACCGTGCATTGGGGAGGACGACATCGACGATCGTGGCGCCCGCGGCGCGCAGTTCGTCGAGGGCCAGCTCGAACGCGCGCGCCACGCCTTCCTCGACGCCTTCGGTCAGCAACGATCGAGGCACGCCGACCCGCACGTCGCGAATGCCGCGTGACAAATCAGCGGCGTAGTCGGCCGGCGCCTCGGCGTGGCAGGACGCGTCGCGACGATCTGGACCGGCGAGCGCCTGGAGCACCATGGCCAGATCCGAGACGGTCGTCGCGAAGGGGGCCACCTGGTCCAGCGACGAGCCGAAAGCGATGAGTCCGTAGCGGGAGACCCGGCCATAGGTGGGTTTCAAGCCGAGCACTCCACAGAGCGCCGCGGGCTGCCGCACCGACCCGCCGGTTTCCGATCCCAGGGCCAACGGGGTGGACCGTGTCGCGACCGCGATCGCGGAGCCGCCGCTTGACCCTCCGGGAATGCGATCGACGGCCCACGGGTTGCGCGCCGCGCCGTACGCGGAGTGCTCCGTCGAGGAGCCCATCGCGAACTCGTCGCAGTTCGTCTTCCCGATGAGGACCGCTCCCGCGGCGTGCAGGCGCTCGATGACGGTCGCATCGTAGGGCGGGACGTAACCGTCGAGAATCCTGGAACCGGCCGTCGTGCGCAACCCGCGCGTGCAGATGTTGTCCTTGGCGGCAAAGGGCACGCCGAGCAGCGGCAGCGCGGACAGATCGGCGTGGCGCGCGTCCAGCTCCGCCGCGCGTCGCAACGCCCCTTCCGCATCGACGGTGATGAACGCGTTCAGCTGTCCATTGAGCCGGTCGATGCGGGCGAGCGATGTGCGACAGACCTCGACCGCGGTCACTTCACGCGCGGCGACCGCGCGTCGAATCTCAGCCGCCGAGTGCAGCATCATCCGTTGAAAACCCGTGGTACCTTGAACAAGCCCGCTTCGCGGTCGGCGTCGGGCGCGCCCGCCAGCACGATGTCGCGCGGCAATGACGGCTCGACGACATCGTCGCGCATCGCCGGCGACGGAGGAAGGGGAGCCTCGGCGGCCGACGCGTCGGCGGACTGCACCTGCCGGGCGAATTCGAGGATCTCGCCGAGCTGCCGCGCAAACGAGGTGACTTCGTCCGGGGAGAGTTGGAGGCGCGCGAGGGATGCGAGCCGTCGAACGTCTTCGGGTGTGAAGGATGACATCGTCGCAGGATAACCCGTTCGCTCAAATGTCGATACGCCCAGCCGCCCACGCGGGTTCGTGGTATCCCGGCACGCCGCCGGTCCTGACCTCCGATGTCGATCAATACGTCGCCGATGCGGCGGTGCCGCGCGCCTCGCGCGTGGACGCCATCCTGGCGCCCCATGCCGGGCTGATGTTCTCGGGCCGGATCGGCGCCTACTCGTACAAGACGGCGGCGCAAGGCACGTACGAGGTTGCGGTGGTCGTCGGGCCTTCGCATTACTTCGCGTTCGACGGCATCGCGGTGTGGCCCGAAGGGGGCTTCGATTCCCCCCTCGGCATTGCGAGGATTCACAAGGACGCGACCGACGAGGTCTTGTCTGATCCGATCGCCCAGGCCCTTCCGTCCGCGCACGGCCGCGAGCACTCCCTCGAATTGCAGCTCCCGTTCCTGCGTCGCTTGCTGCCCGATGTGCCGATCGTGCCGTTGCTCATGGGCTTCCAGCAGCGGGATACGATCGATGCGCTCGCCCGGGTGCTGACGCAGCTCGCACAGAAACGGCCGACGCTGTTGGTGGCCAGCACCGACCTGTCGCACTTCTTCGACGCCACGACGGCCGGCTTGCTCGACGCCCGCGTGCAGGCCTGCGTGACGTCCTTCGATCCGGACATGCTCCAGGACATCTTCGAGCACTACGCGGAAAACGAGCGCGGACGATACGTCGCCTGCGGTGGCGGGCCGGCGATTGCGGTCATGAAGGCGGCGCGCGCCGTCGGCGCCCGCGAGGGTCGGGTGCTCAAGTACGGGCACTCCGGAGAGGTTTCCGGCGACAACGACGGTGTGGTCGGCTACCTGGCCGCGGCTTTCGGATCATTCACCGATGCTCACTGAGGACGACAAGTCGGCCTTGCTGCGGCTCGCTCGAGAGGCGGTCGTGTCGGAAGTCGGCGGCGTCCCGCCGGCGTCAGCGTTCGCTCGCGAGCTGCCGGTGGCCTCGGGTGTCTTCGTCACCCTGAAACGCCGGGGCGAGCTCCGCGGATGCATCGGCACCCTCCACTGCCGTGCCGGGCTCGCGCAGGAAGTGTCGCGGACGGCACGAGAGTCCGCCACGCAGGATCCGCGCTTTCCGCCGGTGGCGGTGGAAGAAGTCCCAGAGCTGTCGCTGGAGATCTCGGTTCTCGGACCGCTCGAGGAGATCGACCCCGCGGTTCCGGGTGCCATCGTCATCGGGACGCACGGCCTCGTCGTCGAACAGGGTGTCCGCCGCGGGCTGCTGCTGCCACAGGTGGCCACCGAATGGGGTTGGGACGTGCCGCAGTTCCTCCGGCAAACCTGCCGCAAGGCGGGGCTGCCAGACGAGGCGTGGCAGCGTGGGGCGCGGGTGTTTCGCTTCGCAGCGGACGTGTTCGGCGAGTAATGCCTCGACTCGGCGCGCACATGTCCATTGCCGGCGGGTTGCCCCGCGCGGTCGATCGCGCGAAGGCGTCCCGCTGCGAGGCGTTGCAGATCTTCACCAAGTCGGCGGGGCAGTGGCGCGCGCGTCCGCTGCCTCCCGAGGAGATCGCGCTCTTCAGGCGCCGTGTCGAGGAGACCGGCATCCGTCCGGTGGTCGCGCACAACAGTTACCTGATCAACCTGGCGGCGGCGTTGAAGTCGCTGCGCGACCAATCGATCGCCTCACTGCGCGAAGAACTCGATCGGGCCGAGTCGCTCGGTCTGGACGGCCTGGTGATGCACCCCGGCTCGTATACGAGCGGAACCGAGCGGGACGGCTTGCGCCTGATCGCCGATGCCCTCGCGCGCCTGCTGGATGAACGCCCGCACGGACGGACGACGATCCTCCTGGAGCACACCGCGGGACAGGGCACCAACCTGGGCCACCGTTTCGAGCACCTGGCGGAAATCATCCAGCGTCTCGGGATGACTCCGCGGGTCGGTGTCTGTCTCGACACGTGCCACCTGCTCTCGGCCGGCTACGACCTCTGCACGCCGGACGGTTACCGCGAGACGTTCGAAGAATTCGACCGGATCGTCGGTCTCGACCGCATCAAGGTGTTCCATCTCAACGACTCGAAGAAGCCGTGCGGGAGCCGCGTCGACCGTCACGAACACATCGGCAAGGGCTGCCTGGGCCTCGATCCGTTCCGATGGCTGCTGAACGATCCTCGATTCGCATCGCTGCCCATGCTGCTCGAGACGCCGAAACTCGAGACGCCGGAAAGCAAGAAGAAGAGTGATGCCGATCCGTGGGATGCGAAAAACCTTCGCACGCTTCGACGGCTGATCGTCAAGCCGCCGGTATAACCTTATGTCCATGCGCAAACACTTCGCGGCGGCCGTGCTCCTCGCGACGCTTGTCGCCCTGCCCGCCCGTGCCGACGCCTGGGGATTCGAGGCCCACCGATACATCGTGTCGCGCGCGATCGCCCTGCTGCCGGCAGAGATCCGGCCCTTTTTCGAGGCCAACCGCGCCTTCATCGTCGAGCGCGCGGTCGACCCGGACTTGTGGCGCACCGCTGGATGGGAAGAGGAAGACAAGCGGCATTTCGTGGACCTCGACGCCTACGGCCCGTATCCGTTCCCGGATCTGCCGCGCGATTTCGATATCGCGGTGCAGAAGCACGGACGCGACTTCGTCCTGAACAACGGCACGCTGCCCTGGCGCACCGAGGAGATCTACAAGAAGCTCGTCGAGGCGTTCCAGCAGAAGGCGGGCTACTCACGCGACAACATCAAGTTCTTCTCGGCGGTCGTCGGGCACTACGTGTCGGACGCGCACGTCCCATTTCATGCCGCGCTCAACTACGACGGCCAGTTGACGAAGCAATGGGGCATCCACGCGCGCTTCGAGTCGGAACTCTTCGAGCGGAATCGCGCTCGGCTCCGCGTCGTCCCCGGACCGGTCGTCGCACGCGTGGAGCATCCGCGCGACTTCATCTTCGAGGCGCTCATTTCAGGTTTTCCGTACGTCCAGCAGATTCTCGAGGTGGACACAGCGGCAGTCGCCGGGCGCGAAGTCTACGACGACGACTACTTTGCGATGATGTTTGCGAAGTTGCAGCCGGTGCTGGAGAAACGGCTGGCGGAGTCGATCACCAAGACCGCGTCGATGATTACTTCGGCGTGGATCGAAGCGGGCCGTCTGCCCCTTCCCGTGCAACCGCCGCCGCGCCCGGCGCGGAAGGTCCGTCGTCAATAACATTCACCGGTCGCTGTTCCTTCGGCCCCAGGCGGGCGACGAGCCTTTCAACGGGATCCAGGACCACGAGCACGGTGACCGCCACGATCGTGGCGATGATCGCGACCCGGTACTCACCACCGCCCACCGCCATGCCGACAGCGGCGTTGACCCAGATCATCGCGGCCGTCGTCAACCCTTTGATCCCGGCGCCGGTCCGCATGATGGCGCCCGCGCCGAGAAACCCGATCCCCGTCACGATGCCCGACGCGATGCGCGTCGAGTCACCGCCCGACCCGGTTGAGAAGTCGATCGACATGACGGTGAAGAGCGTGGAGCCCATGGCGATCAGGATGTTGGTGCGCAGCCCGGCATCCTTATGCCGATACTCACGCTCCAATCCCAGGATGCCGCCCAGCAGCGCTGACAGGCAGAGCCGTTTGATCAGCTCGAAGTCGCCCATATTCGTTCTGTTATCGTAATTCACCTACATGGACGTGTTTCTCGTGCCGACGGCTGAAAAAGACTACGAGCTCTACACCGAAGAGGTGGAGGAGGAGGAATCCGCAGAGGAAGAGCCGAACGCGCCGACGGAAGTGCCCACGGGGTTCTTCGGCCCTTTCGTGCGAATGAAACTCTGGGTCACGGGCGTGTTCGCGCGCATGAAGCTCCGCTTCACGCAGATGCTCGCGGAAGCCGAACGCGAGCGGCTCCGCGGCCACGCGGAAAACATCGAAGAAGGCGGATGGGTCTCACGCATCACACGAAAAGTCATGCGGTGGGTCGCGGAAAGCATTGCCGAACAGAAGCTGCTCTGGAACCTGCGACGGGCCGAGAACGCCACCTTCTACTACCCGTCGGACATTCCCGAAGCCGATGCCGTCGCCGAGTTGCGGCGGCAGCTCAATCGCGATTTCGAAAAACACCGATTCTGGCTGGCGATCGACTCCGTGCTGCTGGCTGGTTCGGGGCTGCTGATCCTGGTGCCGGGCCCCAACTTCATCGGCTACTACTTCGCCTTTCGCGTCGTGGGTCACTTCTTCTCCGTGCGCGGAGCCAAGCGTGGACTCACGGGCGTCGTGTGGACGTACGAAGCACGGGAGCCGCTCTCGCGTCTGCGCGGCGTCGCGGCGATGGACCCGGTCGCCGGACTCGAGCAGATCGAAGCCATTGCCTCGGAGCTGAGGCTGGATCACCTTCCGAGCTTTTTCCAGCGGGTATACTCTCAGCGTTGAAACTCAGGGAGCTTGCCGAGCGTCTCGAGTGCCGCCTCGACGGTGACGGCGAGATCGACATTACCCGCGTCGCCGGCATCGAGAGCGCCGGCCCTTCCGACGTCACGTTTTTCGCCAACAACAAGTACGCAGCCGAACTGCGCACCACGCGCGCCGGGGCGGTGATCCTCGGCGAGAGCGGCCCTGAAGCGCCGTGCGCCATGCTGCGCACCAAGAACCCGTACCTCGCGTTTGCCAGAGCCGTAGAGGTGTTTGCCCCGGCGTGGACGCCGACCCGCGGGGTGCACCGCCTCGCCTTTGTCGCCGACGACGCGCAGGTGGCGGCTGATGCCTCGATCGGGCCGTTCGCGGTGGTGGGGGAGCGCGCACGCATCGGCGCGCGAACGATCGTGCAGCCGCACGCCGTGATCGCCCGTGACGCGCAGATCGGCGACGACTGCCTGATCCACGCCGGCGCGTCCGTTCGCGAGCGGGTCGTGATCGGTAACCGGGTGATCGTCCAGGATGGCGCCGTCATTGGCAGCGACGGATACGGCTTCGCTCGCGGTAACGACGGCAGCCACTACAAGATTCCGCAGGTGGGCGGGGTCGTCATCGAAGACGACGTGGAGATCGGAGCCAATACGACGATCGATCGCCCAGCGGTCGGAGAAACGCGGATCGGCGCCGGTGCCAAGATCGACAACCTCGTCCAGATCGCGCACGGCGTGGCGATCGGCGCGCGCTCGCTGCTCGCCGCGCAGGTGGGAATCGCGGGGAGCACGACCATCGAGGAGTCCGTGACGCTGGCCGGGCAGGTCGGCGTCGCCGGTCACCTCACCGTCGGCAAGGGCACGGTCGCGACGGCGCAAACCGGGATTCCCAATTCGGTCGATGCCGGTTCGTTCGTGTCGGGCTATCCGGCGATCGACAACCGCGACTGGCTCAAGGCCTCGGCGATCTTCCGAAAGCTGCCCGAGCTGCGCAAGGCCGTGGCGGACCTCGAGCGCCGCATCGCGGAGCTCGAAAAGGCCAAATAACCCACCCGCGGTGTCATAATCGAAACTCCATGCGAAACAGGACGATCCTTCGCTTTTGCGGCGGTGTTCTTGCGCTCGTGGCACTGTTGGTCACAGGGCCGTCGGCCAGCGAACCCAACCGCCCACCCAAACTGAACTACTCCATGACGACGTTGCCCAACGGGCTCAACATCGTCTTGCTGGAAGACCATTCGACGCCCATCGTGCATGCCGAGATCTGGTACCACGTGGGGTCCAAGAATGAGAAAACGGGCCGCACCGGCTTCGCGCATCTCTTCGAGCACATGATGTTCAAGGGGTCGAAGAACGTCGATCCGGAAGGACATCCGTCGTGGATCTCGAGCGTCGGCGGCCAGAGCAACGCGTTCACCAACGAGGACGTGACCGTGTTCTGGCAGACGTTCCCAGCCCAGTACTTGCCACTGGTCCTCTGGCTCGAAGCGGATCGGCTGGCCACGCTCAAGATCGACGAAGCGACGTTCAAGACCGAGCGCGAGGTCGTGAAGGAAGAACGGCGCATGCGCGTCGAGAACCAGCCGTACGGACGGTTGAACGAGATCGTGTACGACCAGGCCTTCACGGCGCACCCCTACAAGCACCCAACCATCGGCAGCATGAAGGACCTCGAGGCGGCGTCGATCGAGGACGTGCGCGAGTTCTTCCGCACCTACTACGTGCCCAACAACGCGACCCTGGTGATGGTCGGAGATTTCGACAGCAAGGAAGCGCTCGGCCTGGCCACGCAGTACTTCGGTCGCGTCCCGAAGTCGCAGAAGCCGGTACCGAGAGACATCCCGGTGGAGCCGCCCTCCCAGAAGGAACGGCGGGTCCGCATCGAGGAGGAATGGCCGCTCCCGGCGGTCGTCGTCGCGCACCACATCACCTTCGACGGCCATCCGGATTCGTATCCGCTGCACATCGCGTCGAAGGTACTGTCGGACGGGCAGAGCGGGCGTATCTACCGCAAGCTGGTCTACGAGAAGCAGATCGCGCTGGCGGCCTCCGGCGGCGGGAACATCATCGAGCATCCGAATCTGTTCTTCGCGGTGGCGATCGTGCAGCCCGGCAAGACGCCCGAGCAGGCGACCAACGCGCTGATCGAGGAACTGGATCGGTTGAAGAAAGAACCGATCACCGAGGCAGAACTGCAGCGTGCCAAGAACCAGTTTGCGCGCGACTACATCTTCGGCCGCGAGTCCAACCGCGACAAGGCACAAACGCTGGGGCATGCCGCGGTCCTGCACAATGACATCAAGACCGCCGACGGCGAGTTCGACATCTTCATGAACATGTCCGCCGCCGATGTGCAGCGGGTCGCCCAGAAATACTTCACCGCCGAAAATCGACTGGTGCTGACCATCATGCCAAGAGGAAACGGGGGTGCACGGTGAACGCCCGTTTCATGACACGGCTGACGCTGGCCGCGTGGCTCGTTGCCGCACCCGCCAGCGCCCAGGTCCCCGACTGGCCGTCCGAAAAACCGCCGCGTCCGTTGCCTGCCAAAGAGGTCAAGTTCCCGCCGTACGCGTTCAAGACGCTGCCGAACGGCCTCCAGGTGATCGCCGTGTCGCATCACGAGCAGCCGGCGGTCAGCCTGCGCTTGATCATCCGCGCCGGCTCTGCACAGGACCCGGCGAAGAAGCCGGGCACGGCGGCGCTGGCGGCGACGCTGCTCGACCAGGGCACCACGGGAAAGTCCGCGGAGCAGATCGCCAACGCCATCGATTCCATCGGCGGCGCGATGGGGGTGGGTGCCGGCTCGGACCTCACCTTCATCCAGGCGGCCGTGATGAAGAACAGCTTCGAAGTAGGGCTCCAACTCCTCTCCGAAGTCGCTCGTACTCCCGCATTCGCGTCGGACGAGATCGAGCGCCAGCGCCAGCAGATGCTCTCGGCGATGAAGGTCAGCTACGAAGACCCGGAATACATCGCCGGCACGGTCTTCGATCGGCTCGTCTACGGCTTCCATCCGTACGGCAAACCTGATTCCGGCACGCCGGCGTCGCTGACCTCGTTGACCCGCGACGATCTTGTCGCGTACCACAAGCGATGGTTCGGCGCCAACAACGCGGTCCTCGCGATCGTCGGCGACGTGACCCACGAGCAGGCCTTTGCGGTCGCCGAGAAGACCTTCGGGAGCTGGGCCAAGGCCGAGGTGAGCGCCGCGACCGGCGGCGAGGTGCCGCCGCCCACGCGGCGTGTGGTGGTCATCGATCGGCCGGGTGCGGTGCAGACCGAAATCCGCGTCGGCAACATTGGATTGCCGCGGAAGCACAAGGACTTCCTGGCGCTCGATATCGCGCTGAAGATCCTCGGCGGCGAAGGCGGGAACCGCCTGTATCGTGTGCTGCGATCCGAGCGCGGGCTGACCTACGGCGCGGAAGCCGACATCCACGCGCTGAAAGACACCGGCGACATCGTCGTCAACACCGACACCAAGTCCGAGACGACGGGGGAGACGCTGCGGCTGATCCTCGACGAGATCTGGCGTCTGCAGCGAGAGCGCGTGAACCCGCGCGAACTGGCGGGGGCCCAGGACTACCTGACGGGCAACTTCCCGCTCACGATCGAGACGCCCAGCGCCATCGCGCTGCAGGTGCTCAACGCCGTCTTCTACGGCCTGGACCTCGAAGAGCTGCAGAACTTCCGTGAGCGCGTGAACGCCATCACTCCCGACGACATCCAACGCGTCGCGCGGCAGTACCTGCATCCAGAGCGGCTGTCCATCGTGCTGGTGGGGGATGCGTCGGTGTTCGCGAAGGACCTGAAGGGTGTCGGCGTCGAGCAGTTCGACCGGATCCCGCTCGGCGCGCTCGACCTGGACTCGGCGGACTTGCGGCGCAAGCCGGCCCCTCCGGCGCCCTCGCCGCGGTTGGTCCCGGCGTCGTACGTGGTGCCCCAAAAGGCCGCGGATCCGGCGCGGGCATTGATCGACCAGGCGGTTCGCGCGAAGGGGGGCGTGGCCGCGCTGCGCGGATTGAAAACCGTGAAAGCGACGTCGGAGACGGTCTTTGCGACCCCGGCGGGGGCTCGGCGCGTGATGGCAACGACCTACGTGCGCTACCCGGCGCAATTCCGCGTGGATGCGACCGGGCCGGAGGGCGAGGTCGTGCAGACGTTCGACAATGGCTCCGCCTGGATGCGCCACGAGGGAGGCGTGAAAGACGTACCGCCGCCGATCGCCGCCGCGCTCCAGGCGAGCGTGCAGCGCGACACGGTCTCGCTGCTGCTCGCTCTTCTCGACGGGAAGGTCGCGGGGCACCGTATCCCCGATGTCACCATCGAAGGCACCGACTGCCCGGCGCTCGAAGTGAACCTGGTGCCGGCCGGGCGCATGACGCTGATCTTCGATCCGAAGACCCATCTGCTGGTGTCGCAGCGCTACGGCGGGACGGCCGGAAACCCGGCGACCGTCGAGACCTTTCTCGAGTATCGCGAGGTGCAGGGCATCCAGGTCGCCCACCGCATCCGCGTGCGTGTCGAGGGCCAACCGCCGATCGAGCGCCTGAACCAGTCGATCGACTTCAACGTTCCCGTCGACCCCGCTCTGTTCAACAAGCCCAAGACCTCATGAGGGTCATGATCTCGTGCGGCGAGCCGTCCGGCGATCTATACGCCGGCGCGCTGGCCGAGGAGATCCTGCGCCAGGAGCCGTCGGCCACCCTCGTCGGTTTTGGCGGCGACCGTCTCGCGGCCGCCGGCGCCACGCTCATCGAAAATTTCAGCGGCCTCTCGGTGACCGGCCTGCTCGAAGTCGTGCGCGTGTTACCCCGCACGTATGCGACCTACCGCCGCCTGGTCGCCGATGCCGTGGCGACCCGTCCGGATGTCTTCGTCGCCGTCGACTTTCCCGACTTCAATTTCACGCTGGCGCGCGCGTTGAAGAAGCGCGGGATTCCGGTCGTCTACTACATCAGCCCGCAGCTCTGGGCCTGGCGGTCCGGACGGATGCAGACGATGAAGCGGATTGCCGACCGCGTGCTCGTCATCTTTCCCTTCGAGGAACAGATCTACCGGGATGCCGGCGTGCCGGTGGAGTGGGTCGGCCATCCGCTCCTGGATCTCACGCCCCCGTCCCAGTCGCGTGATGCCTTCCTGCGCGGCGTGGGGCTCGATCCGCAACGGCCCCTGCTGGCGCTGCTCCCGGGCAGTCGCCGGAACGAGTTGCGGATGATCCTGCCGGATCTCGCCCGCGCGGCTGTCTTGATCCGCAGGCAGGTGCCGGACGTGCAGTTCCTCGTCGCCCGCGCGCCTCACCTGGACGACCGCCTCTTCGAACCACTCGGCCTGCTCGAAGAGGATGGCGCCAGCGCGGTCGTGTTGCCCGCGCGCGCCGACGACGTGCTGCGCGCCGCGGACGCCGCGGTCGTCGCGTCCGGGACCGTCACCGTCCAGGCGGCGCTGCACGAGTGCCCGATGGTGGTCGTCTACCGGCTCTCGTCGTTGACCTACCGCCTCGGCAAACCGTTCGTCCACGTGGATACCTACGCGATGGCGAACCTCGTGGCCGGCAAGCGCGTCGTTCCCGAATTGATCCAGGATGCGTTCACACCGGAGGCGGTCGCTCGTGAAGCGGTGCGGATGCTGACCGACGAGGCCTACGTCGAAGGGATGCGAGGCGAGCTGCATGCCGTGAAAGGCAAGCTGGGCGATCGCGGCGCGAGCCGTCGTGCCGCGCGTGCGGTGTTGGAGGTCGCGAGAACGTCGAAGCGCGTGCAGTAGACTCAGTGGATGCGTCGTACCGTTGCGTGCTTCATTGTGTTGTTGTGCTTCGCGCACCCGCTCGCGGCCACCGTGCTGCTTCCCGCTGATTTCAAGGACATCGTCAGCGGATCCCAGATCATCGTGCACGGGCGCGTGGTTGATGTACGGGCCGAATGGGCCGGCGATCGCAGCCAGATTTTCAGCTACGTCACGCTCGCGCCATCTGCCTTTTACCGCGGCACGACAACCAGTGCGGTGACCTTCAGGGTGCCGGGCGGAACCGTGGGACGGTACAAACAGGTCACGGTCGGCGCTCCTGCGTTCGTACCTGGCGAAGAGGCCGTGCTCTTCCTCAAGGCCAATGGTCCGGCGGTGCCGGACGTCTTCGGACAGAGCCAGGGCGTATTCCGGGTCAGAGTCGACGAGCGCACCGGCCGACGCATGGTGATCCTGCCCATCGTGATGGCGCGCGGGGCCGCCGCCGAACGCGTGGCGCGCGGCGCGCGCACGCGCCAGCCGCTGGCGCTCGAGGTCTTCGGCGCGCAACTGCGCGCGGTCATGCAGCAGGGAGGCGCGCGATGAAGCAAGCACTCCTCGTCGCGCTGACGCTGTGCGGTGTCCTCCTGACCGGAGACAGCGCGTCCGCGTATCTCAAGCTCGGCGCGCGCGTGGGCGGAGCCACCGTCACGCTCCGCTGGCAGGACATGCCGGTCCGGTATTTCGTCTCGAATCGGTCCGGCGGCGGGGTGACCGGCGCCCAGTTGGAGCAGGCGGTGGCGCGGGCGTTCGCGAACTGGGACGCCGTGACGACCGCCGAGATCACCACGCAGTTCGCGGGTGTCACGAGTGCGGGGCCCGCCTTGAACGACGGCATCAGCACGATCGGGTTCGTCGACCGGCCGGATCAGGACCGCGTGCTCGGCGCCACGAACTTCCTCCTCGACGCCCTGACCGGAGAGATTGTCGAGTCGGATGTCTATCTCAATTCGTTTTTCCCGTGGTCGGTGTCGGCGGACGGCACAGCCGGTCGCTTCGACGTCGAATCGATTGCGTTACACGAGGTGGGCCACCTCCTGGGCCTGGGGCATTCCGCGCTCGGCGAAACCGAGGTCCGCGCCGGCGGACGACGCGTGCTGGGCGCCGAAGCGGTGATGTTTCCGGTCGCCTTCTCCTCCGGATCCATCGAGGGGCGAACCTTGCGGAACGACGATATCGCCGGAGTGTCCGACATCTACCCGAACGCCGAGTACCGCAGCGATCGGGGAAGCATCAGCGGCACCGTGACCAAAAACAACCAGGGTGTGCTCGGCGCGCACGTCATTGCCTTTAACACGCGCACCGGAACGCTGATCGCAGGCTTCACGCTCAGCCAGGACGGGCGCTTCGTGATCGGCGGCCTCGAACAGGGCACCTATGCCATCCGGGTCGAGCCGCTGGACGACGGAGACCTCGAGAGTTTCTTCGACCCGTCGCTCAACATCGACGCGAATTTTCGTGTGAAATTTCACGACCGCCTGGTCATCGTGCCTCGTGGAGGAGGCATGCCGAACATCAACCTCCAGGTGGTACCCAAGTGAAACAGGTGGTCGGAGCGGTGCTCGTCGTCTTCGCCGGCATCGCCGTGCTTCGCGCAGGTGTACATCGGTCGGCCGGCGCCCCGCGCGGGATCGGTCGAAGTCAGCGGTGGCCTCCTGGCGGCCGGTGGGAAGGACCTGCCGGATGTCACCGCGACGCTCACGCGCAACCCCGGAACCGGCTCGGGAGCGTTCGAGCTGTTTCGTTCGGATGCCACGCTGACGGCCGCGCTCGGCGGACAGGCACGGGTGGGCTACTACTTCTCGCCGAAGATCGCACTCGAAGGCGGCGTCCAGTACGCGCGACCCAAGGTCGAAGTCCGCCTCACCGACGACTCGGAGTTGGCAGCGAACACGACCGCATCAGAAACGGTCACCAGCTACCTCTTTACCGGGTCGGTCGTGTATCACTTTGGACGCAGCACCTCGCGCATCCGCCCGTTTCTCGCCGGCGGCGGTGGCCACGTCCGAGACGTGCATGCCGGGAGTGGCGTGGTGGACACGGGCATGGAGTTTCACGGTGGCGCCGGCTTCAAGTCCTGGTTTGGGAGCGGCCGCAGCAAAATGGGTATCCGCGCCGACATCACCGCCTCGGTTCGGGGTGGAGGCGTGGGCGCCGAAGAGAGCCGGCGTATCGTGCCGACGGCGGCATTTTCGCTAGCCTACGTGTTCTGACCGCATCGAGACCGACCTCTCACTGACCTCGTAATACGCGATCGTCCGCCCGGCCCACTCGGCGCCGCTCTGACCGTTCAGTCCAACGGCGATGCCGTTGTGCCATTCCAGGCGCGCGCGGTGAACGTGGCCGCACAGCACCAGTCGAACGTCTGCGTCTCGGGCCGCCTGCCAGAAACGTTCGCGTTCCGGTTCCTCGATCGCCATCGGTACCCGAACTTCACGAACGACCTTCGACAATGTTGCGAGGCCGCGCCCAACCTGTGCGGTCGGGTCTCCAGATGTACGGCGCCGTCTGAAGCGGATAGTGGTGCACGAGCAATATCAACGGCGCGTCGCCTCGCTGCTGCGCGAGCCAATCGATCTCATGCCGCCTCGAGCGGCCGATCGCGTGCCGCACGACGACCGCCCCGCTGTCGAACACGATCGGCCGCCATGGGAAGGGAACCGTGTCGATCGTCGCCAGGCGAAGGCCATTCGCCACTGTCTTGACCCATGGTGCACGCTCTGCGATCCGTCCTGCCCTCGCGCCGATCGACGAGTAGAACTGCCGCCGCCGTCGTCTCAGCAGCGGGGGAAGATCCCAGAATCGCAGCGCCAGGCGCCAAAGGTCCGCGTTGTTCCGCGGATGACCTCCGCTCGACGCCAGGTCGTGGTTGCCGTGCAGAAGCGTCAGCCGCTCGCCGTCCAGCAACCCGTGCGCCCCAAACGCATCGAGCGCGCGCTCGAGAAGCATTGGGTTCCAGCGATCGAGCAGATCGCCGGTGACCGCCAGATGAACCGGATCCTGCGCAACGATGCGCGCGAGCTGGCGGTCCAGCCAGGCCACATCCTCGAGATCTCTGAGATGAAGGTCAGACAGGTGGGCGATCAGCACATGCGCACGGGTCGCGGCAGTCGCAAGGGGCATGCCGATGGACCGATGAGTCAATGGGTCGATAGAATAGACGGATGGCCGCGCTCAATTCTTTCAATACACGCACCCGCCTCACCGCCGGCGGGTTGACCGTTGAGTATTTCAGTCTGCCTGCGTTGGAGCGGGCCGGATTTCCCGGCGTTGCCCGGCTGCCGTATTCGCTGAAGATCCTGCTCGAGAACCTCCTCCGTAAGGAGGACGCGTCGTTCGTCGATGCGGAAGATATCCGGACACTCGCCGCGTGGGACGTGACGTCGAGCGTTCAAAAAGAGATCGCTTTCACCCCGGCGCGCGTCCTGCTCCAGGACTTCACCGGCGTCCCTGCGGTCGTCGATCTGGCAGCTATGCGGGACGGCATGGTTCGGCTCGGCGGCGATCCGGCGAAAGTCAATCCCTTGCAGCCGGTCGAGCTCGTGATCGACCACTCGGTGCAGGTGGATCATTACGCCGAACGAAACGCCGCCGATCTGAATGCCGCGCTCGAGTTTACCCGCAACAAGGAGCGCTACACGTTCCTGCGCTGGGGCCAGGAAGCCTTCGACAACTTCCGCGTCGTCCCACCCGATACCGGCATCGTGCACCAGGTCAACCTCGAGTACCTCGCTCGCGTCATCTTCCGCGAGCAGGCCAATGGCGTCACGCTCGCCTATCCGGACACCCTGGTCGGCACCGACTCTCACACCACGATGGTGAACGGCCTTGGCGTGGTGGGTTGGGGTGTTGGAGGGATCGAGGCGGAGGCCGCGATGCTCGGGCAGCCCATCTCGATGCTGATTCCAGAAGTGGTCGGCTTCCGTCTCGTCGATCGGCTTCCCGAAGGCGCGACGGCGACCGACCTGGTACTCACGATCACCGAGCGGCTGCGCAAGTTCGGCGTTGTCGGCAAGTTCGTCGAGTTCTACGGACCTGGTCTCGAGTCGCTGACGATCGCCGATCGCGCGACGCTGGGCAACATGTCGCCGGAGTACGGCGCGACCATCGCGATCTGCCCGATCGATGAGATGACCCTCGACTACCTTCGCCTGACCGGACGCGACGAGCCGCACGTCCAGCTCGTTGAACGGTACGCCAAGGAGCAGGGCCTGTTCCGGATTGCCGGCGCGCCGGACCCCGTTTACACGACCACGCTGGAACTGAATCTCTCGACGGTCGAGCCCAGCCTCGCAGGACCGAAGCGCCCACAGGATCGCGTGTCCTTGCGGCAGGCCAAGATGAAATTCCAGCAGGCGCTGACGACGATGCTCGCGGAGCGCAAGGGGAAGGCCGTCGTGCCGGTGCTCAAAGCTGGCGAAGCCACCACGCCCGCGGAGTCCAGCGCATCGGCGGCAGTCGCCGAGCTCGAGCTCACGCCGGGCATCGACGATCTCGACCACGGGTCCGTCGTCGTTGCGGCGATCACGAGCTGCACGAACACGTCCAACCCGGGGGTCATGATCGCGGCTGGATTGCTGGCGCGCAACGCCGTCCAGCGCGGACTGACGGTGAAGCCGTGGGTCAAGACCAGCCTCGCTCCTGGATCGCTGGTCGTCACCGAGTACTACAAGGCGTCAGGCCTGCTCGAGTACCTGGCGGAACTGGGCTTCAACATCGTGGGTTACGGTTGCACGACGTGCATCGGCAACAGCGGTCCGCTGCCGGAACACGTGTCCAACATCGTGAAAGAGAACAACCTGGTCGTGGCGTCGGTGCTCAGCGGTAACCGCAACTTCGAGGGGCGAATTCAGTCCCAGGTGCGGGCCAACTACCTCGCCTCGCCGCCGCTGGTGGTGGCGTACGCGCTCGCCGGCAGCATGCAGGTGGACCTGGTGACGGAGCCGCTCGGCCACGACCGCAATGGCGATCCGGTGTTCCTGAAAGACATCTGGCCGAGCGAACGCGAGATCCAGGAGACGATGCTCCGGTCGGTGAAGTCCGAGATGTTCACCTCCCGCTATGCGGAAGTCTTCCACGGCGACGAGCGCTGGCGCGCGCTCCCGGTGCCGTCGGGTGGGAGGTTCGAGTGGGACGAGGACTCCACTTATATCCGGAACCCACCGTTTTTTGACGGCGTGACGCTCGAGCCGACGCCGCCGTCCGACATCTCGGGCGCCCGCGTGCTGGCGTTGCTCGGCGACAGCGTCACGACCGACCACATCTCTCCCGCGGGGTCGATTCCCTCCGACAGCCCGGCGGGGAAGTATCTGATCGGCAAGGGGGTCCCGCCGAAGGACTTCAACTCATACGGTGCGCGCCGCGGGAATCACGAAGTCATGATGCGCGGAACCTTCGCCAACATTCGGCTGAAGAACCAGCTCGCGCCGGGAACCGAAGGAGGGTGGACTACGTTGCTGCCCGACGAGCAGGTCGCCACCATCTACGATGCTTCCGTGAGCTATCGCGAGCGCGGCGTTCCGCTGGTCGTGATCGCCGGCAAGGAATATGGATCGGGCTCCTCACGCGACTGGGCGGCGAAAGGCACGCTGCTGCTCGGTGTGAAGGTGGTCATCGCCGAAAGCTTCGAGCGCATCCACCGCAGCAACCTGGTGAACATGGGCATCCTTCCGCTGCAGTTCAACGACGGGCAGACGGCCGCGTCGCTCAAGCTGACGGGCCGCGAGCGCTTCGACATCATCGGGATGGGAACCACGCTGGCGCCGCGCGCGGACGTGCGCGTGCGCGCGACGGCGGCGGATGGCTGCACGAACGACTTCACGGCGATCGCGCGCATCGACACGCCCGAAGAGCTCGTGGCGTTCCGCCATGGCGGGATCCTGCCCTACGTGCTGCGCCAGCTCGTGAAGGCCTGACGAGGAGGACGTGATCGCTACGCGCGGGGTGTCCGCCGTCGAGGTGAAAACGCGGGCGACCGCCTGCGGGTTCGACCTGTGCGGCATCGCCGCGGTCGAGAGCTACGCCGAGCTCGAGTTCCTACGGAGAGTGGATCGCGCGCGGGTATCACGCCGACATGCACTACATGGCGCGGACCGCGGAGCGCCGCGCCGACGTGCGTGCGGTGCTCCCTTCGGCGCGGTCGGTCATCGTGCTCGGCACGGTCTACAACACTCCACATCCCTACTCGACCTCAGCAGCCGACCCGTCGCGCGCCGCGATTGCCCGCTATGCGTGGGGTGACGACTACCACGTCGTCATCGAGCAGCGCATGCAGCAGCTCGTCGGGTCGATCCGCGAGGCGGCCGGGGCGTTCGAGCATCGCGCCTACGTCGACACCGGGCCGATCCAGGAGCGCGTGTATGCCCATCACGCGGGCCTGGGATGGATCGGCAAGAACACCTGCCTGATCAATCGCGACCTTGGTTCCTGGATCTTCCTCTCCGCGATCATCTGCGACCTGCCGCTCGAACCGGACTCGCCGCGCGCTCGACCATTGCGGCCGGTGCACGATGTGCATCGAGGCGTGTCCGACCGGCGCCATCACGGCGCCGTATCAACTCGATTCCCGCCGCTGCATCTCGTTCATGACGATCGAAGCCAAGGGAGCCGTGCCGGTCGAGCAGCGCACGGCGATCGGCGAGCACGCCTATGGCTGCGACATCTGCCAGGACGTCTGTCCCTGGAACCGCCGTGCGGCCGTCTCGGATGATGCGTCCTGGCAACCTCGTGACGGCCTCGCGTTTCCCCCGCTCCTGCAATTGTGGCAACGTACTGACGACGATCTCCGCGGGTTGCTGAAGGGCAGCCCGATGAAGCGCGCCGGGGTCAGACGCTTGCGGAGGAACCTGGCGGTCGCGCTCGGCAACAGCGGTGAACCCGCCGCTGCGGCCGCGCTGGAGGAGTCAACGGAGCCTACCGCCACGGACCCGCTCGTGCAGGAGCACGTGGCGTGGGCGGTCGAGAAGCTGCGTGGGGCGATCGAGACATGAGCGAAATCTTCAAACCAACCTTGCTGCTGTCGATGCCGCAGATGCAGGATCCAAACTTCGCGCAAACGGTCGTGCTGCTCTGCGACTACCTTCCCGACGGCGCCTTCGGGATCGTCCTCAACAGGCCGACGGAAACGCTGGCGAGCACGATGGTGCAGCTGCAGCCGCCGATCCTCGAGGGTAACGAGCTTCCACTCTGCATCGGCGGACCTGTACAGCCGGAGCGTGGCTGGATCCTGGTGGGGAAGCCGCCCGAAGGTGCTGACTACCGCACGATCGTTGAGGGTGTCTATCTCTCGACGTCGCCTGCCGTCCTGCGTCACGTGCTCGAGACGCGGCCGGCGCCGCGCGCGCGCGTCCTGGCCGGTTACGCCGGCTGGGGCCCCGGGCAACTCGATGACGAGCTCGCGCAGTCGGCCTGGCTCATGGCGGACGTAGACGTCGACCTGGTGTTCGATGTCGAGGCGTCGGCGATGTGGGAAACGGCGATCCGGCGACTCGGCGCGGATCCGTCGATGCTGCAGTCGAGCCCGGGCATTCACTGACCGGCATTCGCATTGCAGTTTCTCCTTCTGAATCACAGGAGGACTGCATGGCGGAAGAGAAGAACCCACTCGAAGAACTACTCGAAGACGAACTGAAGGACCTTTACAGCGCGGAGAACCAGATCATCAAGGCGCTCCCGCGCATGATCAAAGCGTGCGAATCACCCGAGCTGAAGCGTGCCTTCGAGCGGCACCTCGAAGAAACGCGGCGGCAGGTGGATCGCCTCGATCAGATCGGCGAAGAGCTCGAGATTCGGATGACCGGCAAGAAGTGCAAAGGCATGGAAGGGCTGCTCGCCGAAGGCAAGGAAGCGCTGGAGGAACTCGACGAACAGAACATCGACGCCGGGTTGATCGGCGCGGCGCAGAAGGTCGAACACTATGAGATCGCCGGCTACGGCACCGCGCGCACGCATGCGGAACTGCTGGGCCTGCGGCGGGTCGCGAAGTTGTTGCAGCAGACGCTGGACGAGGAAAGCGCGACCGACAAGAAACTGACCGCGCTGGCGGAGACGGTTGCAAACGTCGAGGCGGTCGAAGCGTAAGAGCAGGGTGCTGGTGCTAGGTGCTAGGTGCTGGGTGCACCTAGCACCCGCTCGCTACTTGAGAATCTGGGCGAAGAACTCGATGGCTCGCGGGATCTCGTGATTGGCCGAGCCAGAAGATCGCCTGCTTGCGGACGGCGGGGTTCGAGTTCTTCCTCGCAACGTCGATCAGCAACGGGACGCCCTCCGACTTCGGAAGCTGACTGAGCGCGAAGACGGCGCGTTTCTTGACCTCCGTCTCCGGATCCTTCTCGATCGCCTCGGTGATGGTGCCGACGGCCTTCTGACCCGCCATCTGCCCCATCCAGAAGATCGCGTCTCCACGCACGGACGGCGACGGGTGCGACCGTGCCAGTCGCTCGAGCGTGGTGGCTGCCGTCGGTTCGGCGTGCATGGCGAGCGCTGAGAGCGCGGCGCTGGTGATGCGGTTCTTGCGCTCGGCGTCCGTCCCGATCAGCGATTCGAGCAGCGCGACACTTTCCGCGGGGCGCACATCCTGGAGCCAGGTGACCTGGCGTCCGCCGGCGTCGAGCTCGCAGTCTTCCGAGAAGGCGCGTACCCGTTCCACCTGTCGATCTGCGATCCGGAACAGCACCACCATCCGGTCGGAGCCTTCGAGCTTGATGGGGCCGGCTGGAGCCGCGGCCGGCGCCGGCGACTGCCGGGCGCCCGCCGCCGTGTCGCTCGCCGGTTCGATCTTGCAGTTGCCGCAGCACGGATACGTGCCGTGCGAGAACGAACCGGAGATGTAGGTCGTGCCGTCGCCGGACGACCAGCAGCACATCGTCCGCTCGCGGTTCGCGACGGGGACGCTGTACCCGATCCACGCCGATATCGGTCTGTGCGTTGACCACGGTGCGGAACGTTTGCTGGAGCGACCCGGCCGGCTGCGAGACCACCCGGCCGTTGAGGATACGAGGCTGTTGCGCGGCGACGCCCGCTCCTACCAGCGTCGCGAAGCCGAGTGCGGACGCGATCGCGAGATAGCGCTTCGACATGATTGAACCTCGACCTACTTGTTGAGGATCTCCAGCATGTAGGCGACCGCGACCTTCGAATCCATGGTCGACAGGCGGCGCACGATTTCGGCTTTCATCGCCGGGTCCTGTTCCTTGCGCGCGATCGCGACCAGTGCCTCGGCGTTATCGTTCATCGCCAGCGCCTGGATGACGGCCTTGCGCACGTTGACGTCTTTGTCGGTGTTGTAGATCTCGACCAACGCCTCTGCGGTTCCCTTCGATCCCATCATGCCGAGGTTTCGGATGGCTTCGCGACGCAGGTCGGGGTTCTGCTCGGACTTGGCCAGCTCGATCATCTTGGCGCTGTTGCCCCCCACGAACATGGCCCGGATGATCTGCTTCTTCACTTCCACCGTGGATTCCTTCTGGTAGAGCGACGCGAGCTCGGCATGAGCGCCCATCACACCCAGCTGCTGGACGGCGGTCGCGCGCAACTCGGCGTTCTGCTCGCTCTGCGCGGCGCTCAGCAGGCGGGCCTTTTCACCGCCGGTCATGAACGCTCGCAGGATGCGCTTCTTCATGTCGACGTCGCTCGTGGAGGCGTACACCTCGGAGAGGATCGCCCGGCTCTCGGCGCCGCCATGCATACCCAGGTAGCTGATGGCGCGGCTCTGGAGCTCCGGCGTGGCGCTGCCCTGGGCAATGCGCTTCAGCACGGCGCGCGCCTGTGCCGAGTTGCTCTGCGCGAGCACGAAGAGCGCGCGCTCCTTCAGCTTCGGCGAGGCCGTGCCGGCGAGTAGCTTCTCGATCATCGGGACGGCTTCTTCGGGCGCCTGGTGCTGGAGCGCGTTGAGCGCCATCAGCTTCAGATCTTCGTCGGCCTGGTCCTGCGGACGCGCCGGCTGTCCGGCGTTGCGGCGGACTTCCGCTTCGAGCAGGCGCGCCTGCTGCAGATAGGGACTCTTCGGGTGTTCCTTCGTGAGCGTTGCGATCGTCGCGAGCGCCTCAGCACGCTGGCCCAGGCGGTCCTGCGAGTAGGCCTTCCAGTAGAGCGCGGCGTCCGTCTTGCTCCCCTTGAGCACCAGCACCTCATTGAACCGCTCGACCGCGCGCTCGTAGCGACCTTCGCGCGCGTGCGCGTAGGCCTCGTCATAGGCGCGATTCTCACGGTCTCTTTCGCGATCGCGCGCCGCCATCTCGCGCGCCTTCTCCCGCTCCTCGGCGCTGCTCTGGTGGTCACCGAAGGTGTAGGCAAGATCGGCGTAGGCCGCGCCGGTGAGCGCCATCTTCGCCGCCAGATCCGCGTGCTCGGCCACCAGGCTCGCCTTGGCGCCGGCCACGAGCGCCATCTCCTGCGCGAGCGTCACCGCGTCTATATCCAGGAGCCCGGCCAGCTTCGACGGAGCCGTCACGCCCGGTGCTCCGCCGGGTGCCGGCGTCGTCTTCGAGGGCTCGTCGTCGCCGGCGGCTGTCCCTTGGGCGGCGCGCCGGTCGGCTGTGCCTCGACGGAGCCAGCCGCGAGGACGGTGGTGAACATCAATGCAAGAAGAGTCTGTGTGCTCATAATTGAGAAATCCGCATTAAATCCGCGTTAATCAATCCGCGCTAATCCGCGCTAATCCGCTGTAATCCGCGTCTCCGCGTCTACGAGCTCTGGCCAGCCCGCGACCGGATCTCCTGTTTCTGCCGCTCACGTACCGTGGACGACAGCACCCGTACCTTGAAGAGCAGTCCGTTGACGTCGAGGCGTTCCTTGACGCGTTCCATTTCGTTGGACGAGAGCTGATCGGGGCTGACGGCGAGCTCCACCAGCAGGCGTTCCAATTCGTCGAGCAATTCCCTGATGCGCGCCTCACCCGAGGCGGCCGCCGCCTGCCGATACAGGCGATTGGCTGACACCAGCTCCTCGGCGCGCGCACGCTCCGTCCGCATGTCGATCTCGGCAGGGTCCGCGCTCACCAGGTCCACGAGCATCATCAGGGAGCGATCCAGGTGCTCACCCACGTCGGAGAGCAGGACCCGCTCGCGCAATTCCTCCGCCGTCGCCACGGTGCCAGCGGCGGGGGCCTTGGTCAGGCGGCCGGCGAAGAACGCCGCCGCCACGAGCATGACGATCGCCGACGCCAAGGCGAGCGGGGCAGGGGACAGCGTGAACCAGGACACCCATCCGCGTTTTGGCGGCGCCAGGGCCGGCTCGAGACGTGCCCACACCGTGCGCTCGAAGCCCTCGGGGAGCACCGGATCAGGCAACGCGTCGACGGTCGCCATTACCCGCTCGAGCCGCGAGAAACTGCCGCGGCAGTCCGCGCAGGTCCGCAGGTGCTGTTCGGCGTGGCTCCTGGCCGCGGCGTCGAGCTCCCCGTAGTAGTGAAGAACGAGGTCGTCTTCGTTCAGATGCTGATGCGTGCTCATGGCGTTATCTGTCCGCTGCGCGCCCCGCGCTGGCCGATCCGACCGGCCCCGGGGCACCGAAATCCACGAGGGGTTCGAGCGCCGAGCGCATCTTTCGCACCGCGCGGAAGATGCTGTGCTTCGTGGCGTTCGTCTTCAATCCCAGCGACTGGCTGATCTCGTCGATCGAGCGCCCTTCGAAATGCCGGAGGGTGAAGGCGGCCCGTTCCATCGCGCTCAGGCCCGACATCGCGCTCGAGATGCGCTCCTGCACTTCGGTGCTCAGCATCAGGCGTTCGGGGGAGGCGCCACTCGCATCGCCCCCGTCGACGGCCGCGCCGAACTGCTCCAGGTCGGGCGCGTCGTGTGCCGCTTCCCGGTGCGGTCGCGATCGGATGAGGTCGATCGAGCAATTGACCGCGATGCGATGCAGCCAGGTGCCGAAATTGGCGCGCGATTCAAACCGGCCGAGTTGCTTGTATGCCCTCAAGAACGTCTCCTGGACGACATCCTCCGCGTCCTGTGGACTGCCGGTCATCCGGTACGCCAGGCGGTAGACGGCGCGGCTATGGCGATCCACGAGCGAGTGGAAAGCTTCGCTGTCTCCGTCGCGGGCCAGCGCGACGGCTGCGGCGTCCGTTTGCGGCATCCGATTGGTTAGACGAGGGTTGTGGGAGACGGTTAGCTCTCGGGGTGGGTAGAGTGTATTACTTCCGGACGGGAATTAATTACCGCCGAAATTCTCGTCCTCCGAACCTTCGGGCGAGTGCCCTGAACTCGGACCGGTGGGGCAATCGCTTGTCTGGGCGAGCACCTGACGTGTGTGTTCGATCTCGCTTTGAAGGGCGTGGATACACGCTTCTTGCGAGTCGTGTCGACTTTCACTGACCACCCCGCAAAACGGGCAGACCGTGGAATTTCATGTGGGTGACCTTCTGCCTTCTGCAGGTTTCGTCGATCCAATTGCAAAAAGTTTTCCACGATCGTCCTCTCGTCAAGACGCGGCCAACACGGCGCGAATTCCCGTCTCCAGATCGCGTGATGCGATAGTTCAGTTCGCGGATACTACGAGCACTGTCCAGTCGCCAGTCATGCAAAAAAATCTCGACCGCACCGCGCGTCAGGAGCGGCGGCTTCTTCGTGACCGCCGCCCGCGCTTCTTCGGCGGCCCCCGCGACGTAGGCGATCGCGCGCAGGAATCCGCCGTGGAAGTTTTACGCCGTTGATCCCCCTGACGATCTCGAAAGGGCGCATCTGCGGCGCGTTCTCCCCGCCCACCGCGTATTCGCCGCTGGCATCGCGTGACTCGATTGCCAGCACGTGCGCCCGTGCCACATCGTCCACATATGTAAACGACCAGTAACGATCGGCGCCGACCACACCCGGAAGCCGGCCCTGGAGGTGATCGCGGAGCAGCCGCCCGACCAGGTTTCCCTCGGTGACGGGGCCCGGCCCGTAGACAACCCCGGGATAGAGGATGGCGATGGGCGCGCCTGCCCGCGCCGCCGCGACGGCGACGTCGCGAGCGTGCCGCTTGGTTCGCTGGTAGTCGTTGGCGTCGAGCGGCGCGTCGCTATCCGATGGGGGAAGCGCCAGGAACGACGAGGTGTAGACCAGACGTCGAATGCCGAGAGCGTGGGTGACGTCGAGCGCGTTTTGCAACCCGCCGACATTCACGTCGTGGAACTCCACCGGCCGTGGACGCCAGATGCTCACGAGCGCCGCGACGTGAATGATGGCGTCCGTCCCTTCGGCGGCGCTCCGAAACGCCGGCAGGTTGCGAACGTCGCCGTCGATCGGCACACCGGGCAGTCCCGCGCTCGTGGCATGCCGCGCGAACACGACGGGATGATGGCCGCGCGCCGTGAGCGCACGAACGATCGCTGCGCCGAGATAGCCGGTTCCACCGGTGACGAGCACCCGCATGCGTTGAATTGATCGTTATATGCTTCCTGAGAATGTTCAAGCGCCAGCGCACAGGGTCGGTGGTCTGTGCCTCCTGCGGATCGCTCGTCGGCGTCAACGACGAGAAGTGTTACACGTGCGGCCGCAGAAACCCCGGTTTGTGGGGTTTTGGGCCGATGTTACGGCGCCTCGGCAACGATCTCGGCTTCGTCCAGCATCGTCATCTACACCTGCGGCGCGTTGTACACCGCGGCGCTCCTGATGTCGGTGGCGCGGGGGAGCAACGTGATGGGCGGCGGCCCCATGTCGATCCTTTCTCCCGACGGCCTGGCGCTGTTCGCCTTCGGTTCCAGCGGCTCCGTTCCTGTTTTTCAGTACGGCCGATGGTGGACCATTCTCAGCGCCGGCTGGCTGCACGCCAGCGTGCTGCACATCCTCTTCAACATGATGTGGGTGCGCGACCTTGGCCCGGCGACTGCGGATCTCTTCGGGGCCAGCCGCATGGTGATCATCTATATCGTGGGGGGCGCGTGCGGTTTCGTGGCGAGCACCCTGGCAGGCGCTTACCTGGATTGGATGCCCATCTATTTCCTGCGTGGCGGCGACATCACGGTCGGGGCCTCCGCTCCGATCTTCGCGCTGCTCGGCGCGCTGGTCTGCTACGGCACGCAGACTGGCAGCAGCATGGTGCGCGGGCAAGCGCTCAACTTCGCGATCATCCTCGGCATCTTCGGTCTGCTGCCAGGGACCGCGGTGGACAACTACGCGCATGGCGGGGGATTTGTCGGAGGCTACCTGGTCGCGCGGCTGATGAACCCGCTAACAGCGCGAGCGCGGGGATCACATGCTGATCGCGGTGTTGCTGCTGGTCGCGACCGCCGGCGCCATCGGCTGGTCGCTCATCTCGTTCGTCTTTCTTGCCACGAGCTAGCGTGAATACAAGTCGATGATCGCGGCTGATGCCTCTTCGGCAGACCTGGCAGAAGCCGACCGGGTTCCGCGAGAACATGATGCAGTCGGCCTGCGGCCGGTAGAGTCCCTTCGCCTCGTACGAGGCTCCCTCGAACGCCCCGACCGACCTGACCGTACTTCATCGCCTGGAGGAACTTCTCCTCGAAGTTCTGCTGCTCGCGGAAGAGCGCGTCCATCTCTTCCTCGGGTGCGTTCCGCTTGCGGATCTCCCGGCGTCTCGCCTGGATGCCGGCGCTGTACTTTTCGAACGCCGCCTTCTCCCACGGCGTCGGCAGCGGCGTTCCCGCCGTGACGAGATCGCGCCACTTCAACGTCGCGGGGTTCTTCAGCGCCGTGACGTTCGGTTCCCAGGGCTCCGGCCGGTCGGTCACGCCGGTCTCGTAGGCCACGTCCGAGGTGTAGTACTCGTCGGCCAGGGCCGCGAAGTGATGGCCGAACTCGTGGACGAAGACGTAATCAGAAAACGCGCTGTCGACGGTGGCGGTCGCATGGTCGTTGAACACGCCGCCGCCTCCGTACGTTCGCTCGTTCGCCAGGATCTCGATGAATTCGTACGGCGCAGCCGACGCCGCGTCGCGGAGCGACCGATTGTCGAGCGTTAGCACGTAGCGTTCCGATCCGAAGATGTTGAACTCGGCTGAAATCGGCGTGCGCTTGAACACGCCGGCGTTGGGCCGGTTGATGCCCGACTGCGGCGAGGGGAGGTCGAGGGCCCGCACGTTGAAATCGCCGCGGCGACTCTTGAAGGGCTCCTCCGCGTACAGCGCATCGAGCAGCCGTTTCACGTCGGCGTGAAATTTCGGCATCTCCTTCGCCGTGTAACCCTCGCTGATGACGAGGAGGTCGACCTTCTGTGACGCCGGTCCGTTCTCGAAGACGGTCCACACCTTTGCCGGCGTGATCGCGCAGCGGTGCGCGGTTCACGGATGCCGATCCGGGATCCACCTCGGTCGTCCAGACCGTCCCGAAGCGGTTGTCCTTCTGCCGCTTGCGCACGGTGACCGTGACCGGCGCACGTGGCCAGGGGAACCGCAGCGACTCGTGGAAGGTGCGATGCACCTTCTTCGATTCGTCGGTCGTTTCCCACTCCCCGAAGATCGACGAGAAGCCGCGCGAGTACACCACCGCGCCAGACGCCTTGTCTTTCACCTCGAACTGATAGGCCCCCAGGTTCGTGTCGTCCACCAGCGCCGTGCGGCTCCCCGCCCACGCGCCGTCGTTCACGACACGATCGAGCGCGAAGGTCTCGCCAGCCTTCGGACCGCCGGTGTGGAAGTAGTCCACCCGCATCGTTTCGGTGGTGAAGGCGCGGTCGAACGATGACGTACTCTGCGTCAGCGTCACGATCAGCATAGCGAGCAGCGTGAGTATTCGCATTTATGACTCCGGACAACGGACAACGGACAACGGACAACGATGCGAAAAGTATAATCAGCCGGGTGCGGAAACCTGTCGTTCTCATTACCGGCGCCGGCGGCGAGATCGGTCACGGGCTCATCGCGCAGCTGACGACATCACGCGAGCGCGGCATCGTCACGCTCGACGTCAACCGCCTCGATTCCGAGATATCGAAATCGGTGGACGTCGAAATCACCGGCTCCATCCTCGAGAAAGGCATCCTCGACCGCATTCTCGCGACATACAAAGTCGAGCTGGTGTTTCACCTCGCGGCGCTCCTCTCGACTCGCTCGGAGTTCACACCCGTCACCGCGCACCAGGTGAACGTCGAAGGGACGCTCAACCTCCTCGAGTTTGCGCAGCACGAGGCGGAGTCACACGGCCGCCCGGTCGTCTTCATCTATCCCTCCTCGATCGCCGCTTACGGGCTTCCCGATGTCGCAACGAAGGCCAGGGCCGGCCGCGTCAAGGAAGACGAGTGGACGCATCCGACGACGATGTACGGGTGCAACAAGCTGTATTGCGAGCAGCTCGGCCACTACTACGCGCGTCACTACAAGCAGCTTGCGGCCGACACGGCGTCCGGGCGCGTGGATTTCCGGTGCGTGCGCTTCCCCGGGCTTATCTCCGCGTTGACGGTGCCGTCGGGTGGCACCTCGGACTACGCGCCAGAGATGATCCATGCCGCCGCGAAGGGGGAGCCGTACGCCTGCTTCGTGCGGCCGGATACGCGCATCCCGTTCATGGCCATGCCCGACGGCGTCGAGGCGCTGCTGACACTCGCCGCCGCCCCGCGCAGCGCGCTGACGCGCACGGCCTACAACGTCGGCGCGTTCAATCCCTCCGCGGAACAGATCCGCGACGTCGTCATCGAAGCCTTCCCCGGCGCGCGAGATCTCCTGGGAGGCCGACGTGAAGCGACAAGGCATCGTGGACTCGTGGCCGGAAGACGTGGACGACAGCGACGCGCGCAAAGACTGGGGCTTCGCGCCCCGCTACGACTTCAAACGCGCCTTCGAGGAGTACCTGATCCCCACCATCCGCAGAGCAATACGCTTAATCAATGGCTGTCGTTACGACTTGGGGATCCACTCCGGAGGAGGCGTGATGTGCGGCTCGGGTTTCTTGCCGGGGTCGGGACGTCCGCTTCCCTCGAGGCGGCTGATGGCGCGGACGTGGATATCGTGGTCGCAGAGGATCTGGCACGACAGCCGGACGCCGGTGGCCCCCTTGGCGGCGAGCACGGTCTTCTCGGCCACGGTCATCGTGTCCGGCTCTCCCTCGATGAACTCCACGCGACAGGTCGTGCACCGGGCGTTGCCCCCGCAGGCGTGCAGGACGTCGACCTTCGCGTCCTCTTCAATGGCGAGCACCAGGCGCTTGCCATCCTGGACGTCTACCGTTCCAAATCCCTCGACTGTGAGCTTAGGCATCCGCCGATCATAGCTGTTCAGGCGGCTGTAACCGAACGCAGCTCTTCGGCGCGGTTGAGGGCGGCTTCGATGTTCGGGCAGATGTTGGCTTCGCCGACGTGACGGTGAAGCTCGGCGGCGCGCATCAGGGCCGCTGGCTGTTCACGCGCGCCGCACAGCACGAGCGTTCGTCCGGACGCGCGGAGCCGGTCGGCGAGCTGTTCGAGCGCGTGGATGCCGGTCGCGTCGATCGCGGTCATGTTCCGAAGCCGGACAATAACCACCGGCGGCAGCCGATCGAGGTGATCGGTGATACGCGAGATCTTGTCGGTCATGCCGAACATGAACGGACCATGAATCCGGAAGATCGCCGCAAAGGGCGGGATGTGCTTGTCTTGCAGGCTGTGCACGCGACTGGATTCTATGTATTCGGGCGTCACGAGGGAAACCGTGGTCGTCACCGCGACCTTTCGAATGAACAATAACGCGGCGAGGATCATTCCGACCTCCACCGCGAGCGTGAGATCCGCGAAGACAGTGAGCAAAAACGTGACCAGCCAGACGGCGATGTCGGTTTTCGTCAACCGCAACAGTTTCGGGACCTCGTGCCACTCCCCCATGTTGTAGGCGACCACGAAGAGAATCGCGGCCAGAACGGGCATCGGGATGTATTGCGCCAGCGGTGCGGCCGCCACGAGGATCACGAGCAGAACCAGCGCGTGAATCATCCCGGCGACTGGCGTTTTCGCCCCGGAACGGATATTTGTCGCCGTCCTGGCGATTGCGCCGGTCGCCGGCAGGCCCCCGAAGATCGGCGACGCGACATTGGCGACCCCCTGCGCGATGAGCTCGACGTTCGGGTTGTGCCTGTCCCCGCTCATCCGGTCCGCGACGACCGCCGACATCAGCGATTCGATCGCGCCGAGCATCGCGACCGTGATGGCGGGCCGGATCAAGTCCGGGATCAGATGCGGTTCGAACCGCGGGATCGCCGGGATCGGCAGACCTGAAGGGATGCCCCCGAACCGCGAGCCGATGGTTTCGACCGCGAGGCCCAGCGCGACAACGGCGAGCGTGCCGCCGCCAAGCGCGATGACGGTGCCGGGAATCTTCGGGAAATGCCGCCGCAGCACGAGGATGCCCAGCAGGGCGGTGACCGACAGCACCGTGGCGGGCGCCGACAGGGTTCCAGCGTGTGCCGCGAGGGCGACCATCCGCGGCCAGAACTCAGCCGGCAGCGCGCCCATCTCGAGGCCGAAGAAGTCCTTGATCTGCGTGCTCGCGATGAGCACGGCGATGCCGTTCGTGAAGCCGATCACGACCGGGCGGGGCAGATACTTGACCGCATTCCCCATGCGGGTGGCCCCGAGCACGATCAGGATGACGCCGGCCATCATCGTGCACATGAAGAGGCCGGAAACCCCGTGCTCGGCAACGATGCCGGCCACAACGACGACAAAGGCGCCCGTCGGGCCGCCGATCTGGGTGCGCGACCCTCCAAGGGCTGAGATCAGGAATCCGGTGACGATCGCGCAGTAGATGCCGGCCTGCGGGGTGAGTCCGGAGGCAATGGCGAACGCCATGGCAAGAGGCAGGGCTACCAGCCCGACGACAACCCCTGCGGTGAGGTCGTGCAGGAAGGTCGAGACGGAGTAGCCGCGCAACGCACGGACTGACGCCGGTTCCCAACGGGAATGCATCTTGAAAAAGTCGAGTTGTCTCGGGGGAGCTTCGTAAATTGTATCAGAATGAGTCAGGGGGCTTGATGGCGAACGGTGGCGGAATGCGCGAGATCCTGGTGCACGGCGGCCTCGATGAGGCGTTCGATCGCTCGGTGTTGTTCGCACGGCGGATGGCCGAGTCGTTTGGCGCCCGGCTGCACGTGCTCTACACGGTCGAGGACCCGCTCTCGGCTGGCTGGACCGCCGAGGTCAGCGCGGAACGGTTGCCGGAAGTCCACGACGCGATGGCCGCTGAGGCGGAAGAGCGGCTCGCCAAGCTCATCCCCCTCGACGATCAGGAGCGCTTGGGCGTCGAGTTCGTGCTGCGCACTGGCCCCGCCGAGGAGGAACTCGTCCGCTACACGACCGAGCGCGAGATCGACCTGGCGATCGTCCAGGTTCGCGGCGGCCGTGACGACACGGGACACGCGCACGCTTTGCTCGAGCACGGCCGCTGCGCGGTGCTTGTGCTCCGCTGAACGGATGATCCCGATCGACCTGCTGGTGTCGGCCTACGCCAGCGGCTGGTTCCCGATGGCCGTGGGGGATGCCGGCATCCGTTGGTTCTCGCCGGACCCCCGCGGCATCATTCCTCTCGACGGGTTTCACGTTTCCCGCCGTCTCGCCCGCGTGATCCGGCGAGGTGAATTCCAGCTCGACATCGATCGCGACTTCGGCGCCGTCATCCGCGCCTGCGCGGAAGCGGCGCGCGACGAGGAAGACGCGGGGACCTGGATCGATCCCGAAATCATCGAGAGTTACTGCGCGCTTCACGCTGCCGGCTACGCACATTCGGTCGAGGTCTGGCGAGAGGGGCGGCTCGCCGGCGGGCTTTACGGCGTGGCGATCGGCGGGGCGTTCTTCGGTGAATCGATGTTCCACCACGTCACCGACGCCTCGAAGGTGGCTCTCGCGGCGCTGGTCGATCGCCTGCGCGCCCGCGGCTACGCGCTGCTCGACACGCAATGGACGACCGAGCACCTGGAGCAGTTCGGAGCGATCGAGATCCCGCGCCGCAAGTACATGAACCTGCTCGCGAGCGCCCTTCAGCGCGACTGTACGTTCGCCGAGCGGCAGCCACTCCCTGGTTAACGGGCTGACGGCCCGCCTTCGTGTCGCGCCGAAGACATGCCAGCCGAAGCGCGAACACTGAAGGTGAAGAAAAATGGCCTAACGTGGGGTGTTCAGCCGACTGTGGCTGTCGCGACGAACCCTGTGCATCCGACGACGGGCTGGGGAGGGTAGCGTGGGAAGCGGGGGTCGGTGGCCGACAGCTGGCACAGGAAAAACTTCGAGCCTTTCGCGCTGGTAATCACCTTCACGTTCGCGCACTTCGGACACAGGCCAGATGCCTCGGGTTGCCCGGCTCGGCGCGAATCGTTCATGATTGATCCATATGTTTACCTCGGAAGCGGTGACGCGAGGCGTACGCGTTCACGTTCAGGCCCAGTACGACCCCATCCGCTCCAACCCGGGCAACAACCAATGGTTCTTCCTTTACAACATCACCATTACCAACACCGGTAACGAAACCGTCCAACTGCTGACGCGTCACTGGGTGATCACCGACGGCAACGGCAAGGTCGAGGAAGTGCGTGGCCCCGGTGTCGTCGGCAAGCAACCGATGCTCAAGACGGGCGAATCCTTCGAGTACACGTCCGGCTGCCCGCTGCAGACCCCCTTCGGCGTGATGGAAGGGACCTACCAGATGGTGACCGAGGAAGGCGACCGCTTCGACGCCAAGATCGCCCCCTTCACGCTGTCAGAACCCTACACCGTGCACTGAGCCCAATTCAGCGACAGCCGCTCCCACGATTGTTTCGCGTCTTCGTGCGAGCGCGGAGCGCTACCGTGGGGTGGTTGTCGGGCGCCCGATATAATCAAAAGGATGCACAGGATTGAATCCGCCCGCCTGAAGGAGGGTGTTCGCGTCGAGGCGTTGCCGGAGCCGACCGAGTTTGCCGGCTCGTCCGATGCGGTGATCCGTGGCCGCGCCTTGATCTTCTGGGATCCGAAGAGTCTGCCCGGGACGAAGTTCGCGAAGAAGCTCGACGCGATCGACACGGACCAGATCACTCCGGCCACTGACTGCGTCTCCGAGAGCCTCGACACGCTCGACGAGAAGTGGAAGGCCGGATCCTTTCGCTACTTGATGCCGGATTTCCGCGCGCGGGTGCATGCCGGGCAGACCTTCATCATTGCCGGGGACCGCTTCGCCATCGGGTCATCCCGCGAGATGAGTCCTGCCGGATTGAAAGGCGTGGCCGAAGAAGCCGGCCTCGAGATGGTGGTCGTCGCCGGCAACAACATGGGGGACATCTTCCGCCGCAACAGCTTCAACCTCGGACTGCATGTGGTGCAGAGTCCCGAAGCGGTCGCCGATGCCCAGGACGGTGACGAGTTCTCCTTCGATCCGGTCGACGCGGGCGCTGCGCAACGAGACGCAGAAGAAGGGCTACGTGCCCGTGCCGTTGTCGCCGAAGGAAGAAGAGATCCGGCGCAGCGGCGGCATCTTCGCGGTCGGTCGCCGCGAGTTCAAGAAGGCGGTCGTCACCCAGCCGTCCATCGACTGGGCGGCTCCTGATGCCGCGCGGAGCATGACCTCCACGCAGCAGATCATCTACGCGCATCGCGTGGACAAGGACCTGAAGCCGTCCGACATCACGCCAGGCGCCACGCTGCGCGTCTACGCCGACCTGCTGCCGGCCTCGGACGGCACGGCGCCGTTCTCCATCCATACGTTCAACCAGATCACCGGCGGGAACACGATCCATCCGCGCCAGGCCGCCATCGCGAACGACCATTTCGTCTTCACGGGCGTCGCGGCCGACGACAAGCAGACGAGCATTGGGCGCGAGTTCGCGCGTGTGCACGGCATCGAGAAGCCGTACTACGCCACACCCGGCGACGGCATCTTTCATTTCTATTTCCCCGAGCAGGGACTCGTGATGCCGGGGCAGTTCATCCCCGGCGCCGACTCTCACAGCCGCGCCTACGGCGCCTACGGCGCGGTCGGCATCGGCGTCGGTTCGACGACGCTCGGGTTCGGGTGGTCGACGGGTTACATCTACTTCACCCTCGCACGGCAGCGTCGCGTGGTCTTTCGCGGCGCGCTTCAGCCCTGGGTCGGCGGCAAGGACATCGTCCTCGAACTGCTGCGCCGTTGGGGAGCGAAGCAATCGCAGGGGATGTCGGTCGAGCTGGTGGATGCCGACAAGCAGCTTCCGATCGCCTATCGCAACACGATCGCGAACATGATGGCGGAGGCCGAGGCGCTCAACGGGATCTTCGCGCCCGACGACATCACCTACGAGTGGTACCGCCGCAAGGGCGTGCCGCACCTGCCGTATCCGCCGTTCGCACCGGGGGCGGATGCCGTGTTCGAGATCGACGAATCGCTGGACCTTGGCGACGTGCGCCCGATGATTGCGAAGCCGTTCAGTCCCGGCAACGCGTTTCCCGCCGAGGAAGTCGCACGCGAGAAGATCACCTTCGACAAGGCGATGATCGGCTCCTGCACGAACGGCTCCTACGACGACCTGCTGCAGGCTGCGCTCGTACTGCGCGCGGCGCGCGACCAGGGCACACGCCACGTGGAGCGCGAGTTCGCGATCTTTCCAGGATCGGGCGGCGTCGGTCGCCAGATCGAAACGCCGGATCCGCGTCTCGGTGGTGAGTCGATCGCCGAGGTGTTCCGCTCGGTCGGCGGACAGATCCGCCAGTCGTGGTGCGGCCCCTGCTTCGGCCAGGGCCCGGATGCGTTGAGCCCCGGCCAGCGGGCGATCACCTCCTTCAACCGCAACTGGCAGAACCGCATGGGCCTCGGCGGCGAAGGCTATCTCGCGAGCCCGGCTGTCGTTGCCGCGTCGGCGCTGATCGGATACATGGCGCCGCCGAGCGAGCTCGGGCTGCAGTGGGAGCCCGAGAAGTACGGGCTCTAAGCTGAATCAACGACAGCCACTCATGACGGTACGCCTCCACCTTCGCGCTGCGCGCTACGGCGGACAAGCCGGCGCCGCGTCTTCGTGTCTTCGTGCGGTGGCCGTGTGCCTCGTGGGGCTGTTCGCTCTTCGGGGGAGCGCGTCCAAGGGCTGACGCTCTCAGCGGGGCTCGTCATCGATCGGTCTGTCACCATCCGGCCCGGCACGTACCGTCTCGCGTCGAAGGACATCGACTCACCCGCCATCACCATCCGCGGCGAGAACATCGTGGTGGATTTCAACGGCGCCGTACTCGCCGGCGGACCGACCGACGCGGATCCCGATTCCTTCACCGGCACCGGCATCCTGATCGACGGCGGATCGAAGGTGACGCTGAAGAACGCCGTTGTGCGCGGCTACAAGGTCGGTATCCGGGCGCGCAATTCATCGGATCTGCACCTCACGCGCAACGACGTCTCCTACAACTGGAAGCAGCGGCTCTACAGCCAGATCGACAAGGAGAGCCTGGTCGACTGGATGTCGTACCACCAGAACGAGAAGGACGAGTGGCTGCGGTACGGCGCCGGCATCTACCTGCGTGACTGCGATCGCGCCGAGATCGACCACACGACGGCGGTGCAGGGCCAGAACGGCCTGATGGTCACGCAACTCGAACGGCCTGAAGATCTGGAACAACACGTTCCAATTCCTGTCGTCGATCGGCGTCGGCCTCTACCGCGTGAGCGACAGCACCATCATGCACAACCGCATCGACTGGTGCGTGCGCGGCTACAGCCACGGCTTCTTCAACCGCGGCCAGGACTCAGCCGGGCTGTTGATGTACGAGCAGTCGAGCCGCAACACCGTTGCCTACAACTCCGTCACCCACGGCGGCGATGGCCTCTTCCTCTGGGCCGGGCAGACGACCATGGATACCGGCAAGGGGGGCGCGAACGACAACCTGTTTTACGGGAACGATTTCAGTCACGCGCCGACCAACGGCATCGAGGCGACCTTCAGCCGCAACAGGTTCGTCGCCAACCACGTGGAGGAGAACTGGCACGGTGTCTGGGGTGGGTACAGCTACGAGTCGCTGTGGCAGGAGAACCGGTTCGTCCGTAACACCGAAGGCATCGCCATCGAGCACGGCCAGGACAACGTGATCCAGGGAAACACGTTCGACGGGAACGAGATTGCGATTCGGCTCTGGCAGAACCCGACGCAGGATCCGAACTGGGGCTATCCAAAGAACCGCGACACGCGAAGCCGCGCGTACAGGATCCTCAACAACACCTTTCGCAGTAACAAGACTGAGTCCGACATCAAGAGCACGATCGACGTCGTGCAGCAGCCGGTCACACAGAGCCGGGTCGTCTTCTACGACTACGCGGCGCCACCGCGTATCGAGGGCGGCGTTCATCCGATGATCCCGAAAGGGGAGCGTCGTGGCCGGAACACGATCGTCGTTGACGAGTGGGGCCCCTACGACTGGAAGCAGCCGCGCATCTGGCCTGAGCTCGCGTCGTTGAAGAAAGCCGCGAACGGGAAAGGACTTCCCTGGGCCGTTCCACTGGAATTCACCGTGCTCGGTCCCGAGGGTATGTGGCGGCTCGTGTCCGCCCGCGGCGCCACCGTGTCGGCGACGAGCGGGAAGGTCGGCGACACGATTACCGTCACGCCGGGTCTAAAGACCCGGCCTACAACGGGCAATGCCGTCGTCGATTACGAGATCGCACTCGAGTATCGCGGCGGCGAGGTGACTTCTCCCCGCGGCGTCGTTACGCCGGCAGGGAAGCCTTACCCGTTCGCGTACTCTCGGTTCTTTGCTCCCGTCGACTGGACGATCAATTTCTTCGCCTACACCGATGAGACGGATCCCGTGAAGCAGCCGGCGGCGTTCGCCAAACTCCTGCGTGGCCCCGGTATCGGCACCCTGAAGACCGATCGCATCGACTACATGTCAGGCCGGGTCATCGAGGATGGCGTGCCCCGCGATCGGTTTGCCTTCGCGGCGGAAGGCACCGTCACGCTGCCGCCGGGGGACTATACGTTGCAAGTGATTTCCGACGATGGCGTGCGGGTGTGGGCGGACGAACGACTGATCGTCGATGCCTGGGAACCACACGAGTCGCGCGTGGACCGCGCCAACCTGGGCGGCGGGACGCGAAAGCTCAGGGTTGAATACTACGAAGTCGGCGGTTGGGCCGAGATTCGGCTGGACATCCAGCCACGGAGGACGCGCAAGTGATCGAGATGTCGCACCTGTCGAACCCGGAGATCTGGATCGCGCTCGCCACGCTCACGTTTCTCGAGATCGTGCTCGGCGTTGACAACGTCATCTTCATCTCGATCCTGTCGGGAAAGCTGCCCGAGGACCAGCAGGCGCGGGCGCGCAGGCTGGGGCTGCTCGGCGCGATGGGGACTCGCCTCCTGCTGCTGTTCTCTCTTACCTGGATCGCCAAGCTCACGACGCCATGGTTTACCGTCGTCGGCCAGGAGATCTCGGGCCGAGATCTGATCCTCATCCTCGGCGGCCTCTTCCTGATCGGCAAGAGCGTCTACGAGATTCACGACAAGCTCGAAGGCGAGGAGGGGCACGCCTCGAAGAGGGTGGCGGCGTCGTTCGCCAGCGTCATCGCCCAGATCATGCTCCTCGACATCGTCTTTTCGCTCGACTCGGTGATCACCGCTGTCGGGATGGTCAAGATCCTGTGGGTCATGATTGCGGCGGTCGTGATCGCGGTCGCGATCATGATGCTGTCGGCCGAGCCTATCAGCGCGTTCGTCCACCGGCATCCCACGGTCAAGATGCTGGCCCTGAGCTTCCTGCTGCTCATCGGTCTGTCGCTGATCATGGAGGGCTTCGAGCAGCACATCCCGAAGGGATACATTTACTTCGCGATGGGCTTCTCGATCTTCGTGGAGATGATCAACCTGCGGCTGAAGAAGGTCAGCAAGCCTGTCGAGTTGCACGAACGATATATCAAGGAACCGCCGCCCAAGCTGAAACGCTAGGGGGCGGAGCGGCGTCCTAGCAGGAACATGGAGGTTTTCGAATGAAGCGTTTGGCTCTTTTCGCGCTCGGCGTGGTGGTGGCCACGGCGGGTCTTGTCGCCCAGGCCGGGCAGGCACAGCAGCCCCCGACTCCACCCACCCCGGCGCAGCAGCCGCAGCAGCAGCGGCCGCCGCAGCCGCCTCTCGGCCCGAACCAGTGGCGGATCGACACGGGTCATTCGGCAGCCAACTTCAGCGTTCGCCACAATGTGGTCTCCACCGTGCGCGGCCAGCTCGGACCGATTACCGGCGTCATCGAGTACCGACGGGAAGGACATCAATTCGGTCAAGGCGGACGTGTCGGTCGACATGACCAAGATCAACACGCAGAACGAGCGCCGCGACAACCACCTCCGTACGGACGACTTCTTCAACGTCGAGAAGTTCCCGACCCTGACGTTCAAGTCGAAGCGGGTCGAGCCGGGGTCGGCCGGGAAGTTCCGGCTGGTTGGCGACCTCACAATCCGCGACAAGACGAACGAAGTCGTGCTCGACGTCGAAGGCCCCTCGCCGGTGATGAAGTCGCAGCGCGGCGTCCTGACCGGCGCCTCGGCCACCACGAAGATCAGCCGCAAGGCGTTCGGCGTACTGTGGAACAACCTGATCGAGTCGATGCCGGTCGTCGGCGACGAAGTGACGATCACGATCGACCTCGAACTGACTCGCCCGAATCTGCCGGGTTCGACCCAGTAGGCCGGGTCTTCAGACCCGGCGCGAAATACCTCGCGTTGACAACCATGGCCGCGACCTCAACAATGCGGCCATGGTTATTCCGACCGCCTTATTCCTCGCCCTCATCTCCGCGCAGCAGGCCGCGCCCCATCCCCCGGTCGCTTTCTACGTTCCCGAGCGCGTCTACGACACCGCCGCGGGCGCGTTCGTAGATTTCGAGGTGATGCTCGCCCGTCTCTCGAAGGCCGACCTGGTCTTCGTCGGCGAGCAGCACGACGACCCGAACACGCACCGGCTGGAGGCGGCCATCCTCGACGGTCTTCACCGGCGGAAGGTCACGCCGGTGCTCTCGCTCGAGATGTTCGAGCGCGACGCCCAGCGCGTCGCTCAACGACTACCTCGCCGGGCAGATCGGCGAAGAGGAGATGTTGAAGAACACGCGCCCCTGGCCGCGCTATGCCACCGACTATCGCCGGCTGGTGGAAATGGCCAGGGAGCGGAAGTGGACCGTCGTGGCCGCGAACGTCCCTCGCCGCCTCGCCGCCGACGTCTCCAAGAACGGCAAAGAGGCGATCGGCAAGCTCTCCGAAACGGATCGCGCCCTGGTCGCGCGCGAGCTTCAATGCCCGCTCGACGATTACTTCAAGCGGTTTACGGCGTCGATGTCAGGACATCCGGCTGGCACCCAGACGCCGGAGCAGCAGGCGGCGATGGTCGAACGCTTCTACTGGGCGCAGTGCGTGAAGGATGAAACGATGGCGGAGGCGATCGCAGCGGCCCATGAGAAGAAGTCCGCCGCCGGCCCCATCGTGCACTACAACGGCGCCTTCCACAGCGACTTCGGTCTCGGGACGGCGGAGAGAGTGAGGAGGCGGCTGCCGGGGAAAAAGACCGATCGTGGTCTCGATGCTCCCGGTGGACGACCTCGACACGGTCGCGCCCGCCGGCGAAGACCTCAAACGCGCTGATTACCTGGTCTACACGGTCAAGTAATCCCGTCGCTGGTGATTCGTCGTGGCAGTGGGGTGGCTCGGGGGGCTTTAGAAACTAAGAACTACGAACTCCGAACTAAGAACGATCTTGTGGTACGGGCCTTCGCTGCGCGCGAGTCCCGACCCCCAGATCGTTCTAAGTTCTAAGTTCGTAGTTCTTAGTTTCGCTAGCCGCCCGAATCACCCCATTGCTGCAACGAGCTGAACGTCAGCGGAGTCGCTCGGGCATCTCCGCGACGACGTAGGTCATCACCGCGATTGCCCCCGCGGCGCGCGCCATGTCCATCGCGTCGATCTTGTCCACCGTGTCGGCTGGCGTGTGGTGCAGCAGGAAGTAGTTCCCGTCCACCTCGAGCGACATCGACGGTACCTTTCCGGCTTCGACGCTGGGGCCGATGTCGGCGCCGCCGCCGTTCGGGCCGATCCGGTCGGCACGGATGCCTTTCAGCAGCGCTGCGATGTCGCGAACCGCCTGGCGCGCGGTCTCGCTGCCGGTGAACCCGAAGCCGGTGGGGCGGAATACGCCGGAGTCAGACTCCATCATCAGGACGTGGTTCGCGAGCTGATCCCGATAGCGGTCCCGATAGGCGTTGCCGCCGCGCAGGCCGTTCTCCTCGTTGGTCCATAAGACCACTCGAATGGTCCGCCGCGGACGGATATTCAGCTTCTTCATCAGCCGCAGCGCCTCCCACGTCACCACGCAGCCGCCGCCGTCATCGGTAGATCCCGTGCCGACGTCCCACGAGTCGAAGTGACCGCCGACCACGATGACTTCGTCGGGCTTCTCGCGGCCGCGGATTTCACCGACGACGTTGAAGGAGTCGGCGTCGGGGAGGAACCTGGCTTCCATCTTCAGGCGCAGGCGGATGGTGTTGCCGCGATCGATCATGCGCTGGAGCCGATCCGCGTCTTCCGTGGAGATCGCGGCCGCGGGGATCTGCGGAGCGCCGGCGGCGTAGTTCAGCGCGCCGGTGTGAGGCGTTCGCAGCCCCGGGGGGCCGACAGCGCGGACCAGTGTCGCAACCGCTCCCAGTGCCGCGGCGCGCGATGGACCCGCCGGCGCGAAACTGAACCGTCTCGCCATAAGTCGTAAAGGGGACGTTGTAGAGGACGATCTTTCCCTTCACCCGCTGACCGGCCGCCTCGAGCTCCTGGTAGTTGCGAACGATCAGCAGCTCCGCCTCGACGCCGTCCGCCGGCGTGCCAACGCTGTTGCCAAGGCCCAGCATCACGAGGTCGTGACGGCGCGGCGACACGATCTCCAGGCTCTCGCGCCCTCGCACCCAGTGCGGCACCTTCACCGGTTCCTTGCGCACGTTCTCGAGGCCGTCTTTCTTCATCTGCGCCACCGCCCAGTCGATGGCGTCCTCGAGCGCCTGGGATCCCGAGAGCCGATGTCCAAACGTATCCCCCAACTCGGCAAGCCGCTGCCAGGCGTGATCGGAGGCCAGCGCCTCACCCAGCAGCCGCGACGTCGTCTCCCGATACGGATCCAGCCACGCTTCCCGCGGCGCCTGCGCCTGGGAGGGAACGGAAAGAAGGGCACTCGCCGTGCAAAGTGCGAGAAGAAACCGCCGCGACGCTGTCGTGAACATATGACTGGCATTCTAACGTGCCGTCCTGTCCGTTGCTCCGAGTCCCGTAGTCCCGAAGCCCCGAAGCGCGGGTGAGTGCAATAATTCAAGGGGATGCCGTCCATGCAGGTCTTTGTGCGCGACACGGGTGCGATCGTCGAGATGCCGGAAGGCAAGGCGCTCATCGCGGGTCGCACGCCCCGGTGCGATATCCCTCTCAACGATCAATCCGTGTCGCGCCGTCACTGCTCGCTCGAGGCGCGGGACGGCACGATGGTCGTGACGGATCTCGACTCCGCGAACGGGACGTACGTGAACGAGCGCCAGGTCGAGCAGGCGATCGCGCAGGTGGGGGACCAAGTGCGGGTCGGCAACAGCGTGCTCGAAGTGCGCGGTCAGGCGGCGCGCCCGTCGTTGGGCACCATGTTGGTTGACGCGCCGGATCGCAGCTACGAGTCGGTGATTCGAAGGCGATTCGAGCCTTCGAAGTTCGATTGGTTGTCGACGGCCAGCGTCGGGGAGCTGGGCCTCCTCGAGCGTGCGCAGCGGCACCTGGCCACGTTGCATCGCGTGTCGGAACTGCTCGCCGACGCGCGCGACATCAAGGGACTGTCGGACGCGACCCTGCGCGCCATCCTCGAAGTGACGGGGGCCGATCGCGTGGCGCTGGTGCTGAGGCGTCGTGATCCCGGCACGGGGGAGGCGGAAGTCGCCGCCGCGCGGTCGCGCAATGCGTCAGATGCGCACTTCACGGTGAGCCGCACGCTCGTCTCGGACGTCATCGACAAGGGCGTCTCGACGTTCGCGCACGACGCGCTCGCGGACGATCGTTTCAGTGAAGGGCACAGCGTCATCCAGCAGAACGTCCGCTCGGTGATGTGCGTGCCGCTGCGCACTACCGACGAAGTCCTGGGCGCGCTCTACGCCGACAGTTCGAGCGGTCCCGGGCGCTTCAATGAAGCGGATCTCGAACTGCTCTCGGCCATTGGCAACCAGGCTGGCGTGGCGTTGCACCGGGTGCGGCTGATGGGCGAGCTCGAACGGCTGCTGCTCGACACGATTCGCGCCATCGCCGCGACGATCGACGCCAAGGACGGCTACACGCACCGTCACTCCGAACGCGTGGCGCTCCTGGCACGGCGGCTCGGCGCGGAGTTGAATCTCCCGGAGAGTGAGCTCGAGACGGTGGAACTCTCCGGGTTGCTGCACGACGTCGGCAAGATCGCCGTGCCCGACGCCATCCTCAACAAGCCAGGAAAGCTGACCACCGACGAGTTCGAGGAGATGAAGAAGCATCCCGGACACGGCGCGCGGATCCTCGAGAACATCCAGAACGCCGCCGTGAAGGCGGTGCTTCCCGGCGTCAAGCATCACCACGAAAAGTGGGACGGCCGCGGGTATCCCGATGGCCTCAGCGGGGAAGACATCCCGATGCTGGCGCGACTGCTCGGCATCGCCGACTTCTTTGATGCCTTGACGTCCGCGCGTTCGTACCGTGCCGCCATGTCGCACGATGAGGCGATCGAGTTGATCCGGCGCTCCGCCGGCTCCCATTTCCAGGAGTCGCTCGCCGACCTCGTCATCCGTCTCCACCAGGCTGGGACGCTCCTTCCCGAAGGCTGGGAGGAATGAGACCGCTCGCGGTCCTGGCGGTGGCGCTCGCGCTCTCGGTTCCAGGTTCCCGGTTCCCGGTTCCAGGTTCTTGGTTCCAGGTTCCGGGTTCGTTGGTCGCGCGGTTCCATCACGTGCATTACCGCGTGGGGGATCCGTCGGCGGCGATGGCCGAGGCGGTGGCGAAGCTTGGGGGGACCCGGGAGATCGTCTCGGGGCTTGGCGTCGGTGTACGGACGCGCGATGGGTTCCTGCTCTACGACCGGATGGATGAAAGCGATCCTCCGGACCTGCTTCAGCGGACGCTGCCAAACGCCTACGAACACGCGGTGAGTTGGCTGCGAACGAAGGGGATTGCGGTCGAAGCTGGCGGGCTGGGACAGATCCGCGAGGCACCGGCGGCGCGCTACCACCATCTCGCGTTTTCCGTCGGCGCTTTCGAGCCCGCGGTCACACGGGCCGGCACACCGATCGAGCAGCGGCCGGATTCTGCGCTCTTCGACGCCGATGGCGTGCTGGTCGAGATCGTGCGCGAGACGGACGTTCCCGAGGTGTTCTGGTGTCCGATGCATCCGGACGTGAGGTCCGGCGCGGCGGGGAAGTGCCCGCGAGTGCGGGATGGACCTGGTGCCGATCCCGCCGCCGAGAGTCGGCGAGTACAAGCTCGACGTCGCGGTCCTGCGCGCGCGCACCGGCGCGAGCGGCCTGAAGCTGACCGTCCGCGATCCGGAAACCCACGCCGTGGTGAATCGGTTCGAGACCGTTCACGAGAAGACCTTCCACCTGTTTGTCGTCAGCCGTGACCTCGAATCGTTCGCCCACGTGCACCCCACGGCGCAACCCGACGGGTCGTTCGTCCTGAAGCACCCGCTCCCGTCCGGCGAATACATGCTCTTCGCCGACTTCCTCCCCACCGGCGCCACCCCCCAGATGCTCCAGCGCGCCATCCTGGTTGGGGTCAGATCTCGATTTTCTAAAGGTCCGGCCATAGAAAATCGAGATCTGACCCCGGGGGAAACGGTGGTTGACGGGATGCGGGTGGCGTTGAAAGTGGAGGACTTCGTGGCGGGGAAGGACGCGTGTCTCACCTTCACGCTGGCGGACGCGAAGACGGGGCAGCCGGTGACCGATCTCCAGCCCTTCCTCGGTGCGCCGGCGCACATGCTCATGGTGCGCACCGACCTGACCGACGCCGTGCACGCGCATCCCGAGGAACTCGCGACGGGTGGACCGAAGGTCTCGTTCCACCCGTTGGTCCCTGCCGAGGGGGATTACAAGCTGTGGATCCAGTTCCGGCGCGCGGAGCGCGAGATCACGGCGTCGTTCGTCGTCCGCGCCGGCCGCTGATCACTTCTTCGACGGATCGAACGACTGAAAACTCGACGCCTGCTTGGGATCCCCGGTGCCCGAGTAGCGCGCGAGCAATGGATACGGGTAGATGGGACGTGTCCGCGCCGGGGCGCCGCCGGTCAACTGGGTGGCGATCATGACATCAGGGGCCTGACCCTTCTCGACCCAGTTCTCGAGCAACGTCAGCGAGTCGAACTCCGTGAAGCCGGGTCCGCCGGCGCAGTGATGCATGCCCGGCAGCAGGAACAGCCGGAAGAAATCCTGCGTCTGCGCGCGACCTCCCATCAGCTTCTCGACGTCCTGGTAATACCCGATCGACGAGGTGGCGATGATGCTGGCGTCCGAAAGACCGTGCCACATCAGGAGCTTGCCGCCGCGTGCCTTGAACTTTCGAAGATCGGGGGAAGTAGCGTCGTAGAGTTTCCGCGCGCGTTCGAGCGACGCCGGTCCGCTATCGAAGTTGAACTTCAAGGGATCGACGCCTTCGCGTACCGTCGGATCGGCCATATAACGCAGGAACTGATCGTGAAGTATGTAGTTGGCATAGGCGCCTGGCGCCGATGGATTCCCGCCCCGGCCGTAATGCCATCCCTCCCACTCCGTCGTCGTTCCGGGAATGTCCGGGTACGCGTAGACGGTCCGACCGCGTGAATCCACGACGGGCGCGGTCATCCGCTTGACCGCCTGCACCTGTTGTGGGGTCAGACATGCCGGGGATGCAGCGCCAGCTGCGCCACACGCCGCCATCTCCGGCTTCCAGTCGCACGATGCAGGATCTGTTACGACGCCTTCCTCGACTCCCGCCTGTGCGCCGCAACGCGCCAGCACAGACCTGTGCACGGTCTCGGCAACTGTTCGATCCACGATCGATCCCTGCCCGCCGGTGACGGCCTGCGCCCACCACGCTCCGGCCATCACGCGGCCGACGAAGTCGTAGACCGGCGCCGCGGAAATAAGGCCATCGAAGTCCTCGGGAAAACGCTGCGCTTCCATCAGGACCGCATTGCCCCCCTTCGAGCAGCCGGACATGTAGGACCGCGCGATCGGCTTGCCGTAGTACTTCTCCGTGATGGCCTTGCCGGCGACCGTGATCACGTGGTTGTGACGCCAGCCGAAGTCTTCTTGCAGGTTGGGGCTGTTGGCGGCCCAGACACCGTCGAAGCCTCCGGGACCGTCGTGGCCGCCATTCCCGGTGATCGATGCATAGCCGCGCGCCAACGATGCATTGCAGGCGTTGCCGGTCAACACTCCGCAGAAGCCGGCGCACGGGGTGAGGTGGAACTTCCCATTCCATTGAGACGGGAGCGGCAACCGCAGCTCGAACTTGTTTTGCGGCGCAACGTAGCCAAGCACCTGGCAGTACTGCTTGATCGGGCTCGAAGCCAGGATCGCGACGGCTGACGTGGCTGGCGCCTGGGGCGGTGCCGGCGCCACATCCACCAGTCGCGCTGACGCGATCCGCGTCGGGGCCCCAGGGATCAATCCGAACGCCGACGACTGCAGCGCCGCGCACGCCTGGGTGTCCGCGCTCGGTGGCGTACCCTGCGGCGGCGGTTGAACCCGTCCAGCCGGCGCGGACGCCGACATCGCCGTCAACAACACTCCGAACTGCGAGGGTCCGCAGCCGCGGACCGTTTCAATGACATGCCTTCTACCTCTTAGGTTCCGTGAGCCACCAATGCGACAACACGTCGAGCGACGCTGGCGGCGCCGAGATCTTTTCCGACTGCACCATGAGGAATCGCTTGCCGCCGAGCGCGACGTCGGTACTCGCGCGGACCGTCATCGCGCGCGTTCGTCACAAAGTTTCCCTTGAAGAGCATCTGCGGTTCGCCGAGTCGCATCTCTGTCGCGTCGAGCACCGGGATGGCCATAAGCCGGTCTTCCGACTGGTAGTAGAGCTCGCGGCCGTCTCGACTCCACGCTACCGCGGCACCGCCCCCGGTCGTGACCCGACGCTTCTCCCCGGGGCCGGGGAATGGGACGACGTAAACGTCCCGTGTTCCGCTTTCGTTCGAGACGTACGCGATCCACTTCCCATCTGGAGAGAACTCGGGGCCGAACTCGGCGGCCGGGGTGCCCACCAACCTGCGTGGCTTTCGCTCGCCGGTGAGCGGCACCACCCAGATATCGGTACCCCGCTCACCGGTCCACTGGGCGAAGGCGAGGACGTTGTCGATCGACACCGAACCCGCAAACTGCGGCCTGCCGTCCGGCGAGATGGCCTCCGTCGAGCCGGTACCATCCGCTGCCCGCCAGACGAGCGTCGGCTGCTTGGCCGTCGGGAGCGTCGTCCAGATGATGCGACGTCCGTCTGCCGTCCAGATCGGATTGAAGTCGTCCTCGGGGTCCGTCGTAAACCGGACTGTCGTACCCCGCGCCAGATCCGCGATATAGATCTCGTTATCGCCTTGCTCCGACACGCCGTCGAATACTGCACGCGAACCATCGGGAGAAATACGGGGCTTGCCCAACTCGCTTTGGCTGAATCTCGGTGCGGCGAGTGGATGCCCCGACCGGTCCACCCAGAACGACGACGTCTTGACGGATCCCCAGGAGCCGTGCGCGACGACGACGGTGCCGTCAGGTCCGACGGCAAGGTGCCCGCCGCCGAGCCAGGGATGGGTGGCGACGGTGTCCGCTATGCGACGCGGAGCGCTCCGAACCTCCGTTTTCTCCAAATCGAAATCGGCGGTCATGAGCGACCGCCCGCGGACGAACAACAGTTGGCCCGTGGATGAGTAGCGGCCGTACGCCGCCCGCTGAAGGATCACGACGCTCTTCTTGGTTACCGGGTCGAAGATGGCGAGGTCCGCTTCATCTTCATTGGAGGGCGTTCCGCGGCGAATCGAATAGAGCACTCGACCGTCGGGAAGGGCAACCGGCCACATGTGCCCTTTTTCCCCGCCGGCCAGGTCCGGTTGCGTGACCGGTTCCGCGAGCTTTCCGTCCGTCGCCGAGAGGACCACGAGGCCCGACGTTTGCGTCGGCGCCAGGATGATCGTGTCCGCGGATAGCCAGGTACCGCCGCGGGTGACGGGCGGCACATCGCCGATCTTCACGATCGACCCGTCGACGAGCGACAGTTTCAGCAGCTTGAACTCGGTAAAGAACGCGATCATCGTGCCGTCCGGCGAGAAGAACGGCGCACGTGCCCCGTCAGATCCTGGCACCACAGTCGTCTCATTCGTGTCGAATCGCCGGATGTACAGCCTGGCCGAGCTGGTAACAGTCGAAGGACGCGGCGAATCGAGCGCTGCATCTGGCGTGGCGGCGTAGACGAGGGTCTTGCCGTCAGGAGAGATGGCCACGCCTCCGGGCGCCAACCGCGTTCCCTGGGGGACCGCAATGCTCAGCAGACGCAATCCCGGGGTCGCCGGTGCCGCTTGTGTCCCGCGATAGAGCATCCACGCCAGACCGCTCGTGAGTGCCAGGATCACCACCCCCGCTGCCGTCAGGACCGATGCTGGAAGACGCGTTTGCACGGACGGGCGCGGCCCCTGCATCGAGCCGCTCTTCTCGAATGACGCGGACTCCGCGATCCATGCCAGTTCGTCGCGCAAGTCCGCGGCGCTCTGCCAGCGGCGCTCGGGGTCCTTGGCGAGGCACTTGCGCACCACGCGGTCCAGCGCCGGAGGTGTCAGCGGAGCGTGAGTCGCGAGCGGCGCGGGCTCCCGTTCGAGGATGGCGCCGATGATGCTCGCCTGACTCGATCCCGCGAAGGCACGCACGCCGGTGACCATCTCGTAGAGGACGGCGCCGAAAGAAAAGATGTCGCTCCTGGCGTCGATCTCGACACCCTGGAGCTGTTCGGGCGACATGTAGAGCAGTGTGCCGAGGATCGAGCCTTGTCCTGTCAGCGGGGAGGTGACGGTCAGCTCCGTGTGCAGCGATGCCGCTGGTCCCCCGGCAGGCGCGAGCTTCGCGAGACCGAAGTCGAGCAGCTTGGCGGTCGTCTCGCGGCCCGACCGCGCGAGCATGATGTTCCCCGGCTTCAAGTCACGGTGCAGGATTCCGGCACGATGCGCGCGGTCGAGCGCGGCTGCGATGTCGATCGCGTAGCGCAACGCCTCGTCAACAGGGATTGCGCCTCGTGCCAGGCGCGCCGCCAGCGTTTCCCCCTCGAGATGCTGCATGACGAGGTATTCGACGCCGCCGTCCTCGCCGACGTCGTGCAGCACGCAGATGTTGGGATGGTCCAGCGCGGAAATGGCGCGTGCCTCCCGCTCGAAGCGTGCCCGGCCGGCGGGATCCGCCACGAGCGCCGGTCGCAGGACCTTGATGGCGACGGTCCGGTTCAGGCGTGTATCGCGCGCCTTATACACCTCGCCCATGCCGCCTTCACCGATCCGACCGGTGATCTCATAAGGCCCAAGGCGGTGGCCAGGCGCCAAGCTCGACTGGGACATGTGTGGCGGAGTATACCTGCCGCTCTCGTTGTCCGTTGTCCGAGCGTGTCCGAGGCCGCGAGCCCTCAGACCCGGCACGACCTAGAACCGCCAGGCGATGCCGGCGCGGACCGGGAACAGGCCGGCGACGCTATCGCGCTCGTGCACCAGCATGAAGCGCGCTTCGGCGACGACGCTGACGTCCTGGCTGAGAGGTACGCTGACCCCGCCGCCCACGAACTGCGTTCGGACGCTGTTGGTCACCCGTTCCTCAAAACCAGGAGCGACGTTCGGCCGCCCGACGCCGGCGCCGAGCCCGGCGGTCACGTAGGGGGAAACGGCCTTACCGGCGAGTGGCTCGAACCGGACTTCGCCGCCGACGAACAGCATGGTGCCGCCACGGAATCTGCTGAACCCGTCGTCGCGGTAGTTGAGGTGGTCACGCTCGGCGCTCAGGACGAACGTCAGTTTCGGCGTCGGCGAGTATCCAACGCCTGCCGACAGGCTGTGCCCGCCGTCGATCATCGTCGGTCCGACTGACGCCTGCAGGCTGAACTTGTTATCGCCGCTATGCACACCCGCCGTCTGTGCGACGGCGAGGTTCGGGAGTCCCAGGAATAGCAGCGCTGCGGCTGCTGTGACTCGGAGAGAGATCTTCATCATGCATTGATATGCGTGATGCAGGCCAAGATTGGCTCACGGCTGAGTCAACTCCGCTGCGACCAGGTGGGGCCCGCGCGGTCGGGTACGTCCAGAGCGGTGAACACGCCGAGCGGTTCGACGGAATCGATGAGTTCCTGCTGCCGTTGCTCGATCGAGTCGGCCACGTCGGAACGATAGGCGCGGTGCTGCTCGTAGACGAGCATCTCGCTCCAGTACTCGATGACGACGTAGCGCGACGGCCGCGCCTGGTCGCGGAGGAAGGAACTGCCTAAATACGAACGCGTCGGCCGGTTCAGCGTCGTCCAGTCGCCATCGGCGCCGTACAGCGCCTCGAACTCGTCTTCCCGGCCGTCTTTCACCTCGAACTGCCACATGATCGCGATCATCGATACCCTTTACCCGACGTATTTCAACACGACCGAACACGCCGATGACTCTACGAGCATACGTGTTCCGCGAGAGACGTCAACGGGCCGTCGAAGCCAGTAGGTTTCCGCAAACGCGGGATCGAAGTTCTTCAGCCAGATGAGTGGCTCCTCGCTCCCGTCCGGCCGCGCGAGCGTCAGGCGCAGCGAACCGCCAGCCGGCAGCGCCGGCGTCAGCCCCGCCAGGCGGCCCGCCGGCAGCGCCCGGGACGTGCACGCGACCGTGACGTCGCGAGTCTTCACGTCGCCCGTCACCTCGGGCCGCGTCGTCGGAACGGCTGCCTGCGCTTTCGGTAGGGTTTTCGGGGGCGCCGCCATCGGCCCAGGAGGCGAGAAGGGCAATCTCGAAAGGGGAGAGCGAGGGATCGTTCGCGAAGTCCCCGTAGCCCCGCACGACATGCCACTTCGGCATGCGCCGCGTGAGCACTTCTTCTTTGATGGCCTTGGCCCACGGCCGCGCCTGCTCGTAGGTCGTCAACGCCATCGGCGCTCGCCCGCCTTCGCGGTGGCACGACACGCACCGCGCCTGCACGATCGGCGCGATCTCGCGGTCCCAGGTAACTTTCGTGGAAATGCGATCGTGCGCGGAAAGAGGCGCCAGCGCCGCGAAGAGCGCCAGTGCGGGGATGGTTAGCGCGCGCATACCGCTGGCGATCTCAACTCCCAATTCCGCAACTCCCAACTCCCAACTCGATTAACACGGATTGGTGTTTGGGAGTTGGGAGTTGTGGAGTTGCGGAGTTATTTTTGGCCCCCCGACGGGGGTGTCGCGATGACTGTCCCCGGGGCGACGCCGTCGATGGAGAACACCAGTGACGTGAACATCATTTCCTCCCACGTCTGGTCGCCCCACTTCACGTTGACCTTGGGATCCGGGTTCGCCTTGTTCGCCGTCGAGTTGTCGTAGTGAGCGACGGCGCGGATCTTCGTGCCCTTCGGCAGCTTCAGCGGCTGCGCGAAGACGTAGTCGGTCTGCCAGTTGAAGTCGTACTTCGGCACCGACAGAATCACTTCGGAGCGGCCGTCGGGATACGTCGCCGTGTACTCCCAGCTCTTGCCGCGCAGGTGCGTGTGGGGGAGCATGCTCCGCAGCGTGATGTCGTTGACCGTCGTCAGTTCGGCGGCGATCGAATAATCCGGGGCGCCAGCCGGGATGTTCAGCTGTCCGTTGATCAGCGTGCCCATTCGCATCTCGACCTTGGGCATTTCCTTCGCGAAGAACATGCCCAGCTTCGTGCGATCGGTCTGCGCCGTCCCGTTGGTCGTGTAGTGCATCTGGAGCACGACCGTCGAGCCCGCGCGGATGAGCATCGCGGCGCCTGGCTCGAATTGCATGGTGCTGGTGCCGGGAGCGAAGCCACCGATTCCGGCCCCGAGACGCTCCGGCGCGGGGAACAGGCTCTGGCCTTTCGGGCGTTTCTCTTTTTCGGCCTCCTCGGCACCGCCTGACTGGCCGCGTGGGACTTCCATTCCGGCGGCCGCGCGGAAGGCGGCGGGACGCCGCTCCGGCTTCGGCGCACGCACGAACACGATCACATGGTGCACGACCGCCCGGTTGCCGGGCCGCACCTCGAGCGCGCGCAGCCACTTGTCCTCGGTGAAGTTCGTCGGGATCTCGAAGTATTCGTATTCGACGAAGCCGTCCGCCGGCACTTTGTAGTCGGTCGGTATCTGCAGCACGACATCGGGCTGGCCGATCTGCCACCCTTCCGTGAAGTTCGGTACGGCGGGCAGGTCTTTCGGGTCCCCTTCAGGCGCGCCGCCATTCGCCCAGCGCGCAAGGATGTCTTTCTTCTCGGCGCTGAGGCTGCGGTCGTTGGTGAACTTCCCGTGTTTCGGATCCGCATGCCACGGCGGCATCACGCCGTCGGCCACTTCATCCCGGATCGACTTCGCCCACGGCCGCGCGTCTTTATAGGTGACCAGCGACATCGGCCCAATCTCTCCCGGCCGGTGGCAGGTGACGCAATTCTCGTAGAGGATCGGTGCGACGTCCTTGCTGAACGTCGGCACGTCCTTCGCTGTCTTCGCCGCGTACTGCTCCGAGGGCCCCGAGGCGCCCACGATCGCCGCCCCAAGCACCACCACCGCCGCGCCGACGCCAAAGAGTGATCTCATTCGCTTATCCCTTATCCCTTATCCCTTATCCCTTATCCCTTTTCCCTTTTCCCTTGACCCAATCGCCCCTAACTACTTAACGATCGGCGTCGGCGCTTGTGACGGAGTAAAGAGAACCCCCGTGTACTGCATTTCTTCCCACGTCTGGTCGCCCCACTTCACGTCCATCTTCGGATCCGGATTGGACTTGTTCTTCGCGGAGTTGTCGTACCAGGCGTAGGAGATGATCTTGGCTCCCTTCGGTACCTGGAGCGGCTCCTTGAACATGTAGTAGGTCTGCCAGTTGAAGTCGTAGTTCGGCACCGAGAGGATCGATTTCTCCGTGCCGTCCGGCAGCACCATCTTGTATTCCCACTTCTTGCCGCGCAGGTGCGTGTGCGGGAAGATGCCCCACACGGTGGCGTCCTGCACGAACTCCGCTTCCGCCTTGACCTCGACGTTGTCGGCGCCGGCCGGGAGCGTGAACGAGCCGTTGATGAACTGGGCCGGGCGGAGTTCCTGCGGCGGCGGCTCCTTCGCGTAAATCAGTCCAACCTTCGTGCGATCGGTCGCCGCTTCACCCTTCGTGGTGTAGTGCATCTGCAACTCGATGATGCCGCCAGGCTCGAGACGGAACGCGGTGCCTTCGGGCGCCACCTGGAAGGCCGTGCCCGGCGCGTAGGTGGCGACCAGGCGGCGGGGCGGCAGGCCCTGGATCTTCGGCGGATTCAGACTGACGCCTTCGCGCTTCGGTTGCGGCGGGGTGCGCGAGAGCTCGGCGTTGGGCCGCATCACGGGCGTGCGCTGCATGTCGGGAGTGGCGCGGTAATAGACCAGCACGTGGTGCACGACCTCGCGGTTGCCCGGCCGGATCTCGATCGACTTCACCCACTTCGCTTCCGTGAAGTTGGTGGGAATGTAGAAGTACTCGTATTCGATCGTGCCGTCGGCGGGGAGCTTGTAGGGCTCCACCATCTCGAACACGGCGTCCGGCTTTCCGAGCATCCAGCCCTCCGGGTAGGGAGGGACCGCCGGCATGTCTTTCGGGTCACCCTTCGGCGCGCCGCCGTTGGCCCACTTGGTCAGGGTCTCTTTTTCTTCCGCGGTCAGCACGCGCTCGTTATGGAAAGTCCCTTTCGGCGCGGCCGCATGCCACGGCGGCATCGTCCCGTCGTTCACCTCGTCGCGGATCGACTTCGCCCAGGGCCGCGCGTCCTCGTAGGTGAGGAGCGACATCGGGGCGATCTCGCCGGGGCGATGGCACCCTGTGCAGTTCTTGTAAAGGATAGGGGCGACGTCCTTCGCATAGGTAGGGACGTCGGCGGCCGGTTTTGCGGCGTACTGTTCGGCGGCGATGAACACGCTGCCGAGCCAGACCACCGAAGCGCCGGTCACGAGAAAACGAACCGATCTGGTCATGACATCCTCGCGGTCGTCCCAAAAGAACAACCGATAGCACTGTGAAAGGGGCGCGTCATTTTAACAGATGCGGTAGGCTGCTGGAGTGCGCCGGTTCTTCCAGCAGCTGTGGGCGCGCGGCCGCGCACGGCGCGCCGTGGTCTGTTATTTGCGTGAAAACGGGCCAATCGCTTACGAGCTGGACCTCTTTACGTCGACGCCGCGCGAGCGCGCCGACGCGATGATCTCCTCCGACCTCACCTGGACCTGGCGCAACCTCGGCCGTGACTGGACCCAGCTCACCCGCGTGTCGCTCTCGGCCTTCCTTTCGGACCTCACCACTGGTGACGTTCTGTTGCTTGGGACGGAAGGGGAGCCTCCCCACGACCTCGGCAATCCCGCCGTCAGCGGCTGGCTCCGCCGGTTTTCCCGCATCCAGGCCTCCCCGGTCGCCGCGTTCATCTCGCTTGGTGGCGGCCGTCAATTGCTCTACGTCCAGCAGCATGCGACCGAATCCGTGAACCGCCTGCTCGACACCTGGGGCCTCGATAAAGGAAGCGCGGAGCGGCAGTCCTACGCCCGGCTGGGAGCCGCTTCGCTCGAATCCGTCGCTGATCGCTTGCGATAGCTCGCTTCGCTCGCGACAAGGCTTAGGGCGCTCGCCGTCGCGGCTTCGCCGCTCGGCTCGCTGACAGGCTTCGGGCTTCGGCGCGCTGCCGGTTAACACCCGTCCGCGTGCCCGTCTTCGGTCCATGGATGACCTGCGCCACGCCTTCCGCGCCGCATTCCGGTCGCCGCTTAGCGGCGCTGGTCATCATCGGGTCGCTCGCGCTCGGGATCGGCGCGAACACCGCGGTGTTCAGCTTTGTCGACGCCGTGCAGTTCAAGGCGCTGCCGTTTGAAGACGAACGCACGCTGGTCGATGTTCACGAATGGAGCGCGACGGAGTTGTGCGCGGGGTGTGGGGTTGGGACGTCGTATCCGGCATTCCGTGACTGGCAGGCGGTCGCGACCTCGTTTACGGGGCTCGAGGCCTACGTCGAGATGCGGGTGGTCGTGAGCGGAGGAGAAGACCCTGAGCGGCTCGGAGCGGCCCGCGTATCCGCCGGCCTCTTCCCGCTCCTCGGCATCCAGCCGTCCCGCGGACGGCAGTTCACCAGCGACGACGACCGGATCGGCGCGTCTCCGGTCGCGCTCATCAGCGACATCCTCTGGACGCGGCGCTTCGACCGTGCGGAGGATGTGCTCGGGCGCGCGATCCGCATCGACGGCGTGGACCACACCATCGTCGGCGTCATGCCCGCCGGATTCAGGTTCCCGGAGTTCGCGCATGCCTGGATTCCCGTCGGGCCGGCCTCCGCCGGGTGGACGCGGTCCGATCGGTCGCTTGGCGTGACCGGACGGTTACGTCCCGGGACGACGATCGAACAGGCGCGTGCGGAGATGCGCACGATCGCCGCGGCCCTCGAACAGGAGCACCCGGCGTTCAACGCTCGCTGGACAGCGGACGTGTCCACGCTGCGACAGGACATGACAGGGGAAACCGCCAGGGCGTCCCTGGTCCTCATGTCGGCGGTCGCCTTCGTGCTCCTCATCGCGTGCGCCAACGTCGCCAACCTGTTGCTCGTGCGTGCGTCCGACCGCCGGCGCGAGATCGCGATGCGCCTGGCGCTCGGCGCCTCGCGCTGGCCGGATCATTCGGCTGGTCGTCGTCGAAAGCCTGCTGCTCTCGTGCATCGGCGGCGCAGCCGGGTTGCTGCTCGCGCTCTGGGCCTCAGGCGCCATCGTCGCTGCCATCGGCACGGAAGTGCCGTACTGGATCCGTTTCGGCGTCGATGCGCGCGTGGTGCTCTTCGCGGTGGCGACCACCACGCTCACCGGCGTGCTGTGCGGCTTTCTGCCGGCGTGGCGCGCATCTCGCGCGGATCCTCAAGCGGCGCTGAAAGACGGGGCGACCGCCAGCAGCGGCCCCGACAGCCGCCGAGCGTCGAACGTCCTTGCGGTCGCGCAGCTGGCCCTTTCCCTCATGCTTCTTGCCGGCGCAGGACTTCTCGTGAAGACCGTGGCGAAAACGTTTGCGTTCGATCCGGGATACGACACGTCCAGGCTGGTGGTTGGCGATGTGCCACTCTCCGGTCCGCGGTACGAGTCTCCCGGACAGGATCGCGCCTTCGCCACCGCCGTCATCGAACATCTCGACCGCCTTCCCGGTGTTCGTGCCACCGTGTTCCGTCAAGTCTTCTTCGCCGGCTTCGGCAGCACGCGGCGCACCGTTGAGGTCGAAGGGGTGACCGAGGTTCCCGACGGTGCATCGCCGTCGTTTTATGCGGCGGTCACGCCGGCGTACTTCCACACCTACGGCGTGCCACTTGTGGAGGGACGTGACTTCGCGGCGTCACCGGAGCTGGATGCGGTGGTGCTCAACGAGACCATGGCGCGCCGGTTGTGGCCGTCCTCTTCTGCTGTCGGCCGTCGCATCCGGTTCGGACGCGACACTCCCTGGCTGACGATCATCGGTGTCGTGCGAGATTTTGGCGGCGGCCCGCTCGGCGGCGGCCGCGCACCGTTCGCCTACGTCCGCTTCGAGTCGTCTACTGGCCGCGACGTGTCGATCGCCGCCTCGACGTCCGGGGATGTCACGGCCCTGATGTCCGAGGTGCGTTCGGCGGTCCGCGCCGCGGACCCCGACCAGCCGCTCGAAGGACTGCAGACGGCCGCGCGGATGATGGCGTCGTGGGCGTCTCCCGCGCGCTTCATCGGATTGGTGATGGGCGCGCTCGCCCTCGTCGCGTTGGGCCTCGCCGCGATGGGAACGTATGGCGTCATCGCCTACGGCGTGTCGCAGCGCACGCGCGAGCTCGGGATCCGCATCGCGCTCGGCGCGAGCGGCGCGCAACTCGGCCGCATGGTGACGCGATCGGCACTCAGGTTGGCGGTCGTCGCGCTGGCGCTCGGCATTCCCGGCGCCTTCGCGACGACGCGGATGCTCGAGGGCGTGCTGTTCGGCACGAGTCCCACGGATCCGCTGGTCTTCGCGCTCGCGACCGTTGGATTGGTTGGCGTCGCGCTAGCAGCAAGCTGGTATCCCGCGCGGCGCGCCGCTCGGGTTGATCCGGTCGCTGCGTTGCGAATGTAGTGGCCCTGCGAACGATCGGCTAGCTAGCGGCGATGGCGTTGGCCGCGGATTTCGCGGATGGAACGGATCTCCGCTGATGCTGAGCGGGTCGCGGCGCCGGCCTGCGGCCGGCGCTAAGAACGGGCATGCGCGTGCAAAAACAAGCCGCGTTTCCATTCCCGCGCGGTTTGTTTTTGCACACGCACGCCCGTTCTGCCGCCCGAAGGGCGGCCGCGACCCAGCTGGATGTCAGCGGTGCTCGGATCCGCGTCCATCCGTCGTGATCCGCGTAATCCGCGGCAACGCCTTTTCCTGTCGTTCCGCGGCTACAGCGCTACGCGGTGTCCGCCGCTATGCAGATAGTTCATCGTCTGGACAGTTAGCATCACGAGGAAATCGGACTTCGTCGCTTCCTCGTCGCGAATCAACCGCAGATTCAGTTCGTTGGCGCGCTTGAGCATGTCGCCGAGCACCTGGTCGATCGTGTACTGGTACTCGCCGGTCCACTCGGCCACCATGCGGCGGATGTCCTTCCGGACACGTGCGATGAAGCGCGCGGCCTTCATGTTGGAGGAGAACTCCGGCTTGTCCGAGAACAGCCGGTTGAGGTCGCGATCGTAGAAGTGCGGGTGCTGCACGCCGTAGTGGTGGCGCTTGCGTTCGTACCACGCGCGCAGGGTCTTGTGCAGCGAGTGAAGCGGCTCGACTCGTCGGCGCGTCGTCACCATCATGGGCTTCCCCGCGATCTCCGCCATCAGGGTATCCATGTATTCGAGCTTCTTCAGCGCCGGCCAGTCGGCGTAGCGCGGGCGCCAGTCGGACTGGGGGTTCAGCCACACGGCGAACGTTTCCGCGAAGTCCTCGTCCGGGTGGCTCTGCGCGTACCAGCTGTCGAGATGCAGCACGAAGCTCTTGCTGTACGGCTTCGGCTGATAGTGCTTCGGGTACTGCATGTAGGAAGGCCCGAAGATCTGCTGGCGGCGGCGCCGCGTGCGCAGCTTGTACGCGTTGTCGATCGCGTGCCCGGCCTCGTGGCGCAGGATCTTCATGCACCAGTCGGGCGTGCCCCCTTCGACTTCGAGCATGTGCGTCCGTTCGAGTTTCTCCAGCCGCGGGTGCGCGAGATAGAAGGGGATGGCGACGCCCGGCACGCCGTCCGGCGAGAACCACTCCGCCGATAACCAGAAGTGCGGTTCGAAGGTGGTCAGCCCGCGTTCCTGGATCTCCTTCTGAAGCTCGGCCAGCCGGTCCGCAAGCGCGCTCTCCTCGATCGTCACCCCGAGCTGGTTGATCCGCAGATCCAACAGCTTCTCGTCCGGCCACTGCGACCACTCCTCCGGCGACACCACCCCGCGCTGGGCCATCCCATCAGTCTATCCGCCCAGCCCTGTCGTTCCGGCTCCGACGGCCGAAAAGAATGTGTGATATACCGACGTGCGCTTTTCTAGGTAAATCGACAGGAGACTCATATGAAATCGGTATTTCGGTGTGTGTTTGCCGTGGCCCTGGCCGCGGCGGTCGCCGCGCCGGCGTCCGCCGGCCAGTCGACGGCGCAGCCGCCTACGCCCCCCCCGACCACGCAACAGAAGCCGAAAGACCCCCCGAAGCCGGACGAGCCCCAGCCGCCCACGAAATATGAAGAAACCGTCGTGGTCACCGGCTCGAAAACCGAGCAGAAGCTCGTGAACGCGCCGGCGACCATGAGTGTCATTACCGCACAGCACATCGAGAACGTGCCGACGCAGAACTTCGCCGAACTGTTGCGCTCGGTCCCGGGTCTCAACGTCACCCAGGTCTCGGCGCGCGACATCAACGTGACGAGTCGTGGCGCCACCGGCACCCTGGCGACCGGCCAGCTGGCGCTGCTCGATGGACGCAGCATCTACCAGGACTTCTTCGGGTTCGTCATGTGGGACTTCCTCCCCGTGAACCTGAACGAGATCAAGCAGATCGAGGTGATCCGGGGGCCCGCATCAGCCGTGTGGGGAGCCAACGCCGTCAATGGCGTCGTGAACGTCATCACCAAGTCGCCGCGCGAGATGCAGGGGACCAGCGCCGTCATCGGCTACGGCACCTTCGACCGGGTCGATCCCGAAGATGCCGCCACGCTGTGGTATCGTGAGCGGCACGCACGCGCAGGCGATCAACGAGCGCTGGGCGTACAAGCTGTCGGCGGGAGGGTACTCGCAGGATCCGTTCTCGCGTCCCACGGGACCCATCCCGTGCGAGTTCAGCCAGGTCTGCACCAGTCCGACGCGTCGCGACCATCCGCCATTCACCAACACCGGCACGACGCAGCCCAAGTTCGACACGCGCTTCGACTACGACTTCGTGGACGGCAAGACGCTGTCGTTCTCCGGTGGCTTCGCCGGGACCGAAGGGATCATGCACTCGGGCATCGGCCCCTTCGACATCGAGAGCGGCTCGACGATGGGCTACGGCAAGGTTGACTTCCGCGCCAAGGGTTTCCGTGGCGCATTCTTCACCAACATCCTCGACGGTGACGCGGTGAACCTGCTCACGCGGACGCCGACGAATGAGGCGATCAATTTCGCGTTCAAGACGAAGACGATCGACTTCGATGCGTCGAACGTGCAGACGATCGCGAATCGTCACGTCGTGAACTACGGCGGCAACTTCCGCTACAACACGTTCGACCTCGAGCTGGCGCCGGAGTCCGACGACCGCACCGAGTTCGGTTTTTACGGGCAGGACGACATCTTCCTGAACAACAACTTCCGGATATCGGCTGGGGCCCGCCTCGACCACTTCGACTACCTCGACGACTGGGTCTTCTCGCCGCGTGTCGCGCTGCTGATCAAGCCGCGGGAAGACCACACGTTCCGTCTCTCGTTCAACCGCGCCTACCGGTCGCCATCGGTGGTCAACAACTTCCTCGACGTGACGATCGCCGAGCCGCTCAACCTCGGCGCGTTCAACCCGGCGCTTGCGGGGGTGATCTACAACATCCCGATCCGGTCGGTCGGCAACGAGGTGGGCGGCACGGACCTGCAACAGCAGTCGCTCGACGCGTGGGAGATCGGCTACACGGGCATTATCAGGAACCGCGCGGTCGTTTCGGCTGCCTTCTATGTCAACAAGACCGAGAACGACATCAACTTTGACGAGGTAGACGAGGCGCGCTGGACGCCGACGAATCCTCCGCCTGGATGGCCGCTGCCGCCGTTCGTCATCGGCCTCGTGCCTGGCGGCAGCTTCCCGGCGCTCTACACCTACAAGAACCTCGGCAAGACCACGCAGAAGGGGATCGAGCTGGGCGTCGACTCGTCGGTGAACCAGAACGTCAACGTGTTTGCCAACTATTCGTGGCAGGGTGAGCCCGAGCCCGAGGACTTTCCGCTGAGCGAAGTGAACATCCCGGCCGAGAACCGGTTCAACGCCGGCGTCGGTTTCAACTACACTCGCTTCCTCGGCAATTTCTCGGTGAGCTACAGCGACGCGGCGTTCTGGCAGGACGTGCTCGACGCGCGCTACGCCGGCACCACCGAGGCGTACACGCTTCTCAACGGCGGCTTCGGCGTGAAGTGGATGGGGGGCAAGGTCACGACGTCGGTGAAGGCGTTGAACCTGCTGAATGAAGAGGTCCAGCAGCACATCTTTGGCGATGTCATGAAGAGACAGTTCGTCTTCGAGCTGAGGGTGGACTTCCAGCGGTAGAGATTAGTTGTAGTAAGCCCCTTTAGGGGCGCCAGGGCCGCAGGCGATACAATCGCGTGCGGCCTTTTTTCTTGATCCGACTTCTTGCAATCGATATCGACGGCACGCTGCTCGACAGCCACGGGGTCCTTTCCGAGGCGAATATCGGCGCGATCTCCCGCACCATCGATGCTGGCGTTGAAGTGGCGCTGGCCACGGGACGGCGTTACGACTTCGCACGGGCGATCTTCGGGAAACTGCGGTCGCCGCTCACGCTCATCCTCAGCAATGGGGCCGTGGTGAAAACCTGCGCGGGAGAGACCCTGCAGCGCCGGCTGCTGCCGCGTGACGTCGCGCACGAGGTGCTCGTGCGCACGCCGGAGCACCGCGAGGGTGCAGCGGTGGTGTTCGATCGCCCGCGCGAGGGGCAGGTCGTCTTCGAGGCGATCGACTGGGAGCATCCGCGCCACAGCAAGTTCTTCGCGACCAACCGCCCCTACCTCGCCGAATCCAACCCGCTCGAGGGTTGCCTGACCGAGGATCCGATCCAGGTGATGTTCACCGGTGGCTGCGCGCCGATGCGCCGCCTGTTCGACGACCTGCAGCACCAATCCGGCGCCCTATTCTCGGTCGCGCTCACCGAGTATCAGCACCGTGACTTCTCGCTCGTCGACGTCGTTCGCTCGGGCGTATCGAAGGGAACCGCGCTCCGGGAGTGGGCGGAGTCGAAGGGGTATGCGCGAGACGAAGTGATGGCGATCGGTGACAACCTGAACGACCTCGAGATGCTGGAGTTCGCCGGCACGCCGGTGATCATGGCCAACGCGATCCCCGAGCTCAGGGCGCGCGGCTGGGCGCAGACTGGCGACAACGACAGCGATGGCGTCGCACAGGCGGTGGAGACGTTCATCCTGAAAGGAGCGTCATAACAAGGATGGCGATGGGAATGCGCAGCGGGATGCCGCGTGGAGCCGAGAAGACGCGAGGCAGCCGCAGGGACGCGCTCCCCGCTGCGACCGGGGGCCTCGGCGCCGAAGCCGACAAGGCGAAAAAGAAGAAACTGACGACCGCCGCGTGGAAGGAAGCCCGCGCGCTCATCGAGGCGCGCCGCGGCCGCCTGGCCCTGGGCCTCGGACTGATGCTGATCAGCCGCGCGGCCGGGCTGGTGCTTCCCGCCACGTCGAAGTACCTGATCGACGACGTGATTGGGAAGGGGAACGTGGCGCTGCTCCAGCCGCTCGCCTTCGCGGCGGGGGCGGCCACGCTCGTGCAGGCGCTCTCGGGATTCGCGCTCTCGCAGGTGCTCGGCGTCGCCGCCCAACGCGCCATCACCGACATGCGACGCCGCGTCGAGGCGCACGTGGCGCGTCTGCCGGTCAGCTACTTCGACTCGACGCAGTCAGGCGTCCTCGTGTCGCGCGTCATGACCGATGCGGAAGGCATCCGCAACCTGGTCGGCACCGGTCTCGTGCAATTGGTCGGGAGCGTGGTGACCGCGCTGGCGGCCCTGGCCTACCTCTTCTACCTGAACGCGACCCTCACCGTGATCACGCTCGTCGTCTTACTCACATTCGGCGGCGCCCTCTGGTATGCCTTCCGCGTCGTCCGTCCCGTCTTCCGCGAGCGCGGGAAGATCTACGCCGAGATCACCGGCCGGCTGACCGAAACGATCGGCGGCATCCGCATCGTGAAAACCTACACGGCGGAGAAGCGCGAGGAGCTGGTCTTCACGACCGGCGTCCACCGTCTGTTCCGGAACATTGCGAAGACGATTACCTCCATCTCCGCCATCACGGCGTTCGGCACCACCATCATCGGCATCATCGGCGTGATCATGATCGCCGTCGGCGGCAACGCCATCATCGAGCAACGGATGACGGTCGGTGACTTCATCAGCTACATCCTGTTCACCGGGCTGATGGCTGCCCCGGTAATGCAGATTGCGTCCATCGGCACGCAGATCACCGAGGCCTTCGCCGGCCTCGACCGGATCCACGAGCTGATGGAGATGAAGACGGAAGACGACGAAGACAACACCCGCGAGCCGCTCGGCACGGTGGCTGGCGAGGTGGCCTTCGAGGACGTGTCGTTCGAATACAACCCGGGCGTTCTGGTGTTGAAGAGGCGTCAGTTTCCACGCGCCCGCGGGCACGACGACCGCGCTTGTCGGCTCGAGCGGATCGGGCAAGAGCACGTTGCTGAGCCTGGTGATGGCCTTCAATCGGCCGAAGTCCGGCCGCATCTTCATCGACGGCCGCGACCTCGCGACCATCAAGCTCCGCGACTATCGCTCGCAGCTGGGCGTCGTGTTACAGGACAACTTCCTCTTCGATGGCACGATCGCGGCCAACATCCGCTACGGGCGCCCTGACGCGCCGCTCGAGGAGATCAAGACCGTCAGCCGCATCGCGCACGCCGACGAGTTCATCGAGGGGTTCGAGAAGCAGTACGACACCATCGTCGGAGAGCGCGGGGTGAAGCTGTCGGGCGGTCAGCGTCAGCGCGTCGCGATCGCGCGCGCCATCCTCGCCGACCCGCGCATCCTCGTGCTCGACGAAGCGACCTCGTCGCTCGACAGCGAAAGCGAAGCCAAGATCCAGGACGGCTTGCGCGCGCTCCGCAAGGGGAGGACGACGTTCGTCATCGCGCACCGGCTGTCCACGATCCGCAGCTCCGACCAGATCCTCGTGCTCGAGCACGGCGAAATCGTCGAGAGAGGAACGCACGAGCAACTCATGGCGCTCGGCGGCCGCTACCGCGTGCTGCACGACAAGCAGTACAAGCTCGAAGCCGACCGCTTCATCAATCCGGGAGAGGATCCAACCAAGCGCGGCGACCGGCTCTGACTCGTCGCGCGACAGCCACTTCAATAACCTTTCATCAGCAGGCCACAGAAGAGACACAGAAGAAACACAGAGACAGAGAATGTTTTCCGCCCCGAAGTCGCGACTTCGGGGATCAGAAACAAAAAAATTCTCTGGTCCTCTGCTTCTCTGTGGTGAAGGGTCTTTGAGCTGCCGCTAGTGACCCCAATGCCGCGACTTCCGTTGTGGATGCGCCGCCAGGAGAGTGCCGGGGTGATACAGTCCACGCGCCATGGCGCTACTGACTCCGTCTCCGACGCTCGAGCGCGACGAAGCAGCTGTGCGCGCGCGGAGCGAGGCGCTCCATAAGAGCCTCTCGATTGGGGACCTCGTCTTCGCGCAGATCCTGTTCATCGTCGGCCTGCAGTGGGTCGGCGTCGCCGCGAAGCAGGGGCCGTCGCACGTCATCTTCTGGCTGATCGCCGTCGTGCTGTTCTACTTGCCGTCCGCGGCGGTCGCGGTGTGGCTGGCGCGCGCCATGCCGCTCGAAGGCGGGCTCTATCAATGGGCCAAACTCGGGTTCAACGAGTTCGTCGGCTTCATCGTGGCGTGGAACCTGTGGCTGTTCAGCATCCTGAACATGACCAACATCGGCCTGCAGTTCACGCAGTACCTCGGGTACATCATCGGCCCGGACGTCGCGTCGCTGATGACTGACAACCGGGTCATCGCGCTGGCTACCGGCGTATTGATGGCGGCGCTCGTCGTCATCACCATTCTCGGCCTTCAGGTCGGGCGCTGGGTCCACACGGTCGGCGGCGTGCTGATGCTGACTGTCTTCGCGATGATCATTGCCCTTCCCTGGCTCAACGTGGCCAACGGCACCCTGTCCTCATTTCATCCGCTCCAGACGGCGCTCCGGTGCTGTCGCTGTTCAGCCTCAACCTGCTCGGCAAGATGGGCTTCGGGGCGTTCGCCGGGTTCGAGTACGTGGCCATTCATGCCGGCGAGTGCCGCGATCCGATCCGGAGCCTCACGCGAGCGACGCTGATTGCGGCGCCGATCGTCGTGCTGATGTTCATCCTCGGCACCAGCTCGGTGCTGGGCATGATCCCGATCGACCACATCGATCTCATCGCGCCGATTCCGCAGCTCCTGAGCGTCGGCTTCGGCCCGCTCGGCGCCGCGGCGGCGATCGTGCCGCTCACGCTGAGCGCGATGATCGCGATCCGCTTCGCGCAGGCGAGCGTCAACTTCGCCGGCAGCACGCGGTTGCCGATGGTGGCCGGGTGGGACAGCCTGTTGCCGGCGTGGTTCACGCGCCTCGACGAGAAGTTCAAGACACCCCGCAACTCGATCCTGTTCGTCGGAACGGTGGCCCTGGTGCTCAGCGGGCTCGGCTTGATTGGCGTCGGGAAGCAGGAGGCGTTTCAGCTGCTCTGGAATTCGGCGGGAATCTTCTACGGGCTGACCTATCTCGCGATGTTCGCCATCCCGCTTTTCGGTCTCAAGCGAGCATCGATCGCCGTGCCATGGTGGGTGAAGGCCTGCGCGCTCTCCGGACTGCTGATGACGCTGCTCTACGTCACGCTCTCGGTGTTGCCGATCATCCCGGTCGGCAGCCGCACGCTCTTCGCCCTCAAGATCATCGGCCTGATCGTCGTCACCAACCTGCTCGGCCTCGCACTCTACGCGTCCGGCAAGCCGCCGCCGAGAGACTTCTCACGGATAAGACCGCGACTTCAGAGACTAGAAAAACATTTTGTGTCTCTGTGTCTCTTCTGTGTCTCTTCTGTGGCCTGTGGTGAAAGGTTTTGAACTGGCTGTCGGTCGAAGAGATTAGCGTGAGCGCACGGTGCGGAAGCCCAGGTGATTGCTGCCGGTGGAGACTTCTCCTTTGCCGCGTGTGCCTACGAGATAGCGGGTGCAGGTACCTGCTCGGTGCAGAGAAACGAGCCGCCGCGCTGCACTCGCTTTTCCGCGCCGGGCTCGGCGGGATCGTGCGAGCGGTCGGGGCCGCGGGGATTGACGGCGACGGTGCCAGAGGCGGCGAGCGTGGCGTAATAGTCGGGCCGATACCAGTCGCTCGTCCACTCCCACACGTTGCCGGCCATGTCGTGCAGGCCGTAGGCATTCGGCGCAAAGCTCGCGACCGGCGCGATCGCCGGCAAAGCCATCCTTCGCCTCGTCGCGATGCGGGAACGCGCCCTGGTGGATGTTGGCGTGATGGACACCTCCGGGCGTGAGCTGATCCCCCCACGCGTAGAGGCTGCCCGCGCGTCCGCCTCGCGCCGCGAACTCCCACTCGGCCTCGGTCGGCAGACGCCGGCCCGCCCATGCGGCATACGCCTCGGCATCCGCGTACGCGACATGCACGACCGGCAGGCGGTCGCGTCCGCGCAGGTCCGAGCCGGGCCCCGCGGGATGCCGCCACGACGCGCCCGGCACGTACTTCCACCACTGCAGAGGATTCCGCAAATCGACCGCGCCAGCGGACGGCGTGAACACGGCGGAGCCAGGGACGAGGAGGTGTTGCGGCGCGCCCGGAAAGTTCGCGGGATCGAGTGGACGCTCGGCAATCGTCACGTAGCCGGTCGCCTGAATGAAGGCCGCGAACTGCGCGTTGGTGACCTCGGTGGCGTCCATCCAGAAACCGTCAACCTGCGACGCGATGAATCGGCTGCGCGTCGCGCGTGATCCCAGCCACCTCGCACAGCGAGTCGGACGCCGCGTCACTCCCCATCGAAAACTCCCCGCCGGGGATCCACACCATCCCGGCGGGCGCATCGCCAGGCGCCGGGGTCTCGTTCACCCGCGTCGGCGCAAAGCCGCCGCGGACACTGGCGCCTCGCGAGACGTGCCACACGCCGCAGCGGCCGTCGCCAGCGATGCTAAGATCCCGGCCATGCGCAGAGCCCTTCCGGCGCTTGTCGTCACAGCGCGCATTGTTCCAGATCGGTGCTTCCGGTGCACCTGCGCCTTCGCAGGCTGCAGGCCTGCCGAACATCGTCCTCATCTTTCCCGACAACCTCGGGTGGGGGGAGGTCGGCGCCTACGGCAGCGTGCGCGGCAACATCACGCCGCGGCTCGATCGCCTCGCCGCCGAAGGCCTCAAGCTCACGAACTTCAACGTCGAGTACTCGTGCACGGTCTCGCGCGCGGCGCTCCTCACCGGGCGCTACGCGATCCGCACCGGCGCCACGCAGGGCGCGGGCATGACGCTGTGGGAGATCACCATCGCCGAGGCACTCAAGGGTGTCGGCTACGCGACGGCGCTCTTTGGCAAGTGGCACGTGGGCGGCAACGCGCCCGAAGGCAAACGCGAACCGACGCACCAGGGCTTCGACGAGTACTACGGCATCCCGCGCACGAGCAACGAGGCGCAGACCGGCCTGGCGCAGGGATCGACGGCGCCGAACTCGTCGTTCATCTGGGAGGGGAAGGCCGGCTCGCCGAGCGTCAACGTGAAGCCGTTCGACATGCAGACGCGCCGGACCGTAGACCGCGAGTCGGCCGAGCGCAGCGTCGCCTTCATGGAGAGGAACGCCCGCGCGCGCCGGCCGTTCTTCCTCTACTACCCGATGACGCAGATCCATTTTCCGACGCTCACGCACCCCGACTTCGACGGCAAGACCGGAACGGGGGACATCGGCGACGCGATGGCCGACGTCGACCACAACGTCGGCCTCGTGCTCGACGCGATCGACCGGCTGGGCATCGCGAAGAACACGATCGTTTTCTGGTGCACCGACAACGGCGCCGAAGCGCGCCGACCGTGGCGTGGCTCCCCCGGGCCCTGGAGCGGCTTCTACAACACCGTGATGGAAGGCGGTGTCCGCACGCCGTGCATCGTCCGCTGGCCGGGCCGCATTCCCGCGGGGCGCGCGTCCAACGCGATCGTGCACCAGGTCGACATCTTCCCGACGCTCGCCGCCGCCATCGGCCGCGACATCGTCCCGAAGGACCGCGCCATCGACGGCGTCAATCAGCTGCCGTTGCTCGAGGGCAAACAGGCCGACGTCGAATCGCGACAGCGTCATCATGCACGCGGCTCGCAGACAGCTCCCGAAGTGCGCGCCGTCAAATGGCACGACTGGAAGCTGCACTACGTCTACCAGCCCGAGCCCGGCGTCGCCGCCGGTACCGCCGACCATGCGGCTGTTTCACCTGCTGTCGGACCCGCGGGAGGAGTCGGACGTGAAGGACGCCAACCCGTGGGTGAAGAGCGTCATGGACAAGATCGTCGCGGACTTCCAGGCCACGACCGCGCGCTATCCGCACGTGCCGCCGAACGCGCCAGACCCCTACGTGCCGCCGACTCAGCGCGGCGGCGAGCGGCAGCCGCCGATAGACGACCCGCGTCGTCGATGACGGCCCGCCGAGCGCGCCGCCACGCGTCGTCTCGACGACGAGGGAGTCGGGCGACTCGAGCGAGAGCCGCCGCACGACGTCGATCGATGCCGGGCTTTCCGGTCGCCGGATCCTTGAAGTCGTGCGTGGTCGTGATGACCAGTGTCTGGCCATCCCACGCGGACTTCGCTCGCTCGCGTCTGCATCCCGCGGCCCATCATCACCGGATTACGCGACTCGCTCCCGTCGAGCGCATAGGTGAATTTCAGCGGCGGCTGCATGTCGCCCCGCGTGAAGAAGGCGTACTCCACCGTCAGCTGGCGCGGGTCCTGCGTCGACGGTGATCGTCGACCCCCATCCGCTACCGAGATCGGGCCGCACACCCGGCCCGCCGCGTTGCCCCTGGGCCCCGCCCGCCGCATCCGGCGCCGGAACCGGATCCGTCGTCCAGCGTCCGGATAAATCCGGCCGTGTTTGCGCGGCATCGCGAGGCCCAAAACAGCCACGAGCGCAACGACAGCGAGCGGTCTCATTTGGAGCGCGAGTATAACGGCGAAGGCGGAGGTCACGGACGGGCTTTAAACACGGGCACGGCACAGAGAAGCACGGAGAAAAATCAGCTGACTTGCGGGTATGACGCCCTGCCGGGCTAGTTTGCGGCGTTGGTCGAGGGTGAGCGAACCACTGGACACAAGCAGCGAGCTCGATTAAACCCTGCTTGCGTCCGCGTTCTTTCGCCGATTAGCCGCGCGATGCGCCTCCGCGTGGCGATGCTGAGGTCAGTAGGCTGTCTCCGCGCGACTCCGTGCCTCCGTGACGCCGCGTTGAAGTTCGTTCAGTATCTCGGCCTCCGGCGCTGTAAAATTCAAGGACATGCAATTCATTTACACGATGAAGGGGCTGGGCAAGATCCATCCCCCCGACCACGTCGTTCTCCGCGACATCTGGCTGTCGTTCCTCCCGGGCGCGAAGATTGGCGTCCTCGGCTTGAACGGCTCGGGCAAGAGCACGCTGCTGCGCATCATGGCGGGGCAGGACCACGACTTCGTTGGCGAGGCGTTCCCGGCCGACGGCATCACGATCGGATTCCTGGAGCAGGAGCCGAAGCTCGATCCCACCAAGACCGTGCTCGGCAACGTCGAGGAAGGCGTCTCCGAGATCAAGGCGCTGCTGACGCGCTACGACGAGATCAACGCGAAGTTCGGCGAAGACCTGTCGCCCGAGGAGATGGACAAGGTCCTCGAAGAGCAGGGCAAGGTCCAGGACAAGATCGAGGCGGCGCAGGGCTGGGACCTCGACTCGCGCGTCGAGCTGGCGATGGACGCGCTGCGGCTGCCGCCGCCGGACGCCGACGTCACGACGCTCTCGGGCGGTGAACGCCGCCGCGTCGCGCTGTGCCGGCTGCTGCTGCGGTCGCCCGACCTGCTGCTGCTCGACGAACCGACGAACCATCTCGACGCCGAATCGGTCGCGTGGCTCGAGCGCTTCCTCAAGGACTATCCAGGGCACCGTCGTCGCGGTCACCCACGACCGCTACTTCCTCGACAACGTCGCCGGCTGGATCCTCGAGCTCGATCGCGGCCACGGCATCCCGTGGGAAGGGAACTACTCGTCCTGGCTGGAGCAGAAGCAGGGCCGGCTGCAGCAGGAAGAGAAGGCGGAGTCGAAGCGCCAGCGCACGCTGCAGCGCGAGCTGGACTGGATCCGGATGTCGCCGCGGGCGCGCCAGGCCAAGGGCAAGGCGCGACTCAACGCCTACGAGGACCTCGTCAACCAGGAGACCGGCGCAGAAGATCGAGCAGGTCGAGATCTACATTCCGCCCGGCCCGCGCCTCGGCGACATCGTGATCGAAGCGCGCGACCTGCGGAAGGCGTATGGCGACCTGCTGCTGATGGACGACGTGAACTTCACGCTGCCGCGCGGCGGCATCGTCGGCGTGATCGGGCCGAACGGCGCCGGCAAGACGACGCTGTTCCGGATGATCACCGGGCAGGAGAAGCCGGACGGCGGCACGCTGCGGCTCGGCGAGACGGTGAAGGTCGGCTACGTCGACCAGTCGCGCGACGCGCTCGGCGCCGACAAGTCGGTGTGGGAGGAGATCACCGACGGCCGCGACGAAGTGGAGCTCGGCAAGCGCGAGGTCGCCTCGCGCGCCTACTGCTCCTGGTTCAACTTCAAGGGACGCGACCAGCAGCGGAAGGTCGGATCGCTCTCGGGCGGCGAGCGCAACCGCGTGCACCTGGCGAAGCTGCTCAAGGGCGGCGCCAACCTGCTGCTGCTCGACGAGCCGACCAACGACCTCGACGTCGACACGTTGCGGGCGCTCGAAGAGGCGCTGCTCAACTTCGCCGGCTGCGCCGTCGTCATCAGCCACGACCGCTGGTTCCTCGACCGCATCGCCACGCACATGCTGGCGTTCGAGGGCGACAGCAAGGTGGAGTGGTTCGAGGGCAACTACGAAGACTACGAAGCGGACCGCAAGCGCCGGCTCGGCGCCGAGGCCGACCAGCCGCACCGGATCAAGTACCGCAAGCTGACCGTAACGATGTAGGCCGGGTCTTCAGACCCGGCAGAGGGAGAACCGCATGAGTCCTGAAAACGCCAAGGCGGCAGCCGAAGTGATCGCCTCGTGGTGGGAAGGGGAGTTCAAGGCGACGTGCCAGGTGATCGCGGCCGTGAAGGACGACAACCGCGACTACAGGCCGGACCCGAAGTCGCGCAGCGCATGGGAGCTGGCGACGCACCTCGCGACCGCGGACATCTGGTTCATCGACAGCATCATCAACGGCGCGTTCGTGTGGGACCCCGAGAAGGCCAAGGCCGCGGAGGAGAGCCTCAAGAGCGTGGCCGACGTGGTGAGCTTCTACAAGAAGACCTTCCCCGAGCGGCTGAAGGCGCTGCGCGCGCTGCCCGCCGAGAAGTTCAGCGAGGTCATCGACTTCTTCGGCATCATGAAGATGCCGCGCGCGAGCTTCGTCGCCATGGCCAACAACCACAGCATCCATCACCGTGGGCAGTTGGCCGCCTACCTGCGCGCGCTCGGCGGGAAGGTGCCGAACATCTACGGACCGAGCGCCGACGCGGAGCCGGCGGCCTGACCGGCCTCAAATCCGCCATCGCTGCGCTCGCGTGTGCCGCGTTGGTCGCGTGCAGCGGCGACGCGAAGCCGCGCGCGCAGTTCCTGTCCATCGCCACCGGCGGCACCGGCGGTGTGTACTACCCGTACGGCGGTGGCATCGCGAAAGTTCTGAACGAAAGCCTGCCGAACGTGCGCGCGACCGCCGAGGTCACGGCGGCATCGGTCGACAATCTCAAGCTGATTCGCGACGGTAAGGCCGACATCGCCTTGGCGCTCACAGACACCGTCGCAGATGCGGTCAACGGCCGCGGCGCGTTCGCCGGTGCGCCGGTCCCCGCGGCGACGCCTGGCGGTGCTGTATTCCAACTACACCCACCTGGTACGCTGGCGTCGAGCGGCATCAAGACGGTTGCCGACCTGCGGGGTAAACGGGTATCCACGGGATCGCCGGGCAGCGGCACCGAGGTCCTCGCCTTTCGCGTGCTGCGCGCCGCCGGACTGAATCCGGACGCCGACGTCACGAAGCAGGGTCTAGGCGCATCGGAGTCGGCCGATGCGCTGAAGGATGGCAAGATCGACGCGTTCTTCTGGAGCGGCGGACTTCCGACAGCGGCGGTGCAGGACCTGTCGCACTCCTCCGGCATCACGATCCGCATGATCCCGACCGGCGATCTCGTCCCCGCGCTGCAGAAGGAGCACGGCCCGCTCTACTTCCCACTGCGAGGTCCCGGCGAACGCCTACCCAGGCGTCACCGCGCCAGTGTCAGTCGTCGGCGTCGCGAATGCCTTGGTGGTAAATCGCTCGATGCCCGACCAGCTCGCCTACGACATTACGCGGGTGCTGTTCGAGAAACAGCCAGAGCTCGCCGCCATCCACCCCGAGGCACGCAACCTGACGCTCGCGACGGCGGTCAAAGGTTCGCCCGCCGACTTCCATCCCGGTGCGCTGCGTTACTACAAAGAGCGGGGGATCGAGGTCGAGCGACAGCCACTCCCACGCTGAGACGGGAGTCGACGCTGCGCCTCCGGCGGGCACGAAGACAACGAAGACGCGAAGACTCGACGTGTTGTTTGTTTAAACCCAAAGAAAGTCTTCGTGGCTTCGAGTCTTCGCGTCTTCGTGGAGCGCGTAGCGCAACCGTGAGAGTGGCTGTCGTTGAATCGAATTATTGCCGTGGAGCGGTAGACTCTTCCGGATGTCGGGCCGGGCTCGCCCTTCGCAGCCTTCTCTGGACGGTGCTTCTTCCGGGCTTC
>CAVXMQ010000031.1:0-50066 GCA_963762995.1 uncultured Acidobacteriota bacterium | reverse complement strand
GCAGGCCAATTCTCCGGAGGCACCGCGACCACACGCATGGCCGGCGCTCCGCTCCGGGCTGTGCGACGTGATGGGACCAAGCACGACCTCCCGCTTGTCAGGGGGGACAACGGATCCCGGGACGACCTCCGCGTCAGCCCTGACGGCTATCGTTTCCTTGACCAGACTCATCTGGTGTACCGGGAGAGACCTGAGGCGCTGGACTTCTGGCTGTTCGATCTCGTGACTGGCGAACGACGTCAGCTCACACGTCTCGGCAACAAAGGAAACGTGCGCGGTTTCGACATCACACCTGATGGAAAACATATCGTCTTCGATCGCCTCCGTCAGAACTCAGACGTCATTCTGATCGACCTGCCCAGGAAATAGATTCATCGCCGAACGAGTTGGATATCGAACCGCGTATCGCCGTTGACGGTGGCCATGATCCTTCCGTAAAGGTCCCTGAGCATGCCGGCGGGCTCGAAGATTTCGAAGCCAACTTTCTCGACGTAGAGAGGATGGCCGCCGTTGCGGGCCCAGTCCAGGCTGTAGAAACCGTTCGCATCGGTGTGGACAAAGGTGTGACCGACCGGGCTTCCGCACGAATCACAATAGAGTTGAACACCTTCGATGGGCACCTTCCCCGCTGCCGTGACCTCGAACACGACACCGGAAAGGGTGTAGTAGGTGGGGGTCTCCGGCGGAGGCGGAGCCGGAGCCGGAGTCGAAATCGGACTGGGGATCCGAGCCGGCGAGTACGGGGTTGAGGTTTCGTCGCCACAACCCGACAACATGATGGCGAGACTCACGAGTGCCGAAAGAGGCGTAAGTCTATTCATGGGTCTTTTCCCTTCTATCCAAGAAGCGGGAAAGGACCGCGAGAAGTTGAATGGGCTTAGCGCCCCAGATTGAGCCGCACGCTGAGCATCGCACGGCGTGGGTCGACGAAGATGTCGGGCTGACCCACGTTCAAGGCGTCGTACACGGACGACTTGATACTCTCGGCCGCCGTCTCGTTGAGGACATTCAGCACGTCCAGCGAGAGTTCGACGCGTCCACCATCGCTGAAGCGGAACGCTCGCGAAACGCGGACGTCGAGCAGTGTCTGCGACGGGAGCCGCCGGGTACCCCGTGCTTCGATCATCACCGGTTTCGCACTCTCAATGGGGTGGATGAGCGCGGTCATCGCCCAGGGTTTGCCGCTGAAGTGCTGCAGGTTGGCCGCCACCACCAGGCCGGTGCGGGGCACGTCGGCCGACGCCATCACCCGAGCCATGTGCGGGCGATCGTTGGGCAAGCGGCCACGCGCGTTGGTGAGATCGTTCGGATCCTGTCCGAACGTGACCCCTGGAGCGAACGAGGCTGGCGGGGAACCCACAGTCGCGACCTGCGGGCCCGCGGCGGTCGTTCCGCTCGATGGCTGCAGCCCGTACGCCCTCGACAGCGTGTAGGACCCGAATGCCTGCCAGCCGTGGGACCGCCGTCGCTCAGCGGCGATGACCAGTCCGTTGTAGGTCAGCGAATAGTCCTCCGGATTGGTCAACTGAAAGAGACGGTCCTGCGAAGGGGTGGTCAGCCTCCAGACCTGCACAACCCGACCGTCCTTCAACGTGGCGGTCTCGTCGAGATACTCGCCGGCGAGCTCCTTCCAGCCGATGAAGTCGTGGCCGTCTTTGCGCACGAATGCGACGGACACCGCGAGCAGACCACCCACCTCGCGATCCAGGCCGATCGGGTACTGATTGGTGTATGGCTGGCGGATGGCCGGATCCAGGACTACGCGATTCGGATCACGAATGGTTGTGGCACCTGTAAGCACCTGCGTGGTCGTGATCATTGGCCGACCGGGGTGAATCGAAGCGATCTCGCCGGTCAGCAGGCCCTGGCCGAATTTCCCGGCATTGGCTCGCAGCATCGTCCGGCCGCTGGTGTCGAGCTTGATGACGACACCGGCCCGGGGCGACACGACGTTCCAGGAATTCACCGTGCCCCGGCCTTCGACGATCTCTCCGGTCTCGCGCACCAGCGCGTCGAACTCCGGCACGTCCTGGCTGATGGCGCGGAGGTGATCGAACCGCAGCCCGGGATTGATCGTGACGCGACCTCCCAGCCGGATGGCGTCGCTCACGAACACTGCGGCCGTGACGAAGCGGCCTCCAGAATTGCTTGGCGCCTGCTCGGTGGTCTGCCTCAACACGCCATCCCGATAGACGAAGCTCTTGCCTGTTGGAAGGATGGAGACCGCGCGATGCTCGCCGCGGTCGATGTGACCGCCCAGTCTCCAGTCGTGATCCCCGCCGAGCCACGTGGCGCGATAGTGGCTGAGTGTGGCCTTCACCGTCGCGCGAACCTGCCGCACCTGCCCGATTTGCTGGGGACCGCCGCTCCAGATGTTGTCCGGCTGTTCGACGCGATGGGGAATCGTCGGATCGCCCGATGTCGGCGAGGTGTCCTGGGTGAAGCGGAACCATCCCGCGCGGACGTCCCAGACAGTATTCGGTGAGGCGGTGTGTGTGAGATGACCGAAATTGATCGCCGGCACCGTCGCGTCGAGGCGCTGGGTTGCACTGCGAGGTTTCGTCGCCGACGGCGTTTCGGGGTTGGACCAGAATTCATGGTGAATGCTTTGCACCAGCCGCCAGCCCGGAGCCAGGCCCCAGGTGAGCTTCGCGAAAAACTTGTCCTGCTCGAATTCCCTCGGGAGATCCGGAGCGGTGCCCGGTTGACTATCCGAGTCGCGAAGGCGCTGGTACCCGGAAAAAAACCACAGCCGTTCGCGGACGACCGGGCCACCGAGGCCGGTCGTGAAGTCACGATACGCCGCGCGCTCGTAGCCGCTGTCCAGGTGCCGCGCAGCGTCGTACTCGAGCCGCACCGGCTGGCTGGTTAGCGCGTCGGTTTGCCAATAGGAAGCCGCATCGTATTGAAAGCGGTTCCCGCCCGATTTGGTGATGACGTTGACGACGGCTCCCTGGACATTGCCGTACTCGACCGACGCCCCCACGGACTGGATCTGCAGCTCCTGGATGAAGTCAACGCCTGGATCGGCCCTCGACACGCCGTTGCCTGTCGCAGTGATGCTCGTGCCATCGAGCAGATACTGATTCTGATCCACGCCGGAACCGAAGGCAGACACGAGGACGCTGCCACCTGACGGAGAGGTCGGCGAGATGCCGGGCGCGGTCTTGATCCAGTCCTGGTAACCACCGGATCGCCTCATCGGGATCGCGTCGAGGTCCGCGGCGCCGAACCGGGTACCGAAGCCGGGGTTTCGGGCGTCGAGGCGCGAGCCGGCGCCGTGCACCACAATCGAGTCCGTCAGGTCTGCCAATGTCAGGACAGGCGTTCTCTCGAGCGTGGCCCCTGCCCCAATGTAGATGTCAGCTTCGGGATACGGCCGAAATCCTTTCATGACGATTTCGAGCGCGTACGATCCCGGAGGCACGCTCGGAAACCGCCACTGCCCCCTCTCGTCTGTCGTCGTCGTCAACTTCCCGTCAATCAGCGCCGGCGAGCTGATTCGGACGACGGCACCCGAAAGAACGCCGCCTTCCGTGTCCTTGACGGTTCCCACGAGCGCGCCCGTCAGTCCTTGGGCGACGGCGATCTGTGGAACCAGCAGACAGGTGATCGTGAGGCTCTGCGCGAGCAGTCTGCGGATGTTGGCGGATCCGGTGCCGTGCGTCATTAGCGTCCCCCTGTCTCTAAAGCGGCAACGGATGGCGAGAACTTGCACGCTACCACCGAACGTGCCCCGCGGAGGGGCGTTTTCAAGCTTCTGCTGCGGTTCCTCGCTTCCCAGGTAGAGGAAGCGCAATCAGAGATCAGATTGGAGGAGCCATGCTGCCAGTGATATCGGACGACGTCGACCTGGCGGGGCCGGGCCAGGTCGTGGTGTGGGGGAACAACGATCACCTACAGGTCAGTAGCCGTCCCCGAGGTCACGGGTTCACGCGCATTGCGCCGGGAGGAGCTACACAAGGCCTGGCTCTACGCAGCGATGGCATCCCCGTCTTGTGGGGAGGCTACCTGCCCCCAATGACGCCCATCGTGCCACCACTCAACTTGCCACCTGGGGAAACGTATATCGAGATCGCGCTCGGCGCATCGTTTGCGGCCGGGATTCGCGCCTCGGATGGAGGCATCGACACGTGGGGCGGCGGGTTTGCGGCCGCACCCTACACCAAGGCTGACCTCCCGCCGATGTCCCCTCAGGTGAAGTTCATTGCCCTGACCGTGGGTGGAGGACACGGCGTCGCCATCACAGAGGACCGCACTCTGGTGCAGTGGGGAGGGCCTGCCTCAGGCACGCCGCCGAAGCCGGCGGGAAGGACGTTCTTCGAGGTGCGCGCGCGCAGCAGCCGCAGCATCGCGCTCGACGACATGGGCCAGCTGTATGGATGGGGATCAGGACTGTTTGCGCCAGACAGTAAGGTCTTAGCGAAACCTTGGACGTTTGTCGAACCCGTCGGCGGCGGGTACGGGTACTGGTTGCATCCCGGGCCATTTTCCGCGATCGCGGCCGGGACCCACCATGTTCTGGCACTGAATCAGGGCGACGACAGCGTCAGTGGTTGGGGATCGGATGAAGATGGTGAGAGCACTGGCGCACCGGAAGGCGTCAAGTTCAGCGCGATTGCGGCGGGGAAGAATTTCAGTATCGGCCTGGACCGAGACGCCAAGCTCCATCACTGGGGTTACAGCATGCAAATGACCACGGTCGCCTCCGGGACACCAAAACGTGGACTCTTGCAATCTGTGCCTCAAGGTCACTTCTCGGCGATCAGCGCCGCGACGATGCACGCAACGGCCCTGCGGCGTGATCTGCGCGTCGATCCTGACACGATCGTGGATCGAGTGAAACCGCTCTAACGAGCGGGCGCCCGTCGCAGGCTGGCGAGGCGCTCGACGGCCCGCGCGGTCTCGGGCGCATCCGGTCGTTCCTTCTGGAGGATGGCGGTTGCCGTGGTCAGCAGCGCGGTCGCCTCATCTCGCTTGCCCTGTCGCGCGAGCAGCCCGCCCATCGAACTTTGCGCCGCCGCCGTCTGCCAGTGTTTCGCCCCAACGGTTTGCAGACGGAGAGCCAGACCCTCCTGCAGCAGCGGCGCGGCTGCGGCCAGGCGTCCTGTCTCGAGGAGCAGGTCGCCATAGTTGACCAGGATGCCGACGTGCACGGGGTCGGTCTTCTGAAGTCGTTTGCGCGCAATGGTCAGCGCTCGCTGAAAGACCGCTGCCGCTTCAGTGAGGGCTTTCCGGTCTCGCTCGATCATCGCGAAGTTGTAAAGAGTGTTGGCGAGCGAACTGTGATCTTCGCCGTAGAGCGCGATACGAATCGCCACCGCCTCGCGTAAAAGTGGAGCTCCCTCTTCCGGACGCCCGAGACTCCGCAGTGAAGAACCGAGGTTCATCAGATACGTGGCGAGATACGGGTGATGGCTGCCGAGTGTTGCGCGACCGACTTCCACGCTTTCGCGAAAGAGAGGTTCCGCCTCCGCATATCGCCTGCGTTGAAAGTACAACGACGCCAGGTTGTTCAGCTGCCACTGCGTGTCGGGATGTCGCGGGCCCAGCACCTCTCGCTTCAGCTCGAGAGCCCGTCGGTAGTCCTGCTCGGAGCTCTCTTCCCGCCCGGTATTCTGGAACAGCGATCCGAGGTCGTTGAGGCTGGCCGCTACAGCAGGATGCTTCGGCCCGAGGAGCTTCTCGCGCATCGCGAACGCCTGTCGCTGCAGCGGCTCAGCCTCGGCGTATCGTCGCTGTTGGAACAGGAGTTTCCCCACTTCGGCAAGACTCGCGGCGACGTCCGCATGGTCGGACCCATAAAGCTCCTGGCGGACCGCCAAAGCGCCGCGATAGAAATCTTCCGCCTTTTTCAGATCGTCCTTCCAGTGGTACAGCCGGCCAAGATGACTCAGGCTCTCGGCCACGGTCGCGTGAACGGATCCATGGAGCTGGCGGCGCAGGTTGAGCGCTTCCTCGTATCGGGCCGCGGCAGCCGCAAGGTCGCTTCGACCGTGGAGCGCCTGCCCGAGGTGCTGGAGCGTCGACGCCAGTGCGTCGAGATCGGAGTCTGGCAAACCGCGCTGGATCGTCTCCGCCCGTTCGAGCAGCGGTACGGCATCTTTGTAGCTCCCGAGGCTGGTATAGACGCGGCCCACCACGTCGAGCAGGGTTGCCTGCAGCTCAGGTTGATCGCCGAGTTCCCGGTCGATCTTCCGCGCGCCGCGGTCCAGCAGCTCGCGCGCCGGCACGTCACGCCCGAGCGACCGCTCGGGGGCCGAGGTCTCGAACACGCCGATCAGGAAGTCCGCCGTGCGTTCGGCACGATCCGCCGCCAGGCGCGCCCGATCGCGCTCGCGTGTCGCGACGCGCGCCTGCCAGGCGATTCCGGCGACGGCCACCAGGAGCGCGATCGCCGCGACGGTTGCCGCCGAGACCGCAAGCCGGTGGCGACCGACGAATTTTCTCCCGCGATACATCAGCGAGTCGCCGCGCGCCGTCACGGGCTGACCGAGAAGGTGGTGCTCGACGTCGGCGATGAGCCGCTCCACGGAGGGGTAGCGACGCTCGGGCTCCTTGCGCAACGCCGTAAGGACGATCCCGTCGAGGTCCCCGCGCAGCCGCCGGATCAGTGCGGCTGCCGTCGTGCGCCGGGCGTGGCACACGTCCGCGCTGTTCCCTGCGTTGATCTCGGCGCTGGGACGAATCGCCGGCGCCTCGCAGATGGCTCGCTCGAGAGCGCCCGGCGTCGCGCCCTCGACCCGTTGCGCCCGCCGTCCGGTGAGCAGCTGGTGGAGAAGCAGCCCGAGCTGGTAGACGTCCGAAACGATCGTTGCCGGTCGGCCGAGGACCTGTTCCGGGCTCGCGTATTCAGGCGTGAGCGCAGATATGCGAGTCACCGGCTCGCCCGCTGTGTCGCCCGGCGGCATGAGTCGAGCGATGCCGAAGTCGAGGAGCTTCACGTCGCCTGCCGGCGTGACGACAATGTTCCCCGGCTTGATGTCACGATGGACGACCAGGTTGGTGTGGGCGTGCTGGACGGCGCGGCACACCTCGACGAACAATGCGAGACGGCGATCGACGGTCAGCCGCTCCTCGTCGCAGTACCGATCGATCGGCCGCCCCTCCACATACTCCATCACCAGATACGGGCGTTCGTCGTCGGCGCGTCCACCGTCGAGGAGCCGAGCGATGTTGGGATGGGCCAGCGAGGCGAGAATCTGGCGTTCCTGCTGGAAGCGTCGCAGAATCTCCGCCGATTCTCCGATGTTGTGGATCAGTTTCAGCGCAGCTTTCTGCTCGAACGCGCCGTCGGCGCGTTCGGCCAGATAGACCACTCCCATGCCGCCTCGTCCGAGTTCCGAGACGACGCGCCACGCCCCGATGCGCTGACCCGTTTCGGGCGATGCGGCGGCGGCAAGTTCCGTACAGAGTTCGCGCAACAGCGGAGTGCCAACGAACGCCGTCGGTTCGAGGGCTGGCGTCGAAACCCCGGTCAGCCGCAAGAGCTCCTCGACCTCGGCTCGCAACGGTGCGTCGCCGCCGCAGGCGCGCTCGAGGTAGGCGGCGCGCTCCTCTGGCGGCCTTTCGAGCGCCTCGTCGAACATCGAATCGATTCGCGCGCGACGATCGCGATCCGGGTGCGGCAGCGCGTCGGTCATGACAGGCTCCCTTAGGGTGGGACGCTTCCGAGTTCCTTGAGAAGCCACGCACGCGCACGCGTCCAGTCGCGCTGCACGGTGCGCAACGATGTTCCGAACGCCTTCGCGGTCTCTTCTTCGGTGAGACCCGCAAAATACCGATACTCGACGATCCTCGCGAGGCGTTCGTTGAAGTTCTCGAGCGACGTCAGCGCCTCATCGATGGCGAGCACCAGCTCCGCCTGTCCTTCGGTGCCGACATCGACCATGTCGATCGAGACTGGCCGACGGCCGCCCGCCCGCTTCGCCGCGCTGTGCTGCCGGGCGTGGTCGACGAGGATCCGTCGCATGGCCCGCGCGCAGATGGCGAAGAAGTGTGACCGGTCCTGCCAATCGACGCCGGTTTCGCTGACCAGCTGCATGTAGGCCTCGTGCACGAGACCCGTGGTGTTGATCGTGTTCGAGGGCCATCCCCGCGCCAGCTGACCATGGGCGATCTTCCGCAGGCGCTCGTAGACGAGCGACACGAGCCGGTCGAACGCATCGCGATCGCCAGAGTGATGCTGTTTCAGGAGTTCGGTGATGACGCCCCGAGAGGGCTCCACGCGCGCATTCTAGGGCGTGGCCGACCCGCGGACAAGCCATTGAGGCCCAAGCGCGCTTCATACGTTCCCTCAGCACGGAAGTCGAAAAAGACGCCCAAAGACCGCCACATGGCGGACTGAGTCCGCGTTTTCCGACTTGATATCCAACGACAGGCAATGCCCCGGCAAACAACAGACTCCAGGGAACCAGTCATGAGAACAGTCTCCGCCCGTTACGGCCTGCTCCTTCTACTGACCATGTCGATCGTGGCTGTCGCTTCGGCCCAACGCGGCAGTCCGATCGTCAGCTTCAAGTCGGGGCCGTTCAAGATGAACAAGTTGGAGGGAGGTGGTGCTGTGCCTGAATCGGGGCCGATCGTCAAGGTCCTGTACGACCGGACGCAGCGCCGTTACCTGCAGATCGATCAAGAACCTTTGGAGCTCAGGGCGACCCTCACGGCTGCGTGCGCGGATATGAAGCTGAAGGATCTCACCCTGACGACGCTTGGAGCGACCGTTCGCGTGCGCGGATCGGGCCTCTCGAATCTGGCCGGAGTTCTCACCGGATCCACGACGATCACCGCCAACGAAATCAGTACCGCGAAGCTCGCGTCGGTCGTCGCTGATCCGGTCGCGACGTGCAACGCCGACCTGGAAGCCATGGTGAAGCAGGATCAACACGGCAAGGCGCAGAAGGGCTGGGCGCGCACGTACGACAATGCGCTGCTTGCGGAACTGACGGCCCACTGCGAGGGTGAACCGAAGAAAAAGGGTGGGTTCGAAGAGCCCCCGGGCATCGCGACGCCGAGCGCCTCCGAACGGTTCCCGGTCTGGGTCCACTGCGGCCCCGCGCAGGTCTTCAGGGTCGAGAGCTCGAGCCCGAAGGTGCCCGCCAAGAAATTCGGGTTCCAAGCCGTGCGCGTCTCCGTCAACCCGCCGGCCAATGCCAATTACCAGGGACCGTGTCCGAAAGAGATCGCGTTCGGCGGCGAGATCGAATACCTGATGCCCTCCGACGGCGCGCCGTTCCAGGTCCGCTACCGTTATAGGACCCACGACGGCGCCATGTCGCCAGTGCTCTCGACCACGATCGCGAGAGCGGGGATGACGAACATCAGTGGCTGGAAGCACGAGTTCGGAAGCGGCGGACCGGTGAAGGGTTTCAAGGCGCAGGCGCCTGGTGCGTCAGGCGCACACCTCATCGACGGCGGCGTCAGGCTCGAAGTGCTTAGCGCCGACGGCAAGGTCATCGGACAAGATGAGACGAGCGTCAGGCTCGTCTGCCAGCCGCAGCAGATCCCGGTTCCTACCCCGGTTCAGAAACCGCCGCCTCCTCTTGCCGGCTCGGGCGGCTCGCTTGCCGACCTCGTCATCACGTCCGCGGAGCCCGCGCCCAACGCTCCGACGACCTTGCGGATCGTGGTGGCGAACACCGGCCGGGGCCGATCGTCTGCGACAACGCTCACGGTCTTCTATCACCGCAGCGGCCACGTCGTGAAGCACTCGTTCGACGTACCGTCGCTCGACCCGGGAGCGACCCGGCGAATCGTCGCCGATCTCAAGTCGCCGATCGCGCACGCCGAGCGGCTGACCGCTCGAATCAACGAGTCGGGGCGTGCACAGGAGTCCGATCTGTCGAACAACTCAATCACGATCAAGTAGAGCGGCACCAAGGAGCGACCAAATGACTCACATGACCATCCTGAGCCTGGCGGCGATTCTGTTGACGCCGGCGGAGATCTGGGCTGCACAGGCTACCCTCGTCGAGATTTCAAGTCCGGGGAAGACCGGGCTCGCTCCAGGAAGGTACGACATCGAATTGAAGCGCGGGATAGACCAGGACAAAGCGGGGATAACGCTCATTCTCTCCCTGGCGCCCTCTGGCAAGCACCATCGCTATCCCGCTCGTGAGAGCGGATGCGGGAGCTCGAACGTGGAGGGCCTGTCGTGGGCGCCCTCGGTCACACCCCGGCGTGACGGCTCGCTGCAGCTCGAGCTCGTGGCGACATCTGTTCGCGGCTGTAAGGTCGCCGCGACGATTCCGGCGATTCCGGGCATCGAAGGTTCGCCGGTAGGGACCGCTGGGGCGCCTCCGAAAAAGGCGCCGGGTATCGAAGGATCGCCCGTGGGCACCGCCGGAGCGCCACCGAAACCGGGCAGCGGCCGGGGGACGTTCGATGCCGACCGCGAGATGGAGCAGGTCATCGCCAAAGCGCGCCAGGCGCTCCCGCAGCTCTCCTGTGCAGGCGCGCCACGCGACGTTCAGGCGCGACTGACGCCGCTTCGATCTGCGCTCCAGGACGTGGCGAGCGCCTCATCGCCCGCGGCGGCGGTGCAGCCGCTGCGCCGATTCGAAGCGGCACGGCAGGCGCTGCAGAAGTCGCTGGCTGCCGACCGGACCGCTGCCGCCGGCGCAGATCGCTGCGCCGATGCGGAGCGGCGTTGTGCCGCGTCCGGCTCTATCGCCAGCGCGTGCGGAATCGATGCAGGCGTCTGTCTCGCGCGCACCGCCTGCTCGGCAGCAAAATGAGTCGCCATGTCGAGCAACCGCCGGCGCGCACTCGCAACGGCAACGGCCATCGCGTTCCTCGTCTGGCATGGCGCGGCGATTGTCGTCGGACCCTATCCTGATTCCGACGTCGGGGAGAAGCTTCGGCGGTTGTTCGAACCGTACCTGCGCATCGGGTACCTCGACCACCCCTGGACGTTCTTTGGACCGCAGCCGGACGCTGGTCGGCTGGTGCGCTACGAACTGATCCTCGGCGACGGGACGGTTCACGAATATCCGCTGTCGGAAGCCGTCGATCGACGCCGTCCAAACTGGTTCCGCTGGATGCGTCTGTTCGACCGCGTCGCGACCGGCGATCCAGAACTGCAAGACGGAGCGGCGGAGTTTCTCTGTCGTCGACACGCGAAGCTCGAGCCGCGCGCGCTTCGCTTCGTCGTGCTTCACCAACTCACTCTGAGCCCCGAACTGTATCGGGCAGGCGTCCGGCCGGGCGATCCGGAGGCCTTGAGTCGCGCCCCGGGCGACGATCTACCGTGCGAATGAGGTTCGCGTGGGTGTCGGAAGACGCGCCGCAGCTCGAGCTAATTCGAATCGGGCTGGGCCTTGCGATCCTGGCCAGCTTCGTTCCGCTCTCACCCCATGTCGGCGAGCTGTATGGCGATGATGGGTGGATCTCGCGAGAGGCGTTCGAGATCGAGCGGCTGGCAGGTGGGTGGTACTCGGCCCTCGCCTGGTGTCACGGGTCGACGACCCTGATGCTGCTGCATGCCGCCTTTCTCACGACGGCTGTCGCATTCACCATGGGATGGGCCGTCCGTTGGGTGAAATGGCCGCTGTGGCTACTCTATGTTTCCTATCTCAATCGCAATCCGGCGCTGGTCTACGGCGTCGACCTGCTGATCGCCAACCTGCTGTTCGTTGTCTGCATCGCGCCCATCGGGCGGTGGCCGTCAGGTCCCAGGGCCCGTGTCTGCCTGGCACTCGTGCGCTGGCAGATGGCGGTCGTCTTCTTTTTCACCGCCGTGCAGAAGCTGCGCGGCGAGCTCTGGTGGAGTGGAACTGCTGTCTGGGTGGCGCTGAACAATACAGAGTTTTCTCACACGGCGATTACACAGGTGCTCGCGGAACACTTCTGGGTGGTCACTGTCGCCACGCATGGTGCGCTGCTGTTCGAGCTCGCGTATCCGTTTCTGATCTGGGGGCGCCGCACACGCCTGTGGATGATCGGCGCTGCGATCGCGTTCCACCTCGGAACGGCCGCGCTCTTTGGCCTCTATCTTTTTGCCTGGGTCGCGATCGTCGGCCACTTGTCCTTCGTCCCGACGCATCTGATCGAGGCGATGCGGATCCAGGCGCGTCGCAAGTGCGTCTCCGTCACTTCGACACCGGCGCGAGCGGCATCATGATGGCGACGGCCTGGCCGTCGACCATCACGACTACAGGATCCCGCTTCCCTTTGGTGCGCAAGCGCATCTTCGCCGCTGGCGTGGTCTGCCGCAGGAACGCGACGTAGTTGCCATTGAGCGCGATGCCGTCCGGGGTGGCGAACGAATTCTTGAAGCCGCCGGTCCGAAGCTCACCGAGGCTGATTTCTTTATCGTGGGGTGTGCCCATCCGGTCGGCAATGATCTTCCCGCTCTCGGGCGGCAGAACGACGGATGGCAGCGTCGCGGGCTTCGCGATCTTCACATCAACCGAAATGCCGCCGTCGGTGACGAAGGTCCGTCCGTCGGGCATCTTGAGCACGCGCGTCCACTGGGGCGGCGCCACGACTTCGGGAGACGAGGGCTTGATCTTCGGCTGCTGCGCGGTGACTCCGACTGCCCCACACACGAGCGAACCAATCAGCGTGAGGCACAGTCGTCGATGTGGCTTCATCGTTGCCCTTCTCAACGCCGGCGAGCGCGGGCGTTCCCGACCAGCGCCTTTTTCGCGGCCGCGATCTCCCGTTGCTGCGCCTTCGACACGCGTGGATACTCGAGATCCAGCCCTGCGAGCGCATCCACGATCGCCGCGGCGACCACGATCCGCGTGTACCACTTGTTGTCTGCGGGCACGACGTACCACGGTGCCGCGTCGGTTGCCGTCCCCTGGATCATCTTCTCGAACGCGTCCTGGTACTTCCCCCAGGTACTCGCGCTCGTGCAGATCCGCCCCCGAGAACTTCCAGTTCTTCTCGGGTTTCTCGAGCCGTTCGAGGAAGCGCTGCCCTTGCTCCTTCTTCGATACGTGCAGAAAGAACTTCCGCACCAGCGTGCCGTTGCGCGAGAGATAGCTCTCGAAGTGGCGGATATCGCGATAGCGGTCCTTGAACAGGTCCTTCGATTTGAGCAGCTCCTCCGGCACTTTCTGCCTGGCGAGGAACTCGGGGTGCACGCGTACCACCACGACTTCTTCGTAGTACGACCGATTGAAAATGCCAATGCGGCCGCGCTCGGGCAACGCCCTCGTGCACCGCCACAGGTAATCGTGATCGAGGTCTTCGGACGAAGGCGCCTTGAACGAATACACCTGGCACCCCTGCGGGTTGATGCCCGACATGACGTGCTTGATGACGCTGTCTTTCCCGGCGCCGTCGATCGCCTGGAACACCAGCAGGACCGCCCAGCGATCCTGTGCGTAGAGCGTGTCTTGCAGCGCGGCGATCGCCTTGACACCTTCCGTCAGCGCTTCGCGCGCCTGTGGCTTGTCTTTCGCTGACAGGTCGCCGGTGTCGTCTGGGTCGTAATCCTTCAGCCGGAACTTGTCGCCGTCGCTCACGCGATAGGGGCGGGAAAATTTCTTCGCGTGCTCGATGAGCGCCTTCATGTCTGCTTTGTCCATGGCTATGACTCGTACACACGTGGAGGCGGAGCGTCTGGCGCACTCCGCCTCGGTCGGCTCGCTCCGGCTACTGAGCTTTCTTCGCGTGCAGCGAAAATGCCGCGCCTTGCGGGTCCATCGCGTTCACAGTCCAATCACCGCCCGGCACTTCCATCGGTCCGTTAAGAATCCGACCACCGTTTGCTTTGATGCGCTCGACGGCGGCATTGATGTCCGGAACGCGGAAGTAGATCTGCCAGTTCGGCGGCACATTCGCCAGTTCGGGCGGCTTGTTCATCATGCCGCCGATCATCCCGTGCGGGCGATTGAACATGTGGTACTTGCCCAATTCCCCCATGTCCATCGCCTCGCTCGGCTGCCAGCCGAAGACCTCGCTATAGAACTTCATCGCGGCCGGAGCATCGGTGGTCGTCAGCTCGTGCCACGAGGCCTCACCCACTTCCGGCGCGCCCTCCGGCTGCTGGTCGCTTTTCGCCGGTTGATAGACGTAGAAGGCGGCGCCTTGCGGATCCTTCACCATCTGCATACGCCCGACGGTCGGGATATCGATCACGGGCGACAATTCGCTGCCGCCGAGTCGCGTGATGTGCGCCACGGCGTCTTCAAGTTTCGGCACGCCTACATACATGGCCCAGAATGGCGGAGCGTGCATTCCCGCTGGCGTCGTCATCAGACCAGCAACGGGAACCTCCCCGGCGCGATTGAACATGGTGTAAGGCTGAGGCGAGCCCTCGAAGGGCGCCGCACCCCAGCCGACCACATTCCTGTAAAACTTTTCGGCGGCCTTCATGTCGGTCGTCATCAGTTCGTACCAAAGGGGGCGTCCGAGCAGAGTTGGTGTGGCTACGGTCATAGAACCCTCCCTGAATGCGTAAACGTGTCGACCCGCGATCAACCTCAACGGATCGGCGCTTGGCAATCAACTAATTTGCCACAGTCGGGTATCGATTGCGCAACAGTGTTTGGCTATGGCTCGTACATCAAACGGCTCACTGCTTTTTCGAGGTTCCGCGGCCGCTTCGCGCGCGCGAGGTTCATGGCGTAGGCCGTTTCCGCCACGCTGACGGCGATCGCCAACGACAGGTGGCGAATGTTTCGCAGCGGCGGATAGAGAGAGCCGCGCGCCAGGTCCGCGGGCGTGACCAGGTCGGCGAGCGTGCGGGCGGCGGCCAGGAAGAATTCGTCGGGGATGCGCCGCGCGCGGCACGCGATGGCGCCAAGCCCAATCCCCGGGAAGACGTACGCGTTATTCCCCTGCCCTGGCTCGAACACATGACCGTCGTAGGCGACGGTGCCGAAGGGGCTGCCACTGGCGAAGACGGCGCGGCCGCGGCTCCATTCGTACGCCTGTTGCGCGGTGCACTCGGCCTTCGACGTCGGATTTGATAGCGCAAAGACCACGGGCCGCGCATTGATCGCTGCCATGCGCTCGACGACTTCGCGGGTGAATGTTCCGGGCGCACCGGTCGCCCCGATCAGCACGTGCGGCTTCAGCGCGTCGATGGCGTGGACCAAATCGAGTGGCGGATGGTCGTGCGCGTAGGGACGGTTGTGCGCCATCAGATCCGTGCGGCTCTTCACCACCAGGCCGTCCTTGTCCACGAACCATAACCGTTGGCGCGCGTCCGTCGCACTCAACCCTTCCTTCTCCAAGGCTGAGGCCATCAGGTCGGCGATGCCGGTCGACGCCGAACCGGCACCGAGGAACAGGATGCGCAAGTCCCGGAACGGGCATCCCGTGACGCGACTCGACGCGTACACCCCGGCAAGCGCGACCGCTGCGGTCCCCTGGATGTCATCGTTGAAGCAGAGCACGCGGTCTCGGTACCGCTCCAACAACGCGTACGCGTTTGGCGTCAGGAAGTCTTCGAACTGGATGAGGGCATCGGGATATCGCTTCTGCACCGCCCGCACGAACTCGTCGACCAGCGCCAGGTAGGCCGCACCGCCGACGCGGCGCTGCGGGTACCCGATGTAGTGAGGATCGTCCAGCAGCGCCTGGTTGTTGGTGCCGACATCGATCAGCACCGGCAGGCACTGCCGCGGCGGAATCCCGGCGCACGCCGTGTAGAGCGCCAACTTGCCGACCGGGATCCCCATGCCGTTCGCTCCCAGGTCCCCAAGGCCGAGAATCCGTTCGCCGTCCGAGACGACGATCACGCGGATGTCCTTCTCCGGCCAGTTTCCAAGGATGCGCGCGATGCGTCCCTTGTCGTCGGGGGTGATGAAAAAGCCCTTCGGCTCGCGGACGATGTGAGAGAACTCCCGGCAGGCTTCGCCAACGGTCGGTGTGTAAATGAGCGGCAGGATCTCTTCGATGTGGTCGATCACCGTGCGGTAGAACAACCGCTCGTTGCGTTCCTGCATCGACGACAACGCCATGTAACGGTCGATGGTGCGCGGCAGCCCCCGGAGCGTCTGCATGACGCGCTCGACCATTTGCGTCTCGGTCGCGACCGCGTGCGGCAACAACCCCTGCAAGCCCAGTCGCAGCCGCTCGCGCCGTGTGAAGGCGATCGACTTGTAGAGCGACTTGTCGCGCAGGATATCGATCGATCGCTTGGGCATCGCTCTAGTCCGCTAGAACATCGAAAGAAAGACCCGAATGGCGGCGGTGTTGACCAGATCGATAAAGAACGCGCCGACGAGCGGGACGACGAGGAAGGCGACGTGCGAGGCGCCGTACCGTTGGGTGACGGCGGTCATGTTCGCCATTGCCGTGGGTGTCGCGCCGAGGCCGAAGCCCATGAAGCCAGCACAGATCACCGCGGCATCGTAGGTCCGGCGGAGCGCCGGAAACAGGATGAACACCGCAAACGTCGCCGCCAGCGTGACCTGCACGAGCAGCAGCACCACCAGCGGCCCCGCAAGGTCGGCGAGCGACCACAGCTGCATGCTCATCAGCGACATCGCGAGGAAAATGCCCAGCGACAGTTCCGCGATCAGCGCCAACGCCGGCGTTCGACTGGGCCACGCAATCGAGGGAGCGACGTGCGGCAGCACGTTCGTGAACACGATGCCGGCCAACAGACACGGAACGAACAGGGGCAGGGTGAACGCCGCGCGCCGTGAGCGCCTGGTGAACGAGGATCCCGACGATGCCGCTGACATGGATCGCGCAGGATCGCTCGCAGGAAGGACATGTAGTCGATCTGCGGCTGCGGCTCCGCGTAGTGCACGCCGACCTCCGGTGCGTCACCGGTGTGACCCTTCAGTCCGTACCTCTCCACGAGAAAACGCGCGAGCGGTCCGCCCGCCAGGCTCGCCATCACCAGACCGGCCGTGGCACACAACACGCCGACCTCCATCGCGTTCTCGACGCCACCCTGGGTGGCGAACGCCGGCGCCCAGGCGATCGCCGTGCCATGGCCGCCGAGCATCGAGACGCTGCCGGCCAGCACGCCGATCGCCGGCGGAAGACCGAGCAATGACGCCGCCAGGACCCCCGCCGCGTTCTGCACGACCAGGAAGATCGTGACCGCCAGCAGCAGGATGACGAGCGGCCGTCCGCCGGCCTTCAGGTCGGCGATCCGCGCGTTGATGCCGATGGTGACGAAGAAATACACCAGCAGGATGTCCCGGACGTGCAGCTCGAACGTGATCCGGTAGCCGGTCACGACATAGATGAAGAGGAACGCCAGCGCAAACAGCAACCCGCCGGTCACCGGCTCGGGAATGTTGTACTCGCGCAAGATCGCGACGCGTCGGTTGATCCCCTTGCCGGCGAACAACACGAGGATTCCCGCCGTCAGTGCCAGGAATGACCGCACCAGCACGGCCTGGCCTTCTTGCCACTCGATCATTTCGTCACGAGGACGCGCGAACGCTTCCGTCCGCTCCTTCGCCTGCGCAAGAACGGCCTGGAAGCGTGGCAGGTGCCGCACGGGATCCAGGAAGCGGCAGTGGTGCGCCATATACGTGTAGGGATGAAAGCCGACGGTCGATCGCTCGAGGAACTCCAGCCCGCGCTCGAGATCGCCGCCGACGATCAAGGACTCGGCCAGGTGGAACAGCTGGTGCGCGTCGGACACGGCGACGTTGATCGGGGCCAGGCGCTCGAGCGCCTGCGCCGGGCGACCTTCGAGACCATCGATGAGCGACAGCAGCTGCCGCGTGTACGCCGCCTCCGCGAAGATGCCTTCGATAATCGCGCCGTGCTGCTTCGCTTCGTCGAGCCTGCCCGCGAGCGCGCACGCGTAGCCCACGGTCCAGCGCACCACGAAATTGTGGGGATCGAGTTCGAGGCCTTTCCGCATGATCGGCAGGCACTCCTCGACGCGACCGACGAACCAGAGCGGCCCGCCGGCCGCCATCCACGTGCTGGCTGACAGCGGGTCGCACTCAATCATCCGCGGAGCCAGGGCGATGGCTGCCTCGAGCTGCCCCGCCCCGACCAGCGTGAACGCCATCATCACGAGCGAGTCGTTGTCGTTCGGCTCGAGCTCGACGGCTCGCTCGAAATTCCTGAGTGCTTCGCCAAGACGGCTGCGCTCGTATTCGAGGTTTCCGAGCAGCGCGTAGCCGTACGGCGCCTCCGGGTGCTCGGCGAGCAGCGACCGCGCCGCGCGGTCGGCTTCGTCCAGCGGTGACTGATCCTTCGCCAAGCCGAGGCGGACCATCCATAACGTCGCCCAGGCCCGCATCGCCACGAGCGGCGGCGTTTCCCCTTCGATGCGAATGGCCTCTTCCAGGAGCGGCAGCGCTCGAGGCACCGCGTAGCGGCGAATTTCCTGCCGCGCCTGCAGGTACAGCTCGAACGCCCGTGGATCCTGGATGGGGCGGGTGGCCAGGCGGCGGTGCTCGTCCGAGGTGAGCCGGACCCCGAGGGCCTTCACGATTTCGCGCGACACGCGCTCCTGCACCTCGAAGATGTCGTCCATCGATCCGGTGTACTTATCCGACCAGAGCGGCGCATCGGTGGCGACGTCGATGAGCTGTGCCGTGATGCGCAGGCTGTTCCCCGCTTTCCGCACGCTGCCTTCGAGCACGTACTGCACCGCGAGTTCCTGCCCGATCGTCCGCAGGTCCTTGGTCGTGCCCTTCAACTGCATCGACGACGTGCGCGACGTCACCTGGAGCGCGTTGACCTTCGCCAGGTCGGAAATCAACTCCTCGGTGAGGCCGTCGCTGAAGTACGCGTTGTCGGCATCGGGACTCAGATTGGCGAAGGGCAGGACGACAATCGATCGACGTGCACGCGTGGAGCCGGATGGCGTCGATCACGGCCGCCGGCGCGGCCGACCTGGGGTCGAGGCGCGCGGGCGGGTGTCGCTCCCGTCGCGAGTTCGCGCCGAATCGCATCGATCTCATTGCGGACGTCTCTCGCCGTCTGGATGCGCCGGTCGCGGTTCTTCTCGAGACATTTCCCGATAAGCCGGCCGAACGCGCCAGGCAGATCCGCCCGCCGCGCCTCAATCGGCGGCGGTGGATCCCTCAGGATCGATGACATGAGCGCCGCGGAGCTCGAGCCCGCGAAAGGACGCGATCCCGTGGCGGCCTCATGCAGCAGCACACCAAGCGAGAACACGTCCGACCGCGCGTCGACGTCGCGGCCTTCCACCTGCTCCGGCGACATGTACGGAATCGTGCCGAGCACCACGCCGTCGCTCGTCCGAAGAGACGTTTCATCTTCGGCGCCGGCCATGGGTGCCGCAGTCACCTTGGCGAGACCGAAGTCCAGCACCTTCACGCGCCCGTCGGCGGCGATCATCACGTTGGCCGGTTTCAGATCGCGATGGACGATGCCCTTGTCGTGCGCCGAGGCGAGCGCATCGGCGAGCACGCTGGCCAGCTCCATCAGCCTCGCCACCGGCAGGCCATCCGCACCCAATTGCCGGTCCAGCGACTCCCCCTCCACCAGCTCCATCGTCAGAAAGTGCGCACCGGTCGCCGCGTCCTGTTCGACGGAGTAAATCGTGACGATGTGCGGATGGTTGAGGGCCGCGACGGTCCGAGCCTCGCGCTTGAAGCGATCGATGCGCGTGGGGTCCAGCGCGAATGCGGCGGGCAGGAGCTTGAGCGCGACGTGCCGGCCGAGCGACGTATCGAGCGCGCGATAGACCTCGCCCATGCCCCCCTCGCCGAGCTTGGCGACGATGTCGTAGTGAGTGAGGCGAACACCTGCAGCGAGGGGCATGGAGGCGCGAATTGTATCGTTCATGGCACTCACCGCTTCCAGTTCGTGAGGAGCGTCAGAGGTGTAACAGCGTCGAGATTCGTCGGGACCGCAAGAAGCACCCGCGTACCATCGGGGGTGATGTAGACGGGAGCCGAGCCTTCACGATCGCCGTCGGAGCCGGGAAGCGTCGGAAGCGGCCGGCCGCCAAACAACTGGCGCGAGCGTCCCACCGTCAACTGATCTCCGCTCCGCGTCATCTCGACGGCGACGAGCTTGTGCTCGGCGTTGACATACGCGAGCTCCCGTCCGCCGTTGATCCACTGCGGCAGCAGTCCGCCGCCGGAGGTAACCTGGAAATTGCCGCCCGACTTGGGCAACGGCATCACAAACACTTCGTACGTGCCGTTCTCGTTCGAGACGTAGGCGAACGCCTTTCCGTCTGGCGCATACGTGCCGCTTTGCTGCCAGCCCGGTCCGTCGATGAGCGGCACGGGCGTTCCCTGGCCGGCCACTGGCATGACGACAATATCGAGACCGCTCACCGATTGTTGGAGTAGAGCGAGGGACTGTCCGTCGGGTGACCATCCGTTGACTGAAAGGCTCGAGCTATCGCTTTCCCTCAGGATGCGAGGTTGCGCCGAGCCGGCGGCAGCCAGGATGCCGAGAGCGCCCTCTCGCGAAGTAAACGCCAGGCGCTTCCCATCGGGTGCCCACGCCATCGAGTCAGGCGGCCACGATCCGAACGCCAGCCTGGTCGGAACGCCGGTCGCGAGGTCGTAGATCCAGATGGTGGACCGGTTGGCAGTATCGAAGACCAGAACCCCGGCTCGCCCTCCTTCGGGCGAGATGAACACCCCCGGGAGAACGGGGCAGGGTCGCCTATCTCGCCGATGCGCGTTCCGTCCACCCCGTACATCGTCAACTGACGGGCCAGTACGCCTGCGCTTTGTTGATACACGAGCGTTCCGTTGTCCGCGACGGAGTACTGGCCGGTGAACCGATTGGGAGATGCACTGATGTTCTCGACGATCACGGTGGCCGAACCGGTTGTCTGCTGACCGGCCGCGTCGAACGGCTGCGCCATCAAGTTGTTGCGGCGCAGAAACAGAAGATGTCCGGTGGCGGCATAGCGCCCTTCGCTGGCTTCCGCGGCGACGAGCACGGGGGTGCCCGCCTTGATGTCCACGCTGAAGATGCCTTCGGCGTTTCCATCCGACTTCGTCGCGAAGAAGAGCAGACGCCGGCCGTCGGGAAGAAAGAACGGCAGCCGGTGCGTGGTGCCGGATTCGGGATGCGTGAGCGGTTGAGGCGAGCCGCCCGACGACGACACCGAGAAAAGACCTGACAGGTAGTCGGGCGCGAAGACGATCAGGCCGCCGGCGCCCCACGACGCGCCGCGCCCGTTCACCGCGTCGCACAGCGTCTGAACGGCGCCTGACGCCACGTCCACCTTCTTGAGCTTCTGACCTGCGAAGAAGCCGAGGGAATGGCCATCCGGAGACCAGAAGGGGTATGTCGCGCCATCCGTGCCCGCAATCGCCTGCGGCTCGTCGCCGGCCAGCGATCGGATCCACAGGCGCTGATGCGTGGTGGGACCGGAGGCCGCCAGCGCGAGTTTCTGTCCGTCTGGCGAGAGCGCCAGCGACGCATTGATCTCGTCGAGGCGAAATCCCGGCGGAAGGTTCACCGCCACACGCAGCGCTGGGATCGGCGCGCGCGGCCGGAGCGACGCGAGACTCGCTGCACCCGCGAGGACGAGGAGCAGCGCGGCCGCCCAGGCGACCCGCTCGCGGGTGAGTCCCGTGCGCGAACGGCCGCCGGCGGGACCGCTCGCGTGCGACGCTCCGTCGCGAATCCATTCCAGTTGAAGCCGCACGTCGTGAATGCTCTGGGAGCGATCGTCCGGATCCTTCACGAGGCACGACGCGACCAGGCGCTCGAGCGCCGGCGGCGTGACCGGCTGCAGCTCGCGCATCGGACGAGGCTCGCTCGCCAGGATCGCGGCCATGACGCTCGACGGGCTCTTGCCGCCGAACGCCGGTGTGCCGGTCAGCAGCTCGTAGAGCACGCATCCGAACGCGAAGATGTCGGTGCGCGCATCGGCCTCGCGTCCCTCGATCTGCTCGGGCGCCATGTACTGCGGCGTGCCGAGCACGGTATGCGCGCCGGTGAGCGCGGCCACCGTCACATCCCTCGCGGCGCCGGACGCCACGGCCGGCTGCAGCTTCGCCAAACCGAAGTCGAGCAGCTTCACGCCCTGCCTGGTGATGAGAATGTTGGCGGGCTTGAGATCGCGATGGATGATGCCCGCCTTGTGCGCCGCCTCGAGCGCCTGGCAGATTTGAATGGCGTGGCGCAAGGCGTGCTCGATTGACAGCGGCCCTTTGGGCGATGTGCCCTCGACGTGCTCCATCACGAGGAACGCGACGGCATCTACGCCGGCGGCGGGGCGCTCGTGACCGATGTCGTACAGCGTGCAGATGTGCGGATGGTTCAGGGCCGATATGGCGCGCGCTTCACGCTCGAAGCGCTCGCCGAACGCGCCGGAGATCGTCTTGATCGCGACCGTGCGATCGAGGCGCGTGTCGATCGCCCGATAGACCTCGCCCATGCCACCGGCGCCGATGGCGGATGCGATTTCGTAGGGGCCGAGCTTCGTGCCCGGTGACAGGCTCACTTCAGACCTCTGACCAGATACAGCGTCGAATCGAACTGTTCCCAGGTGCCCGCGAAGGCCTTGCCATCGACGGTCATGACCAGGCGCCTCAGTCCGCGCACGCCAGTCGCGACGGGTGGCGACTGTTCACGAACGAGGTACTCGCTTGCCAGTCGTGACGTCAATTTCAAAGACTCGCGCGGGTAGACCGCTCACGTCGTACACGACCAGTCCGAGCCCATCCGCGGCCCACTGGACCGGCAGGTCGTTCGGCCCTGCGCTGGGCAACATCCCCGGATCGGTGCCGTCCAGTGGCACGATCGCGATGCTGCCGATCCCGATGGCCAGGGCGACAACGCGGCCGTCGGGCGAGACCGGTGAGAGGCCCGTGTTGCCCCTTACAGTGAGCCGCGCGATGAACGGTTTGCCGAGGGTCTTCAGCGGCTTCTCGTCGAAGCTGGCGAGGGCCAGCACACTGCGGCCGTCGTGCTGTTTGCCCTGGACAAGAACATCCCCGTTGGGCATCCACCTCGCCGCGGCGATCTCTGTGAAGTCTGTCTTGCGTACTTGCTCATCGCCGGCACCTGTGGGCAGCGAGACGAGGCTGGTGCCCCGGGTTGCCAGGGCTCGACGGCCGTCCCGGGACAACTCCTGCGCCACTCCCACTCCGAGCCGAATCGGTGGCGATCCATCGGTGGATCGCACGTAGACCCCCAAGCCACCCTGTTCCCGTTCCGACATCACGGACAGCAGTATCTGCTTGCCATCGCTCGAGATGTCGACCGCGCTGGACCTTTCCAGCCACGACAGGTCCCGGAGCGGTCCACGGGTCTCTCCGCCGAGCAGGAGGTTGCGCGATCCGACCAGCGCGGCCGCGACGGCGCCATCCGGGGCGATGTCATGCAGTTCGAGAATTCCGGGTGACGACAGTAGTGGGCGTACGCGTCCCGCGCGGCTGACGGCGTACAGGCTCGCCCCGCCGCCTTCGCGCGATGCACCGAACCAGATCTCTTCTCCGTCGCGCGACCACGCGAGATTCCACCAGTCACTCCAGCCGGATGAGAGCACCTGCGGCGCGGCCGGCGGCTGACCACCACGACGACCCAGCCGTCCTCATCCTCCTGGAAGAACGCGATCCCGTCGTCACGCGGCGAGACGCGGACCCAGACCAGCTGCCTCAATGATTCGTAGACTTGAGTCCCGATCGGATACTCGACACGCCACTTCCCCTCTGTGTGTCTCACGACCGCGAGACGCTTTCCATCGGGCGACCAGTCGGCGCCGAGCACGTTGTCGGCGAGCTCGCGCGGGGTTCCGCCGCTGGCCGATACGACCGCCAACGTGCCGGAGGTAAAGTACGGATTACCGGTCTCGACCTTCGGCAGCAGTACGGCAAGCTCCCCCGTGCGCGAGACGGACAGAAGGTCCGCTCCAGGTAGGCCAATTCCCAGCTCACCCGCCTTCGGTCGGACTTGAAACAGGCTGCCGTCGTAGCGATCCCAGCTGGCACTGAGGAAGAGGGTCTGTCCATCGGGAGCAAACCGGGCATTGGTGAAGTGACCGGGCTTGAACGTGAGACGCTCGAACGTCACATTTCCAGTCGACGTACCCTCAACAGCGGCGTGAATCGTCCGATCAGGCCGCCGGCGACGAGCGCGAGAAGGCCGACCAGGGCGGCAAGCTTGAAGCTGCGTGCGCGCGGCACTTCAGGCGGCGTCGCTGGTTCGTCGGCGTTCCTCAGCACGTCGTCGATGGCGATCCGCGCATCGGCGACGTCGTGCAGCCGGTCTTTCGGCTTGCGCTCCAGACAGCGGCGCAGGAGCTGCCGAATGCCCGGCGGTGTGGCGGCTGGAAGCGGCGCCCAGTCGATCTCCTGTCGCAGAATGGCGGCGAGCACCTCCGACGCGTCTTCTCCGGTGAACGGGCGCGCGCCGGTGAGCATCTCGTAGAGCACCAGGCCGAACGCCCAGATGTCCGCGCGCTTGTCGACGGGTTGTCCCTTCGCCTGCTCGGGCGCCATGTAGGCCGCGGTGCCGAGGACGATCCCCATCTGCGTGAGGGCGGGGGAGGTGAAGGTCGGCGAGAAGGCCGCGTTCGGGGCGGAGGCCGCGGCCGCCACCGTTCCCTTGGCGAGGCCGAAATCGAGGACCTTCACGGTGCCGTCGGCGCGGAGCTTGATGTTCGCCGGTTTCAGATCGCGGTGGATGATGCCGGCCTCGTGCGCGGCTTCGAGCGCCTCGGCCACCTGTTTCGCGATCGCCAGCGCCTCGTCGACCGGGATGGCGCCGCGCGCGATGCGCTGCGAGAGATCCTCGCCCTCGACAAGCTCCATCACGAGGGCGCGGACACCGGACGACTCCTCGATGCCGTACAGCTGCGCGATGGAGGGATGATTGAGCGAGGCGAGCGTCTTCGCTTCGCGCTCGAACCGCATACGGCGATCGGGGTCTGACGCGAAGGACTCCGGCAGGATCTTCAGCGCGACATCGCGATCGAGGCGCGTATCGCGCGCGCGATACACCTCACCCATACCGCCCGCACCGATCTGCGCGGTGACTTCGTAGACACCGATGCGCGTGCCAGCGGTGAGACTCATGGCCGATCCGGCCCGTCGGTCCAGTTGAGGATCACGTTGAGCTGGCGCGGCACCGACGCCGGATCGCGCCGGATCATGAGGAACCGTTTACCGTCCGGCGAGACGCTGTAGCTATGGAACCGATGGTTGAAGAGCACGGTCGATCGGTCGAACAGCCGGCGTGGCGCGCCAAACGATCCGTCCGGCCGCATCGCCACGGCCATGAGGCCATCGCCCGTCACGTAGAAGAGTTCCTTGCCGTCGGGCGACCACGTGGGCAGAATTCCGCCTGACGTCGAGACCGGGCTCCGCTTTCCCCCGCCCGGGTACGATTCCACGTAGATCTCGGTGCGGCCCGATTCGTCCGAGGAATACGCGAGCCATCGGGGAGCGCCGGCAGGCGCCGGCGAGAACTGGCCGGCGGTCTCGTTGAACGGCGTGACCCGTAACGGGGACGTCTTTCCATCCGCCGAGAGGATCCACAAGTCTCTGCCGGTCTTGGGACCGATTTCGGTATAGAGGATTGTCCCGTCGGGCAACATCGCGAGTGGAAACTGATCAAGAGGTCGCTTGAGCAACGTTTCCGCGGGACGCGCGCCATCGGTCGGTTGCACGTAGATGTCCCAGTCGCCGCCGCGATTCGACGCGAACACGATGCGTGCGCCGTCGTGGCTCCACGCCGGCATGATGTTGCTGCCGCTGCCGGAGGTCAGGCGGGTGCGGGCGCCGCGCTGCAGGTCATGAATCCAGAGAGCAACATCGTGCCTGACCACGGCCTTCAACCCGTCCGGTGAGAGGCTCGCCTCGCGATACAGGTCCTGTTCGGTGCCGATCGATTCGACCTTTCCATCGCGATCGACCCAGGCCATCGACGCGCGCGAGGGGTTGCCGGTGGCGTACACAGCGGTGCCGGTGTCCGAGACGGCCAGCCAGCTCCGGCTCTCCGTTTCCACCTCGTAATTGACGTTTGCCAGGACCGACGTGTCGGCGCTCGTGCGCGCGGGGTGGGCGACGTCGAACGGCGCCGCCCTGAGGCCCGCGGCCTGATCGGAGATCAGCAGCCGGCCGCGGGAGCCGCCCGCCGGCTGAAAGATGGCGGCGTTGAAACCCTGAGCTTCCATCACCAGATCGGATTGGCCTGACTCCAGTGCGAGCACCTTGGCGCCTCGCGTCTGTCCCCACATCGTGAAGAGCAGGCGGCGTCCTCCGGGAAGCGCCTGCGGAAACACGTGCGCGTATCCCTGCGCCGCGCCATCGGGCTTTGTCAGCTGTTCGGGATTGCCGCCGCTCGCGGGGACCCGCAGCAGCCCCGAGCCGAGCGACGCCGCATAGACGATCGTGTCGTCGTCGTTCCAGGTCCCACCGAACGGATACGCGGCTTCAGTCACGCGGACCGGAGTCCCGCCGCTCACTTCAGCCTTTTGCAGCTGACCCTGTGCAAAGAACGCGATCCATTTCCCGTCCGGCGAGAAGAACGGCTGTCGCGCGCCGACGGATCCCGGTACCTCGCGTGGCTCGAACGACTGCAGATCGCGCAGGTAGAGCCGCACATCGTTGGTTCCGCGCTCCGTAACGTAGGCCACGGTGCGGCCGTCGCGCGTAATGGCGGGATACGAGGTGATCTCCTCGCCCGGCGGAAGCTGAATCGTGAAGCGCAGCGCGGGTGCCTGACTGGGCGTTGGCCGGTTCCCCAGCGCGATCGCCGCAAGCGTCAAGGATGCCGCGGCTACTGCGGCGAGCGCCCAAACCAGAGGCTGCCGTGTTTGGCGGCCCGGGGCTGGCTCGGATTCGGTGGCACCCTCCAGCGCGATGCGCACTTCGCCGATGTCGCGCAGCCGTGACTTGACGTCCCGCTCGAGGCACCGCTGGACCAGCCGTCTGACCGCGAGCGGCGTGGTGGCCGGCAGCGCATCGAGCGACGGGCTGTCCTTCAGCACCGAAGCGAGCGTCTCCGAGATGTCGTCTCCCCTGAACGCCCGCTGACCGGTGAGCATCTCGTAGACCACCACGCCGAAGGCCCAGATGTCGGCGCGCTTGTCCACGACCTTTCCACGCGCCTGCTCCGGCGACATGTACGCGGCGGTGCCGAGGATGACGCCCATTTCCGTGCCTGCCTCGCCGTAGCCTTGGCGGAGGCGGGCGTGGACCGTGAAGGTCGGCGAGTTCATCCCCTGCGCACTCGACAACACGCCAGCCGGATCCATGGCCTTGGCGAGACCGAAGTCGAGCACCTTCACGGTGCCGTCGGCCTTGACCTTGATGTTGGCGGGCTTGAGATCGCGATGGATGATCCCCTGTTCGTGCGCCGCATCCAGCGCGTCGGCAATCTGGCGCGCGATCGGCAGGACGTCGGCGATCGGGATCGGTCCACGCGCGATGAGGTCGGACAGGTCTTCCCCCTCGACCAGTTCCATGACCAACGCCGCGCCGCGGTTCGGGAGCTCCTCGAGGCCGTAGATGGCGGCGATGTTCGAGTGGTTGAGCGCGGCGAGCGTCTGCGCTTCGCGTGTGAAGCGTGCGAGGCGATCGGGATCGCCGGCGAAAAGGTCCGGCAGGATCTTGATCGCGACGTCGCGATTCAACTTGATGTCGCGCGCGCGATACACCTGCCCCATTCCGCCTTCGCCAAGTTTCCCGAGGACCTCGTACGACCCGACGCGCGTGCCTGATGTCAGACTCACTGTTGTTTCAACTCCAGCAACCAGACATCCGAGTCGAACCTCGGGCGCAGGACCAGCAGCGTTTTTCCATCGCGACTCAGACGGTACTGGTCGCCCAATTCCACCGCACGCAGCGCGCGCCGGTTCCCGCCGTCTACATCGATGAGGCTGAGTTCGCCGCGGGCGGTGACGAGCACTTGACGCGAGTTCGGCAGGAACGACATCGATATCTCCGCTCGATGCGTGGGGGAGATCGGCAGCTGGCGGACCGTATCGGTGGACAGATCCAGGATCGCCGGCACGCCGATCGAGTTGGCGGTTTGGACCAGTCCGCCGATCAGCGTTCCCGAGGCTGACCAGTCGTAGATCTCAAACAGGCGGGCCGCGGCCGCGGCCGTCAGCGGCTGCGCCGTTTCCGATGTGTTCAAGCGCGAGGGGTCGATGCGCCAGACACCGCCGTTTGAGGAGGAGGCGACGACCGCACTCGTGCCGTCCGGCGACCAGGTCACACGAGCGGTGTCCTTGTCGATCGACGTCAGCTGGCGCAGGCCCGATCCGTCCGTCTGGATCGCCCACGACTCCCAGCGGCCGCCGCGCGTCGAAAAGAACCCGACCGTCTTGCCGTCGGGTGACCACGTCGGAAGGCGGTCCTTGAAGATGTCGTCGGTCAGCCGTCGTGTCTCGGGACCGTCGACCCTGAGCAGCACGATGTCTTCCTGCACACTGCCGGCCCAGCACGCGATCAAGGTGCCGTCGGGCGACGGGTCGCAGCTCTGGTATGGCTGGTTGCGGAATGTCGCCTTCGCCACCACGTCGGCGGGTCGCGCTGCGTCGAACGCCGCGACGGTGAGATCGCTGGACACGTCGTAGCCCATCGCAACCATGCGCGAGCCGTCAGCGGAGAATCGCGCGTAGCCGATCGGGCGCATGCCATTGGTGATCGGCTGCGGCTCTCCTCGAGACGTGCCGCTCGCCTGATCGATCGCGACGCGCCAGAGATTCATGTTCCCGCCGCGATCGCTCTCGAAGTACAACCAGCGACCGTCAGGTGACCACTCGGGCGACCAGTCCGTGGGCGCGTCGCTGGTGACGCGCTGGGCCTCGCCGCCGCCAGCGGAGATGGTCCAGATGTCACGCTGGCCGCTGGTGTTCGCCCAGAACGCGATCCGTGTGCCGTCCGGCGACCACGCAGGCTGCACGGCGTCGACGGCATAGAGGCGTGTCGTCTTCCCGGTCGCGACTTCGACCTTCCAGAGTTCCGAGTAGTTGCTGCGCGAGTACGGATCCGCCACCGCCTCCATCGCGTAGGCGATGAAGCGGCCGTCCGGCGACCAGTCCGGATCGTAGCCGGCGCCGGTGATCCGCCGCGCCGACTCCCCGGTCGCGCCCATGACGAAGAGGCCTCCCCCGTCGCGGCTGGATCGAAACACGATTTGTTCGCCGCTCGGCGAGAACCTCCCCTGCTCGTCGTCGCTGGTGGACTCCGCGCTCAGATTGATCGCGCGCGCACCGCCGACACGCAGCAGGTTGAGACGGCGGCGGCCGTTCGCGACGTTCGTGTAGACAACCTGACGGCCGTCGGGGGAGAGGTCGGGTTGCAGCTCGACCCCGGGCTCCTGCGTCAGGCGGCGCAGGGTGATCGTCGGCGCGCGGTCGCCGGCACTCGTATCAGTCGATGCCTGACCCCCAACGATCGCCCACAGCGCTGCGCCGGCAATCGAGCCAGCGGCGAGCCACGCAACAGACGAGACCCATGTCCTTGAGGCAGGAGCCGTTGCCGACGCAACCGGCGCCGACGTTGCGTCCGGCGAGGAGAACAGCACCCGCGCTTCGCCGATGTCACGCAGGCGCTGCCTGACATCCCGATCGAGACATCGCTCGAGCAGCCGGCGCACTCGTGGCGGCGTATCGGGCGGCAGTGCGGACCAGTCGATCTCTTGGCGCAGCACCGCGGCGAGTACGTCCGTCGTTTCGTGACCCTGGATGCCCCGGCGTCCCGCCAGCATCTCGTAGACGACGAGGCCGAAGGCCCAAATGTCCGCGCGCTTGTCCACGGCCTTTCCGCGCGCCTGCTCCGGCGCCATGTAGGCGGCGGTGCCGAGAATGACGCCCTGCTCTGGCGTGCGACGCTGAGCGTCGGCGAGTTCATCGCGGCCGCGCCCGAGACGCCGGCCGGATCCATCGCCTTGGCAAGACCGAAGTCGAGCACCTTCACGACGCCGTCGGCCTTGACCTTGATGTTGGCGGGCTTGAGATCGCGGTGGACGATGCCGAGTTCGTGCGCCGCTTCGAGCGCGTCGGCGATCTGGCGCGCGATCGGGAGCACCTCGTCGACCGGCAGCGGCCCGCGCGCGATGATGCGCCGACAGATCCTCGCCGTCGACCAGCTCCATCACGAGCGCGTTTCCCTCGATCCCGTAGATCTGCGCGATGTGGGGATGATTGAGCGCCGCGAGCGTCTGCGCCTCGCGTTCGAACCGCGCCCGCCGGTCCGGATCGAGTGCGACGCTCTCCGGGAGAACCTTGATGGCGACCTCGCGATTGAGCCTGGTATCGCGCGCGCGATACACCTCGCCCATGCCGCCAGCGCCGAGCGGACCGGTAACCTCGTACGACCCCAGGCGCACGCCTGGCGACAAGTTCATTTGTAAGTGTGGAGGGATTATACGAGGACGACGTCCTAGCCCGGCCATATAATCTTGCCACCCGACAACTCGTCTTTAGCGGAGACACCCGTGAGCGCTTCTCGACTCGCCGGCTGCGGCTGGCTGATTCTCTTTGCATTCGCTGCAGCCCCGGACGGTGCAAGCGCGCAGTGGCCGCAATTCCGCGGGCCTAACGGATCCGGCGTGGACTCCGCATCGAACTATCCAGTCGCATTCTCGGCATCCCGCAATCTTGCCTGGAAGGTGGCCGTTCCCTGACGGACAGTCGTCGCCGGTCGTGGCCGGCGGGCGTGTCTACCTGACGGCGAGCGAGGGGGACCGACTCCTGACGATTTGCATTGACGCTGCAAGCGGACGTCAGCTGTGGCGCCGCGAGATCCGCCGCACCCGCGCGCACAAGGTGTACAGCGCCAACGATCCCGCATCGCCCACCGCCACCGCCGACGAGACGGGCGTAGTCGTGTTCTTCGCGGATGTCGGCCTCGCCGCCTATTCGCGCGACGGAAAGGCGCTGTGGACTCTTCCGCTCGGCCCCTTCAAGAGCTTCTATGGCATGGCCGCGTCGCCGATTCTCGCCGGCGATCTCGCCGTTCTCCTGTGCGACCAGCGGAGTGGGTCGTTCGTCGTGGCGGTGGACCGCACGAGCGGCCGCATCCGGTGGAAACGCCCGCGCCCCGAAGCCGTAGAGGGATGGGCCACGCCGGTGGTGTTCCGAGCGACCGGTGCCGCAGGAACCCAGTTAGTCGTGTTAGGGTCGAATCGGCTCGACGCCTACGAACTCGACACCGGAGAACCACGGTGGTGGATGCCGTTGGGATCGAACGGGGCAATGGGAACCATCGTGACGAGCGGCGACACGCTGTTCCTGTCCACCGCCGGATCGATCAATCCCGCCCTGCCACCCTTCGGCGGATACCTCGAGAAGTACGACACGAACAAGGACCGCCGGCTCTCGTCCGCCGAGTTCAAAGCCGACAAGGAAATGGGCGAGCACTTCGGGTGGATCGATGCCGACGACGATGGGATCATCACCGAGGCGGAGTGGACCCGGACGGCGAATCTCGCGCGCGGCGAGTCCGGCGCCATTGCGCTACGGCCCGCGTCGGCGCGCGGCCGCCTCGATCCGGCCTCGGTCCTCTGGCGCTTCCAGAAGAACCTGCCGTACATGCCGGCCCCGCTGTTCTACAAGGACGTGCTGTACCTAGTGAAGACCGGCGGGATCATCACGTCGCTGGATCCGGCAACCGGCCGGCCTTTGAAGGAGGGACGCAGCACCGAGGCCCTTGGCGACTACTATGCGTCACCCGTTGCTGCCGACGGCAAGATCTTTCTCGCCAGTGTCGACGGCAAGATCACGGTCCTCAAGGCCGTGCCGCAATGGGAGGTGTTGGGTGTCAACGACCTCGGCGAGGAGATCCATTCGACCCCCGCGTTGAGCGGCGGACGGATTTACGTTCGGACTCGGAATGCGCTGTACTGTTTCACCGCAGAGGAGGCTGGGACTCAGAGATCACTCCCCGAACGCGGCCGATAGAGTCGTTTAGCGGCGAATAGAATGTCACCCGCTACCCGTGGCTGGCAGCCGGCATTGGCGCGTTCATCAAGCCGTACGGCGACAGTCGGTCGGCACGCGGCGTGTCGAGCGTGATGATGACGAGGGTCGCGGCCAGAGGCCTCGGATCGGGCTGGCGCTGGAGCATCAATCCGGCTGCGGCGCCGCCGGCCACTGCGATGAGAGGAATAAAGACCGACCTGCTCAGCGCGCCGTTGCGCTCGCGATGTTCGAGTACGGCGACCTCCCCGCATCGTTGGACGCGAAAATGCGATAGCGATAAATCGAGCGCGACTTCACCCTCGAGTCGGTCCAGGACGTCGCCGTAGCGGCGAGCTGGGCGACGGTGACAAACGCCGTGCACGTGCTCCCGGTGCACCGCTGTACGGTGATCGACGCCGCGTCGGTGGGGTATTGGTCCACGTAAGGTTAATCCTCGCGCGGGCGCTCGAGCTCGCGGCCAGGTTCGTCGGCGCCGACGGTGCCACGACGGGGGCGGCACGACGGGCGGAGGCACGTCGCCTGCGGGGTCGGTCTGCCGGTAACGCGCGGTGTACATCCCGCCGTAGCCCTGCACGAACAGGGTGCTGCCGTCGCTGCCCACCCGAACGACGTTGCCCGAGCCGCCTTCGATCGATCCGATCGTCCACACCAAAGCGCCGCCCAGCGCTGTACTTCAGCGTGACCATGCGCATAAAGCGGCTGCCGTTGGCGAGGACCACCTCCGGCCCACCCACGCCCGTGACATAGACGTTGTCGAGGGCGTCAAGCGCGACGAATGCCGGCACCTCGTTGTTCGCGGTGAGCGCGTCGAAGGTCGCTGACCACAGCAGCGCGCCGCTCGGGGCCACTTTCATCGTCACCCAGTTCGCGTAGTAAGTGCTGTAGTCGGGCCCGGTCGCGATCACGTTGCCCAGCGAATCGACCGCAAGGCGGTAGATGTAGTCGCCCTGGGGATAGACGTTGGTCCACAGCGCGACGCCCGTGGCGGAGTACTTCGTGATCTGCATGCCCAGCCCGCCGGCCAGGCCGTTGCCGAAATACACCTCGGCCTGATTGTTGATCGCGACCCCAGCGGCGTAGACGGAATGGTCGCGGAAGTCCTGGAATCGCTTGAACCCGGACTGGTCGCAGGACAGCACGTAGTAGTTGTACCCGCTGCTGCCCGAGGCCGCGACCGAGCCGCCGTCGTCGGACAGGTAAAGGCCGGTCGGCAATGGCGTACCGGGGAAACCGTTGCCGTTCGGATTGACCGCCGGACAAACCCACTGCCGCACGCCTTCGGGCGAGTACTTCACGATGCCGATCGTGAAGCTGCCGGCGACATAGAGGCCCCCTGTCACATAGGCGTTTCCGGCGAAGTCAGCGACCGCCCGGACCGCGATAGCGGCGCCCCCGTCGCTAATGTCCGTCCACACGAGGTTGCCGTCGGCGTCGTAGCGCAGCACGAAGTAGCCGATGGGGGACTGGTTGGAACCGGTCCACTTGTAGCCGACGACGTAGGCGCCGCCGTTGGGATCGGCGGCCACCCAGGTCGCCTTCACGGCGAATTCGGGCCGGTAACTGCGCTCCCAGAGCAGGAAGCCGTCCGGGTTGAATTTCCGCGTGAGGACGATGCCGCCGACGATTGTGTCGCCGACCGAGTAGACGTTGTCGAAGCGGTCGATATCCATCATCTTGCCGCCGAAGTCGTTGGTCGCCGACCAGACGACCTCCGCGGCGGGAGTCGTGGTCTGCGCGGCCGCGGTAGTCACGGGCATGAGCAGCAAAACGGAGAGAAGTAAACCGAACGGAGCGGACTGGATCTTCATGGCATCACCCTTCTTCCCTCACCAACATTTTTCGGGAGCCCATCAGAGCCATAGCTGAAGCCAGCACTCGCTGTCTGTAACCAATGTCACGGAGAACGAGCGTCCGCCTGGGACGCTCGTCGACCTTTGTCCGTCGTGAATTGGCTCTGCGAGTCGAGTCAGAGACGGAGCCGCTCGAGTGCGTTCCGGTCCAGGATTTCGATCCGCTTTCGACCGAGGCGGATCATTCCGGCGTGCTGGAACGTCTCCAGAATGCGGCTCACGACTTCGCGGCTTGTCCCCAGTTCGTCGGCGAGCATCTGATGGGTGGTGCCGTCGGGCTCCCGCTGGAGGAGCAGGCGTGAAGCCAGCCGCTGGTCGACCCGGCGGAAAGCCACGTCGTCAACGAGGGCCATCACGTGCGCGATCCTCTGGGAGACAGCGTTGAATATAAAGACTCGGAAGGCTGGGAACTCGAGGACGACCTCCACGAATAGGCTTCGTGGCACGGCGAGGAGTGCCAGATCCGTCTCCGCTGTTCCGATCGCAGGATAGGAGACTTCGCCGAGTAGCGTCACGACCGTGATGACGCAGCTTTCCCCAGGGTTGAGACGGTACAGGAGGATCTCGTGGCCCTCAGGACTGACCTTCGAGACCCGGATGGTGCCTTCAATGAGCAGCGGATAGAAGGTGCACGGACTGCCGTCACTAAACAGCCGCTGGCCTGCGGGCGCATGGACCGGCGTGGCCGTCGATTCGACCTTCTTCAGAAGAGGCGCCGGCAGCTCCTGAAGCACCGGGTAAATGCGAAGCAGCTGCCCGCGCTCTGTCGAATTCAACTGGGCACCTCCTGCTGCAGGCGCAAGATACGTGCCCAGAGTTCGAGCGTAGCCCACACAGGCGACGGGAGACACTCGACTCCGTGTCGCTTTCGTTTCTTATTCCGCTTTTCAAGAAATGTAAGGCGAGAGAACTCTCTACGTGAGCGTAAACCTCGGAACGTAGGCCGCCCTTCGGGACCTCGATGCGGACGGCCGCGCCGGCCAGCTCCTTCGAATAGACCTCGTCGAGCTTCTGGCGGAGCGCGTACGCCCGCCGTCGCACGGTCGAGTCGTCGTCGGGCGAGTACGCGGTCGGCCGGCCGAGCGCCTCCACCCCGACAAGGTATTCGTGCAGGGCCCCCGCCCGTCCGTCGAACTCCATCTCGCAGATATAGCGCAGAAACCGGCGCACCTGGCGGCCGCGCCGGAAGGGGGTTGTCCGGAGGACCTGCTCCAACGCTGCACGTTTGTCGGCCTGGCCAACGCAATCACTCACGGAAGCCTCCTTGGTGATCGCCGGCAGTTTCCTGCGACCTGGTGTTCGGGTGCGAGTCCGACCTCCAGCCGATCCATTAATTTCACATACCGAAACAGGCTCCACCCGGAACGAAGCAGGGATTGACGCGGCGGCGGACTTCATGTTTGCCCATTCGAAACGCCGTCCGGGCCGGCCGACCCTCTGGTGCGGGGGCAGTATTCGCGCAAAGATTCTGAGGTGATTCGCAAAGCCTTTCGAATGGCGGTCGATTCTGGAGCCGAGACGGAATACGAGCGGCGGCACAGCCCGATCTGGCCCGAGCTCGAAGCGGTCCTGCTGGACCACGGGGTGCGCAGCTATACGATCTTCCTCGATGCCGAAACCAACGATCTCTTTGGCTACGTTGAAATCGAGTGCGAGCGGCAATGGAATGCCATCGCCTCCACTGACGTCTGCAGACGGTGGTGGCGGCACATGCGTGAGGTGATGCCGACCAATCCGGACGACAGCCCCGTGTCTCGCGACCTCCGCGAGGTCTTTCACATCGCCGCGCCGTAGATGGCCCCTCGACTTCGCTCGGGACAGGCCCCGCCCCTGCACGCGGCTGTCGACCTCGGCGCCGGCAGCGGCCGCGTGCTGGTCGGCGGGTTCGCCGAGGGGGCGACGGTCGAAGAAGCCCACCGGTTTACGTATCCTCCGCGCGAGTCCGCCGGTCACCTTCGGTGGGACTTCGATCGGCTGCTCGACGGGATCCAGACAGGCCTGCGTCGGGCGGCGGCGATCGCCACCCGTCGAGGGACGGCCGCTCTCCTCCATCGGGGTCGATTCGTGGGGCGTCGACTACGGGCTCATCGACAGGTCCGGACGCCTGATCGAGGATCCCATTTGCTATCGCGATCCGCGGACGGCGGGAATGGTGGAGCGTGCCTGCGCCCTGATGGAGCGCGAAAACATCTTTCGCGAAACGGGCATTCAGTTTCTCCCCTTCAACACCATCTTCCAGCTCATGGCGCACGCCGCGGCCGGTCTGCCGGCGGCCGCGGAGCGGCTCCTGATGATTCCCGATCTCTGCCACAGCGCCCTGTGCGGTTCCTCGACCGGCGAGACGACGAATGCATCGACGACGGGACTGCTGAACATTCGCACGGGCGAATGGGCCGCGGAGATATTCGAGCGTCTCGACCTGCCCCTGGGCCTGATGCCGCCGCTCCGCCGGCCGGGTACCGTGCTCGGGTGTCTTCGAGACGACCTTCGTCACGAGCTGCACCTTCCGGATACCGCGGTCGTCCAGCCGGCGACGCACGACACCGCGAGCGCCGTCGCCGGAACGCCGCTTCATCCACGGTGGGCGTTCATCTCGTCGGGTACGTGGTCTCTCGTCGGGGTCGAACGCACCGAGCCGCTCGTCGGCGCTCCGGTGCTGGCGGCAAACTTCACCAACGAACGCGGCGCCGGCGGCACGTTCCGCTTTCTCAAGAACGTCGCCGGGTTATGGATTCTGGAGAGCTGCCGCCGCGAGTGGCGCGCAGCAGGCCTCGATGAAGACCTGACGCGCCTCATCGAAGGCGCGGCGGCACTGCCGCGGCCCGCGGGCTTCGTGTATCCGGATGCGCCGGGCTTCTTCAATCCCACGAGCATGGTCGGCGCCTTGCGCAGCGCGCTGACGGAGAGCGGCCAGCGTGCGCCGCAGGATCCCGTCTCGTTGACCAGGATCTGCCTCGATTCGCTCGCCTTGCGGTATGCCTCGGTGATCGGAACGATCGAACGGCTGACCGGCGAGCGGGTGGAAGGGATCCACATCGTGGGGGGAGGCGCGCAAAACGATTACCTGAACCAGGCGACGGCAAACGCCACCGGCCGCCCGGTGCTGGCGGGGCCCGTCGAGGCCACCGGGCTCGGCAACCTTCTCGTGCAGGCGGTGGCCTGCGGCGTCACCTCCATCGCTGAGGGACGCAGGCGAATTACCGAGTCCTTTCCGCTGCGGCGGTTCGAGCCGGCCGACGGTGCGGCGTGGGAGTCCGCCGCCGCACAGTACGGCGCGATCGAGCAACGGGCCTGCCCGCCGTAGCGCTCTGCGAAGGAACGCGCGTAGGCGGGTAACGCTAAGCGAGCTTCACCGTCAGGCGGGTGACCGACGCCGGTGAGAGCTGGTGCACGAGCATGCCGGCCTTCGGCGCGTCAACCTTTTGCGGTCTCGGCTGTACGGCGCGCGGCCGCTCGAAGGTGTTGTGCGCGTGAATGTCCGCGTTCCCACCGGTCACGTGCGGGCGCCTGCAGGACCAACGGCCTCGGCCGAGGCAGCGGCCGCACCTCGCACCGCGATCTCGACGCTGCGCGGCTCGCTGACGTGCGGGTTGACCAGCGTCACCGTCAGCGTTTTGTCCTTGATCGACGCGGACCCCGCCAGTCCCCAGATCGAGCCGGGCGCGTTGACCCGTTGATACTGGATCCGGGGCGCCGAGAACACCGCCCGCACCGACTCGCCTCCCACGTGTGCGCCGTACATCTCGAACACGTCGAAGGTCGGCGTCGCGAGGAACTTGTCCTCGTGCGCCAGGAACAGCGACTGGAGGCAGTTGACGAGCTGCGCGACGTTCGCCATGACGACCTTGTCGGCGTGCCGATGGAACGTATCGAGCGTCAGCGCCGCGAGCAGCGCATCGCGCATGGTCGACTGTTGCCCGAGCAGGTGGCTCGGATCCACTTCCGATCCTTCGCGATGCCAGGCGCCCCATTCGTCCACGACCAGCTTGACGCGATGGCGGCGATCGAGTTCTCCCATGACCGCCCAGTGGCTGCTGATCAGTCCGTCCATCTTGTCGCTCTCGTTGAGCAACTCGTACCACTCGTCGTTCGAGAATTTGATTGCGTCGCCTTTGCCCTTGAACCAGTCGGTTGTCGCACCGCGGCTCGTATTCCACGAGTAGTGGTGAAGGCCCCAGCCCCACAGGCGGCCCAGTTGCCCCTCACCTTTCTCGAGGAGTTTCGTGAAGAACCGTCGTGACCACCCGAGGTCGGCGGAGTTCGGCCCCGAGCCGATGAACGCGAGGTCCACACCGAAGCGCGGCGCCCACGCGGTGAACCGTCGGTATTCCGTCGCGTATTCCTCGGGCGTGAACTCGCCGCCGCATCCCCAGGACTCGTTGCCGACGCCCCAGTACCGCACCTTGAACGGATCGCGGTCACCCGCGGCGGCGCGCATGTTCGCGAGCGTGTTCGTGCCGGCGGGGGCGTTGCAGTATTCGATCCACTGGTAGAAATCCTTCGCCGGCAGGCTGCGCAGGTTCGCAGCAAAATACGGCGCGCCGCCGGCCAGGCGGCACAGCCTCGCGAACTCGTTCGTGCCGAACGTGTTGGGATCCTGTTTCCAGGGGCCGTCCGGGCGCTTGAGCATCGTCGGTTCGTCCACCCAGAAGTTGGTCCGCGTCGGCCGCCGGTCCGCGCTGCCGATGCCGTCGCGCCAGTCGTAGCTGTCGGCAAAGCAGCCGCCCGGCCAGCGGATGGCGCCGGGCGGCAGGCGGCGCATGTGATCGATCAGCGCCTGGCGGATGCCTCCCGTATTGGGGACCTTCGACTTCTCGCCGACCCAGACGCCGTCGTAGACGACGCCGCCGAGATGCTCGACGAAGTGTCCGTAGAGATCGGCCAACACCGGACCGATGCGTTCGTTGAGCAGGATCTCGACGCGCGCATCGGCCGCGTGTACGCCGCGTGGCGCGAGCACCACGCCCGCAGCCGCCGCCGCGGATAAGTGCAGGAAGTGTCGGCGCGTAACGGAAGGTCTGAGAATCACTTCCTCTTCACCTCGACGGCGTACGTGTGGACGGCGCCGTGCATGTTCGAGCGAAAGACGATCCACTTCTGATCCGGCGTGAAGGTCACGTTCGGTTCGAGCTGGTAGTCGTGCTTCGAGAGATCGACGAGACGGGTCGCCGCGAGCTTTCCATCAGCACCTGGCGTAAACAGGTAGATCCACTGGCCGTTGCCTGGCGCCGCGACGCTGTTCGGGCCGCCGCCGTCGCCGGCGAACAGCTTGCCGTCGGGTGACATGTTGAAATGGACCGACCATTCCTCGCGCGGCACGGGATATCGTGTGCGCTTCCCCGCTTCGACTTCGACCCCCGCCAGCCAGAACACCTTCGACTTCGGCGTTTGCAGGTCATACCAGATCGTCTTGCCGTCAACACTGAAGAACTCGTGGCCGGCGATCTCCATGTCCATCGTGCGCGTGTGCATCAGCTGCCGGCCCGACCCGTCGGTTCGAATCGTCCAGATCCGGTCCACCTTGTGCCACGGCCCTTCGTGGCAATAGAGAATGAGCCCGGGATCCGTCGGCGACATCATCACGTGATTGAGCCAATCGTTCGCTTCGTAGACGATCCGCAGCCCACCGGTGGCGATCTCGAGCGTGTAGATCGCCATCGGCAACCGCGCCGCCCAGCGATCTTCGAGGCTGGACGCCGTGGGGGGAGGGGTCGCCTGCGGATTCGAAGGTCTTTGATCGGCCGGTGGCGGTGGTCGATCCTCGGTGACGAAGCTGCCGGCCAGATGCCTCTCGTCCGCGCTGATGCCGAAGCCCGATCCCGTTCGGATCCGGGGATGCTGCAGAATCTTGCGCGTCTCACCCGTATCCAGGGCCGTCTCGTAAACGGTGTCACCCTGAATGTAGAAAGCCTTTCGCGTCTTCTGTCCGACGACGAGGTGGCTGACGCGTCCCTGGACGAGCGGCTTGTTGACCAGCGTTGCGAGATCGATCGTCCACACCCCCTGCGGTGACGACACCACCATCTTGTCGCCAGCGGCTGTGTACGGATTCTGATGGAAGTACAGGCTGGCCAGTCCCGGCTGGTCCGACAACCGGCGAACCCGGTGGCCCGTCGCCGCGTCGGTCCATTCACGCGGTGCGACGTCGGAGGTCGACGCGGCCGGACTTTGCGAAACCGGGCTCAGCACGAACGAGTACGAATGGGCGCGATCCGCCGGGATGCGATAGGCCTCCATCGGATAGGCCAGTCGCGTCCAGCTGTCGATGCCGCCGACACCCATCTGCTTCAGGTCCAGATTGAGATAGATCTCGCGGCGCTGCGGCAATTCGAAGGAATAGGCCGCACGTTCCATGTCGTCCTTCGTGGTGTGGCGTGCGCTGACGCTGAGCGGCACGTCACCTTCCGCCCGCAAACCGACGCCTTGTGCGTTGGTCAGCTCGAGCCACCGCACGTCGGTCTTGTTGCCGTTCTCCTGGGGCCGGGAGTACTCGACCCAGGCGTCGCGGACGGTCGACCGATACAGGCCGATCGGCTCGAACGCGCGATCGATGTACGTTTCCACGGGACCGCGCCCGTACCACGTCATCTGCTCCAGCCCGGGAGCGACGATCAGCTCCATCCCGAACCTCGGCATCATCGCGAGCGTGCGGCTGCCGGGCGTATACGCGCCCTGCACGCGGACCTCCCCGGTCCCGGCGATCACGTACTTCACGGTGTAGGCCGCTCCGACCGCCGGCAGATCGGCCGTTACCGTCACCGAGGCGGTCGCGGCGTCGATGCGCTCCACCTGGACGTCGGTGATCTTCCACGAGGGACCGGCATGGCGCCAGACCATGATGTCGAGCGCGGGATCCTTCTTGGCTTGCGCCGCCAGTGATTTCCACGCGCCACGATCGTTGTCGGTGGGGGCGCGCCAGAAGTCCGGCACCGGGCCACGGTCCAGCAGCTTCACCCCCTTATAGGTGTAGCTGCCGATGACGCCGTTCAGTCGATCGAAGACAAGCGCGAAAGCCGGGCCGATGAACCGGGACATCCCGGCGCTGTCGACGATCTGCAGGTCAGCGGTCGGCCTCTGGCTGCTGCCCGGTTCCAGACGTGCGTGTCGCATCGAACGGCCACTGTTCCCATCCAACGAGGTGCCCACGCTTGCCCCAGGGCGTGTCGGCCTTCAGCGTGAAGCGCAGGTTGAGCAGGCGCTCGACGCCAGGGGGAGCGGGTGTCTTCGGAAGCGGCAGCGTCAGTTCGATCTGCTGACGCGGCCGGATGTCGAGCGGTTGGAGGGTACCCGATCCACTCGGCACGCCGTCGTCGATCACTTCCCATCGACCCTCGACGAGATCGCCGGCGTTGATGAAATCGAACCAGCTCTTCACACCAATGCGTCCAGCTTTGAGATCCACCGGCGAGGCATGGACGTAGCGATACACGTACTTGATGGCCGCCAGCGACGGATGCGGACGGCGATCGGCGTCGATCAACCCGTTCTGCGAGAAGTTCCCGTCGTGATGCTGTCCGACGCGGTCCTCCCAGTACCCGCCGTAGGCGAGAAAGCTCTTGCCCTCGGGCAGCGGTTGCCGGATCCCCTGGTTCACCCAGTCCCACACGAACGCGCCCTGCGCGTTCGTCCCGGAATAAAAGATGTCCCAGGTACCTCCTTCAGCCCGCCGACGCTGTTGCCCATGGCGTGAACGTATTCGCACGCGATGTACGGCTGATCGGGACGCTGTTTCGATCGCTCGACGACGTCTTGCGGCGTCGGGTACATGAAGGAGTTGATGTCGGTGTTCGGTCCGCGATTGCGTGAACTGCCCTGATAGTGGATGGGCCGTGACGCGTCGCGACCCTTGGCCCACTTGTAGGCGGCGGCGAGGTTGGGTCCGTCGCCCGCTTCGTTGCCGAGCGACCACATGATGACGGAGGCGTGGTTCTTGTCTCGCTCGATCATCCGCTTCACGCGATCGACGTGCGACGCGAGCCATGCAGGATCGTTGGCCATCCTGTTGTCGGACCCGAGGCCGAAGCCGTGGCTCTCGACGTTCGCTTCGTCCATCACGTAGAGGCCGTACTCGTCGCAGAGTTCGTAGAACTCCGGATCGTTCGGATAGTGCGCCGTCCGTACCGAATTGACGTTGTGCTGCTTCATCAACTCGATGTCGCGGATCATCAAGGCGCGGTCCGGCGTATGGCCGGCGTCTGGGCTATGTTCGTGCCGGTTCACTCCCTTGAACAGAATCGCCTGTCCGTTCACCAACACGCGCGCGTCACGGATTTCGATCTCGCGGAATCCGATGCGCACGGGGATGACCTCCAGCGTCCGCCGCGCGTCGTCGCTCAACGTCAGGAGCAGCGTGTAGAGAGCAGGCGTCTCTGACGACCAGAGGCGCGGCGCGGTGATGCGTGCGTCGATCGTGCGCATCGACTCCCCGCCGGCCGGGACATCGACCGAGACGGCCGCAGGCATGCGCACCGGCTGCCCCGCGGGATCCAGCAGCTCCGCGGCCACTCGAAGCGACGCCGGACGAGCGCCGGCGTTGTTCACGGCGAGCGCGATCGTCATGGTGGCATTGCGGTAGGCGGCGTCGAGATCCGTGCGGACCTCGAAGTCTCTGATGTGCTGCTGCGGCGGGCTCCACAGGTAGACGTCACGATAGATGCCGCTCAACCGGAACATGTCCTGGTCCTCGAGGTAGGACCCGTCGCTCCATCGATAGACCTCGACGGCCAGAATGTTGTCGCCGCTCTTCACACGGTTGGTGATGTCGAACTCGGCCGGCGTTCGGCTGTCCTCGTTATAGCCGACGCGAACGCCGTTGATCCAGACGTAGAACGCGGAGTCAACGCCGGCAAAGTGCAAGAGCACCCGGCGTCCCTTCCATGCTTCCGGGACGGTGAACGTCCTCCGATACGAGCCCACCGGGTTGTCGTCGATCGGCACGCGCGGGTTGCGACGATCGTAGAAGAACGGATACCGCGAATTGGAGTAGATCGGCAGGCCGAAGCCCTCGATCTCCCAGTTGGCAGGCACGCGGATCTCCGGCCAGGAGGCATCGGCGAAGTCCGCGCGCGCGAAGCCAGCCGGCCGCGCCGCAGGACTTTTGGCATAGTTGAACTTCCACCGTCCGTTGAGCGACTGAAACCACGGCGACCGGTCGCGACGCCGTTCCCGGGCGAGCGCCGCGTCCGGGTAAATCATCATCGTCGCGTGTGGCGGCTCGGCACCGATCTGCAGTACCGCGGGGTCGTCCCATTCCGGACGCGGGGCCTCGGCAGCCTGTTGGCGTGGCGCGGGCGCAAGCGCCAGCAGGTGGAGGGTGAGGAGCGCGAGCAGGACGATTGTCATGGGGGGACTCCCGCCGCAGAGCCTCGGCTCCGCGGCGGGATGAATGAGATCTAGAAGAGGAACTTCACCATCGCCTGCACGCGGCGAGGATAGTTCTCCTGTGTGGACGCGCTGATCTGGCCGAACGCGGCCGCGGTCGGGACGACGTTGGGCGCCGGGAAGAACGGGTGGTTGAAGGCGTTCAGCGCCTCCAAGCGGAATTGCAGGGTCGTCCCTTTGATCGCCGTGTTCTTGATGACCGACAGGTCCACGTTATTGATTTCCTGCCGGCGAACGCTATCGAGCCGCAGCGGGAAGGTGCGGACGTTCGAGACGAGCTGCTGATTAGAGACCTTGTTGAACCCGGCGTCGGTGTTGAACCACCGGAGGAGGGTCCGCTCGCCGGCCGGCAGGTCGATGTCATCGACGTCACCCGTAAACAGAACGTTGCCCCACGTCAGCGGGATGCCGGTCTGGTACGAGTAGATCGCCCCGAATTGCCAGCCACCGATCAGCGTATCCACCACAGTCGAGACGTCCGCCGCATAGCGGCGCCCGCGGCCGAACGGCAGTTCCACGAGCGCGCTGACCGAGAGCCGGTGCGGCGTGTCTTCGGACGAGATCCCCTTCCACGGTTCCGGGTCCGCCGGGTTGAGGAACTCGGTCGCCTCCTCGAACCGGGAGTACGTGTAGTTGACGCCCAGGGTGTAGCCATTAGCGAAGCGGCGGTCGATTCGCAGCTGCATCGCGTTGTACCAGGACTCCCCTTCGTTGGTCGTCGTGTTCACGGCGTCGAAGTGCGGATACGGCCGCAGCAGTCGCTCCCGCGCGATGTTCGTGGAACGCCACGTCGCGCCTGCGGTCGCCGGCATCAGCCCGACGAACGGGTTCGGCACCGAGGCACCGAGAAAGTTGTTCGTCGCGTCATCCCGCACGGGGCTCGTGCTGAGATATTGGTTGGGCAGCGCGTTCAGGTTGCGGGTCGTGAGGATCTGCGAGCCGAAGTTCCCCACGTACCGAATTTCGGCCATCCAGTTTCTCCACAGCTCGCGCTGCACGCCGAACTGCCACCGCTGCATCCGCGCGGCCTTGGCGCCCGAGTCGAAATAGGTCACGGTCGCGCCAAGAGAAGTCTCGACGCCTCGCGCCGACCCTACCGGCTCGAGGATTCCGGCCTGGAATGGATTCGACAGCGTCTCGATGAACGTCAACCCGTTGTCGAGCGACACGTTGAGCGGCGTCGCCTGGCTGAACCCGGCGCGGATGACATCGCCGCGCCGCTGCCCCAGGAAGCCGTAGAACATCCCGTAGCCGCCGCGTGCGACGGTCTTGTCGTCGATCTTGAACGCGAATCCGGCGCGTGGCATGAACTGATTCTTCGGCGTGTCGAAGAGCCCTTCGGGTTCGCCGTTGACGCCGGCAAACGTCAAGCCTCCCCGAACGTTGAAGTTCGCTTTCGAAATGCCCGTCGCGGCTTCGTTCAGCTGGGCTTTGGCCCCCGCTTCCATCGCCTGCACCGTGGCGAAGTCGAAGCCGCGAACGCTGCGATTGTTCACCTCGATCAGTGGCATTTCGAACTCGTAGCGCAGGCCCAGATTGACCGTCAGGCGATCGTTGAACCGCCAGTCGTCCTGCACGAAGATGCCGGTCGTCGATGACCGCTCGTCATAGCCATCGTCACGGTTCACGAAGCTGCTGGTCTCGGGCAGCCCGAGCAGGAACGCGGCGAACGATTGTCCGAGCGAGTTGGGCGCGCCCGCGGAGTTATCGAGCGGCCCGCGTGTCCAGGTCGTCCCGAAATTGAACTGACCGGTCTGGTTGTTGGCTGACAGCGTGCTGTTCTCGCGGTACTGGCGCCATTCAGCGCCAGTCCGGATCGAGTGCGCGCCCATCGTCTTGGTGATCGTGCCGATCGCCGTCTGGTTCTCGGTGAAACGGTCCTCACCCGCGACACCAGTCCCCTGGTAGCCGGTAATGTCGAAGCGGGGGTACTTGCGGATGTCCGACGGAATCATGTCGTTGTAATAGGAGGGGAAGCCCAGGGACGTCAGGTCCATTCCAAAGTTCCCGGGATTGCCCTGGTCACCGCGAAGGAAGCGATCGTAGCCGTACCGTACGTTCATCACCGTGGTCGGGTTGACGGTCCAGACGTGATCGACGACGAACTGGCGCGACACGAAACGGAACCACTGGCCCGTGGAGATGTTGTCGAAGTAGTTGTTGTAGTTGCTGTCCCGATCGAACCAACTCACCCGTCCGTAGAGCCGCTGCGACTGCGTCAGCACGTGGTCGATGCGCGCGGTGTGCGAGCCGTAGTCGGTCTCTTCCTTCATTTCCGGCCGCTGGTAGTTTTGCGTTCCGTCGGCGTTTCCCGGCGTCCTCGGCCTGCCGATGTCTGCGAGCACCCGGAGTGCGACAGGGTTCATCAGCTCCTTGGGAATGATGTTGCCGACGAACGGATCCTGCTGGAAGCGGCCGCCGCCGATCGAGCGGCGAGTGAACGGGTTGTAGATCTGGTATTGGGGTCCGATCGCGAGCAGTTCCGAGAAGTCTCCGTTGCGCATCTTCTCGCTCGGGACGGTTGGCGTGCCGTTGTTGCGCGGCCGCGCTTCGGGAAGCGCTTCGTAGCCGTAGATGAAGAACGTCTTGTTCCGGCCGTTGTAGAGGCCCGGAAGAAGCACTGGACCGCCGGCGACCCCGGACCATCTCGTGTACCGGAAGTCGGAGAGCGGGATGCCATTGGCGTTCGCAAAATAGTCGTTCGCCCACAGTCCCTTCGGCGTCTTGACGAAGTACAGCTCGCCGGCGAGCTTGTTGGTGCCCGACTTGAGCACGAGGTTGGTCACGCCCCCCTCGGTGTTGCCGAGGCTGGCATCGAACGTGGCGGTCTGGACCTTGAACTCCTGAACGAGCCCCTGCGGAGGCACGAACGACGCGGTGATCTCCCCGGCGTTCGCGGTCGACGTGCTCGGGAGGCCATCGATGGTGACGTCGCTGCGATTCGAGCGCACGCCGTTCATCGCGTAGCCGACGATGTGCGTCGGTTCGAAGGGACGGTCGAGGCGAGAGGACCGCATGAAGGAGACACCGGCTGCGAGTCCGATCAGGGCATACGGATCGCCGTGGGGGATCGGCAGTTCGGCCACGCGCCGCGCGTCGACGACCTGGCCGAGCGATCCGTTTGCGGTCTCGAGCAGGGGCGATTCCGCCGTCACGGTGACCGACTCTGAGGCCACGCCGATCTCGAGCGGCAGTTCCAGCTGCAGGCGGTCGGCGACGCTGACCTGGATCCCTTCGCGCACCAACTTCTTGAATCCGGTGAGCTCCGCGGTGATCCGGTAAGCGCCGGGAATGAGGTAGGACGCCTGGAAGAAGCCCTCGGTATTGGTCACCACCGTCACGCTGGTGTTCATGGCCACGTTCGTCACCGTGACGGTCGCGCCGGCGAGGACACCCTTGCTGCTGTCAACGACTGTCCCCGTGATGGTGCCCCGCGCTTCCTGTGCATCTACGGCGGTTGCCGCCAGGAAGCACAGGAGTAAAAGGTTCAGCAAAAGCCCTGGACGCATTCGTTCCTCCTGATTCATTCCGCGCCTCATACGGCGCGTGCGGTCTGCCGGATAACTGCTTGACGTTCGTTCATCTTGGCTTCCCGATATCCCGACTCGCGGAACGCAGCCACCGGGTCGATGGCCCCCCCCGCGCGACTGCGCGCCACCCCGAGGATTGGCGAGACATCGCAGGTAAAAGCCTCTTTCAAGGCCTGCAGCGCCATCAGCGCATCGTTTTGCTCCTGGTGCCGGGCGAGCGCCTCGCGATCCACGAGGTGCGCCTGCACGCAGGCTCGTACCAGCTCGGTCGCGCTCATCATCAGCGATTCGGCTGGATCGGTCACGGCGTGCGACTGGTCGAGCATGTAGGCGGGGCGGAACTCGGGAACCGAGGGGTCGTTCGACGCATCGACGAGTTCGTTGAAGACGAGGAACAGCTGGAACGGCTTGATCGATCCGGCATCGAGATCGTCGTCGCCATACTTGCTGTCGTTGAAGTGGAGCCCCCCGAGCTTGCCGCGCTGAATGAGCCGCGCCACGATCTGCTCGATGTTCACGTTGGGTGCGTGATGGCCGAGGTCGACGAGCGAAAACGCACGGTCGCCGAGCGCCTCTGCGCAGATGTAGCTCGTGCCCCAGTCGCTGATCACGGTGGCGTAGAAGGCCGGCTCGTACAGCTTGTGCTCGAGGAACAGGCGGCAGTTCGTCTGGCAACGCCGCGTAGATGTCGGTCAGGCTGTCCATGTACCGATCGAGGGCCCGGCGCGCGTGCACCTGCCCGGGGTAGTTCGCGCCGTCGCCGATCCAGACCGTGTGCGCCTCCGCGCCCAGCTCGGCTCCGAGGGCGAGGCACTCGATGTTGTGATCGACCGCCTGGCGCCGGACCGCGGCGTCCGTGTGCGTGAGACTGCCGAAGCGGTAGGAGTGCCGCTGTCCGGGATGATCCTGGAACGTGTTCGAGTTCGTGGAATCGATCCGCAAGCCGCAGGCCTTCGCGAATGCCTTGAGCTCTGACGGATACTCGGGACGGTCCCAGGGGATGTGGATGGAGACCGCCGGTGTGACGCGGATCAGCGCGTTGATCGCGGCGCAGTCCTCCATCTTCTCGATGATCGTCCTGGGCTCGCCGTCGACCGGGAACCGGCCGAATCGCGTGCCCCCCGCCGTCAACGCCCACGACGGCAGCGCGACCCGGAACTCCGTGGCGACGCTCGTCAGCGCCTCGATGTCTATCCCGCGCCGGGCGAGCTGCCGGCCGAGATGCGCATAGTCCGCCTCGAGGGCTGACAGCCGGGTGCGATTGTGTTCGGCGATCCGGTCGTCGCTCACGCTGAAGTTCATCGGTTCGTCCCTTCGCCCTATCGGGTGAACGCCGTGACGTTGCCGGCGTCCACGTTGAGGATGTTCCCCGTCGACTTGCCCGAGCGGTCCGACGCGAAGAAGTACACCGCCTCCGCCACGTCCTCCGGATACACGCTTTGCTTCAGGAGACTGCGTTCCCGATAGAACGCCTCGACGTCTTCCTCGGCGATCCGGTTGCTGGCGGCGCGCTCGCTGCGCCAGGCCCCATTCCAGATGCGCGACCCGCGAATGACGGCGTCCGGGTTGACGACGTTGGCACGAATGCCGTGGGGCGCGCCTTCGACGGCCAGGCACCGCGCCAGGTGCACCGCGGCCGCTTTCGCCGTGCAGTACCGCGGCCGCGCCCGCCGAGGCGACGAGCGCGTTCTTGCTTCCGATGAACACGATCGACCCGCCACGGTTCTGTGCTTTCATGACGCGGAACGCCTCACGGGCGACGAGGAAATACCCCGTGGCCAGCACGTCGATCGTCCGCTGCCAGGTTGCCATCGTCGTTTCATCGACCGGAGAGGCATTGGCGATCCCGGCGTTCGAGACGAGGATGTCGAGCCCGCCGAACTCGTTCACGGCATCCGCGAACGCCGCTTCGACCGATGCGTCTTTCGTGACGTCGCAGGCGACGGCGAGGAGACGATCCGCGCCGAAGGTCGCGCTCAACTCTTGTTCCACTTCGTTCAACGCGGCGGCGTCGACATCCGCCAGCACCACGGCGGCCCCTTCGGAAAGCAGCCGCGCCGCCGTCGCGCGCCCGATCCCTCCACCGCCGCCGGTGACCAGGCAGATCCGTCCCTCGAGGCTCTTCGGCTGCGGCATCCGCCGCAGCTTGGCTTCTTCGAGGGACCAGTACTCGATGTCGAACGCCTCCTGCTCGGGGATGGGCATGTACTCGTCCACGCCCTCCGCCCAGCGGATGATCCGTATCGTGCTTTCGTAGAATTCGGCGGAGACCCGCGCCGTCGAGGCGTCTTTCTGAAACGCGAGCAGGCCCAGGCCAGGGATGAGGACGATCACCGGATAGGGATCGCGCATCGAGGGAGAGTCGCTGCGCCGGCAGCGCTCGTAGTAGGCCGTGTACTCCTCGCGATACTGCTCCACGAGCGCGGGAAGCCGCGCGATCAGGTCCGCGGCCGACTCGCGCCCGGGCTCGAAGGGCACGTAGAGCGGACGAACGCGCGTCCGCAAAAAGTGGTCGGGGCACGTCGTTCCCAGTCGCGCGAGCGCTTCGCATCGGGCGCTCCCGACGAACTCGAGGACGGTGTCGGAATCCGCGAAGTGCATCACTTTCGGTGCGAGCGGACTGACCATGCCTCGGAGCACCGGCGCGACCTGGGCGAGCAGGCGTCGCCGCGCGTCGCGACCGAGCGGCGGCGCCACGACAGGACCGAACGGGTCCGCCTTCGTGTGCTCGTCGAGCCATTCGGCCGCCTGCTGAATGATCCGGAGGGTCGATTCATAGCACGCGCGAGCGGTCGGTCCCCAGGTGATCGCGCCGTGCCCTCCGAGAATCAGCCCCTGCAGGTTGGGGTTGCCGCTGGTGACCTCGCCGACTTTCAGTCCGAGGTCGAACCCGGGACGCTGCCAGGGAATCCACGCGAGCGCGCCGCCGAAGATGCGGGCCATCAACTGCTCGCCGTTCCGCGCGGCCGCGATGGCGATGAGCGCGTCGGCGTGCATGTGATCGATGTGGCGGTGGGGGATGAACGCGTGGAGGGGGGTGTCGATGCTGCTGGCCCGCGGATTGAGATTGAACGTACAGTGCGGAAACTGCCCCGGCATCTCGTCCTCGTGCTCGAGGCCGCGATACCGCGACTTCAACCCGTGGAGCTTGTCGAGATACAGGGACGCGAAGCCCTCGAGCGACGCCGATCCAAGATCCCCGCCCGATCCCTTCACCCACAGCACGACGTGGCTCTCGCCGGTAAGGGGATCCCGCTCCTCGATCTTGGCGGACGTGTTTCCTCCACCGAAGTTCGTGATGCGGCGATCCGACCCGAGCAGGTTGGATCGATACACCAGGAGCTGCGCCTCTCCGAGACCTTCCGTGGCTCGCTCATCCCACCGGTCTCGTAAGCCGGTGCCGGCAGGCGTGGCGGACACACCGCGGGCGTTGGTCAAGGCATCACTCGCACAGCGCGCGTAGGCTTCACCTCCCTGCCGGCCATCGCAAGCGAGGGGTGCGGGCCGGCGTTGGGTTCGCATGCAGGAACTTTTGGA
>CAVXMQ010000030.1:0-28599 GCA_963762995.1 uncultured Acidobacteriota bacterium | reverse complement strand
CCAACTGTCACACGGGCTCCGCGGCTACCGACGGCTGTGGACACGCGCTCGAGGACGCCGGGAGGGACAGGTTGCTGACGGGCCTGGTGGATTCTTACGCGCAGCTCGAGGGCATCGGCGTGCTGCGGCTCTCGGGCGAGCACGGCGTCAACAAGCGCGAGCGCCCCAGCGAAGTCCCGCCTGCCGAGGCATTTCGTCGCGCGCTCCAGCGAGTCGTGGATCTCTTCGCGCGCCCGTAGTGCCTTCTCCTCCTTTTCGATCGCCTTACGGATCGCCTCCGCGAGGTCGTTCAACTCCGGCGCTTCGGGATCGATCGCGCGAGCTTCACTCAGCGCGCGCGCCGCCTCAGGCGTGCGCCCAGCTTTCAGTGCCGCGCGCACGCTCGTGAGCAACCGTGCCAGAGTTTCGGCGCGCTGGAACTGTTCGTCCACAGCGCGCGCGGCAGCCTCTTCCTCACGTTGCCGCTCCAGCCGCTCGAGCCGGTCCGTCAGCGTCTGCAGGGCTTCAGTGACGACGGGGTGCGGTGGTGTGAACCGTTGGAGTATCCCAATCGCTCGATGATGCTGGCCACGTTCGAACTCCGACGCCGCCGTGGCAACCGCCTGATGGGCGTCGCGCTCGACCCGCTCTTCCTCGGCCACTTCGGCCAGCCGGCGCTCTTCCTCGGCGCGACGCTTCGCTTCGATCCGCCGCTTCTCTTCCTCGGCGATCTTCCTCTGCTCCTCCTTGGCGAGGCGTTGGGCTTCGAGCCGGCGCTGGTCCTCCTCGGCACGACGTTGCGCTTCGAGCCGGCGCTGCTCTTCTTCGGCGAGCTGTTTCGCTTCGAGGCGGCGCTGCTCCTCCTGGAGGCGGCGGGCTTCGGCGGCCGCCGCGATCGCTTCCTGCTCCTGGAGTTTCTTGGCCAGCAGTGCTTCGGCCTCGAGTCGCTTCTGCTCCTCCAATGCGTGCTGCAGTGCGACGCCGATGTCATGCGCCTCGGCGTTTGCCGAGTCCAGCTTCAACACCTGCGCCAGCATCAGCCGCACGTCCTCGAATGCGTGGCGCGCCATGCATTCACGGGCCAGTGCCAGGTACGACTCGACCTGCGCCGCGGCGGTTTTTCGGCCGGACTGCTGCTCTTCGAGCGCGCGAATGCGGCGCCTCCACTCGTCCTCGACGAGGGTTTCCCCGCCGTCGAGTGCCTGGATAAGGACGACCGCGGCGGCAGCGACGCGCCGACTGTCGTCCTCGGCGAGCCGCTGCAGGGCCTCACGCGCGGCGCGCGCACGCCCTTCATGCCGGCCGCGCGCGACGCCGTAGAGTTCCCACGCGGTGTTCAGGCGGACGCTCGGCAGCGTGCTGGCGATGCCTTCTTCGAGTTCCGGCGGCAGCTTGACTCGAGTGAGCGCCAGGTTCTGGGCGATGACGATCTCCCCCTGCTGGCCGAACGCCCACTTGCCAGGGGTCTGCTTCGTGGTGTCGTTGAGCACCTGATCGTGGATGTACTCGTAGAGCTCGTCGATCGTGATCAGCCCGTCTTCGTCACGATCGGCCGCACCGCTCTTGAGGCCGGCAATCAGGTGATGCGTGAACAGGGAGTTGTCGGTCTCTCCCGAGACCTGATCGCCCTCCCACGCGTATTGGGTCGAATCGGTGGCGGTGAGCACGACACGTCCGCGCCCGGTGCCCTCGAACGCCGTGGCCGTCCCGACGCTGGCGCCGTGCACGCCCTTCGCTCCGTACCCGAAGGCGCCGCTGTGACAGCAGTCGAGGATCAGGACGAGCCGCTTGGACTGGCTGCGATCCATCCGGGCCGTGACGAATGAGGCTTCGATCGCTGTGCCGGAGAGCAGGTCGCGTTCGGTGTCGCGGACGGCGAGGTAGAGATGGCCATGATCGTCACGGACGCCATGACCGGAGAAGTACATCAACAGCAGATCGTCGCGACTCCTGGCGTCGAAGAAGCGAGCGATCGCCCGCCGCACCGTGGCACAGTCCTCGTTCAGGAGTGGAACCACTTCGTCGAAGCTGCCGATATTCGGTGACTGTAAGGTGTCGACGAGTTCGCGGACGTCGACCTCGGGTGCCGTCAGCTTGGCGAGGCAGGCATCCTGGTACTGACTATTGCCGATGATGAGCGCCAGCTTGCGCGCCATGTGGGTCTCAGGGTTTCAGATCAGTCCGCTCGACGTCGATCGCCTTGCTCATGCGCTGAATCAGATTTTCAACGATGGGGTCGGGCGCGCTCGAGGGGTACTCGACGTCGATCATGCGATCGCCGACTTGCACCTTGACCTTGACCGTGCGATCCCTCCCTCGTTGTACCCATGACTCCAGGTAGTCCATAAGCTTGGGGAGCATAGGGGGCAGGACGCATATCGTCAGCGCACCGACGGTCAGAGCGTCCGCCGACTTGGTTCCCGCCGGAGCTGCGCCGGCCGGCATACTGGCCGGCTCTACGCCGAAGTCACGGAGTTCAGAACAGAGCTGCCGCGTGATCCGATCGATGTCTTCGGGAAGGGCGTCGGCGCCGGCTTCGACCCGGACGGCGAGATTCGCAGTGAAGTCCTGGGCCATGACGCTCCTTGTTGGGGTGGCGTCAATATAGCACCTAACTGGTGACCTGATTAGGGTTACCACACAATTCGCCACCCCTCGACTCGCTGCTTGCATATAATTGCCGAACCGAATGGACCGCGTCGTCTCGCATTACCGGATCGAGCAGGAAATCGGCCGCGGAGGGATGGGCGTCGTCTATCGCGGCGTTGACACGAAACTCGGGCGGCCGGTGGCCATCAAGGTACTCCCCGCCGATGTCACCGCGGACGCCGATCGGCACCATCGCTTCGTCCGCGAGGCGCAATCCGCCTCAGCCCTCAACCATCCCAACATCGTCACGATCTACGAGATCGGCGAGGATGCCGGCACCACGTTCATCGCGATGGAGCTGGTCGAAGGGACGCCGCTCGACAAGGCGCTCGCCGGCGGCGCGCTGCCAATCGTCACGGCGCTCGACTATGCGATGCAGGCCGCGGACGCACTCGCCGCGGCGCACGCACGAGGCATCGTGCATCGCGACATCAAGCCGGCCAACATCGTCGTCACCCCCGAGGGGCGGGTAAAGGTTCTCGATTTCGGTCTGGCGAAACTGATCGAACGGGGACCGTCCGAACCGACGATCACCGCGATGGCGACGGTGCCAGGGATCGTGATGGGGACGCTGGCCTACATGTCGCCGGAACAGGCCGAAGGACGGCCGGTCGATGCGCGGTCGGACATTTTTTCCCTCGGCGCCGTCATCTACGAGATGCTCGCCGGACGCCGGCCGTTCGCGGGCTCCTCGGATGCCGGCTTGATCAGCGCGATCCTGCGGGACGATCCGCCGCAGCTTCGTTCGATGCGCGCGGACGCGCCCGCAGACGTTGAAGCGATCGTCGCTCGCGCGCTCGCCAAGGATCCGGCTGCCCGCTATCCCAACGCTGGAGCGTTGCGCGCGGCGCTGATGACAACGCACGCGCGGTTCACGCGTCCACCGGAGCCCTCGTGGCGACGTCGTGCTGTCTTGATTCCGGTCGCCTTGCTGCTCATCGCTGTGGCGGGCATCGGCGCCTGGCAGATGCTGAATGCGCGGCGAGCGCGATGGGCGCGCGAGGTCGCGATCCCGGAGATCGAACGCTTGCACCAGACGGCGCAGTCGCTCGAGGCCGTGCGGCTCGCGCGCAATGCCGAGCGGTACGCACCCGCTGAAGTCGCTCGCGCGCGCGACACGTGGCTGCGCCTTGACATCACCACGGATCCCGAGGGAGCGCAGGTCGCGATCCGAAACTATCTCGACGAGAACGGAGCGTGGGAGCCGCTCGGTGCCACGCCGTTGCTCAGGTATCCGCTTCCGCAGGGCCTGTATCGTCTTCGTATCTCCAAATCCGGCTACGAGCCTCTCGACATCGCGTATTTGCCAGGCCGGCCGCCGATCAAGCTCACACCCACGGGCGCGGGTCCATCCGGGATGGTGTTCGTCCCGGGTGGGCGAATCACCGTCGGTGTGGCGAAGCCTCTGCTGGTACCCGACTACTGGATCGACAAGTTCGAGGTCACCAACAAGGACTTCAAGCGCTTCGTGGATGCCGGCGGATACCGCGACCGGAAGTACTGGAAGCAGCCGTTCCGCGAAGGGACGCGTGACCTCGAGTTCGAAGAGGTGATGGGAAGGTTCAAGGATTCCACGGGACAGCCCGGACCCTCGACGTGGGAACTCGGCAGCTACCAGCAGGGACAGGACGACTTCCCGGTCGGCGGCATCAGCTGGTTCGAAGCCGCCGCGTACGCCGAGTTCGCCGGCAAGAGCCTGATGACGTTCTATCACTGGTTCAACGCATCAGGAGTGGACGAGGTCTTCTCCGACATGCTGCTCCTCAGTCACTTCGACGCGAAGGGAGCGGCGAAGGTGGGCGCGCGCGACAGCATCGGTCCGTGGGGCGCCCTGGACATGGCCGGCAACGTGAAAGAGTGGTGCATCAACGACACGGCCACCGGCGCTCTCCGCTACATCGTCGGCGGCAGCTGGAACGAACCGGCATACCGGTTCTACGAACCCGAAGGACGGAATCCCTGGGAACGCCATGCCACGTTCGGCGTCCGTCTGATGAAGACGACGGGGGATGCGTCAGAGGCCACCGCCCCCATCCCGTACGTGACTGGCGACCCGAACAGCCTCGTGCCGGTATCGGACGAGCAGTTCGTGCTGCTTCGAAATTTCTACCGCTACGATCGCGTGCCGCTCGACGCACGAATCGAGACGCAGGACGATGGTTCGCCGCATTGGCGAAAAGAAACGGTGAGCTTCGCCGGTTTGTCAGGGGAACGTCTGCGAGCGTTTTTCTTCGTGCCGAAGAACGTCTCGCCACCGTACCAAACCATCGTGTACTTTCCGAGCTCGTACGCGCGCGAGATTCCGTCGAGCGACGCGCTCGACCTGGTCACCTTCGAATTCATCGTCCGCAGCGGCCGCGCGGTCCTTTACCCGGTGTACGAGGGCACCTACGAGCGGCGCCGGCCGGTGGCAGTGGGCACGAGCGAATCGCGCGATCGGAATGTCTTGTGGGCGAAGGAAGTCTTCCGGTCGGTTGACTACCTCGAATCGCGCGCCGACGTGGACAAGTCGCGGCTCGGCTACTACAGCCTCAGTCTCGGAGCCTTTTTCGGTCCGATCCCCGTGGCGCTCGAGCCGCGGTTCAAGGCAGCGGTATTCGCGGCCGGCGGCCTGCGCTTCAACTCACCCCCCGAGATACAGACCGCGAACTTCATGCCCCGCGTGACGACGCCGGTGCTCCTCGTCAATGGCACGAACGACTTCGCGGTTCCGCCCGCACATCGTCGGCGTTTTCTCGAGCTCCTCGGCACTCCCGCCGAGCACAAGCGACTGATCGAACTCGAAGGCGGTCACGTGCCGAGCGACATGCGGGTGTTCTTCCGCGAGATCTTGAGCTGGTACGACAAATACCTCGGTCCCGTGAAGTGATTACTTCCGCCGCGTGTAGGTGATCTTCATCATCACGGCTTCTTTCCCGTCCGGTCCGGGACCGTAGAGCGTGAACACGCGCGTGCCGGCGGCGGTGACCTCAATGGTGGACCGAGCCTTCATGATGTTCCCGCTCATGTCGGGGCCTTCCATGACGCCGCTCCACTTCTTGGTCTTCGCGTCGTAGGTGCTCTCGGCGATCTGCAACCCCGCAGACATCGAGTCGGTCCAGCTCCCGACGTACTTCTTCTTCTTCGGATCGTAGGTGGTCACGCCGGAGCCCTCGAACGGCGCGCCGGCCATGTCTCCCTTGAAGTTGGTGACGACGCACAGACCGCCGCAGCCGACGGTGTTGACCTCGACGCCCTTCGACTTCATGGGCGGCTTCCCGGGTTCGGCGTGCACTTCGACGCTGGCGTCCCAGGTGCCGGCGTCGGCGGTGAGGAGTTTGTGTTCGGGGCCGGGCTTCGGGGTCATGGGCGCCTGTGGAGTAGCGAACAGGGCGATGAGCGTGAGTGGCAGCAACGCGTTCATGAAACCTCCAATGCCGGAATGCTAGCGCAAATTCTTGAGCTCTTCGAACCAGTTCAGCACGACCTGGATCACCGCGCCGTTGCCGGAGGCGAGGGCTTGTTGCCAACCGAGGCCGAGGAAGCGGCCGTCGGTGGCGATGTCGTACGGACGCGAGAATTGCGGCGGTTGGTTCGAGAACGGACGGTTGAGGTTTTGGGGTTCCCCCATCGCAAATGTCGTCGCGGTCGTCGTGACCGGTACGGCGCTGAGGACGGTGCCGGGGCCGGGTGTGTAGAACAACTGCTTGCCATCGCGGGACCAGACGGCATGGTGGCCGTCTTCGTTGTTCTTCGACACCTCGTAGAAGACGCCGGTCGCGGGGAATGGTTGCACGAATACCATGCTGAGACCGTTCGGCTCCTGGCGCATCGAGTACGACACCCATCGTCCGTCCGGCGAGAACGCGGGCCCGGTGGACGTCTTCGAGACGATGCCGCCGAACGGCGCGACCGAATTATCCGCGTGTTTGAGCATCATGAGCGACACGGAATCGCCACGCTGCTCGTCGAAGAGCAGCACGCTGCCGTCCTTGCTCCACGCGTGTGGCACGTGCGCGGTGGCCTTCTCAGGCTTCGTCAGGCGCGTTGCCACGTCGGAGCCGTCGGCGCGCTGCCAGAAGATCGCGGTATCGCCGCCGCGCTGCGACTGGTACGCCAGGCGCGTGCTGTCGCGCGACCACACGGGCAAGTGGTCCCCCTTGCCGAACGTGAGGCGTCGCGGCGCATCGCCGGTCTTGCGGTCGTATACCCAGATACTCGATTCGGTGCCTTCGTCCACCGTATAGGCGATGTAGTGCCCATCGGGCGACATGCGCGGCTCGTGATAGGGGCCGGCAGGAATCTTCAGCTTCTCGATCGTCCCATTGCGATCCGCGAGCACGAATTCGAGTCGCGCCCGGCTGGTGGCTTCTTTTGCACCAGGAAGGTAGGCGAGCGACCCGGAGTCGGAGATCGTGTAGTGCGCGGTGCCGCCCGCAGCCATCCCGACGCCGCGCGCCACGCCTTCGACGATCGGGACTGGTCCTCCGGTGAGTTGCAACGTCTTCAGATCGAACGCCGCGGCGATCAGGATGCCGGCATCCGCGTACACGAGGTGCCCGGTCGGCACATAGCGCGCATCCGCCCCGCGCGGCACCACCGTGACCCGCGACGACGGCTCCCCGATGCGCTGCGCGACGATAGACGCGGAATCCCAGCGGTCGATGTTCATGCCCGTCGCGAGCGTGAACAGAATCGTGCGGCCGTCCGGCAGAAGTTGCGGGGCGTCGGCAAACTCCTCCTGACCGAGCGCCACGAGCGTTTCCGCCTCCCCACCGCGTGTGGGGACCCGCATGATCCTGCTCGTGCCCTGCGTCGCGACAAACACGATCGACTCGCCGCTCCAGCTCACGCCGCTCACGTTTCCGGCGAACACCGCGGCTGGCATCCCGCCCGAGGCCGGCATGCGGACGATGCCGGACCCGAGTGCGAAGGCCACCTCCTGGCTGTCGGGTGAAAACGCGATGCTCGTCAGCAGCACTCTCGAGTCGTTGGCGAACACTCGCGTCCCTTCGAGCGAATCCAGGCGACGGATGTAAAGCTGGCGGTTAGCGGCATAGGCGAAGAGCCGCCCATCGGGCGAGAGCGCCATGGCGCCGCGCGACGCGGAACCCAGCGACTGACCTTCGGGAAGCGTGATCGAAAACCGCACCACGGCGGGCGCTGATGACGGGCGAACGTTCCACAGCGCCGCGGCCCCCAGCGCCGCGGCGACGACCGCGATGGCGGCGAACGGAAGCACCCGGCGCCACGGCGCGCGCTGGGGCGCGGCAGGCGCAGCCGCCGGATGCGGATTCGCGAGGATCGCTTCGATTTCGTAGCGCACGTCGCCGATCGCCTGCCAGCGCTTCCTCGGAGTCTTCTCGAGGCATCGCCTGATGAGGTCCACGACGCGAGGCGGGATCGCCGGCGGAAGCGCCGCGAGGTCTGGATCGCGCGCCAGCACCGACGGCCAGCACGTCCGAGATCGTTTCGCCCGGAAACGGATTGCGGCCGGTGAGCATCTCGTAGAGCACGACGCCGAACGAGAAGATGTCGCTGCGATGGTCGGCGGCCAGGCCGCGCGCCTGTTCGGGTGACATGTAGGCGGCGGTGCCGAGCAGTACGCCCAACTGTGTCAGCGCCGGTGAGGTGAACGTCGGCGAGTCCTGAGTGCCGGGACTAGAGTCCCGGCCGACAGACGCCGGGTCGGTGAGCGCCTTCGCCAGGCCGAAGTCGAGCACCTTGACGTCGCCGTCCGGCGTCACTTTCACGTTCGCCGGCTTGAGATCGCGATGCACGATCCCCTTCTCGTGCGCTGCCTCGAGCGCTTCGGCGATCTGCGCCGCAAGCCGCAACGTATCGCCCGCGGGAAGACCACCCGGCGCGCGCGCGATCCGCTCGGCAAGTGTCTCCCCTTCGACGAGCTCCATGACGAGGAAGTGGCGACCGTCAGCCTGCTCGAGCCCGAAGAGCGTCGCGATGCGCGGATGGTGGAGCGCGGCGAGCGTCTTCGCCTCGCGCTCGAATCGCGCCACGCGGTCCGGGTCGGTGACGAATCCCTCGAGCACCAGCTTCAGCGCAACAGGGCGATCGAGCTTGGTGTCGCGCGCGCGATACACCTCGCCCATTCCACCGGCGCCGAGTGGGCTCACGATCTCGTACGTGCCGAGACGTGCGCCTCGATCAAGTGACATTGGGAGCGGCGATTATAGGACACCTCGACTGGCAACCCCTTGATTTGCTTCGGAATTCGTGGCCCCACGGCTGGAACTGCGATTGCTCCATCGATGGGCATCGGAGGACCCGTCCATGAGAACAACCGCGCTTGTTGCATTTGCACTCGTTGCCCTCGCCGCTGCACCCGCGGCCGCGCAGGGACGTCGAAACAACGCCCAGGGGATCCCGCCAGGACAGATGCCGCGCGCCGGCGAATGCCGCGTGTGGTACGACGGCGTCCCGCCCGGACGGCAGCCGCGCGCCACCAACTGCGACGACGCGGAGCGCGTCGCCTCACAGAGCCGCAACGCGCGTGTGATCTACGGGGACAACACTCGGGCGTCAAATAGCTACGATCCCTCGATCGATCGTCGCGCGCGCAACGGTCGGACGACCGGGGGACGCGCCATCCCACGCGACACGCGCTATCCCGCGCAGGGCGGAGCCTATGGTTCGGTGCCGTTTCGGAACGGCTATCAGGACGGTATCGCGAAGGCACAGGAAGACACACGGGACAACGATGCCTTCGATCCCGCGCGGCACGGCTGGTACAAGTCCGCCAACCGCGGATACGAAAGCCGCTACGGCACGCGAGAGCAGTACGCCACTGAGTATCGTGATGGGTTCCTGGAGGGGTATCGCGGCCAATATCGCGGCACCACGAATAATCGCAGCGGGTGGTGGCCCTTCTAAAAGCTGACGCCGCTGTCCGGGGTTCGGGCTCGGGGCTGCTGGGGCTCAGGACTCGAGACCCGGACGCGGCGTCGGTCAGGAGCAGTACCTTCTGCACGAGGGCACGCTTCAGGAGCTCTTCTTCCCCTCTCCTGACGTCTGTGGCTTGCCGCACGGGACGGCCGTCGCGGTCCCGGCACGAAACGGTCAGCGATGTCATTCGACGGGACACGGGATCGCGTTCAAACATCACGAGGACGGGTTCCGATCCTTTCCGGCCGGAGGTTTCGCTGACGGACGACTTCTGGTCGTCCCACGCATACTCGCGCCAGCTGCCATTGGATTCGCTGATGCGCGTGCGATGCACCCGTCGTCCGTCGACCTGATACTTCACCTCGAAGACGTAGGGATCACGGTCCGGATACCAGTTGGCCTGGCGGACGCAGCGTCCATCCTCATACGTGTTCGTAATGGAGGTGCCGGGCTCCTCGATGCCCTCGAGCTCGTCGAGGTCGCTGTAGGTGTAGCGACGAACCGATCCGTCGCTCCCGGTTACCCGCTCGAGCCGGCCGCGGGCGTCGTACTTGTAGCGCACGTCGCGCTTTACGCTGTCGTAGGCACGTTCGATGCGGCCTTCGGCGTCGTAGTCGAACGCGATCCAGCGATCCTTCGCGGCTTCCATCTTCAGCAGCCGTCCGGTGGCGTTGCGCCGGTAGTTGATCGTGCGGCCCTGCGCGTCAGTCGATTTGAGAATCGAACAGACGGATCCCTTGCCGCATCCACGGAACACCATCACGCTGCCGTCACGCTTCTTCAGGGTCCAATGCAACAGCGTCCATGACAATTCGGCGCCGTTCCACTCGGTCGCTGTTTCCTCGTGCTCGAAGCGCGCGTTGAGCAGCGTCGCTCCCGGAGTGACCCGCTTGAAGTTGATCCGCGTGCCGCGCGCCAGGATCAGCGCCGTCCACTGAAACTGTTCGCCATCGCCAATCAGGTAGTCCTCTCCGGAGTGCGTCGTACCGATCCCGAAGTCGTACTTGGCGCGGTGACCCGACACATAGGTCCGCTGCAGCGCGAGGAGCGGCGTCCCCTGGACGACCAGGTCCTCGTTGACGCGGATGTAGAGCCCGGTCGCGAGGTCGATGCTCCCCTTGTGCAGGGGCATGTAAACAGGGGTGGGCCTCCCCCGAGAGAGGGGTCTCTCGGCGACCACGCTGGTCAGCAGGACCGGAACCGTTACGGCGATACAGATGAAGCTGCGCAAGACGCCAAGAGCGGGCGCAACATCGTTGCCACCGGTCGAGGCTAATTTTCGGAAGGGGCGACGCTGGACGCGCGCGCCGCCGCAACGAATTTGAAGCGTGGATTACAAGTCGAGCGACAGCCGCTCCTCACGCTGCCACGGCTCGCCTCCGGCGCGCACGAACATTTTAATCCTCGTGTCTTCGAGGCTTCGTGTCTTCGCGCGAGGCGTCAGCCCAACCGTCGGTGCGTCGGATTACGAGCGGGGACGGCCCTCAACGACGCTGAGCGGCGACTGCGTGGGGACGATTCGAGCGAGCTTGAAGCCGGCGCGGGCGAAGAGGGCGCGGAATTCTTCTTCGGTGCGCTCCTTGCCGCCGGGCATCAGCAGCATCTCGATGTCGATCACCTTGCCGAAGTCGGGTTGAGTGCTGCCGGGCAGCAACACCGATTCGAGCAGGATGACGCGCCCGCCAGGCTTCATCGCCTTCTTGATGTTCTCGAGGATCTTCAGGGCCCGGTCGTCGTCCCAGTCATGAATGATGTGCTTCATGATGTAGGCGTCGCCGCCGGGGGGCACCGCCGCGAAGAAATCGCCAGTCTGCGTCGTGAGGCGGCCCTCGACGCCGGCCGCTGGAATCCGCGGCACCGCACCCTTGATCACATGCGGCAGGTCGAACAGGATGCCGCGCATGTTCGGGTAGCGCTGCAAGACCGAGATCAATACCTGGCCGTGTCCGCCGGCGACGTCCACGAGAGTATCGATGCCTGAGAAGTCGTAGGCGTCGAGTGCTGCGGGGATGACGAACGCGCTAAACGCGGTCATCGCGTTGTTGAAGATCTCGGACTCCTCAGGGTGACGCGGAAAGTACTCGAACACCGGCACACCGGTCGCCTTCTCTATCGCCGGCTGCCCGGTCATCACCGAGTGCATCGCCTCGGCGTAGACACGGAAGTGGAACGGATCCGACATCCACAGCGCCATGTCGTAGGCCGATCCGCGTTCGCCTGACACGAGCATCTTGGACGGCAGGTTGTTCGCGAACGTGCGGGGCTCGGTTTCGGTGAAGATCGCCACCATGGCGAGCAGACGCAGCACCCGATAGAGCGCGTCTTCATTCGCGCCAGTTTCCGCGGCGAGCTCGGCCACCGACTTCGGTCCGATCACGAGGCGGTCGGCGATCTTCAGCCGGGCGGCGATGTAGAGTGCGGTGGAGGCGATGTAGCCGGTCCCGATTTGCATCACGTGCTGAGACGCGGCCTGTGGAGTATCGATTGCGGGGGGAGCAGGAATAACGTCGTTTGCCATTAAGTTCGCAGCATAGCATCCCGGCGCTTGCGCATCTCCACTTCGCGGCCGCCGTCGCGGAAACCAACTTCGTCCATCAGCTGGTTGATCAGATAGACGCCGCGGCCGCTGGACTTCAGCATGTTCTCCGGTTTCATCGGATCGGGAACGGCGCAGGTGTCGAAGCCCGGGCCAGGATCGCGAATGACGACGACCACTTCGCCGGGTTGGTCGAAGGTCACGCAGCACTGCACCTGCTTCGACGTGTCGTTGCCGCAGCCGTGACGGATCGCGTTGGCGAGCCCCTCGCGGACGGCGAGGTCCACGGCGATCATGTCCTCTTCTCCCCAGCCGCGCTCCTTCAACATCTTCTCGAGGCCTTCACTGACGGTGGAGATCCTGGCCGGATCGGCCGGGATCACCATGTTGAAGTGACAGGTCGAGCACAAGGGAATCAGCTCGCTCAGCTTGTTCACCTCATCGAGGGCGCCGCGTAGCTCGCCGACTAGACGCTGCTGCGCCTCTTCGGCATGATCGCGGGCGGCCAGCGCGGTCTGGAGCTCGTAGAGGTTGCGACGCAGCTCGAGCTGCGACTGGACCTGCCGTCGCAGCGCGTCGAGTGCCGCGGTCTGATCGGCGGTCAGCGTACGCGGAACACTGTCCGCGACGCAGATCGCGCCAAGCGGTTCACCCTCACGGCTCATGAGGGACGCCCCTGCGTAGAAGCGGATGTGGGGATCGCCGGTCACCAGCGGGTTGTCGCGGAAGCGCGCATCTTCGAGCGCGTCGGGAACCAGGAAGCAATCCGGCTGCATCATCGCGTGCGCGCAGAAGGAGATGCTGCGCGGCGTTTCGGATCCGTTCATGCCGACTCGTGCCTTGAACCACTGGCGGTCGGCATCCACGAGCGTGATGAGCGCCATCGGCGCCCCGCAGATCTGCGACGCGAGCAGCGCAAGATCGTCGAAGCGCTGCTCCGGGGCCGTGTCGAGGATGCGATAGCGGCGCAGCGCCGCCATACGGGCCTCTTCGTCGTGCGGGGTCATATGCATCTCCCTGTTCACCCGGTCGCTTCTTTCGCGGTGCCCTTGCCTCGCCGAAGCCTTGGCGAAGGCGGGTCGAGCGCGCAGTGCACGGCCTGAAGCGTAGCGAGGATCCCGACAGCCACCAACGGAAATCCTGCGAGGTATGCCAGCCGCATGCGCGACCTGGCGTTCTGAATGCTCTCGACCGTCCAGATCTGCTCCGCCTGCCCCGCGGCATCGAACAGCAGCGCACTCGGCTCGGTGTGCCCGCTGCGCCTGACCCACTCGGCCCCTTCAGTTGTAAATACGTCGCCGATCACCTGTGGGTCCCCTTGGTAGGTCGCCACCCGCGAATCCCACTGGGCCTCGTACAGGTAAAAAGACGCGACGGCGCCTGCCGTGCCGATAGCCGCGGCCGCAATCCAGCGCGAAAGGTCGGTCGGCTTGGCCCACCGCACCATGCCCACGTAGATGAGCCCGGAGCAGACGGTCGCCAGGAATCCGCCAATGGCAATCAGTCCCCCGCTCTCCCCGACGGGCGGCGGCCGAAAAAACGCCGTCGTCGTCGCGATCACCACCGCACCGACGGAACTGACCGCCTTCCACTTCTTGCCGATCTGGTCCAGCCTGAGCATCACTTCGCGATGAGGATGTCAGCCGTCACTTGCACGTTGACTGGCTTCGATGGATCGCCGATCTGAATGTCTTTCCGTGGACCGCGCCGCAGAGGATTCGCGGGATCCTCGGCCCAGACGACGTAGTTGCCCGGCGGCAGGGATTTCGAGGCGGGCGAGCTGAAGCCGGGGAAGGCTTTGCCCTGGCGATCCAGGAAGACCGCCATCGGCGCGCTGAGATACATCACGTTCCACTGCGTCGCTTCGGCGCGTGGCTCGGCATCCGGACGCCAGGTGTGGACGTTGACGTCCACGAGCGCCGCCATACCTGCAGGATGGCGGAGGCAGTAGTCGGCCTTGATCCCAAGGTCCGCCACCGCGCGCTTCATGAACTCGTTCCGGTCGGTGTCCTTTAGTTGTTTTGCGGCGTCAGTGGCGGCGAGGAGATCCTGCAATCCATCCAGCACGTCGGCGGGTAGCTTGGCGTCCTCTTTCGTCGACTCTTTCAGCCAGCCGATCGCCGCCGACGCCTCGGGAAGACGTTCGTTGAGCGCCGCGAGGAGACGCAGCGCGCGCTGATGGTCAGTTTCCTGCGCCCTGGCGACAGGCGATGCCGTCGCCAGCAGTAGAGCGGCGAGAACCAGGAGCCATCGAGACATTGGGAGTCCGAGGCCCGGAGTCTAGCACTGCATCGGCTCGCTGCGCTCGCCGAGCTCTCGTGGTCCGTTGTCCGTTGTCCGGTGTCCGAGGTTCGGGTTGCGAGAGATGCGGCATCACGGTTGCGGTAGGCGGCGCATCCGGACGGGTTGGAGGCGAATTCAGTGCAGGTTCTTCAACTTTTGCAGCCGGAGGATGAGGCAGAAACTGCGATGTCGATCAAAAGCCCGGGATCTGGATGCGTGGTGCGTGGCGATGGATCTCGCCGTCAAGCTCTACGAAGTGATCGGGCGGTTGCCGCCGTGCGAGCGCTACGAGCTTGCTAGCCAGATGCGCCGGGCGGCGGTTTCGGTCCCATCAAATGTGGCAGAGGGCCAGGCGAACGGCCCAGGGCTGCGTAACAGAAATCACGTTCGCATCGCCCTGGGCTCGGTCGCGGAACTCTCGACGTGTGTCGAGCTGAGTTTTCGACCCGGCTACGTTGACGGTGCAACAGCAGCTGGTGTAGAGGCCGAAATCGCGCGTTCTCGCCAGTTGTTACACGGACTTCAAAAGAGCATTCTGGCAGACCTGCGACCGAGGGCGCCAAGGTGTGGCGATCTTCTCCATTTGCTGGTGGCTCCTCAAATAGAGATCGCACTCGGACATCGGACAACGGACAACGGACAACGGACAACGGACAAGCGAATTACGGAATAATGCAGATTCCGTGAAAACAATTGGGCACTACGAGATAACGGGGACGCTCGGCGAGGGCGGGATGGGCGTCGTCTATTCGGCGCGGGATGCCCGGCTGGGGCGAACCGTGGCGCTGAAGATGATTCGTCGGTCCTCCACCGACCCGGACGCGGCCGAGCGGCTGCGGCGGGAGGCGCGCGCGGCGGCGGCGGTCAGCCATCCCAATATCTGCCAGCTGTACGACATCGGTGAAGAGAACGGGGACCTCTTCATCGCGATGGAGTATCTCGAGGGGGAGTCGCTGGCGACGCGGCTCGAACGCGGACCGTTGCCCATCAACGAGGCGGTGCCGATTGCGCTCTCCACCCTCGCGGCGCTCGAGGCACTGCATGCGCGGGGACTGATCCATCGCGACTTGAAACCATCCAACATCTTCCTCACGCCGCACGGCGTGAAGCTGCTCGACTTCGGCCTCGCGCGTCCGGTGTCGATGACTGAAGCGGAAACGCGACTGACGGGACCCGGGATGGTGTTCGGCACGCCGCAGTACATGCCGCCGGAGCAGATCCTCGGACAGCACGTCGACGCGCGCGGCGACATCTTTGCCACCGGCGTCGTCCTCTATGAAATGCTGACGGGGCAGCCGCCGTTCACGGGAGCGTCCGTCCCAGCCCTCGTCCATGCCATCGCCTACGAGAACCCGCCGGCGCTCGGCGGGTCACCCGCGATCGCGGCGATCGACCGCGTGATCCACAAGGCGATCGCCAAGAAGCCGCACGATCGCTACGACTCGGCTGCCGCTATGGCCGACGACCTGCGCGCGGCGCGGCCGCGCACCGAGAGCGGCACGGTCGCCCAGCAGGTGCGGCCGATGACGCGATTGATCGTGCTCCCCTTCCGCGTGCTGCGCGCTGATCCCGACATCGACTTCCTCGCCTTCAGCCTTTCGGACGCGCTGACGACGTCCCTCTCGGCGCTGGACTCCCTCGTGGTCCGCTCGAGCGTCACGGCCGCGGCGCTCGCGGGAGACAGCCCCGATCTCGACAAGATCGCCGACAAGGCGGACGTGGACGCCGTGCTCACCGGCACGTTGCTGCGCGCCGGCGACCAGGTGCGGGTGACGACGCAGCTCGCCGAGGTGCCTGGGGGTACGGTGCGGTGGTCGCAGACGACGCAGGTAATGCTCGGCGACATCTTTCAGCTGCAGGATGCGCTGACTACCCGGATCGTCGAGTCGCTCGCCGTTCCACTGAGCGCGCGCGACGAACGGAACCTGAAGCGTGACGTGCCGGCGACCGCGAAGGCCTACGAGTTCTACCTGCGCGCGAACCAGATCGCCTACACCTCGCGGAACTGGACGGTCGCGCGCGATCTGTATCGACAGTGCCTCGAAGAAGACCCGTCGTATGCCCCGGCGTGGGCGCGGCTGGGCAGGATCTACCGAGTGATCTCGCTCTACTCCGACGAGGCGTCCGAGCAGAACTATTCCCTTGCCGAGGACGCCTTCAAACGCGCGCTCGAGCTCAATCCGGAACTCTCACTCGCGCACAACCACTACACGATGGTGGAGCTCGAGTCGGGTCGCGCGCGCGCCGCGATGCTGCGCCTGCTCGAACGCGCCCGCACGCGTTCGGCCGATGCGGAGCTCTTTGCCGGGCTCGTGCAAGCGTGCCGCTATGCCGGGCTCGAGCGCCCTGCGATCGCCGCCCACGAGCACGCACGCAGGCTCGAGCCGCAGATCCGGACCGCCGTGAGTCACGCCTTCTTCGCCACTGGTGACTATGAAAAGGTGATCGAAACCGATCTCGAAGATCCGCCGCTCGTCACGGGACTGGCGATGGAGCTGCTGGGCCGGAAGGAAGAGGCGATCGCGTTTCTAGAACGGTTGCAGGGTGCCGGAATTCCGAAGCTGTTCCAACGCATCATCGAGGGAACGCTCGCGCTCTGGCACGGCGACCTCGAGACCGCACGCGCGGCAGCGGACGCGATGATCGAGCGCTGGCCGCTGCGCGATCCCTGCTCGACCTATTACCTCGCGCGCACGCTGACAGCTACCGAACATCCGCGCGCGATGGAGATACTCCGGCGCTCAATCGAGGGTGGCTTCCACGCCTACGCGCTGTTGATGCGCGATCCTTGGCTGAATCCAGTGAGGGAACACGCAGAGTTCAGCGAGGTGGTGGCGTACGCGGAGCGTCAATACCGCGAGGGAATCGAGTCATTTCTGGCGGCGGGCGGGGATCGGATTCTGGGGCCGGCGACGTAAGCCGTTGCCCGTTGTCCGCGGTCCGTTGCGCGGGTCGCCTTCGCGCTCAGACCCAGCTCAGACTGAACTCAGACTCAACTCAGACTGCGGTCAGACCTGGCTCAGACAGGGGCGGGCCGCCTACCGTCGCAGGATCTGAGATGTGGCGCCGCCGCGTCCGTGGCTAAATCTGCGCTGTGGGGGGCCGTTGCCGAGGCGTTTCCGGCTCTTTTCGCACGAAACCAACTGGCGCGGACGTTGAAGTCGATGGATGCATGTCAAACAGAGTGCGCATCCAAGCTCCAGGCTACGTGCGTCACGTCATGTCCCGAGGCAACGGACGGATGCAGATCTTTCTCGACGCTGTGGACTATCGACAATTTGAGTTCCTCCTTGGGATGGTGGTCGACGAGTACGGCATCGAATGCTGGGGCTTCGTGGGAATGTCGAATCACTACCACGCCATTCTTCGCCCCACGCGGGCCAACATCTCGCGGGCGATGCAAAGGCTGAACGGTGAGTACGCGAAGTGGTGGAACAATCGACACGGGCGCGTCGGGCACACGTTCCAGGGACGATTCAAGGACCAGATCGTCTCCCGTGGCGACTATCTGATGACGCTCATCCGCTACGTCGCCCGCAATCCGTTGCGTGCCGGCATGGTCAACGATCTCTCAGAATGGCGCTACGGAAGCTTTCGAGCCCTGGCGGGCCTCGAGGGCGCGCCGGCATTCTTGTCGGTGGAAACCGTCTTGAGCCAGTTCGGCGTTGCAGATACGGCAATCCTCCAGGCGCGGTTCAAAGCCTTCGTTGTCGCGAACCGCGACGACGGCGCTATCGAGGATCGGATCCGCTCTAAGGATCGCATCCTCGGTGACAGCGCGTTCAAGAAGGAGATATTGAAGGAGCTGGCGCTGCCGGGCAGCCCTCGCGCCGGGGAAACGCCCGCCGGCGGCGACCTTGGAAGCGTCGAACCGTCTCCGACCGCTGCGCAGGCGTGAGAATCCGCCGTTCACCGGCTTGACGCCCCTGAGTCGAGCCTAAGTCGAGTCTGAGCTGAGTCTGAGCTGAGTCTGAGCTGAGTCTGAGCTGAGTCTGAGCTGAGTGCGTTTACTTGGGGGGCACGAGGCGTTTCAGTTCCTGATTCCAGTTCAGGATGAAGTTCAGCTGCGGTGCACGTGCGCTCGTCTGCTCCACGCGGGTCTCGTTGATCAAAATGAACTTCTGGCCGTCCGGGGAAATGTCATAGGGGCGACCTGGCCCGGGGAGGAATGCGTTCTCCAACACCACGACCGGCGAGTCGGGCGTGAACTGCGGCATGGTCCGCAGCTTCACCGAGACCAGTCGCCGGTCGCGGTCGCGATAGAACAATTCGTCGCCTTTCCCGCCGAACACCGGATGGGAACCCGAGTCCGTCACCTGCCAGCGCCCACCGGTGATGTTCGGAAACGGATGGACGATGATCTCGGATCGCGTCGGTTTCTGCAGTTGATAAACGATCCATTTGCCGTCTGGAGAAAGGTGGGCGTTGGTCGCATTCCCCTCCTTACCCGGAATGAGCGCCTGCAGCTTCGTCTCTCCGTTGATGGGGACCGTATACACGCCCTGCGCCAGCGTCTTGCTCGATTCCGTGACGTGGCCTACAACTGTGTTGCTATCTGGCGTAATCGCGGTCGCGAAAAACGGTACGTCGAAGGTTCGCAACCGCTGCGGTTCACCGGTACCGTCAGCCGTCCGCCGAAAGAGTTCCCACGTCCCTCTTTCAACGCTCGTGTAGATGATGTGCGTGCCGGTGGGCGTCCATAGCGGGTAAATCTCGGAGGCCAGGCCGAATGTCAGCCGGCGCTGTGGCAGCCTCCGCGTGAAGTCCCAGATCCACAGATCCATGTCTCCTGAACGGGAATCGAACACCGCCCGGTCGCCATTTGGCGAAAAGCGGCCCATCAGATACGTACCGGGCGTCAGAGGCAAGGGCTCGGTCGAACCATCCCGTTTCGCGATCGACACCGAGAACGTCGACGCCACCTCGGGCCCAGCGATGTACACCAGCGTGCCGTTGCGCGCCACGGCGAAACTCGCAGCGCCGCTGGTTTTCGTGACGATGCCGTCGAGCACCAGCGTGCCGGAGCCGTCGACCTCGAGCCGCTGAAGATCGAACCTGACGGCATAGAGCTTCGTGGAGGCGGCGTACAGAAGGTGGCCGCTCGTCGAATACTGCGCGCTGCTCGCTCCACGCAGTAGGGGCTTCATGGTCTTCGTCTGAAGATCGAAGACCGCCACGTTGCGGCTCTCACCGGTGGTCTCGATCGTCAGCAGCACCGCGCGCCCGCCCGGAAGCGCGCGGGGAAACAGGTGCGCCCGCTCTCCCGCATTGCGATCGGGTGTCGTCAGCGTCTCCGCTTCCGTGGCATCGGGTCGCAAGATCCGAAGACCGGTGAGTCCCCCGGGTGCCGTAAAGACGAACGACCCATCCGGCAACCACGTGCCGCCGCGGAATCCACCCGCGCACCTGCGACAGGTGGTCTGCGTCCCCCCACCGTTCACCGGCACCTTGAGCACTTCGTTGGCCAGCCGGAAGGAGACCCACTGCCCATCGTCCGAGAAGGTCGGCGCGCGTCCCTCCGTCGTGCCTGGCAGCGCGACGGCATGTTCCTGATCGAGCCGTCGAATGAAGATCTGCGGCGTTTCCCCCTGCCGTTGCCCGTTGAAAGCGACCATCGTTCCGTCGGGGCTGATGTCCAGGTCACTCAGGAAGGTGTCGAGCGACAACACCGCGGGCGCCACTGGAGTGAGCGATCCGCGGACAAGCGGCGACACCGGTTCAGGAACCGGCTTCACGAGCCACGTCGCAACGGCGGCGAGCACTGCGCATACGGCGCCGGTGGCGAGCAACGACAGCGCCGAGCGGCGCGGCACCGACGAGGGCACCGTTGTGACGGTCTCCGGAGTCGTCCGCGCTTCCTGGATCTCGTAACGCGCGACCGCCATCGAGTCCAGCCGCTTGGCGCGGTCCTTCTCGAGACAGCGCTTCAGCAGCTTGCGAACAGCGGGCGGCGTATCGGCGGGCAGCGCGTTCCAGTCCGGCTCCGCGCGCATGATCGACGCGATGACGTCGGTGACGTCCTCCCCTTCGAAAGCGCGCTTCCCGGTCAGCATCTCGAAGAGGACGCCGCCAAAGGCCCACACGTCCGCGCGCCGATCGACCGGCTTCCCCTTCGCCTGCTCCGGCGCCATGTAGGCGGCTGTGCCGAGGATCATGCCGAACTGCGTCATCGCGGGAGAGGTGAAGGTCGGCGAGTCCTGAGTGCCGGAACCAAAGTTCCCGCCTACAGGCGTCAGGTCAGTCGCCAGCGCCTTGGCGAGACCGAAGTCCAGTACCTTGACGCTGCCGCTCTCGTTGACCTTGATGTTCGCAGGCTTCAGATCGCGGTGGATGATGCCGCGCTCATGCGCGCACTCCAGCGCCTCGGCGATCTGGATCGCAAGTTCGAGGGCTTCACGAACGGGAATTGGTCCGGTGGCGATCCGTTGCGAGAGGTCTTCGCCGTCCACGAACTCCATCACCAGCGCTGGTGGAGAATCCGTGACGCCGTAGATCTGCGCGATGTGCGGGTGGTTCAGCGCCGCGAGCGATTGCGCTTCGCGCTCGAAGCGTGACAGCCGATCCCGATCGCTCGCGAACTGTGGCGGCAGCACCTTGATCGCGACATCGCGGTTGAGCTTCGTATCGCGGGCGCGATACACCTCGCCCATACCTCCGGCCCCGATCGCACCGGTGATCTCGTAGCTTCCCAGGCGCGTTCCCGCGGCCAGTGTCATGGAATCCGCGCATTATAGCTTGCCCTGAGCGAGCGAAAGCGAGTGAAGGGCGCTCAGGGAGCGATGATGCGGAGCTTGGGGAAGTAGGTCTTGTAGCGGCGGGCGTCGCGGGTCAGGAGAGTGTGGCCGGCAATCGCGGCGTGGCCTACGATATAAAAGTCGGGCAACGGGGCGGGACGCTTGCCGCCGCGGCGGCGGTACGCCACGAACGCCTTCGCTGCCAGGAACGCCGCGGGCCAGGGAAGCGGCTCCCGGGTGAAGTACTCCGCCGGAACGGCGTCGTCCAGATCCTCAATGGCGGCGAAGCCGCAGGAGACCTCGGCGTAAATCAGCGGATTGATGACCAACCGCCCTTCGTGTGCGGACGCGGAGAGCATCGACGCCGACCCGTCTCCCCACTCCGCGTCATCGGTCACCACGTCGAGGATGACGTTGCTATCGACCAAAGTCGTCACGTCTCAACCCCGCGTGAGTTTCATGATCTGGTCGGTCGTCATCCGGCTGCTGGCGGTCCCCTTCATCCTGGCGACGATGGTGGCCCCGCGTCCTTCCGCCTTCCGTGCCTTCCGAATCCGGACGGAGTCGCCGTCGAGCTCGAACTCCACCTCGGAATGAGGCAACAGCCCGAGCGCTTCGCGAAACTCCTGAGGGATCGTGACCTGTCCTTTGGAGGTGAGGCGCATGGTATTACTCCTACCGGTAAGAGTAATACACTTGGCGCAGCGATACAACGAGGATCAGCGAAGTGCTCCCAACTCCTGCTTCGCAGCGACCAGCGCCGGGAAGTCGGGGTCGGCGTTCTTCCACAACGTCAGGAGTTCGTTGTAGGCCGTACGAGCGCGGGCGGTGTCGCCGGCGATGACCGCGGCACGCGCGATGCCGAGATGCGCGAGGGGATAAAGTGGCGTCCAGGGCGCGATGCTGTGGTGCTTCGTGATCTTCTCGAACTCGGCGATCGCCTCGGCGCCACGCTTCTCCCGCAGGCAGCTCAGACCGGCCGTGTAGGCGATCCAGCGGTCGTCGATCTGTCCCCGCTCGTAGCTTCGTGCCGGTGTGAGCGCTGCGCGCGCCTGGGCGTAATTGCCGCGGTCGATCGCCACCAGCGCGCGCACGACAGGAATCCAGATCCTGCCGAAGCTGGTGGCGTGTCCCACGTCCGTCTTCGCGAGGGCATCGGCCCACGCTGACGCGGCACCGGCGTTCCCGCACAACGCCGCCGCAATGGCGGCACTGCTCGACTGCTCTGTGTCGCGCAGCCTCCACCCCGCCTCCGTCGATGCTGCCATCGTTCCAGCGACTCCCTTCGCACTCTCGCAGTCACCCGCGGCGGCATAAAAGCCGGCGAGGACCGGTATCACGGGGGGCTTCACACGGCGTCCGTGCGCCAGTTCCATTAGGGCCACCATCTGATGCAAACCGGGCTCAGCCGGCTTTCCCTTCGCCCAATCGAGTTCCCGCTGAACACCGGCCCGATCACCCTCCGCGAGCGCGATCCCGAGGAGGTTGCGATGCATGACGTGGTAGTCGACCTTGTTCGCGTGCGCTTCGGCGAACGTTTTCTTCGTTTCGTCGTACTTCCCGAGCGCACGGAGCGCCCAGCCGCGATTGCTATACAGCACGGCGACCGGCATGGCGGCCAGTCTCAGTCCTTCATCGGCACGTTCGACGGCTTTTTCATACTCGCCGACCAGCACGTACATGTAGGCCAGGTTGTTCTGGAACGCGTAATGCCGCGGGTAGGCAGTGACCGCCAATTCGACCGACTCCCGCGCCTTATCGAGGTCGCGTTCCACGTTCGACAAATAAAAGTACGTCAGGGAGTAACGTTCCTTTTCGGTCACGCGCTCGCGCAAGTCGTACGCCCGAGCCGCCGCGGCGGCACCGGCGCCGCCATCAGATCCCGCTTCGTTCCCGTACGACAGGGCCATGCCGACGTACGCCATCGCGAAGTTCGGGTCGAGCTCGGTGGCCTTGCGGAACAACGGCACCGCATCCACGTGGCGTCCCTGGAACGACAGATCCCTCGCCTGCGAATACAGCCGCAGCGCCTCGAGAGACGTCGTGGTGGCCTCGTGCAAGGGACGATCGAACTTCTCGATCGATGCCACCGACTCCCCGAGGCTCTTACGGAGCGTGGACGCGGCGGATCCCAGGGCCTTCAGGACGTCTTCGCGTGACGACGCCTGAACCTGCTCACGGCCGAGTGTGTCGCCGGTACGCGCGTTCTGGGCTTCGAGCGTGATCACATAATTGCTGCCTAACGGTGCGATGCTGCCGGCGATCAGGGCGGTGATGCCCGCGCGCTCGCAGAGATCACGCGCCACCGACCCCGTAACGCGCGCGTCTTCCGGCTGGTTCATGAGCCGGAGCTGCTCGCGCACGCGCTGCGCCGGGAAGACGTTGAAGTACGGCGACTGCTCAATCTGAATGGCGAGCGCTTGCTTCAACGTACCGTCGAAGAGTGGCTCCCCTGTTGAGTTCTCGAAGTCGGCGATCAGGACGGTGTCTTTCTCGGTCAGCGCCGGGGCGCTGTTGCGCGAGTAGACGAAGAACGCGATCGCCAGCACCGCCACCAGCGACGCACCGGCGCCGAGCCAGCGGGTCCGGCCTGGCCGCGTGGAGCCGGCCGGTCTCGCCACGGTCTGCGAGACCGCGTGCCCGCCGCCACTGTCGCGCTGAACGCGGCGCAGGTCGGCCAGCATCTCGGCCGCCGACTGGTAGCGCAGCGACCGGTCTTTCTCCAGCGCTTTCGCGATGACGTGTTCGAGTTCCGCCGGGATCGCCGGGTTCAGGCGAACCGGGGCGGCGGGCGTGCCATGCAGCACCGCCTCGAACACACCGGCAGTCGTCTTCGCCTGAAAGGCGGCGATGCCGGTGGCCATTTCGTAGAGCACCGCACCGAACGAGAAGAGGTCGCTGCGCGCATCGATCGCCTCGCCGCGCGTCTGTTCCGGAGACATGTACGGCAGCGTGCCGACGGTGAGGCCCTGCGTGAGCGGGTCCTGGCCGGTAATCGTCGCCGCGTCGGCGGGCGTCGTCGCGGGCAACGACTTGGCGAGGCCGAAGTCGAGCACTTTGGCATGCCCGCGCGCGGTGACGAAAATGTTGGCCGGCTTGATGTCACGGTGGACGATGCCTTGGGCGTGCGCCGCATCCAGCGCGTCGGCGATCTCCGTCGCGATGGTGAGCATCGCTTCGAGCTTGAGCGGAGCGTCGGCGATCGTTTTCCGCAGCGTCTCGCCGTCGAGCAGCTCCATGGCGAGGTATTGCTGCCCTTCGTGGTCGCCGAACTCGTGAATCGTGCAGATGTTGGGATGGTTCAGCGCCGAGGCGGCCCGCGCCTCGCGGCGAAAGCGCTCGGCGGCGGCCTGGTCCTGCACGGCCTCCGCCCGCACGAACTTGACGGCGACGAATCGCCCGAGTTGGAGGTCCTCGGCCTTGTAGACGACTCCCATGCCGCCGCTTCCGATTTTCTCGATCAGGCGGTAATGAGAAACAGTGCTGCCAATCACGCGGGAATTCTATCGCTTGCCGTTGTCCGTTGTCCGAGGTCCGTTGTCCGGGTTTGGAGTTTGGAGTTTGGGATTTGGAGTTGAACTCTGGCTCGGACGGGAGCAGAATGCGGGCCTCTATTCCAATTTGGAGGTGTGAATGCGGAAGGTTCTTTCGTCGTGCGCCGCGCTCATTTTATTGGCGGTTACCACCCAGCAGCTCGTGTCGCAAACGCGTGATTGGGCCATGAACACCACGGTGATCGAGGCCTGCACGTGCCCGATGTTCTGCCAGTGCTACTTCGCCACCAAGCCGGCCGGGCATCAGCACGGCGGCCAGACGACCCACTTCTGCCGCTTCAACAACGCCTACAAGATCAACAAGGGGAACTACGGCGCGACCAAACTCGATGGCGCCAAGTTCTGGCTCTCCGGCGATCTCGGCAGCGACTTCTCAATGGGCAAGATGGACTGGGTCGTCGTCACCTTCGACAAGGCGACCACGAAGGAACAGCGCGACGGCATCGGCGCGATGCTCCCCCACCTCTTCCCGGTGAAATGGAACTCGATGACGACGGCCGAGGGGTCGATCGACAAGTGGGAGTTCACCAAGGACTACGCCGTGGCAACGCTCGACGGCGGCAAGACCGCCGAAGTGCGCCTCCGCCGCCAGGACGGCAACGCCAACAGCGCCGAACCCCCCGTCATCAAGAACCTGAAGTACTTCGGCGCCCCCGCAACGACGGCTTCGTGCTGATGCCGAACGAAATCCAGGCGTACCGCAAAGGCCCGAAGGCCTACGAGTCCAAAGGCACCAACGGCTTCATGGTGACGCTCGACATGACGTCAAAAGACGTGAAACCCAAGACGTCCGCCGTGCCCGCGCACTAGCGCTCGCACCAGCCATTTCGCCTGCGGGGCGGCAGGCATGCGGGTCTCGCGGCTCCCTTTCGCGCCGTGGTAAATCGGGGCCTCCGGCGATTACCTTACGACCCGGCCGCGGCTGGGGTTTTCACAGAGCCGGTGAACGATCAGTTGGATGCACGGGTGTTCTGAAGGTCAGTGGCGAAACAGCGCCGCGTCCGCCCGGACCGCCTCCGGCCCCGATTTAATTCCTGCGCTCTCACGGCGCTCACAGGTCGCCGCGAACCCGCATGCCTGCCACCCCGCAGCGACCCGACTGGGGCACCGACGGATCGCGAGCGGCGGCAGGCGAACGCGGCCGCAGCGCCGTAGGAGTAGCGGGAGAGCGAAGGAATTAAATCGCGTCCGCAGGCGGTCCGAGTGGCGGCGCCGCTGATTCGTCTCAGGCGATTGGAACAGCTCGTTGCCCAACCGATCGGGGCTGTCGTGCGGATCCTCAAAGGCGACGCCTGATCGTCAGGCCATCGCCGGAGGACGCGATTTACCCCGCGTACGACGTCGGCGCAGCGGACGCGTTCGCCTGACGCCGATCGCGCGACGGCGCGAACGGGAGCCGCGAACCCGCATGCCTGCCGCCCCGCAGTGAGAGCCGCTACGAACTACTTGTTACAGCGTTCGCCGGGGCGCGTGGACATGACGATGAGGGGGTTTTTGCCGGTGGGGCCGATGCCGTGGCGGATGCCGCGGGGGATGAAGACGAAGACGCCGGCCTTCAAACGATGGGAGGAGTCAGCGATCATCGCGCTGCCGTCGCCGGCAACCACGTAGAAGAGCTCGTCGGAGTCGGCGTGGGCGTGGGGCATCAAGGCTTCGTTGAGTTGGATCACCGAAGTGAGGCCGTCGGTGCCGCACGAGAGCTGCAGCGTTTTCGAGGGGCTGCGACCGACCCAGTTCTTGTCGACGAGCGCGGGGATGTCGACGATCGCGGGGTTCGCGTTGACGGTGGGCTTCGCCGGTTCCGGCGCTGGGGCGGGAGCCGGGGGCGGAGCGGGCGGTGGCGGGGCGGGCTTCAGCGTGACCTTCACGTCGATGGGGGCGCCGCTGCGCGCGGCGAGTTCGCGTTCGAGCGTCAGGAAGCCTTCGCGCTCGAAGCGCAGGCGGTAGTTGCCGGCGGGCAGGTTCTCGAGGGCAATCCGTCCGCCCTCGGTCCTTGCCGTTCGGCTCGCCGGGCCTTCCATGACCACGAGCACGTTGGGGATGGGCTTGCCATCTGGATCCGCCACCGACACGGCGAACGTTCCGGAACCACCACTGGTGCCCCGGCGTTGTTGGGCTTCGGCACCGATGGCGAAGCCGATCAGGTACAGCGACAAGTAAGAACTTCCTCATCAGTTCGTCCTGGATATTCCGCGCGCAGGTCTGGCGGCGGCATCCGCTGCAACTGGGATGCCGCCGCCCGTCAATTGGATTCTAGTTCTTTCGGTACATCCTGATCACCACCGATCGCTCGATGGGCTCGGGTTCCCTGAAGAAACGCTGCGTGAAGCTGCCGATATACGTGAATCCCTCTGGGACTGGATCTAAGTCGAGCAGCATGATGATCGTCCCCGGCGGAAGTGTCGCTGGCGCGCCCGGCAGACCTTGCGGTCCGTCGGCGCCTTGTGGTCCGGGAGAACCGGTCGCACCGTCGACTCCGGGAGGACCCGCCTCTCCCTGCGGACCAGCCGGGCCCTCAGGGCCCGCGACGCCCTGAGCACCCGCTGGGCCTTCAGGCCCCTGTACTGCACAGGACGGAGTGGCCGGGGTCGGGCTCGCCGTGCGCAGATCGAAGGTCACGGGATCGATCGCGCTCCACGCAACGGATCCATCTGCTGGGTAGCGAACGGTGAACGCATTGGTGTGAATCCCGGACGCGAGCGATACAGGGATCCCCGTGGATGTCGGGGCCGACCCGTTGATGCTGATGGTGCCGACATCGATGATGGCCGCGCCGCCCGGCAATAATTCTTTAACCCGAACTGCACCAGGGTTTTGTCGCGTCCTCCGGGTCCGGCTTATGCATGTCGCATTCAGCTTCAGCGACGGCGCAATTGCACTCACGTCGCACGTGTCGGGGTTGGAAATGAAAACTCCCCGCCGGGAGGCGGTGCACAGACGCACGTGGTCGCGCCGGCGGGAAGAGACGCGATTAGCGTCACACGCCAGGCACGAGGTCTGCCCGGCCAGAGGCTGGAAGGTGTTCACGGCGCACAACGTCGGCAACGCGGCTCCGGCTTCCGCTACAAACGAACCCGGGGGTGCCGAAGGCACGCCAGCGCACCGGTGGTGTTCACGTAACGGCCTGGCGCGCAAGGCGTCGGAATCATGCGCCGGAAACGGCACGTAGTGCCCGGCGGACGCCAGGAGACAGCTGGAGTTCCCGGTCGTGGAAGTGAAGCTTCCGGCCGCGCACGCGGTCTGAGCGGTCGCGCCAACCGTCGGAACGAGAATCCAGGGCACCGCTAGCGTGCACGCCGACAAGTTTCCGTTGGTCGAGTATCGACCGACCTGACATAACACACAGCTGGCGCCCGAGGAAAACTGTCCCGGGTTGCAGCCGAGGGATGTGAAGCTAAACGACGAAGACGACTGGTTACCTGCGAAGCCCGGAGACCGCGGAACCGGGCCCGGCCGGGCGCGCCGGTAGCTAGCATCGATGTGGGAGTCGACGATGGAGGTGATCGGGCAATATCGCTCCGCCGACCCGCACTTCGGCTGTCGCCGCCGAGGGTCCGAAATTCGAGCCGTTCACGGTGAACTCATGTCTTAAGTGCGCGGTCGCGGGTGACCGACTGGTGATCGTCGGAATGTTGTATCTGAAACGCCCCGACGCGACAGTTCCCGACGCTTCGACGATGAGGTCCTCACCCACGCCCGCCGGCACTCGACAGACCTGGTACTGCAGAAAGATGTTGAAGAAGCCTCCGTCTACCTTCGGGCAGAGGACGCCACCGATCCGGATCGTCGAATTGCTGATTAGGTCGCTGACGCCGGTGCCCTCGACGCGCATCGTGAACCCTCCGGCGGCGGGACCACCCTGGGGGGAGAACGTGACGCCGGCGGATGCGGCCTGGGGAACGACGAGGAGTGCGGCAAGGCAGAGGAATACCCTGAGCCCGTTGATGGGTCGCGTCACGACTCACGTCCTTTCGATGACGGG
>CAVXMQ010000029.1:0-109729 GCA_963762995.1 uncultured Acidobacteriota bacterium | reverse complement strand
CCTCCGCGCGAGGATGTAGCGCGCGACCTGCCGCCCCAGCTTGGTGCCTTCGCGGTCTGAATGACGGAAGTGAAACCCTACCAGCACCCGGGCCGACTCGACCTCGTCGACGATGTCGCGGAACCGCTTGTAGGTCCGCGTCGTCCCGGTCACGCGGCTATCGAGCGAGAACGCGACCTGGTCGTGGCCAAAGAAGGAGGACAGCGCTTCGGCGATCGCAGCGCTGTGGCACGCGTGCGCTGAAGGGTACTCGGGGAAGTTGGGTGTGGAACCGAGCGGCTTCCACGAAGGATCGGGTGCCGTCGCGGAGTTGCCATCGGTGCCGGCGTGGGGGATGGCTTGATGCGGACGCCAGAACCAGTACGCATACTTCGCGTCGAAGCAGGCAATCATCGCGTCGCCGCCGGTGACGTGCGCCATGGCGAGCATTCTCGATGCCTGGAGGAGATCGAGTTTGCGCGCGGCGGCGAGGCGCAGCAGGCCGTCGTTCCACTGCCGCAGGTCGTGGTCAGTCCAGAACAGCGCCGCAGAGGTCTGATCGGTGGTTCTCGTCGCACTGTCGGCGCTCCCAAGTCGCGCCACTTCCTGGAAGTCTGCCGCGTAATCGGCGCTCGTGAGGGACGGAGGTCTTTTCGGCCGAAACTGGGCAGGGTTCTCGAGCACCAGGGGGCGCACACGCACCAGGCTCAACCCGAGCGCGGGCGCGGAGCCAGCCTCCCATACGCCAGGCCCTGGCAGCGGTGGCCGGAGGTCGCTCACCATCGGATTCGCCTCGCGCCCGTCGTTGCGGCGTCTCGCAAGGAATGCCGAGGCGACCCGCGCCCCGAGTGCGACGCCGCTCGACTTCGTCGCACCGTCCGCGATCCCTGCCATGTACGTCTCGTACTGCGCATCGAGGATCGCCTGTTGGCTTCCGCTCAATCCAAGCGCCGGTTGCAGGCCGACGAGTGTGTGGTGGACGCCCGTGGCGATCGCCGACTTCGCATCGGTACCGGCTCCGGCCTCGGTGAGCGCGAGGGCCACGTCATGCATCGCCGAATGCACGAGACCCATGTACATCGCAGCCTCGCCGGGAAATTTGTTGCCGTAGTTCTCCTGGCCAAAGAGCCCATTGGGTCCTGGCGGCACGATGGCCCGGCGCGCTTCGTGGCTCCAATAGAGCACTGGCGCAGCCGAGAGTCCGGTCGCAGGCGGGCGATGAGATTGGCCGGCGTTGGCGAGGGTAAGCGCTGCAATCGACGCCAGGAAAATCGTGCGGATCATTCGTAGGCCTCCTGATGGTAAACGGGAGTTCGTTCGCTAAACCTACGAATGGCTTGATGGCGCCGCCAGTACAACGATCGCTCGAATCCGGTTCTATTTTTGAACTAAGGATGAGCTCAGGACGGCACAGGTCGTGAAATCCATCCCGCCATGACAGCTGATCAAGGCCGACCTCCCGTCGTGGCGGTGCTGAACAGTAACGACGATACCGTCGAGATGCTGCGAATGATGGTCGAGGTCGAGGGGATGCTGGCCGTCAGCGCCCACCTCGATGCGATCAAACGCGGCGAGCTCGACTTCGGGAACTTCCTGAGAGAGCACGATCCCAAGGTCATCATTTTCGACATCGCCCCGCCCTACGACCGCACGTGGCTACTGTTCCGGCACCTGCGCGCAATCGATGCCGCGAAGGGCCGGACCTTTGTGCTGACGACCACCAACAAAGAGCGCTTGCAGGAGATCGCCCATCCCGACCATGAGGTTCATGAGATCGTCGGTAAACCGTACGACATGGAACTCATCGTCAACGCAGTGAAGAAGGCCATCGGCATCTGATGCCTCAGACCGTCTTCGTCTTCCAGGCCCCGCGCCGGAAGAGCACCGCGGTCACCACCGCCAGCGTTGAGTACGCGACCGCCAGCGCGATGAACACGCCACGCGCGCCGAGCGAGGTGTGCGACAGCCACCACGCCAGCGGGATCTCCCACAGCCAGAACACGAACAGGTTGATCAGCGTCGGCGTCCAGGTGTCGCCGGCGCCGTTGAACGCTTGCGTGAGCACCATCCCGGCGGCGTAGAACAGGAAGCCAAGGCTGATGATGCGCAGACAGTCCACCGCGTAAGGCACCACGGCCGGGTCGTCGGTGAACATCGCGACGATGAGCCGCGCTCCCAGCAGGAAGAGCACGCTCACGCTACCGAGGAAGAGCATGTTGTAGATCGCGGCCGTCCACACCGCTTCCTCCGCGCGATCGATGCGACGGGCGCCCAGGTTCTGTCCGACCATTGTCGCGGCCGCGTTGCTCACGCCGAAGGCCGGCAGCAACGCGAAAAGGATGATGCGCATGCCGATGGTGTAGCCCGCGAGCGGCGCGCTGCCGAACACCGAGACGATCCGAACGAGGGCGACGTAACTCGCCGTGCCGATCAGGACCTGGAAGGTGCCCGTTCCCGAGAGCCGCAGGACCGTCCGCATGACGGAGAAGTCCACCCGCAGGTGATGCAGCCGCAAGCGCATCCGGCCGTTGCCTCTCGCGAGCACCACGAGCTGATACACGACGGCGGTGCCGCGACCGATCGTCGTCGCCACCGCAGCCCCTGTGACGCCGAGTTCGGGGAAGGGACCGACGCCGAAGATCAGACAGGGGCCGAGCGCCATGTTGATGGCGTTACCCAGGCACAAGACGCGCATCGCGATCGCCGCGTCGCCGGTGCCGCGAAACACGGCGTTCAGCATGAAGAGCAGCAGCACGCTGGCGTTGCCGGCGAGCATCACGCGCGTGAACCCGCTGCCGGTGCGGACGATGGCCTCTGATGCGCCCATCAGGCGCAGGAGCTCCGGCGCGAAGGGGGCGGCCAACAGGCTGATCGCCGCCGACACCGCGATGCCGAGCAGGATGGATTGTCCCGCCGCCTTTGCCGCCCCTTCGGCGTCGTGCTCGCCGGTGCGGCGCGCGACGAGCGCCGTGGCGCCGATCGACAGCCCCACCGCTGCCGTGTAGATGAGGATCATCATCGACTCGGTGAGGCCAACCGTGGCGACCGCATCCGCACCGAGATGCGCGACCCAGAACACGTCGGCGATGGCGAAGATCGACTCCATGGCCATTTCCATGACCATCGGGATGGCGAGCATGATCAGCGCCCGCCCGATCGGGGCGGACGTGTAATCGATCTGCGATCCGCGTAAGGCCTCGCGGAGCGTGCTCATGACTTCCATATGCATCCACACGCGCGGTGCCCGCCACGGCGCGCGGCATCCACGCTTTCAAGAAACGAGTTGTTGGGGAATGACGGGACGGCCGAGTAGGCGGCGAATTAGCGAATTCGCGTGCGCTGGGACCCGGCCGACGGAGTAATTCGGGTGCGCATCATTTGAGGACTCTCGGTTCGTCGGATCGTCTGCCGGGTCTAAAGACCCGGCCTACAAAGGTCACGCTCGACGAGGGCGGGATTGTAGCACGCCGGGGGACCAGATTCGCGCCAGCCAGCTGACGAACAGCAGGCCGAGGATCCGTCGCCAGCCATGCGCGAAGACCACCAGCGCGTTGAACAGGTAGATGATGTAGAACGCGCGCAAGGTCCACGTCGCGATCGCCGGGCGGACGTACCCGGGCGGCGCCGCCGCCCACCAGCAGACATCGGCGAGCCACACCGCAAGGAAGACGTAGTTCATATAGAGAGCCGCGTCGAACTCCACGCCGTACATCTCCCTCGTCAGGCGGGCCGTGTTACGCACCGCATCCGCATGACTCCAGTCGTGAGCGACCGCAAAGGCGAGCACGGTGTGGACGACGGCGACCATCCAGCCGGTGAAGAACATCCACCACGTCCAGCGCGGGGGCTTCGAGCGGCTTCTCCAGAACGTGCGTCCGCTCTCCCCGGCCATGAAGAGGACGATGGCGACCCAGATGGTGGCGTAGACGTACGTCACAGCGGTCCGCCTTCGCCCGCTGTCGCGGGCTTCGGCGGGGCGGCCGCCGCTGGCATCGTCACGGCGGCCGCCGTCGCGGCCACGGCGCCGATCACCGCCGCGAGCACGTTGAAGACGAAGGCATAGCTCCCGGTGGCTTCGAGGCACCAGGCGAGGAGCAGCGGACCAATCGCGGACGCGACGACCGTCAACGCCTGCGCGGCTCCCTGGATACGCCCCAGGTCGCGGCGGCCGAACACGCGTCCCCAGACGCTGAAGAAGAGCACCATCACGAGGCCGCCTCCCAGCCCCATCGCCGTTGCCCACCCCATCACGTGCAGCATCGAGGTTACATGCGGAAGCGCCACGAGACCGGCGGCGAGAATGAAGAGCGAGACGGCGAGCAGGCGTCCCAACTGCACGCGCTGCGCGAGCCAGCCGCCGCCGAAGTTGCCGATCAGCGCCGTCATCGCGGTGACGACGAGCGTCTGGTAGTAGACGTCGGGCCCGAATCCGCGCTCCGCGAGGATCGACTCGTTGAAGAGGCCGATGCCGGACGCCACCAGGCCGTAGAGCGCCGTGCCCATCGCGAACAGCCAGAACGAGGGCATCCCCAGCGCGTCCATCCATGAATAGCCGACGTCCGGCGGCGTTGTGCTCGACGACGGCATCCTTTTCGCCATCCGGTGTGAGGCCCGCGGCTTCCGGGGTGCGCCGCACGACGATCATCGACAGCGGCGCCAGCACGGCGAGGATCGCGACACCCACTGAGAGCCAGGCGGCGCGCCAGCCTCGTGCCTGCACCAGCCAGCCGACGAGCGGGAACGCCATCATGAACCCGATGCTGATCGCCAGGCTGTAAAGCGCCATCGCGGTGTCGATGCGGCGCACGAACCACTGGCCGACGACCGTGAGGCTCGCCACCGACAACGCACTTTGCCCGAGCGCGCGCGTGAGCGTGATCCACACCGCCATCGACACGAACGTCGTCGCGGCGCTCATCGCACACACCACCGCGCCGAGCGCTGCGAGCACGGTGGTGAGCACGACGCGGCTCCCGAGCCTGTCGATCGCGTACCCGATCCCGAACGCGCCGCCGGCGCCGAGGATCGTCGCCCAGAAGTTGAGCTGCGCGTAACGAACGCGATCCATCGCAAGGTCCGCAAGCAGTGGTTCGGTAATGAGACCCAGTCCCTGCGTCCGCCCCGGCAGCGACCCCACCATGGCAGCCGCGGCGACGAAGACGACGACCCATCCGTAATACCTGTCCCGCATGACCTAAAGGTACCACGCACGTGCTACGTGCTACGGGCGAACGTGCCACGTGCCAACGTGCCGACGTGCTACGTGCACACGTTCGCACGTGCACGTCCGCACGTCCGCACGTAGCACGTCCGCACGTCCGCACGTCGCACGTGCGCACGTAGCACGTCGCACGTGCTTGTAAGCTGGCACCATGGGTGTAGGCGGTTGGATCCGAGTGCTCGATACCGTCGCGGGCCTCGCGGCGTCACGGCCCCGGCGCTCCGAGGCCGCGGGGGAAATCTCAACGGCGCCGTCGGCGGGGCCGCTCGAGGCCTTGAACGCCCGTCTCGCCGGCGTCGTCGTGGCCGCGCTCAAGGAAGCCTTCGATCGCGACAAGGCGCGCATGGACCTCGAGCGCGAGACGATCGAGGCCGAGCGCGCGCGAGCCGAGCGCGCGTTGCAGGCAGAGTTGCGGCGCCAGGCGGCCGAGCGCACGCTCACGCACCTCAGGTTAATCGCGGTGTTCTCCGGGTGCATGCTGCTGGTGTCGGGCGCGCTCTCGGCGTGGATTCCGGGGATGCGGGTCGAAGGCGCGGCGTTCGCGCTGGCGGGAGGCTGGGCGGCGGCGCTCGGCGCGCTCGGATGCGTGTTTGCCGCGTGGCCGCAGGTCAACGGGTGGGCGGCGGGGAATTCGCCTGAGGTCAAGCCCTCGGGGGCGTCTTCGATCGCGCCGTGGTTGTTGCTTGCGGCGCTGGCGCTCACGGGTGCGAGTGTGTTGTTGGCAGGAGTTGGCCGCCAATGATTACTGTCTACGGTGCGGACTGGTGTGAGGATACGCGGCGGTCGTTGCGGCATTTGCGCCGGCTGGCGGTCGCTCACCAATACATCAACATCGACGAAGACTCCGTGGCGCTCGATCGCGCGAAGTCGCTGAACGGCGGCCAGCGCCGCACGCCGACGATCGATCTCGGCATTGGCGGCTCGGCGCTGGTGGAGCCCGACAACGACACGCTGTCGTCGGCGCTCGTCGAGTTGCAGATGTTGACGCAGCAGGACGTGCACGAGCGGTTGGGTCTGCAGAACGTTGGCGATCTCGAACGCGCGATGCGCGCCGGCATCGGCACCTTCATGGTGCTCGCCGCCGGCGCTGCACCGCGCAGCATGCGCTGGCCGTTGCGGGCGATCGGCCTCGCGACCGTGCTCAGCGGCGCTGCCGGCTGGTGTCCGGTTTACTACTCCTCAGGCCTCTCGTCGCTCGATGGTCCCGGCGATCGCCGTGACGAAGCCAAACGCGGCGCCTGGTTGACGCACGTATGAACCAGGCAGACGTCCGGGTGCTGTCGGAATACGACCTCTACCTGTTCGGCGAAGGCAAACACACCCGGATCTACGACAAGCTCGGCGCGCACCCGATGACGCTGGACGGCGTTGCCGGCGTGCACTTTGCCGTCTGGGCCCCCAACGCCAACGGGATCAGTGTCGTCGGCGACTTCAACAACTGGGACGGCAGCCGGCACCGCCTGCAGCTGCACGGGATGACCGGCGTGTGGGAAACGTTCGTCCCTGAAGCGCACGTCGGAAACCGCTACAAGTTCGAGGTCCATCCCCGCACCGGTGGTTACTTCCTCAAGACGGACCCTTACGGCTTCGCCTTCGAGATTCCCCCCGCCTCCGCATCGATCGTCTGCGACACACGCTACGAATGGCACGACAGCGCGTGGATGCAACAGCGGGCGACGCAGGACTCGTGGTTCCAGAAGCCGATGGCCGTGTACGAGGTGCACCTCGGATCGTGGGCGCGCATCCCGGAGGAGGGAGATCGCTATCTCACGTACGACGAGCTGGCCGATCGGTTGATCGACTACGTGGGGGACATGGGTTACACCCACATCGAGCTGCTCCCCGTGATGGAGCACCCGTTCTCGGGATCGTGGGGTTACCAGGTCACCGGCTTCTACGCGCCGACCAGCCGGTTCGGCACGCCCGTGCAGTTCAAGCGGTTCGTCGACAAACTCCACCAGGCGGGGATCGGGGTCATCCTCGACTGGGTGCCAGGCCACTTCCCCAAGGACGCCTTCGCGCTGGCCCACTTCGACGGCACCGCGCTCTACGAGCATCAGGACCCGCGGCAGGGTGAGCATCACGACTGGGGCACGCTGATCTTCAACTACGGGCGCAACGAGGTGCGCAACTTCCTTCTCGCCAACGCGTTGTTCTGGCTCGAGGAGTACCACGCCGACGGGCTGCGGGTGGACGCCGTGGCGTCGATGCTCTACCTCGATTACTCGCGCAAGGCAGGGGCATGGGTCCCGAACAAGTTCGGTGGCCGCGAGAACCTCGACGCCATCGAGTTCCTGCGGCAGATGAACACGCTGACGCACGCGGAGCACCCGGGATCGATCACGGTCGCGGAAGAGTCGACGTCGTGGCCATCGGTCAGCCGTCCGACCTACGTCGGCGGGCTGGGCTTCACCTACAAGTGGAACATGGGGTGGATGAACGACATCCTGGAGTACTTCCGACAGGACCCGATCCACCGCCGCTGGCACCACAACAAGGTCACGTTCTCGATGATGTACGCCTTCAGCGAGAATTTCATGCTGCCGTTCTCGCACGACGAAGTCGTGCACGGCAAGGGATCGATGTTCGGCAAGATCCCCGGCGACGACTGGCAGAAGGCCGCGACCCTGCGCGCGCTCTACGGCTTCATGTACGCGCATCCGGGCAAGAAGCTGATGTTCATGGGCTGCGAGTTCGGCCAGGGGCGCGAATGGAACCACGACCGCAGCCTCGATTGGCACCTCCTCAGCCGGCCGCTGCACGGCGGCCTGCGCCGGTTCGTCGCGGATCTCAATCGCGTCTACTCGTCCGAGCGTGCGATGCACGAGCAGGACTTCACCGGCGGCGGCTTCAAGTGGATCGACTGCAACGACCACGAGAACAGCGTCGTCTCGTTGATCCGCCAGGACAGCAGCGGCGATTTCGTCGTGGGGCTCTTCAATTTCACGCCGATTCCCCGCGATGGCTACCGCGTCGGTGTGCCGGTGGCGGGTGCCTACAACGAGTTGATCAACAGCGACAGCGAGATCTACGGCGGCGGCAACCTCGGGAACGCCGGCGTCGTCTTCACCGAGCCGATCGCGGCGCACGGCTACGATCAATCGCTGCGCTTGAATCTCCCGCCCCTGGCGTTCCTGCTGCTGAAGCCCGCCGGCTGATCATCATGGGCTTCGACGCGTTTGCGGCCAGCAAAACGCGCGAGGCGGTCGAGGCGCGGCTCACGCCGCTGATCACCGAATTCGATCGGTCGTCGGAGTTCGCACTGACGCCAATTGGCAACAACTGACAATGGCTCTTCAAAGAAGAGCCCTCCAACTACAGCTATGACGATCTCGTCCGCGACGGTAAGACGTCATGGACGGGCGTGAAGAACCCAGGCTCGCGCGACCGCCAGCGTCACTGATCGACGAAGGCCTCGCGCAGGATCTTCTTCTGACGACGACAGGAGAAGTCAGCGGTCGTCGGAGGGGACGCCGTTCTACCCCGCAGAGCCCGACCCGCCGACGACCGGCAAACTCGTGGTGCGGAAGCGAGGGACCGATCAGGGTTACCCGATTGTCTTCGCAGCACTTCATGTTCTGGCGACTCATCTCGACAATCCGCTCCCACTGCTCGTCGTCCACGGGCATGACCGACAGCCGGGACATCCGCACCAGCGCGAACGACTCGAAGAACCTGTCCGCCTTGATCGCCGCCAATGTCACCGACGCTTCAGCTTCTTCACCGGCAGCACGTCGACCGCGTACAGCTTTCCGGTCTTGTCTGCGGGATCCGGGTACGCGGCATCCGCTGCCTTCGCCATGCCCACAACCGCCTTCACGTCACCCGTGTGATAGAAGAAGATGCGGTCCCCCTTCTTGACCGAGCGCAGGTGTTTTTGCGCGAGCGGATTTCTTACCCCCGTCCACGACGTCTTACCGTCACGCTCGAGGTCGTCGTAGCTGTAGTTGGACGGCTCTTCTTTGAATAACCACTGCATGGCGATCAATCTTATGCCGACGCGCGACTGGGAACACCTCAGGCTGAAGGACCGCATCCAACCGGGCGTACGCCTCCTGTTCGTTGGCATCAACCCCGGCGTCCGTTCGGCGCAAACTGGTCATCACTTCGCCGGCCCGTCGAACCGTTTCTGGAAGCTGCTCTGGGAAGCGCGGCTGGTGCCCGAGCCGTTCACTTACGAAGACGACGTGCGACTGCCAGAGTTGGGAATGGGCATCACCAATCTCGTGGCGCGGCCGTCGCCCGGCATCGACGTGCTGAAGCCGGCCGAGTATGTCGCGGGTTGGCGAATCCTGGAGAAGAAGATCGGACGCTACCGGCCCACGGTCGTCGCGCTGGTTGGCGTGACGCTGTGGCGCGCGATCCTTCCGCTCGTCCTTGAAGATCAGGAGGCGCGCGCGCGTGCAGCGACGGTGAAGTGCCCCGGACCCCAGCGACTGGAGATTCACGGGGCGAAGGTGTTCGTCCTGCCGAACCCGAGCGGCAGAAACGCCCATTACAGCTGGGATGAAATGCTCAGCGCGTTCCGGAGTCTGCGACGTTGGACAGCGCGTTCCTGAGGTGCTGCGCCACTTCGTTCGGAAGCACCGGCTTTGAGATGAAGGAGTGACACCCGGCATCATGGCAGCGGGCGGCCATTTCCTTGGAGGGGTCCGCGGTGATGGCGACCACGGGGATGTGCGACAACTCCGGCTGACGTTTCAGATCGGCGGTCGCCTCGAGCCCGTCCATGCCCGGCAGGCGGATGTCCATCAGGATGATGTCCGGCCGTAGCAATTGCGCAAGGCGGATCGCTTCATGTCCGTTGATCGCCGTGACCACGCTGAAGCCAACGTAGGTGAGGTACTGCGCGTACAGTTCACGCGAGTCCACCAGGTCTTCAACCAGCAACACCAGCGGCTTCTGCTCGGAGCCTCCCGTCGCTTCGCGCGGCGTCACAATTCCTTCCGCATCGTTGCTGAAATTGTCTCACGCATGAACGCCGGGTGCTTCGTGACCCGTGCGTTCCACATACTCGACGTACGAGCCGGGATAGGCATGCGGCTCATCGGTTCCACTTTCACCACCCAGCTCCAGCACCCGATTGCTGAGTCCGCGAAGGAACGCGCGGTCGTGCGAGACGAAGAGCATCGTGCCCTCGAAATCGCCGAGCGCCTTCACCAGCATCTCCTTCGTCGCCAGGTCGAGGTGGTTGGTCGGTTCGTCGAGCACGAGGAGGTTGGGCGGGTTGAGCAGCATGCGCGCCATGACGAGTCGGGTCTTCTCTCCGCCTGAAAGCGCCCGGACCCGCTTCTGCACGTCGTCGCCGGAAAACTGGAAGGCGCCGAGCAAGTTGCGCAGCATCCCGATCGACTCGTGTGGAAAGTCCTTTTCGATCTGCTCCCAGATCGTCAGGTCTGGGTTCAGCAAGTCAAGCGCCTGCTGCGCGAAGTAGCCCATCTTCACGCTGGCGCCAATCTCGACGGTTCCGGCGTCGGGCTTCAGGGCGCCGGCGACCATCTTGAGCAACGTCGTCTTTCCCGCGCCGTTGCGGCCCATCACGCACCAGCGCTCGCCGCGCCGGATGGTCAGGCTGAGGCCGTCGTAGATCACCCGTTTGCCGTACGCCTTGTGCACGTCGTCGATGACGATCACTTGCTCGCCGGAACGCGGCGGTTGTCGGAAGTCGAAGTCCACGACCTGGCGCTTCTTGGGTGGTTCGACTTTCTCGATCTTGTCGAGCGCCTTGATCCGGCTCTGCACCTGCGCGGCCTTGGCGGCCTGTGCCTTGAAGCGGTCGATGAAGCGCTGTTCCTTGGCAAGCATCGCCTGCTGCCGCGCGTAGGCGGCTTCCTTGTTCGTTTCTCGAATCTGCCGCTCGCGCTCGTAGAAGTCGTAGTTGCCGGAGTAAGCGGTGATCTCGCCGCTGTCGATCTCGGCGATCCTGGTGACGATGCGGTTCATGAAATCGCGGTCGTGCGACGTCATGAGCAGCGAGCTGCTCATCGTCTTGAGGAAGTCTTCGAGCCAGATGATCGATTCGATGTCGAGATGGTTGGTGGGCTCGTCCATCAGCAGCACGTCTGGGCGCCCGAGCAGCACGCGCGCCATGGCGACGCGCATCTTCCAGCCGCCTGAGAGCGCACCCACGTCGCCGTCGATCTGGTCGTCGGCGAAGCCCAGCCCGTGCAGCACTTCGCGCGCCTGGCTCTCGAGGGCGTAGCCACCCAGGTGCTCGTACTCTTCCTGGACCTCGCCGAAGCGCGCGAGGATGCGGTCCATGTCGTCGGCCTGCGCGGGGTCGCCCATCGCGTGGTTCAGCGCTTCGAGCTCGTGGTGCAGGTCGCCCACGCGGCCGCTGCCGGCGATGGCTTCGTCGATGACCGACCGGCCGGACATCTCCTCGACGTCCTGCCGGAAGTAGCCGATGGTCAGCCTCTTCGGCACCGACACCTCGCCGTCGTCTGGCGCTTCCTCGCCAACGATCATGCGGAAGAGCGTCGTCTTCCCGGCGCCGTTCGGGCCGACCAGGCCGACGCGCTCGCCGGGGTTGAGCTGGAAGGAGGCGTCCACGAAGAGAATCTGACGCCCGTACTGTTTGTTGATCCGATTAAAGGAAATCGTCCGTGTCGTAGTAGCGGGTCTCAGACCCGTGCGACCACTCGAGTAGTCTGTCTGATGTCGATCTGGGAATGGCTCGGTCTTGCAGATGAAAAAGCGGCCGATAGCGGCAATCGGCTCGAAGAGATCGAGTCCGTCCTCGCTGGTCTCGGAACCGAGCGCGCGCGGCATCTCGCGTGTTTCGCCTACATCCTGACGCGGCCGGCGCGGGCCGACCACGAGGTGACCGACAGCGAAGCGGCGCAGATGCAGCAGATCGTCCTCGAGCATGCCGGCGTGACCGAAGAGCAGGCGGCCGCGATCGTTCGCGTCGCGCGCGAAGCGGCGCGCCAGTCAGGTGGGACCGAGGACTATGTGATCACCCGCGAGTTCGAACGCACCGCAAGCCGCGACGAAAAGCTGTTCCTGCTCGACTGCCTTTTCGCCATCGGTGCGGCTGACGCTGGGATCCTGACCGTCGAAGACAACGAAATCCGCCGGGTGGCGAGCGAGCTAAAGCTCGAACACGCCGATTACATCTCCGTGCGCCGCAAGCACCTGGAGCATCTGGAAGTTCTCCGAAGAAGGCAGGATTAACCGGCGAACGTAAGTGTGCCGGGTCTAAAGACCCGGCCTACAAGAACCCCGAACCCCGAACAACGAACAACGAACAACGGACAACGGGTCGCGAGCGAAACGTCAGGTCGCGAGCATAAGATGAGGAGATGAAGCGCATCATCTCTGCCACAGCCGTTGCGATCACGATGGCATTCGCGATCTCAGTCTCCGCACAATCCGGCAGCACCGCGTCGAAGACGAAGCATCCCGCCACGCCGGCGGGCGTGAAGGCGTTCCTCGCGGAAATCGATCGCGAACTGCTGAAGCTCATCAACGCCTCAAACCGAGCCGGCTGGGTGCAGTCCACCTACATCACCCCAGACACCGAGGTCATGGCGGCGCAGGCGAACGAAGCGCTGGTCACCGCGGCGACAAATTACGCGAAGGATGCGTTTGCCTACGACAAGGTCCAGGTAGGGCCGGTCGAGCGACGGCAGCTCACCCTGCTGAAGAACTCCCTGACCATCGCGGCGCCGCCGGACCCCAAGGAAGGGGAGGAACTCAGTCGTCTCGTCGCGTCGATGGAGGGGTCGTACGGCAGCGGCAAGTATTGTCCCGCCTCCGCTGAAGCTACGGCGGGCAAGCCCAAGCCGAACGAGTGCCTCGACATCGAGAAGATCACCGAGATCCTCGCCGAGAACCGCGATCCGAAGCGCCTGCAGGAAGTGTGGGAAGGCTGGCACACGATCTCGATCCCGATGCGCAAGGACTACCAGCGCTTCGCCGAACTCTCGAACAAGGGGGCCAACGTCCTCGGCTTCAAGGACACGGGCGCGATGTGGCGCGGCAAGTACGACATGCCCGCCGACGAATTCGCGAAGGAGCTCGATCGCCTGTGGGATCAGCTGCGTCCGTTGTACCTCTCACTTCACACCTACGTGCGCGCCAAGCTCCATGACAAATACGGCGCGGCGGTGCCGGAGAACGGTCCGATTCCCGCCCACCTCCTCGGGAATCTCTGGCAGCAGGACTGGTCGAACATCTCCGACATCGTCGCGCCGCCCGGCCAGAAGCAGGCATTCAACCTCACCAGCATCCTCAAGGACAAGAAGCTCGACGCCATCGGCATGGCCCGAATCGGCGAGCGCTTCTTCACGTCGCTCGGGTTCGAGCCGCTGCCCAAGACCTTCTACGAACGCTCGCTCTTCGTGAAGCCGCAGGACCGCGAAGTGGTCTGCCACGCGAGCGCGTGGGACATCAATAGCGTTGACGATGTGCGCATCAAGATGTGCATCGACGTCAACCAGGAAGACTTCATCACCATCCACCACGAGTTGGGGCACAACTTCTACCAGCGCGCGTACAGCACGCTGCCGGTGATCTTCCGCGACAGTGCGAACGACGGGTTCCACGAAGCGCTCGGCGACACGCTGGCGCTGTCGGTGACGCCCGAATACCTCGTGAAGATCAACCTCCTCGACAAGGCGCCTGACGCCTCCGCCGACACGGGGTTGCTGCTCAACGCCGCGCTCGAACGTCTCGCATTCCTCCCCTTCGGGCTCCTCGTGGACCAGTGGCGCTGGCAGGTGTTCTCGGGAAAGATCGCGCCGCAGAACTACAACACGGCGTGGTGGGACCTGAAGCTGAAATACCAGGGGGTCGCGCCGCCATCACCGCGCGGCGAGCAGTTCTTCGATCCGGGCGCCAAGTACCACGTGCCGGCGAACACGCCCTATACCCGCTACTTCCTCGCGCAGATCCTGCAGTTCCAGTTCCACCGCGCCCTCGCGAAGACGGCCGGCTGCACCGCGCCGCTGCACCGCTGCTCGATCTACGGCAACGCCGAGGCCGGCAAACGGCTGAAAGCGATGATGGAAATGGGCGCCTCGAAGCCGTGGCCCGAAGCGCTCGAAGCCCTCACCGGCCAAAAGCAGATGGACGCCTCGGCGATGGCGGAGTACTTCGCCCCCCTGAAGAAGTGGCTCGACGAGCAGAACAAGGGCAAGAAGATTGGATGGTAGTGCTGCTAACTAGCAGATCGCTGGCTTGAGCGATTCTCGAAACTACGAACTACGAACTCCGAAGTCTCAGGAACTCAGAGGGCCGACGCGCCGCGTGGCCCTTCCACCAAATGTTCTAAGTTCGAAATTCGTAAGTTCTTAGTTTTAGCGTCCCTGACTTCACCCCTCAGCTGATTCCATCAGAAGCTCATCGAAGTACTGACCTGAATCCGGCGCACGCCTGACGCGTTGGTCGGCTGCAGGAAGTACTTCGAGGTCATCACGCCGCTGAAGCCGGTGTAATTCGCCTGGTTGAACAGGTTGTTGATGTTCATCGACACGCTGAGGCGATAGCGCGGGGTCGACGTCATAGGCGCGGGGTTGACCGTGAGTCCGGCGGGGGAGCCCATGATCTGCACGCCGCCGCCCGAGGTCACCGTCTTCTTGCCGAGCGTGAAGTTGTAGGTGAAGTTGGCCGACGAGTTCCAGTAGCCGCGCGTCCGCTCGGAGTTGCGGCTCACCCCCACCGGACGGTCGTTGAACACCAGGTCGGCGTTGTCGTCGGTCCCCGTCCGAATGTTCAACGGGGAAGCCGACGTTCCGCTCATCGCATACCGCATCGTCAGGTTACGCAGCGCCGTGCTGGCGACCGAGGCGTGCACGTTGTGGCGCCGGTCGAACGACGACGGACCCCACTCCTGTTCGAGATCGGCGTAGAAGGGGATCGAGAAGGCGCCGTCGCTGTTGTTGCGGCTGCGGCCCCAGTTGTAGAACGCCGAGGCCGACAGGCCGCGCCGCCACTGCCATCGCGGGCCAGAGGCGTTCGCTGCGCCGCCTGGGCCACCCATCATCACCATCATCTCGCGCCCAGCCATCACCATGTGCCCGCCGCCTGCCATCGCGGCCGCGCCCCCCGGGCCACCCGTCGGCGGCATTGGCGAGAGATTGAGGTTCAGCGAAGCGTTCAGGAAGTGCTCGGTGCCTTCGCCATCGGGAGACGACAGCACCAGGTTGGCAAACCGGGGATCGGGGCGCACGCCGTCGACCGGCGCGTTCAGGTTGCGGCCCGAGAGCAGCTTGTACTGATAGGCGTAGCTGTAGAGCACGTTCGTGCTGACCCGGCGCGAGAAGGTGTGCGCAATGCCGGCGCTGAGCCGCTGCGAGTACGCCATCTCGCGATCGCTCGTCGAGCTCGTAGCGATTGGTGGGCGGGATCGAGCCGCCGAGGCCCGGATCGGGGTAGCTCGGATTGATGAGGTTCAACTCGGCCTGCCGGAAGCCGTCCAGTTGTAGCGTCTGCGCATAGGTGCCGGTCGACAGCCAGTCATAGAAGACCCCCCAGCTGCCGCGCAACGTGGTCGCTCCGCTTTTTGTTGGCGCCCACGTGAAGCCGATGCGCGGGGCGAAGTTCAAGGCATCCGGTATGTGGGTCTGCGCTTCGTAGCGCACGCCGCCGGTCACAGTAAGACCCTTGCGAACCTTGATGTCGTCCTGGAAGTAGATCCCGCCTTGAGTGTTGGAGTACTCGATGCTGGGATCGCCGGTGCGGCGCGTGTAGCTGCGGGGCCGCCCGGCCTCGAACGCCTCGAGGCTTTCGAACACGTAAGTGCCGAGGTAGTTGCTCTGCGAATCAGAACGGAACGAGCCGTACTGGACCTCGACACCCGCCCGCATCGAGTGCATGCCGCGCACGTAGTCGAGATCGGAATTCAGCCAGTAGTTCCGACTGTGCGTTCCGCCGCGTCGCTGTGCGCCCCCGCTCGTGAAGTTCTCGATCACTTCGATCGTCGGCAGTTCGATGGCCGACCTTGCCTCCGAGTCATTGCCCGGTCACCGAGAGGCGCGTGTTCAGCACGAAACGGCGGCCGATCGGGCCGTTCTGCTGGAGGAACATGCCGAACGAACTCTGCTCGCTCGAGAACGCGCGCGTCGGGAGATCGTAGGTGCCGACACCCTGGTTGGCCGTATCGAACTGCGAGCCGTTGAAGTTGAGACGGAGCACCTGGTCGCGGGTGAGCGCGTAATCGAGGCCGCCCGAGAAGAAACGGTTGTCGTTCAGCGTCTTGATGGGCACGACACCCTGAACGTTACCGGCCGGAACCGCGGCGTACTGGATAGGCGACGTGTAGGCGTCGGTGCCGTTGAAGCTGATGCTGAACGACGCGCGCTCGTTGATGAGCGTGCCGCTCAGGTTTCCGCCGTACGACCAGCTTTGCGACGGCGGCGTCTGACCAACGATCGGGTTGGTGCCGTCCAGGGCGCTGTCGTAGAACCCGGTACGCACGTTACCCCGCACCGCACCGATGCCCGGCTGCGTGAGGATCTCGATCCGCAGCTCGCCGGCGTAGTGCACTTCGGGCGCGAACTGGTCGCGCGTGATGCGAATCGACTTGATGAGCGCTTTGGGGGGGAGCTCGCGTCCCTCGAAGCTGTCGACGAGGATCTTCCCGTTGGGGCCCGCGATGTCCATCAACTGCCGCTTCAGTTCGTCGGGATCATCGGAGAGGGCTTCGATCTGCTCGCGCGTCAGTACCGCACCGAACGTCACGTCGCGGTCGGCTGCGGAGGCCTGCCGGTCGCGGCCGACGGTCACGTCACTTTGCACCCGATCGAGGGGCAGCATCAGCACCTGCTTGTTCTCGCCCGCTCTGACGCGCACTTCCGGGAGCACGCGCGCCTGGAAGCCCGAGAACTCTCCCTTGATCGAGTAGCGGCCCGGGATCAGGTTCTCGAAGGTGGCCTGCCCCTTGTCGGTCGTCGTCGCGGCGGGAATCGCCACGCCTTTGTTCGCGGCATCGACTCCGGCGAGCGTCACGGTCGCGCCGGGCAGGACGCCGTTGGTCTCGTCAACGAGCGTCACCAGCAGCTTGCCCGTAGGCGGCGTTTGCGCGAATGCGTTCAGCGGCGCGAGACAACAGGCGATACACAGAATCAACAGAGCACGCATCTTGGTCTCCAGAACAGCCTCGCCCCTGAAGGGGCTTACTACTTAACGGTCTCGAACTTCCGAGCGTCGATTTTCGCGTTGATGCGATATCGATCGAAGGTGGTTTCTTCGGTGGTCTCCGCGCCGATGGCGCGGCGCAGTCTGAATGGGAACTTCACGCCGTCCACGTCGCGATAGTCCCCGAAGTACAGGCGATGCTCGACCGGCGTGGCTTGCGCCTTCTGCCGCACCGCAAGGACGTCCTTCGTGTACTTGTCCATCTCTTCTTTCGGGGCGCCCGCCGGCGGCGCAGGCGGACCAGGCACGACGACCGCACCGGGCGCAACGGTCTTCGGCGCCGGCTGCCCCGGAACGGTGACGACGACGTTGGTGGGCGGCGTCGTCCAACTGACCATCACAGGGAGGTGCGTCTTGTTGTCTACGAACATCCGCAGCGCGAACGTGCCGTCCCCTTTCACGTCGAGCACATCGGCTTGCCCTTGCGGCGCCTCGGCGATCGCGGCATAGGAAAAGGTCAGCGGGTAGGGCGCTGGGGAGGAGGCGAAGAGGCCCAGCCAGAGGCGAGCGAAATCCTGCTTGAGAGTGTTTACACGGGCTCGGCGCGGGTCAGGCGCCGGACCGCGCCCGCCCGCAGGCATCCCTGCCTGAGGAGCGGGCGCGGCGCCCATCGGTCTACCGGGGGAAGGAGGAGCCGTGGGCGGAGGAGTCGCGGGCGGAGGAATCTGAACCAGGGCATCGCCGTTGAAACCCGAGGAGGTCGGATCGGTATCTTCCGCGGGGAACTCGTCGGCCCGCAGGTACTTGTCGGGCAGCTCGAGCATGATTTCGAACTCGATCGGGACGAGGTTGTTCCCACGCACACGTCGTGTGCGTCCGGAGGCGACCAGACTCTTGACGGCGTCGAGCTTCGCGCCGCCGAGCGCAACCCGTGCATCGGTGAGCACTTTATTCGCTCGCTCGGCCGGCGTTTGCCCGTCGGCGATGGCGATCGTTCCACAAGCGAACACAATCGCCAAAAACTGTCCGGTAACGCGCATTCCTGGTCTGCTCCTGCGGGTTCTGTCTAGCGCGATGACGCTACGTAGACGTTCAAAAACGCTGGACGGTTGGCGTCAGGCCGCCAATCCGCTCGGTCAAACAGGGGAGTCGCCTCTAATACGACGTTCAGGGGCCGGAAGTTAACTCACGACTACACTTCTCCGAGCTTTTGACACCGGCTGTGTGACAACGGCTATTGATGACACCCTCAACCCCAGCGACTCTCTTCGGTGCCGTGAGCCGCACGCGAACCGTTGCCGGCTACGCGGCGATGACGTCGGTCGCCGTCGCGCTCTTCTTCTGGATCCGTCGTCTTGGCGAAGGCCTGGCGGCACCCGAGGGGAATATCGGCTCCGGCGCGCCAGTCGTTGCGGTGGCCCGGCATCGCGACGTCCTCCCCGAGGTGCTGCTCGCCATCGCCGTCATCGTGATCATGGCGCGGCTCGTTGGGCGAGCCGTCGAGAAGTACTTCAAGCAGCCGCCAGTAATGGGGGAGATCCTCGCCGGCGTCATGCTCGGCCCATCGGTGCTCGGCGCGATCTCCTCGAGCGCCGCGGCCTTCCTGATACCGCAAGAGGCCGCACCGTATCTCGCGGTCGTCGCCAAGATCGGCGTCGTCCTCTTCATGTTCCTCATCGGGCTCGAGCTCGATGCGGGCCCGCTGCGCCGCCACCCGCACTCCACGCTTGCCATCTCCCATGCGAGCGTGATCGCGCCTTTCATCCTCGGGACGGCTCTCGCCCTCGTGCTCTTTCCGATCTATGCGACGGGCGGCACGTCGTTCACGGTGTTCGCGCTCTTCCTCGGGGTCTCGATGTCGGTGACCGCGTTTCCCGTGCTGGCACGCATCCTCATCGATCGTCGAATGCAACACACGCCGCTCGGCGTCATCGCGATCGCGTGCGCAGCGGTGGACGATGCGACGGCGTGGTGCCTGCTGGCACTGGTGTCGGCGGTCGCGGCGGCGCAGCCGGGCGAGGCCGCCACGACGGCCGCGCTGGTCGCTCTTTACGTGGTCGTGATGTTTGTCGCGGTGCGGCCGCTGGCGCGGTGGCTCGCGGCCCGCGTTGAAGCGAATGAGGGCCCGGTTTCACCGACGACCTTCGCGGTCGTGATCGGGCTGATGTTGTTGTCGGCGGTCGCGACGGAACAGATCGGCATTCACGCGCTGTTTGGCGCGTTTCTCTTCGGCGCGTTCATCCCGCACGAGGGCCGGCTCACGGCTCAGATTCGCGAGCGCGTGAACGACCTGGTCGTTGTGCTGCTGTTGCCGATCTTCTTCGCCTTCACCGGGATGCGGACCGAGATCGGGTTGTTGCGGAGCCCGAACGACTGGATCTTCTGCGGCTTGATCGTCCTGGTGGCGACGGTCGGAAAGTTCGGCGGCAGTTTCATCGCGGCACGCTTGAGCGGGCTCGGCTGGCGACATGCCAGCGCGATTGGTGTGCTGATGAACACCAGGGGCCTCATGCAGCTCATCGTGCTCGACGTCGGCCTCGACATGGGGATCCTGTCGCCGGCTCTCTTCGCTATGCTGGTCGTCATGGCCCTGGCCACGACCTTCGCGACGTCGCCGCTGTTACATCTCATCCTGGGGGAAGGGCGCTCGTGTGCCTTCACGGATGCGTTTTCAGGAGACGTCATTGTTTGACGACTGCTTCAAGGGTTTCTATTGGGCGTAGTCATGTGTGTCGGAGGCACGTCTGCCTCGGCACAACAGTCGGTAGATCTCGCCAGTGTCAGCGGACGCGTCACCGATCCGTACCGGCGCTGCCGTTGCCGACGCCGAGATCACCGCGCGACACATCGTCGACGAACCTCGTCGGTCAACGGCGTCAGCCGACAAGGAAGGACGCTTCCGGTTTCCCTATCTGCGTGTCGGTCCGTACGAAATCACCGTTCGCAAGCCCGGGTTCGAGGTGGCGACTCGCCGCCTGACACTCACCGTCGGGCTCGGCGTTCGAGTTGCCGGTCACACTGGCCGTCGGCGCCCTCGATGCCAGCGTCACCGTGACCGCGGAGGTCACGGTGCTCGAAGCGGCGCGCAGCCAGATCGCCAGCACGGTTTCTGAGCCCGAGGTCAGAAACCTGCCGTTGAACGGCCGCAACTTCCTCGATGTCGCGTTGCTCGTGCCCGGCGTCTCGCCGACCAACGTGAACAGCGCGCAGCTCTTCCCGGAAACCTCCGCGGTGCCGGGCGTCACGCCTCTCGGTCGGGAGCCAGCGCAACCTCTCGAACAACTTCATCGTCGATGGCCTGTCGGCCAACGACGACGCGGCGGCGCTGAGCGGCATCACCTACGGCGTGGACGCCGTCGAACAGTTCCAGGTGGTGACGTCGGGCGCCCAGGCGGAGCTCGGTCGCGCGCTCGGCGGCTATGTGAGTATCGTCACCAAGAGCGGGACGAACGTGCTGCACGGCACCGGCTACGACTACTTTCGCGACGACAGTTTCAACGCGAGAAACCCGCTGCTCGGGCACGAAGCTGCCCATGGACCAGTGCGCAGTACGGCGGCAGCCTCGGCGGACCGGTGGTCGTCGAACCGCACGTTCTACTTCGCCAACGTCGAACAGCGCGGTCTCGATCAGACCGGCCTCACCACGATTTCCACGACGTCCAGCGTCGCCGCCATCAACGCGCGGCTGGCCGCCGTCGGTTATCGGCGGCCCGTCGGTCGTTACCGGCGTCTATCCGAATCCGATCGACTCGACTAACGTGCTGGGGAAGATCGACCACCAGGTCAGCGGCCGCGATCAGTTGAGCATCCGCTACAGCCTCTACGACGTCAGCTGCGCACGAACGCCCGCGGTGCCGGCGGCACTCAATGCGCCGAGCGCCTCGTCCGGCGCTCGACAACCTCGATCAGACGATAGCGGTCAGCAATACGCTGACGATTTCATCGCGCACCGTGCTCGAAACGCGAGCGCAGTTCGCGCACAGTCGATCTGCTGGCGCCGCCGACCGATCCGATCGGGCCGGCGGTGGCGATCACCGGCGTCGCCTCCTTCGGCACGAGCTCGAGCAGTCCGACCGGCCGCGTCAACCACGCTGTACCAGGTCGTCAACAACCTCTCGCACCAGGCGGGCGCGCACGCGTTCCGGGTCGGTGTCGACTTCCTCTACAACGACGACCGCATCACCTTCCCGCGCGCGGTGCGCGGCAGCGTACGCGTTCTCGTCGCTCGCGAATTTCCTGGCGCGGCACCTACAACAATGCCGGCTTCACGCAGACGTTCGGTGTGTCGAGGTCTCGCAGACCAATCCGAATCTCGGCGTCTACGCGCAGGACGAGTGGAAGCTTCAGTCCAACGCTCACGCTGAACCTCGGTCTTCGCTACGACCTTCAGTTCCTCGAGACGATCGACACCGATAGCGAACAACATCTCGCCGCGCATCGGCGTGGCATGGTCGCCGCTCGGCTCGCGGCGTACGCTCGTGCGCGCCAGCGCCGGACTGTTCTACGATCGGGTGCCGCTCCGCGCGCTGGCCAACGCGCTCCTTTCGGCCGGCAACACCACCGATCTGTCGAGTCTGCGCCAGATCGCCGTCAGCCTGTCGCCGACGCAAGCCGGCGCGCCGGTCTTTCCCGAACATCCTGCCCGGCGCGGTGCCCTCAGGGCACGCTCGTCCAACTTCACGACGATGGATCGCGGATCTGCAGAACGCGCATTCGCGACAGGCCAGCGTCGAAGTCGAGCAGCAGCTTGGCGAGCTGCTTGACGGTCGGCGTCGGGCTATCAGTACCTGCACGGCCGCGACTTGTTGATGGCCATCAATCAGAACGTGCCCGACGTGCGTGGCGAGCGGCACGAACAACGGTTGCCGCCCCAATCCGACCTACGCGAACAACAGGCAGTACTCGTCGGCCGGCGAGTCCAATTATCACGGACTGCACGTGTCGTTCGTCGCAGCGGCCGACGCGATGGGGGCACTATCGCGTGTCGTACACGCTCTCGAAGTCGATGAACAACCTCGGCGAGTTCTTTTTCAGCTCGACCGATCGACCCGTTCGATCTGTCGAAGGACCGGGGCCGTTCAGACGACGACCAGAGACATCGGCTGGTCGTCCATGGCGGACTCGAGGGCCGCGGCTTTCAGCTCGGCGCCGTCGTGCAGGCGTATTCTGCCCTGCCCATGAACATCGTCTCGGGCGTCACGACCGTGCAGGGAACCGCCGGGCGTCCGATCGTGAACGGCCAGTTCATCCCACGCAACAGCGGTGAAGGCAGCGACTTCTTCAGCCTGAACCTGCGGCTCTCCCGCACGTTCCGCCTCAAGGGCCGCTGGCAGTTCGAAGCGCTCGTCGAGGGCTTCAACCTCACGAATCATCAGAACGTGCTCACGCGGAACAACAATTTCGGTGCGGGCGCGTACCCGGCCAATCCGTCACCCACGTTTGGACAGATCACGGCCGTTGCCGAGCCGCGCGCATTTCAACTGGGCGCGCGCGTGCGATTCTAGGAGACCTGATGCGACGTATCACTCGTAACACCCTCGGCCTCGCCCTTGTCAGCGTCATCAGCCTGTTGGGAGTCGGATCGGCGCAAGGGCCGACGACGCCGCTCGCGGTTCTGGACGTGCCCGAGCGCGCTGATGCAACGCCCTGGGTCGCGGTGTCCGGGTCGTTCGCGGTCGTGGCCTGGGGAGCGACGGCCGCTGGAAAGACCGACGTGTTCCTGGCGGTGAGCCGCGACGGCGGCAGGACGTTTGGCACGCCGGTCCAGGTGAACAGCGTGCCGGGCGAGGCGCGCCTTGGCGGCGAGTTGCCTCCGCGCGTCGCATTGGTCCCGCGGGGTAGCGCGACACCCGAGATCGTCGTGCTGTGGACCGCGCGCGGGGACACGACGCAGATCAAGACCGCGAGATCTCGTGATGGCGGCCGGACATTCACGTCCGCCCCGGCGCTGCAGTCACCGGGCGCACCGGGCGACCGCGGATGGCCGTCGCTCGCCGTCGGTCCCGGTGGAGCCGCTCACGCGATCTGGCTCGACCACCGCGGCCTGGCAGCCGACAAAACCGCGGGAACAAGCCACCAAGGTCACCAGCCCGGTGCCAAACACGACGGCGCGGCGATGGCACAGAAGTCAGGCGTGTATTACGCATCCGCTCTCGGTACGCGCCCCGTGGAACGCGAGGTGGCGAAAGGCGTGTGCTACTGCTGCAAGACGACGCTGGCAGTTGGACCAGCCGGGCATATTTATGCCGCGTGGCGACACGTCTATCCGGGGAACCTTCGCGACATGGCGTTCACCGTGTCGCGCGACGCAGGGAAATCGTTCGCGGCACCAGTGCGCATCAATGAAGACGGGTGGGCGATCAGCGGATGTCCCGATGACGGCCCCGCCATGAGCGTCGACGGGCGGGGCACCGTGCACGTCGTCTGGCCGACGGTCGTCGGGGGAGAAAATCCCGAAGGGGCGATCTTCTATTCCTCTACACAGGACGCGCGAAGATTTGCGCCACGCGTACGCGTGCCGACGCTTGGTGGCCGACGGCCGGCGCATCCGCAGGTTCTGGCAGGACCCGCCGGCACGGTCTTCGTCGCATGGGACGAGATCGTCAATGCTGAACGCACAGCGGCGTTTCGTGAGGTTCAACTGCGCGGTGACAAGCCGCCGACGTTTGGCGCGATCGTCCGCCTGTCCACAGATGGCCACGGGAGCTATCCGGTGCTGGCGATGACGCAGTCGGGAATTCTTGCCGTATGGACATCCGGTACCGATTCGTCAAGGATCTCGACGCGCGTGCTTCCGGTGAGGTCACAATAACCAGGTGGCGGATCCTCCCTCGAAAGATCCCGGACAGTTCCGCTCGGACGATGCGTCCGCCTACATCGGTTCCCTTCTCGCCCACGCAACGGTAGGCCTGGGCTTCCTGGACCGTGACCTCCGCTATCTCGCGGTGAACGAGGCGCTCGCCGCCATCAACGGACATCACGCCGGAGGCGCACCTCGCGCGCACGGTGGCGGACGTCATCCCGGACCTCGCGCCCATGTTGGAGCCGCTGCTGAAGGGAGTGCTCGAGACGGGAGTGCCGGTGCTGAACCTCGACGTCACCAATCGTCCCCTGGCCGGCTGACGCGGCGCGGCACTGGCTCTGTAACTACTTTCCGCTGCACGGCAACGACGGAACGATCCAGGGAGTCGGCGCGCTGGTCGTCGAGATCACCGACCTTCGACGCAGTCACGAGGCGGCACGGATTGCCGAAGATGCGTTGGCCGCCTCGGAAGTCCGTCATCGCGGCCTGCTCGCGGCGATGCCCGACCTGGTCTTCCGGCTCGATGGCGAAGCCCGGCATCTCGATTTTTACGCGCCGTCTGCGGACCGGCTCTACGCGCCGCCGGACGGGATCATCGGCCGTGCGGTGCGCGACGTGCTTCCCGCCGCGGCCGCCTCGGCGTATGAAGATGCGATCGCACGTGTCATTGCGAGCGGCGAAGCCGTCGAGTTCCAGTACGAGCTCACGTTCCCGGCCGGTGACGTCCATCTCTACGAGGCGAGGATGGTTCCGGCGACGGCGCGCGAAGTGCTCACGCTGGTTCGCGACGTCACGACGCAGCGGCAACTCGAGGAGCGTCTCCGCCAGACGCAGCAGCGGCTGTTGCACGCCCAGAAACTCGAGGCCATCGGGCAACTGGCCGGCGGCATCGCCCACGACTTCAACAATCTGCTGATGGTGATCTCCGGCAACGCCGAGCTCCTCCGCGCGAAAGTGGCAGGAGACCCGGACGCCGTCGTCTACTCGAACCAGATCCTGCAGGCGACTGAGACGGCGGCGCAACTGACGCGGCAGTTGCTGGCGTTCGGACGCCGGCAGCATCTCGCACCCGAGGTACTCGCACCGGGTGAGGTCGCGCGCGCCATGGAGCGCCTGCTGCGACGCACGATTCGAGAAGACATCGTCCTCGAGATCGCCGTGACGGACACCGGCGCTGTGCGGGCTGATCGTTCGCAGCTGGAGCAAGTGCTGTTGAACCTGGTGACCAACGCGCGAGACGCGATGCCCGGAGGCGGGCGGCTTTCGATCGAAATCGGCCCCGGCGAACCCCCTGGCGAGTTCGTCCGCCTCACCGTGCGCGACACCGGCGAAGGGATGGACGACGACGTTCGAGAGCATCTGTTCGAGCCGTTTTTCACGACCAAGCCGCAGGGCAAGGGCACCGGTCTCGGGCTTCCCACCGTGCACGGAGTCGTCAAACAGAGCGGCGGCCACATCCGCGTCGAGTCCGCACCTGGGGCAGGCACCGCCATGCACGTGTTTCTGCCGCGCGTAAAGGCCGACGCCCCACGCCAGGAGCCCGACGCTCGAGATCGCGCGCTCGCCTTGCCGCGCGGAGAAGGCACCGTTCTGCTGGTGGAAGACAATGACGGCGTGCGCCGGCTCGCCTCGTCGATCCTCAAACGCTGTGGCTACAGCGTCGTCGAGGCGGAAGACGGCGCTGCGGCAGTGTCGTTGATCGATCGACGGCAACACCCCGACATCCGGCTGGTGCTCACCGACATCGTGATGCCGGGTATGAGCGGACGTGATCTTGCCGAGCACGTGCGGCGAGTGTCGCCCAGGACCGCCATTCTGTTCATGTCGGGATATCCCGGGGATATCGTCAGCTCCGACGGCGCGTTGAAGTACCCGCTGCTGTCCAAGCCGTTCACCCCGACGCAGCTGGCGCAGGCGGTGAAGGCCGCTATCGAGTCGGCCGGGTAGTACAGGCCTCCAGCTTCACGCTGAACGGCCGCACTTCATCGCGCTCGATGAACGAGGCGGTCGCCGCCGCCGGCCACGTCAGAAGGTTCGCGCAGAACGCTTGCGTCTGCCGGCTATTCAAGTACACGCCGACGTTCGAGGCGTAGAACGCCTGGATCACGTCGCCGTGCGCGCGTACGTAATCCCCCACCCGGCGCAGCGCGCTCGGGCCGGCGAAGTCGCCGATGACGGGAACGATCCGGTTCTTCGAGTGCAGCTCCTTGATGAAGGCGAAGGCCTCCTCGGACGCCAGGAAGCTGCGGCGTTGCCCGGAGACATCGCGGGCGGTCATCAGTTGTCGGTACGAGGGCCTGATCGCGTTGTCGTCGACGGCGCGCGCGCCCCAGAAATGGATCGCCGGCCCGTCGGCGGCGAACGCTTGCAAGGCACGGTCGATGAATTCCAGGTCGGACTGGGCCACCCCGAAGTGATGCGCCGTCACGAGCCGCTCGCGAATCAGCGTCGAGGTCTCTATCCGCCGCGCCGTTGTCGCCGGCACCTTCTCGTAGCGCTCGAAGATCTCGTCGATGCTGGTGCCCGATCCCAGGTCGGCGGGGCGAGGGCGCGAGAACAGAAGCGAGACGAATTCGGCGCGATCGGCAGAGAGTTCGAAGAGCGCCTTGTAGAGAAGGTGGAGGTTTTGGTTCTCCCGGCGGATGTCCACGATGACGGCCATCGCCGGGCGGAGGCGCGCGATGTAACTGAAGTTCTGTTCGGGTCCGACACCGACGTAGACGCCGCCCGCGCCGCGCAGGCGCCGGGCGTTGTCGACGAAGTCGGGCTCGTTTGAAACGAGGTTCTCGGAAACGTCGAAGGTTCCAGGAGGCTCGGAGAGCGTCTCGATCAGCGCCCAGAAGTCAGCGTCGCTGAGCGACTCCGGCAGCGTGGACCGCCGTGCGCATCCGCTGCTCGCGACGGCGACGCACAGGAGCACACTCAGCCATGCCGCGCCAACGGTCATTTCTCCATGATTTCAAAACAACAGCGAGGACGGCCTTCGCGATCGCAGCATTCGCTGACCGGTGCGCCCACGATTTCACTCACGAAACTTTCTATGGCCAGGCAGACGCCGGGATGTTTGCCGGTGAGCGCCGAAAGGGGACAGCCGGCGCCCCGGATGCGGATCGATCCATTCGCTTCGACATGTGTCAGCGCTCCGAAATGCTCGTTCATCAACTCGCTCGCCCTGGCCATCCGCTCCATCAGACCGCCCGAGGAGGCGTTCCCCGCAGACATTTCATTGGCGAGTGCCGTGCCGGTGCCGCGGAGTAGTGACTCGACCTGTTGGGCCGGCAGCGACGAGGCGAAAACATCGACCAGGTGGGTGAGCACGGGGATGTAAGCCTTCGACAGTAGCTGCTCCACCTCAGGTGTCAGCTCGAATAGGTGTGAAGGTCTGGTTACCCCTGGTCGCTTTCCCGCCTTTCTCACCACTCCGTCGCGTTCCATTGCCGCGATTTGAATGCGAACCGCGCTTCGAGTCAGTTCCAGTTTGGGCGCGATGTCCTCCGCCGTCAGTGGTCCCACCTGGAGCAGCGACACAATCCGGCCGCGGCTGGTATCTAGCAGTTGCTTTCTAATCGGGTCGGGCATGTGCTCCTACCAGAGTATGCGAGACGCAATCGCGATTCCCGGCCCGCGGATTGCTAGATACGAAAGGAGCGGTTTGCCTATCTAGCTGGAGCTCAGCTAGCTGGACTTTATGCGGCGAACTACAAGGAGGGAACATGCCTCGTTCGGTGCGAATCGCAATGGGTGGCGGGATTCGTGGTTTTCACAGCCGTCTTCGCCATCACCGTACGCACAGCGGCCACCCAGGGCCCGCCACAGCCGAGCGACGGACAAGCCATCTTCCGCTTCGACACGTTCGGTGACGAACAGTTGTGGACGAAAACCCTCCGAATGCACGAGGCCGTCGCATCGGTGCCCCCGGAAACCGCGCTCGCCGTCGGTCTCAAGGTAGACGTCGACGCGTTGCCACCCGAGCTCATCGATGCGCTGCGCGCCGGACAGGTCGACCTGACGGATCCGGCCGTCACGATCGCATTGTTGCGCCTCAACGCGGTCGTCGGGTTGATCGGAAAGGTCAACGACGGGGGGCAACTCGTCAGTGTGGGAACCACCTGCGCGCTGTGTCACTCCACTGTCGACAACTCATTTACGACTGGCATAGGCAAGCGCCTCGATGGATGGCCAAACCGCGATCTGAATGTCGGTGCGATTCTCGGACTGTCGCCGGCGCTGGACGAGGCGACGAAGGCCGAGTTCAGCAAGTGGGGACCTGGAAAGTACGACCCGCGACACCACGCGTTCGACGGCAAGAACATCATTCCGCTGAACAGCCCTTCGATACCCGTGCAGATCCCTCCAGCGTACGGACTCCAAGGTGTCGGGTTCGAAACCTACAATGCCGATGGCCCGATCTCTTACTGGAATGCCTATGTCGGCATTTCGCAAATGGGCGGGCAGGGCAGCTTCAGCGACCCCCGGATCGGTCTCACGATCCAGCAAAAACCGGATCTCGTCACACCGAAACTTCCGGCACTGCGGGACTATCAACTGACTCTGCTGGCACCGGCTCCACCACCAGGGAGCTTTGACGCCACGGCCGCGAGTCGTGGCGAACGTCTGTTCCACGGCAGAGCGGGATGCGCAACGTGCCACATGCTCCCGAACTACACAGACGTGCTCAGCAATGGCCCGAACGTACCGTTCCTCCATGACCCAGCCGAAGTCGGCGCCGATCCCTTGTATGCGGCGCGCAGTGCAACGGGGAAATACCGAACCACGCCGTTACGTGGAGCCTGGCAGCGCCCGCCGTATTTTCACGACGGCCGCGCGCCAACCCTCCTCGATGTGGTGAATCACTACGACAGGCTGTTCCGCTTGAAGCTGTCAGCGAATCAGAAGGCTGATCTTGTCGAGTTCCTGAAGTCGCTTTGAGGCGAACGGGGCCGCGGGCATGCGATGTGCTCCGGCCCCCGCCGTTCGACTGAAACGATCATTTTCTATAGCAATTAGGCGCGGAATGCGGCTCTCGCCCGTCAAAACTCGGGCATGCCTCCGGTATGTCGTGGCGGGAGAGTGGCGCTTCGCGACGGAGGCACGATGGCGCCACCGACCCGGGCTGCATCTGCATTGATTGTCGCGTTGCTCGTGGCCGGGTCCACTTCGATCGCCACCTCCCAAAACGCCCCACCGCGTTTTCCTTCGCGTCTCGATGCCTACTTTCGAAACACGGTCAAGCTCACTGTGGAGGAGCAGCAGCAACTCGTCGCCGGCCAACCGGTGACGAACTCCTCGATGCTGACGAGAACAAGGAAGTGGCTGTCTTTGGAGCCATCTGGATCGCGGCGCCGATCCGCCGCTACACCGATGCGATCAAGGACATCGAGAAGTTCGAAGTGGGTGGAGGGTTCAAGGTCACCAAGCGCATCAGCTCGCCTCCGCGGTTGGAGGACTTTGCGCAACTGCAGCTGCCGAAGGAGGACGTCGAGGACCTCCGCAGCTGTCGCGTAGGTGATTGTGAAGTCAAACTCGGCGAACAAGCCCTGGAGCGGTTCCGATCGAAAGTGGACTGGAAAGCCCCCGATGCGCACGCGTCAGCCAATCGGTTGATGCAGCAGCTCGCTCTGGAGCACGTGACGCGGTACCTCGAAGGCGGCAACGAACGGCTCGCGGTGTACCGCGACACCGAGCGTCCAACCTTTGTCGCACGGGAGTTCCGGTCGATGGTGGATGCGATGCCGGAACTGTCCACGTACATGCCGGCCATGCGGAAATACTTGCTCGAGTACCCGAAGTCCAGCCTGCCGGATTCCACCAGTCTCTTGTATTGGCAGGAAAACGCATTTGGCCTGAAGCCCACCATTCGCATCAGTCACCTGACGGTCCGCGAAGGTTCCGAGGGTGCCGCCGTCACATCCAAGATGCTGTATGCGACGCACTACTTCTGGACGGGACTCGAGTTGCGCGTCCTGGTACCCGATGCCTCGCGCGGACCTGGATTCTGGTTCGTGACCGTTAATCGCAGCCGCTCGGACGGTCTCAGTGGTGTCAGCGGCTCGATGCTGCGGGGACGAATACGAAATGAAGTGCAGAAAGCCGCGTTGGCGGGATTACGGACGACGAAGCAGAAATTGGAACAGCGCTGAAATGCGCGACACCACGTGTGATCGGTGCCTTCAGCGCGCTTCGCACTCGCGGCGGCGGCGCGATTCATGGCGGTGTCTACGACCCACACCGGCATACGCTCGAGAAGATCCAGGAGGCGATCCCCGAAATCAGATGGGCCACTATTGCCACCGTGTAATCCTGGCAACTCATCGAAGTGACCATGACATGCCGGTTCCCCCGATTTCAAGAGAGCAAACACTTTTACCTCCTGATCTCCTGATCTCCTGTGAAGAGTGAGTGGCTGTCGTTCACTGTTGGGAGGAGTAGCGCGGTCAATTAGCGGTCTGCTACGCTAGCCCCACCATCGTGACTCGATACCGCTTCAGTGGGTTCACGCTCTCGCCGCAGCAACGGCGCCTGGTCCGCGATGGGCAGGAGGTGCCGCTCATTCCCCGATACTTCGACCTCTTGCTGCTGCTCGTCGAACGCCGGCACGAGGCGGTGCATCGCCAGGAAATCTTCGAGCGCGTGTGGGCCGACGCCGTGGTGTCGGAGAGCGCGCTCAGCCAGGCCGTGCGCACCATCCGGCGCACGCTCGGCGACGACTCGCGGGAGCCGCGTTTCATTCGCACGGTCTCGCGCCACGGCTACCGGTTCGTGTTTCCGGAAGTCATCGAAGAAGCGGACGATGCGGCCAGGCCCACCGAGTCGAGCGCGTCCGGGCCGACGCTCGAGCCTGTGGCGCTCGCCGACGAACCTCGACTCCGCGGTGTGGCGCGCGCCGCCGGGAACGCTGCCGCCGGCGGTGCGATGGCGGGGATTGCCGCCGGGGGGCTTGGCGGGGTGATCCTTGCCGCCGCTCCGGGCAGCACCGCCCCAATCGCCATCGCTCCGGTCCTCGCTGTCATCGCTGGCGTTTGCGGCGCGGTCGGCGGAGCCGGCGTCGGCGCGGGGCTCGCGTTCGCGAAAGATGCCACCGGTCCCCCTCGTATCGCCGCACTCACGCTTGGCGGCGCATTCGGCGGCGGCCTCGTCGGCTTCGCCGTCCAGTGGCTGACCCGCTGGGGCCTCGCCGCCCTGGTCGGCCTCGACCTCGCTGTCGGCGGCGGGCTCGAAGGCATCCTTATTGGTGGATGCGCGGGGCTGGGCTTCGCGATAGCCGACGGTCGCACCCTCCTGCGCGCCGCGTTCACCACCGCCGCCACCTGCGGACTTGCTGGGCTGGCGCTTACGCTCGCCGGACGTCCGCTCGCCGGCGGCACCATCAACGTCATCGCTCACGCCGCAGAGGGCTCTCGCGCCACCCTGGCCCCACTCGGACGACTGATCGGCGAGCCCGACTTCGGTCCGTGGTCCAGCGCGATTCTCGCGTTCATCGAATGTGCGCTGTTCGGCGTCGGGCTGGCGTTGGGCCTGCTCCGGCGGCGTATTTAGGCCTTCTCACCCACATCTCACCCGTCCCTCACCCAAAGCTGATGACTCGCGAGCCTCGAACACGGACACTAGTCCGATGAAAAAGGCGCTGTTTCTTGTCGTCACCGCGCTGCTGGTCGCTGCCCCCGCTCACGCGCAGGACAAGACCAGCGAGATCGACAAGGTCTTCAGCTGGGTCAAGCCGGGCATGCCCGGGTGCGTCGTCGCAGCCTCGCGGCACGGAAAGCTGGTCGTGAACCGCGCCTATGGTCTGGCCGACCTCGAGCGAGGCGTTCCGCTGAGCACGGACTCGGTCTTCGATGCCGCGTCCATCAGGAAGCAATTCGTCGCCGCGGCCATCCTCCTCCTCGTCGAAGAGGGGCGCCTCTCTCTTTCCGACGACGTCCACAAGTACATCCCGGAGCTGCCGGATTACGGCCACACGATCACGCTGGACCACATGCTCACGCACACCAGCGGTCTTCGCGACTGGATCCCGCTCAGGAACTGGGCCAATGGCAGTTACGACGCGATGACGATGATCCTGCGTCAGCGCGCGCTCAATTTCGCGCCCGGCGAGGAATGGTCCTATTCGAACAGCGGCTACGTCCTGCTCACGGAGATCGTCGCGCGGGTGAGCAAGACGTCGTTCTCCGAATTCGCGAGGACGCGCCTGTTCGAGCCGCTCGGGATGAAGGCGACGACGTACGTTGACGATTTGCGACTCGTCCTGAAAAACCGCGCGCTGGCATATGACAACCGGGGTGGCCCCTGGCGGATGGATATGCTGATCGACAACGAGCGCGGCGGTGGCGGCGCCCTGTTCAGCACCGCAGCCGACCTCCTGCTCTGGAACGACGCGCTGACGAGGGCCCATTTCGGCAAGTTCGTCAGCGAGAAGCTTCAGGAACCCGCCACGCTGAGCAACGGCAGACGGCTCGACTACGCCCGAGGTCTCATGCTCATCACCAACTATGCCGGTCGGTTGATCTGGCACGGCGGCGGCGCGGCCGGGTATCGATCGATCCTCGGCCGTTTTGCCGAGCAGGGTTTTTCCATCGCCGTCCTCTGCAATGCCGGCGAGGCGTCGGATGATAGGGATGGGTTCGCTGGCCGCGTCTTCGACCTGTTCATGGCCGATCAGGGTCTGCGCCGACCGGAGCCGAGTCCGCCCGCCGCGAACGCCGTCGCGGTCGACGCCAGCAAGGCAGGACTGTTCTTCAACGAGCGCACCGGCGATCCGCTGCGCCTGATCGTCAACAACGGCAGGCTGGCCGTCGCCGGCGGCGGGCTCCTCGTGGCGGTGTCTGCGGACCGGTTCCGCAATGCGCGCGCGTCCTCGGCGTTCATGTCGCAGGACGAGTTCGAATTGACCTTCGTGTCGCCCGATCAGTTCGAGCTGAAGTCCATGGAAGGCAAGACAACCAGGTATCGGCGCGCGCAGCCGTACGCGCCCACCGCCGACGATCTGAAGGCCTTCGCCGGTCGCTACGAAAGCGACGAACTGAGAGCTGTCTTCGAGATGACGCCTGGAAAAAACGGCGTGACCCTTCGGCTCAACGACTCGCCCACTCAGACGCTCGAGCTGGGGCCGGTCGATCGGGACGTCTTCCAGCGCGGCATGCAGACGGTGCGCTTCCTGCGCGACAAGGACGGCAAGGTAGTCGGCCTCGACTTCAGCAACCCCGCGCTCCGCCGCGTCACATTCACGCGGATGAAGTAGTGAGCGACTGGAAACGGAACGGGCTCGTGCTGATCGGCCTCGGTGTGGGCGTGCTGTTCGCGGCAGTGCTGGGAATTGCGTCGTTCAACAACGCGATGTGGACGCCGCCGCTGCACCAGAACCCACAGGACATTCCCTCGGTGACGCAGTCGCCGCCGTCGGGGAAATGGGCCTCCGCGGTGGAACAGGGGCGGCAGCTCGCCCGTGCGAGTCTCGTCGAGCAGAATCTGCCGGGGCTATCGGTCGCCGTCGGCGTCGGCGGCGACATCGTGTGGGCCGAAGGGTTTGGCTGGGCGAATCTTGAGAAGCGTGTACCCGTCACGCCGGCCACGCGCTTCAGGATCGGGCACGCCTCCAAGGCGCTCACTTCCGCCGCGGTGGGCCTGCTGATGGAGAAGGGCCGGTTGCATCTCGGCGACGAGATTCAGACATACGTGCCCGAGTTCCCCAGGAAGCAGTGGCCCGTCACACTCCGCCAGTTGATGGGACACATGTCGGGAGTCAGGCACTACGAAGATGAACAGGAGTACGCGAACACCGCCCACTGCGAGCGGGCGTCCGAGGGGTTGCGGAGTTTCGCGAACGATCCGCTGCGGTTCGAGCCGGAGACCGAGTCTCGTTACTCGACGTACGGTTGGGTTCTGCTCAGCGCGGCGATCGAAGGGGTCGCAGGGGAGCCGTTCTTCACGTTCATGCGCACACAGATCTTCAATCCGCTCGGCATGGCCGACACGGCGGTCGACTCCGCGGACGAGGCGATCCCGGATCGGGCGACCTTCTACTACCCGAAATACAGCGGAGACCCCAGTTCTGGCCCCGATCTGGCAGACCCCGCCGACTACTCCTGTTTCGCGGGAGCCGGCGCGTTTCTTTCCACGCCGTCCGACCTGGTGCGGTTCGGGAACGCGCTGGGCGGCGGCAAACTGCTGCCGTCCTTTACGGTCCGTACGCTTCAGACCGCGCAGGTGCTGTCTTCGGGAGCGGAAACCGAGTTCGGCCTCGGCTGGAGGGTCGAGACCATTAGGCTCGCGGGCGAAGAGACGCGGCTGGCGAGCGAGGCCAGCCGAACCTTGCTGGGTGGCTCCACGCAGTTCCTGACATTTCCCGAACGCGGGATCGTCGTGGCCGTGACGACGAACATCTCGAAAGCAGACACGAGGTCGATTGCGTTGAACATCGCGGAGGCCTTCGCGGCGCGGAAATGACTGTGGGAAGCGATTCGTTCGAACGTCATCGCGCGGCGGTTCGCGCACGCCTGCTCCGGTCGGACCACGTCCAGGCCGGACCCGGGAGCATCTCCTGGAAGATCAACCGCGAGCGGATCGTCGTCGCCGCCTGGGGGCGCGCCATTCTGCTCCAACTCGCGCATCCGTCGGTGGCCGCCGGCGTGCACGGCCACAGTACGTTTCGCGGCAGTCTCCGCTCGAGTTACCGGCGGTTCCACTCGACGGTTGGCGCGATGCTGTCGCTGACCTTCGGCGATACCGAGCAGGTGATCGCCGCCGCTGCCGGCATCAACGCGATTCACGACCGCGTGCGGGGCGACACGTACTCCGCTCACGATCCGCACCTGCAGCGGTGGGTGCACGCCACGCTGCTCGACTCGATCCCGCTCACCTACGAACGGCTCGTGGGGCCGCTGACCCTTCGTGAGCGAGATCAGTATTTCTCGGAGGCCGCGATCATGGAGCCGCTGCTCGGGATGCCGGACGGGTGGCTCCCGCGCGACTCGGCGCAGCTCGACACCTTCATGCGCGAGATGCTGGCCGGCGGAACCCTCGTCGTCACCGACACCAGCCGCGCGCTCGCACGAGCCGTGCTCTTTCCGCCGCGGTGGTATCTGGCCTGGCCGGCGTTTCGACCGTTACAACTGCTGACGATCGGCTCGCTACCGCCATCGATCCGCGAGGCGTACGGCTTCCAGTGGCACCCGCGCGACGAGCGGGCGTTGGCGCGCTGGACGGCGTTTCTTCGCACGTTGCTGCGGTACCTTCCAGCGCTCGCACGCCAGTGGCCGGTCGCGAGGCGCAGAGCGGCGAGCCCCGCAGCCCGCAGCCCAAAGCCCGAAGCCTGTGGTTCGATACCGCTTCGCTGAGTTCACGCTCTCGCCCCGACGCAGGCTCCTCCTCCGCGAAGGGATCGAGGTGCCGCTCATCCCGCGCTATTTCGACCTGCTGCTCCTGCTGGTCGCGCGCCGCCACGAAGCGGTGCACCGGCGCGACATTTTCGATCTCGTCTGGACGGACGTCATCGTCTCCGACAGCGCGCTGAGCCAGGCTGTCCGCACCCTCCGCCGCACGCTCGGCGACGATTCTCGCGAGCCGCGCTTCATCCGCACGGTCGCGCGCCACGGCTACCGGTTCGTCTGTTCCGATGTCATCGAAGAAGACGAAACGCCCGAAGCGCCGACGGCATTTGAACCGCTGCTCGAGCGGGTCAGTCGGCCGGCGTCGACGGCGGCCGACGATGAAGAGCGGCGCGAGGCGGCCGAGCTGCTGCATGCGCTCGGAACATCGGAAGCCTTACGACGTCTCGGCACCCGTCCGGGTCATGCGTCCGCGCGCGCGCTGCTGCGCGATGCGCGCTGGGATACGCCCGGAGCGGGAGAAGTACCGGTGCTCGGCGCGCCTGCGCCGCTCGCGGTCGCGCGCGAGTTGCTGCGGCTCCGGCTGCGCCGTGCCGCACGGATCGCCGCCAAACGATGGGCGGGCGCCGCGGCGGGGGGCGGCCTGGCGGGCGTCGCGGCCGGCCTGGCGGGAGGGTTGATTCTCGCCGCCGCGCCCGAGAGTGTGGCGACGGTTGCCCTTGCTCCAGTGCTGGCGGTCATCGGCGGCGCCTGCGGCGCTCTGGGCGGCGCCGGTGTCGGGGCCGGGCTCGCCTTCGCCGAGGCCAGCGCGCGTTCGCAACGCGCGCTGGCGCTGATTGCCGCTGCCGCGCTCGGCGGGGGCGTGGTGGGGACGGCGGTCCAGTGGCTGGCCCATTGGGCTCTTGCCGCGCTCGTGGGTCTCGATCTCGACGTCACAGGCGGGCTGGAGGGGATCGTCATCGGAGCCGCCGCAGGCATGGGCTACGCCATTGCGACCCGAAACGTCGACGGGGAGATGGCCGCGCCGCGGGGCCGGAAGCGCCTGCATGCCGCGCTCACCACCGCGGTCATTTGCGGGCTGGCCGGGCTGGCGATCACGCTCGACGGACGCCCGCTCGTTGGCGGCACCATTCACATGATCGCGGACGCAGCGGACGGGTCGCGGGCGACCTTGACGCCTCTCGGCCGGCTGATCGGCGAGCCGGATTTCGGTCCCATCTCGAGAGGCATCATCGCGTTCGGCGAAGGAGCCCTTTTCGGCCTCGGGCTGGCCTATGGCCTCATGCGCCGCCCCTCCTCACCGACATCTCACACAACCCTCACCTCCACGTGAAGACCTGATCGAGCGGTCCGGGCGATCCTGCGCACCGTGACACAAACGAGCCTGGATACGCGATGGGCGGACCCCGAACAGCCGCAACGAGACGGGGACCGATTCCACGTCGCCATCAATATGGATGGGAACGGCCGCTGGGCGCTCGTGCGCGGTCGCCCCAGGGAGGAGGGGCATGTCGTCGGGGCGACGGCGGTCCGGCGCACGGTGGAATCGGCGCCGGCGTTGGGGATCACCACGCTGACGCTCTACGCCTTTTCCTCGGACAACTGGCGCCGTCCGCGGGGCGAAGTCGACAACCTGATGCTTCTGCTTCAGGCGTACCTCGACTCGGAATGCGCCCACATGACGGACCGAGGTGTACGCTTCAACGTCATCGGGCGCCGGGACCGCATCCCCGACTCCCTCCGACGCAGCATTGCGCACGTCGAGGACCTCACGAGTGAAGGCAACTCCCTCCACCTCCGGGTGGCGATCGATTATTCGGCCCGCGAAGCGCTGCTGGCGGCGGCCGGCCGTCTCGCCCACGGGATACCTCCGACCCGCCAGAGCTTCGAGCGATCCCTGTGTGAGGTCATCCACGCACCGAGCGGCACGCGTGACGTGGATTTGCTCATACGCACCGGCGGAGAGCAGCGATTGAGCGACTTCCTGCTTTGGGAGTCGGCCTACGCTGAGCTCTACTTCACCAACGTGTTGTGGCCGGACTTCGACGCGCCCGATCTCGCGGCCGCCGTTCAAGCGTTTGCCGCGCGCGATCGGCGATACGGAGGAGTTTCGCGAACCGCACCATGAAGCGCTTCCTCGTCTGCATTCACGACGCGACTCCTGCCTACGCCCGAGAGACCCGCGTGATGATTCGCGATCTCGCACCGTTTCTCGATCGTCGTCTGTGCTTCGGGGTGGTCCCCAACTGGTGCGACGAGTGGCCCCTTTCGGCGCATGCCGACTACTGCGGGCTGGTCCGCGAAAACTCCGAGGAGCTCTTGCTCCACGGCTACTCTCATCAACGCCAGCACGGCTGGGGACCGGCCACGTGGCTTGCCGAAGGCGGCGACGAGATGAACGGCCTGGATCCCACGGAGACTCGACGCACCCTCGAGCGCGGACAGCGTGTGTTCGCCGATGTCTTCGGCGAGCCGGCGCGTGGCTTCCTCGCTCCCGCCTGGCAGTTGGGCCACGTGCGGCTGTGCAACGACAATACGCCGCCGCTCGAATACGTCCTCGGCTTTTTCACCCTCGAGTCACGGGCGCCGGAAGGTTCCACTTGCGACGTGGACCTGGGACTGCGGTCGCTGGGGCTGGTTCGGCCATCTCGGCGATGGGATCGGGTGGCTCTCACAATCCCTGGACCGCGGAGTCCCAACGCTGGCGATCCACCCCAGAGATCTGGAGCGAGGTTTCTGGCCGAGGATCCTGGGGCTCACCCAGGAGCTGCTCGACGCCGGATATGAACCCACCACGCCGGCGAGGTTGCTTGATGCTGAAGTCGCTGTTTGACGCCGTGATGGAACGGCGCGCGAGTCAGCTGACCGAGCAGGTGAGTGCGTGGCTGCCGAAAGAGGGCCCCGTGCTGGACCTTGGCTCGGGAACGGGACACGTCTCGGCCCGGTTGGAGCGCGAGCTGGGACTCGAGGTGGTCACGGCAGACGTGAGCGACATCCACGTCGTTGGGCGGCCGCCAGTGCTGATCGGTGATGGCGCACTTCCGTTCCAGGAGGAAACGTTCTCGGCTGCGCTTCTTCTATTCATGCTCGCCTACCCGAGTGACCCCGCTGGTGTTCTGGCGGAAGCCGCGCGCGTCTGCCGGGGACCGATCATCGTCGTGCAGTCCCTTCATTCGAATCGCCTTGGTTACGCGTGGCTCCGCGGCCGCGAGTTCATCTGGACCATCGTGGCCTTTCATGTTGCGAAGATCGTCGGCTACGTGCCTCGCGGACGCGAAGTTCACGATGAATACCCGCCGTTTCTATACCGCCCAGGAACTTCAGCGCGATGTGCGGGCGGCCGGGTTGCGCGTGCGCTCGCGACGGGAGCGGCCGCTGCTGCCTGGCGGCGCACTGCGGGTGGCCGGTTGGGTTTTGGAACGCGATGTCTGAGACGCGTCTTTCCTTCGTGATCCCGGCGCGAAACGAGGAGGCGCTGATCGGTGAAGTGGTGGAGGCCATTCTCGCCAGCGTGGCTCGGGCTTCGCGCATCTCGCGGAATGATCTGTGGCTCCCCGATACGTCCATCGAGGTCATCGTGGCCGATGACCAAAGCGAGGACGCGACTGCGGCGATTGTGGGTACCTTCGCCGATGACGTCGGGGTGCGATTGATCCGTTGCGTTGGCGGCACGTGCGGCGCGGCGCGCAACGCGGGAGCCGCGGCCACCTCCGGGCGAGTGCTCTGCTTCGTCGACGCGGATACGATTGTTCCGGTGAATGCCGTCGAGCGCATCCTCGAGCTGCACGAGGACGAGGGTCGCTGCCTCGTACTCTATCGGCTCGCCTCGCGGGAGCCGGGGATCCGAGCCTGGTTGTGGTGGACGTTCTGGGGCCTGGCGCGACGTCTCCCGCTGGCAAGGGCCAAGTCGATGCCGGCGTTCATGAGCTGTGACCGGTCCCACTTCGAGAGCTACGGCCCGTTCAAGGCGTCGTGGGCGATCGCCGAAGAGTGGCCACTGACCGGGGCAGCCTATCGGCACCACTATGAGCGCTTCCTCTATGACCGAAGCCTCACCGCGCGCACGTCCAGCCGTCGCATGGAGCTTCAGCCGTTTGGTTACGTTCGAACATTCCTGAAATGGGTTTCGGTGGTCCTCTTCGCTTGGGCGCGCACCTCGCTCAACGATCGCATTCGACACGATGCGCCTTAACGCTTACTTCGTCCTCTGCCGAGCGCTGGGATGGCTGCTCCGATCGGCGAGGTACTCGAAGACCTGCATCGTCGAACGTCACGTGCGCAAGCGCCGCGTGTTCTACGCACCGCTCCTCATCGCGATAGGGGAGCCGCTGATGAGGCTTCTGGATACCGGCGTACGCGTTCTTCCTCAGCGCGAATGGGAGGAGCGTGAGCGCCAGCTGTATCGGAGCCTCCGCGATGGTTCGATTCGGATCGATGCCGACGGAACGCTCGTTCTGCCTCTTCTCGCTGGACACACGCTGGCGAGCGTGCTGGAGGATCCGGAAGTGGAGGAGTCGGTTCGGAAGAAGGCCATCGAACTGGCGGTCGTCGCCCTCGCCGGATTTCATCAACTGGGATTCACGCACGGCGACGCCATGGCCGAGAACGTGATGGTCGATCTCGAGGGCGGAGTCGCCCACTGGTTCGACTTCGAAACCATGCATGATTCGAGTCGGCCAATCGCTTGGCGGCGCGCAGACGACGTGCGCGCGCTGCTCGCGACGTGCCTGGTGCGAACCGCCCCTGCCAGGCGGGCCGATACGGTTCAGCTCGTCCTGGATGGTTACGCGGATACAGATGTCCTCGAGTTGCTGGCGGCGAGCTTCAGCTCTATCTGGCGGCGTTCGCTGGCGTTCCACCTCGCCCAGGCACCCCTGTCTTTGCAGGGTTTTCTGCAGATTGCGCCGTTGCTTTGCCACGACGCGAACTCACGAGAGCCCCGAGCCGTATTCCAATAATCACCATGTTCAGCCTTATCCGCGACCTCGTTCACGCTGCCCGTACGCTCTTGAGGGCGAAGGCCTTCACCGCTGTCTGCGTCACATCCCTCGGCGTGGGGATGAGTGTCGTGATCGGCATCCTGCTCATGACGCGCTTCATCCTCTCGAAGCCGTCTGGCGTCAACGATGAGGGGCTGGTCGAGATCGTCATTCGTCCGAGCGGACCGCTCAAGGCCGAGGCCGGCAGCGCGATCATCGACACCTGGTCGTACCCCGATTACCTCGACGTCCGCGACGCCGCCAGCGGCATGGTGATGAGCGGGTGGAGCCGCGGGGAAGGCCTCGTGCGGCTGCCGGATCAATCGGCCGATTACCCCCTGTCGACGATGTACGTGTCGAGCAACTATTTCTCGACCGTGGGGGTCACGCTGGCACGCGGGCGAGGATTCACTCCGGCAGACGACGGCTCCCGGGCGGAGGCTGAAGTCGTCATCAGTCAGCGGGCCTGGCAGCTGCGGTTCGGAAGCGATCCCAACGTCATCGGCCGCGCGATCAACGTGAACGGGTCCGACTACGTTGTCGTTGGCGTGGCGCCCGAGCGCTTCCGCGGGCACGTCGGCGGGCTCGACGACGCCTACTATTACCTCTGGCTTCCGCTGTCGCATCATCCTCGGCTGGCGACACAGAACGTTCGCCTGAGCCGCGACGCACGCTTCGTGCGCATACTGGGGCGGCTGAATCCGGGCACGACGCTGGCGCAGGCGGATGGCGTGGTGCATTCCACGATGGCCGCGCTCGCGACACGTTACCCTGCCAGCAATCAAGACAAGACCGGCGGCGTCGAAGAGTACTTTCCGTCCGGCGCGAGCGAGCGATCGCAGATCACCCGCGCGCGCATGGTGATGTTCGGCCTGGCAGGCATGGTCCTGCTCGTCGTCGGACTGAACATCTCGGGCATGATGCTCGTGCGCAGCGCGATGCGCGAGCGGGAACTGGCGATCAGGCTGGCGATCGGCGCGACCCGGTGGCGCCTGATGCGATATCACCTGAGCGAGGCATTGGTGATGGCGTTGTGGGGCGGCGGCTTTGCGTCGGCCCTGCTGTTCGGCGTCCCCGCGATCGTGGCGTGGGCCTACGACTACACCGATCCGGCAATGGACCTCTTCAAGCCCGATGTCTGGGTCGTGCTGCAGTGCATCGCCCTGTGTTTCGCGACGAGCCTCGTCCTGGGCCTGCTACCGGCGCTTCGTTTCAGCAGGCCCGGGATCCTGTTGGCGCTGAAGAACGACGCCTCGGGCAGCGGCAGGCGAGTGGGCCGGTTGCAGCGGTTGACAGCAGCGGTGCAGGCGGGTCTCGCCGTACCGTTTCTCGTCATGGGGGCGGTCAAGGTCGATCAGGCCCGTGTGACCGCGATGGCCGACGCCGGGTTCAAGCCGCAGGGGCTCTATGCGGTTCGCGTGAATATCTCGTCCATCGGGAAAACTGACGAGGATCGTGACCGCTTCATGCGCTCTGTGCGAGACGATCTGGCGCAGTCGCCTGGCGTGCAGTCGGTCAGCGTCGGCGACGGCGTCCCGCTCGACTTCAATTACCGCAACGCGCGGGTCGCCCTCGAGGGGTCCTCCACGTTTGCAGACGCGCATACGACACGCGTCGGGCCGGGATATTTCGACACGGTCGGCATCCGCGTGCTGGCGGGGCGCGCCATCGACGCCAACGATCGGGCCGGCGCGGAGCGCGTCGTGATGCTCTCGGAGCCGCTGGCGCGTGAGCTCTTTCCGGCCGGCGATCCGCTCGCCAAACGTGTCGTCTTCACGCTGGAGGGCGACGAGCCGCAGACCTACACCATCGTGGGTGTGACGGCAGACCTCGTGTCGACGCAGATGGGCAATCCGCGCCCGCAGTTGTTCGTCTCGCTGGCCCAGAACCCGGCTTCGAGCGTGCTCGCGATCGCGCGCGGCGCGGCGGCCGATCCCTCCGTGCGGCGCGCGTTCGAACAGGCGCTCGGCGAGGCGCACCGGCAGGTCTCGACCCAGGGTCAGCCGGACTTCGTGCTCCGCGAGCTGATCACCGGTGAAGGGCTGATCCAGGGCAACCACGAGGACCTGCTCACGCATTCCGTTGTCAGCGGCGGCGCGGCGATGGTCGCCCTGGTGCTGGCCGCGCTCGGCGTGTACGGCGTCATTGCCTTCATGGTGGCGATGCGCACGCGCGAGATCGGCGTCCGTATGGCGCTCGGCGCCTCGCGCGCCCGCGTCGTGTGGGACGTGCTCGGCGACGCCCTGAAGCTCGTCGTCCCGGGCATTGGGCTCGGCCTGGTGGGTGCGGTCCTCTGGGTGCGCCTGGTCGACCCGTCCTGGTATCCGCTCGGCGGTGTCGAGCCGCTCATCTACTCCCTCGCCGCGGCGACGGCGTTTATTGTGTCCGCGCTCGCGGGCCTTCCCTCCGCGCGCCGTGCGGCAGCGGTGCAGCCGATCGTCGCGATGAGATACTGAATAAGACACGTGCTACGTGCGACGTGCTGACGTGCGACGTGCAAACGTGCGGACGTGCCACGTGCGAACGTGCTGACGTGGCACGTGCGGACGTGGGGACGTGGCACGTGCCGCGACGTGAGGACGTCGCACGTCCGCACGTAGCACTTAGCACGTGTTCACTCGCATCTCACACGATGCTCACCGAATGCTCAAGACAAGTTCGCCGCGAACGAGCATTCTGCTGCGCAGCCATGGAATTACAGATTCGCGGCGTATCCAAGACCTACCCGAACGGCGTGCAGGCGCTGAAGGACGTCTCCCTCACGATTCCGGCGGGCACGTATGGCCTGCTTGGTCCCAGGGGCGCCGGCAAGTCCACGCTGATGCGCATCCTCGCCACACTCCAGGAACCCGACACCGGCAGCATTCACTTGTGCCCTTCGACGGGCTCAGGGCTCCGCTATTTGCCGCCGGAGGCGAGCCTGGTCGAGCGCTTCGCTGCGCTCGAGGGGAATGCGACGCTGCTGATCCTGGACGAACCGACGGCCGGTCTCGATTCGGCTGAACGCGTCCGATTCTTCAACCGGCTACGCGAGTTGGGCGAGAACCGCACCATCGTTCTCTCCACGAGCGGCGTGGAGGACCTGAGCGAGCTGTGCACACGGATGGCGATCATCAATGAGGGCCGCATCCTGCTCGAAGCCGAGCCGGGCTGCGCGATCGGCGATCTCAGTGGCCGTGTCTGGCATCGCGAGATTACGAAGGAGGCGGTCCCGCGGGTCGAACGAGAGTACGCGGTGATCTCCATGAAACTCAGCGTCACCGGCATCGCCGTCCGCGTTTACAGCCACACGGCCCCCGCCGTCGGCTTCGAGCGCGCCAGGCCGACCCTCGAGGATGTCTACTTCAGTGCCATAGCAGGTCACCTCACACGGATAACCACGTCCGCTCGATGAACCACGACAGCCGCTCTCACGGTTGCGCTACGCGCTCCCGCGAAGACGCGAAGACGCGAAGCCACGAAGACTTTCTTTAGGTAAAACAACAAAACTTCCGTGTCTTCGCGTCTTCGTTGTCTTTGTGCCCGCCGGAGGCGGTAGCGTGGCCTCGTTTAGCGAGAGGGTGAGCTGTCGGATTAACTGATGCGATAAGAATCAGGAGCTGAGGGGACATGGCACGTATTCGGTTGCAGACCGTGGTCGGGGTGTTCGTCGTGGGGATCGGTCTGCTGGTCGCATTTATCGTCGGGCTTTTTGCGTACACGAGTCTCACTGCGCCAACCCTCCACCCGAACGTGCAGGAGGTGCCGTCGGTGACCGGGTCGGCCCCATTGCCCCGGTGGGCGAGCTCCGCCGAGCAGGGACGGCAGATCGCGCGTGCGGCGCTCGCCGAGCAGAACCTGCCGGGAGTCTCGGTGGCGGTCGGCGTCAACGGCGACATCGTGTGGGCCGAAGGGTTTGGCTGGGCGGACCTCGAGAACAAGGTGAAGGTGGAGCCAGACACGCGTTTCAGGATCGGAACCGCTTCCACGGTGCTCACGTCGGCCGGCGTCGGCCTGCTGCTCGAGAGAGGCGCGCTCACACTCGACGACGAAATTCAGACGCACGTGCCGGAGTTCCCGAAGAAAGAGTGGCCGGTGACACTCCGTCAGTTGATGGGGCACACGGCCGGCGTCAGAAACGACGGCGGTGACGAGGGCCCGCTGTTCGGGACGCGGTGCGAGCGGGCGGTCGACGGGGTGAAGCCCATCGCGGAGTATTCGCTGCTGTTCGAGCCCGGGACCAGGTACGTCTATTCGAGCTACGGGTGGATCCTGGTCAGCGCTGCCGTCGAAGCGGCTGCAAGCCAGCGGTTCTCGACGTTCATGCGCCGCGAAATCTTCGAGCCGCTCGGCATGGCCGACACGTTGCCCGACTCGGCGGCCGAACAGATCCCGAGACGCGTGACCCCCTACTTCCCGCGGTTCTCGGCCGATCCCCGCTACGGGCCGGATGTGATGCGCGAGATCGACCTTTCCTGCTACGCCGGCGCCAGCGCCTTCCTGTCCACGCCGTCCGACCTGGTGCGCTTCGGGATGGCGATGAACGGCGGCAGCCGCCTTCGCCAAGGCTCCGGCGCCCAAGCGTTCCTGCAACCCGCGACCGTCCAATTACTGCAGACGTCACAGAAGCTGCGTTCGGGAGAGGAGACAGGCTACGGCCTTGGCTGGGATCTCGAGACCGCCACGGTTGCGGGTCAACAAACGCGCGCGGTGGGTCACGACGGTGACGTGCTGGGCGGACAGGTGTCCTCCTTGATGACGTTCCCCGGCGGCGTTGTCGTCGCCGTCATCTCGAACACGTCGTACGCGGATGTGTACGGGATTGCAGTCAAAGTCGCGGAGGCGTTCGCGGGGAAGTGACACGCGCGCGCGCGGTTCGCTGCTCGCTCTTCGCCTGACCCTCCACTCGACTTGCAGCGGCCGGATGTCTTGCCGCGCTGGATTCACAGAAGTTCAGAAGATCAGAAGATCATTGGGTTTAGAACCCAAACGCATCGGGTGATGTCTGCGTAGCCGGTGACAAAGCCGTTACTTGATTCTAAAGGGTAGCGAGGCCAGCATCTCCTTGCGTTCCTCCTCCCCAAGACGACCGAGCATCACGCGGATCGTGTAACCGCCGACGAGCACGCCATCGCGCACGAACATCCAGTCCGAGATCTCGGCGATTCGCACTTTGAGTTGGTCACCGACCTTGACGTTTCGTACCGCCTGCGGATCGTTGCCGATGGCTCCGACCAAGTGGCTCGCTTCGTGGTGCACATTGTCCAGCCAGAAATGCTCCACCTGATCACCCTGCTTGACTGGCGCCTTGAACGCGAAGTCGCGGTCACCCGGCTTCGGGTTCTGGAGCCCGTCGACGAACGTCGACACCTCAGCCCGAGCGCGCTCCATTGCGCGATTCATTTCTGCATCGTCGGCTGCAACCGGCATGGCGGTTCGCTGATTTGTGCAGCTGAGGCCGATCAGAAGAGCAAGAAGAACCGGCACTGCTTGTACCATGACGGCGACACCATATCCACGAGACAGCCTCGCGTTCTCCCAAGTGGACGATAGCGGAAAAATCAAGACCTGACCCTGGGTGTACCAGCACCCTTAGCACCCAGCACCCCAGCACCCTTAGCACCCTAGCGCCCCCGTCGCCACTTGGCGGCATACGGCAGCACGAATAAGTACAGACCGGTGAACATCAGCAAGAAGAGTGGGGGGAGCGGCAAGTAGCTCACCCAGACAGGTGCCTTCTGTGCCAGGGCGACGGAGGTGACGATGACGGCCACCATAAAGGCAATGGACAGCCAGCGGTGGGTCTGCCGAATCCAGTGGTTCCAGTTCAACGGGGCCTCCTCTGAAGACGAACCCGAAGTGTAGCTGAGCCGCTGGCTCAGCGGCGCCTGATGGCACCCGCGCGCGCCGGCAGGGCGCGGGCGGCGAGCAGCTCGATGAAGGCGTCCACGTGCGCGGGGGACGCGGCCGCGCGCAGCGTGACGGCGCTCCAGCGGCGATGAATCCCGGCCGGCGTGATGGGAATCGCCCGCACATCGCCAGAGCGAATCACCGGCTCGATCGTCCAGGTCTGCATCACGCTGATCCCAAGCCGGGCCTTCACCATCTCGAGAATCGCCTCGGTCAACATGACAAATGAAATCCGCTCGGGTTCCACGCCAGCCGGTCGGAGGATGCGCTTGATCGTGAAGCTGTCCTCCGAGGACCCGGAATAGAGCAGCAGCCGTTCCCCCGCGAAGTCTTCCGGGCGCACGAACTTCCGCGACGCGAAGGGGTGATCGGGCGCCACGATGGCGGCGTGCTCGTCGTCGAAGAGGGGCTTCACGCGGAGCTGCGGGTTGTTGACCTTCTGCGTGACGATCGCCAGATCGAGGCGCCCTTCCAGCAGCGCCTCCAGTGGCCGCGTCGTGCACTCGACCGCGATGGCGACATCGACGTGAGGATACTTGCGCCGGAACCCCTCGACCAGTGGCGGCAGCCAGTGGTAACCGGTGTTGCACTGCGTACACACACGCAACACGGCCGACTCGTTCGTGCCGATCCTGCGGACCTCGTCTTCCACGGCGGTGATCTCGTCCAGCACCCGCCGGGCAGTGGTGAGCACGCGTTCGCCCGCCGCGGTCGGAATCATCCGCTTCCCCACGCGAAGGAACAGGGCGGTTCCGAGACGCGCCTCGATGTCTCGTAACTGATGGCTGACAGCCGACTGGGTCAGGTGCACCGCGGACGCCGCCCTGGTGACGCTACCGGATGCGGCCACCGCAGCCACCATCCGGAGATGCCGAATCTCGAGGGTGGTCACATGGTCTTTCCAATGAATGGATTTCATCGTTGTGATGAAAAAGATGAACTTCATTGTAAGGCCAGAAGCTCGTACCCTGCCCCATGACCTTCCAACTCCTGCGGCACGCGCTGCGACGGTTGCGCCAGGAGCCGGTATTCGCGACCGGCGTTGTCGCGCTGCTGGCCCTCGCACTCGGAGCCAATACGGCGATTTTCACCCTGGTCCATGCTGTCCTCCTGCGGCCGCTGCCGCTTCGCGACCCGGCGACGCTGGCGACGTTCACCATCGTGAAGCCCGGGACCGATCGGCAGCCGCTGTCATTGCTGGACCTCGAAGACTTCAGAGCGCAGAGCCGCACGCTCGCCGCCATCGTCGCGGTCTTCCAGTGGGGGGTGAACGTGACCGGAGCCGGCGAGGCCGAGCGCCTGCAGGGCATGCGGGTGTCCCCGGAGTACTTCGAAGTCACCGGCGCACGGGTTCAACTCGGCCGAACGATCCAGTCGAGCGACGAACGGGAGCGTGTCGTGCTCATCACGCATGGACTCTGGCAGCGTCGCTACGGTGGCGCGGCCGACGCCCTCGCACAGGGGCTGGTGCTCAACGGCGAGGCCTTTACGATCGTCGGCGTCCTGCCTCCCGACTTCGTGTCGCTCGTGCGCGATGTCGAAGTCGTCGCCCCGTTTTCGGCATCATCGGATCCTCGCCGTGCCAACCGCGCCCAGGGATTCCTTCGCGTGATTGCCCGCACGAAGAGCGGCGTCACGCACGAACAGTTGGCAGAGGATCTCGGCAGCGTGTCGCAGCGCCTGCGAACGGCCTATCCGGACGCGCACGGGTCCGACACCGGGGTGCTGGTGAGGTCTCTGCACGAGGAGATCAGCGGCCGCGTGGCGCCGATGCTGCGCATGCTCCTCGCCGCCGTAGCGATCGTCTTGTTGGTGGCGTGCGCGAACCTGGCGAATCTCTTCCTCGTGCGCAGCACATCGCGTCGGCGTGAGTTCGGCGTGCGCGCCGCCCTCGGCGCGACTCGCCGGCGGATCATCCTCCAGCTCGTCATGGAGGCGGCCCTGCTGGCCGTCATCGGCGGAGCGCTCGGCGTGTTGGTGGCGCGCGGGCTCGTCATGGGCATCATCGCCATCAGTCCCGAGAATCTCCCCAGGATCGCGGAAGTTGGCATCGACTGGAACGTGGCCTTCTTCACGCTCGCCATCTCGTTGGTTGCGAGCCTGCTCTTCGGCCTGGCTCCTGCAATCCAGGTCTCGCGGGGCGACCTCAAGGACGCGCTGACGAGCGGGGACCGCGCCGCTTCGGGGGGTGGCAGCCGATTGCGAGCGACGCTGATCTTCGCGGAGGTGGCCCTTTCTACCGTGCTTCTGAGTACCGCCGCCCTTCTCGCCAGGAGTTTTGAGCAGGTGTCATCCGTGGATCCCGGATTCACGTCGGCGCAGGTACTCACGGTCCGCCTGTCACTGCCGCGCGCCCGCTACAACAATCGCACGGCGATCGAGAACTTCTATCAACAGGTCCATCCACGCATCGCCGCGCTTCCCGGCGTTCGTGCTGTGGCCGCTGCCAACGTGGTCCCGATGAATAACTACCTCGCGACGACGGGTTTCTCGATCGACGGGGTGACGATGAAAGACGCCCCGCAGGCGCACTACCGGATGATCAGCCCCGACTACTTCCGGGCGCTCGGCATCAGGCTCCAGAGCGGCAGGATCTTTACACCCGCCGATGGCGCAAACTCGCAGCCGGTCGCCATAGTCAATGAGACCTTCGCACGACAATTCTGGCCGGGTGCCAGTCCGATCGGCGCGCGGATGCGTCTCGACGACGGGGAGAAGACGCCCAGGCAAGTGGAGGTGATTGGGGTCGTCGGCGACGTGAAGCACTTTGGACTCGAACAGGAGGCCGCTATCGAGGTGTACGTGCCGATTTCCCAGGTGCCCGACCCGACGACCATCTGGCTGGCGAACAACATGTATTGGGTCGTCGACGCTGGCGGCCCGCCGCTGGCGGCCGCGAACGCCGTGCGCCGGGAGATCGCGGCGGTCGATGCGACGGTTCCGGCGTCCTTCGTGCGGAGCATGGATCAGTGGGTCGGCGCATCGATCGCGACGCGCCGCTTCAACCTTCAGTTGGTGGCGGTGTTTGCCCTGTCGGCCCTGCTGTTGGCCGTCGTCGGTGTGTATTCGGTCACCGCATCGACCGCAGCGATGCGAACGCGCGAGATCGGCATCCGCACAGCGCTCGGCGCCTCGAAAAGGGAAGTCGTGGGGCTCGTGCTGCGGAGCGGCCTCGCGCCGGTGCTGCTCGGGTTGATTGCCGGGATCGCCGCCGTCTGTCTGGCAGATGCGGCACTCGCCGGCCTGCTGTTCGGTGTCGCTCCGCGGGATCCCCTGTCGCTCTCGGTCGTGGCCATCGCCCTCACGACGACAGCCCTGCTGGCGAGTTACGTGCCTGCGCGGCGAGCGAGTCAGGTCGATCCGCTCGTGGCGCTCAGAGCGGAGTGAGACTCATTTCACGATCGGCCGCTGCTTGAGGGCGTCGCTCAAGCCGCTTTCAGCCATCAGCCGTTCGATGTCTTTGACTTCGATGGGCACGAAGGCCGAAAGGTTCTCGTACCCGCTCTCGGTAATCAGGATCATGTCCTCGAGCCTGATGCCCAGGCGCTCGTCCTCGAGACGGAGCTGCGGCTCGATGGTGAAGATGCGGCCGGGTTCCAGCGTCTCGGCCTGCAGGCCGCCGGGATCGTGCACCTCGAGGCCGACGTTGTGCCCGAGCCCGTTGGCTTGACGACGAGATCGGAAACCTTCGACGAACTTCACGGCCGCGGCTTTGATGCGATCGTCGGTAAACCGGTAGGACGCCATCACCGCGTCCATCTTCTTCACCGCGTTGGCGATGACGTCGATGGGGCGCTTGTGCACTTCGATTGACGTCATCAGCGCTTGGTACAGACGCAGGTAGATCTCGTAGTACTCCCGCTGTCTCGGCGTGAACTTGCCATTGGCGGGGAACACGCGCGTCACGTCCGACTGGTAGTACTTGTAATCGGGCGCGTAATCGAACTGCACGAGGTCGCCGTCCTTCAGAACGGCGGTGTTGCGGTTGTAGTGCGAGTAATAGGTGTTCTGCCCGGTCGCAATCAACGCAAAGTACCGAGGGCCCGATGGCGCCGAACTTCTTGAACACGAATTCGGCGTCGGCCTGTAGCTCGTGTTCGCGCATGCCCGGCCGGGCGTCGCGCATGGCCTCCATGATGCCGAGGCCGGCAATGCGCGTCGCTTCCCGGATGATCGCGATCTCCCGCGGGCTTTTCACCGCCCGCAGCGCGTTGAGGATCGGGTCGAGGTTCTTGATCTCGGCCTGCGGCGCCGCGATTTTCAGCTTGGCGATAAAGGTCGCTTCCCGCGAATCGCGCCCGTCCCAGGGGTCCTGCCGGTTGGTGTTCCAAAACCGCGTCGGATCACCCTGCGACTGGCTGCCGAGCACCTCCGCGGCAAACGGCGTGTAGATCGCGCGCCCCTCGGCAGCGAGGGCTGTGAGCGCGTCGTTGAACGCCGTGGCGGGCAGGGCTGCGTCGATGCCGAGCTGTGTGGCCGTTTCGATTCCTGGCGCGAGCGCCGGACCAAACATGCTGGCATCGCGGCGTTCGTTTTTCGGCTGCAGATAAACGGTGGTCCGCTTCCTGGCGCCGTCGATGATGACGCTGGCGCGAGGCTCGGTCACGCCCGTCAGATAAAAGAACTGATTGTTCTGCCGAAAGGGCAGCTCGCCGGCCGGTCCGGGCGTGCCGAGCACAACCGCGACGCCGTCGCCGATACGCTCGATCAACTTCGCGCGTCGAGCGGCGAACTCTTCAGGAGGAAAGATTTCGTCGCCGCGGAAGACCGGCTGGGCGCTCGGACCCAGCCGGAAAACCGCGGTGACCAGCGATACGACGAGAGCGACCCGAACGGTGCGGTGCATGGCAGGTGTCAACAGTAGGTGCCGGTGAAATCGCGGCACCGTTCCAGCTTGAACGTCGGGTCGAGCGCGGGCGCCTTGTCGGCCTCGGCCGCCAGACGCCCCGTCGCGTACATCCACCGCGTCATCTTCGTCAGCTTCGCCAGATCGATCCGGTCCGGATTGTCGAACGGCGTGTGGTAATCCTCGTGCAACAGCGTCGTGAAGAAGAGGGCCGGGATGCCGGCCCGCGCGTACGGCAGATGGTCGCTGCGGTAATACCACCCCTCGCGGTGCTCCTGACTGTCCCACGAAGAATCGATCACGAACTTCGAGACGGCGGCATTCGCGGAATTCGCCATCTCGACGAACTCCGGCGAGTTCCTGTGCGGAGGCACTGCGCCCAGGAGCGCTGCCGTGTTCGGATCGTTGCGGCCGATCATGTCGCCGTTGAGGACGGCGACGATGGACTTCAGGGGAACCGTCGGGTGCTTCACGTACCAGCGAGAGCCCATGAGTCCGCGTTCCTCGGCGCCGTGCCAGATGAACAGTGCGGACCGCCGCGCCGGCTGCGCCGCCATCGCGCGTCCAATCGCCAGCAGGGCCACTGCGGTCGTGGCGTTGTCATCGGCGCCGTTCCAGATGTTGTCGCCTTCGACCGGATAGCGGACGCCGTCGTGGTCCTGGTGCGCACTGAAGAGGACGTACTCGTCGCGCAGCTTCGGATCCCGACCGGTCACCTTGGCGATGACGTTCACCGAAGGGTACGTGAAGCTGTCGGTGAAGATGGACGCCACCAGCCGCGCATCGGGTGGCAGTGGCGCGCTCACCGCGGACTCACGAACGTAGAGCAGCGGTGTGCCGCGGGCCGGGGCTCGCGGCTCGGCGGTGCCGTCGGGGTCGAGCGCGTAGGTGCCGCGCGAGAACGGAAACGCCACCCGCTCCCAGTGGTCCTTCGCTTCGTCGGGAACGAGAATAACGATCGCGGCGGGGGATTGGCCGGCCACGAGTTTCTGGATGCCTCTCGCCCAGGTCCTGAGTGGGTTCGCCGCTCCTGGCCCCGCCGCCCGCGCCGGCGGGGCACCAGCGGCTGGAGGAGTTGGAACGTAGCGGACCATCAGCACGCGGTCTTTCAACTCCGCGCCGGCGAGCGCTTCTTGACTCAGCGTCACCGTGGGCGCGTCAACCTGCGCGAGCACCACGGCGTCCGGCACGACATCGCGACCCATGCGAAGCGCCTTGCCCGCCAGCGTCACCGAGCTGCTGGCGGACATGCGGAATCGTTCGAGTGGAAAGAACTGGAAGTACGTGCCGTTATCACCAGCGGGCTGCAGCCCGGCGGCACGCGCGCGCTCCGCGATCCATGCCGATGCCGTCAGCTCGTCGAGCGTTCCCCCCTCGCGGCCGCGCGTGTCATCTCCGGCGAGCGCGAACAGGTCCGCCTTGATCTCTGCTTCCCGGATTCGTTCGATTGGATCGCCGGCGCGCTGAGCGTGCGCGGTGAGGAGCAGCAAGGGAAGTAAGAGAGTTGCGAATCGGATCGTGGGGCGCATGGACACTCCTCGGCGCGTCATGACGGCCGCGCCACGCGGCTGCCGGCGCGCGCCCAGCGTACCATCTCGCGCCATGTCGGTTCCTTACCGTACATCAGCATCCCGATCTCAAAAATGCGTCCGGCGGCGCGCCGGATTGACCAGGTTGTCCCGACGAGCAGCACAAAGGATGTGACGATCTCCAGTGGACTGACACTCGACAGGATCGCGCGGATGGGGAGCGCCGCCCCGCTGGTCAGCGGAAACACGGCGATGAACCGTGACAACGGCGCATCAGGATCCTGCAGCACCGTGAAGCACGCCAGTCCGATGACCACAATCGGCACGAACATGAAGGCCGCGCGCGAGGACGTGTTCGGGTCGTCGATCGTGGCGGCGAACGCGGCGAAGAAGGCGTTCCAGAGCAGCAACGAGAGGCCGGAGAACACGATGAGCAGGACGAGTACGCCGGGCCTGAACACCACGTCTGGCACCGCGAAGTTCCACGCGGAGCCCGCCGCGACTGCCACAACCAAGGAGCCGATCAGCATGTGCGCAGCATTGACCAGCGAATACGCGGCGATCCCGAGCATTTTGCCGTCGATCCACGCTTGCGGCGTCACGAACGACACGAGTGATTCTGTCACGCGCAGCTGTTTCTCGGCCGTGATGCCGGTGAGGATGTAAGCCATGGCGGTGACGATCGTCAGAACGACCAGGCCGAGCACCGCGGCGGCGATGATCTTCTCGGCGCGGGTTGCCCGCGCGCGGTGTGGGTCGGTGAATTGGACGTCGAGTGGTGCAGGAGCGAGGATTTCTGCCAGGTCCGACGGCGTGAGTCCTCGCGCCGCCAGACGCTCACGGCGGACGAGATCCGTCAGGAGCGCCTCGAGTTCGTTGCGGTAGCGGGGATCTTTCTCGACGAGCAGCGAGAACGTGCCGTCGCGATGTCGCGTCACAATGCCGCGCAGCGTTCCATCCTTCAACTGCTGCGCGCGGTCCGGCTCGGACGGCGCCGTCACGAAGCGAAGCCGGCGGCCACCGGTCAGCGCGTTCATTCCCTCCACATCGATGCCATCCAAAGCGACGGTCTGCGTCCGGTCCTGCGCCGCGACGAACCGGCCGGCTCCAAAGGCAATACCGCTGATGAAGAGAAAGAAAACGAAACCGAGGATCTGGTCGCGCCACTTGAAGTAGCGCCCGAACTCCCAGCTCGCGACCAGCAGCGCGTGCCGCCAGGGCTTCACAGAGGCCTCACCGGCACGCGCGAGTCGTCTTCGCGCACCGTGCGAACGAAGACATCGTGCAGCCTCACATCGCCCGTGCCGCTTGCAAAGCGCGCGTTCAAGTCACCAACCGACCCCGAGAGGATCTCGCGTCCATGGTTCATCAGCAGGATCCGATCGGCCGCCCGCTCGATGAGGTCCATCTGATGCCCTGAGAGCAGGATCGTCATCCCGTCGGCGCGAAGCTCCGTGATCAGCTCGAGAAAGAATTCCTGGCTTACGGGATCGAGCCCGGTAAAGGGCTCGTCGAGAATCGCGATCATCGGCCGATGAATGATCGAGGCGATGAGCTGGACGCGCTGCTGGTTCCCTTTCGAGAGCGCGTCCACGCGGTCCTCGGCGCGCGGGCCCAGCCCCATCCGCTCCAGCCACATCGTCGCGCGCCGTTCCGCCTCGCCGCGCTCGAGGCCCCGCAGCCGGCCAAAATACACAAGCGTGCGCAGGACAGGGACATCGCGATACAGGCCGCGCTCTTCTGGAAGATACGCACCTTCGGCCGGCGGCAGCGCGTCGGTCGTGCGTCCATCGATCGTGATGGCGATCCGCCCGTCGTCCGGCCGGATGATTCCCGCCAGCATGCGGACGGCGGTCGTCTTGCCCGCTCCGTTGGGCCCGAGGAGCGCGAACACTTCGCCACGACGGACGGTAAATGAGAGGTTATCGACCGCGGCGCGGTCCCCGAAACGCTTGGTTATGTTCTGGACCGTGACGAGGTCCTGCATGGGTGTCGCGCGGCGCCTCAGATCGCGTCGGACATCGACGTGAACGTGAACGAGGCGAGCTTGAGCGGCGGGACCATGAACGGGGACCGGCGCACGGGCGCGCCGACCGCTTCCACGTTCCACGGCGCCAGCATGGCGAGCACGCTCTGGTTGAAACGGAGGTTCCGGACCGGATGGCGGATCTCGCCGTTCTCGACCAGCCACAATCCGTCGCGCGTCAGTCCCGTGAGCAGGATCGTCCGCGGATCGACCATGCGCACGTACCAGAAGCGCGAGATCAGCAGCCCACGCTTCATCTCCTTGATCATCTGCTCGACGGGGACCGCCGGCTGCGTGCTCTCGAGGATGTAGTTGACCGGACCCGCCGTCGCCTCGCGCTTTCGCTCCTGCGCCCAGAAGCGCGAGTACTCGAGATGCTCGAGCGCGCCATTGGTGATCAGTGGCAGGCGGACGGCTGGCAGACCTTCTCGCAGTGACAGGGACCGCCGGCAGCTCCGCGTGTTGTGGATCGCTGTACAGATTGATGCGATCGCTGAAGATCTTTTCACCGACGCGTGTTTTCCCGTCCTTCGCCGCGAACGCACTGCGTCCTTCCTCGGCACTGCGGGCATCGAGAGTGTTCGCCAGGAATCCCAGGAGGTCGGAAACAGCCTGTGGCTCGAGAATGACCCCATAGGTGCCAGGCTCGATCGCCTTCGCCTGCTGCGATCGAACGGCCTTGTTCACCGCCTGTTCGGCAATGTGCCGGACGTCGAGGCGAGCCAGATCGAAATGATCGCCGGCGTAGTACCCGGATCCCGTGCCGTCGGCGCTGCGCGCGGTCAGGCTGAAGTTCCCCTCGCTCGAGCGGAAATACCGGCGATTGCCATTCGCGGTGGCGGCCGCCGATGCAGACGCGGTCGCCATGTGAAAGCCGGCGCCCGTGACCTTGGCGCGCCGGCACGACTCCAGCACGACCTCGAGCGCCGCCGCGCGCGCAGTGACATCGATCGTTGCCGTCGACTCGGCAAAGCTGCGCGCATCCTCGTATTGGAGCGGACCGAGTGTCGGCACGTACTCACGATGAACCGGTGAGACGCGCGCAATCTGCGCCGCATCGCCGGCCATTCGCTTCAATGCCTCTGCGCCGGGGTCGTTTCCCGTAACGGACCCGCGGCGGCGCCCGATCCAGACGGTGACGCTGATCTGGAGATCGTCCGCCCGCCCGCTCGTCGTGATGCGGTTGTCGGCGAACCGCGCGTGCGACTGGATCGAGCTGTTCAGCGTGATCGAGGCGTCCTCGGCGCCGGCCGCCTTCGCATGGGCGAGCAGGGTTTCGCAGATCCGGAGGGCTTCGTCGCGAGTGAGCATCAGAGTGCCGCCGTGTTGAGAACCGTGACCTGGCGGAAGCGCGCAGGCGGACATCCATGACTGACCGCGTTGGTCTGTCCCGGTTCACCCTTGCCATCCGCCGACGTCCCCCACAGCCGGTAGGTTGACCGTCCGCCGATGCCGTCGCACGAGGCCCAGAACTCCGGCGTGCGCGACTGATACGCCGCATCCTTCACGATGGCGCCCAGCTTGCCGTTCGTGATCTCGCGAATAACGCCGCCGCCGAACTGGAAGTTGTAGCGCTGCTGATCGATCGACGACACGCCGCGACCGACGATGAAGAGTCCGCGCTTGATGTCGCTGAACAGGTCATCGAGCGAGACATCCGACGCGGCCGGCTCCAGTGAGACGTTCGGCATTCGCGGAAATGGAACGCTCGACCAGTCGTCCGCATGCAGACATCCATGTGACCGCTTCTGACCGACCAGGGGCGCCAGCTCGCGGGTCGTCTGCCAGTCCACGAACATTCCGTCCCGCACGAGGTGCCAGCGATCCGCCTTGACGCCTTCGTCGTCGAACCCCGTGGTCGCGAGCCCTCCTGGTTGGGTGCGATCGCCGACCAGATTCACGATCTTCGAGCCGAAGCGAAGGGTGCCGGCATCCGACGGTTTGATGAAGCTCGTGCCCGCCATGTTCGCTTCCCACCCGAGGGCCCGGTCCAGTTCCGTCGAGTGACCGACCGACTCGTGAATGCACAAGAACAGCTGGGACGGATCGACGACGATGTCGTAGCGGCCGGCGGAGACGGGTTTGGCCTTGAGTTTCTCGACGACCTCGTGGCCCGCTTTCTCCGCGTCTGCGATCCACGGATAGTCCTCAACGTACTCGTAGCCCACCAGCTGCGCGCGGTCGACGACCGGACGGGTCTGGAAGTCATTGGTGGCCCGATCCGCGGCCGTCGTGCTGAATTGCGGATACGTGCGCACGAGACGCTGCGTGATGCGCGAGCCCTCGGTGGAGGCGAAGTACTTCTGCTCGTCGACGAACAGGATCTGCGAGTTGACGAAGCTGACACCCTTGACGGCCAGTGCCGCCTCGTTCAGCTTCATGAGGAATGCCGTCTTGTCCTCGAGCGGCACGTCGAAGGGATCCCGCGTGAACGCGCTCGTCCAGTTCGCGACCACCTTCTCGGCCTCGGCCAGTACCACCTTGCGTGTGGCCAGGCGGGCGTTCGCGCGCGCGATCGCTACGGCGTGTTCGGCTGCGGCACGCGCGGCCGCCGGCTCGACACGATTCGTGGCCGCGAAGCCCCACGCCCCATTCACCAGCACGCGCACGCCGAGGCCGTAGCTCGTCGAGCGGGACACGTTCTGAATCTGCCGCTCGCGCGTGGCGATCGACTCGCGACGATAGCGGCTGACACGAATGTCCGCGTACGAGGCGCCGCTCGCCGTCGCCTGCGCGAGCGCGGCTTCCGCGACTTCGGCGCGGAGCTCGTCAACCGATTGTCCCTGGGGAAAAACCTCGGCCCAGGCAGGCACGCTGGTGCCGGCCAGCAGCACCCCGCCCACCATGATGAATTCGCGTCGGGAAACCGGGGGAACCGACATGGCGGCGCGATTATATCGCTCCGCGCGGCGGCCAATACGGGCGACAGCCACTGGCCCTTCAACAGAAGACCAGAAGATCATTTGGTTGGAGTTCCCAGATTTCGTGGATACCCGCAAGTTCAGGGAGGGAGTTGCTGCGATCGGCGGAAACCAGTCTGCCCGGCGGGACGTCCATATATACAGGTGCCTGCGCGAATGAAGAAGCCGCATCGGCTTCTCCTGGAGGTTTGTATGTGGCGCTCAGTGTCAGTGGTGTGTGCCGGGATTGCGGCGATGGCCGTGGCGGGCCAGGCGGGAGTCGCAGCGGAGCACGCTCGCGATGTCCCGCCGAAGGCGCTGGCCCTGCTGGTCGATACGAGCCAGGCGATGGTGCCGCACGTCAACGCCCTGCGGTCGGCCCTGCGGGCCTTCGTCCGCGAAATGCAGCCGACCCACGAGATCGCGATCATCGAGTTCGGTGAACGCCCCACCGTCCTCGACGGATTACACGAGCGATCCCGTGCGGCTGCAGAGAGGCGTCGAGCGCGTGTTCGCGCGCACTGGCACCGGCGCGTACGTGCTTGATGCCATCGTCGAGACCTCGAAGGGGCTACGGAACCGCGAGGGGACCCATCCGTCAATCGTCGTGATCACCGCCGAGGGACCGGAGTTCAGCGATCGCTATCACCGGACCGTAGTCGATGAGCTGAGCAGCACTGGAGCGACGTTGCACGCGTTAGTGCTGTCTACCTCTCGAGATCCGTCGCTGCGCACTGCTGGCGCCCGCGAGCGGGAGTTCGCGCTGGCGCTCGGGGCGGAGCGCACCGGCGGCACGCGTGCGTACCTCTTGAGCAACATGGCCCTCGAGCCGAGGCTTCACGAGCTAGCCGCGAAACTGAAATAGATCAATCAACGACAGCCACTGGCCCTTTAACAGAAGGCCATTACCTTCTGGTCTTCTGGTCTTCTGTCAGTACAGCGCGGCGAGCCATCCGGCGGCTGCAAGTTGTAGCGCGGTGGCTGTCCTCAGAATCGATAAAGGTAGGACGCTTTCAGGAAGAAGCCGCGGCGGGTCGTGAGGTAGTCACCGCCGCCCGGCACCCACTGTTCGTCCACGAAGTCGCGCTTTTCGTACAGCGATCCGTAGCCCACGAAGGCCACGGTACCGGGGCGCAGCTCGTACGAGGCCAGGAGATCGGTGAGCACCCGCGCTTGCAGACTGTCGTACTGCACGATGGCGCGCAGGAAGAACTGCTTGGTGAACTGGAACGTGGTGCGCGTGTTGAGCAGGTTCAGGTCGTAAACGGGCTCGCCCGTGTCGGCGCGACTGAAGTCCACGCGGCGGAAGCCAATGGACTGGTTGAGCCGCGACGTCGGCTGCCAGGTGACGTCGAACCTTGTGTTCGTGGCGCGCCCTTCGAACGGATTCACCTGGTCGTAGAACGTTGCGGCCCCTGAGTCGAAGCCGCCCGACAGGCGCATCCAACGGGTGATCTGGACGTCCCCCTGGATCCGCGCCCGGGTGATCGGGTACGCCTCGCCCAGCCAGCGCTCATGTCCGAGGATCATGTCGACGCGCAGAAACCCCTGGCGCGTGAAACTCATGCGGATGCCCGGCACGAGCGTGCGCTCATCGCCGCCGGCGTTGCGATCCTCGGTGAACTGCGCGAAGGTGAACGGCGTGATGCGGCGAATCCACCCGTATTTCCCCGTCGGGTAGAAGTTCGACTCGCCGTAGCCCCACCCGCTGGTGATGTTGACGCGGTTGTAGAACGCCGTGTCCATCCGGAAGTCTTTGTCGTAGTGCTCGACGAACAGCTGCGCCCCGCGGCGCCGGGTGCTGTACGACCACGTCGCCGCCCCGGCAAAGCCGGTGCGATCGCCCGTCACCGCATGCGAGCTGGAGACGAGCGCCATCCCCCCCACGCGCTGGTTTGCGCTGATACGCCACGACAGGTCGCCGCCGGCGACGCGGTTGAAATCCTCGCCCGACTCCATGTCGGTGACGATGCCGCCGACGTAGTTGCTCGGACTGGGGCTGTATTGCACGCGGCCGATGTTGAAGATGCGGTCCGGCAGGTCCGTGCCGTCCCCGTCTTCAATAACGCCCGCGTGCACATCGTCCACCGCCGTCAGCGTGCCGAACTGGAGCTGGCCGACGCTGCCGGTCAGCTTGATGCCCGCCTTCGGGTCCACGATGCGCCGGGTGTGGACGGCGGAGGTCATGCTGCTGTCACTGGCGCTGGCCGCCAGCGAGAAGAGCCCCGCGCCTTCCATGAAGAAGGGCCGCTTCTCGGAGAAGAACACCGGGAAGCGCTGGTTGACTTCGACCTGGAAGGCGTCGCTCTCGACCTGGCTGAAGTCCGGGTTCACCGTCGCGTCGAGCGTGATCGTCGGCGTGAGGCCGACCTTGGCGCTGATGCCGAGATCCCCGTCGTCGTCGCGATCGCCCCACCGCGACGGCGCGTCGCGCAATTGGTTGGACGCGAAGGTCGCGCTCGGGATGACTTCGCGCGTTAGCACCGACGCGATCCGTTCGAAGGTCAGCGACGCGTGCTTCTCGAACACCCACTTGCCCGGCTCGAGCGCCGGCCACGCCACCGACACGCCGAGACGGCTCACGCGGCGCCAGAACAGGATGCCCATGCGAACGTTGTCGCCGCCTTTGAAGCGGATGCTCGTGAGTGGCAGCCGGATCTCGACGGCGTAGCCGCGGTCGTTGACGCGGCCGGCGCTGTCCCAGATGTAGTCGGGGTTGGTGTCTTCACCGCCGGCGGTGTTGATCATGTCGAGCTGGATGCCGCTCGGATTGACCAGGAGGTGATACGACGTCTGACCGGTCCCGAGCGCGTCGAGGCTCAGCCCTACCCAGTCGTCGGACCAGATGTTGTCGCGGCGCGTGATCGACGTCTTGATCTGCGCGGGATTCGGATCGTCGCACTGGAACGCGAAGTAGAGGGTACTTCGCGTCGTAGGCGATCCACGCGCGGGTCTTCTGAGGCACCGACGATCCGTGCAGCGGGTTGTACGAGAGCCACTCGCCCGCCGGCAGCGCATCGCCCTTCCACGCCTCGTCGTCCAGCACGCCGTCGATCGCGGGTGGCGTGGCGATAGGCGTCGCCTGGAGCTGAGCCACCTGAGCCGACTGAGCAACGATGGGAAGTGGGAACAGCACTGCAAGGATGGCCAATCCCAACGCGCGAAAGAGCATTGGGAGCTTAGACGGTGTTCGAGAGGCCACCGTTTGCAGCACAGGCTGAGAATGCTCAGCCGCGGCGGGTTACTCGCGCGTCAGCCGCCAGCCGAGGATCGCGCCGGCCGTTGCGCCGATCGGCGCGCCAATGACGACGCCTTTCAGGCCGCTGGTGCCGTCATCCCAGGTCGACGACTGCGTCAGCTTGTAGCCGATGGCGCCGCCGACTATCCATCCGACGGCGACGCCGGCCGCGACGGCGATGATTCGGTCGGTCGTCGAAAGGCGCTTGGCCGTCTTCACCTGCGCGCGCGCCAACGATCCGCGCCCCCAGGAGGGCTCGGTTAAGAAACGGTTGGGGGCGGGAAGATCGAAGGTGAAGACGGCGGGGGCGACGGTGGCGCGCGACGTCTCCGGTGCCGGCGATACCCCGGTGGAAGAAATCATCATGGCCACCCCGAGCACGATTCCAGTCATTGTCAGCCCTCCGCCTATCTCGTAAGGCGCAGGGCAGGGCGAAATCGGCTCACCCGATGAGCGCGTTGCCACGCTCCCGATCGAGCATTTCCGCGGTCGTCACCGCCCGTTTCAGGAGGGTCTCTGGTGCCCCGTGCAGTCTGAGCAGCGCGATGGCGTTTCTGGTCGTGGCAGGCCCCCGGCGGAGCAGATGATCGAATGTCAGCCCGTCGGGACCGATGGAGTCGCCGAAGTGATGGGGCTCGAAAGCATCGGTCGCCAGATCGATCAGTTCGCGATCGTGCGTCGCGGCGATGACCACGTGACGCGCCGGTGCTCCGTGCGGCCGTAGAAGTTGTTGCAACACCGCATGCCCTGCGGCGATGCGTTCCACCGCGTTGGTGCCGCGAAACAGTTCGTCGAGCAGGAACAAATGCGCCGTCCCGTCTTCGCTCGCCCGCACAAGCTCCAGCAGGGCTTCGACTTCGGCGATGTAGTAGCTCTTGCCTGCGACGAGGTCGTCCGCTCGCCCGATGCAGCTGCGCACATGGAGCAGGGGAGCGCGATACTCGCGCGCCAGGCAGGTGTTGATCGTCTGGGCCAGGATCGCGTTGACGCCAACCGTTTTGCAGGAATGTTGACTTCCCCGACATGTTGGACCCGGTAACGAGCACGCCTCGTCCGGACCTGCAGGTCTATTGAATTCGGCACCGGCTCATCGACCAGTGGGTGACGCAAATCCTTCCATTCACTAATCGCTCCGGGCGACCTGAAATCTGGTCGAGTCCAGTCCGACCGCCCTTCACGCAACGAGGCGACGCTGATCGCCGCGTCGACATCGCCGACCGCCGCCGTCACGCGAACGAGCGCGGGCCCGTGCCGCGAGAGATCGCGGCTGCCGAAATACACACCCGTGGCGTCCAGCAGAAATAGCAGGTTCAGGTATTCGTACAGCGTGGCGACCACATCGCTGACCAGCCCGATCAGCCGATCAGGACTGACCGACAGCATGAATGGATCGCCGGTTACCCAGCGTGAAATCAGCTTCAGCCTGGCGAGTGCCGGAACATCCGCCTGAAGCGGCTTCACTATCGGATCGATGTCATCGCCGGTGAGGAACCGCAATGACCCGGCCGTTGCAATCAACGGGGCGCATTGCCGGAAACGGCGAGCGATGGCGCCAACCCGAAAATCCGTGGCGTAGCGGACTCCGACGTTGAGTGCCAGAAGGCCCACCAGGGCCGCGAAGGCGCCAGACCACCACGGCGCCAGAGCCACCAATACGATGGCGGTCGCGGTGATTATGGGAAAAACGACGTACCGCGAGTGTCGCTCCACGGCGTCCGCACGGGCGAGCCACCAGAGATCGTACCCCTGCGGGTCCTGCAGTCGTGCGAGGGCGAGCTGCGCGCGCTCCCGCGCGCTAGCGTCGTCGCTGAATCGCTGGACGAGCGCCTCGAACGCTCCGAGATCGGATCCGACCGGCGCCGTCCGGAGGCGGTGATACAGGGCGTGCTGACCGAGCGTGCTCTGGGTGCGGTCGATGGCGGAGAAGACGAGGTCCAGATCGAGGTCGACCCAGGTCCGCTCATCGAGAGAACGACCGCCCAGGATCGTTGTTCTCTCAATGTGCGACGCGGAGATGGCGTCCATCCGCCGTGTGCGTTCGACAGGTGCGCCCCACGTTGCGCGTATCTCAGCGAGACGCTGCCGCTGGCCATAACGGATCAGCGCCGCGAACAGCAGTAGAAGCGCAGGGAGGACCAGCCACCACAAGTTCATCTGAGCGCGCCATTATGGCACCGCGTCGCACCTACGGCTGCGCGATGCGATAGAGGAACTTGTCGCTGCGGATGAAAAAGGATCCGGCCGAGGCGGCCATCGACGCGTAGGTCAGCCCGTCGAGCCGGTTGGTGGCGAGCTGGCGAAACTCCGGGCCTGGGGCAACGACACTCGTGACGCCGTCTTCACTCAGGAAGTAAATCCGTCCGTCGGCGAACACGGGGGACGCCGAGTGGGGCCCCGACAGCCGCTGGGCCCAGAGGGGATTTCCGGTGCGCGCGTCGAGGCAGATCGCAATGCCGCCGTCGTTCACCAGGTAGAGCTCGTTGCCGACGAGCAGCGGCGAGGGCGTGAGTGGCACGCCGCGCGTGAATCGCCAGGCGACGTGCGTCCGCGTGACGTCTCCCTTGCCGTCGGGACGGATGGCCAGCAGCGACGGTTGCTGGAAGCCCGTCGTGATGAAGAGGAGGCCGCCGCCGTAGACGGGCCGCGGCACGTTCGAGAACCCACCCGGATAGCCGACGCGCCAGATCTCTTTGCCGTTCTGCGGATCGTACGCCGCGGTGTGATGCGCGCTGACGCTGACGATCTGTTCGCTCTCGCCGACGGTGATCGCGAGCGGCGTCGAATACGCCTGGTCCCACGGCTGCCGCTTCGACGTCTTCCATCGCGTCTTGCCAGTGACCTTGTCGATGGCGACGAGGAACGCGGCGTCTGGCCCGTCCCCGCTCACGACGAGGAGGCCGCCGACGACGATGGGGGAGCTGCCGCTCCCGTGTTGAGACGAGTAGGGGAACCGCGCCGTCCAGAGGATCTTTCCGTCGGTGCTGAGCGCGGCCGTTCCCTCCGCGCCGAAGTGCACGAACACGCGGTCGCCGTCTACAACCGGCGTCGGCGTTGCGCGTGAATTTCTCTCGTTGATCGGCTCGCCGCCGCGACGCTTGAACACTTCGACGTTGACCAGTTCCTTGCCGGTGCCAGCGTCGAACGCCAGGGCTCGCATGGAGCCACCGCGCTCGACGAAGCTCGTCACCCACACGCGGCCACCCGCGACGACGGGTGACGACCAGCCGCTGCCGGGCACGGGCACTTTCCACGCGACGTTGGTGGATTCGCTCCACTCGAGCGGCAGCCCGCGCAGCTCGGACGTGCCCTGGCCGGTAGGCCCTCGGAATTGCGGCCAGTCCTGCGCGGCGACGGTCGCGAGCAGTGCGATGCTGCAGCCGAGCAGCGTGAGTGCGCCTCGAAGCATCGCGCGCATCATGCCACGGCTGTCGTTGATGGGTGGGGGGCCGGTACTGTCGAGCGAGTGAACGATAAGAGCTCTTCCTTGAGTGATTCCGGCAACGGTGTTGCTAGTTAGAAAAGGCGACGTTTGCTTATTTGTCCGTCGCCGGCTCAACAACTGGCAAGGAGGAGTCCCATGAGATTGCGGGTACTCGGTTCGCTCGTTGCGACGTGCGTGTGGCTGGTCGCGGCCACCGCCAGCGGAAATCCGGTCCAGGCACCGAAGGCTGCTGGGACGCACAGTGAGAAAGCAGCGGCCCTCAAACAAGACATGCGCAAGCTGTGGACGGACCATGTGGTGTGGACCCGTGCCTACATCGTCGCGGCTGTTGCGGATCAGCCGGATGCGCAGGCCGCTGCCGCCCGGCTGATGAAAAACCAGGAAGACATTGGACGCGCGGTGGCGACGTACTACGGCCCAGACGCCGGGCAGAAGCTCACCGCGCTCCTCAAGGAACACATCTCAATTGCCGTTGACTTGATCAAGGCGGCCAAGGCCGGCGACAAGAGCGCGCAGCAGCAGGCGGATACGAAGTGGCAGCAGAACGGGACGCAGATTGCCGACTTCCTCGGCAAGGCGAATCCCCATTGGCCGCGCGCCACACTCGTCGAGATGATGAACCGGCACCTTTCGACGACGACCGAGGAAGTCGTCGCGCGCTTGACCAAGAATTGGGACCAGGATGTCCGCGCGTATGACGCCGTGTACGACCACATCCTGCACATGTCGGATGCGCTCGCCGACGGGATCGTCAAGCAGTTCCCCGACAAGTTTGCGCCGGGACCGGTGCCGACGACCGGCAAGCGTTAAAGGCAACGCGAAGGGGCCACCTGCGGCACGTCGCTCCTCAGCGGACCCACGCGTAGTTGTAACCGACGGCGATCGACGTGAACGCCGCGCCGATCGTCGTGTAGGCGCCGCGACTGACGGACGCACGAATCGCATGGCCGCCCCTGAACGCCTGCGAAAACGTCGCGCCGACGCGCGAGTTGCGCTGAAGGTCCAGGTTTTGTTTGCCGCCGATGGTGGTCCGGCCGCCCGTGTAGAAGTTGACGTTGCCGGCCAGCCACATCGTGCGCTTGAACCTATACGTGACGTGGAACTGGGTCGCGACAATCGGGTTCTGCTCGCGGGTGCGTCCGACGAATTCGGTATTGTCGGTGAAGAGCCAGGCCCCGGCCATCGCCTCGAAGACCCACTTGCCGCGGCCACGGGCGAACCCGATCTCCGGCTTGAACGACCAGCGATTGGTGCCGAGGTTGATCAGCCTGGTCGGATCGTACTCGCCAAGCGGCGGCGCCACGGTGAGGCTGACGCCGACGATGGTCTTCAATTGGTACGACCCAAACTCCTTCGGCGTCATCGAGGGCGCACCGTAGAGATTCATGGCGAAACGCAATCGCGGGTCACCCAGCCCAAAGCGATCGACCTCCGCGAATTCACCGAGATAGACGCCTTCCACGTGACCGCCGACGACGGGCACCACCACTCCCGCGTTGGCCGACCGTCCCGCCACGCTGAAGGCGCGCGTGAACACGAACGCGGTCGTGTTGATATTCGCGCTCGCCTCGTCGATGGGGGCCGACGCCTCGAACGCCACGTCGCCGAAGTTGAAGCTGTTGATGACACTGACGATGTTCAGCGCCTTGGGGATGGGCCAATAGGCGCCTGGCTCGAGCTCCTGTGCCGATGCCGAGACCGGCACCAGGAGCGCGAACGCGGCGGTCAGGTAGCCTGCGACGGCGAGCGCGCCGGCACTCACGTATGGCGGGTGGTGGACTGTTCTCATGACGCTCTGGCAGCCACGGTCAGAAGATGATTTTGAGGATGCGATCGAGCAACTCCTCCAGCGGGATCATCGTCAACATCAGAGGCAGCACGGGTAGGAGCGTGATGACGGCCAGGTGGAAACACCGTCGTGATCGTGAAAGGCACGTACCGCATCTCCTTCACCACGTCGAAGGAGTTCCCAAGGTCCGCCAGCGACTGAATGTCGGCACTGCCCACGAACGGCTCGTCGGGTGGAGTGCCACGCAGCCACTTGTGGTCGTACTCGCGCACGTAGCGCTGCGCCAACGTGCCGTACTCGCGCAGCCCGGCGCGCTTGGCGCGTTCGAGGTGCGGGCCGAACACCAGGAGCGGCGCGAGTACGGCCAACACCATGACGGCCGCGAGCCCGATCAAATCGACCTTGAACTGCGGCAGCTGCGCGCCGGCGTAGAAGATGCGGCCGGCAATCATGCCGGCGAGGACGACGCCCTGTGCCAGCAGCACCGGCGTGAACGCATAAACGATGGAGGACAGGAAGCCGAGTCCCCCGCAGCGATCGGGGTGGGTCGGAACGAGCTGCAGCTCGAGCCGCGAGACATGCCAGAGAAAGCGCGCCCAGAGAAACAGGCGGAAGTACCAGCGGATGAGCAGGAACTGGAAGAGCGGGAGGCTCACCAGTCCGAGCCACCACCCGGCCAGCGTCGGCTGCCAGCGTCCGTTGACCGCCGCGCCTTGCCAGCTCGCGACGTCGAGGGCGAGCTGGGTGCGCCAGATCAGGCCAACCCCGACGATGTAGACGAACGCGATGAGCGCCAGTTCCGCCAGTGACCGAGTTGCGGAGCCTCATGGCGGACGCGATCGCCGTCTCGAAGTCGGCCCGTCTCGCGTCTGAGATCAGCTTGCGGTCGAGGAATTGCCGCACGACCGGCCGCATCCGAAAGTGCACGACCAGCTCCGCGAGCACGAGCAGCGGCATCGCCAGCAGAAAGCGGGCATGGATCTCCACGTCCTTCAGGAAGGGCATACCGGCGCCGTCCCACGCGTGTCCCTCCACAATCGACAACAACAGCAGCGGCGCCCAGGCCAGTAACATCACCGAGACGAGACGGCGGCGGAGCAGCTGCAGCGCGTCTCCGGCCAGGCCGAATCGGCGCCAAAGCTGGTAAAGCGGGCCGCCCAGGACCAACGAGAAGTCTGCCGGGTCGGTCGAGAACGGTTGGCTCATTGCAGTTTCACGCTCGGCACCGGGAACGTCGCCGTGATGGCCAGCGTCTGGCCCTCCGTTTTCAGCGCGGCGCCTGTTTCCCACAGGTAACGGATGTTGACTAGCGCGAAGAGTTTCGACTTGCTCGCGATCGGGAGCGTCACGTCCGGCCCGAACCCATAGACCTTGTGCTTGCCAGGAACGCTCAGGTCGATGGGCTCACCGGCCAGCTCGAACTCGGCGAGCCGATCCTCGGTGAGTTTCCACTGCGCATAGTACGCCGCCCCTGTGATCAGCCCCCCTCCGAGGAAGGACTTGCCGAGCCCGCCCTGCAGCGTGAGGAGCTGGCCGACCTTGGCCTCCGTGTCTTCCTTGGTGCCGTGGAACTCCCAGTAGGCGGTGGTGGCGAAACTCAAGGTTCGTTTCTCGTCGAAGTACACCGTCGTGCCGACGAACGGTTCGTAGGCCCACATGCCCTTCCCGATGTTCTCGTTGCCGCCTCGCTCGTAGCGGCCAGTCGGCGCGTAGAACTGAAATCCGGCGACCACGTCTGCGTGTTTGGTATGCCAGCCCAGGTCGAGCGGCCGCACCAGCATGTCGGCGATACTCGAGTCTACTTTCTGGCCGAACGCGAAGCCCGGCGCTTCGAGTGACGCGTTTGCCACCGGCAGCACCACCATCGCACCGTAGTTCGCTCCGAAAAGCTTGGCCTTGCTGACGTACCACGCGATCGGGGCGACGGCGCCGATCGCGAGGCTCCCCGGGGAACCCGGAAACGGGCGGATGATATTGCCGTCAGCATCCTTGATGGTGTCGGAGTCGTAGCGTAGATAGAAAAGGGCGGCGTAGAACCCTGGCAGCGGCTGCGAGCCCGACTGCACGCCGAAGTCGCCGAGGCTGTGGCTTCCATTCAGTTGGGCGTGAACTGGTGTGGCCAGTATCAGCGTCAATCCAGCGGCCACGACCCACATCTTCATGAGACTCACGGTAAGGCTCCTCCTCACGATGGTCCGCTCGGACCGCATCGTTGCCAGGCATCAAGAGATTCGAAGTACTGCGCCGCCAAGGGCGTGGAGTTGATGGCGATGTACGCGAGCAGCAGCTTCCGGTGTCCGCATAGGCGCTTCTCGACGTACCAACTGAGCGGAAACTCGATGTCCTCTTTTCGCACCAGGCCGGAGCGTACCGCCGCTTGCAGCTGACTCACCAGGAACAGGAAGCGGTCGTATCGGTCTCCGACGAATCGCTGTGTCTCCGTGCGCTTGGGCCCCTCCGTCCGCAGGGCCGCTTCGAGTGCAGGGCCCACGTCGCCTGGCAGAATGCGCACGCTCGTGCCTGGCGCGATCTCGTAGATGCGGCCCTCCTTCCAGTCGAGCATCGTCATCGCATCCCAGCCCTCGTCCTTCAGCATGATTCCGACCATCGTCCTCGCCATCTCGGCTTGCTTCCACTCGAGCTCCCGGACGCTGTGCGACACGCCGCGCCGGAACTGACCGATCCCGACGATTGCGGCGACGAGTGCGCTGACCATCGCCACGTATCTGGCGGTGGTTTCAAGCCGGCGGACGTCTGCCATGAGCTGCCTACTTCACTTCGAGCGTGACCTTGTTGATCTTGCCGGTGAATCGCGTTTCCGCGCCGATGCCGATCCCCTCGGCGACCGGCGTCTGGTTGTCGATGCCGACGTCGGCGGTTTCGTCCGCTGAAAAGATGTTGGGCTGCGTCTTCTCGACGCGTGCCTCGGCGACCACCTTTCCGTTCACGGAGAGGACCGCCTTGCCCCCCTTGCCGGCGCCGCCGCCGTCGTAGGCGAAGTCGAGGGTGACCGTGACCGGACCAGGCGGGAGTGCTTGCGGCGCGGTGACGGTGTAGCGCGACAACCCGAGGAAGTTGTAGGTGTAGGCCGGCTTGCCGTCCTTCATGAACAGCGACCAGCCGCCGAAGCGCCCGCCCTGCGACAGGATGACCCCGCTGGCGCGAGCCGGGATGTCGAGCTCCGCGGTGATCGTGCTCGACCGGTTCTTGATGTTCATGAACGTGTTTTCCAACATGCCCTGCATGCCTTCGTACAGCGTGAGCGACTTGCGGTCGCCGAGCACATCCGGGCGGCCCGCGAGGGCAGGGTTGGTGCGCTCGATGGTCCGGTCGTCAATCGGCAACACGTGGTACTTCTCGGCTTCCGCCATGAACAGGGCCTGCATCTCTTTCAGCTTCGCGGCCTGCTCGCCGGCCAGGTTCCTGGTGAGGCTGAAATCGTTCCTCACGTCGTAGAGGTCCCAGACATCGGACGCGAGCGGCTGGATACCGCTCGTCTGCCACGGCGCGCGGTGGATGGTTCGAGCGAACCAGCCATCGCTGTAGATCCCGCGATTGCCGAACATCTCGAAGTACTGCGTCTTGTGCCTCTCCGGTGCCTTCGCATCGTTGAGGGCATAGACCAGGCTCGTGCCCTCGATCGGCGTCTGCACCGTGCCGTTGACGGATTTCGGTTCCGGCAGAGTGGCGGCCTCGAGGATCGTCGGGGCGATGTCGATGACGTGAGAGAACTGGCTGCGGAGGCCGCCCTTCTCCTTGATGCCCTGCGGCCAGTGGACGACCATCCCGTTGCGCGTGCCGCCGAAGTCGGACGCCACCTGCTTGGTCCATGTGAAGGGCGTGTCGAACGCCACCGCCCACCCGGCGGACATGTGCGGGAAGGTCTCCGGGCCGCCCCATTTATCGATCAACGGGATCAGGTCCTCGACTTTCTCGGCCACGCCGTTGAAGTAGGTCATCTCGTTGTACATCCCGACGAAGCCCCCCTCGGCGCTGGTGCCGTTGTCGCCGGCGATGTAGATGAACAGCGTGTTGTCCATCTCACCGATGTCCTCGATCGCCTTCACGAACCGTCCGATCTCGGCGTCGGTCTGCTCCAGGAACCCCGAGAACACTTCGGCCTGGCGCGCAAACAGGCGCCGTTGATCGGCCGGCAGCGAGTCCCAGGCCACGATGTCCTTCGGCCTCTGGCCCAACTGAGTATTTGCCGGGATCACGCCCAGCTTCTTCTGGCGCTCGAGCGTTTCATTGCGCACGGCGTCCCAGCCCTTATCGAACTGGCCCTTGTACTTGTCGGCCCATTCTTTCGGCACGTGATGCGGGGCATGGGTCGCGCCTGTCGCGAAATAGACGAAGAACGGCTTGTCGGGCGTCATCGACTGCTGCGCCTTGACCCAGTTGATGGCCTGGTTGGTCATGTCCACGGTGAAGTGGTAGTTCTCCATCTTCGGCGGCTCGACCTTGATCGATCCGTCGTAGATGAGCGGATGCCACTGGTCGGTTTCGCCACCGATGAATCCGTAAAACTTGTCGAAACCTTGGTGGGTCGGCCAGCGGTCGAACGGGCCCGACACGCTGGTCTCCCAGGCGGCGGTTTCGTGCCACTTGCCGAAAGCGCCGGTGCTATAGCCGTTGAGCCGGAGCATCTCTGCCAGCGGGGCCACGCTGTTGGGATTTCGCCCGGTATTGCCGGGGAACGCCGTCGCGGTCTCCATGATCGAGCCCGTGTTCACCGTGTGGTGGTTCCGCCCGGTCTTGAGCGCATTTCGCGTCGGCGAGCAGAGCGCCGTTGTGTGGAAGTTGTTGAAGCGGACGCCGCCCTGCGCGAGCTTGTCCATCGTCGGCGTGCGAATAGGCCCGCCGAACGTGCTCGGCCCGCCGAAACCGACGTCGTCGATCAGCACGATGACGACATTGGGTGCCCGCGCGGGCGCCTTCACCTCGAACCTGGCCGGCGGCTTGGCATTGCGGGCATCGAGTTCCGTGTATCGCGCCGGGGTCGGTTCCGCGATCGGCAGGACCGTTCGATCGAGTTCCGCGGCGGCGCGCGGAGCGGGCGTGGCCGACTGCTCGGGCGCCGGCGCGCTGCAGCCGGCCACGCCTGACAGCGTCAGGACACTGCCAAGAACAATGCGAATGAATCGTGTCGTCATGATCTCCTCAACTCATTTCACCAGGCGGAATCCGAGATGGTTGGTGCCGGTACCGACATCGCCCTTGCCACGGGTGCCAACCATGTAGCGAGAGCAGTACTGATCGGTGCAGAGGAAGGAGCCGCCCCGGTGGACGCGTTTCTTCACGCCGGGTTCGTCGGGGTCGGACGAGTCGGCCGGTCCTTGCGGGTTGCGCGCGAGCGCGCTTGTCGCCGCGAGACGGGCGTAGGAGTCGGGGCGATACCAGTCGCTGACCCATTCCCAGACGTTCCCCGCCACGTCGTAGAGCCCATAGCCGTTGGGCGGAAACTGCGCGACCGGCGCGACGCCGGTGTGGGAGTCGGCGGCGGTATCGTGATGGGGGAAGTGGCCCTGATGGGTATTGGCCATCCAGCGGCCGTCCTTCTTGAAATCATTTCCCCAGGGAAAGAGCTGACCGCTCAGGCCCCCGCGCGCGGCAAACTCCCATTCGGCTTCGGTCGGCAGACGCTTCCCGGCCCATTGCGCATACGCGAGCGCGTCCGCGTAGGTGATGTGCACCACGGGGAAGCGCTCCTTGCCCTCGATGGAACTGTTCGGGCCAAGCGGATGGCGCCAGCTCGTGCCGCTGATGTCCGACCACCATCGGTACGGATCGCTGAGGGGAACGGCTTGGCCGGGCGGGGTAAACACGACTGATCCCGGGCACCAGGCTCTCGGGCGGCGCCCCGGGAAAATCCTCGGCGCGCGGTGTCTGCTCGGCCACGGTGATGTAGCCCGTCGCCTTCACGAACGCGGCGAACTGCTCGTTCGTGACTTCGGTCTTGTCCATCCAGAAGCCGTCGACAAAGACGCGATGCACCGGTCGCGAATCGGTCGTGGCTTGCATGCCGACCGCGTCGTGGCTGTCCGAGGGTTCCTGCGCCCCCATCGAGAATTCACCCCCCGGAATCCACACCATGCCGTCTGGTGCCGGGTCCGTGGACGGATTGCGGTTCTCGACAGTCGGCAGGAATCGCGCTGACGTCGGGGCAGCCCCTCGACTCCGCTCGGGGCAGGCCCAGCCGGCGGTTTCTTGGCCATCGCCGTGAAGGCCAGGACCACCGAGCCGGCGAGCGGCACAAGAGCGACCCACGCCCAGGCGCGTCTGCTACGGCGGGGGACCGATACGGTCTTGCGAGACGGTGAACGGCGCTTGCTCATTTGTGCCACTGCTTCAACGCCTCCGTACACACGGCCCCCCGGACGGGGGCACGACATACCGTGGCTCCGTCGCTCAATTCGGGCGATTCTCCAAGGTGAATTTGTCGGGCCTCGGGCAGTGCCACGAGTGGAGGCACAGACCGTGCCGAGCGTGATCGTGGGCGTTGCGCACCCCGAACCATTGCTTCCTCCTAACCGCGCGCGGCGAGAACTGCGAGCGTGACGCGGGGCATTCTTGCCGCGATGTCGTCGCGCGTGGGAGAGAAGAACTACGCGAGGGGCGACACCCGAAAAACTCCTCGGTGGTTTCCGCCCCGCGTAGTTTTTCGGGTCTTCCTCCCGTACTTCTGCTCTCCCTCCTCCCTGAGCACCGCAACGAGAATGCGGTTCCGGTTGATGAACACCATGTACCGCCCACGAGTGCTGCTGGCCGAGGATCACGCGGAAACTGCGGAACGGCTAAGCAAGCTACTCCGAGCGGACTTCGACGTCATTGCGTCGGTTGAGGATGGTGATGCTTTGGTCGATGCGGCAAAGCGGCTCTCACCTGACGTCATCGTCACCGATATCGCGATGTCCGGGATCGACGGCATCGCGGCCGCCGTGCTGATCCGCCGCCACGATCCGAACGCTCGGATCGTGTTCGTGACGGTGCACGCCGAATCGATGTTCGTCGAGGCGGGGCTGGAGACAGGCGCGCTGGGATACGTCCTGAAGGACTCTGCCGGCGATGAGTTGATCGCAGCTGTCCGCGCCGCGCTCGACGGAACTCAGTACGTGAGTCGTGAACTCGGTGGGCTGCAGCGCGGGAACGGACCGGACTAGTTCGACGAGGTCACTTGTAACAAAAGGGGAGAGGCATGAACTGCACGGCAAGGCTCATGGCTGTCGCGTTGTGGGTTGGCGCGTCGGCCTGCGAACAAGCGCCGCAACCAGCGGCACCGCCCGCGGCGGCGGCTCCGACGAAAACCCCGGTTGTGTCCATGGCCAAATACGCGGCGAAGGTGCCTTCGTCGATCTTGACGCCTGACAGCGTGGAGACCCGGATTGGGCCATTGAAGTTCTTCGATGGTCTGCCCGACGCCGACACCGTCAAGAAGGTCTACGACAACCTCGACTTCGCGCGCGGCGTCGAGGCCTTCATGGCCGGCATACCGGCAACGTCCGTCCAGGCCTTAAAGAACGGTTTCATCGAGGCCGGTTTTCCGCCGAATGGCAGCATCGGCATAACCGAAAGTCTCGCGGATGCCCGCTCCGTGTTCCTGACGCCGAACGCGACCGTGGTCTATGAATGGTTTTGCGCTGACGTGGAACGCGAGCCAATGGTGATCGAGGTGCCGCCAGGAGTGCTGGGGTTGATCGATGACGCGTACTTCCGCTTCTTGGCCGACATGGGCCAATTTGGACCCGATCAGGGAAAGGGCGGAAAATTCTTGCTGGTACGTTCGGACTACACGGGAGCACTGCCAAGGCAGGGCTATTACATCGTCAAGACGCCGTCCAACAACAACCTCATCGTCATCCGCGCGTTTGTGCAGGGTGGCGACCTCGCCGGCACCGTGAGCAAGGTCAAGGCGGCCACGCGCATCTATCCGCTCGCGGCCGCAGCCAACCCGCCGGAACAGAAGTTCGTGAACATCTCGGGCCTCAAATTCAACACGGTCCACGCCAACGACTTCACGTTCTATGAGGAGCTGAATGAGGTGGTGCAGCACGAGCCGGCCGACATCTTCGACCCGGACACAGTCGGGCTCTTCGCCGCGATCGGGATCAAGAAAGGGAAGCCCTTCGCGCCTGACGCGAGGATGAAGGCGATTCTGACGGACGCCGTCGCAGTCGGCAACGCGACTGCGCGGGCGGTGACTTTTGCTCCGCGCGACCCGCGGCAGAGATTCTTCACGGACCGCCAGTGGAACACCGGGTTCCTCGGCGGCTACACATTCTCTGATGGCGGTGAGCGCATCCTCGATGGACGAACCGTGTTCCACTACTACGCGACCGGCATCACGCCGGCCATGGCGACGGCAACGCCGGGCGTCGGGTCGGCATACGCGTACACCTCGAGTGATTCCCGTGGCGAGTGGCTCGATGGTGGCAAGAACTACAAAGTGACGCTGCCGGGGCCGATCCCGGCCGCTCGCTTCTGGTCATTCACGGTCTACGACAACCAGACGCGCTCCATGCTCGAGACCGATCAGGTCAGCGCCGGTCTCGATAGCACCTTTCCAGCTCTGAAAAAGAACGCCGACGGTTCGGCGACGATCTATTTCGGTCCCAAGCCACCCGCCGGGCAGGAAGGCAACTGGATCCAGACGATGCCCGGGAAGACCTGGAACGTGTGCCTGCGTCTCTACGGGCCGCTCGAGGCCTGGCACAACCGCACCTGGAAGCCTGGCGACATCGTGCGAGTCGACTAACCATGGAGAAGCACATGCCGATGAGACTTGTATCTGCGGGAGTTCTGGCGTTGCTTGCGCTATCGGCGTGCGGACAGCCGCCGCCACCGCCGCCAGCTGGCACACCGGGAGCGGCAGCGTCGAGCTCGCCGGCCACGGCACAAGCACGTCTCGGTGCGCTGACCTTCGAGCGCGGCTACCCGACGGCCGACACCACAAGAAAGCTGTTCGACGAAATGGACTATCAGCGCGCGGTCCAGGCCTATCTGTGGGCATATCCGGCGGTGTCCTTCGAGTCGATCCGCCTCGCCGCAAAAGAGGTGTACGGCAATGACTACATGGACATCAGCATCGCGGACAAGTTCGTCGATACCAAATCGATCTATCTGACGGCGAACGACACCACCATCTACGCGTTTGCCAACGTCGACCTTGGCCAGGCGGGACCTGTCGTTTTGGACATCCCGCCTGGCGCCATCGTCGGTCTGATCGATGACTTCTGGCAGCGCTCAGCGACCGATGTCGGTCTGCCTGGCCCTCACGGAGACAAGGGTGGGAAGTTCCTCCTCGTACCGCCTGGTTACACCGGTCAGGTCCCGTCGCAAGGCTACGAAGTCCGGCAGGGAACGATGAACAACTACAACATCATGGTGCGCGGCATCGTGACGAACCTGGACACTGACGTGCCGAATGCCGTGGAGCGCGTGCGCAAGGTCCGGATTTATCCGTTGAACGAAGCGGGCAATCCGAAGCCGAACAGGTTCACCTCCATGTCAGGCGCGGCGATCAACACGCTTCCGCCGGACGGCATCGAGTTCTGGGTGCGCCTATCCGCGTTTATCAACAACAACCCGATCCAGGAGCGCGATCTGTTCTTCATGGCGATGCTCAAACCGCTCGGAATTGAGAAAGGCAAGCCGTTCCAGCCAGACGCGCGCCAGCGCGCCGTGCTCGAGGAGGCAAGCCGGGTCGGGGATGCGATGGGGCGCACGATGCTCTTCGATGCGGAGCACCGGTTCAGCGGCGCCACCGCCATTCCCGGGGACGAACTGGAATTGGGTGCTGCTTGTGAATCCAACTCAAGTCACCGCCACCCACGGCCAACTCGACGAACGTCTGCACTACACCTACGGCGCGATCTACACGTCGCCCGGCATCGGTGTTATGAAGGCCGGCCCTGGGTCGAACTACATTCAGACGTTCAAGGACAAGGATGGGAACCGTCTGGACGGTGGCAAGTCCTACCAGTTGCACGTCCCGCGGGATGCGCCGGCGGCGGCCTTCTGGTCCGTGACCCTGTATGACAGTGCCACCCGCTCGATGATTGCAAACCCAAGGAACGACTCGGCGCTTTCGTCCTACGACAAGCTCACCGTGAACGCAGACGGTTCGGTCGATCTCTATTTCGGGCCCACTGCACCCGCGGGCAAGGAGAACAACTGGATTCAGACGGTCAGTGGCAAAGGCTTCTACCCGATGGTCCGCTTCTACAGTCCGAAAGCAGGGTTGTTTGACGGCACCTGGAAGTTGCCGGACATCGAGAAAACGAAGTGATCGAAGCACGAAGGAGCCTCAACAACGTGTGCCGACCAACCGCGTCGCGAGTATTCACGCCTACGGCGTGGTGAACGTCAGCAATCTCGACATTCAACTGGAGGATGCGTTCCATCGGACCCAGCGGACGTCCATCAACCTGGTGTGGAATCCGGTTCCGTTCGTGGACATCGTCGTCGAGTACCTGGCCGGCACGCGTGTCAACAAGAATGGCCAGCGCGCCACCTCGAGTCAGATTCAGAGTGGCTGGACGCTCAAGTTCTGACTCGCGGCTGTCTAATCCACGTTGAGCCGGCGGTCGAGCGCGTACCTCACGAGTTCGGCTGTGGAGGTGACCCCAAGGGTTTCCATCATTTCGTATTTGTGGCCTTCGACCGTGCGGGTGGACAGGCCAAGATTCGCCGCGATCTCCTTCATGCGCTGGCCCTTCACGATCAGCCGCAGGATGTCGCGCTGTCGGGCGTCAACTGCGGTTCTTTCGCCTTCGCAGGGCCGTTCATGCGCTGAATGACATCTGCCGTCATGGCCGGCGTGATGTAGACCTTTCCGTCGAGCACGTGCCGAACGGCGGACACAAGTTCGTCGCCAGCCGATTCCTTCAGGAGGAAGCCGGAAGCCCCGCCGCGAATGGCGTCGGTCGCCAGGCCCGCATCGTGGTGCATCGTGAGCACGATGACTTTGCTGTCGAGGCGCTCCGTTTTCAGACGAGCGAGCACGTCGAGACCCGACAGCCCAGGCATTGAGAGGTCCGTGATGATGACGTCGGGCCGCAGTCGGATGGCGGCGTCGATCAGATGCTGGCCATCGTGAACCGCGCCGACCACCTCGAAGTCGGCCTCTCGCAGCAAACGCGACAGGCCGTCGGTCACAATCGTGTGATCGTCAGCCAGGAGGACGGTGGGTTGGCGGGTCACGCGACCCGTCCGCTCACCGGAATCCTCGCCTGCACCCGGGTTCCCTGATTGAGCCCCGAGACGATGCTGACGCTGCCTCCCATGATCTTGGCGCGCTCCGCGATGCTGACGAGCCCGAGACCCTTGTCCCTCTCGACGCGGTCGGTGGCCTTGAATCCTCGACCATCATCGGCGATCGTGATTTCCGCCTGTTCGCCGACCTGTTGGAGCCTCACATCCGCGCGGCTCGCGCCGGCGTGGGCGATGATGTTCCGCAGGGCTTCCTGCGCAATTCGGTAGACGCACAGCGCGGCGTCCGGCGTGATGGTGCCAAAATCTCCCTCCGCCGTGCACGTCATCGCGACACCGTGTGCACGCTCGAGCTCGCCACAGTAAGACGTCAGTCCCTTCACCAGCCCCAGGTGCTGGAGTACGGTCGGATGGAGATCGTGAGAGAGGTGGCGAACGCTGCGTGCGAGCGTGAGTGTTTGCTGCTGAAGCCCCACCAGCTCCTGCTGCAACTCCTCACTGACGTGATACTCGCCCAACCGCTGCCTGAGGCCACTAAAGGCGATCGAGACACCAGCCAGTTGCTGGCTGACGTCGTCGTGCAGGTCCCGCGCGATCCGCGCCCGCTCGACATCCTGTGCCTCGATCAACCGGCCGGCCAGATACTGAATCTCTCGATGGCTCATCTCCAGTGCCGCCTGGCTCTCGCGAATTCGATCTTCGGCGTTCTTCCGTTCGGTGATATCGATGTCGCATCCGACATAGCCGGCGAAACTGCCGTCCCGTTCGTACTTCGGAACACCGGTCGCCAGCAGCCATCGGTAACCGCCGTCGGCGTGGCGCAGGCGATACTCCAGGCGGAATGGCCTCCGCGCTTCGAACGCCGGCATGTACGTGCCAAGACACCTGTCCACATCCTCCGGATGGACAAAGTCCAGCCAGCCCTTCTCGCGCAACACGTCGAGCGGCCGACCCACCAACTGCTCGCAGAAGCCATTGAGATAGTCGAGCGTCGTGTCCGGCCGGGCGGTCCATATCAGGACGGGCGCCTGGTCCGCCCTGAGACGAAACTGTTCTTCGCTCTCGCGCAGCGCTCGTCGCTGGCGCAGGAGGCTGGCATTGGCCGCCGCCAGAATCGCAAGACCGCCCAGAAGGGTGGTGACGATGAAAGTCATGAGGCTCGCGTCCCACCCAGGCTCCGTGCGGCCGGGCGCAGAGACGAAATGCCGTGGTTCTGTGCCGATTTCAGACAAAAATCCATCAGCGACAACTAGTTTGTTATCAAACGATTACAACGACAGTCGTGGGTTTTGTTGTTCTGTCTAGAGAAACGGATCCGCAAATGACGTTCCAGCGCCTGTCGACATCCACTCACGAGCGTTGTGAGCTCTCGGCGAGCGCGTCCGTCTTGGCTCTCTCGCGCCGAGCCAGGTAGAGGAATGGAATGGCCAGCGTCTGAATGCCGGCGCTGCAGACGTAGGAGAGTGGATAGCCCCAGACATCAGCCACCTTGCCGAGGACCGGCTGGGCGGCCACCGCACCTGAGGACGAGAGCAACGAATCGAACGACAGCACGGTCGCGCGTTCTCGGGATTCAATGAGGCCGTTGAGGTACGCCTGCCGGACTGGCGTGACTGCGGCGAACACGAGACCCCACAGGACGAGGAGCACGATCGCGATCCAGAATCCGGGAACCAGACCGATCATCGCCAGCGCGCCGGCGCCCAGCCCCGAGCCGGCAAGCAGCACCGACGTGCGGCGTCGAAAGACGCGTCCGAGATGCGGCACGAGCAGGCCGCCCACAATTTGCGCACCGGCGACGATCGCGGCCGCGAGACCCGCCACACCGTAGGCGCGCTCGTTGCCATACAGCTCGAGGAGATACGGCTGCATCGCATAGAACGCGTAGATCGTGACGCCGCCGGTGAACGGCGCCTCCAACATGATCCAGCGTACCGGCCGATTGCCGAGCCCATGCGCGATCGATCCGCGCAAGATGCTCCTGACCTCCTCGACGAGGCGCTTGTTTCGAGCTGGCTTGAAACCGATGTCGCGCATCAGCGTGAACGCCAGCCCGAACGTCACGATCAGGACGAGCGTACGGAGTACGTACGGCACGCCCAGATTGGTCGCTTGTGCGATGAGCCCACCGGCGATGGATCCGCCGAGCATCGCGACGCCCTCAACGATTTCACCTCTGGCGAGCACCGTCTCGAGCTTTCCGCCGTCTCTGAAGTAGCCCGCGAATGTCAGCGCATCCACCAGCCATGCCTGCACCGCCCCTGAAAAAAACGTGAAGCCGAGGCCAAGCAAGATTGAAACGAGCGCCCACGACCAGTAAGGCGCCGAGGCGTACCACATCAACAGATAGAGCGCGGTGGACACGGCCAGCGTGAACGTGCCGAGCAGATACGACATCCGCCGGCCTCGCGTGTCAGCGACAACCCCCGTGGGCACCTCGAACAGCATCATGCCGACGGTAAAGAAGGCGTTAGCGCCGAACGCCTGCGTGTTGCTCAAGCCGGCATCGAGCAGAAAGAGCGTGTTGATGCCCCAGATGAACGAAGCCGCGAGCGTATGGAGAAGGAGCAACAGCAGGTAGACCCGCTGAATGCCCCTGGAGGTTGCTTGGGCGACTCACGTTGCAATGATCGCAGACGCGGCGTATGTTCGGAGAGCGATGATCTCCAGGCGCGTGCGAGGGGTCGGCAGGCGATTTCGCCAGGCACGCATGTTCGCGCAGTCCCTCCGGCACGCCACTCGACCCGTCGCCGCACATCTGATAGCCACGCGTCGTTGCAATCTCGCGTGCACGTACTGCAACGAGTTCGACGACCACTCCCGGCCGGTGCCGACATCCGACGTCTTGCGACGGGTCGACCTATTGGCGAACCTGGGAACCGGCATCGTCACGTTCAGTGGCGGCGAGCCGCTTCTTCATCCCGATCTGGACGTCATCATCCGGCGCGTCCGCAACCGTCGCATGATTGCGACGCTGATCACCAACGGCTACCTGCTGACTCGCGATCGGATCCGACAGCTGAATCGCGCAGGGTTGGATCACCTGCAGATCAGCATCGACAACGTGATCCCCGACGATGTGTCGAAGAAGAGTCTGAAGGTCCTCGACAGGAAGCTCCGATGGCTCGCTGAGTGTGCCGATTTCGAGGTCGTCATCAACACGGTTGTCGGAGGCGGAACCCGCAATCCTGAGGACGCCCTCCTGATCGCCCAACGCGCCAGGGCGCTTGGGTTCTCGACGACCGTCGGGATCATTCATGACCATGGCGGCCAGTTGCTGCGCGTCGACGAGCGGCAGCGTGCGATCGTGGAGAAGATCGTCGGGTTGGGCGACTCAGCGTTCGATTACGCCAACTACAACCGATTTCAACGGAACCTGGCGAGCGGACGGCCGAACGATTGGCACTGTCGTGCCGGCGCTCGGTATTTGTACGTGTGTGAAGACGGCCTCGTCCACTGGTGCTCACAACAGCGTGGCCAGCCTGGCATTCCCCTGGAGCAGTACACGCGCGACGACGTGCACCGTGAGTATCACCGCGAGAAGTCCTGCGCGCCGTTCTGCACGGTCGGTTGCGTCCATCGCGTGGCGCAGGTGGACGACCTGCGGCGCGACCCGCTTCGCACGCTGGGTGAGTGGTTCGCGCCGAGGCCGGGACGTGAGCCCGGAGAGATGCCGATTGGCGTGCGTGCCCTCACCTGGATGTTCGTGACCAGCCGACACCGCGATGCCTTCCGGCACGCGGCGCAGCGCGTGTTCGGCATCAGGTGATCGCGCGGCATGTGAAACACTACGCGCGATGCCGAAAACGTTTCTCTGGGTCCTTCTTGTTGCCGCCTGCGCCTACGCACCTGATCGATCTCAAACCCCAGGGGTTACGGTCTTGCCCGGCATCGAGGTCTTCCTCTCCGATGTTCCGCAAGCGCTGCGCGGCAAGCGCGTCGGCCTCATTACCAATCAGAGTGCGACCGATCGTGCGCGGACCCCTGACATCGACCTCATCGCGCGGCACAAAGATCTGAAGCTGGTCGCGCTGTTTGCGCCCGAACACGGCATTCGCGGCACCCTGGCGGCAGGGGACACGGTCAACGACGAGACGGATGCGCAGACCGGTGTGCCGATCTTCTCCCTCTACAAAACCGAGGACCGCGGCCCGACACCCGAGATGCTGAAGGACGTCGAGGTGCTCGTCTACGACCTCCAGGAAGTCGGCGGCCGCACGTGGACGTACGTGTCGACGATGGCGCTGGCGATGCAGGCGGCTGCGAAGAAGGGAATCCCTTTCGTGGTCCTCGATCGTCCGAACCCTATCGGAGGCGAGATCGTGGAAGGCGCGCTGCTCGATCCGAAGTTCAAGTCCTTCGTCGGGATGTATCCGATCCCCGCGCGGCACGGGATGACCGTCGGCGAGCTCGCGACGCTGTTCAATCAGAAGCACGGCATCGGCGCCAACCTTGTCGTGATCCGCGCCGCCAATTGGACGCGCTCACAGTGGATGGACGACACCCGCCTGCCCTGGGTCAATCCTTCTCCGAACCTGCGTTCGCTCGCCGCGTTGAGCAGCTACCCGGGGACCGTCTACTTCGAAGGGACGAACCTGAGCGAGGGCCGTGGGACCGATCGTCCCTTCGAGCAGATTGGGGCTTCGTGGCTCGACGCGCCGCGCGTGGTGGAGACGATGAATGCCCGGAAGCTCCCGGGGATTCGCTTCGAAGCGATCACCATGCCGGTCGAGGCGACGGCGGCGAAGTTCAAGGGACTCACGATCCCGGCGATCCGCTTTGCCATCACCGACCGGCAGGCCTACCGTCCGGTACGTACGGCGCTGCTGCTGATCGACGAGATCCGCCGGCAACATCCGCGCGAGTTCGCCTGGAGCGGCACCATCGATCGCCTGACGGGATCCGACAAGGTGCGGTTGGCGATCGAAGGTGGGCGGTTGCCTGCACTGCTCGACGAATGGGACGGCGACGCCGCGGAGTTCCGAGACAGTCGCCGGCCCTTCTTGCTGTATCGCTAACGGGCCTTACCTGCGACGTGCGCTCTCTGCGAGCGCGCGGCGCAGCCGGTGTTGCGCACCGGCCGGCGACAGCAGCCCGGCCGCCGATTTGGCGACGGTGCGCAGCTCGCCGTCGAAGCGAACGGATCCTTGCAGCCGTGCCTCACGAAATACCAGAACAAAGCGTCCGGTCATCCGCTGGTTGTCGGTCGTCGTCGTGTCCCAGTCGGTGACTGTGACATCAAGCGTGATCCCTTCATCTGTGATGGGGAACGCACCCGCCACCCCCAGCTGACCGCCAGGGCGAATCGGACCCTGCACCGGGCCCACTACATCGTCGAGCGTCGCGTTGCCGGTAGCCATATCGCGGTTCTGCGTGAGCGCCAGTCCAAACGGCAACAGCGAGCCCACCGGCACCTCCCGGCAGATGTCCGTTCCGGCCCAGTCACCGTCCGTCGTGCAGCCCGTGAGGCGCCAGTCCCCCGTCCAATTACCTTGATAGTCCGGCAGCACGCGAATAGCCCTCGGCGCCGAGCGTAGACCGTTCGACTCCGCCGAAATCGCGGTCTCGCCCGATCCGGCGCCCGTCACGCGACCGTTCGAATCGACGGTCGCCACTGCCGGACTGTCGCTCCTCCAGGTGCCACCGACCGTGCGAGTGCTCCCGTCAGACATCGAGGCCGTGAGTGTGAACGTCTCCGATTGATTGATCTTCAAGAGATCCGTCGACGAGGTGATCGCAAGCGCTGTAGGTGTGACCGTGACCGGGGGTGGGGCCGGCGGAAGTACCCGATCCTCGCCGCCACACGAGACGAGTCCGAACACAAGAACCAGGGAGACGGCATTCGCTCTCATAACTACCCACCTCTCGTGACCGACTCGCTTCAGCACAGCGCGTGGTGCGCTGGTGACTGCCGCGAATCTCGACCGCATCACGCCGATTAAGGCGCGAAGCAAACGAAATACGGCTCAGGAACCTTTCTGCAGTGTCTGAAGGATTCTGTCCGCCGCTGCGGGCGAAGTCCTTGTGTTTTGCTGGGAATTCCGTGGGCGCCGACGAATTACTGATCGGCCCAGTTGAAGATAATCGTGGTGCGAGGTACCGGCGGCTGCACGAGATGGTTCACGAGAAATCTCTGCCCGTCATGCGTCGCCGCAAATGCCCTCGAGCTGAGCGGATCCACGCGGAGCTTGAAAAGCGGGACGGGCACCGCCGCTTCGAACGTCTCACCGCGCGACCGGAGTGCGACGGCCATCAGCGTTCCATCGTCGGCCACATAGAACATCTCCCGGCCGTCAATTCGCCAGAGCGGGTCACGACCACCTTGCGCGGAAACCTGCCAGCGTCGTTCAGGATTCGAGAGCCACGCGATGTAGACCTCCCGACGTCCCGAGGCATCCGACGAGAACGCCACCCATTTCAGATCGGGCGAGAGGCGGCCCTGCGTTTCATGGGCCGGGCCGCGTACGAGCACGCGCGGTTCTGTTCCCTTGCCAAGGGAGAGCATGCAGATATCGCCGTCCTCTTCGAACAGGATGAGTCGGCCATCGGTACTCCAGTCTGACGGTATCTGTTTGCCACCGAGAGGCATCCGTGAGTGGTCAGTTGCGAGCACCGGTTCTTCACTGCCGCCGGCAGAGGGCTTTCGAAACAGGCGGAACGCTCCCTGAAAGTGCTTGGCAAAGATAATGGTCTCTCCGTCGGGCGACCAGATCGGCGCGGCGGCCGGCGAGTCGACAGCGAAGTAAGAGAGAACCGCGCGCTGCAGATCGAGTTGCCACACACCGGACTGCCCGTCCGGTGTTTTGCTCGTGAGCGCCAGACGTCTCTCGTCAGACGCCAAATTGAAGTCGCCGTAGGATCCTTCGTCGCTTGCCGCGCCGATGCGCTCACCGGCGCGATTGAACCACGTCGGCTGAGTCGCCGAGGGTGAGAGCGACTGGTAGACCACGGCCCCATCCCGGCTCGCGGACACGGCGTTCCAGCCGAAATTGGTGCCGTGATTCACACCGCTGGCAAGGGACTGCGCGCTGCCCGTGAATTCGAGCTTTTCGAGGTCCAAGCGACGGGCGAACAGCGTCCCACCAGCTGTCCAGAGCACGTAATGCGGTGGCGCAAAGACGGCCGCCGATTCGATCGACCCAAGCCGCTTGGGCGCCTCACCATTGAGAAATCCGACATACAACGCTCGCCGTGCCGGCTCGCGATGCCAGGAAAGGAACAGGTAACGTCGCCCATCCGGCAGAAAATGCGGCCATCGGTGGCTGATCTCGCCAGAAGCGGCTATCGGAGCCGTCAGTTGGGTTGACGGCCCGCCCGTACTGGCGACGCGATAGAGGCCTCCCTGTGCGGCCGGAGCATAGATGATGCTGCCGTCAAGACCCCAGCTCGCGCCAAACGCCGCAGGCGCTGACGCCAAATCGACCGGCGCCCCTCCGGATGCCGGAATCGTTTTCAGACGTCGACCCGCAAAGAAGCCAATGGCCTTTCCATCAGGCGACCAGAATTGCCAGGCGGCCCCACGCGAACCAGCGACTCGGCGCGCATCGAGCGAATCGAGCGGCCGCGTCCAGAGCTCAGACTCGTCATGGGCGTCCACTCGGAAAAACGCGAGCTGGCGGCCATCGGGCGAGATGGCACCCGACGCAAACGCCGATTGCGGCGGCGGTTCGATCACGAATTGCATCCGTGGCCGAAGAGCGGCTCCAGACATCGCGTACCACGCAACCGCGAGGGTCACCAGGGCACTCGCTGCCAGGACCGCCGTGCGACCCTTGCCAAAACGCCGTGCATTGACTGGTTCCCGATCGACGGGACGCCGAAAGTTTCGCAATTGAAGCTCGAGGTCGCGCGCGACCTGCCAGCGACGATCCGCATTCTTCGTGAGGCACGTCATGACGAGGAGTTCGAAGGCCTCGGGGTACTCAACCTGCGCCCTTGGTGGCCACACCGGCTGCCGCTCGAGAATGGCAGCCACCGTGCCCGCCGGCGTCACACTGTCGAACGCGCGTCGACCGGTCAGCATCTCGAAGAACGTCGCGCCGAATGCGAAGATGTCGCTCCGTTCGTCCACCACGCCGGCCTCGAGCTGTTCCGGAGCCATGTACGGGACGGTTCCCTCAAATCGCCCAGCGGCGGTCGCTGTCGAACTGAGCGGGGCCTCCTCGAGGCCCGCCGCCGATGCGCGCAACCTGGCGAGACCGAAATCGAGCAGCTTGATGCCGCCCGACGTAATCATCACGTTGCTCGGCTTCAGATCGCCGTGCACGACCTGCCGGTGGTGTGCATGGTCGAGCCCTTCCAAAATCTGAATCGCATATTCGAGGGCTTCGGTAACCGGCAACCGTCCTCGGACGAGGCGTTCAGCGAGTGTTTCCCCCTCGATGAACTCCATGACCAGAAAGGTGCGCCCGCTGTGTTCTGAGATGTCATGCAAGGCGCAAATGCGAGGATGGGCGAGAGACCCGATGGCCCGCGCCTCCTCCCGCAGTCGCGCGTCGTGGCCGGGTGCAGGCTCGTGGTCGGTGTTGAACAGTTTCAGCGCGACGATCCGCCCAAGTCGCAGATCTCGCGCTCGGTACACCTCGCCGGTGCCACCAGATCCGACGAGACCGATAATCTCGTACGGGCCGAGGCGAAGACCGGGCGCAAGGCTCATGAGAGTGGGCACGGATTATAGTCCTTTCGGCAAACGCGTACGGGCAATGCACGGCTGACAGCCTGCCGCACGAAAGGTCTTGAAGTCCTTGCCGTTTGGTGGGAAATTCGTGGCCGTTTGTCATCGTGAGCGACAGTGCCGACGCGGTTCATCAATTCGGCGAGTTCCGCCTGGATGTGCACACTCGTGAGTTGTGTCGAAGGGAACGTCCTGTTCACATCTCGCCAAAGGGATTCGACCTGCTGGTGTACCTGGTGCAGCAGCGGCCCCGCGCCTTATCGAAGGACGAACTGCTCGAGCGTATCTGGCCGAACACATTCATCGCTGAAGCCACGCTGACGAGCGTCATCGCCGAAATCCGAGAAGTGCTTGCCGACCGCGCTCGTCAGCCACGGTTTGTGCGAACCGTGCATCGCTTCGGCTATGCATTCTGTGGTGCTGTCAGCCACCCGTCGGTCACTCTCGGGTTGGTTCGTCCGTCTCTTTGCTTTCTGCTCGGTGGAACGGGTGAGCTCATGCTCAACGAGGGTGAAAACGTTCTCGGGCGCGACGGACGAGACACGATCACAGTGAATGCCGCAACGGTGTCCCGTCGGCATGCCCGGATCGTCGTTACGGGTGATGAGGCGACGGTCGAAGACTTGGGGAGTAAGAACGGCACGTATTTGGAAGGCGAACGTCTAACGGCTCCTGCACGAATCCGCGACGGTGATCGTTTGTTGATCGGTGCCGCTCCTCTTATCTTTCGAGTTCACCGCCCAGCGGAATCAACACTCACGCGCCCTGCGGCCGAAGAAGGATCGACCGAGACGAAAGACTGCTGACGAGCCATGCCTCGCAACCCATTGTTCGACCAGTTCTCGCGGTCAATCCGCATCGCCTGGTTCGCCGATCACATGAAGATCTCGACGGGCGAGGCACTGGAGCGGCGCCGCTCGCGGCGCGAGTTCCTTGGTGACGTGGCGCGCGTCGCGGCGTCGGGCGCGCTCGCGACGGTCGCCGGCCCGCTTGACCACGCCTTCGCGACGCCGCGCGCCGCCGGCCGCAGCATCGCCATCGTCGGTGGCGGGATGGCGGGTCTTGCGTGCGCCGATCGCTTGCGGGAGGCGGGAATTCTCGGAACCGTCTATGAGGCGGCCACCGAGCGCGTCGGCGGCCGCGTCCGGTCGATCTCGGGCATCTTTCCCGGCAGGACGATCGAGCTCGGGGGAGAGTTCATCGACTACTGGCATGCCGCCATCCTGCGGTACGTGCGGCGCTTCGATCTCACCAGGATCGATCTGTTCGACACCGCCGGGGAGGTCCTCTACCGGATCGACGGAGTGACCTACCCCGAGTCGACGATCATCGACGCCTTCCGCGACGTCGTTCAGCGCATGAAGAAGGACATGCGGTCGGTGACTGCCGACATCAGCGCGAGAAACTTCGATCCTGCGCCAAACAGCGCCGACCGGCGGCTCGACCACACGAACCTCCAGGAGTACCTCGAGCAGATCGGTGCGGCCGACGTGTTCATCAAGGCGATTCAGTCCGTGTTCGGGGGAGAGTACGGACAGGAGATCCACCGGCAAAGCTGCTTGAACTTCATCCTGTTCGCGAAGCTCACGCGCGCCAAGAGCCGGGTCGTCTACTTCGGCGCCAACAACGCCGAGCGCTACGCGATTGCCGAAGGATCCGAGGCGATCGCTCAGAGACTGCGCGACGATCTCGTGGCCGCTGGCGGCCTCAGCGTCGTCCAAGGCGGCATGAGCCTTACCGCTCTGACGAAGGCAGCCGATGGACGATACGTGCTCACGTTCGACGGGGGGACGACGTCAGTGCATGACGCGGTCGTGCTCGCCATTCCAGCGACCGTGATTCGCGCCCGCGTGTCACTCGACGCGAGCCTCGGAATCCATCCTCGGACGAGTGCCGCCATTGCCGGCGTGCAGTATGGCGACAACACGAAAACGATGTTCCAGTTCGGGTCGGCCCAGCCGTTTGCATTACTCGGCGGGGACGGAACCGCTTACGCAACAGACCCGGCGCTGCCGAACGTGCAGGTGGCGTTTCCATCGAAGACCGCGGCGCCCGGCGCGAATCCGCATGATGCCCGTCGTCGTCGACTACGGTTTCGGCGAGCGCGGCCGCCTTCTCCCGACCGTCGACCCGAACGGAATGGGCTTTCTTGGCGGGTACGACCACATCTTTCCCGGGGCTGCGGCTGCAGCCATCCCACTCCTCAATGGTGAGCTCTTCGCGCGGGCACACTGGCCCTCCGAGCCGAACGCGTTGGGGAGCTACACCTGCAACCAGCCCGGCTACTTCACCACGATGGAAGGCTGGCTTGGCGAGCCCGCCGGGAACCTGGCGTTCGCGGGGGAGCACACCGACAGCTTCCATAATTTCCAGGGCTTTATTGAAGGCGCGGCCCAATCGGGCATCCGAGCCGCCGAGTATTTTCTCAAGCGGATCCGGAACGGGCTGCTGTAATTCACTTCGCCTTGCCGACCCCCGCCTTCGCCGCTGCACGTCGCTTCGCCTGGTCGGTGTACAGCTTGTACGCGATGTAGTACTTGTAGATGTTGCTGACGTACGTAACCGTTTCACGCCCGATCCGTTCTGACGCGACGCGCTCGACGTTGTTGAACCAGAGATTGGGATTGAGTCCCTTCTTCTCCGCCTCGCGCCGGAGTTGTCGCAGGCGTCCAGGGCCGGCGTTGTAGGCGGCGAATGTCATCAGCATCTTGTTCAGGTCGTCCATCGGCTCGTCCTTGAAGTAGTGATCCATCATGAATCGCATGTACTTCACGCCGGCGTGGATGTTCGGTTCGATCTTGCTGATGTCGCCGACGTTCAGCTCTTTGCCGGTGGGTGGCATCACCTGCATCACGCCGATCGCGCCCACGGGACTCTTCACATTCTGGTCCAGTCTCGATTCCTGGTAGCCCTGCGCCGCCATCAGGAGGTAGTCGATCTTGTACTGCGTACCGTACCGTTGGAAGAGCTCGACCATCGCCTCGAGTTTCTTCCGTTCGGCTTCGGCCGCGGCGCTCTTGACGTACTGGACGTTCTGGAGATAGCGATTCTCGATGACGTTGCGGAACGCATCCCCCTTTCCGTGCTTGCGGATCCACACGTTGACGGCCTCTCGGAGCTTGGGGTTCTCCTTGCGAAAGGCGACCGCCAGCCGACCGTCCTTGCGCACGGCGATATTCTTGTGGACCGTGATGCCGGTGAACACCCGGCTCCAGAACTCGGCCAGATAATCGTCCACCACCGTAATCGGTGCGAGGCCGGCATTGACCATCTCGAGCACGTCGTCGTCTTCGAGCACGTCAGGGGCTTCGTCGATCACCATCGCCGGTTTGCCACGCGCGACGAATTGTTCGTTCAGTCGCGTGAGGGTCTCGTAATAGGCACTGGCCTTTCGGACGAACATCAGCTGGCCGGCCAGATCGTCCACTGAAGCGATCGGCGGCGCGCCCGGGCCGGTGACCACGACCTCGCTCACATTGGTGCGCGTAGGCTCCGAAAAGGCGGCGACCGCCTCGAGTTCGGGCCGCACGGTGATCATGGCGGCGACCATGTCCACCTTGCCGTCCAGGAGAGCGGTCTTCAGCAGGTCGCGCGTCATTGGCACGATCACCACGTGCACCTTGAGATTGCCCGTCTTGAAGTCGGTGTTCAGATCCTTCTCGAATAACTTGAGGGCCTCGTAGGTCACCCCACGCTCTTGACCCCTTGTCGATGAAGTAGTGCGTGCGGTTGAACGTCACGCCCACGCGAATCGCGCGACGCTTGACCATCTCGTCGAAGTCCCCGGTGAATGGCTTGTCGATCAGGGGCCGCACCGCGTCCGGGAGGGCGTCGACCGGCGAGGGCGTGGGCGGGATGGGTGCATCGGGCTCGCGGGAGGTCGGCGTCGGTGCCGCCGTCGTCTCCGTCGGCGTCTGCTGCGGCCCACCACTGCAGCCCGTGGCGGCCGCGAGCAACAGCAGCGCAACGACACCGCGCCAAACAGATCGCATATGTAGGGTGTGCAGAGTTGCCATAATCATCCTCCGAAATGCCTGAGGCTCACCGGTCACGCAGGCGTGACCGGGCCAAGATGCCGATCCAGCCAGTCGAGGATCACGCGGATGATGTCCTGCAGACGCGGGATGTGTCCGCCATCGATCAACGTCAGTTCCTTCTGGCCGGCCGGCGGGCCGAGCAGGTCGAAGAGCGGTCGCTGCTGCGTCTCGACCGGCCGCGCGAAGTCCTGCCTGCCGCCCACCATGAGCGTCGGCACGCGTACGCGCGGCGCGAAATTGATCGGTTCGATGTCTGGAGGCAGCGGAATGCTGATGACGCCGCCACCGAGCAGGATGCTCGCTTTGAACCGCGGCTCGAGCGCGGTGAAGATCGGCCCCTGTATGGCCCCCAGGCTGAAACCGTAATACGCGATCCGGGCGCGGTCGATGTCGCGTCGCGTCTCGAGATAGTCGATCGAGCGCCCGATCTCCTTCGACCACATGATCCGCAGATCGCGATCGGCCGTGGGTCCGGTTTGAGTCGACGTGCCTCGCTCCCACATACCCTGGTAGATCGGGACCAGCACCGCCCGGCCGCTGCGGATCATGAAGTCGACGTACCGGAGCCCAAGTTTCCGGCTCGACGCACCCCTGGGACCCCCGGGCGGAAAATAGATGACGGTCTGAAATGGCGGCGCCGCATTCTTCGGCACGTACAGGTACGCGCGCATGCGCTCGTTGCCGTACCCGGCATCGAAGAGCAGCGTTTCCTTGCGCCACGCGCCCTCGTCCTCGACCCCCTCGACGGTCTCGTTGAGCGGACGCTGATCGTAGGCGTACATCCGGCGCATGACCTCGAACACCTGGTCGTTGACCGGCGTCTCCCGCGTGAAGTCGCGCGTCCGTCGATCGATTGCTGCCAGCGCGGCCTCGGTCGGCGGCTTGATGTACTTGACGCACCGGAATCCGTATGTCGGCATCCGGTCGATGGGTGACTGCGCGTCGAGGTCGGTGAACATGTAGCTCGCCTCGTTCCAGCCGCCTCCCGGGATGAAACGCCGGTCGCCTGACGCCGTCGAACTCCACTCCTTGATGTTGCCGGCCATGTCGGACGTGCCGAGCGGTCCGAGCCCGCGGTGCTGCCCGACCGCCGCCGGCCCCTTACCGCCGAAGTTGCTCAACGTGAGAATGTCGGAAAAGTTGCCAAAGCCGGCCGCGTTGTACCAGTCAAAGGCCGTCGGCAAGCTCTTGCCGACGAAGGCCGCGTACGCCGCGGCTTCATACCAGCTCACGCCGCCGACCGGGTAGTCCGCCTGGCCTTCCGGATACGTACTGAGCTCCCATGTCGCGGGTCCCGGCTGGCCGGTGCTATCGCGAAACAGCGCCATGGCTTCGTCCCACGACAGCGTGCGCGGGCCCGACACGAACGGCTCGGTCCAGTACGACCGCGTACGATATCCGCCGGCGTCCACGAACGTCTTGAATTGCCGGTTGGTGACCTCGAACCGGTCGATCCAGTAGTCGTCGAGGGTCACCGTGCGATTGCTTACTGTGGCCGGCCCACCGGGGGCGCGCAGCATGCCGGCCGGCGCGGTCTTCGAGGGGCTGAGGGCGAACGTAATCGGCGGCCCGACCGGGCTGACGCCGGCCTCGAGCGGCTCGTACCCGGCTTTCGTGATCCGGAACTGGAGCATGGCGGCCGGAACGCGCACGTCCTTCAGCGGCGATTGGCCCACCGGGTGCCACGCCGCGTCGTGCGCGGCGTAGGGCCTGATCGCGATCTCTGCGCCCGGTGGATCGGTCGTGATCGTGGCAGGGAACGCGACGTCGTTCCACAAACCCGCCAGCTCCGCATCGTCGGGGAGCACGGTTCGGGCCTCGATCGCCAGCATGTACGCGCCGTACATGTCGTCGGTCTCGCTCAGCACGTGGATTTGTGGAATGGCCACCGTTCGCGCCCAGCGAACGCGCGCGTTCGCCTCCCACCGCCACCACCCAAGGGCGAGAGCCGTAACAACCACCGCTGCCAACGCTGCGACGAACGCCCGCCGATGGAGCAATGCGCGGACGTCGAGGCGACCCGCCGTCAATCGTCCCCTGATCGCTCTCAGCCGATCGGCGACAGCGCGAGCGCTGGGGCGGCGCGACGGCGTCTTGTCCAGGCACTCGGCGATCAGCGCGTCGAGCGCCGGCACCATGTCTTTCCTGACCGAACCGATAGGCGCCGGCGTCTCCGTGAGGATGCTGGCGACCGTGTTGCCGCCGAACGGGCGACGACCGGCGAGCATTTCGTAGAGCACGGCACCGAACGAGAAGATGTCCGAGCGATCGCTGATCGGCAACCCCTGCGCCTGTTCCGGCGCCATATACGCCATCGTGCCGACGACGACTCCGAGCTGCGTGGCCGGCGCTGCCGTGATCGTGTCTGCGGCAGGATCCCGGGGCGCCAGCACTTTCGCCAGGCCGAAGTCGAGCATCTTGGCCTGGCCGCTCTCGGAGATCACGATGTTGGCTGGCTTGACGTCGCGATGGACGATGCCCGAGGCATGCGCCACCGCGAGCGCATCGGCGATCTGCTCGGCGAGCTCGATGGCACGCCCCACGGGCAGGCCGGTCCCGGGAATCATCTCGTTGAGCGGACGGCCGCCCACGAGCTCCATGACGAGGAAGTCGATCCCGTTGGCGTGATCCACTTCATGGATGGTGACGATGTTCGGGTGATTGAGCGCCGATGCGGCCCGGGCTTCCCTGAGAAAGCGGTCGCGGCGATCGCGATCGCCAGCCGCGTCGGCGGCAATGACCTTGATGGCCACAACCCGGCCCAGGCGCGTGTCGGTCGCCCGATAGACGACGCCCATGCCCCCCTGGCCGATGCGGTCTTCGATCTTGTAGTGGGAGAGGGTTGTGCCGATCATGGACCGCCGTCTTCGCCGGTCACTTCCGTGCCCTCCCGTCGACCGCCGTACGCCAATTGCGCACGACGGTGACGGATCCCGTGCCAGGGCGCTCCGGTACTACGGCCACGAACGACTGCCGGTCGGGCATCGCGTCCATGAAGATGACCTGTGGCAAGTTCGCGATCAATCGTGGCGCGCCCGCGTTCAGCAGCGGGCCGGGTTCGACGTCGACGGCCCACAACGTTCGGCCCTGGATGTTCGGATACACGATCTGACGTCCGTCACGTGACCACCACCCGGCACCCGACACGCCATCCCGCGACACTTGAATGCGCCGCCCCGGCTCGGGAAAGGACTGGATGTAGGTCTCCATCTGGCCCGTCTCGTTCGAGATGTCACTGCATCCACTTACCATTCGGCGAGACATTGCCTCCGCCATCGATGCCCGGCGAGCGAACGAAAGGCTTCAACGTGCCGGCGCCCGGCATGGGCAGCAGCCAGATGTCCTGGGCCGTGCCGGGATTGATCTGATTGGTGACAATCCACCGGCCATCGGTGGACCAGGCCACGGGATTCGTGAACAGGAGACTCGTCTGGTACAGCGGCTTCGGTGGCAAGCCATCGTCTGCGTTCTTCACGTAGAGATTCATCGGCCCGTCGGCGTTGCCGGCAAACACGATCTGTGTGCCGTCGGGGGACCACACCGGATCGTCGTGTCGAGCCGGTCCCGTGGTGAATGGTGTCGCGCCGCCGCGAACCAAGTCGACCATCCACAGCTGCGACTCGGCCGGTGACGTCGACTTGACCGCGACTGCGCGCGTGCCGTCCGGTGCGATCCGCAGGCTTTCGTAGTGTCCGGGCGGCAGCTCGAGGTCGCGCGTGACCTGGCCGAGGTTGTTCAAGACGAGGGCCTGGGTGTGGTTGGACGGGAAGCTGGCATACGCCAGCACGCCAGTCGATGACACCGATGCCGCTCGACCGGCGGTCAATGAGTTGCGTGATTCGAGAATGACGTGCGGCTCGTCCTCGAGCCGGACGGCGGTGCCTTGCAGTTTCAGCGCTTTGATGTCGAGGGCCTGCGCCATCAGCACGCCCTGGCGGGCGTAGAGTAGCCAGCCGGCGTCGGCATACACCGGTGCGCTTTCCATGGTGCCTATGAACACCGCCACATTGATGTCCGACAACGAGCCGGCGAAGATGTCGAACTGGCCATTTATCGAGGGCAGCGCCGCATAGAGAAAATGATCGCCATCGGGAAGCATCGTGGGCATCCGATGTCCGGCCTGTTTGCGGCTCTCATCGAGCTTCGTGGCCGCCGTTGGCGTTCCACCGCTGGCCGGCACCCGATAGAGCGGACCGGCAGGTTCCGGCGCAAACACGATGATGTCGGACGACGACCAGACGGCGCCACGCCCGGCGGGCGCGGCGCACAGCACTTCAGGTTTTCCACCTGTTGCGGCGACGGTATTCAGCTTGCCATCGGGGCTGAAGTAGCCGATCCGCGAACCGTCCGGCGACCAGAACGGCAGTGCGGCGCCGTCGCCCAGCTCCAGATCACGCGCCTCCAGGGATGCGAGATCGCGCACCCACATCCGGCCGCCAGACGTCCCCGCCGTCCCCGACGCGCTAGAGCCGCCGGTCAGAAACACGACCTTCGCGCCGTCGGGTGAGATCGCGATGCCGGACGAGTCGGGATAGAGATTCGATCCCGCTGGGGGAAGCAACGACAAACGCTGTACGCGAGTGTCGCCCCCCGCCGTCGCTGACGTGCGCCACAGGAGCGCCGCGGCGCCAGCGGTCAGCAGGAAAACCAGAACCGCGGGCCATAAGCGCGAGGCGAGAGTCGGTCGTGCGTCTGCGGTCGCGGTGGTTGCGGCCGCGGCGCCTCCCGGTTCGTCGAGTTCGAGACGCGCATCGCCGATTGCGCTCAGTCGTCTCTTCGGATCCTTCTCCAGGCAGCGACGCAGCAAACGCTGGATCGAGGCCGGTGTCTCGGGCGGCAGCGCCGTGAAGTCCGGCGTATCGCGCAAGACCGAGACGAGCAGGTCGCTCACGTCCTCGCCTTTGAACGCGAGCCGCCCCGTCAGCATTTCGAACAGCACGACACCGAATGCCCAGATGTCGGCGCGCCGATCGACCGGCCGGCCTTTGGCCTGTTCCGGCGACATGTACGCGGCGGTGCCAAGAATCATCCCCATCGCCGTCATCGCCGGACTGGTCATCGTTGGCGAATTGGCGACCTCATGGCCCGAGCCCGAACGGGCCGCAGTGGGATCGGGGCCAGCGGTCTTTGCCAGTCCAAAGTCCAAGACCTTCACGGTGCCGTCGGCGCGCACCTTGATATTCGCGGGCTTCAGATCGCGGTGGACGACGCCGGCCTCGTGCGCGGCTTCGAGCGCGTCGGCGATCTGCCTGGCGATTGGGATGGCGTTGGCCAGCGCGATCGGTCCCTGGGCCATCTGCGCGAAGAGGTCCTCGCCCTCGACGAGTTCCATGACGAGCGCGCGCGTGCCACTGGACTCCTCGATCCCGTAGATCGCGGCAATGTTCGGATGATTCAGGGCGGCCAGCACCTGCGCTTCGCGGGTGAACCTCGCGAGCCGATCGGGTTCCTGCGAAAAGGCCTCCGGCAGAATCTTCAGCGCGACGTCGCGATTGAGCTTCGTATCGCGCGCGCGATAGACCACACCCATTCCGCCCGCACCAATGCGCGCGGCGATTTCGTAGGCGCCTATACGGGTGCCGGGATTGTGGGCCAGTGCCGTGGATTATGGCGCATCCGCCCGTCGCCACGGCCATCGCGGTCCTTCACCCAAAGTCAGCTAGATCACGATGTGTTATCGATGTTCAATATTTTGATTGACGATAATCGATAAATGATTTATTTATATTCGATACACTCGGAGGAGATCGCCAACCATGTCCACGCCAGCCTCGTCATCCGCCGCGCTGCCGATCGCGCACGTCATCCTGCGCATCCTTATTGTCGTGAACTGGGTCTCCGGCGCCGCGATCCTCGTTCTGCTGGTCGCCATGCCCACCGAGCGCTGGATCATGAGCGCGCTCGACCTCGTGCCGTCGCCCGAGGCAGACCGGCTGATCATGGGCCTGCACGCGATGGCGGTGGTCGGCCTCGCCACGATCCCGCTGAACTACGTCGTCCTCAAACGGCTGCTCGCGATCGTCGACACGGTTCGCGCCGGCGACCCGTTCGTCGCCGCGAACGCGAACCGCTTGCAGGCGATTGCCTGGTCGCTGTTCGCGCTGCAGCTGCTCAGCCTCGTCATCGGCGCGATCGCCAGGACCGTTTCGACTCCGGCGCATCCGATCGACGTGGATGCCGGCTTTTCGATCAACGGCTGGCTCGCCGTGCTCCTCACGTTCCTGCTGGCGCGCGTGTTCGCGGAAGGCGCGCTCATGCGCGACGACCTCGAAGGGACGGTCTGACATGGCGATCGCCGTGAAGCTCGACGACCTGCTCCACGATCGGCGGATGACGCTGACCGAGCTCGCGGATCGGGTCGGGATGACGCTGGCCAACCTCTCGATCCTCAAGACCGGCAAGGCGCGCGCGATCCGCTTCTCGACGCTCGATGCGATCTGCGAGGCGCTCTCGTGCCAGCCTGGCGACCTCCTCCGGTTCGAGCCCGAGCAGACAGAACGCGAGCGGCCGGCAGCGGCGAGCAAGCGGAGCGCAGGCCGATGAGCGCCAGGCAGGCGAGTCACAGCAAGTAGAATCCCACCATCATGAAAGCGATTGTTGTTCTGGTCAGCGCGCTCGCGACGCTCGTGACCGTTTCGGCGCAAATGGCGGGATGGATCCCACGGGAGGAAGCCGATGACCGGGTCTTCGGCTGGATGAAGGTCTACAACCTGGGGAGCGCCACCAAGCCGCTGACCCGCGACCACCGGGTGTATTCGACCGCCAATTTGACCGACGCGAACAACTTGATGAACTGGATCCAGCAAAGCTACGTGCCGGTGGGCGGACTCGGCGATGTCGCTCCAGTCGGTCTCCGACAAGATGTCCCCGTACAACCAGGACACCAGGTCGCTGCCGCCAAGCTACGGGGCCTACGCGAAGATCTACTTCGAGCTGAAGAAGCCCGACGCCGCCGGCAAGATCGTGCCGGCCACGGACGGCCATTACTTCTGGAGCATCCGCGTGAACGACGTCTACGGCGTGCGCGCCCTCTCGCTCAGCACGCCGGAGCAGGACCTACTTCACGCTCCCGACGCACGACGAAACGTTAACGAGCCCCTCTGAGGGCGAGAAGGCCGTGGACCTCTCACGGCACCCGGTGCTCGGGCGCTTTCCCTCGGTACTACGAAAATGGTGTCAAATTCGTCGTCCTCTCCAGGGGCAACCGGCTGCCGTTCGTGAAGCTGACCAAAGGGGAATATCTCGACGTCCTCGGCACGGCCATCGCGTATCAGGACGAGCGAGAACGCATCCGCATCACGGAAGCGAACCAGGGCGACAAGGTCCGGATCGCTCGGGAAATGGTGTCCCAGGACGAGCGGCGGGCGAGGCGTCTCGCGGCAGTCGCGGTCAATCGCGAGCGATACAAGAGCCGCTTGCAGGAAGTCGCGGAGACCCCCAACATCCAACCGAACCTCCTCATCGAGAACCATCCCGACGTGTTCCTGGAGTCGGGCGGCAGCCGCCCGCGCATTCCCGTCTACAAGGTGGACCCGGCGATGGCCGAACTCGCGAACACTGGCGCGCCGCAGTGGATCGTCGTCGCGTGGGACAGCGAGCTGAACCGACCCCCGAACAAGCGGCTCCACGACGCCATCATCAACAACTTCGACTTCGAGTTCCTCTACAACTATTTCTTCGCGCCGGAGAAGGTGAAAGGCCGGGCATATGCGCCCCTTCGTGATCCGGCCGCAATCGCGCCGATCGTCGACGACCGCGGCGTCTGCGTCGAGCAAGGCGCGCGCGGCCGATCCCAACGTGTATTTCTTCGATGACTTTTCCACGACGCCCGTCGGCAAGCCGCCGGTCGGCTGGAAGAGCACCTTGAACAACCTCGGCGCGTCCAGCGTCGTCGCGACGATCGACGGCATGGCGGGCCACTGGGCGACGACAACCGGATTTATGTTGACGCCCGGTCAATTGAAGATGCCCTTGCCAGCCGACTTCACGGTGACCTACGACCTGGTCGCCTCGGCCAACTACACGTGGGGCGCCCGGGGCATGACGTTCACGCTGTCGAATGGCGCGGTGAACGCTATCCCAGGACATCTTTCGTCAGCCTGAGGCTGCGTCCCGGATACGGCAGCGCAGACGGAGAGTTCGAAATCGAGGCCGAGTTCCGCAATACGGCGGGCTACCTGACCGGCTCGAAGTGGCTCAAGGTTCCCGGCTTCTCCAACAAGGCCCAGTCCACCGTCGCGGTCATGCTCGTGAAACAGGGCGAGCGACTGCAGGTGTTCCTGAACAAGGTGAAGGTGTTCGAGTCCGAGAAGGCGGTTCCGGCCGGACTCCAGTTCAACCAGCTGTTGCTGGATCAACAGGGCAGGTTCGACCCGAACGACCGAATGTTCATCAGCAACCTGACCATCTTGAAGAAATGACCATCGTGAAAACAGTTGTCGTTCTAGTCAGTGCGCTCGCGACGCTCGTGACGGCTCAAGCGCCAACGAATTGGATCCCCCGGGCGGAAGCCGATGACCGGGTCTTCGGCTGGATGAAGGTCTACAACCTGGGGAGTGCCACCAAGCCGCTGACCATCGATCATCGGGTGTATTCGCCCGCCCAGATGACCGTCGCGAACAACTTGATGAATTGGATCCAGCAGAGTTACGTGCCAGTGGGCGGACTCGGCGATGTCCTCCAGTGGGCCTCGCCAAGGATGTCCCCGTACAACCAGTACACCAGGTCGCTGCCGCCAGCCTACGGAGCCTTCGCGAAGATCTACACGGATCTGAAGCCCGGCGCCGGCGGCAGGATCGAACCGGCCACGAACAGCCATTACTGGTGGAGCATCTGGGTGAACGCTGTCTGCGGCGAACCCGCCGTCGAGCTCAGCACGCCGGATCAGTACCACTTCACGCTCCCGACGTGGGACGAACGGTCGGACAACGCCATCGCTGATCTCGAGAAGGCCGTGGACGTCTCGCAGCACCCTGTGCTCGGGCGCTTTCCGTCGGTACTTCGACGGTCGCAAGTTCATCGTCCTCGCCAGGGGCAACCGGCTGCCGTTCGTGAAGCTGACCAAAGGCGAATATCTCGACGCGCTGGCGGCGGCCATTGCGTATCAGTACCGAGCGAGAACGGATCCGAATCGAGCAAGCGAAGCCGGGCGACAAGGTCGGGATCGCTCGGGACATGGTGTACGTAGACCAGCAGAAAGCGAAGCGTCTCGCGACAGTTGCCGCCAACCGCGAGCGATACAAGAGCCGCCTGCAAGAAGTCGCGACGATCATCAACATCCAACCGAACCTTGTCATCGAGAACGATCCCGACGTGTTCGAGGGATCGGGCGGCAGCCGCATCAACATTCCCGTCTACAAGGTGGACCCGGCGCTGGCCGAACTCGCCAAGACTGGCGCGCCGCAGTGGGTCGTCGTCGGATGGACCAGCCAGCTGCACCTACCCGTGAACAAGCGACTGCACGATGCCATCGTCAACAACTTCGACTTCGAGTTCCTCTACAACTCCTTCTTCGCGCCCGAGAAGGTCGCAGGCCGGTCCTATGCGCCGCTCCGCGATCCGACGGCGATCGAGCCAGTCGTGACGACCGCGGCGTCGGCGTCGAGCAAGGCGCGCGCGGCCGATCCCAACGTGTACTTCTTCGACGACTTCTCCACGACGCCCGTCGGCAAGCCGCCGGTCGGCTGGAAAAGCACGTTGAATAACCTCGGGGCGTCCAGCGTCGTCGCGACGATCGACGGCAAGGAGGGCCGCTGGGCGATGACGACCGGATTTACGCTGACGCCCGGTCACTTGAAGACGCCCTTGCCAGCCGACTTCACGGTGACCTACGACCTGGTCGCCTCGGCCAACTACACGTGGGGCGCCCGGGGCATGACGTTCACGCTGTCGAGTGGCGCGGTGAACGCGTTTCGGGGGTCCTTTGTCAGCCTGACGCTGCGTCCCGGATCGGGAAGCGCAGACGGCGAGTTCGAGATCGAGGCCGAGTTCCCCAAGACCGAGGGCTACCTGAGCCGCTCGAAGTGGTTCAAGGTTCCCGGCTTCTCCAACCAGACCCAGGCGACCGTGGCGGTCATGCTCGTGAAACAGGGCGAGCGACTGCAGGTGTTCCTGAACAAGGTGAAGGTGTTCGAGTCCGACAAGGCCATCCCCGCCGGGTTCCTGTTCGACCAGCTGTCGTTTAACCACGGCGGCACGTTCGACCCGAACGACCGGATGTTCATCAGCAACGTGACGATCCTGAAGAAATGATCCTCGTGAAAACAGTTGTCGTTCTGGTCAGCGCGATCGCATTGCTCCTGACGGTTCCAGCGCGGACGCAGGAGATCCGGGCGGACGAAGCCAGGGACAAGGTCTTTGGCTGGATGAAGATCTACGACTTCAAGGACGCCACCGCGCCCTTGACCGTCGATCACCGGGTCTATTCGACCGCCCAGCTGAGCGTCGCGAACCACTTCGCGAACTGGATCCAGCAAAGCTACGTGCCGGTCGGCGGACTGGGCGATGTCATCCGGTTCGCCTCAGAAAAGCTGACAGCGAGCAACCAGCACACCACGTCGCTGCCGCAAAGCTACGGGGCCACCGCGAGGATCTACACGGATCTGAAGTACGGCGCCGCCGGCAAGGTCGAGCGCGTATCGAACAGCCATGTGCTGTGGAGCGTCAGCGCGAACGGCGTCTACGGCGAACCCGCGACCTTGCTCAGCACGCCGGAGCAGTATTACTTCACGCTCCCGACGTTCGCCGAACAGGGAACGAACTACGGCGATGAGCTCGAGAAAGCCGTGGACCTGTCAGCGCACCCGGTGCTCGGGCGGTTCCCTGCGTACTTCTTCAGAAACTCCGTCACTGGCAATCAGAAGTACCTCCTGCTCTCCAAGGACAACCGGCTGCCGTTCGTGAAGCTGACCAGAGGCGAATATCTCGACGCCCTCGGTGTGGCCATCGCTCGGAAGTACGAACGAGAACGGTCCGAATCACGGAAGCTGAGCAGGGCGACAAGGTCCGGATCGCTCGCGCCATGGTGGACGTCGACCAGCGGCAGGCGAAGCGCGTGGCCGCCCTTGCGGTCGCTCGCGAGCGATACAAGGCCCGCCTGCAGGAAGTCGCGGAAATCGAATCCGATTCCCCGGACATCGCGCTCGAGAACCGTGCTGATGCGTTCCTGGGGACGGGCGGCGGCCGCCTCCGCATTCCCGTCTACAAGGTGGACCCGGCGATGGCCGCGCTCTGCAAGACCGGCGGGCCGCAGTGGATCGTCGTGACCTGGACCGCCCAGCTGAACGACCCCACGATCAAGCGGCTGCACGATGCCGTGATCAACAACTTCAATTTCGAGTACGTCTACGACTACTTCTTCGCGCCCGAGAAGGTCAAAGGCCAGTCGTATGCGCCGCTCCGCAATCCGGCGGCGACCGAGCCGGTCGCGACGACCGCGGCGTCGGCGTCGAGCAAGGCGCGCGCGGCCGATCCCAACGTGTTCTTTTTCGATGACTTCTCCACGACGCCCGTCGGCAAGGCGCCAGTCGGCTGGAGAAGCTCCTTGAACAACGCCGGCGCGTCCAGCGTCGTCGCGACGATCGACGGCCTGGATGGGCGCTGGGCGACGACGACCGGATTTACGCTGACGCTCAGTCAACTGAAGACGCCGTTGCCAGCCGACTTCACGGTGACCTACGACGTGGTCGCCGCGGCCGACTACACGTGGGGCGCCCGGGGCATGACGTTCACGCTGTCGAAGGGCGCGGGGGGCGGAGGCTCTGGGTTCCCTCGTCAGCCTGCGCCTGCGTCCCGGATCGGGAAGCGGAGACGGAGAGGCCGTGCTCGAGGCCGGGTTCCCGAGCGACCCAGGGCTACCTGGGCGGCTCGAAGTGGTTCACGGTTCCCGGCTTCTCCAACAAGGCTCAGGCCACCGTCGCGGTCACGCTCGTGAAGCAGGGCGAACGACTGCAGGTGTTCCTGAACAAGGTGAAGGTGTTCGAATCCGACAAGGCCATTCCGGCCGGGTTCCTGTTCGACCAGCTGTCGGTGAATCAGGGCGGCACGTTCAACGCGACCGACCGGATGTTCTTCGGCAACCTGACGATTCTGAAGAAGTGATCCTGCCTTCACCACCATTCGCCACCCACTAAGCGCGGCTTGACGCGCGCCCGCTCGCGCTCCCACGATGCCTCACTCTGAGGAGGCCTCAATGATCAGACAGCTTTCAACGGGTGCCCTCATCGCAGCCAGTACGCTCGCGATCGGCGGTCTCACACCATCGGCCCAGGTCCCCCCGTTCAACCTCGATACAGGAAACTCGGCGATCGAGGTGATCATCCCGGCGGTGATTCCCGCGCTCTTTCAGACGACCGCGCCCAACGATGCGCCGATCATCCTTCGCCATACCACGGTGATCACCAACGCCTGGTTCGACGCGATCGCCCCGTATCATCCGACCGCCGTCGGCGTCTATTCCCGCCTCGGCCGCCGGCCGCCGGCAGAAGCCGCAACCAACAGACAGAAGAACATCGCGATGCTCTATGCCTCGTACCGGGTGCTGAACAGCATGATGCCCAGGTTCGCGGCCAACTGGCGCGCGATGCTTGGCGTCGGTAGGCCTCGATCCGGACAACGCAAGCGAGGACCTGACGACAGCGGTCGGCATCGGCAACGTGGCGGGAGCTGGCGTGGCCCGGGAGCGGGAGCGGGATGGGATGAACCAGCTCGGTGACGAAGGCGGTCGAAGGTACAACAGGCGGCCGTATGAGGACTACACGGGTTACCAGCCGGTGAACACGGCCTATAAGTTGTCGGACCCGTCGCGTTGGCAGCCACTGCTCAACACGCCCGGCAACGGGACGTTCACGGTGCAGCATTTCGTCACACCCCAATGGGGCCTGACGCGTCCGTACTCGTACACCGATCCGGGCCGCTTCCGCGTTCCGAAGCCCACGAGCAGCGATCACCATGACGTGCAGGCGTACCCAGGACAGGCCGACGAGGTGATTGCCACCCAGGCCGCGCTGACCGACTACCAGAAGATGGTGGCGGAGCTCTTCGACAACAAGATCTCGGGTCTTGGTTTTTCGGCGCTGTTCATCGCGATCAGCCGGGGGATGTCGCTCGACGAGTTCGTGCACTACGACTTCCTGACCAACATGGCGGCGTTCGACGGGGGGATCGCCACATGGAAGGAGAAAGACCGTCATGATGCCGTGCGCCCGGTCTCTGCCATCCGCCACCTGTACGGGAACCGCAGCATCACCGGATGGGCGGGGCCCGGCCGTGGAGTCGTCGACGACTTGCCAGGTGACGAATGGCGGTCGTATCTAAATACGGGCAACCATCCTGAATATCCGTCCGGTTCTTCCTGCTTCTGCGCGGCGCATGCACAGGCCAGTCGCCGCTACCTCGGGTCCGATGCGTTCGGGTGGTCAGTGCAGGTGCTCGCTGGATCGTCGGTGATCGAGCCAGGCCTGACGCCCGCCACAGACCTCACGCTCGGTCCGTGGAACACGTTCACCGAATTCGAAAACGACTGCAGCCGCAGCCGGGTCTGGGGCGGAGTTCACTTCGTCGCGGCAACGACAGAAGGACAGACCATGTGCCGTCCGATTGGAGATCTCGCGTTCGACTTTCTCCAGCGTCACGTGCAAGGGACCGCGAAATAGCGAGTCGATTGAGAGGAGACGACCGCGGGAGAGTCAGCGACAGGGCGGCACTCTCCCGTTCCCCTCGTTAAAGATCTCAAAGAGTGGGTAGGTGAGAGGGGAGAGTCACTGCAAGCGACTGCTGTCGCGAGTAAAAGCCCAAGCCCAGTCAATCTTCGTCGAGTTCGTGGCATCTTTGCCTCCGATCTGCGACTTTACTTCCAAATCCTTGCCGGCGAAGCGTAGGAGCGTGGGCAAAAAATGTAGACTGCAGCAGCCGTCTAATTTTCACTGAGACGATCAAACTTAGGAGTCCTCATGTCGAGACTGATCGGTTGGGTTGCCGTGCTCTTCCTCGCGTCACCTGCGCTGAGTTCGGCCCAGACCGCGAGCGGTGCGTTCAAGGCGCAGCCGGAAGGCAGCATCACCCCAAAGGTTGCCGCCGCCTTCGTCGTCCGCGACCAGTTCAACCCGCGCCAGAGCCAGATTGAGGTCATCCTGTCGACGGCGGCTGTCGACGTCGCGAAGGCCGTGGTCGACCTGAGTCCGCACACGGTGGTGATCAACGACCCGGCGTTGAAGGACACCAACTACGTCCTGATCTGGATTGGCAGCGACGGAAAGGTCAGTATGAACGCCACCTTCAGCAAGACGATGACGCAGTTCGTTGATCGCGCGTCGGCCGACGGCGCGCTGAGGGCGGAACTCACCACCAATACGCCTGACAAGGTCGCGGGCCGCATCTTCACTCCCGCGCCCGTCAAAACCATGGGCGGATCCACCTACACCGTCGATGTGACGTTCTCCGCGCCGGTCGCCAAAGCTCCTGCGGGAACCGCGCTTCAGGCGGGCGGCGGCGACCCGGGAAAGGCGTTGCTCGGTTTCCTGGCCGCCCGACAGAAGAAGGACTGGCCCTCGCTCAAGGCGGCGCTGTCGCCGGCGGCGAGCGAGAGGTTCGTCAAGAGCTACAACGACGACAAAGAGAATCTCGCCGACGTGCTCGGCACTCTGAGCTTCTGGCTGCCCGCTAAGGACGTGAAGATCACCGGCGGCAAGCTGACCGGTGACGTGGCGGTCCTCGATGTGGAGGGCGTGCTGGCCTCGGGAGTCAAGGCGCTCACATTGGTCCGTCTGATCAAGCAGCCATCGGGCTGGCTGTTCGACAGCGCCGCGATGGCCGGTATGCTTCCGTAGCGCGAGCCGTCATCCATCACTTCTTTGCAGGCGCCTCGACGCCCGAAAAGACCAGCACTTGCTCGGGGAGGCGCGCGCCGCGGATCTCGATCGCCGACACGACGCATTCAGTTCCGCGAGTTCGGATGGCGTGAAGCGAACGTGATCCGCGCCGATGTTGTCGAGCATGTGAGCCATCTGTGTCGTCCCAGGGATGGGCACGATCCAGGGCTGCTGCGCCATCAGCCATGCCAGGGCGATCTGTGCCGGCGTGGCACTCTTTCGGGCCGCCCACTTCTTCACCAGCCCGACGAGCGCGAGGTTGTGCGGCAGATGCTCTGGCGAGAACCGCGCTTCAACCTTGCGAATATCCCCGTCGGCGAAGCGGGTATTGGCGTCAATGGCGCCGGCGAGGAACCCGACACCGAGCGGGCTCCACGGGACGAAGCCGATACCTAACTCCTTACACAGTGGGATCACGACGTCTTCGGGTCCTCGCCACAGCATCGAGTATTCGTTCTGCACGGCGGTGACGGGCAGCGCGGCATGCGCGCGGCGTAACGTGTTCGGCCCCATCTCGGACAGGCCCCAGTGCAACACTTTGCCTTCCGCCTTCAAATCCTTGATGGCGCCGGCGACATCCTCGATCGGTACCTGCGGGTCGACCCGGTGCTGATAGAGAAGGTCGATGCGATCCGTCCGGAGGCGTTTGAGCATGCCCGCGACGGCAGCCTTGATGCGTTCCGGGCGGCTATCCAGCCCTGGGCGCCGTACACCCGTCTCGAGATCCACATCCCAGCCAAATTTTGATGTGATCGCGACCTTGTCTCGGAACGGCGCCACGGCTTCGCCGAGGATGCGTTCGACCTCGTGAGGCCCGTAGGCCTCCGCGGCATCGAAGAAGGTGACACCGCGATCGAAGGCGGTCCGGATGATGTTGATCATCTCGGGCCGGTAGGGCACGGTCGTTTGATACGTGCGGCTCATGTTCTGGACGCCGATGCCGACGCTTGAGACTTCCAGTGCGCCGAGCTTCCGTCGGCCGGGAGCTGTTGTCTGCGTTGAGGCCTGCGCGCCAGTGCCTGCGAGCATCGATGCCGCTACGAAACTTCCTGCCGTTCCCAGGAAATCCCGTCGTCCGCTCTTCACCTCGCCACCTGCAGCGCCTTCAGCTCCTTCTGTCCGCGGACGAGCAGCGTGCCGTCCGCCAGCGCCAGCGGCGCCCAGTTGTCGCCGGGCTCGAGAATCACGGCGCTTGCCAGGGGCTTGAAGCCCGCCGGGACTCGGCTCGATCAGATACAGCTTCGTGCTGCCGTCGGTCATCAGCATCAGACCGTCGGCGAGAATCGAGCCGCCACGGACGAACGGCGGCTGTTGATCGGTCTTCCACTTGACCTGGCCGTCCATGCTCATCGCGACGAGCCCGTCGCTCCGTTCGTTGATCGTGTAGTGAGAGTAGAAGTGGCCTCCGTGCAGAACGGGCGGCTGGGTGTGGGCGCCGAAATCCGGGTTCTTGAACAGTTCGGACACCGCGTAGGTGCCGTCGCCTTTCTTCTCGACCTTGATCATCGCCGTGCCGGCGCCATACGCGCCCGTGATGAGCACGCGCCCTTCGCCGGCATCCACGGCCTGGGGAACGGGGATGATGCATTGCCAGTTGGTGTAGGTCCACAGCACCTTGCCGGTGCGGGGATCGAGACCATTGACGCTGCCATCGCGGGCGGTGCGGCCGCGGCCAACCGCCGCGGTGACCATCACGAGCTGATCCTCTCCGGCGATCTTGACGACTGAGGGCGTCACGTATCCCGGAACGCCAGACAGGGCGGCGGACTGCCATTTGATCGCGCCGGAGAGCTTGTCGTAGGCCACGACACCGGCCTGTGACGTCTGAGGCGCCACGATCAGCAGATCACCGTAGATCAGCGGGTTCTGGACGATCGCCCACTGCGGCAGTTGCGCGGCGCCGCCGAAGTCCTTCCAGATGTTCTTGCGCCAGACGGGCTTTCGCGTCTTCGTGCTGAGGGCGTGCAGATCTCCCATCGGGCCGACGGTGTAAACCTGCTCGCCGTCCACGGTGGGCATCGTCCGCGAGCCGGCGAACATGAAGCTGCCGGGAGCCTCGTAGGCGAACGTCCACAGTTCCTTGCCACTCGCCAGATCGAGCACGCGCAGCGTGTCGCCGACCTTCTCGTTTCGGTCCAGGACGTACACCTGCCCGCCGCTGATCGCCGGTCCGCCAAAGCCGGGCCCCATCGGCACGGTCCACAGCACCTTCGGACCTTCCTGTGGCCATGTCCGCAGAAGGCCCTTCTGCTCCGAGGTGTGGTCCCTGCGCGGTCCATACAGCCACGGCCAGTCCGCCGCATACGCCGAGGCCACCGATGCCGCAATCATGATCGCGACGAGCTTCACTGTGTTCTTCATCGATACGAACCGCCTCTCGAGCAATGGTTGACTTCCGCACAGCTTAGCGAGCCGTGCGAGGTATTTCTTGCTCATTCCTCCAGGAATTGGGCGTGAATCACCCGCTCGTTTCGTAGGATTTGGCAAACGCTGGTGTCCCGTGGGTTGTACGATGCCAGCATGATGCCCGCTGCTCGGCAACCTCGTGACCCATCCTTGAACGACCTCAGCCTTGCCGCCCCTGCGGCGGTGGCGCTGCGAAGGATGGCCAATCTCGTCGCGCGCTATGCGCCGCACGATGGGGTGTTTCCCCTTCGGCTCCCGGGCACCTATGCGCTGCGACGTGGGCGAGTGATGTCCGCGCCCGTGCATGCCACGCTCGGACCGTCGCTGTGCATCGTCGCGCAGGGCGCCAAGGTCGTGATGCTTGGCAGCGAAGTGCTCGAGTACGATCCCGCGCGCATGCTGGTCTTCGCCGTCGATCTACCCGTCGCCGGTCAGCTGACCCGTGCCAGTCAAAGGGACCCGTTTCTCGGCTTCAAGTTGGATCTGGATCCTGCGCGCGTGGCAGACCTCGCGGCGCGCGTGTACCCGCGGGGCATCCCCAAGGCATCCGACAATCGCGGGCTGTATGTCGGAGACGCGACCGACGACATCATCGACGCCGTGACGCGCTTGCTGGATCTGATGGCTCAGCCCGAGGATGCGGATCTCCTGGGACCGCTCGTGGTCGACGAGATCCTGATCCGGCTGCTGCGCACGCCGATTGGCCCCCGGGTCGCCCAGATTGGAGAGCCGAAATCAGGTGTGCACCGCGTGGCCGAGGCGGTGTCGTGGATCCGCGCGCACTTCGCGCAACCGGTCACGGTCGAGGAAATGGCCGCCTCGGTCCACATGAGCGCATCGTCTTTCCATCAGCGCTTTAAAGCGGTGACCACGATGAGCCCGCTGCAGTATCAGAAAGCGCTCCGGCTGCACGAGGCCCGGCGGCTGATGCTGTTTCAGAACATGGACGCCAGCGATGCCTGTCATCGCGTCGGCTACCTGAGTGCGTCACAATTCAGCAGGGAATACAGTCGTTTTTTCGGGAACGCGCCGAGTAAAGACATCGCGCGGCTGCGCGAGGAGGGGTTCGCGCCCACCGCGAAGTTCACCTCGCAGAAGGCCGCGCAACCCAGAGAATGAAGTCGGTCATCGGCGGAGTCGTGCCGAGGGCGCGCAACATCTTCGCCACCTGCGCGCGGTGACCGTGCGAATGGAGGCAGACCTGCATCAGCCCCTGGGCCACCGTGCAACGGCCACCAGGGATGTGGGGCGTCTCGAGGACGCGATCGAGTTCGGCCTCGGAGAGACTGCCGATCCACTGCTCTTCACGCGCCTGCAGCGCCTGGTAATCCAGGATCACGGCGTCGAGAGAGGCTGGCGCCTGTAGTTCCGTCTCAGCGACGAACGGCTCACTGACGAACGTCAGAAACCAGAATCGATTCGCTACAAGGACGTGATGCAACAGCGCCAGGATCGCCGCATCGTCGCGGGCCGGGTGAGACTGTTGGACTGCCTCCAGGATCGCCTGATTGGCGTGTCCCTTGTGCGCGATCAGGTCTCGCAACATGCTCAGCATGCCTCGATCGTAGCAGCCGCCAGGGTTGAGCTCTCACCTGCGTCTATGGCGCCTGTGCTAGCGTGGTGAGTCCGACCATGGCGCTTGACGATCGGCAGCTACTGGACGAACTCCAGCGGCGCTTCAGCACACTGCTTCCCGAGGAATATCAGGACCGCTACGAGGACCTTCAGCCGGTGCCGATGGGATCGGCGGGCGTTCGCTACGGCGCCGACGGCAAAATCGCGTGGGATCAGATGTGGGGAAGCTTTTGCGACCTGGCCATGGCCGGGGGGCCGCCGCACAAAGGGACGCTCCTCCAACCCGCGCGTCCGCATGAGATCGAGGCTGATCCCACCGGGTACGCCGCGGCGGTCGCCGAGATCTGCCGCGGCATCGCGATGGTCACGGACCTATCCCCCACGCAATCGCTCAGCCCCGGTTGGGTGCGCATGGAGTGCGCGACCCGTGGCATGGCCGCATGGCTGCTCCGCGCGATCACGATCGAGAACGTCGCCGTGCGCGCTGAGGGTGCTTTCCTCGAGTTGCCTGCCGGGCCCACCTATCGGCTGCACAAGGAGATCAAGAACGTCATCACGGTCATCGCCAAGACCGCGCACTACTGGGTCGGCCACATGTCCGTGATGCACCGGCAGACCATATCTGACCTGATCGCCGCGATGAGCGACGAATCACCGCTTATCCAGCCCGTCTACGAGCTCGAGACCGCCGACGCCGGCGCGCGCGAGGCGCTGGCGGGCGTCGTCGCCGAAGCCATTCAGCGCGAGACCGGGCTGACACGTTCGCCTCATCGCTACCCGGACTGGATCGGCGTGAAGTGCGGCACGGTGCGGGAAGCGGTCTGGATGGTGCGCATGTTGGTGGCGGTCAACGTACTCTCCAGGCGTGAGGAGGACGTGCTGTTCGTGCCGATCAACACCGGGATCGACGCCGACGG
>CAVXMQ010000028.1:0-290564 GCA_963762995.1 uncultured Acidobacteriota bacterium | reverse complement strand
GTAGTCCTCCTCGCGTTGGCGATCGGCGGCGCCGCCGGCATCGCCTCCGAGCGCGTGCAGGACGCGAAGACGCGCAACGAACTGCTCGAGAACGCGAAGGCCGAGCAGCTGCTCCTGAAGACACGCTACAACCTCGCGATGGCGGATCTGAACGAGTCGCGCAGGCGGTTCGAAATCGGTGCCACGGGTCGCGAAGAGCTGAACGAGGCGCAGCGCCGTGCCAGCGCCGCAGAATCCGCGCTCTCCCGACACGTGATCGACATCATGGAGATTGAGAAAACGTCCGCGGCGCCGCGCGACGAGCTCACCGCGCCGAAGGTGGGGAGCACCGATTTCGTCGCGAGACGCCTGGAGAATGACCTCAATCAGGCGCAACGTGACCTTGTGGCGGCGGAGGAAGCACTCGCCAAAACGAAGCAGCGATTCGAGGTGGGCGTCGTCCCCAACGCTGCGCTCTTACAGGCGGAGATCGAGCAAGTGACGGCTCGTCAACGTCTGCAGGAGCTCCGCATGCGACGCGAGCTGCGGGAAAAATACCTTCAGGAGCAGTTGACGGCCGAACAGCTTACCGAATCGGTGCGGCGCGGCCAGTTGACGCTCGAGGCCGACCTCGCCCGTCAGCAGTTAGCGGCCGCGTTGGCGCGTTTTGATAGCCTGAAGAGGATGCTCGAGATCGGCACCATTTCCCAACTCGATCTAAAGCGCGCCGAAGTCGAACGGCTGGAGCTCGAGATAAAGCTGAAGCGACTCCTGCAGCAGCTCGGATCGGTGAAGAAAGAGGAGTAGCCTCGCTCGGGGCTCGGGACTCGGGATCGCGTTACATCAGAGCGACAAGCCAGCCGGAAATAGCCGCCACGATAAGACCAAGCCTTAGGGCTGATCCTTCTTTGGCGATTCGTTCTTCGAGGGAACGCGCGAGGCCGTGCAGCAATTGCCCGACTCGGTCGGTCTCTCGTCGTTCCTGCGCGAGTCGATCGGCTGTAATGAAGCCGAGACGATTGGCGATGACGAGACACGTCACGACCTCCGCGAGCGATCCCAGCGAGATGTGCACGTGGTTCAGGTACGGCTTCGGTTTGCGCCGTGCGTGCCCTTCGGCAACGTTCGAAGGGATTGAAACTGCGGCGCGGTGAACGAAGGCTCGTACGCAACATCCGCGTAGATCGGCCCTTTTTCACGTTGACGTGGCGAACTGCGGCAATTCCAGTTCCTTTCGAACCCCCGCCTTCGCGCACCCGCGCTTCGGCGCGGCAAGCCGAACCCCGAACCCCGAGCCCCGAGCCCCGAGCCCCGAGTCCCGAGTCCCGAGTCCCGAGTCCCGAGTCCCGAGCCCCGAGTCCCGAGCCCCGAATCCCGAGATACAATCCGCCTTGAAATGGTCCCAATCCTGTTCGCAGCGCTGTTGTTGACGCTTGCGCCTCAAACGGCGCCGCAGCCCTCGAAGGCAGACCCTCCACCCCGGCCAGATCTGGTCCGGGGGCCCTATAACCAGGCTGACGTGGATTTCATGGCCGGGATGATTCCGCACCACGCCCAGGCGGTAGTCATGGCGGGCTGGGCGAAATCCCATGGTGCCAGCGACCACGTGCAGGTGCTGTGCGAGCGGATCGTCGTCGCGCAGCGCGACGAGATCGAGTTCATGCGCAACTGGCTGCGCGATCGTGGCCAGACGGTTCCCGCCGCGGACGCCACCCACCACAAGATGAAGCATGGCGACATGGAGCACGACATGCTCATGCCGGGCATGTTGAGTCCCGAGGAGATGGCCGCACTGGACAAGGCGCGCGGCGCTGAATGGGACCGCCTCTTCCTGATCGGCATGATCAAGCACCACGAAGGGGCGTTGACGATGGTGGACGCGCTCTTCGAATCGTACGGAGCGGTTCAAGACGACGAGATGTTCAAGTTTGCGTCGGACATCTACGCCGACCAGACGACCGAAATCGATTTCATGTCAAAGATGCTGGAAGGCTTTAAGCCAGGAGCGAAAAAATGAGGAGAGCCTTACTCGTTGCGTCGGTCGCGGCCGCCATTGTCGGCGTCGCGTGTGCCGGCAAGTCCGGTCCGGATTCCACCGCGGCGCCGCCCGCTGCCGTGACGCCGCCACCCGCGGCGGCTGCGCCTCCGCCGCCGCCCGCAACACCTCCGGCAGCCGCGCCGACGACACCGCCCGCGGCGGCACCGGCGCACCACCGGCCGCCACTCCGGCGCCCCGGCCGCCGAAGGCGGTCGCGGCGGCGGGCGCGGCCGCGGCACTCCGCCGCCGCCACCGCCTTCACCTCCGGCCGTGATGCCGGCGCCGGTCACGCCGATCGTGTCGGCGAAGGCACCCATCGCCGGATCCGCGCGTCGGACTGAAGCCCGGCTACTGGGATGCCGCGCAGGCGGCGTGGAACCTGAAGCTGGTGTCCACGACGCCGCCGTCGAAACAGTTCCTCGGCGTCACCAACTCCGACCTCGCGTTCCTCGGCAAGTACACCGTCCAGGGGAACTACAACGGCTTTCAGGTGTGGGACACCTCGAACCCCCCGAAGCCCGATGCTCGCGCTGACGTATCTCTGCCCGGCGTCGCAGAGCGACGTGTCGGTCTACCGGAACCTGCTGTTCGTGTCGGGTGAGGGAAACACCGGCCGCGTCGATTGCGGCATCCAGGGCGTGCCCGAGCCGGTGAGCAAGGACCGCCTGCGCGGCATTCGCGTGTTCGACATCAGCGACATCAAGAAGCCGAAGTACGTGACCAACGTGCAGACGTGCCGCGGCTCGCACACGCATACCGTCGTCACCGATCCGAAGGACAAGGACAACGTCTACATCTACGTGTCGGGATCGGCGCGCGTGCGCGCGGCCGAGGAGCTCCCGGGTTGCAAGGATGCGCCGTACGAGGATCCGGAGACGTCGCTCTTCCGCATCGAAGTGATCAAGGTGCCGCTCGCGGCGCCGCAGCAGGCGTCGATCGTCAGCGGCGCCGCGGATCTTCCAGGGCCTGAAGCCGCCGCCACGGCGCGTCGAGCCGGGTCGCGGCGGCCAGCCGCCGACCGGCGGCGATCCCGCGAACCCGACGACCCCGCCGACCACTCCGCCCGCGACCCCGCCCGCAACGCCGCCCGCAACGGCGGCAGCGGCATTGCCCGGCGGACGCGGCGGCGCCCCCCGGCCGCCGACCGGTCCGAACCAGTGCCACGACATCACCGTGTATCCGGACATGGGCCTCGCGGGCGGCGCCTGCGGCGGTTACGGACTGTTGCTCGACATCACCGACGTCGCCAATCCGAAGCGCATCGACGAAGCCGCCGACATCAACATGTCGTTCTGGCACTCGGCGACCTTCAGCAACGACGCGACCAAGGTGCTGTTCTCCGACGAGTGGGGCGGCGGGTCGCAGCCGCGCTGCCGCGACACCGACAAGCTCGAATGGGGCGCCAACGCGCTGTTCAACATCGAGAACCGCAAGATGGTTTTCAAGAGCTACTACAAGATGCCGGCGCCGCAGACGTCGCTCGAAAACTGCGTCGCGCACAACGGCTCGCTGATCCCGATCCCGGGTCGCGAGGTGATGGTGCAGGGCTGGTACCAGGGCGGCATCTCGGTGTTCGACTGGACGGACACGGCGAAGCCGGTCGAGATCGCGTTCTACGATCGCGGTCCGGTCGACGCGACCCGCATGGTCAGCGGCGGCTCCTGGTCGGTGTACCTGGTACAACGGTCTGATCATCAGCTCCGAGATCGCGCGCGGTCTCGACATCTACGAGTTGCTGCCGAGCGGACTGATCTCGCAGAACGAGATCGATGCCGCGAAGACCGTGAAGTGGGACTACCTGAACGCGCAGGAGCAGCGGAAGATCGTGTGGCCAGCCGAGCTTCGCGAAGGCGCGCTCCTTCGTCGACCAGCTCGAACGCAACAACGGGCTGGCGGCGGCGCGGATCACCGCGGTGCGCACGGCGCTCGGCGCTGCCGAGAAGCAGTCGGGCAACGGACGCAAGCAGGCGCTCACGCAGCTGGCGTCGCAGCTGAATGGCGACGCGTCGAGCGCGTCCGACAGCGCGAAGGTCAAGATGCTCGTCGACGCGGTCAACGAGCTGGCGAAGTAAGCGTCCCCGAAAGGCAAGGAGGCAGGACTTTAGTCCTGCCTCTTGTCGTAAGAGAGACCGAAGCCGTAGTCGAAGAGCCCACCGGCGTTGAGTGGGACCTGCGCCATCGACTTCGGCCAGGTGACACTCAACTTACCCGTGGGACTGGTCACCCCGAATAACACATCGGCGATGCCGTCTCCCTCGCTGCCGGGAAGCCACGCGGCGATCAAGGCATCCAGGTGATCGAGGATCGGCTCGAGGATCAGCGGCCGGCCCGAGAACAGCACCACGATCACCGGCACGCCCGCGGCCTTGGCATTGCGGACTGCCGCCACGTCGGCGGGGTCGAGCGCCAGGTCGCGCCGATCGCCCTTCATCTCCGCGTACGGTTCCTCTCCGATCACGATGACGGCGACCTTCGCGTCACGCGCGACGCGGCCATCGGGTGCGTGCGTCACCTTCGCGCGTGGCGCGGCTTTCCGTATCGCCTCCAGCACCGTCGTCCCGGGTGTGATGGGGCCGCGCGATCCCTGCCACGAAATCGTCCAGCCGCCTGACTGCAGGCCGATGTCGTCGGCCGCTTTACCGCCCACGGCGATATGCGCGGCGTTCGGATCCAGGGGCAACGCGCGTCCGCGATTGACGAGCAGCACCTGCGACTCTCGAACCGCTTGCCGTGCGACGGCGCGATGTTCCGGCGATCCAACCGTGTCGAGGAGCGAGGCATCGCCGAACGGCCGCTCGAACAGCCCGAGCCTGAACTTCGTCACCAGTATCCGGCGCACGGCGTCGTCGATGCGCGCCATCGGGACCTTGCCGTCGGCGACGTTCCGCGTCAGTGCCGCGATGAATTCAGGCGCGCTGTTGGGCGCCATCACCATGTCGATGCCGGCATTGATGGCCTGCTCGACGTCTGCGGCCCGGTCCCCGGCAAGCGCATCGATGCCGTCCCAGTCGGAGACGAGCAGCCCGTCGAATCGCAGCTCTCCCCTCAGCACGTCGGTCAGCAACCGCTTGTGGCCGTGCATGCGCTGGTCGTTCCAGCTGTTATACGAAACCATGATCGAGCCGACCCCGGCCGCGATCGCCGCGCGGTAGCCCTCCATGTGGAGCTGCTGCAGGGTGCGCTCGTCGCCGGCGGTATTCCCACGGTCCACGCCGAGCGACGTTCCGCCGTCCCCCACGAAGTGTTTGGCGGTGGCCAGCACGCGACCCGGACGCGACATCTCAGGTCCCTGGAATCCGCGGATGGCCGCAGCGCCGAGCAGGGTGGCGAGCTCCGTCGTTTCTCCGAAGCCTTCGTAGGTGCGCCCCCAGCGTTCGTCCTGCGGCACGGCAATGCAAGGCGCGAAGGTCCAGTGCATGCCGGTCGCCGCCACTTCCAGGGCCGTGATTCTCGCGACCTCTTCGATCAGCTTGGGATTGCGCGTGGCGCCGAGGCCGATGTTGTGCGGAAAGATCACCGCGCCGCGAACGTTGTTGTGGCCGTGGACGGCGTCGATCCCGTACAGGATCGGGATCCCCAGCCGGGTCGTGAGCGCTTCTTTCTGGAACGCATCGACAAACGCTCGCCAGCCTCGCGCGGTGATGTCGGGGGCCTCCGAGCTGCCGCCGCTGAGCACCGACCCGAGCCGCAGCCGTGCGACGTCTCCGGCGCGCAGGGCGCCGCTGTCGGCCTGCGTCATTTGGCCGATCTTCTCGTCCAGCGTCATGCGCGACAGCAGGTCGTCGGCGCGTCGTTCCGCCGACAACTCGGTATTGCGATAGGTCATCGGTTGCATCGCCGCCAGGATTGCCAGGAACGCGACGGCGACCCGCGTCATGACGCTTGCCGCACGGGTTGGATGCGGCCGGCGAGCACCGTGACCGCGACGAGGCCTGCCGGACCGAGCAGGCCAGCAATGACGAACACCGGTGTGTAGCCGAACGAGTCGACGACGCGCGCGGTATTCCAGTTGTAGAGGATGCTCGCGATGGCGGCGGCGGTACCTCCGAGCCCGGCGACTGACGCGACAGCGCTCTGCGGAAAGAAATCACTGGGCAGCGTCTGGACGTTGTTGATCCAGACCTGGAAACCGAACAACACGACGCCCATGCAGGCGAGCGCGGTGTAGGGATCCTCGGCTCGCACCGCGAGAATGCCGGCCGGCATGAGGAGGGCGCCGAGTGTCATAGCCGTCTTGCGCGCGCGGTCCACCGTCCAGCCGCGGGCGATCAGGTACCCGGAGAGCGCGCCGCCCGAGAGGGCGCCGAGCCCACCCGCGAGGAACGGAAACCAGGTGTAGGTGCCGATCTGCTGCAGGCTGAACCCGCGCGCCTCCTGGAAGTAGCTTGGCAGCCAGAAGACGTAGAGCCACCAGATCGGGTCGGTGAGAAACCGCGCGACGAGCACGGCCCAGGTCTGACGGTATCGCAGCAGCTCACCCCAGCCCGGTCGCCAACTCGGGCCTTGCGACACTGGCGCCTTGATCCGCTGTGATGTAGGCCCGCTCGGCTGCGCTCAGCCATGGGTGAGTGGCAGGGGCCCGATAGATCAGGAGCCACAGCACGAGCCAGGCGAAACCGAGCACGCCGGTGACGATGAAGGTGGCCCGCCAGCCGTAAGCCACGCCGAGTCCCGCAATGATGGGCGCCGACACCGCTCCGCCGACCGAGGCGCCGGCGTTGAAGATGCCCACGGCGAGCGCCCGCTCCTTGACCGGAAACCACTCGCTGGCCGCCTTGATGGCCCCTGGCCAATTGCCCGCCTCGCCGAAACCCAGTACCGCGCGCCACAGCCGGAACGTCCCGGCGCTGTTGGAAAACGCGTGCATGATGGCGGCGAACGACCAGACGACGATCGAGAACACGAAGCCCATGCGCGTGCCGATCGCGTCGTAGATCCGCCCCGAAACCATCTGGCTGATGCCGTAGAAAATCAGGAAGGTGTTCTGCACCGCGGCGTACTCGGTGTTGGACAGGCCGACGTCTGCGGCGATCGAGTTCTTCAGCACCGCCATGGTCTGGCGGTCGATGTAGTTGATGACGGTGGCGAGGAAGATCAGGCCGATGACGATCCAGCGCAGATGGGGAATCGTCATCGTTACCGCATGAACATGCCGCCGTTGATCTCGATCGTTTCTCCCACCAGGTATGCCGCGTCGTCACTGGCGAGAAAGGCGATCACCCGTGCCACGTCGTCGGGAGTGCCGGCGCGGCCGATTGGAATCGTTTTTTCCGCGGCGGTGAAGGCCTCCGTCGGGGTGAAGCGGCCGTGAAACTCGGTGCCGCCGATCAGTCCGGGAGAAACGCAGTTCACCCGGATGCCTTTGGGCGCGAGCTCCTTTGCGAGCCCTTTCGTCAAGGAGATGACGGCCGCCTTCGCGGCCGCGTAGATCGCCGCCCCCGGGCCGCCGCCGTTGTGGGCGGCGAGCGACGACATGGTGACGATGGCGCCGCGGCCACGGCTCGCCATCCCGGCGGCGACCGCCTGGCTGCAGAGCACCGTCGTCAGCACGTTCACGTCCATCACCTCGCGGTAGTAGTCCTCGGTGATGTCGGCGAGCGCCTTTCGCGCGACGAGGTCGCCGGCGTTGTTCACCAGGATGTCGATGCCGCCGAGCTCCCGTTCGACGGCGGTGACCATCGCCCGCACGTCGGCGGCGCGGGTGACGTCGCAACCGAACGCCGCCGCCCGTACGCCCAGCGCCTGGATCTCGCGTGCGGTCGCTTCGGCCCGGTCGCGGCTGCGGCGGAAGTTGACGGCGACCGCTGCGCCCCTGCGGGCGAGTTCCAAGGCCGCGGCGCGGCCGATTCCGCCACCAGCGCCGGTGACTAGTGCGACGCGGTCCTTCAAGGTCGTTGCAGTCATGGGCAAAACTAAAATCAGACGGCGGTGGCGATGGGCCGCCGGAAGAGCGGTGCGGCGACGAGCGCTGCCGCCCCGCGCAGTCGCGGATAGTCCTGCAAAGGGACGGTCACGATCTCGACATCGGCGCCCGTCGGCGCGAGCGAACGTGAGCGCAGTGCCAGCCGCAGGGTGGATTCGATGAGGTCCCAGGCGGCAATGATTTCTCCGCCGAGGTAGATGCGCGAGGGGTCGATGGTGTTGACCACCGAGGCGAGGCCGAGCCCGAGGTAGTGCGCCGTGGCCTGGAGCGCCGCGATCGCCTTGCCGTCGCCGCCGCGCGCCCGCGCGATCAGGTCCTCGACGGTGAACTGCGCGAGCTCCGCGGGCACCGGCTTTCGTGGAGAGATCTCCCGTCCGAAATACCGTGACAGGGTGGCGAGGTTCGAGACGTAGGCCTCGAGGCAGCCGGTGGCGCCGCACGCGCAGGGCGGGCCGTCGATGTTGATCGGAATGTGGCCGAACTCTCCCGCGACGTTGTGCCGGCCGCGCAGCAACTCGCCGCGCACGACAATCCCCACGCCGAGGCCGTCGGACACCGAGACGTAGGCGGTGTCGCCGGACGGGTGTGGATCGGACCGCTGCGCCCAGATCTGCGACAACGCGCAGGCCCGCCCGGAGTTTTCGATCTGCACGTCCAGCCCGGTCGCCGCGGCGAGCATGTCGCGGAGTTTCACGTTGCGCCATCCGAGGCGCGGCGCGAAGAGCACCGTCGCTCCCGCCGCGTCCACCATGCCTGGCACCACGACGCCGATCCCTTCGCAGGTCGTTTCGTTCGCGTGGTCGGCCAGCGTTCGCGCCACTCGGGCGGCGAGCCGCCGGACGAATTTCCTGGGATCGATCTCCGTCGGGAAGCTGTCGATGCCGACCATCGGTTGCCCGAGCAGGTCGGTCACCATCAGCGACGTGCGGGTCGGCCGGATGTCCACCGCCAGCACGCAGCGCTTGCGCGAGTCGACGTAGAGGAACTTGGGCTTGCGGCCGCGCGCGCTCTCGCCGGTGGCGCCCTCGAAGAGCAACCCTTCGGCAATCAGGTCGTTGACGATGAGGCTGACGGCGCCGCGGCGGATGCCCATCAACCGCGCGAGGTCGGCGCGCGAGAGCGGTTGAGAGGCACGGACGAGATTCAGCGCAATCTGGCGGTTGATTTCGCGGGGCAAGCCGCGTCGGGCGACACGCATTTTGTCTCTTGCCCGGCCAATATAGGGTTAATAGATCCAGTCCGTCAAGCGTGTCTCAATCTCTGCCGGAGCCATTTCACAGGTAAAAATTCTTCCTTGACAGGACTTTGCGCTGCACATATTGTCCCTTGACGAGACAAATAGGTTTTGGAGGCTCGAATGTTCAGCAAGTGTTTCCGATTGTCCGCGGCCTGCATCCTCGTCGTCCTCCTCGCGAGTGTTGCCGCCGCGCAGAACTCCACTGGTGAAATCAGCGGCTTCGTCCGCGACGGCACCGGGGCGGTCGTGCCCGGCGCGTCGGTGACGCTGACCTTCCCGGAACTCGCGTACACGCGCACGGTGGTCACCAACGCCGATGGCTACTTCGTGTTCCCGGGTGTGCCGAACGGCACCGCCGACATCAGTGCCGAACTCCAGGGGTTCCAGCCCGCCGTGGTGAAGGCGCTGAAGGTCGAGCTGAACGCGCGCATGCGCCTCAATCTGGCGCTGCAGGTGGCCGGCGTTGCCGAGCAGGTCAACGTTGCCGCCGACGTGGCGTCGCCCATCTCCACGCGCGCCGACGTCGCGCACCTCGTCTCGGGCGAGCAGACCCGGGAGATCCCGATCGATGGGCGCAGCTACATGCAGTTGATGAACATCATTCCCGGTGTCTCGCGCAACGAAGGCAGCTACGAGTTCGGCACGAGCTTTCGCGCCGACGGTCAGCAGATCAACGGCCTCCGGAAAAACTTCGCCGGCCTGACCCTCGACGGCAGCGAGAACCTCGACGCCGGATCCAACGCGACGCAGGTCAACAACGTGTCGATCGACGCGATCGACGAGTTCAAGGTCCTCACCTCGCAGTACGCCGCCGAACACGGCAAAGCCGGAGGCGCGCAGATCAACGTCGTGACCAAGAGTGGCAAACGGACATTTTCCGGCAGCGCCTTCTCGTTCCTCCGCGATGACAAGTTCGATGCGAAGGACCTGCTGACCAACGAAAAAACGACGCTCGATTTCAAGAACTTCGGGTGGACGCTTGGTGGGCCGGTGAGCTGGAGCGGGTTCAACGCGGACCGCTCCAAGCTGTTCTTCTTCGTCGCGCAGGAATGGAAGGACCTCCAGAGCCAGGTGGGCCTGACGAAAACCACGACGACGCCGAGCCTGCTCGAGCGGGCCGGAAACTTCAGCCAATCACCGAGGCTTCCGATCGATCCCCAGACCGGCGTGGCGTTCCCGGGGGGGATCATCCCGTCCCCCCGCCTGTCTGCGGCCGGCCTGGCGCTCGCGGCGCGTTTTCCAGAGCCCGACGCCACCTCTCGCAACATCGCGACGCTGTCGCCGACGCAGACGCGCGATATCCATGAGGACATCGTCCGCCTGGACTTCCGGCCCAGCCCATCGTCCATGCTGACGGGGCGCTATATTCGCGACCGCGTCGAACAGATCGAGCCGTACGGTTCGTTCGGCGGCACCTCCAACTTCGCGCAGGTGCCGACCGCACACGACCGCTTCAGCGACAGCGTGCTGCTGTCCTACAACAACACCATCGGCACCCGCTTCTTTCATGATTTGTCGGTGAGCCTGGTGCGGAACGACCAGGATCTGAACCAGTCGGGGGATCTCTACGGCCGCAGCGGCATGACGATCCCGGAACTCTTCCCGGTCAACCGCAACGACAAGGCGCCGAACATCACGACGATGACGGGGTATACGCTGGGCACGGGTCTCTTCGGGAATCCCTACCCGACGCACATCATCGGCAACTACTACACGATCAAGGACAACCTGACGTACGCGCGCGGCTCCCACAGCTTCAAGGGCGGAATCTATCTCGGTCACTTCCGCAAGAACGAAGAGCTGCGCACGGCTGATGCCGGTTCCTTCACCTTTACCGACGCGCAGACGGCCGCGACCGGAGTCGCACTCGCGAACATGCTCATCGGCCGCTACGACACGTACACCGAGGCGGAAATCGCGCCGTATCCGGCGCTGCGCTACAACCAGCTCGAGCTGTTCGTGCAGGATCACTGGCAGGTCCGGTCGAACGTGACCATCGACTACGGCGTGCGTTACCAGTACATGCCGGCGATGTACGAACGCAACAACGGCATCGCCACGTTCGACCCGGCGCTCTACGACCCGGCGCTCGCGCCAACGCTCGCGTCCAACGGCAACGTCGTGCCGGGGACCGGGTTCCTCGTGAACGGCATCCCGGCGAACGGCATCGCGATCGCGGGGGAGAACGGCGTGCCCAAGGGGTTGTACGAGGCCGACAAGGACAACATCGCGCCGCGAGTGGGCTTCACCTGGGATCCGACCCGCACAGGGCAATTCGCCCTGCGCGGAGGATTCGGCATCTTCTACGATCGCCCCGTGGTGAACAGCAGCCGGGACCAGGCGGCCTCCCCGCCCTTCGTGCGGACGGTCCTTCTATCGAACGGCTCGGTGGACAACCCCGGCGGCGGCGCGGCGAGCACCGCGCCCCAGGGCGGCTTCGAGGCGATCTCGCGCGATTTCAGGTCCCCGGCGGTCTACCAGTGGAGCCTCGGATTCCAGCGCACGTTGCCCTGGCGCATGGTGGCGGACGTGAACTACGTCGGCAACGAGGCGCACAACCTGCTGCGGGTTCGCGAGCTGAACTTCGTGGAGCCCGATCCCCTCACCGGGCGTGCACCGACGCCGATCAATTCGAACCGTCCGTACCGCGGCTACGGCCGCATCGTCCTGAACGAAACGACGGCGGAGTCGGACTACCAGGCGCTCCAGGTGGCGTTGAACCGTCGCGCGGATCGCAACCTGTCGTTCGGCGTGGCCTACACGCTGTCTCGCTCTCGCGGTGACGCCGATAGCGAAGACTCGACGAGCTCGGGCAGCCTGCCGCAGGATCCGAGGAATCCGGCGGGTGAATACGGCTACCAGGACTTCGATCGCCGGCACGTGCTGGCCGTGAACTACATCTGGCACGTGCCCGCCCCGGGCGTGGACGGCGTGCTGCGTCATGTGCTCGACGGCTGGCAGCTCTCGGGGATCACGCGCTACAACACCGGGCGCCGCCTGAATATCACCGCCGGGACGACGAGTAACATCTTCGGCGACACGGTAACGTTGCGAGCGAATGGCGTCGACGGCGTCGATCCCAACAGCGAGCCGGAGGGTGGACGCACGCAGGCGCTCTGGCTCAATCCGGATGCGTTTGCGCGTCCGGCGACGAACGCGCTCGGCACGCTTCCACGGAACTCCGTGATCGGGCCGTCGGTACTTCAGCAGCGACCTCTCGCTGATGAAGAACGTGCGTATCAACGGCAAGCTGCGCGTGCAGCTGCGCGGCGAGGTCTTCAACCTGTTCAACCAGAAGAACTACCGGACGATCTCGACCAACATCACGGCGACCAACTTCGGCGCCGTCACCGACATCGAGCCGCAGCGCATCATGCAGTTCGGCGTGAAGGTGCTCTTCTAGTCATTCGCGAAAGGGTTCCAATGTTCGTTCTTCGCAGCGAAGCGCCCGTCGAACAGATCGAGCGTGGCGTGACGCGGCAGGTGCTCGGGTACGATCACGGGTTGATGATGGTGCGGGTGACGTTTGTCAAAGGCGCGGTCGGTGCGCCGCACGCGCATCCGCACCGCCAGGTGTCTTACGTCGAACGCGGCCGCTTCGAGGCGACGGTCGACGGCACGACCACGATTGTGACGACCGGCGACTGTTTCTTCGTGGCGCCGAACGTGCTGCACGGCGCCATCGCGCTCGAAGACGGCGTGCTCATCGACGTCTTCTCGCCGGCGCGGTTGGAGTTCGTCGAGCCATGAGGCGGCTGGCGCTCGTCGTCGCCACGGCCTGCGTGGCGGCGGTTTCGACGAGCGGGCAGGAACGGCCGCAGGTGCCCTCGTTCGAGGCGCTGCTCGCGCATCGGGTCGCGCTGAAACCGGAGCTGGTCGGCGTCCATCCGCGCGTCTTCGTGACCGCTGCCGGCCTCGAGGGGCTGCGGCAGCGCGCGCGTACCACCCACAAGCAGGAATGGTCGGCGGTGCTGGCGGCGCTGCCGGCGATGAAGGGTGACCCGCCACCGGCGCCCGGTCCGCAGGAACGACGTTCGCAAAACAACGCCGCGTTCGCGATCGCGGGCGTCAGCCTGGCGTATGCCGTCGAGCAGAAGCCGGAGTACCTGGCGGCGGCCAAGAAGTGGACGCTCGCCGCGATCGATTACGAGCCCTGGGGTTACACCTACAGCAAGCCGAACGTCGACCTCGCGGCAGGGCATCTGCTCTATGCGATCGGCTGGGCGTACGACCTCCTGTATCACGATCTCACCGACACTGAACGCGCTCGCATCCGGGTCTCGCTCGAACGCCATGCGGGACTCGTCGCTGACGCCTTCACGCCTTCACCGAAGAAGCGGTTGAACTTCACCCAGAACCACGACTTCATCCCGACGTCAGGCCTCGCCGTGACGGCCCTGGCGCTCATGGGCGAGTCGAAGGACGCAGAGAAGTGGGCGGCGCTTGCGCGCGCGCATCACCATCGCTCGAATCAACTCCTGAGTCCGGACGGCTACTACTACGAGGGCATGGAGTACTGGATCTTCTCGATCCCCTGGCTCGTGCACTTTTACGACGCCTGGGAGCACTCGACCGGCGAGAACTTCTGGACCTTGGGACCGGCGGGCCACTGGAAACACTTCCTCGCGCACTCGTTACTGCCCGACGGGCAGAACGTCTTCGACTTCGGCGACATCTGGGAAGGCGCGCTGACCCGCGCCAAGGCTGGAGCGGAATTCGGACGGGTGTACCCGGGCGGCACGCTGCAGAGCAACTACAACGTCATGTACCGGGTGGCCTCGCGACTCCGAGATCCTGAAGCGCAGGCGGTCGCCGAACGCTACGCCGGCTTCCGTCACAGCAATCTCGAGGAGTACTGGACGCTGCTGTGGAGGGACCCCGCGATCACGAGCAGCCCGATGGAACGGCTGCCGCTTACGAAACACTTCGAAGACATGGGCGTGGTGTACACGCGCACGTCATGGAATCACGACGCGACCGCCGTCGCCTTCAAGGCCGGCCCTCCCGAAGGTCACCGCGCGGCGAAGCTCGCCGGCACGGTGCCCGAGTGGACGCTCGACAGCGGGCATTCGCACCCGGACAACGGCAGCTTTATCATCTGGGCGAACGGGAAGTACCTGACCGGCGACACTGGCTATGCCGGGCTGCCGCAGGCGCTGCACCACAACACCATCACGGTCGGCGGCGTCGGGCAGGGCGTCGAGGGGCAGCACGACGTGTGGCGGAAGATGACGCCTGCCGTTCTCGACGGCATTCGCATCACATCGGTCACCCCACAGGGCGGTGCCTTGCGCATCGAAGCTGAAGTCGCGGCGGCCTATCCCGCGGACGCCGGCCTCGAACGATTCACCCGGGCGGTCACGATCGACAAGGGTCAGTTCACGGTCGAGGATTCGATCACCCTTTCATCCGCAAAACCCATCCAGTGGTACTTCCAGTCCGACGCGGCCATCGGACGCGACGGCAATGCGTACGTCCTTGGCGGGCGTCCGGGGTTGCGGCTGGCTCACGACGCCACGCTCGTTGAGGCGACGGTTGCGCCGACCATCCTCATGGCGCCGGGGCAACCGGGGTCGATCACGAAGGGTGTGGAGGAGTCGCGCGGTTTTCACGTGAAACTCGAGTCGAAACCGGTGACGGCGATCCGGTTGAAGACCGTGCTGAGCGTTAAGCCGTAACCTCCACCCGACGCACCTCGACGGGCGACCCCGTCGGCTCGAACCACGTCAGACCTTCCGCTACCAGGTCGAACTTGAAGTGGTAGTGCCCCGGTTCGGCAGGCGCCACAACAGACGCTTGCAGTTGGCAGGCCTCACCAGGCTTTAAGTTGTTCGGGAGATCGGTTCGCGCGAAATCGCGGTTCACCACACGACTTTCGGCGTCGAGCAGTTGCACGCCGAGCCGCACGTGCCCTTTCCCCGTCTCGCTCCGAGCGGGCCATCCCGCGCTGCCGCGATTCTCGATCGTGACTCTTACGTCGAGCGGCTTCCCAGCCGAGATTGACGCTGGGAGCGGCCCGAGGTGGATCGCCGCCCGGTAGGTCGGACGCCGATCTTTCGGAAGCTGGTACTTGGCGGCGAGGAAGAAAGGATGCGTCTCGACCGGCTGTTGCAGCAGCCGCACGAGGCGCATGGCAAAGGCCTCTTCGAACAACACCGAATCCTTGCCGGCGCCGACGAACTCCAGCGCCGCGCGCCACATCTTCTCGGCAGCGCGGAGCGGCCGCTTCACGCGCGGTAACCGCTGCCAGGCCTTCCATTCCTCGAGCGACAGCTCGAATTCCGGGATGACGTAAGCGATCGGGCAGAGACGCACGTCCACGAAGCCGGCGGCCCGGCACATCGTGAAGAACGGCTCTATCAGGACTTCCTGCTCCAGCACGCCGAAGTCGCGCGTGGCCGCAATCGAGGTGGGCATGTGCGCGTGACCCGTTCCTGGTTCGGAGAACACCGCGATTCCGCGCGGCGTCAGGATGCGCGAAATCTCGCGAACGGCGATCGACATGTCGGGAACATGGTGGAGCGCATTGAGGCAGATGGCCTTGTCGAAGGATCCATCCGCGAAGGGCAGCCGTTCGAAATCTCCCGCGACGGCCCGGATGGGGGTCGCCGTGGGACGTTGCCGCGCGACGCGGAGCATCTCGAGCGAGATATCGATCGCAATCGACTTGCGATTCAGCCGTTGCAGAAGATCGGAGCACCAGCCGCCGCCCGCGCCAAGGTCCGCGATGAGATCGTCCGGTTCCGGCTGCAGCAGGCGAAGTGCCGCGGCGAAATCGTGCAGCAACTCGAGGCTGTCGGTCAGCGTATCGTCGCCGGGCGGAGAAAAGGGTTTCAGGCGCTCCCAGGCGCTGCCGCCAGTGCGGCCGAGATACGTCTTCTCCGCTTCCTTCGAATCGTGCACCTGCATAGCTTACCGTTCGGAGCGGCGGGTCATAGTAGGCTAACGCCGCAACTGATGACGACCGTTCTCGAGACGCAGGCACTCCGGAAGCATTACCAGATGGGGGAGACGACCGTACGTGCCCTGGACGGCGTGTCGCTCACGGTGCCGCAGGGGGAGTTCCTCGCGCTGCTGGGCACATCAGGGTCCGGCAAGTCCACGTTACTGAACCTCATCGCGGGGCTCGACCATCCGAGTGACGGATCGCTGCGGATCTTCGACCAGGACCTCGCCGGCATGTCTCGCAAGGACCTGAGCCTTCATCGCCGCCGCAACGTCGGCATCATTTTCCAGTCCTTCAACCTCGTGCCCTCGATGACCGCGGTCGAGAACGTGGCGCTGGCGATGATCTTCGCCGGGGTTCCGCGGCCAGAGCGTGAGACCCGCGCATCGGCTCTGCTGGAGTCGGTCGGGCTGAAAGGGCGTCAACACCATCGCCCGAAGGAATTGTCGGGCGGTGAACAGCAACGCGTCGCGATGGCACGCGCGCTGTCGAACAACCCGCAGATTCTCCTTGCCGACGAGCCGACCGGCAACCTCGATAGCCGGACGTCCGCCGAGATCATGCGGCTGCTCCAGGACCTGAACGTCCGCGATGGACGCACGGTCATCATGGTGACGCACGACCCCGCGCTCGCGGCGCGCTACGCACACCGCACGATCACGCTCCTCGACGGCGCCATCGTCAGCGAGACGCGCGCGTGACCTTCGCCGACGCCATCGCCCTCGCGTTCCGCAACCTGCGCCAGTCGAAGCTCCGCACCTTCCTGACGGTGCTGGGCGTGTCGATCGGCATCGCCTCGCTGGCGGGAATGGTTTCGCTTGGCGTAGGGCTGCAGGATCAGTTCGTCGGCCGCTTCCTGCGCTCGGGCATGTTCGATTCGATCAGCGTGATGTCGGGCCAGACGGACCTTCGCGGCCTAGGCGGCGGCCGTGGTCGAGGCGGTCGAGGCGGCCGCGGTAGTGCCGCACCATCGGCCGACGTCCCGCCGCGCGTGCTCGACGAGGAGGCCCTCGCCGACCTCGCCAAGCTGGAACACGTGAAGGACGTCTACCCGATCATCCGGGTGCCGGTCGAAGTGAAGCTGGGGGAGCGTACGGAGTACGCCGGCGCCACCGGCGTCCCGATGTCATCACGCGGTATTGGCGCGTTCCAGACCATCACGCACGGCGAATTCTTCCGCGACGAGACGTCCGCGGACTGCATGCTGAGCCTCGAGTTCGCGAACCGCCTGGTGGAGGACAACCCGGCGCAACTGGTCGGCAAGACGCTGACGCTGGGCTACGCGACCGCCGCGACGCCGGGGCCTGCGACCGTTCCGCCGGCCGACACGCCGTCGCTCACGCTTCCGCAGGTGATGACGCAGGTAAAACGCGTCGAGTCCCAGTGCCGCGTGATCGGCATCGCGCAGCGGGAAACCGGACCCATGGCCATGGGCGGCGGCACTGTCTCCGGCGTCATGCTGCCGCTGGCGAAAGCGCGCGAGATCAACGCCGGCGTCGTCGCCATGCAGCGATCGATGATGCGCACCCGCCTCGAGGGCGTGTTTCCGGCCATCATCGTCAAGGTCACCGAGGCGGCGCGCACGCAGGACGTGCAGGAGCGCGTCAAGAAGCTGGGTTTCAACGCCTTCTCGCTCAACGACGCGCTCGAAGGCGCCAAGCGCGCCTTCCTGATCCTCGACATTCTGCTCGGCCTCGTCGGCTCGATCGCGCTGGCGGTCGCCTCGCTCGGCATCATGAACACGATGGTGATGTCCATCCTCGAACGCACGCGCGAAATCGGCATCATGAAAGCGATCGGCGGAAGCGATGCTGACGTGCGGAAGATCTTCTTGATCGAGGCGTCGGCGATAGGACTGCTCGGAGGCGTGGCCGGCGTCCTACTCGGCTGGATCGTCGGCCGACTCATCAACTTCGGCGCCAACTATTACATCGTGAGTCAGGGCGGAACCGCTGGGAACCTCTTTTCACTCCCGATCTGGCTCATCGCCGCGGCGATCGGCTTCTCGATCTTCGTCAGCCTCGCGGCCGGCAGCTATCCCGCCCGCCGCGCCGCGCGGCTCGATCCCATCCAGGCTCTGCGGCACGACTGAGCACGTGCATTGCACCTCTCCTACGGAGGAGGTGGGTCCATGTTGCACCTCAGCAGCCGATGGATCGCAGTGGGAAGTGTTTCGTTTTGTCTCTTGGCGTCTGACGTTTCCGGGCAGACGCAACCCGTGGGAACAACGGGCGCCGCTGATCCGGCCCGCGTCCTGTGGTCAGATCCCGGTCCGGTGGCCTCGCGCGACCTGTACTGGGGACCCGGCAGCGAGGCGCGGGCGCCGAAATCACCGTTCACTTTCGTCGAGGAAGACACCAGCGGCACGCAGCCGAAGATCATCGTTACGGATTCCGCTGGCGCGAAGTGGAACGTCAAGTTCGGACCCGAAGTGCGCGCCGAGGTCGCGGCCAACCGAATCGCCCATGCGCTTGGTTACTTCGCCGAGGAGAACTACTTCGTCGGCGCCGGAAAAATTGAGAAGGCCTCCGGGCTGAAACGGGCGTCGAGTCACGTGAGCCCTTCGGGCACCTTTATCGAAGCGCGTTTCACGCGAATCGATCCCAGCATCGCGGAGACGAAAGAGGACTGGACGTTCCACGAGAATCCCTTCGTGGGCAAGCAGGAACTCTCCGGGCTCCTGGTCCTGATGACGATGCTGAACAACTGGGACATCCGGGGCCCGGCGAACAACCGCGTGGTCCGCGTGACGTTGCCTGACGGACGCCAGGAAACGCGTTACCTCGTGGCCGACCTTGGCGCGACGTTCGGGCGCATGGGCGGCATGATCAGCCAGCGCTCCAAGTGGAACCTTGCCGACTACAAGGCGGAGGGTTTCATCGAGAAGGTCGAAGGGGGCGTCGTCCATCTCGACTACGACGGGTTCGATTCGAAGATGGATCGCGTGCCCGTGGAGCATGCGCGCTGGTTTGCCTCGCTCGTGTCGCAACTGACCGAGCCCCAGGTGCGCCGCGCGTTCGAGGCGGCGGGCACCAAGCCGGAGGAGATCGAGGGGTTCGCGAAACGTTTTGTTGAGAAGATCGCCGAACTGCAGGCGGCGGTGCGCTAGGTCGAAGACGTCTTTTCGACCTAGCCGCGTTGGCGCTCAAGCGACAAGACCATCAAGGCCGCTACGACGACGGCATCGGGTACGGGATCGGCACCTGTCAACTCGAGCCTGAAGTGTCCTTCCAGGAACGCCGGCCGCTTCGTCAGACGGAGCACGGTCGCACCTTCTGTGCGCGACACGAGATAGCTGGGATTGAAGAAGTAGCCCGTGAGGAGCGACACGATGGGAATGCTGCCGAGCAGCTCGTCGAGGACCTTCGTCCATGGATTGTCCTCGCGGACCGTGAACGCCGATCGGCCCCCGATTGCGATGTCGAAGTGGAGGCGCCAGAGCGATCGCATGCCCTGGCGCTGAAGCACCGCCACTTCAGCTCCCCCAACATCGTGGATGTGGTACTTCGCCGAAATGTCGAGCATGCGATCCGCGGCGATCTTGAACAGCGGCTGCGTCTGCGCCTCGTCGGCGAAGACCGTGACCGCTTCCTTGAGCTTGAACGCCTTTTGCTTCGCGTAGAGCACCACCCGGCCGGTGGCGTCGGAGACCGAGATCTGGGAGGCAATCGCGAAGATCTTGAACCGTGCGTCGAGTGGGAAGTTCATGTGGAGTCATTATCTCCCGCCGCTATACTGCGCGATGCAGTTCGGGATCGGCGTCGTTGACTAGGAGGGGGAGTGCGCACTCTTCTGTTCGTCGGGATGCTCGCGGTCGCCGTCGCCTGCGGCGGATCCGAGATGCCGTCCGCCCCTGGGACTCCTCAGAATCCGCCCGCGTCGCAGCCGCCCCCGTCTCCAGTACCAATCCCGACAGATGTGTCCGCTGCCGTGCGCGCCATGCTCGAAATGGTGCCGCAGCAGATTGCCTCGGCGCTGGCAGAGAACCAGGAGAACCTGCCGCGCAACCCGAACAACGCGGCCCAGATCAACGCGAAGATCACGATGTTGCAGCGGCCGACGCTCGCGAACGAGATTTATGGCGGCCGCTTCTTCGCGGAAGGAAGTGTCGCGTCTTCGAACGGGCGCTCGCTCCCCGTAGTGGCGGTGTTCCCGCTCGAGCAGATGCGCGGCGAGGCGTCCGATGCCATACGAGCGATCGAGCGCGGGCTCAGCGCGCTCGAAGGATTCATGCAGACGCCGTATCCAACGGCCCAGATCCGCCTGTGGTACGGATTCAAGGTCGGTAACTCCGGCGGCGGCGGGACGTTATTCATGGAGGACCGGACGACGTACGAAGGTCGGACGCCGGCGACGCGGCTGCCGTTCGACGCGATCCTGTATCACGAGGTGTCTCACACGTACATCAGCAACGAGGCGCTCGACCAGTTCCTGGAGGTGTACGTCTACAACGTCGTCCAAAGCGGATCGCGACAGCTTTCGTCGTGGACTTACCTCCGGGGCTGGACGCCGATGGCCGATTCGAACAAGGACCTCGCGGCGGTCCTCGATGTCTATCAGTTGATCGGCCACGACACGATGTCGGCGGCCTACGCCGCGGTTTACCCGCTTCGCCCTCTCTACGGTTCGCCCCTATCTGCCTCCGCCATCCAGGTATTCGTCGATCGCGCCCCGGTTGGGGCCAAGCCGCAGGTGAGTCAGAAGCTCGGCCAGGTGACGTTCTGACATGCGAACAGCGAGGAGCGTCAGCGCCGCAGGCGTTCAGAGCGTGCCAGCTGGAAGCCCACCGCCAGCGCCATGAGGCCGACAACAATGACTGCGACGCCCCACGCCGGCCGCTCGAACCAGTCGCGGTGTGCCGCGATGAAGAAGAGCGCCATCCCCAGGTTCACGACTCCGGCGTAATAGAACGCGCGGCGCTGGCGACGCGCGCTGAGGAGCGCGATGCCGAGCGCAGCGGCGGCGTACGCCCAGTCGAAGCGCGGTGAGTACTCGTCCGTGCGCACGAGATACCCGAGCGGATGCAGCAACGCGAACGGCGCGATGGCGTAGAGGAATTGTGCGGCGCCCTTTGCCCGTTCGGTGCCCAGGCGAGCCAGGAGCGAGCCCGTGAGGTAAAAGATGACGCCGTTGAGTGTCATGACGAGGATGGTGTCGAGCAGCGTGGGGCTACTCACGCCGGCCGATTGCCAGCGCGCGAGAGAGACGCCGAGGTGCTGGAGTGCGCGGCCGTCGAAGGCGAAGAGTTCCAGCACGATCACGAAGAGGGCAGCGGCTGCAAGGTACGCGGGAGGGCTGAACCAGGGTCGGCCCTGACGTTCCGCAGCCAACCCGAAAAGCCCGTAGGCCACGACCAGCGGGAAGAACCGAACGGCCACCGCATCCCAGCGCCCCTCGTCAACCGCGGCGCGGAGACCGAAGTCCGAGACGACGGCGATGTAGAGCAGGAAGGCGAGGGCCGTGAACACCGTGCTCAGCGCCGCCGTCCGCGTGCGCAGACCGAGCCATCCGCTCCAGGCACAGGCCAGGATCGCTGTGATCTGCAGTTGCCGGTTCGACACCGAGGAGTTCAGCAGGAGCTGGCCCGTATCGCCCGGGGTCGCCACGAACAGGCCTGTTTCGTGGAACAGGATGAGCAGGAAGAGCGGCAGCAGCGCGATCGCGCCCAGGTAAAACGCCACCGCGACGGCCTTGTGGTCCTTGCGATACAGGAAGTGCGCCGCGGCGTTCAGCCCGGCGAACGGGAGCGCCAGGACGACAAACGGGCGCAGGACGCCATCGACCTGCTCGTACCACCGTGCCGCGACGAAATAGAAGACGCTGCCAAAGATGAGGAGAAAGGCCCCGAGATAGAGCGCGATCTTCGGATACGAGAGTGTTCGGCTTGCCAGGATCCAGTCGTCCTCGCGCACGTCGAGCGTCGAGTAGGCGGCCTGGATGCGTTCGGCCTCATGCGGATAGATCAGGCGGAGCCGCAGCCATTCGCGCACCTCGTCGACGTGGGGCCGCACTCGCACCTCGAGGGTCGAGGAGTACACGGACGGCCGCGCCAGAACTGACTGCCCGGCGAGGTAGCGCCGCAGATCGGCGGCCATATCCTGCGCCGTCTGGTACCGGCGCTTGGGCTCGCGCTCCATCGCGGTGAGCGCGATCGCCTGCAGCGGCTCCGGCACCGAGGGCGCAACCTCGGTGGGCAGGCGGGGCACGCCGGCCCGGATCGTCGAAACCATCGTGCGCTCGTCTCCCTCGAAGGGTGGCCGCCCGCAGAGCAGTTCGTAGAGGATGACGCCCAGGGCGTAGACATCGGTTCGCGCGTCGATGGCCTGCGAGCGGTCCAGTTGCTCGGGGGCGACGTAGGGGAGTGTGCCGAAAAAATGACCGCTGGCCGGGTCGTTGGAGCTGAGACCGAAGTCCAGGATGCGCGGCGACAGCGTTGCGTCCAGCATGATGTTGGACGGTTTGAGGTCGCGGTGCTGGAGACCGAGCGTGTGCGCCTGGTGGATGGCGTCGCAGATCTCCACCAGGATCCGGGCGCGCTGGGCGTACTCGAGCGATGGGCCGAGGCGTCCGAGCTCGAACCCCTCGACGTGCTCCATGATGATGACTGGCGGATTTGCGTCCAACCGCACTTCGTGGATCTGGACGATGCGACGGTCTTTGAAGAGGGCGAGGTGGCGCGCCTCGCGTATGAACCCATCGAGGCGTGTGCGCCATTCGCCGTCGCGCGTGGCGCGAATCACCTTGGCGGCGACGACGCGGTGCAGCCGCAGGTCGCGGAGCTTGAACACCTCGCCCATGCCGCCGGCGCCGATGCGTTCGATGGTTTCGAATCCCTCGACTCGCAGCTGCGCTGCTCGCTCAGGGCGAGGTCCCTCGACGCGGAGAGCAGGACTGAAGTCCTGCGCTACGGCCTCTCCCTCCAGCGACGCGGTCAGTGACAGGTATCGGTGGATCAGGGCGCTGAGCGGGGCGGCCAGGTCGGGACGGTCCGCGCACAACGCGTCCACGGCGAGGCGTTCTCCGTTGAGGACGTGGTGCTCGACGAATCGGGCGAGGCGCGCTTCGAGGTCTTCCGAGATCCCGGTCATCGCGGCGTGTCGGACAGTTTGAGGGTCAACGCGGTCATCGCTCGCGCCAGCAGCATCCGACAGGCATCTTCGCTCTTCCCAAGACGGCGCGCGATGTCGGCGAACGACAGTTCCTCGAATTTCCGCAACAGGATCACCTCGCGGTGCGCCGGCGTCAACGCTTCGAGCGCCGCCTCGAGGCGCTCGGCCTCTTCGTCGAGGATGACCCGTGACAGCGCCGACCGCGTGAGCGCCGCCACCGGCGCGTCGTCTTCGAGCGGCATCTCTCGGGCCGCGTCGCGGCGCTGCCGCTGGTAATAGTCGGCGCGATCGCGGATCTCGTTGTCGGCGATGCGCGCCAGCCACCCCATAAGGGAGCCGGTTTCCTGTCCCTTGAAGTCGTCCAGGTGCTCGATCGACTTCACCATCGCGGCCTGCAGGATGTCGCGCGATTCGAGCCGTGAGCGCAGGTCGCGCCCGAGCCGCAGCCGCACGTAGGCGAGCAGCCGCCCCGCACACCGCTCGTACAACGCGTTGAGTGCCTCCGGCGAACCCTCCTGGGCACGGCGAATCAGATCGCCCTGATCCCGAGCTGTCATTTTCCGCCGAAGTTACCACGGGCGTGCTTATTCGCCCGATCTTGCGTTCCACGCCAGGGTCAGCTCGATCGGGCGGCGGGCGGTCATCGCGGCGTCGATCGCGTCGAACGCTTCCTTCGACAACTTAGCCTTTGCGCGGTCGGTGACTTCAAACCCGCCGCCGGCGATGAACGTGCCTTCCGATATCACGAACACGAACTGCTCGATGTCTTCGAGCAGCGCCGAGACCGGCGTGTCGCGCTCCACGATGGCGCGCGAGAAGTCCAACTGAATCCGCAGCCGGGTGCGATCGTCGCCGTGCGCGAGTGTGACTCGTGCCGGGAGGCCGCTCTCGATCAGCAGGCGTTCCAAGACTCTGTCGATGCGCGCGAATTTGGCCTCGGTGATCACGTGGAAGGGACGTTCCCCCCGCACCACGGTGGTGCCGACGAGCGTATCGGGCTCGAGCGCCCGCAGCCCGAGTGCGACACGGTGTGAGCCGAGGAGCGCCGGTCCGATGTACGACTGTTCTTCCGTCGCCCGCCGCCCGGGGTCGCTCTCGTCTGAATGCACGTTGGCCTCGACGGCCACCCAGGCGACGCTCCCCTCTGGGGATATGTACAAGGTGTGGCTGGTCTCCTTTTGGAGGCACCCGGCTGCCACGACCGCCATCCCCAGAACCCCCGCTAACCTTCCGATTTTCAACATCTTCGTCTCTCCCTTGCCTTGTAGACGGCATTCCTCCTTTCAACCGAACGCACCTTCGCGCTTTGCGCTACGGTGCGCAGGCGCGCCCGTGTCACGAGCAGCGAGTAGCGAACAGCGAACAGCGAGGCCCGGAGTGAGACACAATCGGAGGATGGCTTCTACTCCGGGCGGCTTCTCGACACTGGGACTGGCTTCCTCTCTCGTCAAGGCCGTCGAGGCGCTGGGATACGAAGAGCCCACACCGGTGCAGCACGCGACTATTCCTCTGATCTTGACCGGCCGCGATCTCCTGGCTCAGGCGGCGACCGGAACCGGGAAGACGGCGGCCTTCGCGCTGCCGATGATCCATCGCCTTGCCGAACACGTTGAAGCCGGAGCGGGCCGCAAGACCGCGCGCCGCACGCCGCGCGGTCTGGTGCTGGTGCCGACCCGCGAGCTCGCGATGCAGGTCAGCGAAGCGACCCACAAGTACTCCCGTGGGGCCGGGATCACGGTGGTGCCCGTGTATGGCGGCGCGTCGATGATGCAGCAAATCCGGTCACTCGAGCGTGGCGCCGACATCGTGGTTGGCACCCCAGGACGCGTGCTCGACCTGGTGCGACGCGGATCGCTCGCGCTGGATGGCATCCATGTGCTCGTCCTCGACGAGGCGGACGAGATGCTGGACATGGGGTTCGCCGACGATCTCGACGAGATCCTCAACGCAACCCCGGAAGGCCGTCAGACGACGCTCTTCTCGGCGACCATGCCACCGCGGCTGAAGGCGATCGCGGAGCGTCACCTCAAGGATCCGGAGCGCATCACTATCGCGAGGGAGAAGACCGCGCCCGGAAAGATCCCGCGCGTCCGCCAGGTCGCCTACATGATCCCCCGCGCGCACAAGGCCGCGGCCCTGCAACGCGTGCTGGATATGGAGAGCCCGACGTCGGCGCTGGTGTTCTGCCGCACGCGGATCGAGGTGGACAACCTCGTCGAAACGCTCAGCGCGCACGGATATCGAGCCGAGGCGATCCACGGCGGCATGCAGCAGCGCCAGCGCGAAACGGTGATGGGGCGGTTCCGCTCGTCCAAAACAGACCTGCTCGTGGCCACCGATGTCGCCGCGCGTGGCCTCGACATCCCGCAGATTTCGCACGTCTTCAACTACGACGTGCCGTCAGCCCCGGATGCCTACATCCACCGCATCGGCAGGACCGGCCGGGCAGGACGCGAAGGGGTCGCCGTGACGCTGGTGGAGCCGCGGGAGCAGCGGCTGCTGCGCAGCATCGAATCTGCGACGCGCCAGAAGATCGAAATCGCCGCCGTGCCCACCGTCGCCGACCTTCGCGCGAAGCGGCTCGAGCTCACCAGCACGTCTATTCGTGAGCAACTGGAAGCCGGGGACCTCGACGACGTGCGGACCGTGGTGCAATCCCTGGCTGGCGAGTACGAGCTTCTCGACGTCGCCGCCGCGGCGGTGAAACTCGTCCACGCACAGTTGGCCGACGGCGCCGAAGAAGAGCGGGACCTGCCCGAGTCGCGCCGAGGACCGACTGAAGCTGGCCACCGCGGAGCCGAATCGCACCCGGCCCCCGACAGCCGGCCCTACCCCGCGCTCGGCGGCACGCTGCGCATCTTCATTGGGGCCGGACGCGAGGCGGGCATTCGTCCGGCGGACCTCGTCGGCGCGATCACCAATGAGGCCGGCATTTCCTCCCGCGACCTCGGCATCGTCCAGATCGCCGATCGATTCTCGGTGGTCGAAGTCCCGGAGGAGATGGCCGACCAGGTCATCGAGTCGATGAAACGGACATCGCTGCGCGGACAAAAAGTCTCGGTGAGGCGCGATCGCGACAACTGACGTGAAGACGCCGATTGCCCTGGTCCGCTTCGCCTGGCTCACGCTCGCTTACAACATCGGCGTGATTCTCTGGGGCGCCTACGTGCGCGCCAGCGGCTCCGGCGCCGGGTGCGGCGAACATTGGCCGCTGTGCAACGGCGTCGTGATTCCTCGCGATCCTTCGGCTGCCACCGTGATCGAGTTTTCCCATCGACTGTCGAGCGGCCTCGCGCTCGTCGCCGTCGTGGTCGTGCTCGCCTGGGTCTGGCGTGTGTTCGCGGCGGGCCATCCCGCGCGCCGCGGCGCCGCATGGACGGTGTTCTTCATGCTGACCGAAGCCGCCGTCGGCGCGGGGCTCGTGTTGTTTCAGCTCGTGGCCGACAATGCGACCATGGCGCGGGCGATGTTCATGGCCGTGCATCTGTTGAACACGTTCATACTGCTCGCGGCGATGACGCTGACGGCCTGGTGGGTGAGTGGCGGCGCCCCCATCCGTTTGCGGGACCAGAGACGCGCGGCCGCTTTTGTGGTCGGAGCGCTCGGCATGTTGCTGGTCGGTACCAGCGGTGCGGTGGCGGCGCTCGGAGACACGCTGTTTCCCGATGGCTCCCTCGCGGATGCGCTGGCCGCGGATCTTTCTCCACCTCGCACATCCTCGTCCGCCTGCGGTTTCTGCATCCGGTCTTCGCCCTGGTGGTGGGCGCCGGCCTCATCATCGGGACCGGTCCGCTGGCCGCCGGTCGCGGCAAACTGGCCACGCGGCTCGCCATCTCCGTGATCACGATCGCCGTGGTGCAACTCGCCCTGGGTTTTGTGAATGTGATTCTGCTGGCGCCGGTGTGGATGCAGATGGTCCACCTGTTGGTAGCCGATCTGCTGTGGATCGCTTTCGTGGTGCTCGGCGCCTCCGTGCTGGCCGCGCCGTCGGAAGGGGTCGCCTATTCCTTGTCGGGGACGCCGGAGGGGCCGCGCCTCATGGCATCCGCGGGGCTCGACTCGTCGTCCAACACGCGTGTGTGACTCGAAGACGTCAGGCGTCCGATCAGGCCGCCGCGACTGTCTTTTTCAACATTCACGACGTTCTCGGCACGGCCGTCCGCGTCAGCCATCTGGTCAATTCTGTCTTTGTCTGTCTTCGTGAGTTCTACCCGGGGGGCCGCCATAAGGCGGCTTGCCTGCATGTCCGGTACCTGTCCCCGGTCACCCCCTTCGTCACTCTCAATTTGCGGGATATTTCGCAGGTGATAACGTTGAGCTCATGCAGCAGATGAGAGTGACGTGCATGATTTCAGCACTGATCCTGTTTTCAGCCCTATCGGTGGCAGCGCAGACGCCGCCAGCTCAGGCGCAGCAGCCCCCGGCGGTCACCCTTCCGCCGGTAACGGTGGTTGCTCAGAAGGAACCGACGGATGCCCAGCGACTCCCGGTCAGCGTCACGGCGGTGACCGACTGGCTGGGCTTTGGCGACCTGCGATTCGTCAGCGACGCCGCCCTGTTCTCGCCCAACGCCTACTATTCGGACTTCACCGCGCGCAAACTGACCAACCCTCGGTTCCGGGGGATCGGATCGAGCCCGGCGAACCCGGCGATCACGACCTTCGTCGACGGCGTGCCTCACCTGAATACGAATTCCTCCAGCATGGAGCTGCTCGACGTCGAGCAAGTCGAATTCGCGCGCGGTCCACAGAGCTCACTGTTCGGGCGCAACACGTTGGGTGGGCTCGTGAACGTCCTCAGCGCGCGTCCCTCGCTGACTCGCTGGACGGGCGGCCTGTCGGTGCCGCTCGGCGACTACGACACGCGAGAGGTCCGCGGCAATGTTTCGGGCCCGGTGAGCGACCGCGTGGCCGTCAGCTTCTCGCTGGGCCACGGCGAGCGCGACGGGTTCACGAAGAATTCGGTGACTGGCAACGATCTCGACTACCGTTCCGGAACCTCGGGCAAAGCGCAGTTGCTCTGGATCCCCGGTGACTGGGAAACCCGTGTCATCGTCAGCGGCGAGCGCGCCAGGGACGGCGACTACGCGCTCAACGATCTCGCCGCGCTGAGGACGACGCCTTTTGTGGCGGCGCGCGATTTCGAGGGGCACACCGACCGGGACATTTTCTCGACCACGGTCTCAGCCCGTCGCGCAGGCAATCGCTTCACGTTCGCCTCGACCACGGGTCTCGTGCGGTGGAAAACGCAAGACGTGACGGATCTCGATTATTCGCCGCTGCCGCTCATCACCCGCGACAACACGGAAGAGGATCTGCAGTTCACGCAGGAGCTACGCTTCGCAACGTCGCCCACGGGCGGCGTGAAGCTTTCCGACACCGCCTTGCTGGCCTGGCAAACCGGGGCGTTCTTCTTCTCGCAGAACTACGAGCAGCTGGCCGTCAACAGCTTCTCGCCGTTCGTGCTCTCGGAGTTCGTGCCCTTCCCGGTGAATCAGACGTCGCCCGATGCGGAACTCGACGACTTTGGCGTGAGCCTTTACGGCCAGGCGACGGTGACGCTCAGCGAGCGCTTCGATCTGTCGGCGGGCGCCCGCTTCGACCACGAGAACAAGAAGGCCTTGTTGCTGACATCGTTTTCCCCAGAGATCGCGCCGTCGGCGACCGTCGACGCGGAGGAGTCGTTCTCGAACGTCTCGCCGCAGTTCGCGGCCACCTATCGGTTCCAGCCCGGACGCTCTGTGTATGCCAGCGTTGCTCGGGGGTTCAAGGCTGGCGGGTTCAATCCCACCGCGCCGCCGGGGTTCGACGCGTACGGTGAAGAGTACGCGTGGCACTTCGAAGGGGGCGTCAAGACGATGCTGGCGGGCAATCGCGTTCGCTTCAACGCCGCGGCATTCCTCATCGACTGGCAGGATCTGCAGCTCAATGAGCCGACGCTCACGCCGGGACAGTTCTACATCGCCAACGTGGGGGCCGCGACAAGCAAAGGGTTCGAGGTCGAGCTCGCAGCACGAGCCAACGAGTACCTCGACATCTTCGGGGCGTTCGGACTGACACACGCACGCTTCGACTCGGGTTCGACCTCACGCGGCGCCGACGTGTCGGACAACAAGATTCCCAACACGCCCGAGTACACCACCAGCTTCGGCGCGCACCTTTCCAAGGCGTTGTCGTCGGCCGCAACGCTGTATGGCGGTGGCGAGATCGTCTTCTACGGCGCGTTCCATTACGACGACGCCAACCTGGCGGAGCAGGAGGCGTACTCGCTCGCAAACTTCCGGGCCGGAGTACGCGGCAAGTATCTGTTCGCGGAAGGCTGGATTCGCAACGCGTTCGACTCGCGCTATGTGCCGGTCGCGTTCGAATATCCGGGCCTTGCGCCGTCAGGGTTCATCGGCGAGAACGGCCGGCCGCGGACGATGGGGATAACGGGGGGCGTCCGCTTCTAGGTCCGAGGGTCCGGAGGTCCGAGGTCGGGTCCGAGGTCCGGTCTTAGGTCCAGGTCCAGGTGCCGGGCCGTCCTTACTTGTTGCGGGGGCGGGGAGCGTAGCGGCGCCAGGTCCACTTGACTTCGTTCCAGCGCGGCGCTCGGCCAGCGCGTTTTGGGGACTTCTTTTGTTTCTGCTGGCCTTCGAGATAGCGGCGGAGTCCGCCATTCGCGCCGCAGGCTCGCTTGATCATCGTGATCATTTCGTCGCGTTGCGTGTCGGTGAAGTAGCCGTGTTCATGGCCTTCGCCAACTTGATCGCTGACCTCGCCCAACTCTCCGCGAGAAAACACAAGGAGGTTCAAGAAGTCGCCATCGCGTTTGCGATAGAAGCCTTCGGAGACCAGATAACACGCTGACCGAGCCGCTCCCCTGATCTGAGAGCGAAAGCGCACGTCACCCCGCGCCGGTCCCCTGCGCGTGTAGTTCAGTACCAACCGTCGCAGCTGCGCGCAGAGCTGCCAGACGATAAGTTCTTCATGGTTGTTTGCGATCGGGTTCTTGTCGGACATGTGTCCCGACAACGCAGGACGCATTCCAAAGACGACCGAGCGAATTCCCAAATCATTCGCGCGTTTGCTCGAGCGACGTCGCAGTTGTTTTCAATTCCGCTTCTGAATCGCATCGCAATTTCTGCGATCCTCCCACGGACCTCACGGACCTCACGGACCTACGGACCCGGGGACCCAAGAGGACCTGGGGACCCAAGAGGACCTGGGGACCCAAGAGGACCTGGGGACCTTAAAGGACCTTCGGACCTCGGACCCCCGGACCCCCGGACCTTCGGACCTTCGGACCTCGCCCGTATAATCCGCTGCGTGAATCCGATCGTGCTCGGCGGACTCTTGATCGGCGGGCTGTGCAGCACCTGGATCGTCATCAACGGCGTGACCGGGTTCTACAAAGATCCCCAGATGTCCACGATGTTCGTCCCCATCGTGTCGTTCATGGAGATCGTGGTACTGATTTGGGCGCTCCGGAAGACCGCCGCGCTCGGTCGCAGTTACAGCGGCCAGGTGGTAGCCGGAACCCTCATGGCGTTCATCGGCGGCGCGATCAACTTCTGCACGTCCCTGGTCTTCACGTCCGTGTTCTACCCGAACTACTTCGCGGACATCAACCAGATGTCGCGGGAAGTGATGCTCCAGAACAAGCAGAGCGAGGAGCAGATCGCCGCAGCCATCAACGCCGTCGCCGGCTGGCAGACCCCGGTGATGTCGGCGCTTGGCGGGCTTCATCGGAACGGTTATGACGGGCATCATCGCGTCCGCCGTCATTGCGATCTGGATCCGCGCTCGCGACGTGGATACCTCTACGGCACGCGCCTGATCTCGCCGGGCGTGTCGTCCGGGTGCGCCCGCGGCCGATCCAGGGGCCAGACGGTAAACGCGACGATCCCTCCGCTGACGCGAAACCGGTCGATCTCGAGCCGTCCTTCTCCCTCGGCCAGCCAATCGGCAAACGCGGCAGCACTCGTCGACTTCTCGCCGTCCGGATCGTAGATCACCGCATACGTGTTCAAGAGGAACGGGTCGCCTTCGAAGACGATTTTCAGGGCGAGGTTCGGCGCGAGCTGCGCGAACGTGGCGGCGTCGGTCAAGGTGTACGCCGCCGTCCCGCTGGCGGCCCTCAGCGTGGTGCCCATTCCGCTTCCCGCGACGACGAGTCGCGTGGGCTGCGGCCGAACACCGGCACGAGCCCAGAGCGCCTCCTCTCGTTCGTGGGTTCCCGACCGATCACCGCGCGAAAGGAATGTCTGATCGGAGGTCGCGATGCGGCGCATCGCATCGGTCAGGTCGCGAGTACTGGAGACCTGTGCCGGGTCAGCTGGCGGACCGACGATCACGAACGTGTTCCACATGATCTTCCGGTAGCGCCATCCCGGATGCGCGGCGAGCGCCGTGGCTTCCGCGGCCGGTGCATGAGAGATCACCACGTCGACGTGCTTCTCGTCGAGCATACGGAGCGCCAGGCCGCTGCCCACCAGTTGGGGGCGTACCGCGATCCCGGTGTCGGCGAGGAACCGTTCCGTCAGCTTGTCGAGCAGCCCGGAGTTGCCAACACTCGTCGTGGTGGCGAGCACGAGGCTCGGAGACGGGGTCGTGCCGCACCCACCGGCCCAGAGCGACAGACCCACCGCGATCGCTAGTCCCAGGGACGAGTGAGGGCGACGCATTACGGGGACACCTGACCTCTCTTCGAGTCGGCAGAAAAGCTCACGCAAACCGCTGCTCTCAATTTTACGGCCCACCTCAGCTGGTGTGCGACTTGCATGATGATCGACGCCTGCCAACGAGGTTTCTTCGATGAGTCGCAGCGTCCGTTTCCTGATAACAACCGCGGCACTGGCGCTGACGGTCGCTCTTTGGCCGTCGGACGCACAGGCTCAGTCACGTGGCCAGGCGCAACCGCGCCCCCCGGCCGTGCACACCTCGGCCCGGGTCCATCGACCTTATTACTCTCCGTATTACTACCGCCCGTATTACTACTCGCCGTTCTATTACGGCGGCTGGGGGTTTGGGTTTGGGCTTGGGTGGGGGCCGTACGGGTGGTATCCCTACGGGTATCCCTACGGCGCGTATCCCTACTATCCCTACAGCGGCTACTACAGCGACAGCTCGCTCCGCATCCAGGTGAAGCCCAACAACGCCGAGGTGTACATCGACGGCTATTTCATGGGGCATGTCGATTCCTACGACGGCATGTTCCAGCGCCTGTACCTGCCGCCCGGCGAGCACGACGTCGAGATCTTCCACGAGGGCTATCGCAGCATTCGCGAGTTGATGCGCTTTGCGCCTCGTGAGGGTTATGAGTTGAAGCGGGTGATGGAGCCGATCGCCCCGGGCGACCCGGCGCCGGTACGCCCCAAACCCGATCCGGCTGCGCAGCCGGCGGAGCGAGAGACGCGTGATGTTTACGGACGACGACCGATCCCGCCAGACCGCGTCGATGAACCTGGCGATCGCCCCGGCGCCGTGCGCGGCGTCGAATCGGGTGCGGTGGCCATCCGCGTGCAACCCGCGGGCGCGGTGGTGCTCATCGACGGCGAGAAATGGGAAGGGCCGGAAGGGCCCGACCGCCTCGTGATTCATCTCTCGGAAGGCGCGCATCGGGTCGAGATCCAGAAGGAAGGCTACCGTCCCTTCGTGACCGAAGTCCGCATCCGCCGCGGCGAGACGGTCCCGCTCAACATCAGTTTGCGGACCGGCGGCTGACCGCCGTCGGGGTCGCGGCGCGCTACAATTCGCTATGCGCGCCGCGATCCTGATCGTCCTCCTCGCGGCGCAGGCCGTTCCTCCCGTTCCGCCGCTGCCCCCGCCGCCTTTCCCCCAGTGGCTCGCGGAATTGAGAACCGAGGCGGAGTCGCGCGGCATCTCGTCCGCGTTACTCGATCGCGCGTTCGCCGACCTCAAGCCGATCGAGTCGGTGCTCGAGCGCGACCGCACGCAGGCCGAGTTCACGCTGGACCTCGAAACCTATCTCAAACGCCGACTGACCCGCCCGACGATCAGGACCGCGCAGCAAATGCATGCGAAGCATCGCGCGGTGCTCGGGAAGATCGAGAAGGAATACGGCGTCCCCTCCGAAGTGCTCGTGTCGATCTGGGGGCTGGAATCGAACTTTGGCAAGTTCGCCGGCGTACGGCCGACGATTCCCGCCCTCGTGACGCTGGCGTACGATCCGCGGCGCGGCGCGATGTTCCGGGAGGAACTGTTCAACGCCCTCGAGATCGTTCACCGCGGCGACATCGAACTCGAGAACCTGAAAGGCTCCTGGGCAGGCGCGCTCGGGCAGCCCCAATTCATGCCGTCCAGTTACCTGAAATGGGCGCAGGACTTCGACGGCGACGGACGGAAGGACATCTGGAAGTCACCGGCCGATGTTTTTGCGTCGATCGCGTTTTTCCTGCAACAGCACGGGTGGCAGGAAGGCTTGCGCTGGGGACGCGAAGTCAAAGTGCCGCCGGCTGGCCGCGCGGACGTCGAAGGCATTCCCACGCGACAAGCCGGCTGCCGCGCCTTTCGCGCGATGACCGACCCTCACAAGCTGAATGAATGGCGTACGCACGGGTTGCGAACCACGGCAGGGAAGACCCTACCGGTCGCCGATCTGGACGCCTCACTGGTAATGGCCGGTAGCCGGGCATTCCTGGTCTACGACAACTACGATGCGCTTCTCGGCTATAACTGCGCGCATACCTACGCGCTGAGCGTCGCCCTGCTCTCTGATTTGATCCGCTGAGCCAACGGGCGCGCTCTTTGCTGTAGGGCTGGCGATGGTCAGGAAATGGTTGGGCTGGCTCCCCATTCTGGTCGCCCCGCTGCTGTTTTCGGGCGTACTGGATGCGCAATCAGAGGGAACTGGCGCCCAGCCGCAGGACCTCAAGAAGCTTTCGATCGAGGAACTCTCACAACTCGACGTCACCTCGGTGTCGCGCCGGACGGAACGGCTGGCGGAGGCGGCCGCCGCCGTGTCCGTCGTACGGCGCGAGGACATCCTGCGCGCCGGGGCAACCATCCTCGCTGAAGCGATGCGGCTTGGCGACGCGATCGACGTCGCCCGCGTCAACGGCAGCACCTGGGCCGTCAGTTCCCGCGGCTTCACCATCAGTACGGCGAACAAGATGCTCGTCCTGGTCGATGGACGGAGTACCTACTCGCCGCTCTTCGCCGGTACGTTCTGGGACGCGCAAGACACACTCCTTGCCGATCTCGATCGCATAGAAGTGATCCGTGGTCCAGGCGGCGCCACATGGGGCGCCAACGCGGTGAACGGTGTCGTCAACATCATCAGCCGGCCCGCGCGGGACACGCAGGGCAGCGTGCTCACGCTGATCGCCGGCACCGACGAACTCCCCGTCGTGTCGTCACGCTATGGCGGGACTCTGGGGCGCGGTCATTACCGTGTGTACGGAAAGTATCGACAGCGCGGGTCGCAAGTCACGGCAACCGGCGAGAGCTCCCAGGACGAGATCGCATTCGGGCAGGGGGGCTTCCGATTCGATTCGAGCCCGACGGGTCCTTCACAATGGTTCGTCTCGGGGGCCGGTTACGCAGGGACGAACGGCCTGGCCGATCGCTCGGACGCCGAGATCGCGGGTGGACACGTGCTCGGGCGCTGGCTGCGAACGATCGGGTCCGGTCAATTCCAGGTTCAGGCGTATTACGACCACACCCGGCGCAAGGTGCCGCTGCAGTTCGAAGAGAAGCGCAACGCGGGTGACCTCGATGCGCAGCACCAGGCACGCATCGGCCGGCACCTCCTCGTCGGTGGTGTCCAGCTGCACTTCTCCCGCGGCAACGACGTCGGTACCGCCGGTTTCTTCTTCGAGCCCGCAACCCGGACACATTGGGCCACCACCTTCTTTCTCCAGGACGAATTCGAACTCGTGCGGCGCCTCTACCTGATCGCGGGGGCGAAGGTCGGCGCCAATAACTACACAGGCGCCGAGGTCCAGCCCACGGTGCGGGCGCGTTTCCATGCCACCGACCGGCAGATGCTCTGGGGCGCGGTTTCGCGCGCGGTGCGGCTGCCGGCCCGATTCGACACCGACCTGCGGTTGCTGAACGTGAACACGGGCGCGGTCGCGCTCTCAGGAACCGACGACTTCGACGCCGAATCGGTCATCGTGTACGAAGCCGGCTATCGCGCTCGCCCGCATGCGCGCATTTCCACCGACGTCGCGATCTTCGTCAACCGGTACGATTCGCTCCGCAGCCAGGAGCTGCGCTTCGTGCCGGCCCCGCGGGTGTTCCTCGAGAACTGGCTGAACGCCAGGACCGGTGGCGTCGAGGTGGCCGCGACGGTGCAAGCCGCCGGCAACTGGCAATTGCACGGCAGCTACGCGTGGTTGAAGAAGTCGATCTCGTTCGACCAGGGGAGCACGGATCCGACCGGCGGGGTCTTCGAAGGCAACGATCCCTCGCACCTCGCGAGTCTGCGTTCGCAGGTCGACCTCCCGCGTGGCTTCGCCTTCGATGCCTTCCTTCGCTATGTCGACGAACGGCCGTCTCCGCGGGTGCCCGCGTACGGCGAACTGGACCTGCGCCTTGGCTGGCAGGCGCGTCCGAACTGGGAGTTGTCGATCGTCGGGCAGAATCTCCTGCACGACAGCCACCAGGAGTTCAACTTCACCCCGGTGATCGAGCTCCGGCGCGGGGTGTTCCTTCGTTCCATATGGGAGTTCTAGGGCGGTTCCCACGGTCGTTGGCGGTAGGAATCCTGGTGGCACAGTGCCTGCCGGCGCCGCCGCTCAGTGCGCAGCCGGCGCTCGAGACCGACGTCAAGGCGGCGTTCCTCTACAACTTCACGAAGTTTGTCGACTGGCCGCACCCGCCCGCCGCCGCCGAGCCGTTCCGGTTGTGCGTGGTGAGCGACGACGCGCTGCGGCAGTCACTCGAACGGACGATCGAAGGGGAAAACGTGAACGGGCGCCCCCTCCAATCTCTCGTGCCACGCACGCCCGACGAAGCTCGCACCTGCCACATGCTCTTTGTCGGCCACGCGCAGGGGGAGCGCGAGGCTCGCCTTCTGTCAGCCGTCCGTGACTTGCCGGTCCTGACGGTGAGCGATACCAACGATTTCGCGGTTCGCGGCGGCGGCATCGAGTTCGTTCGTGAGAACAACCGCCTCCGTTTCGACGTGAACGTGCCGGGCGCCGAACGCGCCGGCATCAAGGTGAGCTCGCGCCTGTTGAAGGTGGCGCGGCGCGTTCACGAATCACCGAAGAAGAAGTAACCGATGTTTCGCGCCTTCCGGCAACTCCCGATTCGCCGCAAGTTGATCGCCATGATCATGGCGACGAGCCTGGCCGTGGTGCTGCTGGCCACGATCGGGTACTTGGCGGTCGATTACTACGCCTCGCGCGAAGACCTGAAGCAGGAGGTCGAAGGACAGGCGAGGCTCATCCTCGACAACGTCGAAGCGTCGCTCTACTTCTTCGACCAGAAGACGGCCTACGAAGCGTTGGCGACGCTGAAGTCGTCACAGAACCTTCGGGTCGCCTGCCTGTACGACAAGGACGATCTGCTGTTTGCCAGCTACGTGAGGGAAGACGCCCATCCGTGCGAGGCGTCGCCGGCGCCCGAGGGAACCACGACCTACGCCGGCCGGGTGATGGTGTCGCTCGGGCATCACACCAATGGCGTACGCGACGGGACGCTGGTCGTGCGCCACGACCTCGCCACCGTCGAGCGGCGTTTGAAGAGGCAGGCGCTGATCGTCCTTGGCCTGTTACTCATCGCGGCGGCGGTCGCGATGGCGATGTCTTCGCGGCTGCAGGCGCTCGTCTCTGAGCCCCTCCTCGCCCTCTCTCGCACTGCCTCCGAGGTGTCATTACGCGGCGACTACTCGCTGCGTGCCGAGCGGCGAACCGAAGACGAGGTCGGCACCCTCGCGGACGACTTCAACCGCATGCTGGAGCGGATCCAGCTCCGGGAAGAGGAGCTCTCCAAGGCCAACGAAGAACTTCGTCGCGAGATCGGCGAGCGCCGGCGGGCCGAACAAGAGCGCGCCGAGTTGCTGGTGCGCGAGCGCGAGGCGAACCGTCTGAAGGACGAGTTCCTCGCGACGCTGTCGCACGAGTTGCGCACGCCGCTCAACGCGATCCTCGGCTGGACGAAGCTGTTGCGGTCGAACGCCGTCCCCCCAGGCGGGCAGGATCGTGCCCTGGAGAAGGTCGAACGTAACGCCGCCGCCCAGGCCAGGCTGGTCGATGATCTTCTCGAGATCTCCCGCATCACCACCGGCAAACTGCGGCTGGAAGTGCGTCCGTTCGACCTCGTCGCGCTGGCGAATACCGCCATCGACTCCATCAAGCCCACCGCCGAGGCACGCGGCGTCAGCATCGAGCGCCGGTTCGAGAGCCCTTCGCTACCGACCGGTGGCGATCCAGACCGTCTGCAACAGGTCATCTGGAACCTGTTGTCGAACGCCGTGAAGTTCACTCCTGCAGACGGCGTGGTCTCGATCGCGATCCGACGACTCGGCCAGGACGACGAGATCAGGGTCAGCGACACCGGGATCGGCATCGAACCATCCTTCCTGCCGAATGTCTTCGAAACCTTCCGCCAGGCCGACGCGTCGTCCACCCGCGCCCACGGCGGGCTGGGGCTGGGCCTCTCGATCGTGAAGCATCTGGTAGATATGCACGCAGGCACGGTGCGGGCGCAGAGTGACGGACGCGGCACCGGCGCGACGTTCACCGTGACGTTGCCGGTGCGGTCAGCGACGCGCCAGCTCACCCTTGACGGGCCGATGGCGCCAATCGGCGCGGGGCTGCTGGCCGGCTTCCGCATTCTGGCGGTGGACGATGATCCCGACACACTCGAATTGCTGCACTCGACGCTGCTGGCGGCCGGCGCGCAGACACGCGTGGCCGCCAACGCGGAAGATGCGCTGGCGGCCTGCCTGTCGAGTGAACCGGACGCTCTCGTCAGCGACATTGGGATGCCGGGCCGCGACGGGTTCATGCTGATCCACGAGATCCAGGAGGCGCTGGGGTCGCGCACGCCGCGGGTCGCCGTGGCGGTCAGCGCCTATGCCACGACGCGCGATCGCGAGAAGTCCCTTGCCGCTGGATTCCAGCAGCACATCGCCAAGCCGATCGATCCCGAGGGACTGGTGCGCACGCTGCATGCGCTGCTCACACAGCGGAGCCAGCGCGGGAAGGTTACGACTTGACGACCGTGCGCCCGGCCAGGGCGGCCACCACCACGGCCAGTTCGGAGGGTTCAACGGGTTTTGGAATGTGCGCCTGGAAGCCGGCGAGTAGTGCGCGGGCCCGGTCGGTGGCGGTGGCATACGCGGTGAACGCGGCAGCCGGCAGCATGCGCGCGGGCCCGTCGAGGCTCCTGACTTTCCTGATCAACGAATAGCCGTCTTCACCCGGCATCGCGATATCGCTCAGGAGCACATCCGGGCACACGGTCTGCAGGAACCCGAGGGCTTCGGCGACCGATTCCGCTTCGTCGACCGCAGCGCCGCAGCCCTCGAGCACGGCGCGCATCAACGCCCGCGCGTCAGCTTCGTTGTCGACGATCAACACGCGCAGCCCGGCCAGTGAGGGCAAGTCGCCCAGCGCCGCGCCTGTCTCCGCTTCGATGATCTCCAGCTGGCCGGCGCGCAACGGGGCGAGCGGCACTCGGACCATGAACGTGGCCCCGTGGCCTTCGCCGGCGCTTTCGGCGCGGACCGTGCCGCCATGCAGCTCCGTCAGGTGCCGCACGATCGACAGTCCCAGTCCGAGGCCGCCGTGCGCCCTGGTGGAGGCTCCGTCCTGCTGGCGAAAGCGATCGAAGACGTAGGGCAGGAAGTCAGGAGCGATCCCGACGCCGCTGTCGGTGACGCTGATCATGACCGCGCCTTCTTCGCGCTCGGCGCCCACGCGGATGCGGCCTCCCTCCGGCGTGAACTTGATCGCGTTGGTCAGCAGGTTCCAGATGACCTGCTGCATCCGAGCCGCGTCGCACAGGATGGCTTCCTCGCAGCCACCCAGGCAGGCGTCGATCTCGATCTGCTTCGCTTCCGCGGACGGTCGGACGGACTCGAGCGCCCCCTCCACGATTTCAGCCACTGGCACCACGCGCAGGTCCAGGCGGAGCTTCCCGGTGATGATGCGCGAGATATCGAGCAGATCTTCGATGAGCTGTGCCTGCAAGCGCGTGTTGCGATCGATGATCTCGATCGCCTTGCGCGATGTGTCGGCGTCGAGGCTGCCGCCGGAGAGCAGGCGCGACCAGCCGAGGATGGCGTTGAGCGGCGTGCGCAGCTCGTGCGACAGCGTGGCGAGGAACTCGTCCTTGGCGCGATTGGCGGCTTGTGCCTCCTGCCGGGCGCGTTGCTCGCGCTCGAGTAGCTGTCGCCGTTCCTCCTCGGCGCGGTGGATCGCGAGCGCGTAGCGCAAGCTGCGCTCCAGGCGTTCGGCGGTGAGGCTGTTCTTGTTGAGATAGTCGACGGCGCCGGCCTTCATCAAGGCGACCGCAACTTCCTCGTCACCCTGCCCGGTGAGCGCGATCACCGGAACGCTGTCTCCCTTGGCCCTCAGCTCGCGCAGGATCTCGAGACCGTCCGCACCGGGGAGGTTGTAGTCCAGCAGGACGCAATCGAAGGACTGTGGGCCAAACGCATCGAGGGCCGATGCCCGGTCGGTGCGCTCTTCGACCGTGACGTCGAAGCGCGTCTGCTTCAGCAGCCGCTTGACGGCCAGGCGATCGACGTCGTCGTCGTCTACGAGGAGGAGCCGGAGAGTCGGAAGCATCAGGGGAGTTCGACCAGCGTCCAGTACTTGTTCAGGGCGGCCATGGCTTCGACGAAGTTGATGAACGTCACGGGCTTCAGCAGGTAACCGGCGACGTTGAGGTTGTAGGCGTCGATCTTGTCGCGCTCGTCGTCTGAGGTGGTGAGCACGACGACCGGGGTGGGGTGCAGCTCCGGGTCGGCGCGCAACTCGCTTCAGGAACTCGATGCCGTTCATGCGAGGCATGTTGAGATCGAGCAGGATGAGGCGTCGTTCGTTCGGGATCTTGCCGGAGCGCAGCATGCTCGAGCCCGGCGATGCCGTCGCCGGCGACGAAGAGGGGATTCGCGATCCGGTTGCGCTCGAAGGCGCGCTTCACATTCATCACGTCGACCTGGTCGTCCTCGACGAGCAGGATATTCAGCGTCTTTTCCAACACGTTAGCTCCCTATCGATCCACGAATCTGTTTCGGCCACAGGAACCGGAAGGTCGCCCCCTGGCCCGGCGCTGATTCCACCCAGGCGCGCCCGTCGTTGGCCTCCACGAGTTTCTTGACGAGCGACAGACCGATGCCCGTGGCTTCCACCTTGTCGCGCGCTTCGAGGGTCTGGAAGATTCCCCAGATGCGGTCGTGATACTCGGCGGGGATTCCAGGTCCGTTGTCGGAGACGCTGAACTCGTAGAACCGTCCCATCGTGGCGAGCGGTTACCTGCACGACGGGATCCGGACGGTCGGCGTATTTCAGCGCGTTGCCGATCAGGTTCATGAACACCTGCTGGAGCGGATGGAACGTCGTTTCCAGTGTCGGCATGTCGGTGATTTCGATCGTCGCGCCTGGCGCCGACAGGAGATCGACGACCTCTTTGACCAGGCGATGCGTATCGACATGCTCGACCTTGGTATCGACCCGGCCGGCGCGTGAGTACTGCAGGATGCCCTCGATGAGCGCCTCCATGCGGTGCATGCGGCTGCGCATCAAGCCGAGCATCTCGCTGGTTTCTGACTTCAGCTCGCCGGAGGCGCTGAGGTCCTCTTCGATCCACTGCGCGAGGTTGGCGATCCCGCGCAGCGGAGCGCGAAGATCGTGCGACGCGGCGTACGCGAAGGCATCGAGTTCCGCGTTCATGCGCCTGAGGACGTCCGCGAGGTGGGTCAGTTCCTCGGCGCGTTCGCGCGACACTCGTTCGGCCTCGAGCACCGTCGCCTCCGCGCGCTTGCGCTCGGTGATATCCATGCAGATGCCGACCACGCGTTCCGGCTGGCCGTCTGCTCCCAGGAACATCTGTCCGCGCGCCTCGATCCAGCGGACCTCGTTGTCGGGTTGGACGATCCGGTACTCGATAAGGTAGGGCGTACGGTTGGCGATCGTGTCTTCGACCTGGGCGAGAACCTGTTCCCGGTCGTCGGGGTGCAGATCGGCCTGAAAGGCTTCGAAGGTGCCAGGGAACGTACCGAGCTCCAGGCCGTGGATGCGTTCGATCTCCGGCGACCAGAGCACCCGTCTCGATGGCAGCTCCCATTCCCACGTCCCGAGCCGGCCCGCTTCGGCGGCCAGCCGCAGGCGCGCCGCGACGCTTTCGAGTTCCTGGGTGCGCGTTTCGAGCGCCCGCCGGGACTGGACTTCGTCGGTGACGTCGACGGCGTGCGTCATGAGCCCGTACACATACCCGGACTCGTCGCGCAGCGGCTGGTAGATATAGTCGAAGAATTTCGTGTGCGTCCCGTCCGGGGCCTGTACTGCGATTGCCAATTCCTGCCCGCGTTGCGCCACGCCACTCTCGTACGCCAGCGTCATCGCCCCGATCATCTGTTCGTCCGCAGCCGGAATCGCTTCGCCGATCGGCTTGCCGACGACCTCCGTGTTTCCGACCAGCTCGTTGAATTGATCGTTGACGACTTCAATCAGGTGTCGCGGCCCGCGCGTGACGCAGATCACGGCGGGGGTCTGCTTCAGGACGTCACGAAGCTGCGCGTGCTGAAACTCCGCCTTCGTCAGTGCGAACTGGTCGCGCAGCAGATCGCGGACCCGTTCCTCGTTCCTCTTTCGCTCGCTGATGTCCCGGAAGGTGACGATGAATCCGACGAGGTCGGCTCCTCGGCGGAGCGGATGGCTCTCGTATTCGACCGGAAAGCTGGAGCCGTCGCGCCGCCAGAAAAGGTCCTCCTCGACGCGCAGTTCGCCGCCTTCCATCGCCGCCTTGAATAGCGGACACTCCTCGGCCGGGTAAGGGGTTCCATCAGAGCGCGTGTGGTGCATGACCTGGTGAGGAACCAGGCCGATGAGTTCGTGTGGTTCGTAGCCCAGCATTGACGCGGCAGACCGATTGACGAAAACGGTTCTGCCCCTCGGGTCCACCCCGTACACACCGTCCGGGATCGAATCGACGATCAGGTAGACATCTGGCGCGAGTTCGCCCTTGAAGAGGCCGCTCGTTGCGGCCAGCGTTGTCAGCGGTTTTGTCGGCATTTCCGGCGGGTCGTCCAACGAAAAGACACCATCTTCACAGTCTGTCTGTCGGATGTACACAACGAGACCGTGTGCATCGAACCCCGTCGCTGTCGCAAACGGGGTGCCAGCTCAGCCTATGGTTCAGTCAGTCGTGATGTTGGCGGCGCGGGTGGTCGCGGGTTCGATCAGGAAGACGGACGCGATCGTCACGACCCCGAGGCCGATGATGAACCCGGCAATTTCGTCGCGGTCGCCAGCGAGGCGAAGGGCCGCCACGATCATCAGCAGGGCGAGAGCGGTGTCGAGAATCGGCACGGCGGGGAACACCCGCGCGCGATGATGCGCCAGCATCGCAGGCTGGACGCGAGCGATGAACAGCAGGTTCAGCCGGAGCGTGACCGAGATCGTCGCCAGCGCGAGAGCGATGAAAAAGAGCCAGGAGCCATAGGGGCGAATCCCCGTGGACCCACGAAGCACCCAGGCCATCACGGTCATCACGGAAAGAACGATGGCGGTGGCGGCCTGGTGGAAGCGCCACCACCAGGTGGGATCGCCGGAAGACGGCGCGCGTCCCCCTGCCTGGATCTCGCGCAATGCCGCCGCAATCTCGGCGCCGGATCGATAGCGCTGATCCGGGATCGCATTGAGGCTCCGCCGCACCAGCGGCTCGATCTCCGGCGCCGTCCATTCCGTTGATCCAGACGTGAAGGGATGCCGGCCGGTGGCCAGTTCCGCGGCGAGGACGCCGAACGCGTAGATGTCGGTCCGCGCGTCGATGATGCCGCCAGATATCTGCTCGGGCGCCATGTAGCCTGGCGTTCCGATCGCCGCGCCCACCATCGTCAATTTCGTGGCCGTCGGGTCGGACGTGCCGCCCGCGGTGCGCGCGAGCCCGAAGTCGAGCACCTTCACCTGGCCGTCGGTCCGCCGGATGACGTTCTCCGGTTTGAGGTCGCGATGGACGATGCCGCGGTCGTGCGCCGCGGCGAGACCTTCGGCAATGGCGAGCAACGTGTCGAGCAGGCGGGCGCGCGGCAACGGTCCGCGACTGACTTCTTCTCGGAGGTTCTCCCCGCGCACGAGTTCCGAAACCATGTAAAGCGCGCCGTCGTACTCCTCGAGGGCGTAAATGGTCGCGATCGAGGGGTGCGAAAGAGCGGCGACCGCGCGCGCTTCGCGGCGGAGGCGTTCGCGGCGCCCGGGGTCGTTGTTGAATTCCGGCGTCAGGACCTTCAGCGCGACTTCGCGACCGAGCCGCGTGTCTTCGGCGGCGTAGACCACCCCCATGCCGCCGCGTCCGACCTCCTCGATCACGCGGTAGGGACCGATCGTCTTTCCGGCCAGCGAGTCCTCGCCGTCGAACATGAGTTCCGGCGCGAGACCCCAGGCGGGCGTTTCGAGGAAGTCCGCGCTCGTGGCGTGCGCCCGTAAGAGCGACTCGACTTCGCGCACGAGTTCGGGGTCGCCGCTGGCCGTCTTGTCGAGGAAGATGCGGCGCTGATCGGCCGGCTGCTCGAGAACCGCGTGGAACACAGCGTTGACCTGTTTCCACCGCACCGCGTTCATGCGTCCGCGAGTCCCTCCAGCTCGCGCGTGAGCCAGGCTTTCGCGACCGTCCAGTGACGCTTGACCGTCGCGGGGGAGATGTTCATCGCCTCCGCGGTCTCTTCGACGGTCAGGCCGCCGAAGAACCGCAACTCGACGAGGCGGGCTTGCTCGGGATCCATTTGCGCCAGTCGTTCGAGCGCTTCATCGAGGGCGAGCAGGTCGATCGATCGATCTTCGCCGGCGACGAGGCCCTCGTCGAGCGTGACGCGGGGGCGGGCGCCGCCACGTTTCGCGGCTCCCCGCGCGCGCGCCCGTTCGATCAGGATCTGCCGCATCGAGTGGGCGGCGATCGCACAGAAATGCGCCCGGTTCTGCCAGCGATCCGGGCGGTCCTTTATCAGCCGCATGTACGCCTCGTGGACGAGTGCCGTGGGCTGTAGGGTCTGCCCGGGCTTCTCGCGGCGCAGATAGGCCGCCGCCAGTCGCCGCAGTTCCTGGTAGACGAGCGGCAACAGCGAATCGACGTCCAGATCCCGATCGCCGCCCTCTCCGCGCGTACTCACACCCGCTTGATCGCGACGCGGTTGATGACGACCGGCTTCACGGGACGATCCTGCCGCCCGGTCTGCACCGAGCCGATGCGCGACACGATATCCATTCCCTCCACGACTTCACCAAAGACCGAGTGCCGGTTGTCGAGGTGCGGCGTGGGGCCGAGGGTGATGAAAAACTGGCTGCCGTTGGTGTTCGGGCCGGCGTTCGCCATCGAGAGCATGCCCGCCTTGGTATGCCGAAGCGACGGGTGGAACTCGTCGCCGAACTTGTAGCCGGGCCCACCGGTGCCGGTGCCGAGGCGATCGCCTCCCTGGATCATGAAGCCTTCGATGACCCGGTGGAACGTCACGCCGTCATAGAACGGGGCCGTCTTGGCGTCCCCCGTCTGCGGGTCTTTCCACTCGAGGGTCCCCTCGGCGAGGCCCACGAAGTTCGCCACGGTTTTCGGCGCTTCCTTTTCGTAAAGACGGATCGTGAACGTCCCTTCGGACGTATCGAACTGTGCGTATGTACCGGGTTCCACGAAGACTCCTTTTTCTGGACTGACCGAATTATAGGTCTACGAAACTCTTCGTTGACATTACGAAACAGTTCGTAGATAGTACGCCGCTAATGTCGAAATCGCCTGCCACCCCCCGCCCGACCGACGCTGAACTCGCCATCCTGCGCGTGCTCTGGCAGCGCGGCGCCAGCACGGTACGCCAGGTCCACGATGAACTGCTGCGCGAGCGGCCCACGGCGTACACGACGGCGCTCAAGCTGCTCCAAATCATGACCGAAAAAGGGCTCGTCCGCCGCGACGTCACCGATCGCACGCATGTGTACCACGCGCGCTACTCGGAGGAGCACACCCAGCGGCAGCTCGTGCGGGACCTCCTCGATCGCGCGTTCGGGGGGTCCTCCTCGAAGCTCGTCATGCAGGCACTCAACACCAAGCGTGCGACATCGGAAGAGCTGATTGAGATCCGCCGTCTGATCGACGGCCGCGACGAACGCGAGGTGCGTGATGAGCGGGATTGAACAGCTGTTGCAGGAGCCGGTCGCGCAGGCGATTGGGTGGGCGCTGTTGCACTTCGTCTGGCAGGGCGCGCTCGTCGGCATCCTCGCCGCCGTCGCCCTGGCCTTGCTGCACCGCAGTGACGCCGACGTGCGGTATGTCGTCGGCGCGATCGCGCTGGCGGTGATGGCGACCCTCCCCGTCGTTACGGCCGTTCAGTCGTACAAGGCCGAGGTACAGGGGAAGAGTGAACCGACCTGGGATGCGGCGCCGACCGTTCGCTCGCACCGGCCCGAGAGTGTGTCGCCGCTCCCCACGATGCCGGCGTCGATCGACGCGGGCCAGCCCCGTCGCGATGCCCAGACGCTCGCCTCAGCCGTCGCGTCGTTGAGAAACGTTGAGCCGTGGATCCCGATGCTGGTGCTGGGGTGGCTGCTTGGCGTGGCGGTGTTGACCGTGCGGTTGCTGAGCGGTTGGATCTGGGTGCAGCGCATGAAGTCACGCGGCACGCGCGTCGCGGCTCGCCAGCTCCAGGCCGCCGTCGTCCGGCTGTCGAAGCGGCTGCACATCGCCCGGCCGGTGCGGCTGCTCGAGTCGGCGCGCGTGGACGTGCCGACGGTGATCGGCTGGTTGAAGCCCGTCATCCTCCTGCCGGTGTCGGCGCTGGCCGGTCTCTCGCAGGCGCAGGTCGAAGCGATCCTGGCGCACGAGCTGGCGCACATTCGTAGACACGACTATCTCGTAAACCTCCTGCAGGCGCTGCTCGAGACTCTTCTCTTCTATCACCCCGCCGTCTGGTGGCTGTCGCGTCGCATTCGCGCGGAGCGCGAGAACTGCTGCGACGACCTGGCGGTCAGCCTCTGTGGCGATCCGGTCGCCTATGCGCGCGCGCTCGCCGACCTCGAGGAGCTGCGCGGTGCCTCGGGCCAGCTGGTGATGGCGGCGAGTGGTGGTCCGCTGCTGCATCGCGTCCGGCGGTTGCTGATGCCGGCACCGGCGTCTCACGACGGTCGTGGGCCCGTGTGGCTGGCCGGTGCGGCGGCGCTGTTCCTCGTGTTCACCATAGGCGTCGCGGTCGTCAGCAACGCACAACGCACTCCCGAAGCCGTCTCACTCACGAATCCGCAGATGCCGGTGGACGAGGGGCAGCGTCCACTGCCGCCGTCGCCCCCGTCACCGCCGTCGAAACCCTCGCGCCCGTCGCGGCCACCGGCGGTCGAGGCGTCACGGCCTTCGGAACCGTCGCAACCTTCCGAACCATCGCAGCCTTCCGAACCGTCGCAGCCCGCGCCTGCCGCGCCGTCGGCTCCTGCTGCGCCGTCGGCTCCAGCGGCACCGGTCGTGTCGCAGAGCACCAGCCAGAGCACCAGCCAGAGCACCAGGCAGGTACCAGCCGTGGCAACCACGTCTGGTCGCACAACGGCGAGCGGATCGAAATCAAGTGGTCGGGTGAATTCGAGTTCACCGACGACGACACCGACATCCGGAGCATGACGCCGCACTCCGAGCTGCGGATCAGCGATGGGGGATGGTTGCGCGGCCGCTCCGTCGAATTCATTGCCGACAGTTCTGGGAAGATCTCGCGCCGATACTTGGTGGGTTCGAGCGAACGCCCCTTCGATCCGGAAGGGAAGCAATGGCTGGCGCAGAAGCTGCCGCAGTTCGTCCGCGAGTCCGGACTGGGCGCGAAGGCCCGTGTCGCGCGCATCTACAAGGCGCGCGGCGTGCCGGGAGTTCTCGGCGAGATCAAACTGATCACGAGCAGCTGGGCGAAGAAGGTGTACTACACCGAGCTCCTGAACCAGGACATCAACGCCGACGCGCGCCGCCAGGTGCTCGAGCAGGCGGGACGTGACATCACGTCCGACTACGAGCTTGCCAGCCTGCTGATTTCGCACTCGGATAAGTTCCTGACCGATGCCGGAACGCGCAAGGCGTTTTTCGATGCGGCGCGCAGCATCGACTCCGACTACGAGATGCGCCGGGTCTTCGGCGCCGCGCTCAAACGCGGTCCGCTCGAGAACGATCTGCTCGCCGCCATGCTCGACGCGAGCCAGAGCATTGACTCCGATTACGAACTGGCCTCGCTGCTCGTGCAGGTCGTGAAGCAGCAGTCCATCGAGTCAGCGCGGACGGCGTTCTTTACGGCGTTGTCGTCGGTGGAAAGCGACTACGACCAGGGCCGCGTCCTTGCGGCGCTGGCCGAACGCTCTGAACTGTCGAATGAGACGATGGCGGCGATGCTCGGCGCGGTCTCGCGGAACAAGTCCGACTACGAGTCCGCGAACTTCCTGCTGAAGGTCGCGAAGCGCCCGATCGACGGTGCCTTGCGGGTGCCGTTCTTCACCGCGGTCGATGCGATGAACTCTGGCTACGAAAAGGGCCGCGTGCTCCTGGCCGTCGCCGCCCAGCCGTCGTTATCACCCGAAACGATCCTGGCGGTGCTGACGTCGGTGAAGGGCATGTCGGCCAACTACGAAGCGTCCCGCGTGCTCCAGACCCTCGCCGCGAAACACGCCATCACCGGCGCCGCTCGCGACGTGTACATCGAGGCGACCGAGCGGCTCGGTGACTACGAACAGGGCCGCGCGCTCTCAGCGCTCGTCAAAAGCGACCGCGCGAGGCAGTAGGAGCCAAGCGCTTCGCGCCTCGCTCGGTACGGGATTCGGGACTCGGGGTTCGAGGCTCGGCTTGCCCGCCGGAGCGCGTAGCGCGAAGGTGGGGGCTCGGGATTCGGGACGTCGTAGGACTCGGGATTCGGCTTGCCCGCTCGTAGCTGCGCAGAGCGTGGTGCCTCCGCGTTTCACACTGGCGCTGTTCGCATCGTCGCCGCGGTGATCGCCGCCTGCCAACCACATCCGCGTCCAATCGACGAACTCCTTAAGACAACGCAGCACGCAAACTCATTGCGATGGCCAACCGGCTACCCAGTGTAGCCGACGCATTAGCCGCGCCTTTTTACATATTGACATCTGCTCCCGATCCGCAGAATGTGCGCCTCTCAATCAGCCCGCTGGTGCGCGCGAGTTTGGTCGACGCGCAGGAGATTCGCATGGGTTCTCATGTCGGCCGACTTGCCGCCTTACTCGCGCTGCTGCTGGCCTGCGCGATTGGGATCAGCGCTCAAACGGTGCGATACGTCTACGATGCTGCCGGCCGGCTGGTCGCGGTGATCGACCCGAACGGCGATGCAGCGATCTATACCTACGACGCGGTCGGCAACGTCCTGTCGATCACGCGACAGAGCGCCGGCGTGGTCTCCGTACTGGAGTTCTTTCCGAAAGTAGGTTCTGTCGGGCAGAACGTGACGCTGTACGGTACGGGCTTCAGCGCCACGGCCAGCCAGAACACGGTCACATTCAACGGGACCTCCGCGACCATTGTCAGTGCCACGACCACGCAGATCGTCGCCACTGTTCCCACCGGTGCGACGACCGGCAGCATCGCCGTGACGACGCCAAGTGGCAACGCAACGTCCTCCTCGGCGTTCTCCGTGACGGCGTCGACCGCTCCGACGATCTCAGGCTTCTCACCGACGAGCGGCGTGTCGGCGACCTCGGTCACCGTCAGTGGCACCAACTTCGATACCACCGCCAATCGGAATCGGCTCGTCCTCAACGCGACTCCCACTGCCATTGGAACCGCCAGCGCTACGTCGTTGGCCACGACTGTGCCGGCGTCGGCGACGTCGGGGAAGGTCAGCGTCACCACCGCGAACGGGACAGCGGTGAGCACCAGCGATTTCATCGTCGCGCCGCCGCCGCACGCCGTGAACGACATCGCCGTGACCGACCGGATGACACCTGGCGGCAGTGCGAAGACCGTGACAATCACCCCAGCGAACAAGATCGGCCTCATCCTGTTCGATGCCGTCGCGGGTCAACGTGTCAGTCTAAAAATCAGCACGGGTGTGCTCAGCGCCATCACTCTGTTCAACTACAACCATCAGATCCTCGGTACCGCCAGCGCCGGTCCGGTCGAAGCCTTCATCGACACGGTGCAGATTCCAGTGACGGCGAGCTACACGATCCTGGTTGATCCAGTCGGCACCAGCACTGGATCGGTGACGTTGACCCTGTATGACGTGCCGGCAGATGTGACGCACAGCGTTACACCGACGACGGCAGGCGCGGAGCAGGCGGTGGGCACGAGCGTCGCTGGCCAGAACGGTCGCGTCTCGTTTACGGCAACGGTGGGCCAGCGTATCAGCGTGAAGGTGGCCCCTGGGCCCGTCGGGACGGTCTATCTGATGGGACCGGACAGGGCGCAGATCGCGTCGATTCCGATTTCCGTCGCGCTGAATGGCTTCATCGACACGCAGACGCTGACGCTCGCTGGTACGTCCTCGCTCATCGTCGACTACTCGACGAAAAACTCAGGCAGCGTCTACGCTCCACGGTCTACAACGTTCCAGCGGACGTTACGGGCACATTGACCGCAGGCACCGCGCAGACGGTCTCCATAGGAACGCCAGGACAGAATGGCTCTTACAGCTTCAGCGGCACTGCCGGGCAGCGGGTGAGCGTCTACATCGCGAGCGTGTCGATGACGGCGAACGTGTCGATCGTGACGGGCAGTGGAACGACCTTGGGCTCTACGACGGTCACGGCGCTCCCAGGGTTCGTCGAGCCGGTGACCATACCCTCGACGGGCACACATACCGTCCTCGTCGACCCGTCGGGCCTCGCGACTGGCGGCGTGACGATCACGCTGTACACCACCAATGCGGATGCGTCCGGCTCTCTGACGGTCGGCGGTTCTGGCGTCAACGTCTCCCTGCCAACCCCGGGACAGAACGCCGCGCTCACCTTCTCGGGCACGAACGGTCAGCAAGTGACCGTCCGTGTTACGAGCTCGGACTTCCGGAACCCTGCGAACGGCGTGAGCACGGTGACCGTCAAACTCGTGAAATCTGATGGCACCGTCTTGACGAGCATGACCTCGTCCGGGACGACGTTCAATCTCACGACGCAAACGCTGCCTGCCACCGGTACCTACACGGTGGTGATCGATCCCACGCTCGCCAACACGGGAGCGCTGACCGTCAGCGTGACAAACCCATGAAAACGCGATCACTCGAGATTCCCATGAGACGACTCTCTCGAACCCGTGTCGGCTTCGCCTTGGCGGCAGTTCTGGCAGCCTGCCTGTTGAACACGCCTTCGGCGGCGCGAACGCAGCAGGAAAGTGGCCAGACCGCTGATGTGTTCAAGCGACCGGGCCAATCGACGACGGTGCTCCCGGATGGGCGGTTGCTCCTGCTGGGCCGGACTGAAGGCACCCGTGTCCAATCGGACGCCTTCCTCGTTGATCCAGCGACCAAGCGCGCTACCAGGCTGCCACTTGGCATGAGGCGCGCCCGCAGCGGACACTCAGCGACCATCTTGCCCGATGGCACCGTCCTCATCTTCGGGGGTCTCGACGGCCGAAGCGACGAAAGTGCTGAAATTCTCGACACCAATCGGTTGATCTTCACCAAGACCAGCGTCGGTGTTGCGAGTCGCTCGAATCACACAGCCACACTGCTGACGGACGGTCGCGTCCTGTTCGCTGGAGGCCGAGACGAGAACGGGAATCTGCTGGACACCGCCACGGTCTGGAACCCCGATGACGGATCCGCGAAGGTCCTACCACTGCAGAACGGGCGATCGGATCATCAGGCCAAGCTGCAAACTGACGGAACTGTTCTGATCCGCGGCGGTGCGAATGGTGTGGACGAACTGTTCGTCCCTGGTGCTGACGTCGTCGTGTTTGCCGGAGCGCCGCACCCTGCTGCGGAGAGCCCCTATCTGACCGCGTCCCTTCCCGAGGATGGAGCCTCCGACGTGGTCGTCGGGACACGAATCGCCCTGCGTTTCTCGCACGCGATGGGTGTGCACTCCATTCGGCCGGACACGGTTCGCTTGATGGAAGGCGGCCGTTCAGTCGAAACGCTCATCACACTCGCTGGCGACGGACGCCTTGTGTTCATTCAGCCGGTGCGTCCGCTTAGTGCCGGCGCGACCTATGCCCTGATCGCCAGCGGCATCGCTTCGTCCGATGGCACTGCCATTCCACCGCGGTCCGTCACGTTCACCACCACTGGCCCCGAACAGCCTAAGCCGACCGCATCATCTGACGACGTGTGGCGGCCGGATGGCCTTGGCAAGTGGAGAACCGGCGCCAAGCGCTCGCCGTGGCAGGACTTACCTCCCCTGCAAGCGCCTGAAGGTGTCACGGCCCTCTCGGGACAGGTGCTGCGCATCAACGGTACACCGTTGGCCGATGTCGACCTTCGTATCGGGGAACAGAGCACGCGGTCGGATAAGAGTGGACGGTTCCTGCTCCGTCTGGACGGCCTGGCGAGTACTCGCCAGGTCCTGCAGATCGATGGCGCACCTGCCAACCGCCCGGGCGGCAGTACGGGTTCTTCGAAGCGGGCGTGCAAGTCGTTGGCGGTCGTACGTCAGTGCTGCCGCATACGATTTGGATGACGGCGCTCGACATGGCCCATGCCGTCACGATTCCGTCGCCGACGACAGCGGCGACAGTCATCACAACACCCCATATTCCGGGACTCGAGCTTCATCTTCCCGCGAGGACGGTGATCCGCGACAGGCACGGGAATCGAGTGACGCAGGTCACCATCACGCCGATTCCGGTGGACCGGCCGCCGTTTCCACTGCCGGCCGGAACGGACGTGCCGATCTATTTCACGATTCAACCGGGCGGGTCGCGCATCTACGTGTATGGGAGCTACACCCAGGGCGCGCGACTCCATTATCCGAACTACATGTCGCTGCCGGCTGGAACGCGGGCGGACTTCTGGCACTACGAACCGGAAGGGCGGGGATGGTTCATCTATGGCGGCGGCGCCGTGGATTCGTCGGGGCGGCAGGTCATTCCAGATCCCGGCGTCTCTATCTACCGGTTCACGGGAGCCATGGTGACTACGGGGGGAACCCCTGCGGAAGAGGGTCCCATACCAAACGGCCCGGAACCCGCTGATCCCGTCGATGCTGCCACGGGACTATTCGTGATGCGGAAAACGGACCTTCTCTTGCGAGACGTGTTGCCGCTCGTTTTCAGCAGGACATATCGACCGGCTGACAATACGTCAAGATCATTTGGGATCGGCACGACCCACGCATATGACTTTTGGTTGTGGCGTCCGTCGCTGTCCAATTACGACGGAGTCGCGCTGATTCTGCCTGATGGTTACAGGATCAACTACGATCGCATTGACGGAGGGACCGGTTTCGTGGACATGGTGCTCGAGCACACGTCGACACCAACGGCCTTCTACAAATCCCGTATTACATGGAACGGGAATGGCTTCGACCTAAAACTGAAGAACGGCACCGTGCTGGTGTTTGGGGACAACGCGCCGCTGCAGTCTATCCGTGATCGGTTCGGCAACACGATCACCTTGGTTCGGCCGACTGGCCAGGGCGGACCGATCGCTCGGATCGTTTCGCCGAACGGCCGATGGATCGCACTCACCTACGACACGGCGCAGAGGATTACCCAGGCCACCGACAACATCGGACGCACTGTCACGTACACGTACCGACACGGGCCGGTTGTGGAAGGTGACTGACCCCGCCGGAGGAGTGACCGGGTACACCTATGACACGTCCCACCGCATGTTGACGATTAAGGATCCCCGTGCGATCACATATTTGACGAACACATACGACACCAACGGACGGGTGGAAACGCAGACGCTTGCAGACGGCGGCGTGTTTGAGTTCGATGTACACGCTCAATAGTTCGGGCAAGGTGACACAAACAGACGTAACTTACCCGCGAGGGTTCGTTCGACGATTCACGTTCAACGATCAAGGTTACCATGTCACCGACACCGAAGCCCTTGGCACGAGCGTTGAGCGCACGACGACATGGACCCGCCAAAGCGGAACGCAGCTGGTAACGAGCATCGTCGACGAGTTAAATCGAGAGACCACATTCGCCTACGACGCGAACGGGAAAGTCACGAGCGTCACGCGTCTGACGGGGACGTCAGACGCGGTGACGACTGCGTTAACTTACGAGCCGGCGTATCAGCAACTCGCCTCCATCACCGATGCGCTGAGTCACACGACCACCTTTACATACGATTATGAGGGGCGGCTAACGGCGGTCACCGACCCACTGAATCATCAGACCGCCTTCACTTACAACGCGGCGGGTCAGCCAGTGACCGTGTCGAACGCGTTGAACAAGACCATCACGTTCGGCTACTCCGGCGGCGATCTCGTCTCGGTGACGAGCCCGCTCGGACAGGTGACCTCCTTTTTCACTGACGGTGCCGGCCGACTGCTCGCGCAGTACCGATGCATCGGGTCGATCGACGCGGACTGAGTACGACGGGCGCAGTTTAATTTCGAAAGTCATTGACGGTCTCGCAGGGGAAACCTCATTCACGTATGACGAAAACGGGAACCTGCTGACGCTGACGGACGCTCGCGGGAAGGTGACGACTTGGACCTACAACAACATGGATCGGGTCGCGACCCGGACGGACCCGCTCACCCGACAGGAGTCGTTTACCTACGACCTGAACGGGAACGTGAAGACCTGGACGGATCGGAAGGGCCAGGTTACGAGCCACACGTACGACGCGCTGGATCGGCTGACCTTCGTCGGTTTCGGCACGACAGGGACACCGCCGACCTACGCCAGCAGCCTGACAACAACGTTCGATGCGGGCGACCGTGCCACGTCCATCGTCGACTCGGGAGCCGGCACGATATCGCGCACGTTCGATCTCCTGGGCCGACTTACACAGGAGGTTACGCCGGAGGGGACGATCAACTACACCTACGACGCGGCGGGTCGCCGCGCAACGATGCAGGTGGTCGGACAGACAAGCGTGTCGTACACCTACGACAACGCGGATCGCCTGACCGGCATCACGCAGGGGACTGCCTCGGTCTCGCTCGCATACGACAGCGCCGACCGCCGGAGTTCGCTGACGTTGCCGAACGGGATCGTTGTAGAGTATGGGTACGACGACGATTCGCAGCTCACAGGGCTCACCTACAAGTTTGGCGGGACGACGTTCGGTAATCTGACGTATGCGTACGATGCCGCGGGGCAGCGCAGCTCGGTCGGCGGCACCTACGCACGGTCGAACCTCCCCGCTGCGCTCACGTCAGCTACCTACGATGACGCGAACCAGATAGCGACGTGGCGGGGACGAGCTTCAGCTACGACAGCAACGGAAACCTGACGTCGGACGGCTCGCAGTCCTACACTTGGAACCCGCGGAACGAGCTGGTAGCGATCACTGGTGCCGTGAGCGCCAGCTTCGAGTACGACGCATTAGGTCGTCGACGTTCTCGCACGGTTGGAGGTACATCGACGCAGTACCTGTTTGACGGGCTAAATCCCGTTCAAGAGCTGGTGTCGGGAACGTCTGTGGCGAGTTTGCTGACTGGGGGTGGCGTCGATGAGTACTTCACGCGCAGCGACGCTGGTGGAACGTCAAATTACCTGACAGACGCAATTGGTAGTACCGTCGCACTGGCCAACACCGTTGGGACCGTTCAGACTGAGTACACCTATGAGCCGTTCGGTCTAGTAACTACAAGCGGGACGGCGACCGGGAATACCTACGCTTTCACGGGGCGAGAAGCTGATGGTACCGGACTCTACTTTCATCGAGCGCGGTTCTTCAATCCTCGCTTGGGACGATTCATCTCTGAAGACCCAATCGCATTCGCTGCCGGAGACGTAAATCTATTTGCGTATTCCGCAAACGACCCAGTTTCCAAGACCGACCGCTTGGGTCTCGATTGGAGCTCAAACTGGGCATTCTTCTGGCAGTTTGCGTTTGGGAGTGGTGACCGTAAGCGAAATTACGGCGCCGGCGACAAGGAAACGGCCGAGGTAGCTAACTCGCCGGGAATCGACAGCCTTCGGCGTAGGTTCGAGGCAGAGGGTTGCAAGACGATTGAAAATGGCGAATACGGCACATTCGAAGCTTTTTGGGACACTGTGTTAAATCCCAGAACCAACGATTGGTCGAGTACCGCCACCCAAGTTGGCGGCTTCGCGAGAGCGAAAGTCGTCAACAATGGCAACGGCACGGCAACGTTTATCGTTCGAAATATCGCCGGAGCCAACTCGTTCTTCTACCATGTCTTGCCGAATCGAAGGGCGGAAGAAGGTGCTTTCACCAACATCCAGCAGGTCTTCACATGGACGGAGGCGATTCCGTGTACCGCCGGGCGAAAGTAAAGCTCTTTAATCTGAATTTCCTGATTCTCTGTTGTGTGGTCAGCACCGGCTGCAGTCGTATTCCTCAATCAGAGTTGATCGGGCGATGGCGAGCCGACTATGAAAACGGCTTTCAGATCCTCACGTTAAACGGAAACGGTTCCTTCCGTCAGGAAGTCACGCTTCGCGAGGAACGTGGAGCAACGCGTGTGCTTACTAACGAAGGAACTTGGAAATACCCAACCGACGACAATTCGTCACACGTTATCCTAGCAAACTGCATGGTTCCATTCGAACAGGATGGGACGATCAAGTCTCGAATCGAAGGGCCCTACGGCTTGTGCAGCTGGGTGGTGGAACGAGAATGGCTGGTGAGCTCAAAATTGCGGATCGGTTCGATCGAGGGCAGTCCATTCAGAAAACTCAAAGAGCAGTAAATCGGCAAACGGCTCGAGAAGCTATGTCTTTCTTCGTCGATAACGGGAACATCAGCCTGCGCTCCTATAGCTTTACGTCTCTCCACTAAGGGCTCAGATTGAGTTTCAGCGTGTCGTCGCGAACGAACGGATTCTTCGGTACGGACGCTCACAAGTGAGCTTGACTCGGTTGCGGGACCACTTTCCGACAGGCGGAATACGAAGTGCAGATTCCGCTTGCGACTAAGTCACGGCGAAGTGGCATGTCTAGCCTAGCTAGGAGCCAGTTGAGCCACGGCAATGAGCCGGTCAGTCGTTCCGGCTGCAACGTCGATGGCGTACGCGCCGAAATAGGTCCGCGCAACAAATCCCGACCGCGTCAGGTACGAGTCCAACTCGTCCCGCGTCCAGCACTGCATCACGAAACGGTAGTCGCTGGAACGCTCATGGCCATGGTCATTCAAGGTATGTCGCTCCGTCAGCACTAGCTGCCGATCGTTCGCATTGAGTTCAGTCACGCTGGTAAACGTGAGCGTCCCGCGCTCCGTCTCAACCGTCTTGCGGAAAATCGGTTCCCGGGCTTTGCGCGCCGCCGTTCCGGTCCATTCGCGGACATCAAGAACCAGCACGCCATTCGGCCGAAGGGCGCGGTTGAAGATCGCAAACACGGAAGCACGAGCGGACTCGCCGAGAAAGTCGTTCAGTACACCACGACAGAGGATCGCGTCGTATCGAGAGAGGGGACCTTCCAAAAGGTCCCCAACAGCAAAGGATGCCGAACTCGCTGCGCTATCAGCTGAACGTAGTGCTTCGGCAACGAGCTCTGGCGACTTGTCGATGCCGTGAACGACATACCCGTGCCGACCTAACTCGATCGCGTACCGACCCGTTCCGCATCCAGCATCGAGGACGGTCGCGCCCGGACATACGCCGCGCTCTGCAAGCCACGCCGCGATCGTACGGCATTCCTGTTGGACGGGACGATCGATCAGAAGGTCGAAGGCCCACGCGTACTCCGCATAAAACGGCCGCAATCCCGCTCCTAGCTCCTGGTGGGTGTGTCGACGAGATGTAAAGCGCCATTGGCGGGTCCTGTCCGCGAACAGCCCCACGTGGTGCTCGTGCAAATGCCCGTGTCACACGTTGCACTGCGCGCCACGTGGGGCGCCCCGTTCGCGGCCACCCGCTCAGGCGCTTTACATCTCGCTGCTACGTGCCGCTAGCTCCTAACTCCTAACTCCCAGCTCCTTAGAGCGAAGGATTCGTCAGGTGCCACTTCGTCGCGCGTTCGTGCGCGAGCGCGACGCGTAGCGTGGTGGCCTCATCGTAAAGGCGTCCGGTCACCATCAGCATCACCGGGGCGTTGGCCACGAATCCCGCGCGGACGGCGACCGCCGGATGGCCGGTCAGGTTCGTGATGCCGAGACCGCTCGCCCCACCGGTTCCGGTCAGGAACACGTCGTACTTCGACATCAACGCATCCATCTCGCGGATCAGCAACGTGCGCGCGCGTTGCGCGCGGATGTACTCCACCGCCGGCACGAAACGATGCGTGCGGAAGGCGTTGGGCCACGTATTGAGTGACGGGTCGGAAATGTCCTTGCTCCGCGTCAAATCGTCGAACGCCGCCGCGGCCTCCGTACTCAGAATGAAGCCGATCATGTTGGCGATGTTGTTGGCCGGCAGCTCGATCGGCTCCAGCGTGGCTCCCGCCTTTCGATAGACGTCGAGCGCGTCCTTCATCAGCTTCACGCGCTCTTCCGTCCGCTTGCGCTGCTCTTCGGGCGACAGGCCGCCGCGACCGCGTCCGGCCTCACCGCCGCGTCCCGCGCTTCGCCGCCGCGGCCCGCCTCGCCGCGCCCGCCGCGCGACCCTCGGTCGGTGCCGGCACCTCGAACTCCGACTTGATGTACCCGATCTTCAGCTTGGACAGTGGCACGTCGGGATTCCAGCTGAAGGGCGCGTCGACGACGGTATCGTCGCGCCCGTCCGGACCGTAGATGGCGTTGAACACCAGCGCGCAGTCCTCCACCGACCGGCACATCGGCCCGATCTTGTCCATCGTCCAGCTCAAGGCCATCGCGCCGTAGCGGCTGATGCGCCCGTAGGTCGGGCGCAGGCCGACGACGCCGTTCGCCGCTGATGGGGAGATGATCGAGCCTCTCGTTTCGGTGCCGATCGCGAAGCCGACCAGGCCGGCCGCGGTCGCGGAACCCGGCCCGGCGGACGATCCGCTCGCCCCTCCGCGCTGTGGGTCGTCAGGATTCCAGGGGTTCTTCGTCTGCCCGCGGAACCATCGGTCTCCCTGCGCCAGCGCTCCCATCGAGAGCTTGGCGACGAGCACCGCGCCCGCCTCGCGCAGTCGCTCGACGACGGTCGCGTCGTAGTCGATGATCTGGTTCTGATACGGCGCCGCGCCAAAGGAGGTCACGATCCCCTTGGTCGCAAACAGGTCCTTGGCGCCCCATGGGATGCCGTGCAGCGGGCCGCGATACTTTCCTGACTTGATTTCCTTGTCGGCCTGCGCCGCCTGCGCGAGCGCGAGCTCCTCGGTCACCGTGACGACCGCATTCAAACGCATGCCGTGCTTCTTCAGGCGCTCGAGATACATGCGGGTGAGCTCGGTGGAGGAGACGTCGCGGCGCTGCACGAGTGGCGCGAGCGCGGTGACCGGGAGGAATGCCAGGTCTTCGACTGATGAGTGGCGCGCGGCGGGCGCCTGCAGCGCGACTTTGATCTTGGCGCCCGGAGTGGCACCCGGCTTCGGCTTCTTCCCCGGCAGGTACGGCCGGAACGTCACCGCCGGTTCGGTGTCCAGCGGGATGTCGAGTGCACGGAGCCGTTCGTAGTTCTGAAGGTTGTTGTTGACGCCGTTGAGCGCGGCTTGCTCGTCCTGCTCGCTGAAATCGACGCCAAAGATCTTCTCGGCACAGTCGAGGGTTTCCCGTGCGATCCGCGGTGGCTCCTGCTGCGCGAATGCCGGCGCGGCGATGCCCGCCGCCACCGCGGCGGGAATGACCTTCAGAAAACGTCGGCGCGCGGCGATCTTCTCTCCGTCGCCAGGTGTACGGCGTGTGCGGGCCATCGATCCTCCAGCTGTGCGATTTACCAAACGCAGGCGTGAAGCATACAACGGTAAAATGACCCGCAGGAGACTCCTCGAATCGATGCCGGACCGCTCACTCCACGTGCTTCTCGTCGATGATGACGACGAGTACGGGGCGTTTGTCGGCCGTGAGCTGGCGTCCGCGCCGGTGACCCTGGAGCGGGTGGTCTCCATCGAGAGCGCCTGTCGCGCGTTGGAAGCGCAGCGCTTCGACGCGATACTCCTCGATCTCGGACTCCCTGACAGCAACGGCCTGGCGACCGTCGAGGCGATGTGCGCCGCCGCTCATGACGTGCCGATCGTCGTGCTGACCTCGGAGCCGGATGACGCCCGTGCGGTGCAGTCCGTACAGCGCGGCGCCGACGACTACCTCTCGAAAGACACCACCAACGGCCTCCTGATCATGCGTTCGTTGCGGTACTCACTGGAGCGTGCCGCGCTACGCCGCCGGCTGCGCCACAGCGAGGAGCAACTGCGACAGGCGCAGAAGATGGAGGCGGTCGGGCGGCTCGCGGGAGGGGTCGCGCACGATTTCAACAACGTCCTGACGGCCATCTTCGGGTACAGCGACCTGTTGCTCGAAGACCTCACCCTCGACGATCCGCGGCGCGCCGACGTGCAGGAAATCCGCCGGTCGGCCGAACGGGCGGCCGGCGTTGACGCGACAGCTCCTGGCCTTCTCGCGCAAGCAGGTCATGCAGCCGCGACTGCTGAACCTCAACGACGTGATCGGCAACGTGCAGGGCCTCTTGCGCCGGCTCGTCGGGGAAGACATCGAGATCCAGCTGGAGCTCCAGAAGGAGCTCACCGCCGTCATGGCCGATTCGGGTCAGATCGAGCAGGTCCTCATGAACCTCGCGGCCAACGCCCGGGACGCCATGCCCGAGGGGGGACGCCTCGACATCTCCACATCGAATGTCCATGTGGAGGCCGACAGCTGCGACCGTCCCGGCCTCAAGCCCGGACACTACGCGCTGCTGTTGGTGCACGACACCGGCATGGGTATGCCCGATCACGTCCGTGCGCACATCTTCGAGCCGTTCTTCACGACGAAGGAACAGGGGAAGGGAACCGGCCTCGGGCTGGCGACGGTCTACGGGATCGTGAAGCAGACCGGGGGCGGGGTCTACGCGGACAGTGGGGAAGGGCAGGGGACGACCTTTGCCATCTACCTGCCCGTTCCCCCTGCGGAAATTACTTCTTTTCCTTGAAGCCGGCGGGGATGTCGAGATCCGTTGCCGCCACGCTCGTCGCGACTTCCTGGTACTCGTGCTGCACGGTGAGCACCGTCGCGCGCGGCTTCGGAGGTTCCTGCTTGGCGATCTTGCGCGCGAGCATCCCGCCGAGGCCACCGCCGCCGGAACTCTTCTGGTTCGACGTTTCCGCTTCGATCTGTTCCTTCGTCTTCACCACGTCGAAGGTGGTCGTCGTGGCGATCGGCGTGCCCTTGAGCTTCGCGCCTTCCTTCTTCATCCGGTCGTTGGCTTCCTTGATCATCGGATAGGCGGCGAGCACCATCGCCATCTGGCCAGCGGCCATGCCCATCATGTCGGCGCCATAGAGCTTCTCGTAGTAGCGCCGATCGAAATCGGTCAGCTCCTTGAGCGCCGCGATCTCAGGGCCCAGCCACGAATCGGCGGTCATGACGAAACCACCGCTCTGTTCGAGCGTTTTGCCCTTCTCACGCATCGTGACGGTCGCAATCACCTGGCGCGTGTCGTAGCCGGCGATCTGCTTTTTCTGCCCCGTCTCCTCGGCCTTGAAATCGAACTCCCATTCCTTGCGCGGTTCTTCCTTCTGCGGCTTTTCTTCGCGCCCTTCTGCCTTGCGCGCTTCCTGTTCCGCCCGCTCCTGTTCTTCTTTCATCCGCCGGCGCAGTTCTTCGAACGTCGTGACCCTGTACTCCTTCTTCTTGACGTCGAGGTCGTAGATCTTTTCCTCGCCGATATCGATGATCTGTCCGCCGATGTCGCTGACGGACGCCTTCCGGTTGCCCTTGACGGCAACGCTCGAGACGATACCTTCGCGTGCGGCCTTGCCGCCAAACAGCCCGACCACCCTGCCGAGCATCCCTTCGAACTTGAAAAGCGAGTGCTCGCGTGTCTTGACGTCAGCCGAAATCGGAACGATTACCGTCGCGGCCAGCGCTGTCGCGACCAGGCCCATAGTCCAGGAACGTTTCATGTCTCCTCCGTGGCGCTGGGATAGAATTCGCGCCGACCCGGCAATTGTAACAAGCCGTGCTAACACTTCGCCCCGCCGTCCGTCCTCCAGTCACGTGGAGATTGCGCTTGACTATCGGCCCGAGGCCCGCCCTCGAGTGACGGTCACGCGGTTCGAAAAACAGCACGCGGCAGAAGACGCCCGGCTCGTCCGTAAAGCCCAGGACGGCGACGACGGGGCATTTTCCACGCTGTACGCTCGCTACGCGCGGATGATCCACGGCATCTTGCTGGCGCGGGTGCCGCGGCTGGACGTTGACGACCTGGTCCAGGACGTCTTCCTGACCGCGTGGAAAGGCCTGGACGGGCTGCGGGATCCGGCGGCCTTCGGCGGATGGCTGGCGATGATTGCGCGCAACCGCGCGACCGACTTCCATCGCCGGAGCGTCGAGTCGGTCGACCTCCCGGCTCACCTGGAGGCACCCGACGCCACAGCCGCGAGCGCGGAGGCGAGAGCGGTGCTCGACGCGGTACGCCGACTGCCGGAGGCCTATCGAGAGACGCTCACCCTACGGCTGGTCGAAGGGATGACCGGACCGGAGATTGCGGAACGTACCGGCCTGACGCCGGCGTCGGTACGTGTCAACCTTCACCGCGGCATGAAGATGCTGCGCGAGAAGCTCGAGCTATGACAGACGACGAGCGCAACGACTACTTGTGGGACGGCAGCGGGCCCGCGGATCCCGAGGTCCAACGCCTCGAGTCGCTGCTGCGTCCTCTCGGGCACTCGTCTGCGTCGGGAACGTCGGCCCCCCGGCTCCCGCTGCCGCCGCGGGTCGTGCGCGCCGAATCGCATCGTCCGCGCGCTCCGTCCCGCGCTCGCGATCGCGGCAACCGTGCTGATTGGCGTGACCGTCTGGTTCGGGTGGGGCCTGATGCGCGGGCGGCTGGACCGTGCAGACCATCGCCGGGTCCCCGCAAGTGGATGGCCAGGCGCTCGGAGACGACGGGTTGCTCAAGCGGGGCGGACGGCTGGTGACCGATGGCAGCTCGCGGGCCCGCATCTCGGTGGGCCGCATCGGCCGTGTCGATGTCGATCCCGACACACGCGTCGAGCTGGTGAATGCCGGCGGCACCGATCATCGGCTCTCTCTCGAGCGCGGCACCATTCACGCGCGGATCTCGGCGCCGCCGCGCTTCTTCAACGTGAACACCCCGTCCGCCGTCGCGGTCGATCTCGGCTGCGCGTATACGTTGCACGTTGACGACGCCGGCGCGGGGATTCTCCGCGTGACGCACGGCTGGGTGGCGTTCGACTACAACGGCCGGGAAGCGTTCATTCCGCAAGGGGCGGTCGGCGCGACGCGTCCGGGCGTCGGCCCGGGCACGCCACGCTATGAAGATGCGCCATCAGGTTATGCGGAGGCCCTGGCGGTCCTCGATTTCGGCAACGCCGACGCGGCGGCGCGTGCCACCGCTCTCGAGCTGATTCTTTCGAGCGCACGCCCGCGCGACACGCTGACGCTGTGGCATCTGTTGTCGCGCGGCAGCGCGGACGAACGTGGGCGCGTCTACGACCGTCTTGCCGTGGTTGCGCCGCCACCGCGGGGCGTCACCCGCGACGCCGTGCTCGCAGGGAATCGCGAGGCGCTGATGACGTGGTGGGACGCGCTCGATTTCGAGGGCACCCGCTGGTGGCAGCGGTTGAAGAAGAAGTACTGACGGCTAACGGCTCGCCGCGCATGTCGTCCTTTGCACAGAGGACACATGAAGGCAGTTGCTGAAATACGCGAGCGTCGCCGTTCTGTTCGTCGTTACCGGCATCCAGTTCGTGCGGCCCGCTCGCACGAATCCGCCGACGGATCCCACCGCCACGCTTGCCGCCCGCGTCAATGTGCCGCACCTGTCGGGGCCATCCTCGATCGCAGCTGCCGCGACTGCCACTCGAACGAGACGAAATGGCCGTGGTACAGCAACGTCGCGCCGGTGTCGTGGTTCGTCATCGATCACGTGAACCACGGGCGCAGCCACTTCAACTACTCCGAATGGGCGAAATACCCGCCGGCCGACGCGTCCAAACTCCTGAAGAATTCCTGCGAGCTGACACGGAAGGGGGCGATGCCGATGGCGTCGTACCTCTGGATGCACCGCAGCGCCCGGCTGTCAGCGGCCGACGTAGACGCGCTCTGTGGTTGGGCGCAGCCTGTCGCGCGCCGCACTAGATAGAATCCGCGGATGCTCCGCCTTGTGCTCGCCGCCCTGTGCGCGGCCCTATCCACGACCGCCATGCAGACCTCTTCAAAGCAGATCGTCAACGTCGGCCCCGCGCCGGTGGGGCCCTATAGTTCCGCGGTGAAGGCCGGAGGCCTCATCTATCTTTCCGGGACCCTGTCGCAGGACGACAAGGGGGAGATGGTGGGCGCCGACGCCGCGGCGCAGACGCGCCGGATCATCGACCGGATGAAGACGGTGCTTGAGGCGGCGGGCTCCTCGCTGCCGCAGGTCGTCGCGGTCACGGTGTATCTGAAGTCGGCGTCCGACTTTGGGGCGATGAACGACGCGTATCGCACCAACTGGCCGAAAGACCCGCCGACACGCACGACGGTGGTCACCGACCTGCTGCTCGGCGCGCTCGTCGAGATCTCGATGGTGGCGGTGCCCAACGGCGCCGAGCGCGTCGTCATTCATCCGAAAGAGTGGATGACGTCGCCGAATCCCTACAGCTACGCGATTCGAACCGGCGACACCGTGTTCCTGTCCGGCCTCGTGCCGCGCAGTGGCCGCGACAATTCTGTGGTCACGGGTGACATTACGGCGCAGACGAAAGCGGTCATGGAAAACGCCGGTGAGCTCCTGAAGGCCGCCGGCATGGATTACTCGAACATCGTCAGCGGCCGCGTGTACTTGCCGAACACCGCCGACTTCCAGCAGATGAACGCCACCTACCGCTCGTACTTCAAGACGGACCCGCCCGCCCGCGCGACGGTGAAGGCGGACCTCGCCGGCAAGGGCTTCGCGGTCGAGATGACATTTGTCGCGTCCTCTTCGCCGAAGCAGGTCGTCGGGACACCAGGAAACGCAAACCTGAGCCCGGCGATCCGGGTGGGCAACCGGCTCTACGTGTCGGGGATGCTGGGGAACAACGCCGACAACGCGGGGAATGCCGCCGCGCAGACGAAGGAAGTGCTGGCGCGAATCGGCGCGACGCTGAAGGCCGGCGGCTACACACCGGCGGACGTCGTCGACAGCCTCGTGTACCTGACGGATCTCAGCAAGTTCCAGGAGATGAACGCCGAGTATCGGCCGTTCTTCGGGAAGGACTTTCCTGCACGCGCGACCGTGGGCACCGGCCTCGTCGCGCCGGGCGCGGTGGTGGAGATCATGGTAACGGCGGTCAAGCCGTGAACCTTCCCCTGGGACGCGACGTCTTCGAGGCGGCCTACGAGAAAGTCTCGCCGCACATCCATCACACGCCGCTGATGGCGTCGCGGATGCTGAGTGAAGCGACCGGGTTCGACGTCCGGCTCAAGGCGGAGATCTTCCAGAAGACCGGCTCCTACAAGATTCGCGGACCGCTGAACAAGTTCACGCACCTGACTGCCGAGGAACGGGCGCGCGGCGTCGTCTGCTCGTCGGCCGGCAACCATGCCCAGGGCGTTGCGTTGGCCGCCAGGATCCACGGCATCAAGGCGGTTGTCGTCATGGCCGAGAACGCCACGCCATCCAAGGTGGCGGCCACCCGTGGCTATGGTGCCGAGGTCGTCCTGCACGGCACGATCTGGGACGAAGCGAACGAAAAAGCCAAGGAGCTGGTGCGCGATCGCGGTCTCACTTACGTCCATCCCTTCGACGACCTTCAGTTGATCGCGGGCCAGGGCACCCTCGGCCTGGAGATCATTCGCGACTGGCCCGACGTGGACGTCGTCGTCGTGCCGATCGGGGGCGGCGGCTTGATCTCCGGCGTTTCGATGGCGGTCAAGGCGTTCAAGCCCTCGGTGAAGGTGATCGGCGTCGAGTCTTCCGGCGCCCCCGGCATGTACGACAGCGTCAAGCACGGTCAGGTCGTGACACTCGACCGTGTCGACTGCATCATCGATGGTCTGCGCGTGAAGCGCGTCGGTGAAACGACATTCGAGGTCGTGCGGCGATTCGTGGACGAGATCGTGACGCTGCCGGACGAGAAGATGTTCGACGCGATGCTCTGGGTCATGTCGCATGCGAAGCTCGTCGTGGAAGGGGCGGCGGCCGCACCGGTCGCCGCGCTGCTGAACGGGCTCGTCAAAGCGCCAAAGGGATCCCGGGTGGCGGCGGTCCTCAGCGGTGGCAACGTGAATCTCGACCAACTGAGAGGACTCCGTTGGAACTGATCCGTGTGGGCATCTCGGCTTGCCTGATCGGGCAGGAGGTGCGCTACAACGGAGCTCACAAGAAGAACGACCGCTTGATCGACGTCCTCGGCGCGCGGTTTCAGCTCGTGCCGGTGTGTCCGGAAGTTGAGATGGGACTCGGGACCCCACGCGAGGCCATGAATCTCTACCGAGAGGGCCGAGCGGTCCGAATGAAGACCGTCAACACACGGATCGATCATTCAGACCGCATGCACGAGTGGTCCGCGGGTCGCCTGGAGGAGCTGGCGGCAGACAATCTCAGCGGCTTCGTTCTCAAGAAAGATTCCCCGAGCTGCGGGCTTCACGACGTTCCCACCTACGACACCGGCAACACGAACCCGGAGCGCAACGGCCGCGGCTTGTTTGCGGCGGCGCTGATGCAGCGGTTTCCGCAGATGCCCGTCGAGGACGAGGCGATGCTGGCGGATCCATCGGCGCTCGAAAAGTTCATCGAGCGCGTCGAGGGCTATCACCGGCGCTTCCCCCGCCGACGCGTGGGCATCGTGCGATGGACGAAGGCCGGCGCCGAGCGGCGCGACGATGCCGCCGCGGTTGAAGAACCTCTCGAAGTTCGGCTGCACGATCGCTCGTTCGCCGTCATCATGCGCACGCCGGGGGCCGACCGCGACCTTGCCGCCGGTTTCCTGCTCGCGGAAGGGATCATCGAGAGCGCCGACGATCTCGGCGCGGTCGAGCACTGCCGCCATCCCAATCACCCTGAGGTTCACAACGTCGTCAACGTGTTTCTGCTGGGTGAGGCGGCGCGATCGCTCCCGGAGAAGCTGGACCAGCGACGGAACGTCCTGGCGAATTCCTCGTGCGGAATCTGCGGCCGCGTGACGATCGAATCGCTGGCCACACGCGCCACCTCTCTCCCGCAGACGGTGGTCATCTCAGCCGACTTCGTTCGCTCTCTCCCCGGCCTTCTGCGACTGAGACAGCCCCTCTTCGAAGAGACCGGCGCGCTGCATGCGGCGGGGATCTTCACGGTGGATGGCGAGTGCGCCGCGATCGCCGAAGATGTCGGGCGTCACAACGCTGTCGACAAGGCCATCGGACGCTTGTTGTTCGACTCGCGTCTTCCGCTCCGCGGTCACGTCCTGATCGTCAGCGGCCGCACGTCGTACGAGATCGTGCAAAAGGCCTGGCTGGCAGGGATCGAACTCGTCTGCGCCGTCTCGGGACCGTCGAGCCTCGCGATTGAGCTGGCGCACGAAGCGGGCATGACATTGATCGGGTTCGCGCGCGGCGAGGCCTTCAATATCTACTCGCACCCCGACCGCGTGCGGGTGTGAAGCGCGCTACACACTTCCTCGACCCCAGCCGCATAAGTCCAACAAAAACGAGAGTTGCGGGCTCTGCCGCTACTGGCACTCGCGTTGCGATATCAGCTCCTGAGGGGTCTGATGCGACGAGCACTGGTAGTCACGGCGGTGTTGATCGTTACGCTCGCGAGCGGATGGGTGAGCTGGCGCGTGGCGGCGTTCAGCCACAACGTCGCGTCCGAACTGGACCACGCCTCCGAACTCGCCGAGCTCACGCCGCGGCCGCAGGCCACCATCGTGTTCGACCGCTACGGCAAGGCGGCCTTCACCTTTTTCCAGGAACAGCGCGTTGACGTGCCGCTCGATCGGGTATCGCCGCTGATGATCGACGCGCTCCTTGCCGTCGAGGACCAGCGGTTCTTCACGCATCGCGGGCTGGATCCCGTGCGCATCGTCGGCGCCGCATGGAAGAACGTGAGCGAAGGGCGGATTCGTCAGGGGGGCAGCACCATCACGCAGCAACTGGCGCGTTCCGCCCAACTCAGCCCGCGCCGCACGTTCGAACGCAAGCTCCGTGAGGCGGCCATCGCGTCGCGGCTCGAGCAACGCTATTCGAAGCGGCAGATTCTCGAAGCGTATCTGAATGCCGTGTATTTCGGCGACGGCTACTACGGCGTGGAAGCCGCGTCGCGCGGGTATTTCAGAAAGTCGGCGGCGGATCTCAGTGCGCACGAAGCGGCGCTGCTCGCGGCGCTTGTGCGATCACCGGCCCACGACGAGCCCTGTGTGTCGCCGAAGCGGGCGACGGCGCGGCGGAACCTCGTGCTTCGGCTGATGCGGGACCAGGGACGATTGACGCAGGCGGAATTCCAGGACGCCCACGCGCAGCCCATCCCCGCAAAGAGCCATCGCACCGAAGGCGCCGCATTGATTGCCGGCCTGGGTGCGTCCGGGCTCTACTTCCAGGAAGAACTGCGACGGCAGCTGGTCGCGCAGTTCGGCAACGAGCGGGTGTTGCGTGGCGGCCTGCGCGTGCACTCCACTTACGATCCGAAACTCCAGCAGCTGGCCGAACAGACGGTCGCGACGCGACTCGCGCAGATCGCGAAGATCAACGCCAGGGCGCGGCAGTTGCAGGGCAGCCTGGTGGCCATGGACCCGACGACCGGTGACGTTCTCGCGCTGGTAGGCGGTCGAGACTTCCGTGAAAGCCGCTTCAACCGCGCCACGCAGGCCCGCCGCCAGGCTGGGTCGGCATTCAAGCCGATCGTCTTCGCGGCGGCACTCGAACGCGGCTTCGCGCCGGGGACGGTACTGCGCGACCTCGACACGCCGATCCTCTCCTACGGTCCGGCCTGGCTGCCGTCGGGCGAGCACGAGCAGACCGAGTACACCCTCCGCCGCGCGTTGAAGGTTTCGAGCAACCGTGCCGCCGCGCAACTGATGCAGCAGGTTGGCACGAGCACGACGGTGTATTACGCGCAGCGGCTCGGCATCGAGTCGCCGCTTCCGATGGTTCCGTCGCTCGCCCTCGGTACCGGCGAGGTCACGCTGCTCGAACTCACGACCGCCTACACCGCCTTTGCGAACAGCGGTGTGGCCTCGATGCCGCGGTTGTTTACGCGCGTGGACGCCAGCGATGGGGTGTCGCTCTTCTTCAACCAGGAGCGGCACACGCGCGCCGTGAGTGAAGCCACGGCGTACATGATGTCGAGCATGTTGTCGGACGTCATCTCCGGTGGCACCGGTAGCGGCGCACGCGCGGCAGGTTTCAGGCTGCCGGCGGCCGGAAAAACGGGCACCACGGACGATTACGAGGACGCCTGGTTTGTCGGCTATACCCCGCACCTGGTCACCGGCGTCTGGTTCGGCCTCGATCAGCCGGCGCCGATCATGACGCGCGGGTTCGCCGGAACGGTCGCCGTCCCCGCCTGGGCGCGCTTCATGCGAGACGCGACTGCCGGCGCCAAGCCCGACTGGTACTCGATGCCATCCGGTCTCGAGAAGGTTGCGATCTGCCCGCTGAGCGGCGCGCGCGCCGGAGCCGCATGTCGTGTGCAGCACATCATTGCCGACGTTCCCGTTGCCACCAGCGGGGACGTGAACGGCGACGTCGCTTCTGTTCCGGCCCTGCCACTACAACCGCCCCCTCAGGTCTACGAGGACATCTTTCCGATCGGCGCGGTCCCAAGCGGCGAATGCCCGCTTCACGGCCAGCCGGTGGGGTATGCGATTGCCAGCGATCGTGGAGACGCGTCGGCGCCTTCGACGCCGATGGTAGATGCGGCGCTTCAACAAACCTCAGGCGCGTATCTGCGTCCGGTGGCGACGACTGGATCTCCGGCAACGATCCGCTCCGTAAACCCGCGGATCTACACCGAACGTGTGACCGGGCCCGACGGTATCACCCGCATCATCATGAAGCAGCGGCAGTAGGCACGAACAGCCGCATCAGCAGCAACGCCGCCAGGCTGTAATTGGCGATGTGGCCCGCCCAGCAGATCCGGCACTGCAGCCCACGCGACAACAAGCTCCAGGCGAGGAACGTGCTCATCGCGACCGCCGGCACGACCATGACGGCGAGCAGCCACGTCGGCCAGCCAGCGGTCATTCCTGTAGCCAGAAGGACGTAGAGCAGAATCCCAAGCGACGCATTGGGAACGCCCAACAACGCGGCGCGCGAGGTCCTGAAGAGGACGGCGCACCCGCCGTCCTCGAGCTGACAGACTTCAGGCCCCGTCAACCAGCCCGGAAGCACGCCGTAATACCCCCACAGCGCCGCCACCGAGGCCGAGGCTCCGACGACGATCGCGATCCAGGTCAGGAGGTCGAGGGTTCCTTCAGGCACTCCGGGACCCGTGGTGCCGCCGCGCGAGGAGTCCCATCGCCGAGGCGTAGAAGCCGGCCTCCATGAGGAATGGGGCCAGCGGATGGTCGGCGGCCGGGATGCCGTTGATCTCTTCGATCAACAGACCTTCACGGTTCTCTTCTCCGCGCGCGATCGCGGCCAGGCGCACGGCCAGCGGCCGTGCGATGCTGGAACGCTGGGGCTCGTCCTCGGGCAGGTACGCCACCACCTGCCGGCCACCGCGAGGGATGTACGCGGCGAGCGCCCCATTCACGAAGATCACTTGCGAGCCGACGGTCCTCGTGGGCCCTCGTCCTGCTGATTCGGCCGTCTCCTGTTCCGGCCACTTCAACATCGTCCCGTAGGGATTTGCCGGATCCGTCGCGGCGAGCACCAGCACTTCGGGTTCGTCGGGCATGTCCCGAAGCGAGCGCATCAGCTCGAGTGCGGCAGGCAGCGCGAACTGCGTCGCACCGACGCCGCCGACGAAGTAGCCACGTCGAACTCGACCGGCATCCTCGAGCGCCTTGAGGACGTCGTAGACGGCGCTGAATCCGCCGTAGATGCCTTCGGCGCCCGCGACCTCTCGCGTCAACACGCCGTATCGGGCGAGCAGTTGTTGCGCGACTGCCGTGGACCACTCCGTTGGTGACACCGGCTTCACGATGCGTTGGGCGATAAGCGACCAGCGCCCTTCGGCGGAGGGCGGCGCGACTCGTCGGCTGCGGAACGCGCGCCCGGTAGGCTTCGTCTTGCGCGCGCGTTCGGGGGGACGGGTGTAGGCGCGCAAGGCATGGAAGGTGTCGTTTGTAATGAGCCCTTTCCAGACCAGGTTCCAGATCGCGTCGACGGTTTCCGCCGGGTAGCCGCCGCCAGCGGCCTCGAGAATGGCGCCGAAGAACGACGCTCCTTCAGATTCGAGGTGGGCGATGATCGCTTTCTCGCGCGTGTCGAGATCCACCGCCGCTGGCACGGCGCGAAGCCGAGACAGGTGGTCGGTCAGATAGAGCGCGAGACGTCCGTCCCGGTCTCCGATTGGCTCCACGCCGCACCAGACGACCTCGCCGGCCGCGCAAAGGGCATCGAGGTCCGACGGGTTGTAACCCTCGACGCGGTTCGCGAGCATCTCGGACTCGAAGATCGTGGCCGGCATCGGCGCGCCCTGGAGGTGTTCGATCGCATCCAGCAACGCGTCGAGACCGGGACGACGGCGGGCGAGGCCTTGCCAGTGGGTCAGCAGGCGCGTGAAGACCTGCGGCTCGACCGGCTCGACCTGCTTGCGGAGCCGCGCCAACGAGCGCCGCCGCACGCTCTGGAGGATCTCGGGGTCGCACCATTCACGGCCGGACCCACCGGGCCTGAACTCTCCTTCCAGGAGACGGCCGGCGGCGGCGAGCTCTTTGAGCATGGCCTGCGCCGTGTGACGGCCCAGCGCGTATCGGGCGGCGAACTCGTCGGTGGTGAACGGACCATGGGTTCGTGCATAGCGGCGGGCGAGGTCGGCGGCGGCATTGGGTACCGGCTGCAGCAGCGACTCCGGAAGCCCTGGTGGCAGCGGCACACCGAGCGCGTCGCGATAGCGTCCCGCATATTCCACCGGAAGCACGCGCGGTTCACCGCCGATGTTGACCGTGACGACGCGACGGGCGCGCGCGAGCTCCTCCAGTGCGGCCGTCGCCTCGACGCGGCTTCTTGCGACGACCTCTTCCGGCGTCAGATCACCCAGTCGCAATAACAGATCGTGGATGCCGTCGACCGATCGCGCCTGGTACGCCGGGTCGAGCTGTTGCGCCTGCGCCTCGACTTCCGCCAGGGCATCGGCGTCGAGCAGTTCGCGGAGCTCGACGTCGCCGAGCAGCTCGCGCAGCTGCGCCTGGTCGATCGCCAGCGCCTGCGCGCGACGTTCCGCGAGTGGCGCGTCACCGTCGTAGATGTAGTTGGCGACGTAGGTGAAGAGCAGCGCGGAGGCGAACGGCGAGGGGGTCGTGGAATCGACCGTGATCGCCCGGATCTGCCGTTGCTCGATCCTCTTCAGCGTTTCGACGAGCGACGGCATGTCGAACACGTCGCGCAGGCATTCCCGATACGCTTCGAGCAACATCGGGAAGGATCCGAACTTGGCGGCCACCGCCAACAGGTCCGCCGCCCGTTTTCGCTGTTGCCACAAGGGGCTGCGGCCGCCGGGCCGGCGCTTCGGCAGCAGTAGCGCCCGCGCGGCGGCTTCGCGGAATTTGGCCGCAAAGAGCGCCGTGCTTCCGAGCTGACGCAGGACCAGCGACTCGACTTCGTCGGACGCCGGCAGCATCAATGCCGGATCGGGCGGCTCCTCGGTTTCCGGGAACCGCACGACGAACCCGTCGTCGGTCCACATGATCTCGGCGTCGAGCCCTTTCTCGGCACGGGCGCGCTCGACGACCGCCATGGCCCACGGCGCGTGGATGCGTCCGCCGAACGGCGACAACACGCAGATACGCCAGTCGCCCAGCTCGTCGCGGCAGCGCTCGATCAGGATCGTGCGATCGTCGGGCACCGCGCCGGCCGCCGCGACCTGGTCGGCGAGGTAGCGAACGAGATTTTCGGCAGCGCCCGCATCGAGGTCGTGACGGGTTACCAGCGTATTGATCGCGGCCGACGGCGGAAGGCCGCGCAACGTGCGAACGAGCTCGCCGATGTGGCGTCCCAGCTCCAGTGGCCGGCCCGCGGAATCCGCTTTCCAGAACGGCATCTTGCCGGGCTGCCCAGGCGCGGGGGAGACGATCACGCGGTCGTGCGTGATTTCTTCGATCCGCCACGTGGAGGCGCCGAGCAGGAAGGTTTCCCCGGTGCGGCTCTCGAACACCATCTCTTCGTCGAGCTCGCCGACCCGGGCGCCGGGGCCGCGCTCGCCCGAGAGGAACACGCCATAGAGTCCGCGATCCGGAATCGTGCCGCCGTTGATGACGGCGACGCGCTTGGCACCCTCTCGCGCCGTCAAGGTGCCCTTCAACCGGTCCCACGTAACGCGCGGCCGCAGGTCAGCGAAGTCGTCGGACGGGTAGCGCCCGGACAGCATGTCGAGCACCCCCTCGTAGACCGAGCGGCTCAATTCGGCGAAGGGGGCCGCGGACCTCAGCGCATTGAAAAGGTCGTCAACGCCCCACGGCTCCATCGCGACCATCGCGACGACCTGCTGCGCAAGGACGTCGAGCGGGTTCCGCGGGTAGCGGCTCGATTCGATGCGTGATTCGTGCATCGCGCGCGTGACCGCTGCGCAGGCGACGAGGTCGCCGCGGTACTTCGGCACGATCACTCCGCGGCTGGCGGCGCCGATGGTGTGGCCGGCGCGCCCGATGCGCTGCAGACCGCTGGCGACCGACGGCGGCGCCTCGATCTGGACCACGAGGTCGATCGCGCCCATGTCGATCCCGAGTTCGAGCGACGAGGTCGCCACCAGGCCGCGGAGCTGTCCGGCCTTCAGGCGGTCCTCCACCTCGATCCGCTGCGGACGCGCGAGCGAGCCGTGGTGTGACCGCACGAGGACTTCACCGGCAAGCTCGTTGAGCGCCGCCGCCAGCCGCTCGGCGACGCGGCGGCTGTTGACGAAGATCAGCGTCGAGCGGTGCGCGCGAATCAACTCGAGCAGGCGCGGGTGGATCGCCGTCCAGATCGAGGCGCGTTTCGGTCCTTGCGAGGTGAGCTTTGCCATGTCCTCGACCGGCACTTCGATCCGCAACTCCAGCTTCTTTTTCTCGGACGTGTCAACGATGGTGACCGCGCGGTAGTCGGGTGTGACACCCTCGGCGGTGAACTCGTCGTGAATGACGGCCTGCGATGCGTCCTTGGGCGATTTCCCCTTGCGCCCGCGTCCCCTGATGTCGACGCCGCCCAGATAGCGAGCCACTTCGTCGAGCGGTCGCTGTGTGGCCGACAGGCCGATGCGCTGGATCGCTCGGCCATCGGCGAGCGCCTCCAACCGTTCCAGCGAGAGCGCGAGGTGCGCACCACGCTTGGTGGGCACCAGCGCGTGGATTTCGTCGATGATCACCGTGTCGACGAACCGCAGCGCCTCCCGTGCGTTGGAGGTGAGGAGCAAATAGAGGGACTCCGGCGTCGTAATCAGGATGTCCGCCGGCTCGCGCATGAAGCGCGCGCGCTCGGCGGTCGGCGTGTCACCGGTGCGGATGGAGATCGCCGGCACGTGGTGGGCTTCCCCGCGGGCTACAGCATGACGAGCAATCCCCGCGAGCGGCGCGCGCAGGTTGCGTTCGATGTCCACCGCGAGCGCCTTGAGCGGCGAGATGTAGAGGACCCGGCACCGATGTTTGGTGTCCGGAAGTACATCAAACATCAACCGATTGATGCACCAGAGGAAGGCCGTGAGTGTCTTACCGCTCCCGGTGGGCGCCAGGATCAGCGTGGAGTCGCCGCGCGCGATCGCCGGCCACCCCTTGGCCTGGGGGGGAGTAGGGGTATCGAAGGAGTCGCGGAACCATTCCGCCACCGACGGTTGAAACAGGTCGAGCACCCGCCCCTTGGCCACCTCTCAATCTTATCGTTCGAGAACCATTGCCGTTTCCGCCCCTGCTCAGGCAGAATGGGATGAATGGGTGATTCCGGAGAAGGACTCGTAGACGCCGAGGCGCGCATCCAAGAGCGGATGGAACAGCTCGAAGCCGACAAGCGACGCAACGCTGGCGGTGCGCCGAAGATCGACCCCGAGAAGGCGAGGGAGATTCAGTCCCTCCAGCTCGCCCGGGTGAACCTCGAACAACAGGTCGCAGGGGCCGCACATCCCGTGAGAAAGCAGCAGTTGAAGCTGGCCATCGCGGAAATCGACAAGCGGTTGAAAGCCCTCAAGTAACGCCCGACCTGAAGGTCGGGCCTACTGCGTCAGCAGGTGGGCGAAGGCCTCCGCGGACGGGGGGCGCTTGTCGGGATCGCGATTGAGCGCGGCACGCACGACCTCGTCGAGGTCTGGCGGCAGCGGATGCTGAGGTGACGGCACCACGCCGTGCGCGTGCGCCAGCACGATGTCGGCCAGCGTTCCACGCCCGAAGGGCAGCTCCCCCGTCATCATTTCGAACGCCACCACTCCAAGACTGAAGACATCGGTTCGGGCGTCTGAAGGATGCCCGTGCAACTGCTCCGGTGCCATGTACGCCGGGGTGCCGACGATGATTCCAACGGCCGTGACGAGGCTTCCTCGCCCCAGGGTCGCGTCTTCGTCACGACGGTCGTCCGTGATGACCTTTGCGACGCCGAAATCCAGCACCTTGGCTTCGACTTCGCGCCCGGGCAGCAGGATGTTCTCCGGTTTCAGGTCGCGGTGAAGCACGCCCTCGCGATGCGCGGCCTCGACCGCGCCACAGACGGAAGACATGATCCGTAGCGCCCGTGGAGGATCCAGCCGGCCTTCCCGTTGCAGCACGTGACGAAGGTCCTCCCCCTTGACCAGTTCCATCACCAGGAACGCACCGCCGTCCGCGAAGGTGCCGTAATCGAAAACCGACACGATGGCCGGATGCTGCAACCGGGCGACGATCTGGGCTTCTCTCCTGAAAGCGGCGCTTGGCGTCGCTGTCGTTGAGAAGGTCCGCCCGAACGACTTTCACCGCGACCATACGATCGAGGCGCACATCACGCGCTCGATAGACGGCCCCCATGCCACCGCGGCCGAGGAGCTGCTCGATCCGGTACTTGTTATCGACGACTCGCGGGATGGAAGCGACCGGCTTCATGGCGGTGCCATCGCCGGGGCAGAGGGCCGTGCCAGGGTCCTCACATCGGCCACAGCGCGGGCATTCGGTCATGGGCTGCAACGCCGGCGTGACGATGTGGGTGGCATCGCTATCGATCAGGCGCGTCGCACCGCCGGTGCTGAGCCGGCGCAAGCGCGCCACGTCGAGGCCTAATCCCATCTGCGCGGCAATGCTCGCGAGCAGTTGCGTGTCTTCCCGTGTATAGGCTTCCTCGGAGCGCTTCTCGCCGAGTGCGATCACGGCGACCAACGCTCCGTCGGTTCCGCTCACCGGGACCAGCAGCGACGCCCCTGAGCACTCCAGCCACTCCTGTTCTTCCGCCGGCAGCCGCTTCACCGGCGACCGCGGGTCGGTGAGCACGATTTCGAGCGGCTCCTCTGACCATCGCAACATCGCCGCGAGCCCTCCCGCCTGCGGCAACGATTCAGCGCTGCCGCGCAGGATGGCGACCGGAGTCAGTCGTCCTTCTTCGAGGCCGCTCGCGAGAATCGCGGTGAGCTGCGGGTGCAGCGCCTCGTCGATCTGCGTCACGACCATGGTGGCCAGGTCGCCGGGATCGGTTTCGAAGCGCACGCGGTTCGCCAGCGCCACCAGGATCTTGCGCGCGTCGTACTCTTCACGGAAGAAGCGCTCGTCGAGCCAGCGGCGCGCGCGGTCGCGGTACCGCGAGACGGCCCAGGCGGCGGCCATCAAGAGCACATATACGGCCGCCTGGCCGCGCGCCGCGTCGGCGATGGTCTTGTCGCGGTCGCGAATCAGCGTGATCAGGAGCGCGGCAAGCGGGAGGAGCGGCAAGAGCGCCAGCGTGCGGTTGGCCAGCGCGTACTGGAGGCTGCGCCGCAGCACCACTCGCGGGCCGAGCACGCGCGCCACCCCTACGGCGTAGACGAGGCCGAACGCCGGCAGGAGCACGAGCGCCTGCAGCGCGATCGTGATCCCGGCGGGATAGACCGGGATCGGCCGCTCGAACAGTTGCGCGACGATCGGGATGCCGTCCTTGATCGCATACGCGAAAACACCTGGCACCGCGGTGTAGACCGCCATCCGAATGCGGCGGCGTTCGTTCGCGTCGTGGTTGTAACGGTAGCGATAGAGGCCCTCGACGACGGCGATCACGTTGATGCCGAGGGCGGCCGCAAAGGAGGCGTAGAAGACGTTGGCGTGCGCCGCGTCCCAACGCGCAAGGTCCGCGAAGCGTTCGACACCGGTGAGGTAGAGGCTCGTGCCGATGGCGGGCACGATCATCGGCAGCGCCGCCGCCAGCGGCACCGCGTGCAGCGCCGGATAGCGGGTCAGCAGCGGCGAGCGCGCCGGAAAGTAGAGGATCGCGAGCGCGATGATCGGGAACGCAAAGGGAGAGGCGAGCCAGGCAAAGACCGTGAGGACCGCCCCGGCCAGGGGCACGCTGCGTTCGGCCCCCAGCAGCGGTCCGCCGCCGGCGACACCGCTCAACGCCAGCGCCAGCACGACGAGCGCCGCGGTCATGTCGGTGCTGCGCAGCAGGAAGAGCAGGATCGCCGCGCCAGCGAAGACGATGATCTGCACGATCATCCCCGCGTGCGCGGCTGTCGTCGTCGTCGTCGTCGTAGTAAGGCCCTTCAGGGCCGCCCAGTAGTTGCCCGGCCCCGAGTAGTACGCCTCCCGCCACGCCGCGAGCGCTTCCGGGCTCTGGCTCGCCGTCACCGGTGGCCGCGCCAGGTTCGGACCCATCCCGGGAGGCAGGTAGGGACGCACGAATCCCACCTGCAAAATGGAGTAGAAAACCGTTAGCGCGAGGATCGCGGCAACGACGAAGGCCGATCGCGGAACGTTGTCGAACCCGAGACGGGTCCCTTCGGGCATGAAGGGACGTATTTTACTGCCCGCTTCAGCCGGTTCTCAGCGCGCGAAGCAACATGGCAAGAAAACTTGCCGTCAGGAAGAATTGCCCCGTCCAGAAGATGAAGGTCCACTTCAGAATTTCGAACTTCTGGTCGGCGATGGCCTGCTGTAAGGCGCCATAACGCCGCAGCCATTTCCCGTCCTGGACGGAGCCCCTCAGCCGAGCCCCGTGCGCCATCTTCCACACGCAGCTTGGAGGTCTCTTCAACGAGACGCCGTTCAAACCGGTCGCCCGCGAGACTCATCACCTCGGCCTCCCAGTCTTTTCGAATGTGGGCAAGAAGGGCGTCCAAGTCAGAGGTTGCCTCGTGACCCAGCCGCTCACGAAGGGCGGGACGGATCCGCTCGATCTGCATGACATCATCTCCGCCCGACCTCTGACGACGACGATGCCATCGTCCGTATCAAAAAATATAAACATCTGGGCTCACGATCAACAGGACATCGTATCCTGCATCATCTCCTGCCCGACCTCTGACCACGACGATGCCATCGTCCGTTCCAAAATTCAATAGGAACAAAAAACGGCGGCGCGTTAAGCGCCGCCGTTTCGAACACCGAACACCGAACACCCGCCTTCGCCAAGGCTACGGCGGGCAGGCCGATTACCGAATACCGGCTCCCGAGCGTTTCATGATGTCGGCGATTTCGTGGGCTTCGATCGATTCCTGGTCCAGCAGCATCTGCGCCATCATCTCGACCGCCGGCTTGTTGCGATCGATCAGCCCCTTGGCGCGATCGTAGCCGTTCATGACGACGGTGCGGATCTCGTCGTCGACGCGCTGGGCGGTGCCTTCGCTCATCGTGTGGTGGCGGTCGGTTTCGAAGGCGCTGCCCTGCTTGCGGTAGGCGAGCGGCCCGAGCGGCGACATGCCCCACTCACAGACCATGTGCTGGGCGATGTCGGTCGCGCGCTCGATGTCGTTCGAGGCGCCGCTCGTCATGTGGTTCATGAAGAGCTCCTCGGCGACGCGGCCGCCCATCAGCACGGCGATCTGCGTCTCGAGAAAATCCTTCGTGTAGGTGTGGCGATCCGCTTCCGGCAGCTGCATCGTGACGCCCATGGCGCGGCCGCGGGGGATGATCGTCACCTTGTGGAGCGGGTCCGCGTTGGGCAGCAGCGCGGCGACGACGGCGTGGCCGGCCTCGTGGTACGCGCAGTTGACGCGATCGAGTTCGCTCAGCGTGACCGATCGGCGCTCGACGCCCATCATCACTTTGTCGCGCGCTTCCTGGAGGTCGGGGTCCGTGATCGTGTCGCGGCCGGCGCGGCCGGCGTAGAGCGCCGCTTCGTTCACGACGTTGGCGAGGTCCGCTCCCGAGAAGCCCGGCGTGCCGCGCGCGATCGAGCGAAGGTCGACCTCCGGATCCATCGTCACCTTGCGGGCGTGGACGCGCAGGATCGCTTCACGTCCCTTCAGATCGGGGTTGCCCACCGTCACCTGGCGATCGAAGCGGCCCGGGCGCAGCAGCGCCGGGTCGAGGATGTCCTGACGGTTCGTCGCGGCGACCACGACGATGCCGGTGCGCCCTTCGAAACCGTCCATCTCGACGAGAAGCTGGTTGAGCGTTTGCTCGCGTTCTTCGTGGCTCAGGGAAGTGCCGCCGCGCGCACGGCCAACCGCGTCGAGCTCGTCGATGAAGATGATGCAGGACTTGTGACGGCGCGCATCCTTGAAGAGACGGCGGACCCGCGAGGCGCCGACGCCGGCGTACATCTCGACGAAGTCGGAGCCGCTCGCGAAGAGAAATGGCACACCGGCTTCACCGGCGATGGAGCGCGCCAGCAGGGTCTTTCCGGTTCCGGGAGGGCCGACGAGGAGCACGCCCTTGGGGATCCGTCCGCCCAGCGCCGAGAAGCGATCCGGGTTCTTCAGGAAATCGACGATCTCCTTGACCTCGTCCTTCGCTTCGTCCACCCCGGCCACATCCTGGAACGTCACGACGTTGTCGCCGCGCTCGGCGACGCGCGCGCGGCCGCCCATGGAGGGAATCCGTCCGGCGGTCGTGCGATACACCGTGAAGCAGAGCAGGCCAAAGAACGCGAGCAACGTGAACATCGCGCCGTAGCTGATCGCGCCGGCATCCGGCGCTGGAGCGACGTCCACGCGAACGTTCTTGCGGACGAGTTCGGTGACGAAGTTGCCGTTGGCCGCCAGGAACTCGGGAGGCGCGACGGTCGTGATCTTCGAACCGCCGCGGAGCTCGGCCGTAATCGTCCGCTCGTCGAAGGTGACCTGCGTCACGCGGCCACCCTCGACGTTCTGGAGGAATTCCGAGAACGCGACAGGTGGAATCACGGGAGGCCGATTGGCCAGATACCACCCGGTTGGAATGGCGGTCAGCGCCAGGAGGGCGACGATCAGGATGACGAGGCGCGGGCGCCTGAAATTCGGTAGTCGCACAGGACAGTCCGTTTCGCAATACCGTCCTCTTTAGGACGGTTCTTCCGCCAGACAGAGCGCCTCGGTACAGGAGGCTCGCGCCGTACCGGTCAGCCTGTAAAGGCAGCAGACTTAGAGTGTGAAAAAAGACACTCCGCTGGGGATTGGAATGTGCAGAGATTCTACACCGGGAATGACGGTAAGTAAATGATTCTTAAAGGGAAATGGCCCAGCTGGGCGTGGCTGGTCCATTTTTACACCGCGAGCGGGCGCGGTGCTCGCGTTCCTCGCTGTGCTGGCAACTTTTGACGAGCGTTATCGCACAGCCTTCATCTTTCTTATAGCGAGCACGCTCGTTGATGCGACCGACGGCGTCCTCGCGCGGTGGGCGCGCGTCAAAGAGGTAACGCCCGGGTTCGACGGCGCACGACTCGACGACATCGTCGATTACCTGACGTTCGTGTTCGTGCCGCTGCTGATTCTTTACCGAGCTGGACATTTGCCGGAGGGTTGGGGTCTTGCAGTGTGCGCCGCCGTGCTCCTGAGCAGTGGCTACGGGTTCGCGTCCCTCGACGCCAAGACCAACGACTACTTCTTCACCGGGTTCCCTTCGTACTGGAACATCGTGGCGCTCTACATCCACGCGGCACGGACGCCCCCCACCTTTAATGCGTTGCTGCTGCTGGTGCTCGTGGCGCTCGTGTTCGTGCGCATCGGCTGGATCTACCCCTCGCGCACCCCGGTCTTACTGGGCCTCACGAACGTCCTCGGCGCCGTCTGGACGTTGATGATGCTGGCGGTGACCTACCTGCTGCCGGACGTGCCAGGCTGGCTGCTGATCTCATCGCTGTTTTTCCCCGTCTATTACACGGTGCTCTCTTTGTGGCTGAACGCGCGTCGATGACGATGAAGCGATTCCGGCACCTGGTCTTCACCGCCATCTTCGCGGCGCTCGTCGTCGGCAGCGTCGTCGCGATCACGTGGACGACGCGGCAGACGTATCTCGTCTACAAGTTGCGTCGCGGCGTCGGCGATACCTGGTTCCTGGCCGCCAATGGGCAGCGCTGGTTCAGGCTCGACGAGCAGCGCCGCGACGTGCCGTTGTCGGAGATCCCGCCGCACCTCCGCAACGCGTTCATCGCCATCGAGGACCATCGCTTCTATTCCCACCTCGGCGTCGATCCGATCGCCCTCGGGCGGGCGATCGTCAAGAACGTGACGTCCCCGGGCACGGTCCAGGGGGGCAGCACGCTCACGCAGCAGCTCGCGCGCACGCTCTTCCTCTCGAACCAGAAGACCTACGGTCGCAAGATTCGGGAAGCGGTCATCGCGCTGATCATCGACTCTCAACTGTCGAAGGACCAGATCCTCGAGCTGTATCTCAACCGCATCTACCTGAGCGCCGGCGTCTACGGCGCCGAGACGATGTCCCGGATGATGTTCGGTAAGCCCGCGAAGCAACTCACGCTCGCGGAAGCGGCGCTGATCGCCGGGCTCACGCGCGCGCCTTCGGCGCTCTCCCCGTGGTCGAACCTGGACGGCGCGATCGAGCGGAGCCACGTCGTGCTCAGGCGCATGCGGGAGCAGGAGTTCATCACCGCCGAACAGGAGCAGGCCGCCCGGCGCGCGCGCATCACCGTGCGTCCCTATCCCGGTGCGGCCGATCCGCGGGGCGGGTATGCCAAGGAGCATCTGCGGCAACAGTTCCGCGACCGTTTTGGCGGCGATCATCCGCCCGACTGGGAAGTGCGTACGACGTTCGTGCCGGAGCTGCAGGAAGCGGCAGAACAGGCCGTCGCCGACGGCATGCGGCGTTTCGGCGCCGATCTCCAGGCGGCGCTCGTCGCGATCGACCCGGAAAGCGGAGACGTCCTGGCGCTGGTCGGCGGGCGGGACTTCCGGCAGTCCCAGTTCAACCGGGCCACACGGAGCCGCAGGCAACCGGGATCGGCGTTCAAGCCATTCCTCTATGCCGCGGCGTTGGAACACGGCTACTCCCCGTTGAGCGTCCTGAGCGGGTTGGCCAACATCAAGCCGCAGGGCCCGGAAGAGTGGACGCCTCGAAACGCCACCGGAGAGATCCCAGACGAGCTGACCATCCGCGGGGCGCTGCTGGAATCGAACAACCGCGCCGCAACCGCCTTGCAACAACGCCTCGGCTCTCGGCACGTGTTGCGCCTGGCGTCCGACGTCGGTATGCGCGACCTTCCCGACGTCCCGTCGTTGTCGCTGGGAACGGGTCTCGTCTCGCCGCTGGATCTGACGACCGCGTTTTCAGCCTTTCCGAATGGCGGCTACGCCGTCCGCCCGCGAGCCATCGTCCGCGTCATCAACGGGGATGGGCTCGTCGCCATGCAGAACGACGTCGAGCGCGAGCGCGTGATCTCTGAGCAGTCGGCCTTTCAGATGACCTCGATGCTCGCCGATGTCATGGATCGTGGCACTGGGGCCTCGGCGCGGAACGCCGGCGTTCGGTTCCCGGTGGGAGGGAAGACCGGTAGCACGAACGACTTCAAGGACGCGTGGTTCGTCGGCTTCTCGTCATCGGTTGTCGTCGGCGTCTGGGTCGGGCACGATCAGCCGAAGACGATCGGCCGCGAGGCGTACGGTTCCCGCTACGCGTTGCCGATCTGGTCCGATTTCATGCGCCGCGCCTCGCGCCGCCGTCCACCGCAGGCGTTTGAGATGCCTTCCGGTTTGCACGAAGAGATGCTGTGCAGGGTGTCCTACCTCCGCCCGGTCGAGGGCTGTCCGACGTACACGGAATACCTGAAAGACGGAGATGATGCCCCGGGACGGCTGTGCCCGCTCCACGAAGGCAGCGTGAAACAACGTATTCGACGGTCGGTGGAAGGTTTCTTCTCCGGGCATTGGCAAGAAGCTGAAGGGGATCTTTCGATGACGTTGCCAACTCCCAACTCCCAACTCCCAAGCCGCACCGTGTCTTGACGCCTTGCTGCTATAACTTGGAGTGCTCTCTGGTTCGTTGGGAGTTGGGAGTTGAGGCGTTGGGAGTTTTCTCCGTCGGCGACATCATCGACGACCGCTACGAGATCCTTGCGCCCTTGCCGAAGGCGGGATGGGGGCGGTGTATCGCGCGCGCCGGACGCTGCTCGGCGACGAAGTCGCGATCAAGGTCGTGCTGCCGGAACTGACGAACGCCACGGCGCGCGAGCGGTTCCTCCGCGAGAGCCGCGTCGCCGCCAGCCTGCGCCATCCGGCGGTGGTGTCGATCCTGGACTTCGACATGCCGGAGAGCGGCCAGCCGTTTCTCGTCATGGAACTGCTCAACGGCCCCAGTTTGCGCGATGAGATCCGGTCTCGTGGTCGGCTCGAGCCGCTCGACGTGCAGCAGATCATGCCCGCCGATCTGCTCCGCGCTCGACCTCGCCCACGCGCGCGGCATCGTGCACCGCGACCTCAAGCCGGCCAACGTCGTGGCGCACGAATACATGGACGGCAGCCGCGTCTACAAGCTGGTGGACTTCGGGATCGCCAACCTGCGTGAAACGACCGACGAGACGCGTCTGACGGCGGCGGATCAGTTCGTCGGCACCGTGACCTACGCGGCTCCCGAGCAGTTGACCGCGGGATCCGTCGACGCGCGGTCCGACGTCTACAGCCTGGCGGCCGTCGTCTACGAGATGCTCACCGGCCACCCGCCGTTTGCCGGCCCCGACGTCATGACCATCGTCTCCGGGCATTTGTCGTCTCCCGTGCCGCGCATCCGCAGCCTTCGCCCCGACGTGCCGCGATGGCTGGACGACGCGGTGGCGCGAGGGCTGGCGAAACTGCCGGCGGATCGCTGGCAGAGCGCGGCGGAGTTCGGCGAAGCGCTGAGCGGCCCCGCGGGCACCGAAGAGACGCGGCCGGCCGACGCGCGGCCGCTCAGCGTGAGCGTGTCTGGGCTTATCGCGACCTACGATATCGGCGAAGTCATCGGGCCGGGCCGCCTTGGCAGCCGGGTCTTCAAAGCGACCCACCGCGCGCTCGGGCATCCGGTGGCCATCCGCATCCTCGAGTCTTCCGCGCGCAACTGGGCGGCGGTGCGCGAGCGCTTCCTTCGCGAGGCGCGTTCGCTCCAGGTCGCGCACCCGTCGATCATCCAGGTGCGCGACTACGGCGAAGAGCCCGATTTCGTCTACGTCGTGACCGACTTCATCGAGGGGTCGAACCTGCGCGACCTGCTGCGCGACGAAGGGGCATTCCCGTGGCCACGGCTGCGCACGCTGCTGCAGCAGCTGCTGGAGGCGGCGCGGGTGCTGCATCGGAGGAAGGCGCTGTTGTGCGGGTTGAACCCCGAGATCATCAGGGTGCGGCGGCCGGATCCGAACGATCCCGATGCCGAGGACGAGCGACTGATGATTTCGACCGGTGGCATCTGGCGCGCGCAGGACCTGCTGGCGACGCTGCACGACGGCACGCTGCGCGGCCTCGCGCTCGAGGACGGAGAGCTTCGCTACGTCGCGCCGGAGTTGCTGACGGGGGGGACGGTGGACGTCAGGTCGGACGTCTTTACGATCGGCGTGCTCGCCTACGAGATGGCCACGGGCCGTCCGCCCTTCGATGGCGCCTCGATGCCGGAGCTGCTGGGACGCATGCTCGCCGGGGCGCCTGCCGATCCGCGGGCCGCGGCCCCCGGCATCCCAGAGCCGACTGCCGCCGCCATCCTGCGCGCGCTGAGTCCCGCGCCGGCGCAGCGCTTCGCGAACGTGCGCGAGTTGGCGAGTGCCCTTTTGTAGGCCGGGTCTTTAGACCCGGCGATGAAGGCGCGACGAAGACACGAAGCACACGAAGTCTTTTTTTTTCTTTCTTAAAAAAACCGTCTTCGGTGTCTTCGCGGCTTCGTGGGCTTCGTGCAGCGCGAAGCGCTACCGTCACTCCCCTTTCAGGGTGTGGCTGTCGGTGGTGTATACTTCACGCTGCGCAAGATCGAATACGTCTTCGAATCCGCCGCCAGGACGTCGTCCATGAAGTTCCACGTGACGAGTCCGTCGTCCGAGCGCGGCTCGATCAGGTAGAACGCCAGGCGCGCGAGCGGCTGGTTCATCGACAGCTCGATCGTCCCCTCGGGCACCTCGCGCTTCGTGCGCACCCACTTGCCGGTCACCGTCCGTTCGCGATGCCCTTCGCTCGGGTTCTGCGCCTGGGTGTTGGTCTCGATCTGGAACTCCTCGACCTCCATCGTGCGAGCGCGCGGCATGGCCGGTATGAAGTCGATTCCATGCGCGCGCAGATGAATCACCGCCTTCTGGTTGCCGGGCAGGATGTAGTAGGTGCTGGGCACGCGCTCGGTTTCCGTCGCCTTGAAGATGCCGTACTCCGCCATCTTCTCCGGCTTCTTCACGTCCGCGCGCAGGTCCATGAGGTGGCCGTCTTTCGGATGTTTTTCCTGCGTGACTTCGCCGAGCAGGATCTCCACCGCTTCGGCGCTCTTGGCCATTTCGGAACGAACGGCCAGCGACTCGCCGATGATCTTCTTGCGATCCGCGTTTCGCGCGATGTCGCGGATCCTGGACGCGTTGCTCGCGATGAAGTTCAGGTTCTCTTCGACGAATCGATTGGTGGCGGTGATCCGATCCTTGAACGTCGCGTAGGCATAGGCCTCGCTGAGGATCCCGAACCGGTTGCGCAGGCCGATGTAGTTGTTGTTGAACCGCGGGCGGTGATCGAACGACCGCCAGGCGCGCTCCTGGTTACCGCGGCCGCCATCCAGGTTGCCGTAATAGTAGAAATCCCATCCGTGCTTCTTGCGAACCGTATCGGTCAGCCACGGAAACCACTGCTGGCGCAGCAGGTCGATGATCGTGGTGTCGGTCGCCGGATTGAGCGGCGGCGAATAGGTCAGGTAGTACGCGTGGCGCGTGCCGTTGGTGGTGTGCAGGTCCATCAGCACCTGCGGGTCGTAGTCGTTCATCATCTTGACGAACGCCTGGGCTTCGGGGGAATCGAGCTTCATGTGGTCGCGGTTGATGTTCAGCCCCTGCGCGTTCGGGCGCGTGCCCTGGCCGCCCATCGGGCCGTGTTGCCGGCCGCGGTTGGTCAACGCGATCTTCTCGTTGCCGTCGGCGTTGAAGATCGGCGCGACCAGGAAAACCATCTTGTCGAGCCATTCCTGGCGTCGTCCGGCCGCGAGGTCGCGCAGCAGCATCTGCGCCGATTCCTTCCCCTCGACCTCCCCGGCATGGATGTTCCCCTGGATGTAGACGCGAATTTTTCCGCTGCGCCGTACGGCCTCGGGCGACGCATCGGAGGCCCCGACGACGGCGAGCGGCAGCGAACGCCCTTCGTGCGTCGTGCCGAACGACTTGAGGCGAATCAAGCGCGGCGCCGCTTTCACCAGCTCGTTCAGGAACCCCACCACGTCGTCATACCGGCTGGTTTCTTCGAAGTTGGTCTGTTCCGGTTTGATCTTGATCGCATCAACGGCCGGCTGCTGCGAGGACGCCGAAGGCGCGGAGGCGACCAGGAGCAAAATGGCGGCGGCGAGGAGTCTCTTCATCGCGGAAATCATACCTTCAGTCCTCGCGCCGTTCAGCGTCTGAAGCGCGTATAATCCGCGGCACCGCACTCATCTGGGAGGATGTTTGAATGATCCGTGCCCGTATATTTCCTTTTCTTGTGTTGCTGTGTCTGCTCGTGCAGGCCGCCACAGCACCGCCCAGCAGACCGGCGCGATCGCCGGCAAAGTGACCGATACCAGCGGCGCCGTCTTACCCGGCGTCACCATTGAAGCGAGTTCCAACGTCTTACCGACGCCGCGTGTGACCACCTCCGGCGCCAACGGCGACTTCCGGATGCCCGCACTTCCGCCGGGCACCTACACCGTCAAGTTCGAGCTCACCGGCATGCAGACCGTGTCGCGGCAGGCGCTCGTGCAGCTTGGCCAGGACACGATTGCCGACGCTACGCTCGGCGTGGGCGTTCTGACGGAAGCCGTCACCGTGACCGCGGCGACGTCGCTCGTCGAGCGCGACTCCGCGACGATCAAGAGCGGCGTCTCGAGCGAACAGATTTCGTCCCTGCCGGTCGGCCAGGAGTATCGCGACCTGATCAAGCTGATTCCCGGCGTGCAGTTCACGCAGGACGCCACACGCGGACCGAGCGCGGGCGGCAGCGGCCAGGACAACGTCTACCAGTTCGACGGCGCGAACGTCACGCTGCCGCTGTTCGGCACCCTCGCGTCCGAGCCGGCCTCGCACGACATCGCGCAGGTCACGACGATCAAGGGAGGCGCGCGGGCGATCGACTTCGACCGCTCCGGTGGATTCACGATCGACTCCGCGAGCAAGTCTGGAACCAACCGCTACAGCGGTGAGTTGGCCTACGAGTACCAGGGCAACAACATGGTGGCGGACCTGGTCATCGATAGCCGCTCGCGTTACGAACAGGATCGCAAGTGGCTCACCCTCAACGGTGGCGGTCCGATCCTACGGGAAAAGCTGTTCTTCTACGGATCGTATTACCGGCCGCGAGAACTCGCGCGAGAACCGCGCCAACGACTACGGCCCGCTGCCCGCGTACCAGCGGGAGCGTAACGAAGGCTTCGGCAAGCTGACCTTCACGCCGACCAATTCGGTCCTCGTCAACTTCAGCTATCGAGATTCCCATCGCCTCGACACCAGCGACCTGTTCGGCCAGTCCGCGTCGGCGACGACAGGGACGGGCGACGAGTTCTGGCAGAAGATCCTCGCGGCTGAAGGATCGTGGGTCGTCAACTCGTCCCAGCACATGACGTTCAAGTTCACGCGGTTCGATCTCGACACGCTCGGCCGTCCCGACAACATCGCCAACGTCGAGCCGTCGAGCGACATCGGCACGCGGCTCGACATCAACGCGCTCGATCAGCTCGGACTGTTCATCGGTGCCGTCGCCGATCGCGAACCAGACGGCCTACAACGCGTTCATCCAGCCCTACATCGATCGGTATGGATACGTGTCCTCGACGACGGGGCAGAAAACCGGTGGCGGAACGGTCGGTTTCGGCAGCCAGTTCAACGACCAGGACTTCTACCGCGAGAACGGGCAGGTCGCGTACAACGTGCACTTCGGTCAGCGGCATGAGTCACGACCTGCACCTCGGGTTCCAGTGGTATCGCGACGTCGAAGACTTGCTGCGTTACTCGAATGGCTGGGGCTCGATCACCGTACCCGGCGGCCGCCTGGCACCGCCCGCCGGAACCACGCAGCCGGCGTTCTTCACCGCCCGCTACCAGGCGCAGACGACCGGCGCGGCGTCACCGATCAAGTCGGAATACCGCTCGCGCAGCTTCGAAATCAACGACACCATCCGGCTCGATCACTGGACGTTCAACATCGGCATCCTCGCGAGCAACGACACGCTCTACGGCCAGGGCCTGGCAGAGGACTCGTCGAAGCCTCTCACCGGCTTGCGCGCGCAGCAGGGGGTCAAGTACGAGATGTTCGACATCCCGTTCAGCAAGATGATTCAGCCGCGGCTGGCGGCGACCTACGCGTACAACGGATCGGACACGCTGTACGCCAGCTTCGCTCGCTACAACCCGGCAGCCAGCTCCTTGCCGCGCGCGGCGTCATGGGACCGGAACCTGATCGGCACGTTCATCGACGCGCACTTCGACGCCAACGGCGACGCTCTTCGCGGCCGTCCCGGTGGGTTCATCGTCCGGAAAGCTGTTTGTCGAAGACCTCGACCCGCGCGTCATCAGCGAATTGCTGGTGGGGACGGCGCGGCAGTTCACGCCGTCGTGGTCGGGCCGGCTCTACGCGCGCACTCGTCGCGGCAGCAACTTCTGGGAAGACACGAACAACACCGCGACGAACCGCATTCGGCCCGCCGCAAGGCATCCCGCGCGAAGCCTACATCCCCGACCTGACCGCACGGCTGGCCGAGATCGGCAGCGGGTCCACGTACGTCATCGCCGCGCTCGACGGCGCGTATACCCGCTACTACGAGGCGACGCTCGAAAGTGAGTGGCGCACGCAGAGGGGCCACTTCGTGCGCGGGTCGTATACGTGGAGCCGTTACTACGGCAACATGGACCAGGACAACTCGTCGCTGACCTCCAACGACAGCAACATCTTCATCGGCTCTTCGAACATCGCCGATGGCGCCGGCCGCCAGTTGTGGGACAGCAAGGACGGGACGCTCCGCGGCGACCGTCCGCACATGTTCAAGGTGTACGGCTACTACGCGCTGCCATGGCAGGCGACGCTCGGTGGCTTCGCAGTCGCGCAGTCAGGGCAGCCGTGGGAAGGCGTGGAGCGTCGAGCCCTACCGCGCGCTCACGACCAGCACCGACGTGACCAATCGCTACGCCGAGCGCGCCGGCATCCGCCGCACGTCCGAGCACCACCAGTTGGACTTGAAGTACATCCAGAACTTCCCGCTGCGGAAGCTCAGTAGTCGCGCCAACCTGCAGCTGGTCTTCGACGTGTACAACGTGTTCGACAACCAGACCGGCTATAACTTCCAGCCGAGCACGATCAGTCCGGCGTTCAATACGCCACGCTCGTACTTCGACCCGGCGCGGTTCCACGTCACTGCGCGCTTCCAGTTCTAGCCACAGAAGAGCACAGAAGAAACACAGAAGAAGAACACAGCAAGAGGGGGCCGGCTTACGCCGGCCCTTTCTGTTTTGGCAGGACCCGAACGACCCGAACCCTGAACCCTCGAACCCTGAACCTGGAACCCTGAACCCTGAACCACGAGCGCGATAGCGCGAGCTATTGGCTATTGCCATCTACCTTGTAATCGGATATAGTCCCGCGCCATGAGCTGGACGACGCAGCTGCGCAAGGGGGCGCTCGAACTCGCCATCCTCAACGCCCTCAACGGCGATCGCCTCTACGGCTACGACATCGTCCGCATCCTTCGCGGGATACGACGGATTGATGATCGCGGATGGCACCGTCTATCCCGATCCTCAGCCGGCTCAAGGCGGACGGGCGGGTGCGCGCGACGATCGAGGATTCTCCCGACGGACCGCCGCGCAAGTACTACGAGCTCACGCGCCAGGGGCGCGAGGCGCTGAAAGAAATGAACGACGCGTGGGAATCGCTCGTCACGAGCGTAGAGGGGCTGCGGCACGCGCCCCACAAGGCAGGCACTCGATGAAAACCTGGACGCCCGACGCTTCAGAACATTTCGAAACATGGCTCGGACGGGTGCGCACGTCGGTCTCCGGAGATCCCACCGTGGATCCGGACGATGTGGCGCAGGACCTGCGCGCGCACGTCCACGCAGAGCTCCAGGAGGGGCCGGAGCCGGTGACCGTCGGCGCGCTCGAGCGTGTGCTCGACAGCCTGGGCACGCCGGCACAGTGGAGCGTGACGACGAAGGAGCAGCCAAAGGAACGGCTGCACGTGCGGCTCGAGCGGGATGTCCTCGCGGGAATCCGCGACATTCAGAAGCGCCTCGCCAGCGACTGGGGATCGCCGCTGCTCCTTGGGATCATCACGCTGGCGGGCATGCTCACGCTCTACGACGGCGGCATCATCTTCCTGCTGCTTGCGTATTTCGTGGCGCGTTCGCAGGTGACCTACGCACCCGAAACGGTCGTCGGCCGCAAACGGTGGCCGGTCTATACGCCTCTCGCCATCGGCGCCGGCGCGCTCACGGCGCTCCTTCTGTTCTTTCCGCTGATCCTGGACCGTGGCCGCTACTTCCAAGCCGGAGACCTGTGGGTACTCGGCCTCTGGTGGATGTTCGTCGGCTTCGTCGCGGCGCGGGAAGTGAAGCGCGTGCGCTCACTGCTGAAGCCCTTCGCCGACGGGTTCGACCGCACCCACGCACGGATGCTGATGCTCCTCGGCGTGGCGCTCATGATCGCCGCGACGCTGGCGTTGTTTCCGCGGTGGCACATCTTTTAGGCACACGGCGTCACCGAAACAACCGCTCGCGGGCGATCAACTCACGCGTCATCGGGTTAGCGTGCTCGCGGGCGCGAGCGATGCGCGCGGCTTTATCCGGCTCGTTCAGCAGCACGCTCACCTGGGCACGTTTGAAGAGCGCCATCGGGTAATCGGGATGCGACGGGGGCACGCGGTCGAGCGCGACCCTCGCGTCGAACAGGCGCCGGGCGTCGAGGTACAGCACCCCAAGTTCCAGGTCGCTCGCAAACGCTGATCCTCTCAACCGGCGCGCATCCTCGAAGGCCGAGATGGCGGCCGCGGTTTGTCCGTTCTCCATCGCCAGCCGTCCTTGCCTCACGCGCACGAGCGCCAGGGCCTCGACCGCCGGCTGCTTCTCCGGCGTCTCGGCCACGATCTTCTCCAGCATCGGGACCGCCTGCGGCCAGTCCTTTCCGCGCGCGTAATGCAACGCGAGATAGACGCGCACGTCGGGGGAGCGCGGGGCCATCGCGGCCGCCCTCTTGAAGGCCTCGAGCGCCAGCGCGTCCTGGCCGAGCGACGAATACGACGTGGCGAGGCGCAGCGCCGCATCGAGGTTGAACGGATCCGCTTGCAGGACCGCTTTCAGGAGTGGGATCGCCTCGCGGTACTGCTCCTGAACGAAGAGCTTTCCGGCCCGATCCATGGTCTCGAAGAGATGGACCATGTCGACGGGGCGCGGCGCATCCTTCCTGACGACTGGCGGCGTACTCGCACTCACATAGCCGAGGCTCGCCAGGCTGCGCCTGGCTTCGTCGCTGAGGGCGGCGGGCGTGGCGGCGGCCTCGATCGAGGGCACGGGATAGTCGTCGAGCGCCTTCCGCACCTGGGACGAGAGGTTGGCTCCCGAGCCCAGGTTCCGCGCCTCCGACGGATCGCCGGCCACGTCGTAGACCTCCGTCGTGCCAGCGAAGATCGCCTTGCGCTCCCCCTCGACGGCCATGATCTGCGGCTGCCACCCGTAGCTGAGGAACGGCTTCATGGCTTCGGCCGAGGACGATTTCGCGCGGCGGCGTGCGCAGGCTGTCCTTCGCATCGAGTCCGGCCAGATCGAGCAAGGTGTGGAAAATCCGGCGCGTGCTGACCGGCGACGTCTCCACGCCGGCGGTGACGTTGGGCGCCACCATCACCAGAGGCACCCGCATCGTCGACTGATAAAGCAGATTGCCGTGCTCCTGCTCGCCGTGGTCCCCGAGGCCCTCACCGTGGTCGCCCGTCACGACGACCGCGCGGGATCCGGTCGTGTGTTGCTCGAAGGCCTGCACGAGCCGGCCGAGTTGTTCGTCCATCGCGGCGATCTCGCCGAGGTAAGGCGTGTCGCGATAACGGTCCGAGAACGGCGCGGCGGCAGCGTACGGAGCGTGCGGATCGAAGTAGTGGACCCACAACAGCAGCGGCTTGTCGGACCGCTGAGAGAGGTAAGCAATAGCCCTGTCGGTCGTCTCCTTCGACGTCCGCTCGGCGCCTCCCTCCGGACTCTTCGTCGTCGTAGAGATCGAACCCGCGCGCCAGGCCGAATCGCTTCGCGAGCACGAAGGACGAAACGAACGCCGCGGTCCGGTACCCCGCCTGCTGCAGCCGTTCGGCGGCGAGCGGGTGCGCGGCATTCAGGAACCGCGCGTTCTCATGGATCCCGTGCCCGGCGGGGTAGAGGCCCGTCATCATCGACGCGTGGGAGGGGAGCGTTTCAGGAACGGTCGCATAGGCGTGGCTGAAGCGTCGCCCCCGGGCGGCGAGCGCGTTGAAGGCCGGCGTGTCGACCCCCTTCGCCTCGGGTCCGATCGCATCAGCCCGCGTGGTGTCGAGCGTCACGAGAAGGATGGAGTGTCGGACTGGCTGCGGTCGGCGGAGTTTCGCGGCTGCACGCGGTCAGCAGCGCCACCGCGAACAGAACGGCAAGGGGTCGTTTCACGACGACAGCGCCAGGTACTGTGCGTGCACGGCGGCCCCGAGCAAGCCGGCGTCCGGATTGAGGATGACCGACAACGGCATCGTCGCGACCAGGTGCGCCATGGGTTCCTTGTCGCGAAACGCGTCGAGGAACAGACCTGACTCCAGGGCCGGCAGGATCTTGGGGGCGATGCCGCCCCCCACATAAACGCCCGCCGTCGCGACGCAGCGCAATCCGATATTGCCCGCCTCCGCGCCGTAGGCCGAAATGAAGATGTCCAGGGCCTCGATGCAGCGATCGCAGCGTCGTTCCATCGCGGATTTGTAGATACGGGCCGGCAGATCGGCGAAGTCCTTCACCGCGCCGACGCCGTCGCACAGCCGCGAGGGAGCGAGGCTGTTGGGCGTGATCAGGGGGCCGGTGCCGAAGGAGTCGTGGGTGAACTGATAGATGTTGGAGAGACCGGGTCCCGAGACGACAAGTTCCACACCGACCCGGCCGAATACGCGTGTGAGGGCCCGAACCATTTCGAGCTCGCGCGGCGTGCGGGCGGCGAAGTCGGCGTGTCCCCCCTCCGACGCGGCGGGGATGAAGCGCCCGTCCACGTTGTGCAGCATCGCCTCGCCGAGACCCGTGCCGGCCGCAATCACCGCGGCATTGCCGTCCGGGACCGGCACGCCGTGCTGAAGCGTCCGCAGCTCGGATCCGTCGAGCACGGTCACGCCGTAGGCCAGCGCCTGGAGATCGTTCAACACCTCCACGCGTTTGAAGGGGAACGCCTCGGCAATCGCGCGCCCATCAACCAGCCACGGCACGTTGGTCAGCCGCGCCACCTGCTCGGTCACGGCGCCGGCGACGCCGAAACACGCGGCGTCGATACGCTTCGCCCCGACATTCTGTGCCTTCAGGAACTCGTGGACGATCGGCTCGAGTCCGTCATACGCGAGCGTGACGAACTCGCCCGTCTCGATCGCGCGCGGCCGATCCGGTGCCGGCGCGAAGAGGCCGAGCAGCGTCTTGGTTCCGCCGATGTCCCCGGCGAGCAGCACCGAGTCATTGTATTGGGACTTTTGACGTTTGGAGTTTGGACTTTGGAGTTGACATGCGCACGCAACTGAAACATCGTGCGCAGAGAATGACGACGTCCCCGTCATCGATCCCAGGGTCGCTGGGCCATCGGCAATTGCGCAGTCTTTACCCGCGCATCACCGACAAGCACCTGCGGTATCTCGAAAAGTGGGGGCTCCTGCGGCAGTCCAACAGCCCCCTGCCTTCGCGCGAATACTCCTTCGGCGATCTGCAGACCGTGAAGCAGCTCGCGTCCGAACTCGAGAGCGGCACACCGCTCAGGACGATCCTGCGCGCGCTGGCGGCCGACCACCAGGGCCAGATGCAGCTCGACTTCCAGGAACCGGCGCACGTCTCCGACGCGCCGCGCGCCAAGGTCGTGGCGCTCGACGAGCACCGCGCCCGCCGGTCGTCATCCGCGCAGGGAACGGGTGGCTCGACGACACCCCTCGGCGATCCGCAGGCGGCACTGGCGACGAAGTACTTTGGAGAGGGTGCCCGGCTCGACGACGGTGACGAAGCGAACATGGATCTGGCGGCCGCGAACTATCGCAAGGCGCTGATCGTCGATCCCGATCTCGTGCCCGCCATCGTCAACCTGGCCAACATCCACTACGCGCGCGACGAAATCATCGAGGCACAGGCCCTCTACGAGCGGGCGATCTCGCTCGACCGCGACTGTTTCGAAGCGCACTTCAACCTCGGCAACATCCTGCACGACCTGGGACGTTTCGAAAGCGCGCTCGGCTGCTATCGCAGCGCCGTGGCGCTCAATCCCTCCTACGCGGACGCGCACTTCTACCTGGCGGTCACGCTGGAGAAGACAGGCCATTCCCCCGAGGCCAAGCCGCACTGGAAGGCGTACCAGGACCTGGCCCCGAACGGGGAGTGGGTTGAATTGGCTAAGGAGTTTTCGGACTAGTACCGCGGGGGATATTCGCGCTTCTTGGGGGTCCGGCGCAGCTTGTAGAACGCGCACTCCGGGCACCACGAATCGGCGACGAAGCCTTCCTTGCCGGCAAACGGCAGCACGTCGCGGTGCGTGCAGAACTCACCCTGGTCGGGATCGCAGCGCCACCGGCAGGAGCGGAACTTGATCACCGCGTCCGAGACGGGTGCCGTGGCCGGTGGCGTCGGCGCGTCGGCCGGCCGCGGCTCGTTGGCCGTCGCCGGCTCGGGAGCCAGCGGCGAGAGCTGCGAGATCGAAAGAGAGTTCGAGTTCGAGTCGTCCATCATTCCTGCAGTCCGATACCCACCGAGCGCTGAAGCGCTTCGAGCGCGCGAAGTTCCTCCGGCGCCGCCAGCGTCAGCGCTGTTCCGGTCGCTTCCGCACGGCCCGTGCGTCCGACACGGTGCACGTAGGTTTCGTGGTTATGGGGCACTTCGTAATTGACGACGTGCGTGATGCCGTCGATGTCGAGGCCGCGCGCCGCGACGTCGGTCGCCACCAGCACGCGATAGGTCCCGCTACGGAAGCCTTCAACCGCCTGCGTCCGCTGTTGCTGCGTCCGGTCCGCGTGCAGGGCCGCCGCCTTCAGCCCGAACGAGGCGAGCTTGCGGGCCAGCCGCTCTGCGCCAGACTTCGTACGCACGAAGACCAGCACCGGACCGCCGGTGCGTCGCAGGAACTTGGCCAGCCACTCCGTCTTCTGAGCCGACGGCACCGTCTCCACGGCATGCGTGATTGTCTTGGCCGCGCCGGTCGATCCGACCTGCACGTACTTCGCTTCACGCACGAGCTCGTCGGCGAGCTTCAGGACCTCTTCCGCTATCGTTGCTGAGAACAGCAGCGTCTGGCGCGCGGCGCTGTCGGGCAGCGTGGCCACGATGCGGCGGACGTCGGGCCAGAAGCCCATGTCCATCATCCGGTCCGCCTCGTCGAGCACCAGGGTATCGAGCTTGTTGAAGCTCACGGTCTTCGACCGCATGTGGTCCATCAGCCGGCCCGGCGTGGCGATCACGATGTCAACGCCCGACTTGAGCGCGCGCTCCTGCGGCCCCATCTCGACGCCGCCGTAGACGGCGACGCTCGTGATGTCGGTGTGATACGAGAACCCCTCCACGTCGTCCGCGATTTGCACGCAGAGCTCCCGGGTCGGGGCGAGGATCAGGACGCGCGTGTACCCACGCTCTTCGGGCGCCGCGGCCCGCGCCGTGAGCATGCGGTTCAGGATCGGCAGCAGGAACGCCGCCGTCTTGCCGGTGCCCGTCGCGGCGCAGCCGATCAGGTCTTCGCCGTTCATGATGAACGGGATCACGGCGCTCTGGATCGGCGTGGTGGTGTGGAAGCCGCGAATGCGAATCGCCTCGATCAACGAGGACTCGAGCCCGAGCTTCTCGAAGTGAATCGGGCTCGGATCGTATTCCGCCTGCGGCCTGGTTATCGGGGCTGGGACGGTCGCGAGCGTCTGCTGGCGCCGCGGGGCTGGTCGGCCCCCCTTGCGCGGGCCTCCGCGCCCCCCCCGTCGTCCCCGTCCGTTTGATTGTGCTGTATGGGAATTCAAGTCTGTGACTTAGCGAGCGCGGAAGGTGATGATGCCGCGGACTGGATCGTAGGGTGAGACGCCCACGGTCACTCGATCGCCCGGCACTACCTTGATTCGGAAGCGGCGCATTCGGCCGCTCAGCTGCGCCAGCACTTCGTGGCCCTGATCACACTGCACGCGATAGAGCCCGCCGCTGTGTACTGCAACCACTGTCCCTTGAACGTCGATCAGATCGTCCTTGCTCAACTAGTCGTTTCCTTTCACTCAAAGATTGTGCCACATCCGGGTCATGGTAGCAACCCGAAGAGTGTCAATCCTTTAGGAGTTTCCCATCCGCCGAACCGCTTCTTCGATCTGCCCGGCAATTGCCTTGTAATCGTTACCGGTCAACGACATAGGGGGGCCAAACGTGACCGTGCCACGGCCCCGTTTCGGGAACTTCCAGGAGAGGTGAAGAATCTCGTGGAGCCCATCCAAACGGACCGGAATGACCGGCACGTTGAGGCGGGAAGCGATCATCCCCACGCCGGGCCTGAATTCGTTGATCTCGCCATGGTCCGTCCGCTTGCCCTCCGGAAAAATCAGCACCGAGTACCCCGATGCCAGCAATTCCCCCACGTACCGCAGCGTCTGTCGCGTCCCGGTTTCTCGTTGCGGCAGGGGGAAGGCGTTGAAGAACAGCGACGCCAGGTAGTAGTTGAGGCTGTTGAGGACGTAGGCCTTACGGCCGTATTGATCTGGGAAAAAATGCGCCTTGAAGAACTCCTTCGCCATCGCGGGAGCCAGGCGGTAGCGCCACCGCCGCGGGAGCGCCCGAAGGATCGCGGGGGTGTCGAGGTGACTTTGGTGGTTCGCGGCGAACACGACCGGGCCCGGCCGGCCTTCCAGGTGTTCGAGTCCTCGCACGGTGAGCGACATCCACGGCCACGTCGCCGGCAGGATCCAGGTCGGCAGGCTGACCCGTCGCGCCGCCCGCGCGGCGGCCGTGCGGTTCCAACTCGGGAAGTCGATGACGTCCGGCGCGCCGGTGGCGGCCGAGATCGCCGCGGCCGACGCACCTTCCAACGGCTGCACCAGCGGACGAAGGTCTTCGATCGTCTTCGCAGCCGCGAAACGTCCCTCGTCAATCGTGACCTGGAACGCCTCTTCGAGCGCGAGCATCAACTCGACGCGCTCGAGCGAGCTGAGCCCCAGTTCGTCGATGGTCGTCGCGGCCGTCAGCCCTCGCCCGGGAGTAAAGCGGCCGACAACTGACTCGACGCTCCGCGAGCTGTCGGTCCGTGCCGGCGCACTGCTGGAGGAGGACGTCAGCCACTGACGCAGCTCGCGCCGTTTCAGCTTCCGCGTCCCCTCGGTCCGCGGCAGCTCCGGCGCGGGCCAGACGGCCGCCGCGCGAATCTTCTGGTGGTCGAGCAGCTGCGGATTGGCGACGCGCACGACGTCGTCCACGGTGGTCGTGGGGTCGAGGACGAGCACCGCTTGCACGCGCTCGGCCGAGGACTCGCCGAGTGGGGCGCCGACGACGGCCGATTCCTTCACGCCGGGGATGGCGTTCAACACGCGCTCGACGTCCTCCGGAAAGACGTTCAATCCCTCCGGCGTCACGATCATTTCCTTCTTCCGTCCGCGGATGCGGAGCTGACCGGTGGAGTCGAGCTCGCCAATGTCGCCGGTATGGAACCAGCCGTCGCTGAAAGCGCGCTGGGTCTCCTCGGGGGCGTTGAAATACCCCCGCGTCACGTTCTCGCCGCGGACGAGGATCTCCCCGTCCTCGGCGATTCTCACTTCGACCCCGGCGATCGGCTTCCCGACGGCGCCCCGCGAGGCACGGAGCGGGTGATTGAGGGTGACGACCGGCGCGGTTTCGGTCAGTCCGTAGCCCTGGACGACGAGAAAACCGAGCCGGCCCCAGAAGGCCTCGAGTTCGGGGTCGAGCGGCGCGGCGCCGACGACCATTGCCCAGAACTTGAAGCCGAACATCCGGTGGATGCGCCGGTAGATCCACCATTTCTTCGTCCAGTGGGTGCCGGGCGGTGGAGCAGTCGCCGCTTCGGGCGCTACCCGCAGGATGTAGTCGCGCAGCACCTCCAACATCTTGGGGACGCAGACGACCACCGAGATCCGCCGGTCGTGGATCTGGCGCACGATGTCCTGTGGCGCGAAGCTGCGCATGAAGACGACTTCTCCCGTGAGCATTGGCGGGATGAAGGTCGCCATCGACTGGCCGAACATGTGGCTCAGCGGGAGCAGGTTCAGGAACCGGATTGGGGCAAACGGCCTCGCGTAGCGCTTGTACTTGCCGATTTCTTTCTCGATGGGGATCACGTTCGCCAGGATGTTGCGGTGGGTCAGGACGACGCCCTTTGGATCCGCCGTCGCTCCGGAGGTGAAGATGATCTCCGCTGTCGTATCGGGTGTCGTTTCCGCGTGTCGCGCTGGGGCTGAACTCGGAACCCCGGGAGCGGCGAGCGTGCCTGCGGACCACACCGGCCGCGGGGTGTCGAAGGCGGGGACGACGTCGCCGATGACGATGGCACGGGCATCGACAATGTCGGCGATCCGCAGCATCAGGTCCGGGGAACTGCGGTAATCGATCGGAACGACGACGACCCCCTCGAGCAGGCAGCCCCAGAGGGCAATAAGCCATTCCGGACGGTTCTCGCTCCAGAGCAGCACTTTTTGATCGGATTTGATGCCGGCATCGCGGAGCCGCGCGGCAAACGTGCCAGCGGCGGCTGCGATCTCCGCGTACGTGAACGACCAGGTGCGATACCCGTCGTCATGGACCACGAACGTGCCGTTCAACGTTGCCAGGTCGTCGAAGAAGTCGAGGAGCGTGCGCCGCGCCATTCCGGTGAATTATCATGGCAACCCGATGTCGCTCCCCCCGGTTTTCGCCGCCAGCGCTCTGTACGACAGCCTTCTGCAGGCCGCGCTGCGGCAGTTCTTCGGCCGGGCGACCTTCGAGACCGAACCGATCCCGTCGCTTTCCTCCGACGGGCGCCTCGCCATCGAGCCGACCAACGACCCGTCGGTGCTGTCGATCCGGTGGTTCGGGATGCGGCACGTGCTGCACGTGCCGGCGCGCCGTCCCTTTACCGACCACGAGGTGCGGCTGGCGCGCGCGATCGGGACGGTGCTCGCCGCGCGCTATCGGGCGATCTTCGATCCGAAACAGATGCTGGAGCGCGGCGAGTTGTTTCGCGGCGCCATCGAGGATCGGTACATCGGAGCGTTTCTCGACAGCGTGGCCTACGGGGATCCGTCGCAGACGCGCGCGGATTCGGTGGCGACGGCGATCGAAGTGCTCCGCGTCGCGGCGCTCTCGAGCTACGAGAACCGCGCGATTTCGTCCGGTGTGATGCTGCTTGGGGGGGATTCGGATCCTGTTCGCAAGCACGCCGTCATTCCCGGGCAGGAGTACAAGTACACCCAGGCGCTGACGGGCATCAAGAGCTTCTATCGGCTGTGTGACGGCCTGCGGACGCTGTTCCTGGTGAACCGCAAGGGAGAAGTGCTCGACCTCGTCGAGCTGTCCCTTTACGTGGCGCCGGGAACGCTCGACGTACCGTGTCCCACGACGTATCGTCCCCACTCGCTGGCCACCGCTGGCACCGGGAACCTGTGCGTCGTGTTAAGCCCCTCACACGAGATCAAGGTCTTCGCCGAGGGCGTGCAGATCTTCAGCTTCCGCAATGCGCGCTGGCACCTGCTCGACATGAAGGCGAAGTACGACATGTGGTGCGATTCGGTCGGCAACAACCCCCTGGCCGACCGCTTGTTCCAGACGGCACTGGACCTGGCGGATGCCCGCGAGGGGGCGCTTTTCGTGGTCCTTCGCGATGCGGAGCGGTCGCTGCCGAACCTGGTGGCGCCGGGAGACCAGCTGGACGCCACGCGCCCCTCCGGGAGCGACGTGCCTTCCCGCGCACAACTGATGCACATGCTGCGCGGCCGGACGGCAACCGAGCTGGATCCCGCGGTACTGTCAGGACTGGCGCGCACCGACGGCGCGACCGTCATGGATGCCGATGGACGGCTGCTCGCGGTCGGTGCGATTCTGCTGCACACCGAGCCGCCGGAGCCGCACTCGAACCTGGCGGTCGAAGGCGCGCGCACCACCGCGGCGATGGCCGCCGGGCGGTATGGCGCGGTGCTGAAGGTCAGCGAAGACGGCTTGATCACCTTCTACGATCAGCAAGAGCGAATCTGGGATATCTGACGTGCGGATTTTTCTGACAGGCGGAACGGGATACATCGGCGCCGCGGTTCTCGACGCGCTCACACGGGCCGGCCACCACGTGCACGCACTCGTCCGCAACAGCCACAGCGCGGCGCAGGTGCAGAAGCGCGGCGCCACGCCCGTGCTCGGCGAGCTCGGCGATCCGGCCTCCTACGCCGACGCCGCCGCGGCAGCCGACGGCATCATTCATACGGCGTTCGAGTACAGCGCCCGTGGTCCGCAACTCGACAAAACGGCCGTCGACGCGCTGCTCACCGCCGCGGCCCAGTCGAAGACCGCTCGTTTCTTCATTTACACATCCGGCATCTGGGTGCTCGGGAACGCCCCCTCGCCGACCGACGAGACCGCAGCGGTGAATCCGATCGAGCTGTCGAAGTGGCGGCCGGCGCAGGAGCAGCGGGTACTGAATGCGGCGACGCCCACGTTGCGCACGGTCGTCGTGCGACCGGGCATCGTCTACGGCGGCGCCCGCGGGATTGTCGGCGACATCCTGAAGGACGCGGCGAACAGCCTCATCCGCGTCATCGGGAGCGGCGACAACCGCTGGCCGCTGATCTACGACCGCGACCTCGCCGATCTGTATCTGCGTTTGGTGGATCGTCAAGACGCGTCAGGGATCTTTCACGCGAACGACGAAGGTGACGAGCGCGTCAACGACATCGTGGCGGCCATCAGCGAACACGCGAAGACGACGCCGAGCGTGCGCCACATCCCCATCGCCGAGGCGCGGCAGAAGATGGGGCCCTATGCCGATGCGCTGGCGCTCGACCAGGTCGTCCGCAGCCCGCGGGCGCGGGCGCTTGGCTGGTCACCGTCGCTGAAGTCCGTCTCGGGAAACGCCGCCCGTCTCTTCGAGGAATGGCGGCGGGCCGCGATGATCAACGCCGAATGATCAGCGGATGGAAAAACCGGCGGTGAAGACTCGCACACGCATTTTCGGCGTCGCGATTCGTCCGGTCGTCGCTTCCTGCGCGTTGATCGAATAGAACCGCAGATCGGCCGTGAACGCCAGGTGCTTGTTCATGAACCACCGGGCTCCGCCGCCGTAGTTCAGCGTTCCCACCCCACTCTCGGGATCCTCCTGCGGCTCGTCCTCGTTTTCAGTCGTCATCTTGCTCCGGCCGAGCCCCACGGTGAGGTAGCTCCAGCCATCGCGCGCGCCGAAATTGAGCGACACCTGCGGGGAGAGGTGACTCCATTTCGTCTTGATCGTCGGGCCATCGATGCCGTCTTCGGTCTCGGCTTCGATCGTGTTGGATCCCCCGATCCGCAGCATCTCGGCGCCAAATCCGAGCGCGATCTTCTTCGCACGAATGGGATACACGTGCGCCCCGACGACGAAGCCCCAGCCACGGGAGGGCAGGTCTCTCGGCTGGACGCTCAAGCGCCGTCGCCACCGTGGCATCCTGCGTGAGCCACGCCCTGCCGAAGCGGGCATCGACCACGAAGACCGTCATGGGGGGCGTCGGCAACGGGGCGGGTGTCGGGTCCTGCGCGGCGACTTCGGATGACGAAACCGCGGTGATGATCGCGGCGAAGAGAACAGTCAGATGGGAGCGAACACTCGATCGGCGCATCGCGCACGATTGTAGCGTTTCGCTCAGACCATCGTCGTGGCGAGCGCGATGGCTTCGTCGACGGTCTGAATCGAGCCGTCGAGCTGCCGCTCGTACACCGCGCGCACGATCTCTCCGACCCGCGGTCCAGGTTGCAGGCCGAGGGCGAGGACGTGGCGGCCGAGGAGCAGCGGCTTCGGCGGTTCGTGTTCGACACCGAGCTCCCGAGCGCGTTCGAGGAACCAATCCATCGCGGAACAGTCGAAACCGCCGCCGCGTCCCTCGCAGTCAGACTTGGCGACACGCGCCAGCAGTTCCAGGTCGACCTTCTGTGACAGGCGCCTGAAGGCGCCGTCAGACACCGGTGTGGGCGACTGGCGAAACATGCCGGGCTTCAGGTGGTGAGCGACGATCCCCAGCACCTGCTTGCGGACGTCGTAGCCATTGATGCTATGGACGTTGAGCCGGTCGAGCACCGCGGTCGCCGGCGCCACCCCCTGCTGCTCGTGGTCGATCGAGCGGATCCGTCCGTCGACGAAGGCCGTGGTGGGAGGCTTGCCGAGATCGTGGACGAGGGCGCCGAGCATGACGACGAGCTGTTGCGGTTTCTCCAGGTCGTCGATGCGCGTCCTCGCCTCGTCGACGACGAGCAGGGTGTGTACCCACACGTCTCCCTCGGGATGCCACTCAGGTTCCTGCGGACAGCCGACGAGCGCCTTGATCTCCGGAAAAAGGCGATCGAACACGCCAAGGTCGAGAGCGAGGCGCAGGCCGATCGACGGCCGGCGGGCCTGGAGCAGCAGCTTCTCGAACTCGCCCCAGACACGTTCCGCCGGCAGATCGTCGAGCGGAATCGCGCGGCACAGCGCCGCCGTCTCGGGCTCGAGCGGGAACTCGAACCGGGCGGCGAACTGCATCCCCCTCAGCACCCGGAGGCTGTCTTCACCGAACGTGGTGGCGTCCACGGCGCGCAGGACGCCTGCCTCGAGATCCGCGCGTCCGTTGAAGGGGTCCTCGTAAGTGTCCTCGAGCGGGTCCCAGGAAATCGCGTTGATGGTGAAGTCGCGGCGCCGCGCGGCTTCCCGGATCGTCAAGGTGGGATCGCCGATGACTTCGAAGCCCCGGTGGCCGCGACCGACCTTCGACTCGCGGCGCGGGATGGAAACGTCCAGGTCTCCCACCTTGTAGACCGTGAAGCTTTCCCCGACGGTATTGACGTTGCCGAATCTGTCGAGCAGCGCCCGAAGTGTCTCCGGCGTCGATGCCGAAGACTTCGATGTCGATGTCCTTGGACGGGCGGCCAAGCAGGCGATCCCGGACCCATCCGCCGACGACCAGGGCACGGCCGCCGGCCTCGCGGACGCTCGTGGCGATCGCCGTCGCAGTCTCGAGTGGAGTGTTCATCCCCAATGAACAATACTCAATGATCGATGGCCGTGGAGCTTTCAGGACGGACGGCGGTGATCACGGGGGCCTCGTCGGGGATCGGCCTGGCGTGCGCCGAACACCTCGCGCGCGCGGGTGTGTCGGTCGTGCTCGGCGCCCGTCGTGGCGATCGACTCCACGCCGCCGCCGAGCGAATCCGGGTGGCCGGGGGGAAGGTCGAAGCCGTCACCATGGACGTGACACGTGAGGAGGAGGTCGTCGCCCTCGTGCAGCGCGCGCAGAGCGTCTTCGGCGGTCTCGACATCATGATCTGCAATGCCGGCTTCGGGTACTACGGGAGCGTCGAAGGCACACCGACCGACGTCATGCAGCGCATGGTGGACGTGAATTTCATGGGAACGTTCTACGGCGCGCGTGCCGCCCTTCCGCTGTTCCAGCAGCAGCACCGCGGGCATCTCATCATCATCTCCTCGATCGTCGGCCAGCGTGGCATCGCGCAGATGAGCGGCTACAGCGCGACCAAGGCTGCGCAGGTCGGGTTTGCCGAGTCCCTGCGCACCGAGTACTCGGGGACGGACATCCATGTGTCGGTGGTGTATCCGATTTCGACGGAGACCGAATTCCGGGATGCGATGAACCGCGATTACGGTCACAGCGTCAGGGGTCTCGGACCCAAGCAGACGGCAGACGACGTGGCTCGTTCCGTCGTCGCGTGCGCGCGCCACCCTCGGCCCGAGGTCTACCCGTACGCCTGGTCGCGTGGTCTCGCCATACTGAACGCCATCGCGCCGGGATTCACCGATCGCTTCGTGAAGAAGTACGGCCGCCGCAGGGAGGGGCCGGATCAACAGACATGAACGATCCCTGCATCGCGCTGCTTCGCGATCTGGTCGCCATCGACTCGGTGAACCCCTCGCTCGTGCCGGGGGCCCGCGGGGAGGCGGAGGTGGCCGCCGCCATCGCGGACCACATGCGCGGCTTGGGTCTCGAGGTGCACCTGCAGAACGCCGCGCCGGGACGGCCGAACGTGATCGGCGTGCTGAACGGGGCGCAGGAGGGGCCGTCGCTGATGCTGTGCGGCCACATCGACACCGTCGGCGTCGAGGGGATGGCGGCGCCGTTCGCGCCGGATCTTCGCGATGGCCGGCTTTACGGCCGGGGCTCGCAAGACATGAAATCAGGTGTCGCGGCGATGATCGACGCCGCCCGTGTGGCGCGGGACCGCGGGTTCGAGCGCGGACGGTTGATCGTGGCCGCCGTCGTTGACGAGGAGTACGCGAGCATCGGCGCCGACGAGCTCGTTCGAACGTGGCGCGCCGACGCGGCGGTCGTGACCGAACCCACCGACCTGCAGATCGGCGTCGGACATAAGGGGTTTGCGTGGTTCGAGCTCGAGACCGTGGGACGGGCCGCGCACGGAAGCCGGCCGAAAGAAGGGCGTGATGCCATCATGCGCATGGGACGCGTTCTCGGCCGTCTCGAACGTCTGGATCGAATCCTCCAATCGCACGCGCCACATCCGATTATGGGCACCGCCTCACTGCACGCCTCAACCATCGGCGGCGGCCACGAATGGAGCAGCTACCCGGATCGGTGTCGTCTTCAAATCGAGCGGCGGACCGTCAGCGGCGAGAGTGCGGAGTCGGCGGAGCGGGAGATCCGATCGATCCTCGACGAGTTGCGCAAGGAGGATCCCGAGTTCCAGGCGTCCGTGACGCCAGTCTTCGCGCGCGCCTCGTACGAGACGCCACCTGGCCATCGTTTGCCGGAAATGATCACTGAGTTTGCGGGGCGACGAGGGGTGCAGGCGCACCCGGTGGGCATGAGCTTCTGGACCGACGCCGCGATCCTGGGGGACGCCGGCATCCCGTCGGTCCTCTTTGGGCCCGGGGGAGCCGGTCTTCACAGTGTCGAGGAATACGTAAACGTGGACGACGTGCTCGTGTGCCGAGACGTGCTGGCGGATCTGGCGGTGGCGTGGGGTGAGAAGTAGGCCGGGTCTTCAGACCCGGCACCCGCCCATCTTCCTCACTTACGCCGATTTCCGAAGAACCAGTCGAGGCTGCGCCAGCAGGTGGTGGCGGGCGTCTCCTTCGAAGCGACGGCGTGGCCCACGGCCGCTGATCTCCCATCCCGGAGTGTCGTGCCCGCACGAGGTGCACCGCATCATGATCCGCTTGCCCTCGAAATGGAGCACCGAGTCATGGCCGCGAACGCCACAGATCAACTGCCCCAGGCGCCCGAAGGCGCGCGCGACAGTTCCGCTCGCCCGCTCGTACGTGATTTCCGCCGCTGCCGCGAGTTGCTGGGGGTAATTGGTCACCATGGACGGTATCCCTTCTCTCCTCATCTAGGACGCCGGCCGTAGCCCGGCCGTTTCGCGTCCCTACACCTCAGGGATATCAAGAGGTGTGCCACGCGAAAAGAGGCCCCCAAACGGGCGGTGCCACGGGTTTCCCATTCGGAGATGGCAACGGGAGGACACACCCTATGTCCCGCGCGTTACACCTGAGCTGGCGGATTGTGGGTCAGCGGTCGGTCAGGATGGCCCGAACGACGAATCCGACGTTCGCGGGTCGTTCGCCCAGCCGGCGCATGAAGTAGGGGAACCATTCGCGCCCGAAGGGGACATAAACACGGACGTTGAACCCGTCCGAGCGAAGCTGGGTCTGAAGGTCCCGACGAATCCCGTACAGCATCTGGAACTCGAAGCGATCGGGAGCGATCCCCTGCTTCGCGGCATAGGACCGCACGGCGGCGATCATCGCCGGGTCGTGCGTGGCAATCGCCGGGTAGGTGCCTTCGGAGAGGAGCAGTTCGGAGATCTGCACGAACGCGGAGTCGACCTGGGCCTTGTCCTGATAGGCCACCTGCCGCGGTTCTTTGTAGGCGCCCTTGACGATGCGCACGCGGGCGCCGAGCTCGTTCATGCGCCGGGCATCCTGGACGCTGCGCGGCAGGCAGGACTGCAGGACGATGCCCACGTTCCGGTATTCCTGCTGCCACATCGTTTCGAAGATGCCGAGCGTGACTTGCGTGAACGGCGAGTTCTCCATGTCGATGCGGACGAAGAACCCGTGCCGGCCGGCCACGTCGAGAATGCGGCGGAGGTTGTCAACGCACGTCGCGCGATCGATGGTGAGACCGAGCTGCGTCAGCTTCAGAGAGATGTTGCGGCCGATGCCGGCGGTGACGATCTTGTCGAGGCAGGTGATGTAGGTGCGGGTCGCCACGTCGGCTTCCTCGATCGTCGATACGCTTTCGCCGAGCAGGTCCAGCGTCTGCGTCAGACCATGGCGCTCGACGGCACGCGCCGCCTCGATGGCGTCTTCGACGGTTTCACCCGCGATGAAGCGGCGGCCGAAGCTGGTGGCCTTGCGCAACCCGTAGCGCGAGGCGACCCGTTTCAGGATCGCGCTGCCAGCCAGAGTATGAAAGAAAGCCTTCGAAGCCGTCTGGATCATCAGTGCATGCGCGGCGGACGGCGAGGGGCGATCAGGTGCTGCAGCGTACGCGCGTAGTACCGCAGCACGGTCCGTTCGCGAATCCGGAAGCGGCCGCCGCGCTCGATGTGGATCACGTTGCGAGCGGCCAGCGGCTCGGCCCCGGCGTCCACCGCCTCGCGGCCCGAGCGCACGCCCATATTGGCGCCGCCGGCCGCGACCGTCTCGATGATGGCATCGCACTTCGCCTCGAGGTCTCGCCGTGAGATGCCCGGGCGCAGCGCCGCGGCCAGCACCGCGGTGGGGAGCACCTTGTAGAGCATCCCGATGGTGTCTCGTGTCTGATGGGCGAGCGACATGATGTCGCGGCGCGATTCCGGATCGTAGCCGTTCAACGAGATCGGCTTGCCGAACGTCACCACGGCGCGCGACTGGTAGCCGACCGCGTAGCGCACCATCTCGGCGACCTCGCGCGCGAAGGGGCGCTGGCGGCGTTTGGTCGCCTGGTGCGCGAGGATGCGATCCTCGAGCACGAGATCGTAGGCGACCGACATCGGCACGATCACGACGTCGCCGCGCTCCGCCAGCAATGTCGCGTGCAGGAGTCCCGTCTTGGGCGGCTTCAGCTCTCCCGAATAGCTGCGTCCCCCCTCGATGTAGAAGAGCAGGTCGTGACGCTGCAACAACTCGGCGACATAGGCCTTCAGGGTGACGAGATACGCGGGGTCCTTGGTGTTCCTGCGGATCGGGATCGCGCCGGTGACGTGGCGGTGGATGAGTCCGAGCGGGCCGCCAAAGAGGTTGATGCCGGCGGCGATCACCGGCGGCCGAATCCCCGTGTCGTCGAGCACCAGCGGCTCGATGAGATAGTCGAGATGACTCTTGTGGTTCGAGATGTAGATGACGCGTCCGGCACGGGTCGCGCGCTGCGCGATGTCGATATGTTCGTGGATGCGATCGATCTTGCGGAGGATCGGGTAGAGCGGGTGCTTCAGCGCGCGGTAGATCGGATAGCGCTGCGTCGTTCGGAGTTCGTCGAGATACGCGTGGATACGGTCTCGGGCCTGGAGCTCGGTTTGCCCGTGTCCGCCACGCAGGTATCGCGCCACTTCATCGCGCGCGAGTACGGCCTGTGTGATGTCGTCGAGCATCACCGCGCACTATATCAGACTGAACCCGCCGCCTTGCCGCGCGGCACGAGCGAAAATGCCCGGTTTTCAGAGGGCTCGACAGATGGCGTCGGTGAATTCGGTGGTCGTCGATTCACCGCCAAGGTCACGCGTGCGAACCTTGCGTTCGATCAATATCGCGGAGAGCGCGGCGCGGATCCGATCCGCCTTCTCGCGCTCGCCGATGTGGTCGAGCATCATGAGCGCCGAGAGGAGCAGCGCCGTCGGATTGGCCAGGTTCTTGTGCGCGATGTCTGGCGCGCTGCCGTGTACCGCTTCGAACACCGCCGCCTCGCGCCCGAGGTTCGCCCCCGGCACGACCCCGAGCCCGCCCACCAGGCCGGCGCAGAGATCCGAGACGATGTCGCCGTAGAGATTCGGCAACAGCAGGACGTCGAGTTTCTCGGGATGCATCACCAGGTGCATGCAGGCCGCATCCACGATCCGCTCGTCGTAGGTGATGTCGATGTATTCGCGGGCCACCCGCCGCGCGCAGTCGAGGAACAGCCCGTCCCCGAGCTTCATGATGTTGGCCTTGTGGATCGCCGTGACGCGCTTGCGGCCGTACGTGCGTGCGTGGTCGAAGGCAAACCGCGCGATGTTGGTCGACGCCTTGTCCGTGATGATCTTCAGCGATTCGACCACGCCGGGCACGACTTCATGTTCGAGGCCGGCGTAGAGGTCTTCCGTGTTCTCGCGCACGATCACGAGGTCGACGTCCGAAAAGCGGCTGTCGACGCCGGGCAGGTTCCGCACCGGCCTGAGGTTCGCGAACAGTTCGAGTGCCTTGCGCAGCCCGACGTTGACGCTGGTAAAGCCCTGGCCGATGGGCGTCGTCACCGGGCCCTTCAACGCGACCTTGTTCCGTTTGATCGAGTCGAGGAGCGGCGCCGGCAGTGTCTCGCCGGTCTTCTCGAAGGCGATGACGCCGGCATCGTGCCGCTCCCACTCGATATCGAGCGCCGCGGCTTTGAAGATGCGGACGACCGACTCGGTCACCTCCGGTCCGATGCCGTCGCCGGGGATCAGCGTGATGGTGTGACTCATGATCGGTCCGCCAATCGCGACGCCAGCAGCGCGGCGACCCGTTCGAGGAGCTGTCGATCGTCGCCGCCGAAGGCCGCGTGACGATCGCTGTCGATGTCGATCTCACCCAGCACCCGGCTGCCGTGCATGATCGGAACGACGATCTCGGATTTCGTCTCGATGCTGCAGGCCAGATACCGCGGATCGGCGTTCACGTCGTCCACGATGATCGTCTGCTTCTCGGTGGCCGCGGCGCCGCAGATGCCGCGGCCGAGCGGAATGCGTGTGTGCGGCGAGGGCTTTCCCCGGTACGGCCCGAGGACCAGCTCGTCCCCCTCCATGAGGTAAATGCCCACCCACGTGTAATCGGGGATGCGGTCTTTGAGGATACCGACGGCGGTATCCATCGCCGCCGTCGCGTTCGCCGATGCCGCCGCGGCGCGTTTCGATTTCCTGAATGACGTGGTCGTGTCTCATACGGGGTCCCTGGCTTCCCAGAACAGCAGCGCCAGTCCACCGACGACCGGCAGCAGCTGTAACACAGTCGAGAGTTGGTGCAGGCGCGCGAACTCGAGACGCCGCGGATCGGTTTCGGCCAGCGACGACGGGGCGCCGCCGGCCGCCACGCGCGCGCCGTCGATCTGTCGCGAGAGCACGAGCCCCGAATAGAGCGTGGCGGTCAGCATCAGCGCGAAGATCGCGAATCGGATACCGAAGTAGGCCGGCCGCGGCCCGAGGACGGCGCGGAGCAGCAGCGACACGAAGAGCACCGCGGCGCAGATATACGTGACGAGGTGGAATCGTCGCAGCACCTCGCCGAAGATCGCTCCACCGAGGATCCGGGTGCTCGGCAACGCCGCGCGCCGCCAGCGCCTCGAAAATCGACGGGGCAGCGACGGCCCCGAGCACGATCATGCCGCCGGCCCAGATTGCGATCGCCACTATTGCGGCGTACCGCAGCGCGAACATCCAGTCATTATAATCAGCACCTCCCGATGACACAGTTGCGCGTCAGCCACGCCGTTGCCTGGGTGCCCTGGGGCACAGCCGCCTTCGCCCGTGCGCGCGAGGAAAACAAGTGCGTTCTGCTGGCGATCGCCGCCCCCTGGTCGGAGGCCTGTCGAGAAATGGATCGGCAGTGCTACGGCGATCTCGACATCGCCGCGGAGATCAACCGCTGGTTCATTCCCGTGCGCGTCGACGCCGATCGGCGTCCTGATGTCGCCGACCGTTACGACCTGGGAGGCTTGCCGACGACGGCGTTCCTGAACGCGGACGGCGAGATCCTCGGTGGCGGAACGTTCGTCCCTCCCGAGAAGTTGATGGAGGCACTGGGGCAGGCGAGGCGGCAGAGCCTTTCAGCGTCGACCCCGCCGCCTGTCGCCGCAGCCGCGGAGCGGCGAAGGCGGGCCTGTTTCCATCGACCGACTCATCGAGCAGGTCTTTAGCGCCTTCGACACGACGCACGCCGGATTCGGCTCGGCGCCAAAATTCCCCCTGGTGGCGCCCGTGCGACTCGCGTTGGATCTTTTTCGTGAAACCGGCGCGGCCGAGATGGCCGGTTATGCGACGCGCACGCTCGATGCGATGGCCTGGAACGGTCTCTACGATGAGGAAGCCGGCGGGTTTTGTCGCTGCGCCGCCCATGAGGACTGGAGCGAGCCGCAGCGAGAGAAGTTGCTCGGGATCAATGCGGCGCTGCTCGACCTGTATCTCGAAGCCGGCGTCACGTTCGGCAATGAGCGGTGGCTGGCGCGCGCCGCCGACGTGCTCGAATTCGTGCAAGGCCACCTCGCGGTCGCGCCGGGTGAAGGGTGGCGGTCATCGATCGAGAGCGACGCCACGCGGTTGTCGGACGCCAATGCCGCGATGGCGTCGGCGGCCCTCCGGGCGTCCCGGGTGTTCGAGGACTCCACGCTGCGAGAAATTGCGCTGCAGGCCCTCGAAGCCGTGCTCCTCGCGACCTATCGACCCGGCCAGGGCGTGGCGCATTGCACGGGCGGTGTCCGCGGACTGCTGACGGATCACGCCGCCATGGCGGCCGCGCATCTCGACGCCTGGGACCTGACCGGCGATGTCGTGTATCAGATGATGGCGCAGGAACTCGCGCAGTTCGCCATTCGCACCATGGCCACGGGCGAGGGGGCATTCGCGGACCGTGCGACGCTCGACGACGACGTCCCCATCGGCTTGCTGCACCAGCCGCTGCGCCCCTTCGCGCTCAATTGCGAGATCGCGGATGTGCTGCACCGCCTGGCGCGCGCAACCGAGGATCCAGCCTGGCATCAGCTGGCTGTGCGAACGCTCGATGCCGTCGAGCCGGACGCCGCTGCTCAGGGGCCGCTGGCCGCGCATTTCATCCTCGCCCGGCGCTCGCTGGCCCGGTGATAAACTTCCCCTTCCCGTCATGACTTCCACACCAATTCCAACACTCAAGAACCTCGCGACGCAGCTCCGCATCGACTCGATCCGTTCGACGTCGGAAGCGGGGAGCGGACATCCGACCACCTGCATGTCGGCGGCGGAAATCGTCGCGACATTGTTTTTCTCCGAGATGCGATACGACGCGGCCGATCCGCGCAATCCCTACAACGATCGGTTCGTGCTGTCGAAGGGACATGCCGCGCCGATCCTGTATGCCGCGTGGGCGGAGGCCGGATTGTTCCCGCGCGACGAGGTGCTGAAGCTGCGGCAGATCGGCTCGGACCTCGAAGGTCACCCCACGCCGCGCCTCTCGTTCGTGGATGTGGCGACCGGCTCTCTTGGCCAGGGCATCTGCGCCGCGATCGGGATCGCGCTCAACGCCCGCCGGATCGGCGCCGACTACCGCACCTATGCGGTCCTGGGCGACGGCGAGATGGCGGAAGGCTCCGTGTGGGAAGCGGCCAACGCCGCGCTGCAATACAAGCTCGATAACCTGTGCGGGATCATCGACGTCAACGCGCTTGGACAGAGCCAGCCGACCCAGTTCAAGCACGACATGCCGGCAGATCGCCTCGCGGTGGTCCGCCTTCGGGTGGCACACCATCGTGGTGGACGGTCACGACGTGCAGGCGTTGCTGAACGCCTACGCTGAAGCGCGCAAGACGAAGGGGCGTCCGACGATGATCCTGGCGCGGACGCTGAAGGGGAAGGGCGTCTCGTTCGTCGAAGGCAAAGACGGGTGGCACGGCAAGCCGCTCAAGAAAGGCGAGGAGACCGACAAGGCGATCGCCGAGCTCGACGCGCAGATGGTGCCGGATGCGCCTGCACGACCGCCGATCCCGAAGCCCAACGGCCAGGGACATCCGCCGATCGCTCCTCCCGACTATTCGAAGCTGCCGGCGCCCGCCTACAAGCTGGGAGACCAGATCGCGACGCGCGAAGCCTGGGGCGTGGCGCTGGCGAAGCTCGGCACCGTCGACGCGCGCATCGTCGCCCTCGACGCGGACGTCAAGAACTCGACCTTCTCGGACAAGTTCGAGAAGCTGCACGCGGATCGTTTCTTCGAGCACTTCATCGCCGAGCAGTGCATGGTGGGCGCCGCGATGGGGTTTGCCGCCCGCGGCGCCATCCCGTTTGCCTCGACCTTCGCGTGCTTCCTCTCGCGCGCCGCGGACTTCATTCGCATGGCCGGCATCTCTCAGGTCAACGTCAAGCTGGCAGGATCGCACGCCGGCATCTCGATCGGCGAAGACGGGCCATCGCAGATGGCGCTCGAGGACCTGGGGATGATGCGCGCCGTGCCCGGCTGCGCGGTGCTGTATCCCTGCGACGGCGTCAGCGCGGAGCGGCTGGTCGCCGAGATGGCGCAGCGCCCGGGCATGGCGTACATGCGCACCTCGCGTCCGAAGACCCCGACCATCTACGGTCCCGACGAATCGTTCCCGATCGGCGGGCTGAAAGTCGTCCGCTACAGCGAGAACGACGTCGCGACGGTGATTGGCGCCGGGATCACGCTGGTCGAAGCGCTCAAGGCGTACGACCAGCTGAAGGCGGAAGGCGTCTCGATTCGCGTCATCGACTTGTATTCGCTGCAGCCGATCGACGGCGCGGGCCTGCTCGACGCGGCCAAGGCGACCGGGCGGCAACGTGATTACGGTCGAGGACCACTATCCGGCGGGAGGCATCGGCGACGCGGTTGCGGAAGCCATCGCCGCCGGCGGGTTCGCCGTACGTCGACTCGCGGTGCGGGAAATTGCGCGCAGCGGGCAGCCCGACGAGCTCCTCGATCGCTACGGCATTTCATCGCGACACATCGCCGATGCCGTCCGGTCGGTGCGCACGCTGTCAGGAGCTAGAAGCTAGGAGTTAGGAGCTAGATTCATGCGGCGTGTCGTTGCTCTCGGATCGGGCGCCGCGTGTTGTCGTCGCGCTGGCGCTGGCGGCGCAATCATCTCCGGCCGGTCTCCAGGACCCGGCCTGGTCGCCAGACGGCAAGCGTCTCGCCACGTCCTACCTGGATCGCATCTTCATCACGGGGCCTGACGGCAAAGGCGGACGCGCGCTGCGCGCGGATTCGACGGCGGTCGAACGCGATCCCGCATGGGCACCGGATGGCAAATCGCTCGCGTTCGCGGCGGATACGGGCGAAGGCTTCGATATCTTCGTGGCCAACACGGACGGCAAGAACGCGCGCCAGATAACGAGCGACAAGGGAGACGAGCGGTGGCCGTCCTGGACGCGCGACGGGCGCCTGGTCTTCAGCCGTCGCGACGTGCCGGTCGCGCTCTGGCAACTGTGGAGCGTGAAGGCCGACGGTGGCGACGCCACGCCGCTCTTCACCGACTCGGCCAACGAGTCGGAGTTCGACGCTGAAGTCTCACCCGACGGCAAGCGCCTCGCCTACGTCTCGGATCGCGAGAGCGAGGACGGCGACGTGGACCTCTGGGTCGTCGACCTGCCGTCGGACGGCAAGCCGGCGCGCGGTCAGCGAACGCGGTTGACGAGGGCCCGCGGAACGGAGAGTTCTCCCTCGTGGGCGCCAGGCAGCGAGCGGATCGCGTTCTTTGCGCGCCGGGAAGGATTCGGTTCTGTCTGGGTCACGAGCGCCGACGCTCCGGCGTCCGCCGCGCCTGGCGGCGCTACGGGGGGACGAGGTCGTGGTGGCGCGCCGGCCGATCGCCCCCGGCCTGCCATGCAGCCGATCCTCGCGTCGCGGTACGGCGGCGCTCCCGCCTGGTCACCGGACGGACGACGGCTCGCGATTACCGACTTCCCACCGGCGGAGCCAACCTACAACGGGAATCCTCTGCGCAGCGACGCCGATCCGCCGCCGCTTTTCGTGCCGGAGGCGTTCCGCCTGTGGATGGTGGATGCGCCGCTGCCGGTGGACTCCGGTGCCGGTGAAGTCGCGCTCAACGACTCGGCTGCGGCGTCCTATCGCCGCCGCTCGCTGGTCGGCGCCTTCGACCGCGTGTGGAGCACGCTGCACCGGCTCTATTACTCGAGCGGGCCCTCCTCCGACGAGTGGCGCGCGCTCCGCGACAAGTATCGTAAAGACGCCGAGGCGGCCCAGGACGAAGCGGCATTGGAAACGGTCATCGACAAGCTCGTGGCCGAGCAGCCGCTGATCAAGCCCGCGGTCACATCAAACCGTGCGGTGGTCGTCTCCGGTCATCCGCTGGCGTCTGAAGCCGGTCGTCTGGCGCTCGAGCGAGGCGGCAATATCGTCGATGCCGCCATCGCCGTCTCGTTCGCGCTCGGCGTCGTCGAACCCGAAGCGTCGGGAGTCGGCGGTGACGGCATGGCGGTGCTGTACCTGAAAGGCATGCGCGAGCCGATCGTGGTGGATTACAAGGACCAGACCCCGATCCGCGCGACCAGCGACAACGCGACGTTGCGCCAGAGCACCGGCGATGGTCCCGCGGCCGCCAACATCCCCGGCGTCGTGGCCGGTCTCGATTTTCTGTATCGCACCTACGGCAGCAAGAAGGTCGCGTGGGAGGATCTCGTCGCACCGGCGATCGAGCACGCCGACAAGGGCTTCGTCCTGGATGAATCGCTGCCGACGTCGATCAACGAAGGCCGGCGCTTCTTCGCGAAGTACCCGGAGTCACGGAAGATCTACCTGCCCGGTGGCAAGGTGCCGAAGCCAGGCGAGCGGTTCATCAACAAGGATTACGCCACCACGCTGCGCGCGATCGCCAAAGGCGGGGCGCAGGCGTTCTACCGCGGAGAGATCGCGCGACAGATCGCCGCCGACATGTCGAAGAACGGCGGGCTGATCACGCTCGACGACCTGGCGCAATATCGCGCGATCGAGCGGCGTCCGCTCTCGGGGCAGTATCGTGACCACGTCGTCTTCTCGGCGCCGCCGCCCGTATCAACGGGTCTGAGCCTGCTCGAAACCCTCCAGATCCTGCAGAACTATCAGCCGAAGCCAGGCGCATCCCTCGCGACCGACGCCGACTACCTGCACTACGCGATCGAGTCGTGGAAGGTCAGGGACCAGGGAGCCCGCATCGCCGATCCCGGTTTGTTCGAGGTGAACCTCGGACAGCATCTCGATCCCGCGCACGCCGCCACGCTCTTCAAGCGCATCGATCCCAAGAAAGCGTCGCGGGGATGTCGGAAGGGCGGGGTGCTGGCCCCGGAACCGGCGGTGGTGGTGGCCTCGAGGAGCCCGTGGGCCACATCAGCACGGGAACGACGGCGTTTGCGGTGGCCGACGCGGAAGGGAACATGATCGCCATCACCCAGACGCTGAGCACGTGGGGCGGCACCTTCTACGTTTCGGAGGGCCTTGGCTTCCTCTACAACAACCACCTGCGGTTCGGCGGCGGCGGCGCCCCCGGCCGCTTCCTCCCGCTCACGCGCTCGTCGTCCACGAGCGTGCCGACGCTGGTGTTCAGGAAATCATCCGACCCCAACGTTCCCGGCACGGCGCGCCTTGCGACTGCTGCTGCCGGCAACGCCTGGATCACCGCGTCGGTCTACGACATCATCCTCAACGTGATCGACAGCGGCATGCCCGCCCAGAAGGCGATCGAAGCACCGCGCTTCCTGATCGGCCGAGATCCCGGTGGAAACCGACGTCACCCGCACCCAGATCGAAGACCGCATCCCCCGCGCCATCCTCCAGGACCTGATGGCCCGCGGCCACCGCTTCCAGAAGATCGGCCGCAAAGGCGAAGTCCGCTACGGCTACGCCGCCGCCATCGTCGTCGACCCCGACAAGCGCGAAGTGCAAGCCGGCGCCGAGCCGCGCCGCTCTCACGCAGCTAGCGCTGCTCGATAACCGCCGCGATCGAGGCCGGTCAACGGACAACGGCACGCGCCGTCCGCGACAGGCCGGCGAACAGTTGGCGCAATAGATCGGGGCGCTCGCTCAGTAATTCGAACAGGTCGTCCGCGGTTATGCGTAAGGCGTAGCCGCTTCGCGTCACCGACGCGGCCATTCCGATATCCCGTCCCGACAGGGCGCAGAAGGAGCCGATGACGTCTCCCCCTTGTGCGGTGAGCTTTGTGCCATCGGGTTGTTCGATGTCGACCGCGCCAGAGAGTAGAAGCCACGTGGCGGGTGGGGTCGAGGTGTCGAACAGCTGGGTGCCCGCGGTCATCGAGATGGAGCGCGCGATGTCTGCGAGCTGGCGGATCTCTTGCGCCGACAGGGCCGAGAACGCTGGAACGCGCTGAAGCGCCAGCACTTTTTCGACCGCCTCGATGCCGTCCTTCGCGAGGCGCTCGAGGTCGCCGGCGGCGCCGGTGGACTCCATCGGCGCGCAGCGCGGCCCTTCCGCTCGCGTCGCCAGCTCCGCAAACAGCCCGCGCACCAGCTCGGTGTTGTCGGCCAGCAACGAGCGCAATTCATCCGTCGTCAGCGCCAGCGTGACGACGACGCCGACCGTCCGGATGGTCTGTTTCATCGGGGAGCCTTCCAGGGCTTCGATGAATCCGAGCGGCGCGGGCGCATCGATCGACTCGGGGGCGGAACCGGTGCCGGTGGCGACGACCTTGCCGTCCAGCAGGAGGTGGACCGTCTCGCCGGCCGACCCCTCGGTCAGCAGCGTTGCGCCAGGTTCGTGGCGCATCTGGCGGGCCGCGGCCGCGATCCGGTAAAGCTCGTCGACGGAGACGGATTTGAAGAGCGGGAGCTCCCGCAGCCGATCGGCCAGGACCGCAGCGGGCAGCGGCTCGAGCCAGAGCTCGCGCCGGCGTTCGGCCGGCATGCGCTGTTCGGCCAGCGCCCAGGAGGCTTCCTCGAAGACGTACCAGTCGCGAACATCGCGATGGGCGAGCACGTGCTCGATGTCGGGCGCGAGCGCCCAGATGCCACGCTGCCGCGCCAGGTCAATGGCGGACGCCGCGATGACCTGGTCGTCGTCGTTGATCAACTGCAGCAACGTCTCTTCGACATCGCGCGGGCGCGTGCGCTGGATCACGTTGGCGCGGCGCACCCGGTCATCGATCGGCATCTCTTCGAGGACCGGCATGGTCAGCTTGCGCAAGTCTCCCGACAGGAGGTTGTCGAGGTACTCGGAGGCGCTGGCGCGCGCCCGTGGCTCGCCGTTGGCCAGCGTCCACTGGGCGGCAGCGACGTCCTTCCACGGATAGATCAGCGAGAGCACCCGGTAGATCCGATCCTTCATGCGCTGCATCTTCTGGTCGAGCGCCGGCGAGAGCAGATTGGTCGTCGGAAGCCGGCCGCCGGCGAAGAGGTTGTGGTGCAGGGAGACCGTGGACAGGTACTGTCGCGCATCCCGTATCACCAGCGGTTCCAGCTTCGTGCGGTCGAACGTCAGAGGCCGCATCCGACCGGCGCAGCCGCTCGAGCGCGGCGACGATCTTGTAGCGCAGGAAGCCATCGGGTTCGTCGAGGCTGGCGAGCAGGACGTCAACCGCGCGCTGCGTGCCGATCCTCGCGATCGTGGTCGGGATGTGCCGGCGCAGCCAGATGTCTTCGTCCGGGTCGCGCATGAAATGGGCGAGCACGTCGAGCACGTCGGGGCCATAGCCCACCAGGGTTTCCCGGGCGGCCCCCTTGACCTGCCGGTTGCGTAACAGCGACACCAGGGGGGCCACGAAGATGAAGTCCGACGTTCCGACCTTGCGCACGCCCTGCATCGCGCGGTCGGCGATCTCCGGGTCCGAATCGTAGAGCAGCGGGATGAGCATTCGGCGGAACCGCTCGTGTGGCAGCTCGCCGAGGGCGCCGGCGACCTGGCGGCGTGACGCTCGCGTACGCTCCGACGTGTCGGACAAGATGTCCGCGAGCACCGCGTGAGCTTCAACCTGGTCGGCGTCGTTGGGGCTGGTGGCGAGCGCGATGGCGGCGGTCGTGCGGATGCGTGGATCGGCAGCGACCAGCAGCGGTCGCGCGTGCGTGATCGCATCTTCGTCGCCGAGCGCGGCCAGCGCGCGCAGCGCGGCCGTCTGCACGCTCGGGTCGGGGTCCCCCAGCGCACGTCGGATCTGTGGCGCCCATCGTTCGGCGCCAGGGCCCGCGGTGCCGAGCGCGCGCAAGGCACGGCGTCTCACCTCCGGCGCCTCGTGATAGAGCAGCAACGGCGTGACGAGACTCCGCTTGTCGAGCGATTCCAGCACGTCGATCGCATAGACGACGCGCGCCGGGTCGGGATGCGCGAGCTCCTGGACCAGTGTTTCGACCGTTGAGAGGTCGGCGACGTTCAGCCGCACGTCCTCGGGCTCCATCACCTGCGTTTCGAGGCTTCGCCGGAAGGAGGAGAGGTACTCGCGCTTCGCGCGGAACGCCATGAAGTACCAGATGACGGTCAGCACGAGGCTGACGAAGGCGAGGTTGGTGCCAGCGAAGGGAAAAGCCCCACGGCTGAATGAGCACGAGGATGAGCAGCGCACCGATCGCCCGCGAGAATCGGTCGACCGTCACGTCCACGAATGGCTTCACCTCTTGCCGCAGTGTCGAGGGCAGCGGCAGAAACAGCACTTCGCGCGTCGTCTTGTCGACGGTGTACCGGAACGAACGGTCCGTCACGCTGGCGACGGCGGGCGCCCACAGCACGGCGTTCGCGAGCATGATCGCCGCCGTGATCCCGAGGTTGGTCGGCAGGATGATCAGCGCGAAGCCGATCCCCAGGTACTTGTGGATGCGCGGCGTGATCCAGACCTGGATCACAAACGCTGCCGCCGAGAGCCAGAAGCGCACTTGCGCGAGGAACGCGCCGATCGCGTCGGTTTCCCCGCGCCCCTTGACTTCTTCCGTCGCCATGCTGAGCTGCTGATCGAGCAGCGCCGCGCCGAAGGACCCAAACGCAATCACAATGGCGATCAGCTGAATCTGGCGCGAATCGCGCAAGAGTGCGAAGGCGCGCGACAGGCTGATGCCGCGCTCGTCGTCGACCGACGCCGCGGCGGCCGCGGCCTCTTCGGCATTTCGAATGATCGCCGACACCACCGCCGCACACAGAACCAGGGTGACGGCGCTGCACAGCAGCAGCGTGTTCGTGCCCAACCGCTGGACGAGCGCAGCGGTCAGTCCCGCGCCGGTCATGCCGCCGAGCATGACGCCGCCGCCGATGAAGCCGAAGAGCCGCTTGGCCTGGCGAGGATCGTAGACGCCGTTGGCCAGCGTCCAGAACTGGCTGATGAGAAGAATGCCGAGCAGGGCGCCCCAGATATAGAAAGCGACCGAAACCCAATCACCGCCGCGACGAAAGAGCGCCCAGAACGCGACCATGATGACGGCCATCACGATCTGGGTGATCGGCAGCGCCCACCGCCGGGGCAACGCGGCCACGGCCCGCGTGTAGCCGATCATGATGAACGCGAGGATGAAGCCCTGCGCCAGGATGATCCACGGGAGGTTGACCGACCCGAGACTCGAAATGACCTTGGACCGGGTGAGCGGCTGGATGATGTTGTACGCCGTCATCGCCAGGAAGGCGTACAGGAACATCAACAGCGCGCCGGGGGCTTCCTCTTTACGCACGTCCACCAGCGGCGAAAGGACCCGTTGCAGTAGGGGCATGGCTCAAGAGCCTAAGCGATGCTGGAACCTGAAGTAAACTCGCTTGTTCCATGCTCTCGAGGGTCCGGCGGTTCTTCGACGTTCGCAGCGGCGAAGGCCTCCCAGTCCTGCTCGCGTTCCTCTACGTCGCCTTCGTCGTCGCCGCCCTCCTGCTCGCGAAGCCGCTGCGCAACAGCCTCTTCCTGGACCAGTACGGCCCCTATGCCCTCGCGTATGTCTATGCGGCGGTTCCGCTCGTTCTCTGGCTCTTCCTAGCGGTCTATGCCCGACTGGTCGCGCGTGTCGGGACTCGAGTCGTCGTCACCGGCACGCTGGTGTTCTTCAGCCTCAACGTCCTGGCGTTCTGGTACGCCTTCAGGTTCGAGCCGTCCTACTGGCTCCCGGCGGCGTTCTACGTCTGGGTGAACTGCTTCGGCGTCATCGCCCCGGTTCAGGCCTGGAGTTTTGCCAACTCCGTCTTCGACCTTCGACAGGCGCGCCGGCTGTTTGGGCTCATTGGGGCCGGGGCGTCGCTCGGCTCGATCGCGGGAGGGGTGCTCGCGGTTGTGCTCGTCGACCCGGTCGGCGGGACGGTCAACATGCTCCTCGTGCTGGCGGCGTTGATCCTGGCCAGCGCGGTCATCGTCGTGGTCAGTGGCCGCAAGCTGAAGGCGCGAGGATTGACCAAGCCACGGACGAAAAAGCGTTCGGCGCAAACCTTCGGGCAAACGTTCCAACACATCACCTCCAGCCCGTACCTGCGTCTGCTTGGGTGCGCTCGTGTTCATGGCGGCCATCGTGACGCAGTGGGCGAACTTTCAGTTGAGCGTCGTCGCCGTCGAGCGTTTTGCCGGGGACAAGGACAAGATGACGGAGTTCTTCGGCACGTTCAACTTCGTCGTCGGCGCCGCTGGATTTCTGCTGCAGCTGTTCGTCACAGCCCCGCTGTTGCGGCGGTTTGGTTTGCCTGCCGTGGTGCTGCTCCTGCCGTTCCTGCTCGGGTTTGGCAGCGCCTTGACGCTGGCGTTTCCCATCTTCTGGGCCGTGGTTTTCACCAACGCCAGCGACCAGTCGCTTGCGGTTTTCGGTGGACAAGGCGGCCTACGAGCTGCTCTATCTCCCGATCCCCTCCGCGCACCGGCAATCGGTCAAGAACGCGCTCGACATCGTCGGCAACCGCATCGCCGATGCGGTGGGCGGCGTGTTGCTCGGCCTCGCGACCGGCGGCTTCATCCTGCCGGGCCTTGGCTTCGATCTGCGCGGCACCGCCACCGTGATGTTCGTCCTGACGATCGCCTGGCTGGGGGTCGCCTGGCGCATCCGGCGCGCGTACGTGGACACGATCGGCGAGAGCATCCACAAGCACCGCATCGACTCTGAACGGGCCTCGCAGCCGGTGCTCGACCGCTCCGTGTGCGAGGCGCTCGCCGCGAAGTTGTCGTCGACGGACCTCGAGGACGTGCGGTACGCGCTCGACGTCCTCTCGACGCAGCCGCTCCGCAGTGCCTGCGTGCACCTGCGAGCCCTTCTCCCACACCCGAACGAGGACATCCGCCGTCGCGCCATCGCCGCGTTGGCCGCGGCGCGCGACGACGCGGCGACGCCGTTGATCCAGCCGATGCTGAGGGACCCCGCGCTGGGAGTGCGGACGGAGGCCCTGCTCTTCCTGTCGCGCGGCGGAGACATCGATCCGCTGGAGACGATCGAGCAGATCGGCGAGTTCGAGGGGTATTCGATCCGCGCGGCGATGGCTGCCTTCCTCGCGTCACCGGGGCGGGCGAGGAATCTCGAGGCGGCGGAAGTGCTGCTGCGAAAGATGGCCTCGTCCGACGAGATTCAGGACCGCATCGAGGCCGCCCGCGTGCTCGCGCTCGTGCCCGAGCCTCCCCTCGACCTGCTCCGGCGGCTGATCGTGGATCCCGATCCCGAAGTCGCGCGCCAGGCCCTGCTGGCGACGGAAACGATAGGCGGCGAAGCGGTGCCGGTGCTGTCGGAGCTCCTGATGGATGCGTCGGCGCCGCTCGACATCCGCCGCGAGATCCCTCCGGCGCTGGTGCGCATCGGAACCGACCGCGCCGAACGCGCCCTCATGTCGGCGGTCCTGGAGTCGGATTCCTCGCTCAGGCACCGGGTGATCGCGTCGCTGAACAAGTTGAAGCAGCAATACCGTCCGGCGTCGCGAGAGCCCGAGATGCTGGACCTGTTGCTCGCCGCCGAGATCGCCGGCCATTACCGGTCCTACCAGCTCCTCGGCGCCCTGCGGTCGTCCGAAGGGGACAACGGCGCTGTCATCGCCGCGCTGCAGTTGGTGATGGAGCAGGAACTCGAGCGCATCTTCCGCTTGATCGGTCTGGTCTCCGGCGCTCGAGGCCTTCACGACGCCTATGTCGGTGTGCGTTCGTCGAACGCCGCCGTTCGCGCGAACTCCCTCGAGTATCTCGAGAACACGCTCAAGCCCGAACTTCGCCAGGTGCTGCTCCCGCTCATCGACAGTCACGTCACCGAGGAGGAGCGGACTCGCATGGCGAACCACATCGTCGGCGCTCCCGTCGAGACCGCCGAGCAAGCCCTCTCGACGCTGCTCGCCAGCGAGGATCCCTGGCTTCGTTCCCGCGCCGAGTACGCCTGGCAGCGACTGACCGGTGAAGCCGAACACGTCGAACACACGCCCGCGCCGGTGATGGACGTCGGCGCTGGGTAACTTCGCTCTCGCGGTTCGCTGCTCGCTGTTCGGGGTTCGGGGCTCGGGGTTCGTGACTCCGGTAGCGCAGGACTTTAGTCCTGCTTCGTAGGGAGGACATGGAGACCGCCGATAGAGTGCGAATTTACGTCTACGACGTAACGCTCAGATCGCGGGCGGCCGCCGCTGTGCGGGGAAATCGCTCGGGCCCTGGAGTCATCGGAATCGTCGGTTCGTGAAGCGCTTGCGGAGCTCTCGGTGCGTCGCGTTCTCGTTCTTCAACCTGACGGCGAGATCCTGATGGCGCCCCCGTTCTCGGCCGTGGCGACGCCGTATGTGGTGACCACAGAGTCGTTCTCCGGTTTTGCCAACTGTGGCTGGGATGCATTGGGCGCTGCGGTCATGCTGCAGCGGCCGTCAATCATTTCGGCATCCTGCGCAGATTGCGGTCAGTCGCTCCGACTCGAGTCGGATGGACATTCGATCCGCGGAGACTCGCTTGTCCTTCACTTCCCGATCCCAGCGCGTCGCTGGTGGGAGTCCATTGTCTTCACCTGAAAGACCATGCTGTTCTTCAGGGATGAAGAACACGTGGATGCGTGGTGCCGCACGTGGGGGATGGAGAAGGGGGCGCTGCTGAACCTGGATACGGCGTGGAAGCTGTCGCAGGTATGGTTCGGCGTACCCCGCAACGACCCCGGTTGGCGTCGCTTCACACCCGACGAGACCCGCGCCATTTTCCAGCGCCTCGGGTTGGTTGAGGAGTTTTGGGCTCTGTGATACGAACCCCGAACAGCGAACAGCGAACAACGAACAACGAACCGCGTGAGCGTCAGTTCTCCTCGGGCATCGGGGGGAGCGCGCGCTTGTGGTCGCTGGCGCGTTGGAGGCGTTCGATTCGTAAGCCAAGCGCGGGGGAGACGGACCTGGGGCCGTCGTTCAGGTATCGCTCGAGATCGGCGTACGTGAATTCCATTTCGGATTCGTCGGTCTGGCCTTGCCAGAGGCCCGCGCTTGGGGGCTTGTCGATGATCGGCTGCGGGATGTTCATCGCCTGGGCCATCTCGCGCACTTCACTTTTCAGCAAACGGCCGATGGGGAGCAGATCCACACCGCCGTCGCCGTACTTCGTGAAGTAGCCGATCGTCAGCTCGCTGCGGTTCCCGGTGCCGGCCACGAGGTAGTTCAGCGAATTCGCGACGAAGTAGAGCGAGGTCATGCGCAAACGCGGCTTGAGATTGGCCACCGGCACTCGCGCCTTCGGGTCGACCTCGTTGTGCACCAGCACCGGGCCCTGATCCTTCGGCAGGTGGGCAATCGCGGTTCGCAGATCGAGCAGCAGCTTGTCGTAGGCGGGCGCCAGGTCCACCTTGATGGCCGGGACGCCGAAGTGGTCGGCCGCCAGCTGGCCGTCGGCTTCGTCCTGCGGGTCGCTGTGGCAGGGCAGCATCACGCCCACCACGTGGCCGGGCACCGCCATCGTCGCGAGACCGACGACGACCGCCGAGTCGATCCCGCCGCTCAAGCCCACCACGATCCCTCGCGAGCCGGCGGCGGCGACCCGCTCCTTCATCCAATTCGCAATGTCCTTCGGTCGAGTGTGCATACAGTCAGGCCGGCTGCATCCGGTTTCCGCTTTCGATGACCCTGAGAAACGCGTCGACGAGCACCGGGTCGAACTGGCGGCCGCTTTCGCGCTCGATCTCCGCAAGCGCATCATCGACGGACCACGCCTCCTTGTAAGGCCGTTGCTGGGTGAGCGCGTCGAAGACATCCGCGACCGTAACGATGCGGCCGGCGAGCGGAATGGCGTTGCGGGGAATGCTGGCATAGCCGCAGCCGTCCCAGCGTTCGTGGTGTGAGAAGGCGATTTCCTCCGCGAGACGCATGATCGGGAACTTGCTGCCCGAGAGGATGCGCGCGCCGATCACGGTATGCGTCTTGACCACCTCGAACTCTTCCGCCGTCAACTTTCCCAGCTTGAGGAGGATGGAGTCGGGCACGCCGATCTTGCCGACATCGTGCAGCGGCGCCGCGCGCCGGATCAGCGACACCTGCGGGTCGGGCAAGCCGATCTGCTTGGCAATCAGGGCCGCCATCTGACCGACGCGGGCGGTGTGCTGGCCGGTGGTGTCGTCGCGGAATTCCGCGGCGCGCGCGAGACGTTCGATGATCTCGATCTGCGCCCCTTCGAGCTCGCGCGTGCGTTCGCGGACCTTGGCTTCGAGGATCTGGTTTTGGCTCTGGATCTGCAGGTAGAGGAAGCGCGTCTCGAGCAGCGTGCCAATGCGGAGCAGCACTTCATCGGCCGAGAACGGCTTGTGAATGAAGTCCTTCGCGCCGCGCGAGAGGGCTTCGCGGCGGGCTTCCGCGGACACGTCCCCCGTCAACATCAGGATCGGCAGGTAGGTCGCTTCGGCAATCTGGTTCAGCGCGTCCATGACCTCGAGCCCGTCCATGTGCGGCATATGGAGGTCGAGCAGGATCAGGTCCGGGCGGAACTCGACGTACAGCTCCCTGGCCTCACGCGGTTCGACCGTGGTCTGGATCCGCGAGAATCCCGATCGTTCGAGGAGACGGCGCAGCACTTCGACGTTGGCCGGCTCGTCGTCGATGATCAGGATGCGCGCGCGCGTGAACTTGGGTCGGTTCATGGAATCCGGGCCACCGCCTCTGCCGCCGGAGATTCAGGCCACACGAGCGGTGGCGCCCCCGTGAACGCGGCATGGGCGAGTGCAGACTGGAACAGCGCCGTCTGCGAGGCGTAAAAGAGCAGTTTCACGTAGTGGCGACCGACGATATAGAGCTGGCCGACGAGCAGGAGCGCCCACAGGGCTACGCCGTCGCGCGGCGCCCCCGGCGCCAGGAACCCGTACAACGCAGCCAGCACAAGATACACGCAGGCGTTCAGCAGATATAGCCCCGCCACCGAGAGCGGGTGCCGGCGCACGAAACGGGCGCCTGCCGCAAGGGCGGCGAGCGCGCTGCGCCGGTCCTCGACCACGATCCGGATTCGCGCATAGTCGAAGAGGACGTTGAAGAAAAGCAGGACGAAACCGAACAAGGCGTAGCCCGCAAGACGCAGGAAAAATTCCGGCCGTTCGGCCGACATGTTCTGCGCGAGCGACGCGTAGGCCCGCTCGAAGATCCAGGGATGAAGCCAACCGAACAGGAAGGAGTACACGAGCAGGGCCACCAGGCCGAGCCGCAGCAGCCGCCAGAAGTGCAGACCGCACGCAGCGAAGAAGCCGGCGCTTCGCGTTTTGCGATCGCGTGCAAGCCGATCGATGACGCCCCCCGTGAGAAAGGACCACGCGAGTAGCCAGGCTCCCGTGGCCCCCGCGATCGTCGTGGCGAGTGGCAGGTTATCCACCAGCCCACTGAGATTGTCGAGCAGAGCGCCGAATCCCACGATCGACGGCGTGAACGTCGTGCCGAGGCCCGTGGCCTGTGCCGAAAACTCCTGCCACCAATCGTGGTTGGTATCGGTCGCCGCGGCGTCGGCCGATAGGCTGCGCCCCAGGTGGATCTCGAGCATGCCGCGCAGCGCCAGGCTAAGCGGAAAGGCGATCAGCAGCGTCATCGTGTACACGCCGGCGAGGACCACCAGCGCGCCGTTCACGCGGTGAATGCCCTGCCGGAATGCGGGGATCGCTCCCATCAGACGAAGAATCCGTAGGTGAGGAGGTGGTCCTGCAGCCACACGAGCCAGGCGAGCGACCATTTGCGCGCCGCGGCCGTTGTTCGTGGCTGCAAGGTGACGGAGTTGTTGGTCCGGTTCACGTCGAGCAGCAGCACGCGATCCGGATCGACCTGCGCGTGCAGGGCCTTCACGGGCCGGCTGGTCTCGAACCGTTTCCACCGCTCGCGCCCTTCCCAGCGCCAGCGCTGTTCCTCACCGTTTTCGAACGTGACCGTCACGTCGACCGGGAACACTCCCTCGCCCGGGCGCCGTGCGACGACCGTGGTGCGGTAAACGTCCCCGACCCGTTCGCTCTGCAGCACGTCGATCGCGTAGTCGAAGACGTGTGAGCTGCGGTGCACCTGGTCGAAGAACCACGTCAGGTCCTGTCCGCTCGCGTCGTTGACCGCAGCGAAGAAGTCCTCCGGCTTTGGATGTCGGAACGCGTGACGTCGATAGTAGATCGCCATGGCGCGCTGCAACGTCGGCCATCCGAGCATGCGTTCGAGCGTGTGCAGCCAGAGCGCTGTCTTGTTATAGCTAATCGCCGATGCGGATCCCGGCCAATACCGCCACGTCGGTGTGGACTGGTCGTCGTGTTCCGCGACGGGCCTGAACCCTGGCCATGCGGTTGTAGTCCACGTCGCGATTCAGCGGCAGATCCCGAAAGACCCACGGCACGAACCCGCCGAAATACCGCTTCACATAAAAGTTCGGCTCGAACGCCTCGGCCAGCACGCGCGCCTGCGTAAACGTGTTCAGCCCCTCGTCCATCCACGCATGTTCGAATTCGTTGGTGGCGACGACGCCGTACCAGAACTGATGACCGGCCTCGTGAATCGTCACGCTTTCGGGTTGGGTGGCATTCCTCGGCGCCAGCCACCGCGTGCCCGCCGTGAAGAGGGTTGGGTATTCCATCCCCCCCGCTCCGCTCCGCCACGCCGGATCGATCACGGTCACGTGGCCGTAGGGATACGCGCCGTACCACTCACCGTAGTACTTGAGCGCGGCGCGGGTCGCGGCGAAGTGCCGGTCGGCCTGTCCGGCATGTTCCGGCTGGAGGAGCAACCGGATGTCGACCGCGGGTAGCGTCGGGTGCTCGAAACGTTCGCGCCGCTCGACGTAATCGGGGCTCGTCGTCCACGCAAAGTCGTGGACGTCTTCCTGGTAGTAGTGATGCGTCACGCGGCCGTCGGCGCGGTCCATCCGAGAGCGTTCGCGCCCGGTGGCTCCCACCACCCAGCCCTTCGGCACCGTGAGTTGCGCGTCGTAGGTGCCGAAGTCGGAGAAGAACTCAGTCGCGGCGTGGAACTGGTGACAGTTCCAACCGGTGTCTTCGAACACGCCGATCTTCGGGAACCACTGGGCGAGGAAATAGAAGTCGCCGATGACGCCGGTTCGCGCAAACGTGCGCGGGACCATCACGGTCCACGCGATCTCGATATCGATGGTCTGCCCCGGAGTGACGGGAGAATCGAGGGGCACTTCCATCACCGTGCGGTCGTCCGCATTCCCATCGTCTGGAGCCACGAACCGCATGCGCGCGGTGAGATCCGTGGCCGCGCCTCCTCGTGCGACGACCAGGCGCCAGACATCGATCGAGGCCCAGTCGCCGGGAGGCCGTTCGAGCAGAGCCGACGCCGTGCCGGCCAGGATCCGCTCCCGCATCCACGTCGATCGGGCATCGCGCCACGCGTTGTAATAGAGGTGGAATTGAAGCGTCGTGGCCGGCGCGTTCGTGATGTTGCGCCAGGTAATCGTCTCGTTCCCCGCGATCGTCCTGGTGTGCGGGTCGAGGGTGGCGGCGATCCGGTAGTTGGCGTTCCGGGGGGACAGCGCCGGCACAGCCGTGGAGGGGGGCTGGGCCAGCGCCGCGAGCAGGGCCACCGCGAGGGTGCGGGGGAGCACGTGCTCATCCTATACTTGTCAGCTGTTCTCATACCGTCAGGAGCGCCAGATGGCATCGAAGTCAGGACCAATCCGCGTAATTCATTTCGGCCTCGGCCCGATCGGCGCCGGAGTCGTTCGGCAGGTGGCCAATCGCAAGGGATTCAAGGTTGTCGGCGCGGTCGATGTCGACCCGGCCAAGGTCGGACGCGACCTGGGAGATGTCGCCGGCGTCGGCCGTCAGTTGAAGGTGAAGGTGTCGAACGACGCCAGGAAGGCGATCAAGGCCTCGAAGCCGGACGTCGCCGTGCTCTGCACGCAGTCGTCGCTGAAGAAGGTCCTGCCGCAGATCGAGGCGATCGTGAAGATGAAGGTGCCGATCGTCTCGACCACCGAGGAACTGGCGTATCCCACCAAGGCCAACATGAAGTACGCCCGCGAGATCCACCAGCTGGCGAAGAAGTACAAGGTGGCGATCCTGGGCACCGGCGTGAACCCCGGCTTCGTGATGGACGCGCTGCCGATCACGCTCACCGGCGTCTGCGAGCGGGTTGAGGCGATCCGCATCGACCGCATCCAGGATGCGCGCATTCGCCGCCTGCCGTTCCAGCAGAAGATCGGCGCCGGCCTCACGCGCGAGCAGTTTCAGAAGAAGGTGGACGACGGGAGCGTGCGGCACGTCGGGTTGACCGAGTCGGTCTCGATGATCGCGGACGCGCTCGGGTGGAAAGTGGACAAGATCACCGACGAGATCCAGCCCAAGATCGCCAGCGCCGCCGTGGCGAGCGAGTTCCTCGCCGTCGATCCCGGCTACGTCTGCGGGATCGTCCAGGACGGCGTTGGCTACCGCGACGGCGAGCCGGTGATCACGCTGCACATGGAGGCGTATCTCGGGGCGCCGGAGTCGTACGACGCCGTGGAGATCACCGGGTCCCCCGCGTTGAAGATGAAGATGGCCGGCGGCGTGCACGGCGACGTGGCGACCGCGTCGATCACGGTGAATTCGATCCCCAAGATCCTCGACGTCGCGCCCGGCCTCCACACGATGCGCGACATGCCGCTGCCGTCGTTCTTTGGCGGCGTCAGGTAAGGCGATGGACCAGAAATCATCCGATCACCTGGCGCGGGTGCGGCACCTGCGCGAGGCCTTTGTGTCGGCGAACGAGCGGCTGGTCAAGCGGCTGCGGCAGGCCGACGACGAAGCGGCGGAGCGCGCGCCGCACCACGGCGAGTGGTCGGCGGCGCAGATCGGGTGGCACGTCGCGTCGGTCAACACGCGGTTCGCGGCGCTGATCGCCGGTGACGTGCCGGCGGCCAAGCCGCTGCCAGACGACTTCGTGGAGAAACCGTGGACGGCGATTGCCGCCGAAATGCCGGAGAAACTGCAGGCGCCGGCCGCGGCGGTGCCGCCCGGCGCCGTGCACAAGAAGGACGCCGTCGCGGCGCTCGAGGCCTCGGGCCTCAAGATGGCGCGGGCCTTCGACAGCCTGACGCCGGAGCGCGGCGCCAGAATCGGCGTGACCAATCCGCTGGTGGGCACGATCAATCTGTATCAGGTGGGTGAGTGGGCGGCGGCGCACGTCGCGCGGCACAACGCCCAGGCGAAACGGATCCTCGGCGGTTAACCCTGCTGGAGGCCCCAGCGACGGCGCTTCAGGAACAGCCCCTTGCGGGAGATGCCGAGCATCTTCGCGGCTTCCTCCACGCGTCCCTTCGCGCGATCGAGCGCGGCCTGCACCATCATCCGTTCGAGATACTCCACGGCGTCCGGCAGCGGCTGGTCGAGGCTGACGCGCAGCTCCGACTCCGGGGCCGCGGCGGCCGGGATGGCAACGGGCCGTTACACAGCAAGGGCCGCATCGTTGCGGCCCTAAATTGACGTCATTGAGCTACCAGGGACTTGTGCGCGCCTTCTCGACTTCTTCCATGCAGGTGTCCAGATTGGGAAACTGGTAATGGATTGTCAACAGTCCTTGGCTTACCGTCAGCGCGTGCGCGTTGAGGGTGATGCCGGTGTCTGGATGCTCCGGATACAAATCCCACCAGGCCGCGACCACGCGCTCTTGTTTTCGAGAGTCCCATCATCCAGTCATTTGGTTCGGTCCAGATGCTCGACGGATTCAGGCGGTCGACCTTCTTTGTGGGAGGGCCGTATTCCGCTGAGCACGCCCACCATGTCTTCGAAAGCGGACCTCAAGTGCGAACCGAAGTCGTTCGTCCTCATGATGCGCCCTGACACGCCGAGCTGACATAGACCGGCCTTCGGCGTGACGACAACCGTGTCCCGATTCGAATCTCGATTCATCGCCTCCTGGCATGTTCTCAGCGACCCGAATGTATCTGTGCTTTGCCGGAGCAAAGTCCGGAACCACCTTTTTGACTTCCTCGGCGCTCATGCCCTCCCGCAGCCCAAATGGCTGAACGCGGGGAACTTGACCGAAGGTGGTTACGGCCACGGCGCTGAGAACTACGGTCAGAACGGTCGTTTTCATAACACGGCAAGGTTAGCGAACTCCCCCCAATCTGGCGGTAGCCGGGCGGGCCAGATCCGGCTCCTCGTCCGCGAGGAGTCAAGGCGAAGCGGCAACAATCTCATGGGGGAATTTGGATACCTCTGGCCCGGACAGGCGGGTGCGATCGAGTCGGGGCTGGTCTGGGGCCGGCCCTGACTTGTCTTCTTGCGCTGGGGTTCTTCGTCTTCCAGTCGCTTCGCGCTTCTAAACAAATCCGGCAGTGTTCAGTCTCGCGAAATGCACCGTGATGGGGCATCGACTGCCTAAACTCCGTCTGGATTTTCCAAGCTGCATGTATGTCATGTCGATTCGATCTCCGCGCACACGGTCTCCGAATCCGTTTCCGTATTCAAAATCAACCGTGACTCGACCGTTTTGGAATTTATAACCAAAGCGTCCCACACATCCGCACGGGAGTCTTTGCCCATTGGCAGCCAATCGGTAGCGAAGTCGAGGTCGAGTACCCGAGAAGACTTCGGCGCGATATCAGCCGAAGTGGACGGGATAGGTGGCTGGTGTTCCTATGGTCGTCAAATCAGGACCATTACTCCTGTGAGTTGAACAGAACCGCTAAGGTTGTCGCAGCGACCCCACCGTCGTTCGAGACCCGATGCCCTTTCCAACTGACCCAACTCAGATCGTGGAAGACCCTGACGACGGCCCCTATCGTCCCTACCACTTGTTGCCGCATCAATTTCGCATGTTCAGGGTAGCGTCCGCCTTTTCTCGGCCGCGTGCAGTTGGGCGCGCATGCGCTCGTCAGCGTTCGTGGCGGATTTCCGACTCTCATTCAGCCCCTCTTCAATATGTTTAGACTGGCGCAACGTGGCGCGCCACTGAAAGAAGCTCATCAGCAGAAGGAAGAACGTGAATCCGTCACTGGGTCTATCAGGCGTTCAACAAACTTTTGGCCACAGGGGATCGCCTGGTTGTATATTACCGCTGGGTTTGCTGATTTGGACCGGCGTTCGGCTGGGTGATGCCAGGCGACACAGCAGGGGCCTGTGGTTGGGGTGGGGCTTGTGTTTGTGCGGCGTCGTGGCTGGCAGCATCGGTCTTGCCTTGCTCGCGCTTGTGTAGACAATCACCGCGCAAAACAGGATCTCGAGTACTCACAAGGATCATCTACTCCTCATATTCGGCGGTTACGGTTTGTGTCCTACGTCAATATCGACTCGCGCCGAAGGAAGTTTCGGATTAGCCGAGGAGCAAATTGGATTTCGCTGCTGCTAGAGCGTTGCATAGGGCCAATGTCAGCGGTTCCGGGGGGCCTTCTGTTTTCTGGACGACAAACACCCCTTTACGATGCCGCCGAATCCGAATGGACTCACCATTGACCTTTAGCCCGGCAGCCCTAATAGCGTTGAACAGTTGCGTGGCGAACGCTGCGGTTTGCGTTGTTTGCCGGACTGTCACTTGCACGGTGGCCTCTTTGGGTGCGGCTGACAGTGCGTTTGTGTAGCTGACATTGGTCAGATGTTGCTTTCTTGGTGTTGCGTCGAATTGACTCCGCAAGCGCCGATTCAGCCTTCGTCGCTCGCTCGTCTGCCTTGGCTGCTCGCTCGCGCTGGACCTGCTTCAACTCTAGTTTTTGGGTGCGTTGTTTTGTTTGACGTATTCACTTCAGCGCATCAGCAGTGTCATGTTCCAGCGTGGCAATGCGTTCCGCTTGGCATTTATTTGACCAATACGCGTCCATAACGCACCGGCGCCGATTAGGAACTCGCTCCAAGAACGACTACTGAGGCAACTGGAGAATGGTGTTCCATTTGTCCAGCCCATCTTCGTATCCTTTTCATCGCTCTAGGCATCATCGCGGTTTTGATCTCTCTCGTCGTCGTCGCCGCAGGTGTCTTGCTGGTTCGCTTGTTTGTTTCAAGTCGAGGACAGACCGGTGCTATAGAGCTGGGGCTACTCGTTTTCTTCGGGTTTGTCGCCCTTGGTTTGGTTGCCCTCTATCTTCAAAAGCGAGACGGTTCCAGCGAGGCGAACCGATCCAGATTGCACCTGAAGGGTGATGTTCCGTCTGTTGTCGAAGTGCACGGAACGAACAAGGCTACGCCTTTAGGCCTTTCGCCGTGCCAGTGGTTGTACTTGAAGCAGAACGGGATAGCGCGGCCTTTGTTGTCACGGTTCCGGTGACTCGCATATTCCAGGTTTCAAGTTCGTTGAGATCCGAAGGCAGAACAAAGCTCGCGCGAAAGTCGTATTCCCGAAAGCCGCTCGCTGGGATGATGACAGCATTTGGTTGCCCCGGTTGTGCGCTGTCGTTCGCGTGATGAATCTCAACCAAGACGTGAACGTCCTCAGCGGGTACGGGACCAGCGTTCACGATCTTCAAAAACAGGACAGGTTCTTTGCTGCTTTCAAAATTGGTAGCCGACACGCCTTCAACGTACAGGCGAGCGGTGGTGGCGGCGTTCAATTGCTGCACGGCGGCGTTAGCCGCACGGCGATTGGCTATGTAAGCGCCCCAAGCTCCAGCCGCAGCTATTCCAGCGAAAACCAGGGTCCATATTTGCACGCTGTTCGCGAAACGCGTTTGCGCGCGGTGTTCGGCGTCACGTTGCTCCTGATTGGGATCCGGCTTGTTTACTACTGTGACCGGACCTTCAATCGTCACCTTGGCTGGCGCGGCTGGTTGTGTTGGCTGGCCGCGAGCACCTGCTTTGTTCTCAGTTTTGTCCTGCTGTTGTTTCGCGACAGCCTGTTCAGACTGAGTGACCTGTTCTGATATGAACGCGCTCGCAGCTAGCAGCGTTACTATGGAGGCGATATGGGCCGTCCGTCGAAGGAATTTCAAGCCTTCACCTCTCTCGTGGATCGCTTACTCAAAGTGCCACACGCCGAGATACAGAAGCGCATCGCACAGCACCGCGAGCAGGCCGCGAAGAACCCCCAACAAGCGCGGGCCGAAGCCGAAGACGCTTACGCGCTTCCGCTTCCGGCCACGCGGCAAGCGCCGTCTACACCGGGGTGCTCGCGGCGGTTGCTCCGATCAGTTCCTCGTACGTCAGTCGCGTCCGACGATGCCCGTCATGACCAGCGCTGAACCGTTCCGCGTCGTTCATGCCCGCGGTTGTTGAACCGGAACGCCTGCTCGTCCAGGTAGCGGAACAGGTGGAACGGCTCGACGCTGACGTACGTGCCCTTGAGCGCGCGCTTCAGCAGGCTCCAGTAGTTCTCGCAGCCGTTCGTGTGGACCTGCCCGTCCACGTACTTCTCGGCGTGGTCGATGACGTTGTGCATGTAGTCGCGCTGTCCAGCCCGTCGATACGAGCGGAGCGCATCGGTGTAGACGTCGAGCCCGGCTTCGACGTGCTCGCGCGATGGCCGGCTGCAAGTGCTGCGCTTGCGGCCGGTCGACGACTTGCAGGCGGACCTGGCTGCTGCCGTCCTGCCGTGCCGCTCCAGCAGGCCCATGACGGCGACCTTGCCGGCCATCGACGTTGCCCTGCGACATGCCGAGCGCGCTCGCGCTTGCGACTTGTGCATGTTGCGGGCCTTGCCGCCGATGTAGGTTTCGTCCACCTCGACGTCGCCGCCGATCTTGCCGCCGCTGTCGTCGTCCTGCATCGCCAGCCGAATGCGCTGGAGCATGAACCACGCGGTTTTCTGGGTCACGCCGATCGCGCGGTGAATCTCCTACGACGACGATGCCGTTCTTGCAGTTGGCGATCATCCACACGGTCGGGCAGCCACTTGTCCAGACCGAGCGGCGAGTCCTCGAAGATCGTCCCGGTCTTGAGCGTGAACTTCCGCTTCGGGTGACGGGTCTTGCACTCCCAGCCGTTGCGCGACCTGTCGAAGTAGACGGACTCGCTGCCGCACGGCGGGCAGGTCACGCCGTTCGGCCAGCGGCGGGCGACGAGGTATTCGCGGCAGTTGTCGGGATTGGCGAAGTAACTAACGGCTTCGATGAGAGTCTTGGGGAGCGACTGTCCAGCCATGAATGAACCCTACCGGAAGCCGGGTCCCCCGTCAAGTATATTATTACCAGGCGAAGCCAACTCTGGAGGCATTTCCAACTCCGTGTCGGACCCTTGTTGCGGGGTCCTGTGCCCAACGAGTGGCCGAGAAGGGTCGCGCCTCGAGGGCCGTTCCGGAGTGTAAACTCAGCAAAGAACGCCGACGAGAAACGGGAGGCTCGAAACCATGGATGTAATGTGGATGGTTTTTTGGGCCCTGTTCGGGGCGCTGATTGGAGTCTCCGCCGCGCAACGCCGCGGCTTCAGCGTAGCGGCAGGCATCATTGGCGGATTGCTGCTTGGGCCACTCGCGGTCCTGATATTTGTCTCCGGGTACGCGAGGCGATGCGACCCGAAGTGTCCGCAGTGCGCCGAGTGGATCAAGGCCGAAGCGAAAGTGTGCAAGCACTGTGGGCGTGATGTGGCACCTGCAGGACTGCAAGAGTATGTAGGCCGTAACTGGGATGACAAACTGCGATAGAAGCGCAGTCGGCGCTGGTCTTGATCCATGCGGGCCCCCTTCAATTGTCCAAGGTAAATAGGGGGTTAAGCGCAGCGACAATGAATGATGAGCCGCGGCGGTCACGCTATCCAAGGCGGATCGCACTGATCGCCGGGCGTGAGTTAATCGCATTACTGACGGAGTTATCTGCCGACGGACAGGTCACGCGTGAGGAGATGGGGCGGCTTCGAGCATGGTTAGAGGTCGATCACGGTGTCGTCTTTCCGGCTTTCCCCTTCCTTCACGAGACCATCGAGCAGATGTCATCGGACGGCGAGATCACGGAGGACGAGCTCGATCGGCTCGCCCTCGCAATCGAGCGAGTGCTCCCAAAGGACGTCCGCATCGCCGCCACGCTCAAACGAAAGCAAGCCCGCGAGGGAGCGACGCCTCGCCGAGCGTGAAACTCGACGCCAGACGTCGATCGCCACGCGAACCGAGGCGCGTCCGTCCGTGAGGCTGCCCAGGCGCGTGCAGGGGTGATATACCAGGCCGATTTCCCGGTGCGCGGCGCCATGCGTTCCGCCGAGCGTCGTGAAGCCTGCGAACGCCTCGTTGAAGGCGACACTCTCACGCTCGAGCGAGAACCGGACAACACCCACGACCCGAACGCGATCGTTGTCCTCGGCGACGGTGATTGCGAGATTGGTTACGTACCGGAGAGAAGACGCCCAGGCCATGGCACCCCTCCTGGACGCGGGCGCCGAGGCAGAGGCCACTGTTCGCAGGTTGTGGGAAACGCCTGAAGGCCAGATCGTTCCGATCCTGCTCGCCAAGGTCCGTCGCGGCGAGACCAATGCCGCGGTGATTGAGCGCAGCCCTCTTCGGCGCGCAACCGGCTCAGCGCCCTTTACCTGGTGCCCAGGGAACTCGGTGCCCAGCAACGTAGAAGCGACGAGGACCGGTTGCGCGGTGCTCGTCTGTTTCGCCCTTCTTCTGGTGCTGCTGACGGTCGGGATCGTAGCTCTATGACTAACGGGCCGGCTGGCTGGCCGGACTGAAGTGGAAAACGACCCGCACTGAACGGCAACGTGACGGGTTCGGAACTTTCCGCAAACGACAGTGATCGCGCAGCAGAAGCCCGATTTCTCCGGCTACTGGACGCTGAATCGGCAGTCGAGCACGCTCAGCCTTGTCGCCGCGGCTTACGATGTCGCCAACGTTGCTGTTCGGCCTTTTATGCGTTCCATACGCCGATCACGCCGGAGGCAGTTCCGCCTTCCACTCGAAGAACATTTCACGCTCTTCGTCCGCCGTTACGCGGGCGCTCACTCGTGTGAAGCGTCCACTCTCGCAGGGTGCCCGCGTTGGCCCAGACGTCCGGGTAGAAATGCTTGAAGACCTAACGTACGAAGTGGCCGAGGCTCAGTGCCCCTAACACCGGAATTCGACAGTGAGAGCGGCACATCGTGAAATGCGAGGCGGGATGACCGGCCTCCGCTAGATTCGGTCTCGAAGTCGAATCTGAGAGGCGTAACGAGCAGTAACGGCGTCGGGTCAGTCCCCGGATCGTCTGAACCGGGCAGGTGGGGACTTCCGAGAATCTGCTTTCCAGCCTGTTCCAATACGAGATCGACCATTTCCTCGATGTCCTCTTCCGGCTCAATAGGAGGCAGCGGAATCGGACACGGCAACCAACAGAGGCGATGGTGCACGATATCATTGCGTTCGAACTCGAAGGACATCTGCAACATCGCCGCGTCGGAAAGAAGGCAAGTGTAATCGCCTTTTCGAAGCGCACCACGGTACTCGGACACGATGGCAGCGTTCCTAGACCACAAAAGCCCCTTGATCTTCCTGCGTTATCCCTATCCGCATCACGCGCCGGCGACACCCGTCTTCTGAAGCACAATGGGATTGGTCCTGATTGCCACACCCGCTTCGATCAGGAGCACCACCAAGCTTTGAAGTTCCCTGTGGACGGCGGCGGCGGTCATTTGGCGGGTTTGTCCTTCGGTCGGCCAAGGTCGGCCAACGCCGCGCGGATGTCCTCGTCGAGTTCCTCTGGATCGAGTTCGCCCTCTTGAATCAATCGCAAGAGTTCACGCACACCCGTTTCGGCCCGCTGAACCGTTTGGGCTTCCTCTGCGTGTACGCTCACGATGCAGTCGGCGCAGCTTACGGGCTTCCTCGGCGGTCGGCGCCCCAAACGCCAGACGGAAGTCCGTCCGCAACGACCCGATTCACCTCGTCCGCAATCGCGTCCATTCCCTTGCCTACGCCACACACTCGCGCCCATGCCCGCGATCTCGTGATGGCAGTGAACAACGTGTTCCGCCGCTTGATCTGATCGCCACGTTCTGCTGCGTATTCTGAATGTGCGACATACACCATTGCCGCCTCGTGCCCCTTCGCGCGATAGATGCCGGAGATTGCGATCGAGCCTTCCGAGAACAGTTCATCCACCGTGGTCGTCACGCCCGCCAGGTGCGCTGAGATTTCCAGATCGTTCAGCGCCTCGATAATCGGTGCGGCCTGTTGAGGTGCCCGAATTGCGTCACATACGATGATGAGGATGTCGCCGCGCTCGAGTTCGTCCTCTTCGAGATTCTTCGCAATGCTCTTCGCGATCCATTGCGCCTGCGCGTTTGCATCCTCAACGTGTGGCACGAAATCACGTCGGTTTTATCGAGCAATCGCGGGAATTACTTCTTGGATAGGAGGTCGGCTTGCGCTCGATCGCGACCTTCTCACCGTGCCGAAGTTCTCCGGTCACGACTTGATAGCCGACTTCTTCAAGGATCGCTGGGTCTTCGAAAAACTGCCAGTCCGCCAGGGCGGTGCACGCCGAGCCCAACGCCATGAGCGACCGTCAGCGCCCAAGGGGTATTCCGGTAGCAGACCGGCAGGAGGATGTCCTTGCGAGCCATCCGCGCTTCCTGATTCAGCTCCGCGACGTTGGGTTGGCCTTGAGCGTTCTTGCCAAACAGCTCGCCGCTGGTGGCATCGCGTGGTCTTAGGTTTGCAGTTCGTCATACGCCCACATGATCCGCTTCGGCTCCTTCAGTGAGCGGTAAACCAACTCGAAGAAGGGCTGCGGTAGGTCCTGAGCCTCGTCAATCAGAACGGCATCGTAGAGTTGCACGCCACCATTCTCCGTAAGTTGGTGCAGCAGCGTGCGACAGGCACCTCGGAAAGCCCCCTGTGATCCAAACTGCATTTTCGCCTCTAAGAAGTTCATAGGCGAGATGCTATTCGCGAGAGCGATTTCAGAGTAGACGCCCGGACGTCTCGATGCGCCCCACGCATGCATAATCCGCAGGTTGTTCCAGTTCGGTTCGTCTTGGATCTGCTCGAACGTGAAGCGTCGGATCAGATCCGTGAACTGCTGGTAAAGCGAACGCGTGTTAAACGTGACGGCGATAATCGAGTCAGGATTCTGGCTATGGAGTACGCGGCCTTGAGAGCCAGAACGATCGTCTTCCCGGAGCCAGCGAGCCCGCGGATACGCTGCGGGCCGTTCGGCGTCTCAATCGCAGCTCGCTTCTGCCACTGATCTAGATTCGCGATCTCCTTCTCGATGTCGCGCAACACGCCGCCGCGAGAGTCCGGGCGCGCCACAGAGCTTCGACGGCGCGGAGGCTTGATCGTCGTGACGCGCTGAATAGCTGCACTAACGGCCCGCATTGCCTCCGGCTCGACTGCCGGCAGCTTGGGAACGATGTCCCCGAGTGTTGGCGGCGTGACGATCAGTGGCCGCCACTACCCACAATGTTGTCGCCCTCGTCTCCAGCGAGAGCGGGAACAACGGTGATGACGTGGATGTCCACGGCAAGACCACGGCCACGTCGAAGCGGCCGGAACGCGAGCAGGCGCTGCTGGATCGCCGCATACACGTCATCCTGTCGCTCGCGAATCTGCTCATAGCGGTCCGCATTCGGTGGGAGCTGCGTCAAGTCGAAGGCGACTAAGCCGTGATCGTCGCTCGTCCACAAGGCATCGACCGTGACGGGCTCATCGGCGGACGCCAAAATGGGATAGCCGACGTACAACGTGCCATCTGCATCTGCAGCAGCGAGTGCATCGATCAGGTCATTGACTGCGCCACGATTTCGCGTTTCACCCCAAACGACTTCCAATTCTGACCTCACAAAGAAGACAACGCTGCCTGAGGGATCAGCGCCAGCCTTTTTCAAGCATCCCGGATCTCCAGGATGCAGAGCAATCGAGCAAGGCGTCCTGATCCGTGTGCACTTCGGATCGCAGAAGCTCAGCGCCTGCGTTGAGCCGCAACTCCCAGCCTAATGGACTCGTGACGATGACGCAGCGGGCCGAGCGGTGTCCCTTATTAACAGTCCACAGCGTCCCGAGTTCCGCGCGGTGCCGTCCCACTGGAGTTGAAGACCTTGCACGGCTTCGGACTGTACACCAAGGTGCCTCACGCCCATACAGCCGCACGCAGACCACCAAGCGAGAATAATCATCGAGTCGAGGAAATGGCAGCTGCAGCATCGGACCCCTGCAACGGGGCAGTTCCTCGCTCAAGGTCACGCATCCCGATGACGTCGACTTGCAGCGCGATGTTGCAATCTCCGGGATCGCCCCCGGTGCCACTTTTGACTTGCAGCCAAAGTCCTTACACTCGTGCGGCCGGTTGGCCGGGATCGCGTTGTTGCATGGGTCTCACCGAATCGCTACTGCTCCCACGGCACCTTTGTCGTGGGGCCGAGAATCACCATCGCCATTGGGAACCGCACTTCAACCCAGGACTTGGGTTGCGCGAGTTTTCCGTCCTTCTCTTCCAGCGCTCGAATGATCGCGAAGTAGTCGTAGGTGAGAAAACCCTGCACGAGCCGGGGATCATCGAATTGCTCTTTGCCGTCCTTGACTCGCGCGAACCATTCATCAGCCGGGGTTCCCTCGATCGCGTACAGCTTGAGCGTTCGCGTGTCCTCTCCGTTCGCGGTGATTCGTCCGATGGCAGTGCGTCCGCCCCCCGTTTGTTGAATGAACTCACGCGGTAAGCCCGTCACTTCGACGATCGCAAGGTTCCCGCACTTGCCGCTTCGGCGCTGGAAGAACTCGTATTGATCTTCGTCCCCGTGGTACTTGACCAGATCCTGAGCGTTGAGAGGCACGTCTGGGCGGAAGCCGGCTGGATGTGCGTCAAGCCGGGAAACGTCCTGAAGTGCTTGATGAAATCGACTGGCTTCGCGCCATCGCAAGTGATGCGCGTGGCCGGATGAATCTCCAGGACGTGCGCCGGATTCGATGGTGAAGTACTGTCGCCCTCGCCCATGTGTTCGGTGTACAGACCGCGGGAACCCGGTCACATCACATTCCTTGTCCTTCATGGACGTGTCGAACAGGTTCTTCCAAATCAGGTTGGGAGTGGTCGTCGTCGGCGTGGCGTTATTCGGCTTGAACCTGCACAGGTTCGGAGGCTCCACCACGAGGAATGGCGGTTCGCCGAATGACTCGTCCACGAGCCGGGCCGCCATGTGCATCTCGCAGTCTTTGGCTAAGCCGTTGACGCCAGCGGTAGGCCGGTGCTCCATCTCGACTCGGAATGTCGGCAGGAACGTTTTTTGGGCGACTAGCGCTTCGAGCCACGCGCGTGAGATGGCAAAGTCATGTGGCGCATTGGGGGGTGGTTCATCCTGCGCGCCGACAGACGAGGCCGCAATCAGGAGCAGCGCAGCCACAGTCCCGATGGAGCGAAGGGGCCTCAGACTCATTACTCGCATTGCATTGCCTTTCTACCGCCCAGTTTGCGGCAGGCGGAATCTAACACAGCCGCAACTGCCGCTGCTGACTGCGTAGCCCTCCCTATTAAACGAATCGACCTGCGTGATTGAATCGTAGGGGAGGACGGCAGGCGCTCTGCTCGACTCAACTCCTAGGAGAGACCAGGCCTCTTTAAACGGCCGAGGGTGTATGAGCGATTGGCTGGGCCACCCATACCAGGGGTCCCGATTGGGAATCAGAGTTAAAGCGAGTTACTACGGACTGCGGTCACTAATGAATGCGATCTGGTGCACTGTTGTCGTTCGTATCCTGGGTCGAGTAACGAAGGCGCACTAGCCTGATCATGTTTTCTTCGCCGAGCTCCGCAGCGGCCGTTACCAGTGGCGCGACAAAGACATCACCCGCCTCTAGCTGCCGCGACTGCTCGATGTAATGGACGACTCGTTCTCGGATCTGCTCCGCAGTTGCGGCCGCGGTGGCGGCCGTCAACCCACGAAGCACCACCAGAACCTCGGTTCGACTCGGCCTGACGACGGTGTCCTTTGGTCTGATTTCGTTCTGAACGATCTGGACGAGCGCTTGGGTAACGGCGTCCTCATCGGCTCCGGAATGTGGGTTCAGACGAATGTAAAGTAGCGCGTCCGTCCTAGATTCAACAGTGCGTCGTGAATCCTTTAGCGGTAGGGGCGCCGAAGTCGACTTGACCATCGCTGCCAGTGTGGGCGCACTGTAGCGAGCACGGAATCGATCACGCGTTCTTGTTCTTCGGAGAACGCAGTCGCATGAGCGGAATACAGCGTCACGATGCCGTAGCATGTACCTTCCCATACTACCGGGATCGCCATACAGCTTCTCAACCTAGGAGTTGCGGATCTGGCTGCACCACCGAGATCCAGCATTGCATCCGAATTTCGAATCGATTGTTGATTCGCCGCCACCCAGCCGGTAAGGCGACTGCCAAGGGGAATCCGGACGCCGGCCGCCAAGCCCTCGTTTTCGCCTACGGCACAAGCGACGAAGACATCCTGCCGGGCTTCGTCGACAACATAGACCGCAGTGAGAGAAGCTGGGACCAGGAGACGAACCTTCCCGGCAATCGCCTCCGCCACTTCCGCCGTGGTTTTCAGTTTGGCTAACTCTTGCCCGAGTTGGAGTAACCCAAGTGTCTCCGCTTGGATCTCTGCAATTCGATCCAGTGGCGCACTTGGTTCATTGACGGTCTTATCTGAGTCTATTGCTGAATTGGTAATGCTAGCTAAAGGAGCATTCTCTGCACTGACGATGATGTCGCGACTTACGAGGTCAGGATAAAGTCGCACGAAGGCCTCGACGACGAGCGGATCGTACATGTTTCCACTTCGCTCGTTCAGAATTCGCATCGCGTCCTTGTCAGCAAGACGAGGGCGATAAGGCCTATCAGAGGTAAGGGCGTCAAAGCAATCGACGACGCTCAGAATCCTAGCGCCAATGGGAATATCCGTCCCAGAAAGCCCTGCCGGATATCCGGTGCCATCCCAGTTTTCGTGGTGATGACGGACGATGGGGACAACGGGGTAAGGGAAATCGATCGCTGAAAGAATGTCCGCGCCGACTGACGCATGAAGCTTCATGCGTTCAAACTCCGCAGGCGTCAAGGGGCCTGGCTTGTTTAGAATGTGCTCGGGTACTGCCAGCTTACCCATGTCATGTAGTAGCGCGGCGGCCTCGATAGCCTGAATTTGGTTCGGGTCGTTGACGCCCATCGCCCTCGCAAGCTTTACCGTGTATTGCTGGACACGTCGAATATGCCCATGCGTGATCTGGTCCTTGGCGTCAATCGCCATGGCTAACGTTTCGATCGTTGACAGGTAAAGTCGGTTCAATTCGGAGAGATGTGTATTCGCATCTTCGACTCGTCCAAGCGCCGTCTTGAACGTCAGATAAGAGATCAGCAGAAGCGGAAGAATGACGCCGATGACTTTCAGAAATGCAGACTCGGCCGACTGCAAGAGGGGCAATAGTAGGGCAGCAACTGAGGCACCGCTAAAATAGTTCAGCGATATCCAAAGGAAGTTGTCTTTCCACACCGCGAACATGTTCGCTCGTTGCTGAAAGGCAACAGCAGCCGCGATGAAAAAGCTGTTGAGGAGAAAATAGCAGAGAGCTAACGCAAAAAGCGGTAGTACGAGCGTAAGAATTTCCTGACGTTGCTTAGAGAGCGGCTGAATATCGGCGAGAACAAAGAAGAGCCATCCCGCGAGCCAAATGGAAACCGCCGGAGCGGCCATGTTAAAGAGCAGACGGGCCCCTCGCCGGGTTTGTCCTCGCAACCAAAGCGAGATTACTAAGCTGTCAAGGACGACGATAATTGTCGCGGAGGGCGGCCCGAAAAGAAGAACCGCTGCAAAAACGAACGTCTCTGATACAGAGAGCCTCGCTGGTACCCCCGGTATCCTGACGGTAAAGGAGCCACTGAGCAGTGTAAGACCAGCCAGAACGAACCACTGAAAACTAACGGCCGAACCCCATAGAGTGGCAACAGAATGAGCCACTGCAGTGAGGCCGCAACAGATGACGAACCAGATGTAGATCCGTCCGGCCCTGGTCATGCGACGTCGTCCTCGACCGCCTTCGTCGCCATCTTACAGATCAATCAGCCCAGATGATGATGCGCATTGTTTCTCTCCTAAGGAATCTACGCATAGCTAAATCGCTAGTCGGCCCAGACCAGCGTATCGGCCCAGACCAGCGTTCGGCCCAGACCAGCGTGTCGGCCCAGACCAGCGTGTCGGCCCAGACCAGCGTGTCGGCCCAGACCAGCGTGTCGGCCCAGACCAGCGTGTCGGCCCAGACCAGCGTGTCGGCCCAGACCAGCGTGTCGGCCCAGACCAGCGTGTCGGCCCAGACCAGCGTGTCGGCCCAGACCAGCGTGTCGGCCCAGACCAAGGTGTTCCCGATTCCTATTACGCGATGGTCGCCGATCGCCGCCGTTACGGTTTCACCGGCGATGATGGTTGTTGGAGCGCTCAGCCCCTCAACCATCTGCACAGCGGCCGCAATATTTAGCGCACCAGCCCCAGCCTCAATAAGTGGCGCGGAATCCCTCGCACTCGACAGCTGCAGCGCCAGCTTCACTTCGGCTGGAGTCAGCGTTGGCTCGGCCTGCAGCAACAGGGCGGCAGCGCCCGAAACGACGGCGGCCGCCATGCTGGTGCCGCTCATCTCCATGAACGAGTTCAAACCCCCGCCCGCCACCACCCGTTCCGGGAACTGCGTCGCCAGCGTGGAGTTCAGGGCCGCCGTCGCGACAATCCGGTTGCCGGGGGCCACGAGCTCGGGCTTCAACAATCCATCTATCGCCGTCAGACCCCCGCGAGCTGTAGGTCGCCATCACGTCGTCGGACGGGAAGGCCGTGCCTTTCGTGTTCAGCGCGCCAACCGTGATGGCCGACGGAGAGTTGCCGGGCGAGACGATGCCGCCGATGACGGGCCGGCCGTCGGCGGTCTTCCCAAAATTGCCCGCGGCTGCCACCACCACCATGCCGGCCCGCACGGCGCGCTCGACGGCCTGGCAGAGCGGATCGTCGCGGTAGGACTCGAACACCGGGTGGCCGAGCGACAGGTTGATGACGCGGAGGTTGAAACGCGCGCGGTTCTCAACCGCGAAGTCCATGGCGGCGATCACGTCGCTGGTGTCGCCGGCCCCCTCCTTGTCGAGAACGCGGAGCGAGACGATGTGGGCGCCGGGTGCCACGCCTGGGAATTCGTTGCTCTCCCCAGCTACGATGCCCGCGACGTGGGTGCCGTGCCCGTACTCGTCCCGCCCCTTGCCACCGACGAAGTCGAACGACGCGACGACGCGGTTCTTGAGCGCCCTGTGATTCTCGATGCCGGAGTCGATGATCGCGACGCCAATGCCGGCGCCGGTGTAGGCGGGCAGGCCCGCGATGCCTTGCCAGACCTGGTCGGCGCCGATGGCGCGCGTCGTGACCGCCATCATGCGGTGCACGCGCGCGTCGCCAGACACATGGGACACCGCCGGGTCGCTGCTCATGGCGGCGAGCTGCTCGCGGGTCACCTGCAGCACGGCGCCGGTGCGCAGGCGCTTCTTGATCGTCGCGCCGTAGGTCGGCGGCGATGGCGTCGACGTTGCTGTCCTGGATGATGACGGTGAAGGACTCCGCCGATCCGGCGTCGAGCCGTGCCTGCAAGTCCCTGGAGAGCTGGGCCTTGTGCTGCCCGGCCTGGGCCGGCGTCCAGCAGCCGATGCCGAGCGTCGCGGTGAACAAACCGACGATCAGCGTCCGGGTGAAGAATCGCAGCTGGCGAAACGAGTACTGACTGTCCGACATAGGCCCGTCCGATATAAGAGGTACCGTGAGTTGTTGGGGAGCGACGCCCTTCTATAAGGCACAGGTGGTGCCAATGGTTCAGCCCCTAAATGGTTGTCATAAAGAGACTTGAACTTATGAAGACGTTGGACAGACATGATGGTCGTCAGTGGTTGTGTATTGCCGTCAACTGGTCTACCATCGCTCCACCTCCTCAATCGCATGGCGCAAATTGGCGGGAGCCAATGTGTTGGCTCTGGGACCTGACTGGGGTCAACGGGTATGACCTGCCCCGCAAAACCGCCAATAAATCAGGCTCTTGGAGGGCCGGCCAATTTCTTGGCCGGTGAGTTCAATTGTGGCCAGACGTCTGAAGCCCGCGCTCGTCCTGCTGGTGGTTCTCGCGCTCGGGGTAACGGGAGTTTTGTGGGTTCGCTCAAAAAGCGGGACGGCGCCGGGCGGCGCGCCCGTCAGCGACGACCGGCCAACGCGCGGCGGGAGCTTGATCGCCTCGATCCGCAGCGAACCGGCCGGCTACAACCGGTACGTCGAGCCCTCCGCCGCCGCTGATGCCTTCTCGCTTTTGACCAACGGCAAGCTGGTTCGGGTCAATCGTGCGACCGACGAACTCGAGCCGGCCCTCGCCGAGAGCTGGACGACGTCCGAGGACGGCCTGACCTATACGCTGAAGCTCCGTGAGGGGGTCAAGTTCTCCGACGGAGCGCCGTTCACTTCGGCAGATGTCCTGTTTACCGCGCGCGCCCTGTACGATTCTCGGCGTCAAGAGTGCGCTGGCGACCGCGCTCACCGTGTCGCACAGACCGCTGACGTTCGAAGCCCCCGACGACCGCACGGTCATCGTCCGATTGCCCGAACCCTTCACCCCGGGACTTCGGCTGCTCGACAGCATGCCGATCCTGCCGCGGCACAAGCTCGAGCCAGCGCTCACTGGCGGGGGATTCGTGAAAGCCTGGCAAGCGGGGACCCCAGTCACCGAGCTGACCGGCCTGGGTCCCTTCGTCCTCGCCGAGCACGTGCCTGGCCAGCGACTCGTCTTCAACCGCAATCCTCACTACTGGCGTCGTGACGCGGCCAACGTCCAGTTACCCTACCTGGATCAGCTCACGCTCCTCGTGATCCCCGACCAGAATGCCGAGAGCCTGCGGATGGAATCCGGCGACGTGGACTTCATGGTCAACGGCGATATCCGGCCCGACGACCACGCGCGTTTCCGCCGCGCCGCAGACCAGGGACGTTTGCGGCTGCTCGATGTCGGGGTTGCGCTCGACCCGAATGTGCTCTGGTTCAACGTCGGCGATCCATCCCCCAAGAGAGATCTCTATCGCGAGCAAACGTTCCGACAGGCGATCTCGCACGCCATCGATCGCAACGCCATTGTGAACACGGTCTACCTGGGCGCCGCCGTTCCGGTGTACGGACCGGTCACCACCGGGAATCGCCTGTGGCATTCGGCATCGGCGCCGACGTATCCCTACGATCCGGCGAAAGCTCGGGAAATGCTGGCGTCGATCGGTCTCAAGGACTCGAACAACGACGGCACGCTCGAACAACGGGATGGAACCCCTGTCCGTTTTTCGCTCTTGACCCAGCGTGGACACACCATCCGAGAGCGCACCGCGTCGATGATCCAGGAGCATCTTCGCCAGGTCGGGATCGCCGTCGACGTGGTGACGCTCGACACCGGCAGCATGGTGGAGCGGTGGGGGAAGAAAGACTACGATGCGCTCTACTTTGCCCTGCAGGCGAGCGCCACCGATCCCGCACTGAGCTACGACTTCTGGCTGAGTTCCGGCCGAATGCATCTCTGGAATCCCAGCCAGGCCTCACCCGCCACCGACGCGGAGAAGCAGATCGACGAGTTGATGCACCGGCAAGCGGCCGCGAAGACGACCACCGAGCGACAACAGTTGTTTGCAGACGTGCAGCGGATCATGGGTGAAGCGCAACTCGGGATTTACCTCGCGGCTCCGCGCGTGACGCTCGCGGTGAGCCCGAGGGTCGTCAACCCACAGCCGGCGCTCCTGATTCCCCAATTACTGTGGAGCGCCGACACGCTGGCCGCCACCCGCTGAACGTGAGGTCCACCCTTTCCGGCTTCCTGCTCAGGAGGCTGGCGCGCGCGATCGTGCTGATGGTCGTCGTGTCGTCGGCGGCGCTGACCCTGGTGCACCTGGCACCAGGCGACGCCTTCAGCGACATCACGGTCGACCCCGAGGTCGCCACCGCCGAGCGTGCGCGCTACGGCCTGGACCGCCCCTTCCTTCAGCAGTACCTCTCGTGGCTTGGACGCGCCGTCACGCTGGACCTTGGGGACTCCACCAGTTTTCGGCGCCCGGTCAGCGCCCTCCTCGCGGAACGGGTGCCGCAAACGCTGACGCTCGGGATCGCCGCACTGGTACTCATCGTCGTGTTTGGGGTGCCCCTGGGCGTGGCCGGTGGGGCGCGTCCCGACCGCTGGTGGGCGCGCGCGACACGCGGGCTCTCGATGGTGCTCGTGTCGGTGCCGCCACTCGTGCTGTCGCTCGTCTTCCTGCTGATCGCGGCCCGCACAGGCTGGTTGCCGGCCGGAGGCCTCAACATCGACAGTAACGCGACCGCAGGCGAGCGCGTTTTCGAAACCCTACGCTCTCTCATCCTGCCGGCCCTCGCCCTGGCGCTGCCGATCGCCGCTTCGGTGGAACGGCTGCAGGCGGCCGCGATCGCCGACGCGTTGCGCGAGCCCTGTATCCGCGCGGCGCTGGCCCGCGGCGTCTCCCCGGGCAGGGCGATCTGGAATCACGCCTTCCGCCTGTCGTTGAAGCCGGTACTCGCGATCTTCGGGTTGATCGTCGGTACCGTTCTCAGCGGATCGCTCATCGTCGAGATCGTGATGTCGTGGCCGGGCGTTGGCGATCTCATGTACAAGGCGCTCGTCTCCCGAGACCTGCATCTCGCCGGTGGGTGCGCGGCGACGGCCTCCGTTTTCCTCGCGGTTGGTGTGCTCCTCTCGGATGTCACCCTCGCGGCGGTCGACCCGCGGATCCGGAGCGTCGAGTGACCGGGCGTTCGAGAACGGTCGGCGTCGCGCTGATTGCGGCGCTCGCCATCGTGGCCGTGGCGGCGCCGATCGTCGCGCCAAACGATCCCCGCGTGCAGCACGCCGACCTTGCGTACGCGCCGCCCATGCGGCCGCACGTCTTGACTGACGACGGCTCGTGGCGCCCCCCGTTCGTGTATCCGCTGGTCGTCGCGGGGGACCGCCTCGAACGCCGCTTCGCGGACGACAGGTCGCGGCCGGCACCGATCCAGTTTTTCGCCGGCGGGCGGCTCGCGAGCACTCCCGCGACCGCACCCTGGTTCATGCTCGGGGCGGATCCGCTCGGCCGCGATGTGTTCTCGCGCCTGGCCCACGGCGCGCGTCTGTCGCTCTCGGTGGCCGCCACGGCGACCCTGATGGCGATTCTGCTCGGAGCCCTCGCGGGCGCTGTTGCCGGTTATGCCGGCGGGTTCGTGGACCGGATGATCATGGGTGTTGCGGATTTCGTGGTGATTCTGCCGGCCGCCTACGTGGTCGTGACCCTGCGGGCCGCGATGCCGCTTCGGCTCTCCAGCGTCACGGTGTTCTGGACGATCGTGCTGGTGTTGGCCGCCGCCTCATGGCCCTTGCCGGCGCGCGGGGTCCGCGCGATCATCGCGGCCGAGCGCTCGCAGGCGTACGCAGAAGCTGCGTACGCGGCGGGGGCCGGACCGTTGCGGATTCTGCTACGTCACCTTCTTCCAGCGGCCCGCGGTCATCTCGCAACGCAAGCTTTTCTCTTGTTTCCGGCCTTTATCCTCGCGGAGGCCACCCTGTCCTACCTCGGTCTTGGCTTTGCGGAACCCACCGCCAGCTGGGGCGTGATGCTGCGGGATGCCGGGAACGTTTCGGACATCGCCGAAGCTCCCTGGATCCTGTCTCCGGCTGCGGCCATCGTCGTTGCTGTATTAGCTACGCATTTTGTAACCGCTGACCGCGGAGCTGACAGCGCAGCGACAAGGTTCTAGCGCTTCACACAAATTCCGCGTGTTGTGTTCCGTAATAGCACAACAGGGCTTTTTGTGAGGGCGCTCAAAAGGATCCCCGCCAGCACGACTTAAACCTTTCAAACAGAACGGGTTAGTCATGCTCAACGGTCCCACTCTCAACCGGCGCGAACCTTGCTCATCCGGGCGCAGTCCCAACATGTTTGCTTGTGATTTGTCTGTCTCCCCAGGTTTGCTGATGAACGTTGTTTCAGCCACGCGCAGAGGGCGGTCTCTTGCGGGCGCCTTCCTCGCTGTCATCCTTTCCATTGGCGGGTTCCCGACCGCCGCTTCCGCGCAACCGTCGAATATCGACGCGGCGTTGTCGTCGCGTGCACAGCATCACGGCTGGTCGCGGGTCATCGTCACGCTGAAGCCCGGAGCCGAAGCCGGCGCGGAGATCAGCAAGCTGGGTGGCCGTTTCGGCCGCAAGCTGAACCTGATCAACGCGATGGTGATCGAGCTTCCCAATGGCCAGATCAAGAAGCTCGCGGCGCACCCGGCCGTCGCCCGGCTCGACTTCGATCGTCCGACGAAAGCCAGCATGGCTCGCGTGGCGAACACGATCGGCGCGCGCTACGCGCGGGCGGCCTATGGCTACGACGGCGCCGGCATCGGAATCGCCGTGATCGATTCGGGTGTGACCGGCTGGCACAACGACCTCACTTACAACGGCTCCAATTCCGCAGTGCACGTGAACGGCAACCAGCGCGTCGCGGCCTTCGTGGACTTCGTGAATGGCGCGACCGTCCCCTACGACGACTACGGCCACGGCACGCACGTGTCGGGCATCATCGCGGGGAACGGCCACGATAGCAACGGCGCCCGCGCCGGCATCGCGCCCGGTTCGCACCTGGTCAGCCTGAAAGTGCTCGACGGCCTCGGCCGCGGAGTGACGAGCGATGTCATCGCCGCGATCGAATACGCGATCGTCAATCGCGCGGCGCACAACATCCGCGTGATCAACATGTCGGTTGGCGCAGCGGTGACCACCTCGTACAACACCGATCCGCTGACGCTGGCAGCGAAGCGCGCGGTCGACGCGGGGATCGTCGTCGTCGCCGCGGCGGGCAACCAGGGACGCAATTCGGCCGGCGCACCGCAATACGGTGCCATCACGGCGCCCGGAAACGCCCCCTGGGTGTTGACCGTCGGCGCGTCGAGCCACGGCGGCACGCTGAATCGTCTCGACGACACGCATGCGGGTTACAGCTCGCGCGGGCCGACCCGTTTCGACTTCGCGGCGAAGCCCGACATCCTCGCGCCGGGCACCGGCGTCGTGTCGCTCGCCGCGGCGAACAGCACCTTCTACCTGACGAAGCCGACGTCGCTGCTCAGCGGGTCGTTGGCGTCGGCGACCAAGCCGTACCTGTCGTTGAGCGGCACGAGCATGGCGACGCCGGTCGCAGCCGGGACGGTCGCGTTGATGCTGCAGGCGAACCCGAGCCTGACGCCGAATCTCGTCAAGGCCATCCTTCAATACACCGCGTCGGTTGCGCCGGGCGTTGACTACTTGACACAGGGCGGCGGGTTCCTGAACGCGAAGGGGGCCGTCGATCTCGCGCGTCACTTTGCGACCGCGCCGGCCGGCACGCCTCACCCGACCAGGGCTGAGTGGAGCCGCGCGATCACGTGGGGCAACCACCGGATTGGCAGCGGCCTGCTCGGCGCCTTCGGATCCGCATGGGAAACCGGGGTGACGTGGGGCGCGTCGCGCGACGCCGACGGCGACAACGTGGTGTGGGGCACCGTCGCTGGCGGCGACAACGTCGTTTGGGGCACTGCCGCCGATGGCGACAACGTGGTCTGGGGCACGGCCGCTGCCGGCGACAACGTCGTCTGGGGCACGAGTTGCGACGGCGACGACTGCTTCAACGTCGTCTGGGGCACCAACTGCGAAGGCGATGACTGCTTCAACGTGGTGTGGGGCACGGCCGATGCCGGCGACAACGTCGTGTGGGGCACCAGCGACGAGCCGGAAGGTGAAGGGGACAACGTGGTGTGGGGCACCAGCGAGTGCGAGCCTGGCGCCACGACCTGCGACGGCGACAACGTCGTCTGGGGCACTGGCGGCGACGGCGACAACGTCGTCTGGGGCACGACCACGGGGTCCTTCATGAACCTCTACGTGATGATGTTTGGCGACATCCGGGACGAGTGGGGATGGCAGGCGCTGTTCCAACCGCCCGCGATTCTCGATGCCTACTACGACACGCTCTATCAGTTCTATCGGTACTTCTCGACTACAACGACCGGCGGGGGAGGCTTCTAAAATGGAGAAGATGCCTTACCGCGACGTCACGGCCAACGAGACGACACCCCAGGGCCTGCACTCGAACGAACCTCAGGTCGTCGAGAGCGACTGGAAACGCGCACTACCGGTGTTGACTGCGGAAACCGTCACGTTGCGGGAACTGCGTGCGAGCGACGCGCCGTCGCTGCTCGCGATGCTGTCGACCGAAGAAGTGGCGCGGTTCATTTCGCCGCCACCCACCACGGTTGAGGGTTTCGAGCGTTTCATCGCGTGGACGCAGCGCCAGCGTGAAGCGGGCACCTACATCTGTTTCGGCATCGTCCCCCACGGCGCGGAACACGCCATCGGGCTCTTCCAGGTGCGACAGTTGGAGCCGAGCTTTGGCACCGCCGAATGGGGTTTCGCGATGGGATCGGCCTACTGGGGCACGGGGGTCTTCGTCGAAGGCGCCCGCCAGGTCATGGACTTTGCGTTCCGCGTCATTGGAGTGCATCGGCTCGAGGCGCGCGCTGCCGTGAAGAACGCGCGCGGTAACGGTGCGCTGCTGAAGATCGGCGCGGTGCAGGAAGGGTTGCTGCGCCGCTCGTTCCTGCGCGACGGCGAACATCTCGACCAGGTGTTGTGGACGATCCTCGACACGGACTGGCAGACGGCGCGTCTGAATCCTCACGCGCGCGTTCACTGACGCATTCGTTATTCGACGGTCATGATGCCGGAGGCCACACGGTCTCCGGCATTTTCATGTACTGACCGTTTTGTAAGAAATCGCGTTTTTTCCTCAGCAAATTACTCAGTTCTGGGTATTGCTCCACCTGGCCGCAGCAGCGATTCTTATCGCAAGCCAAGATGGAAAAAATATCGTTTCGCGAATCAGGTGCCGTCGTCCGCCTGATTACACCCGAGGAATCCGCGTGGCGTGCGGAGATTCCGATCCTCCTGGGTCAGGCCATCACCCTCCGCGAACTTCGCGCGAGCGACGCACCGACGCTGCTCGCCATGCTCTCGACGGAAGAAGTGACGCGCTTCATCAATCCGTTGCCCACGACGGTTGAAGGGTTCGAGCAGTTGATTTCTTCGAGCCACGGTGAACGGGTCGCCGGCCGCGGTATCTGCTTCGGCGTTGTGCCCAACGGCAAGGAAGACGCCGTCGGCATTTTCGAGGTTCGTCAGATCGAGCCGAACTTCGCCACCGCGGAGTGGAAGTTCGCGCTCGGCTCCCCCTACTGGGGAACCGGCGTGTTTGTAGAAGGGGCGAGCCTGCTCACGGACTTTTCGTTCCGAACGGTCGGCATTCATCGTCTCGAGGCGCGCGCCGCGGTGAAGAACGGTCGCGCCAATGGCGCGCTCCGGAAGATCGGGGCGGAACAAGAAGGCGTGCTCCGGCGGTCGTTGCTTCGCAACGGTGAGTACCTCGATCAGGTGTTGTGGGGGCTGGTCGATATCGACTGGCAGCGACCCTCGATCCATTGAGCGTTTTTTGTAATCGCGGAGAGGCCTGTCGGGGAGCGATCGACAGAACTCGGAGAACAACAACAAAGCTGTGAAGGTGTGTGCCGGAACGTGACAACCGCACACTGGGCGCCGGGGATAGTTAGAACTAGGTACCAAGCACTTAACTCGTTGTTGTAGCGGCACTTAATCGACGCAAAACGCATCCTGCGGCTCGGCAACGGAATTGCTCAGTCAGTCGCAGGCGTCACAGGGCTCCCTGGAACTTTGTGTTCCTCCCTTGATGCGACGAAAGGCTTACTTAAATGTCTCGTTGGCGAATGTTCATGTGCACGGGGATGGTCATCATGGCCATGGCCGTCACATCCGTTCCCGCGGCTGCGGGCTCACAGGACGGCAAGCTCGATCACGAGCTGAATGGCCGCGCTCTGAAGACTGGGTGGTCGCGCGCGATCGTCACGTTGAAGCCCGGCGCCGACATCACTGATGAGGTGAAGCAGCTTGGAGGACGGCATCTCCGCGACCTTCGCATCATCGGCGCCCAGGTCGTCGAGCTCCCGAACGGCCAGCTGAAGAAGCTGGGGGAACTGTTCGAGGTTGTGCGGATTGACGACGACCGCCCGACCGCGGCCCAGCTCTCCCACGTCGCGAACGTGACCGGCGCCCGCGCCGTGCACTTTGCGTACGGCTACACCGGCGCCGGCGTCGGCGTCGCCGTCGTCGACTCGGGCTTCACCAACTGGCACGACGACCTCACCTACGGCGGATCGAATTCCAAGGTGAGGGTGGTCGGCAACCAGCGCGTGGCGAAGTTCGTTGACTTCGTCAACGGTGCGACCCAGCCGTACGACGACAACGGCCACGGCACGCACGTGACCGGCATCATCTCCGGCAACGGCTACGACAGCCGCGGCACCAAGTCCGGGATCGCGCCGTCCGCGCACATCGTGAGCCTGAAGGTGCTCGACGCGCAGGGGCGCGGTGTCATCAGCGACGTCATCGCGGCACTCGAGTACGCGATTGTCAACCGCGCGGCCTACAACATCCGCGTCATCAACCTTTCTGTGGGCGCGTCGGTCACGACCTCGTATAACAACGATCCGCTCACGCTCGCGGCCAAGCGGGCGGTCGATGCGGGCATCGTCGTCGTGACGGCCTCCGGCAACCTGGGTCGCTCCTCGACCGGCAAGGCGCAGTACGGCGCGGTCACCGCGCCTGGCAACGCCCCCTGGGTGCTGACGGTCGGCGCGTCCGACCACAAAGGCACGTTGAACCGCAGGGACGACGTGGTAGCCCCGTACAGCTCGAGGGGGCCAACGGCGATCGATCATGCGGCGAAGCCCGACCTCGTGGCTCCGGGCACGGGCATCATCTCGTTGAGCGCGCCGAATAGCACTCTTTACACCACGAAGGCTCCTCAGCCTGGTGAAGGGCTCGCTCAACCCCCTCACGAAGCCGTATCTGTCGCTTTCCGGCACCAGCATGGCGGCGCCGGTCGTGAGCGGAACGGTGGCGCTGATGCTCGAGGCCAATCCGACTCTTACGCCGAACCTCGTGAAGGCGATCCTTCAATACACGGCGCAACTACAGCCTGGTGTCGACTACATGACCCAGGGCGGCGGGTTCCTGAACGCGTTTGGTGCGGTTGAACTGTCGCGCTACTTTGCGAACGCGAGGATCGGCCAGCGGTATCCAGCCGACAGAACGTGGTCCAAGAGCATCATTTGGGGCAACCGCCGGATCGGGCGTGGCGCGATCAGCCCGTTCGGCACCGCCTGGGAGGTTGGAACGCTCTGGGGCGCGGCCCACGACGCCGACGGCGACAACGTGGTCTGGGGCACCGAGTGTGACTCGACCTGCAGGAACGTCGTCTGGGGCACCGCCCTTGACGAGGGCGACAACGTGGTCTGGGGCACGGCGTCTGAGGGCGACAACGTTGTGTGGGGGACGGCCTCCGCCGACGGTGACAACGTGGTCTGGGGCACCTACGACGATGGCGACAACGTGGTCTGGGGCACGTTCGAGTCCGAAGGGGACAACGTGGTCTGGGGCACGGCGTGCGACGGCGACGATTGCTTCAACGTGGTGTGGGGCACCTTCGACTACGAAGGCGACAACGTGGTCTGGGGCACCTTCCAGGAGGGCGACAACGTCGTCTGGGGCACGAGCGGAGACACTCCCGCGAGCGTCTGGGCGACGGCCGACGAAGTCGACACCATCGTGTGGGATCAGTCGAACGAGGAAGTGCTGATCGCTGACCCGATGAGCTTCCTGCTGCTGCTCGAGCCGGAGACACCTCCGGTTTCCGAAGAACCGGTGCCGCTGGTGGCGCCAATCACTAACCCTCTCGGCTTGAGCATCTAAGGGGGACGACCATGGAAAAGATGCCATTCCGCGAGACTGAGATGATGGCCCCCGCAACCGTGCACTCGCAGGTTGTGACGAGCGACTGGCGGCAGGCGCTGCCGGTGCTCTCAGCCGAAACGTTCACGCTCCGTGAATTGCGCCCGAGCGACGCGCCTTCGCTGCTCGCGATGCTGTCCACGGAGGAAGTGGCGAGGTTCATCTCGCCGCCGCCCACGACCGTCGAAGGGTTCGAGCGCTTCATCGCCTGGACCCACCGCGAACGTGCCGCGGGGAACTACATCTGCTTCGGCATCGTGCCCAACGGCATGGAACACGCGGTCGGGTTGTTCCAGGTCCGTCAGCTCGAGCCCGGATTCGGCACCGCCGAATGGGGCTTCGCGCTGGGCTCGGAGTTCTGGGGCACGGGACTCTTCATCGAAGGGGCCCGGCTCGTCGTGAACTTCGCGTTCGACACCGTCGGCGTGCATCGCCTCGAGGCGCGCGCGGCGGTCAAGAACGGCCGTGGCAACGGCGCGCTCCGCAAGCTCGGCGCCGTGCAGGAAGGGGTGCTTCGCAAGTCGTTCCTGCGCAACGGTGAGTATCTCGATCAGGTCCTGTGGACGATCCTCGACGGCGAATGGTCGGAACCGCAGGCGAGACCCAGGCCAGTCGTGAACTAACCGGGTAAGGTCACCGAACGCCGGAAGCTTCCGCTTCCGGCGTTTTTTTTGTACGCTCCCCGGGTGAATCTCTCCGGCGTCTTTCCTCCCATGGCCACGCCCTTCGACGAGCGGGGCGAGGTCGATCCCTCTGGCATTCGCGCAAACATCTCTCGTTGGCTCGAGCGCGGCGTGCGCGGCATCGTGGCCCTGGGGTCAAACGGTGAAGCCCCCCTCCTCGACGAGCGCGAGTCCGACGTCGTGATCGCTGCGGCGCGCGAGGCCATTCCTTCGGATCGCCTGTTGCTCGCCGGCACCGGGCGGGAAAGCACGAAAGCCACCGTCGACGCGTCCAAACGCGCGGCGGCGCTCGGCGCTGACGCGGTCCTGGTGCGAACACCCTCCTATTTCAAACCGCGCATGACCACCGAAGCGTTCGTCGCGCATTACACCGCGGTGGCAGACGCCACGCCGGCGCCGGTCCTGCTTTACAACTACCCGGCCGTTACCGGGGTGACCTTTGCCCCGGACGCCGTCGGACGCCTGGCGATGCACCCGAACATCATCGGGATCAAGGAGACGACGGTCGACGCCGCTCAGATCGCCGCGTATGTCGATGCGTCGCGTGACCAGGACTTCTCGGTGCTCGCCGGCTCGGCGCCCGGCTTCTACCCGGCGTTGTGCCTTGGCGCGCGCGGGGCGATCCTTGCGGCGGCCTGCGTCGTGCCGCGGCTGTGCGTGCAGCTGCTGGAGGCGTTCCTGCGTGGCGACCACGCGTGCGCCCGTGAGCTTCAGCGACGGCTGATTCCAATTGCGGTGGCGGTGACTGCCGGGCACGGCGTACCCGGCCTGAAAGCGGCGATGCAGATCACCGGATACACCGGGGGCCTTCCACGTGCGCCCCTCTGCGAAGCTTCCGCGGATGCGGTCGCGTCGCTCCGAAGCACCTTGAAACCGCTGGAAGAGTTCCTGTGAGCGTTCCCGAGCGCCTGCTCCTCGGTCCCGGTCCCAGCCCGGTCAGTGCGCGCGTGATGCACGCGCTCGCCTCCCCGGTCCTGAGCCACCTCGATCCTTACCTGATGGACGTGATGGACCGCCTGCGTCAGCGGCTCTCGTCGACGTTCCGGGCCACGCCGGAATCGTTTGCGCTCGCCATCTCGGGCACCGGCACCTCAGGGATGGAGGCGGCCGTCGCCAACGTGACGAAGCCTGGCGCCAAGGCGACGGTCGTCGTGACGGGGTATTTCGGCGACCGTCTCGCGCAGATGTTCCATCGCTACGGCGCGGAGGTCGAGCGCATCGACGTGGAGTGGGGGCGCGCCTGCGATCCTGCACGGGTCGACGCAGCGCTGCGAAAACGGCGCCCGGATCTTCTTGGTGTGGTGCACGCGGAGACCTCGACCGGCGTGCTCAACCCCGTGGACGACATCGCGCGCATCGCGGAACAGCACGACGTGCTCGCCGTGGTTGACACCGTCACCTCGCTTGGGGCGATGCCCGTCGAGACCGCGCGGTGGGGTGCGGCAGTCGCGTATAGCTGTTCGCAGAAGGGTCTTGGCGCCCCGTCAGGCTTGGCTCCCCTCGTGTTCTCTCCGCGCGCACTCGAACGACGCGTGCCCTGTCGCAGTTTTTACCTGGACCTCTCGCTGCTCGAGGATTACTGGCTGCGGCGCAAATACCATCACACCATCTCGGCCCCCTTGGTCCTGGCGCTGAACGAAGCGTTGGCCGTCGTTGAAGAAGAAGGGCTCGAGGAGCGACACCTGCGCCATCGCGGAAATCATCTCGCGCTGGTTGAAGGACTCGCGTCGTTGAAGCTCGAGTTGTTGCCGCCGGTATCCGAGCGCCTATGGACCCTCAACGCCATTCGCGTCCCCGAGGGCGTCGACGAAGCGCAGGTGCGCCGCGACTTGCTGTCGCTCTTCAGCATCGAGATCGGCGCGGGGCTCGGGCCGCTCGCGGGACGAATCTGGCGGGTGGGCCTCATGGGCGCTGGCTCGACGTCCGACAACGTCGGCCATTTCCTCAACGCACTCGAGCAGATCCTCACGAAGTAAACGGAACAGCCCGGCTGTAGGCGGGTACAGCCGTTGCAGCCATCGATTCCGAGCGCGCCAGTTGAGGCGTGCGGAGGAGTTTTGACCATGGCTGCTCGTCACCGGCGTTGTCCGCTCAGCGCTCATGTCGCTGCTGCCGTCGTTGCCGTCCTCGCCCTGCTGGCCTCGGCCTGCGCCACGAATCCGGCCACCGGCCAGCGCGAGTTCTCGCTGATGAGCGAAGCGCAGGAGGTCCAGCTCGGACAAGAGATGGACCCGCAAGTGAAGCAGGAAATGGGTGTCTACAACAACACCGAGCTTCAGCGCTACGTCAGCGATGTCGGCATGCGGCTGGCGCGTGCCTCCGAACGCCCAAATCTTCCCTGGAGCTTCACCGTCATCGATGAGCCCGCCGTAAATGCGTTCGCGCTGCCTGGAGGCAAGATCTATGTCACGCGCGGCATCCTGGCATTTCTGCGTGACGAAACGCAGCTCGCCGGCGTGCTCGGCCACGAGATCGGTCACGTCACTGCGCGGCATTCGGCGCAGCAATACACGAAGGCCACAAGCGCGGGCATCGGGCTCACGCTTTTGAGCATCTTTGTTCCCGAGGCGCAACCGTTCCAGGGACTCGCAGAGACCGCGCTCGGTGTGATGTTTCTCAAGCACGGACGGGACGATGAACTTCAGGCCGATCGCCTCGGCGTGCAGTACACGGGCAGGACCGGTTGGGATCCGGCGGGGGTGGGCGGCATGTTGCGGACGCTCGCGCGGCTCGACGAAGCCAGCGGCAGTCGCCGGGGCGTACCGAACTGGCTCTCGACGCACCCGGCTCCAGCGGACCGAGTCGCGCAGGTGCAGCGTTTCATCGAGGAAAACCCCTCCGTCGTTGGCACGTCGGGGACCGCTCGCCGCGAAGGGGATCTCTCGCGTTACGTCGACGGGATGATCTTCGGCGACAGCCCGAGTGACGGCATCGTGCGTGGCAACCAGTTCCTGCATCCGGACTTGCGTCTGGCGCTCGCGTTCCCGCAGGGATGGGAAATCCAGAACAGCGCCAGCCAGGTGATCGCCAAGGCGCCGGATCGCGAGAACTTCATGATCCTGCAGCTCGTGCCGAACGCGCGCGGATCGATCCAGCAGATCGCGCAGGGCACCATGGCGAGCGCCGGTTTCCGGCAGGTGCAGGGCCAGCCCACGAACGTCAACGGTCTCAACGCCTACGTTGGGCGTCTACCAGGGGAACATGGAAGGTCTCGGTAACGCCGCCACCGTTGCCGCGCACATCGTCCACGGCGGGAAAGTCTATCTTCTCGCGGGACTCGCGCCCGCGAGCCAGTTCAATGGCGTTCAGAACCAGTTCTTGTCGAGCATCCGAACGTTCCGGGAGCTGAATCAGCGGGAAGCCTCGTCGATTCGCCCGAACCGGATCGACCTCTACACCGTGCGCGCCGGAGAGAATTGGCAGTCCATCGCGCAGCGGTCGGGCGGCCTGGTGAAGCCGGCGACGCTGGCGATCATGAACAACTACGAGCCCAACGAGCCACCGCGTCCGGGAGATCGGATCCGCATCGTCGTCGAAGGCTGAGATAATGCGGGTGTGCGGAGAGCGCTGAAAATCCTTCTCGCACTGCCCGCTGTCGCGTTCGCGTCGGCCGCGTACGTCTACCTCACGCTGCCCGACGTGCGCGTGTTGAGGCGGTCGAACCCCGAGACCACGGCGTTTATCGAGCTGCGCGCCCACGAAGCCAGAGCACGCGGCGCGAAGCCGCGGCGCGTGCAACGATGGGTGCCGTACTCTCGCGTGGCGCCGAATCTCGTGCGCGCCGTGCTGCTGACCGAAGACGCGGCGTTCTGGTCGCACGACGGGCTCGACTACCAGCAGATCAAGGAATCGATGGAGGTGAATCTCGAGCGGCGGGAGTTCGCGCGTGGCGCGAGCACGATCACCCAGCAACTCGCGAAGAACCTCTACCTGTCACCATCGAAGAATCCGTCTGCGCAAGGTACGCGAGTTGTTGATTGCGCGACGGCTCGAGTCGGAGCTTTCAAAGCAGCGGATCCTCGAGCTCTATCTGAACGTCATCGAATGGGGTGACGGGATCTACGGAGCGGAGGCCGCAGCGCGTACCTATTTTGGAAAGTCCGCCGCGGGACTGTCCGAGTCAGAGAGCGCACTGCTCGCCGCGGCCATCGCCAATCCCCGTGTCATGAACCCCGGGAACCCGACCGCGCGGCTTCGGCGCCGGCAGCAAATGGTGATGCGGCGGATGGGCGCGGTGGAGCCGCCACCGATCATTGTGTCCGCACCGACACCACCGCCTCCGGCGGCCGCGACGGAGACGGGGGAGCCGATTGTTCCCGTGCCAACTCTGCCGCCACCCGAGGGAATACCAGTTTTGTTACCGGGGCAGGTGGTGCCGCCGCCGAAAAAACCTGGCGGCGGCGGGGGACCTGGAGAATAAAGAAAAAGTCCAATAAAACGCCGACTATTTCTTTGCTGTTCACCTTGACTCACCCTCAATAAGTCTCTATCCTCACAAAACGTTTCAGCATTAAAGCTCCCCCTGAAGCGACTAGGACGCGGTTCGAGCCGCCCTTGGTCTCGGATCGGCGTGTGTTCGCATGATCAACTACACAGAGCGCATTGCGCTTCTGATGAGAGACGTTGTCGCGCGTACGCCGCGACTGTCTTTCATCGATGTTGGCGAAGTGATTGTGTTCGGTCGGTTCGGTCGCTCGGATGCCGAGGGAGCGTTCGCTACCTGCCATTGCCTCACCTTGCCCGAGACCGAGCCCGGCTATTTCTTCTGGCGCGATCGCGAAACGGGTGCGCTGACTCGTCGTTCTCCGTGGTTCGTGACGAAATCCCCGACGGTGCGTGTCGGCGCGAAGCAGATCAAGTACTTGATCTCATTTGTACTGCCGCGCTTCTGCGATCAGACACTCACGCGTTCGCGAAAGGCCGATCTGTATCCTGGCCGCGAACCCTGGCTGGCGAAACTCGACACGATCGTGCACGAGCTCTATCACATCGATCCTCTTGCCACCGGTATTCGTTCACTGCAGCGCGCGGACGGGACGCGTGCGACACGAACGCACGGCGCGACGTTCTACGAGGACGTTGCCGAGATGGTGCAGGACTACCTCGCCGGCGATCCAGAACCCGCGCTCTACGAATTCCTGCGCTACGACTTCGAAGGTCTCGCCACGCACTACGGGTCCGTCATTGGGACGACGTTCAGCAATTTCCCGTCGTTCCCGCAACGCTACATGCAGACGGTGGATCTGCCGCCTGCCGATCCGTGCGTGCGCGTGGAGCCGTTGAAGGCGGTGAACCAGCCGGACGTCTACACCGAAGCGGACCTCTACCTACGCGAGTTCACGGGAACACGATCGTGCCCGCTGCGGCGACGGCAGTCTGGAATCCTGGAATTCGATTCGCCGATGATGGCGGCGACCTCGGTCGCTTCCGCTACGGCGTAACGCGGCGCGCGCCGACGAAGCGCGGCGCCCAGTACGACGAGCTCAGGTTCTCCACGCGCACCACGCCGGTCGAGGCAGGCGCGTGGATGAAGGAATCGCCCCCGACCACGATCCCCACGTGTGTCGCGCCGGGCGTCGTCGTACTGAAGAACACGAGGTCTCCTTCCTGAAGGTCCGAAGGGGCCACGTCGCCGCCGGCACGGGACCTGTTCGGCAACCGTTCTCCCCAGCACGATCCCGTGGCGACCGAAGACGTACCAGACGAAGCCGCTGCAGTCGAAGCCCTTCGTGTCGGCCCCCCCGTTGCGGTACGGGGTGCCTCGGAGCGAGAGCGCGGTGCCGCTGATTTCGTACCCGCCGGTTCGCACGGGTGGCGTACCGGTGGGGGTCACCCCGCCGTTCGGGAGGGCCTCTGGCGGGGTCTCAGGACGGGTAGCGGGCCGGGGGAAAGGCTTGGGAGTTGCCCCGGTTGCGCATCCGGTCGCGAGTACGGCAAGCACCACTATTAGTAGGACACGCATGGGTTTACGGCGGATTATCGGCTAGAATAACTCAGGCTTTATGGAGCAGACACTGCTTCTCAACGCCACGTACGAGCCCCTCAAGGTCGTCCACTGGCAGAAGGCGATCACGCTTTGGTGCCAGGGGAAGGTCGAGGTCATTTCTTCGTACGATCGCGAAGTTCGATCCCCCTCGTTCAGCTTCAAGCTGCCGTCGGTGATCCGCCTGCTACGCTACATCAAGATCAAGCGCAACATCGACTACGTGCCGTTCTCCCGGGCCAATATCTACGCCCGGGACGATCATTCCTGTCAGTATTGTGGGAAGGTCTTTCCCACGATGGATTTGACGTTCGATCATGTAGTGCCGGTCGCCCAGGGCGGCCGGAAAGATTGGGAGAACATCGTCACGTGTTGCGTCACCTGCAACCGCCGGAAGGGGGGCCGGACACCGGCCGAAGCCCGCATGCACCTGATACGGCCGCCCAGGCGGCCGGACAAGGCGCCGGCGATCCGGATCACGGTGGGGCTGAAGAACGCTCCTGAAGGGTGGCGTGACTACTTCTACTGGAACATGGAACTCGACGAGAGCTGACATCGCGCTCGTCCGGCCTTCCTGATTTCCACTCCCTTTTTCACGCGATTCATGACTTCAGCCACTGCGTCCCGTATTACGGGTGTTCGCCCGTTGTGGGCCGTCGAAGGCGGACGCCTGTCCATCACCGGCAGCGGTTTCACCGTCGAGCCCCTCCCCGACGTCCGCATTGGCGGCACGCCGGCGCGGCTCGCCGCAGCTTCGTCGCAGTCCCTGACGATCATCGTTCCACCTGGCCTCGACGGCGGCCGAACACCCGTGCGCATCGACAGTGCACCGGGTGAAACCGCGTACGTGCAGGTCGGCGCGCCGCTCGCGACAGGGCTGCACCAGGTGGACAACCCAGTCTTCGATCGCGACGGGAATCTCTACGTCACGTTCAGCGGTTCTCGCGGCCAGCAGACGCCGGTCTCGATCTTCGTCGTGCGGCGCGACGGTTCCCGCGCCCCGTTCGTCAACGGTATTCCCAACCCGACCTCGCTGGCCTTCGACGCGAATGGCCAGCTCCACGTCTCGAGCCGATTCGACGGCACCGTCTACCGCGTGGCGGCTGACGGGTCGGTGGACGTGGTGGCTTCGGAGTTGGGGGTCGCGTGCGGCATTGCATTCGACCGCGAGGGCACGCTGTTTGTCGGCGACCGTTCGGGTTCGATTCTGCGCGTCGTCGACGGGCGAGCGACCACCTTTGCTTCTCTGCCCGGGAGTGTGGCGGCCTTCCACCTGGCGTTCGGCCCTGATGGATCGCTCTTCGTGACCGGGCCGACGCTGTCAACGCGCGACGGCGTCTACCGCATCGACACCGACGGTACCGTCGAGGACTATTGCGAAGGGTTCGGCCGTCCGCAGGGGATTGCGTTCGACGATGAAGGAAGGCTCTATGTCGTCGATGCACTGGCCGGCGGAGGCGGACTGTATCGCGTCGATCCTCAGACGCGCGAACTGGAACAACTGGTGATCGCGGGCGGTCTGGTCGGTCTCGCGTTCGATGGCGAAGGGACGCTCGCGCTCGCGAACGCCGATACGGTGTATCGGCTAGACGCCGGCATCCGCGGGCTGTTACCCTTCAGCCGCTCATGACGCAACTGTTCACACGAAAACCCATCTCCGAGCTGCTGCCGGAGAGTGGGCAGACGTTGAAGCGCGTGCTCGGCGCCGGCGACCTGATCATGCTGGCGATCGGCGCCGTCATCGGGGCCGGCATCTTCTCGTCCATCGGCACCGCCGCTGCCGGTGAAGTGCTTCCCAACGGGGAGGTTGTTCGCTACGGCGCCGGGCCGGCGCTCGTCCTCTCCTTCATCCTGCTTGGGTTCGTGTGCGCGCTCGCCGGTCTCTGCTACGCGGAGCTGGCGTCGATGATTCCGCAAGCCGGGAGCGCGTACGCGTACTCGTACGCGACGCTCGGCGAGCTGATTGCCTGGATCATCGGTTGGGACCTCATCCTCGAGTACGCCGTCGGAAATATCGCGGTCGCGATCGCGTGGAGCGGTTACTTCACGTCACTCCTCTCCGGCTTCGGGATCAGTCTGCCCGACTGGCTCACGCACGGCTACCGCACCGCACTTCTGAGCTCCAACCCGGCCGTCCACGGACTGCTGGAGACCGCGCCGCGTCATTGCGGGCGTGCCAATCCTTCTCAACATCCCGGCAGCGCTCATCGTGCTGGCGATTACCTGGCTGCTCTACATCGGTGTTCGCGAAAGCGCGCGTGCCAATAACGTGATGGTGGTGGTGAAGCTGCTCGTGCTTGGGCTCTTCGTTGGGCTCGGGGCGATGCACATCGACACCGCCAACTACACGCCCTTCGCGCCCAACGGCTGGCGCGGCATCCATCAGGGCGCCGCCATCGTGTTCTTCGCGTACATCGGCTTCGACGCGATTTCGACCGCGGCGGAAGAAACGAAGAATCCGCAGCGCAACATGCCAATCGGGATCCTCACGGGTCTCGCGATCTGCACGCTCATCTACGTGATCGTCGGGATCGTGGCCACCGGGATCGTGCCCTACACGCAATTGCGCGCCGCCGATCCGCTGGCGCGCGCCCTGGAGCTGGCGGGCCTGCCGATCGCCAGTTGGTTCGTCGCCTTCGGCGCCGTCGTCTCGCTATCGGCCGTCCTGCTCGTGTTCCAGTACGGCCAGCCGCGGATCTTCCTGGCGATGGCGCGCGACGGACTGCTTCCGCGGTGGGCGTCGAAGATCCACCCCAAGTACCGCACGCCCCACGTCACCACCGTCATTACCGGCCTCGTGGTCGCGGGCGGCGCCCTGGTGGCCGACGAGAACGAGATCTACGACCTGACGAACATCGGGACGCTGTTCGCGTTCGCCATCGTCTGCATCGGGGTCCTGGTGCTGCGCTACAAGGATCCCGACCGCCCACGCCCCTTCCGCGTTCCGTTCGTCTGGGGCGTGGCGCCGTTGGGTGCCGCGGCCTGTGTCTACGTCATGATCGGGTTGCCTCCCCACGCGTGGGAACGGTTCGGACTCTGGCTGTTGGCCGGCCTGGCGCTCTATTTCCTCTACGGCTACCGCAAGAGCCACTTGAGACGGCGCGCCTGACGGGCGCCCTATCTTTCCCTTCTAAGCCCATCTATAAGTGCGCCTCCAGGTGCTAAAATTGTTGTTTTGAGTTTCGCGAAATTTTTCGACATAGGGGCACTGCACCCCGCCAGTCAGTAACACCGTATGGCGCACGACTGGATCGCGGTCCGAGGGGCCCGCGTCCACAATCTCAAAAACATTGACGTCGATATCCCGCGCGACAAGCTCGTCGTCCTGACAGGCCTGTCAGGCTCGGGCAAGTCGTCGCTCGCCTTCGACACCATCTACGCCGAGGGACAGCGCCGGTACGTCGAGTCGCTGTCGTCCTACGCGCGCCAGTTCCTCGAGCAGATGGAAAAGCCCGATGTCGATCTCATCGACGGGTTGTCGCCGGCGATCGCCATCGAGCAGAAGACGACGGGCTCGAATCCGCGGTCGACGGTCGGGACGGTCACCGAGATCTACGACTACCTGCGCCTGCTCTTTGCCAACATTGGCGTACCGCACTGCCACCTGTGCGGCCGCGAGATCGCGTCGCAGTCGCTCGAGCGGATCATCGACATGGTCATGCTCTCGCCCAACGAAGAGCGCGTGAACGTGTTGGCGCCGATCGTGCGCGGGCGGAAAGGGGAGTTCAAGAAGGAGCTCCAGGCGCTGCGGGCGCGCGGCTTCACGAAAGTCCGGGTGGACGGGCATCTCAAGTCCCTCGACGACGATCTGAAGCTGGATCGCCGCCGCAACCACACCATTGAGGTCGTCGTGGACCGGCTGATCCTCAAGCCCGGGATCGAGCGCCGCCTCACCGAGTCGGTCGAAATCGCCCTGAATCTCGCCGACGACATCGTCGTAATCAACACGCTCGACGGCGGAGACCGGCTGTTTTCGAGGCGCCTGGCGTGCACGTTCTGCGGCGTCAGCATGCCCGAGATGACGCCCCGCGCCTTCTCGTTCAACTCGCCGCATGGCGCCTGCCCCGATTGCCAGGGCCTGGGCGCGGTCTACGACTTCGATCCCGGGCGCCTCGTCCCCGACGAGTCGCTATCCCTCTCCAGCGGCGCGATCGCCCCGTGGGCGAAGGGGGACCGCAAACTCGTACGCGAGGCGCTGGCCACGCTGAGCCGCACGTTCGGCATCGACCTCGCGTTGCCGTTCCGGCGATTGCCGAGAAAGCTTCGCGACCTGATCTTCTTCGGCGCCGGTGGAGCCAAGCGAGCCGAAGAAGGCGCGCGCCGGAAGTCGGCGGCCGCCGAAAAGGATCCGTTCGGCGCCGGCTTCGAGGGGCTGATCCCGAATCTTCGCCGCCGGTATGAAGAGGGGACCTGGCTGGATCAGGAAAACCTCGAGCCCTATCGGTCGCTGCGTCCGTGCCCGACCTGCGCCGGTGAGCGGTTGAAGGCACAGAGCCGGGCCGTTCGCGTCAAGGGGCGGACGATCTCCGAGTACGTCAACCTGCCGATCAGTGAAGCGGTTCGGATCTTCGACGAGGTGGAGCTCTCGGACCGCGAAGCGTTGATCGCCAGCCGGATCCTTCGCGAGATCCGCGATCGGCTGCATTTCCTCGACGATGTCGGTGTTGGGTACCTCACGCTTGCGCGGAGCGCCGCGACGCTGTCGGGTGGCGAGGGGCAGCGCATCCGCCTGGCCACGCAGATCGGGTCGAACCTGACCGGCGTGCTGTACGTGCTCGACGAACCGTCGATCGGGCTGCACCAGCGGGACAACCGCGCGCTGCTCGCCACGCTCGGCAGGCTGCGCGATCTCGGGAACACCGTGCTGGTCGTCGAGCACGATGAAGAGACGATTCGTACGGCCGATTACGTGGTCGACCTCGGTCCCGGCGCGGGAGAGCACGGCGGGCAGTTGATCTTCCAGGGGCCGCCGTCAGGGCTGCTCGAGAACGGTCACGGCTCGTTGACCGGCGCCTACCTGCGCGGAGAGCAGTCCATCGCGACGCCGCAGACGCGGCGCCCTCTGACCCACGGTGAGATCGTGATCCGCGGCGCGCGTGAGAACAACCTCAAGGACGTTGACATCGCCGTCCCTCTCGGAGTGCTGGTGACCGTCACCGGGGTCAGCGGTTCGGGGAAATCGACGCTGGTGAACGAGATCCTGTACCGGGCGCTGGCGCGCACCTTCTACCGCGCGGCGGACGAACCGGGTGCCCACGCGGCGATCGAGGGCATCGAGCAGCTCGACAAGGTGATCCAGATCGACCAGTCGCCGATCGGACGTACGCCGCGATCGAACCCCGCGACCTACACGGGCCTCTTCACGTTTATCCGCGACCTGTTCGCGATGCTGCCGGAGTCGAAAGCGCGCGGCTTCAAGCCCGGACGCTTTTCCTTCAACGTGAAAGGGGGCCGTTGCGAAGCGTGCCAGGGAGACGGCGTCATCGCGATCGAGATGCACTTCCTGCCCAACGTGTACGTCACGTGCGAGCAGTGCAAAGGCCGCCGGTACAACCGCGAGACGCTCGAAATCAAGTATCGCGGCAAGTCGATCGCCGACGTCCTCGACCTGACGGTGGACCAGGCGCTGCCGCTGCTGGAGAACTTTCCGCCGATCGCCAACAAGTTGCGCACGCTGCAGGACGTGGGCCTCGGCTACATCGAGCTCGGACAGTCGGCCACGACCCTCAGCGGTGGCGAGGCCCAGCGCGTGAAGCTCTCGAAAGAGCTCTCGCGGCGAGGGACAGGGCGAACACTCTACATCCTCGATGAACCGACGACCGGACTTCACTTCGCCGATACGCACAAGTTGCTCGACGTCCTGAACAAGCTTGTCGATCAGGGGAACACGGTGGTGATCATCGAGCACAACCTCGACGTCATCAAATCGGCCGACTACGTCATCGACCTCGGACCGGAGGGGGGAGAGGGAGGCGGAAAAATTGTGGCGAAGGGGACTCCTGAGGAAGTGGCCAGCTGCCGAGAATCGTTTACAGGGCGCTTTCTTTCGGAAATCCTGCCCGCCTCGAGCCGAGTCGAGGGGGCGCCTGCCCGCTCAGGACAGGCCGTAGCATCGTGAGGCACTGTGGTATGACGGCCACACTTTCTCGTTGCCGGGTTGTGGTTCCCCAACCACAAGCGGTATGCCTGCGAGGCGTCGGCACACGGGGATTTCCAATACAAATCCAATATTTTCAATTACTTACCATTGATCGTCAGGCGCTCATGTCTGTGGCAGGGGCTTTGCTGAGTCCGGGGCGGTTCCCCGACTTGGCTTAAAGAGGGATATGCACGCTCAGCGCACCCTGCGACGAACAGTTTCCTGCACCGGCATCGGCCTCCATTCGGGGAACAAGGTCACACTCACACTCAAGCCAGCACCGGCCGATTTCGGTATCCGTTTCCAGCGCAGCGATCTCGGGGGGCTGGAAATCCCTGCCACCGTGACGCACCTTGGGGGCGATGCGGTCCTACCAGACCGGTCTCACCCGCGAGGCGGTGTCGGTGGAGACGATCGAGCACCTCATGGCGGCGCTGAACGCGCTTGCCGTGGATAACGCGATCGTCGAGCTCAATTCACCCGAAGTGCCGATCATGGACGGCAGCGCCGCGCCGTGGGTGCACTTGATCGTCAACGAAGCGGGTGTGAAGAAGCTCCAGTCGCCGCGTCGGTATCTGAAGGTCCTGCGGCCCATTTCCCTCGCGCAGGGCGACAAGCGGATCGCGCTCTATCCCGCCGAGCACCTCAAGGTCACCTACAGCATCAGCTTCGATCATCCTCTTCTGCGCCACCAGTCGCGGACGATGAAGATCAGCGAAGAGAGCTTCGTCGAAGACATCGCGCCGGCGCGCACCTTCGGGTTCCTGAAGGAAGTCGAAATGCTTCGCCAGCGCGGTCTCGCGCTCGGCGGTTCGCTCGACAACGCGATCGTCCTCGGGGAAACGGGCGTGCTCAACAACGCGCTCCGCTTCGACGACGAGTTCGTGCGACACAAGATCCTGGACGTGATCGGCGATCTCGCGCTGGTCGGATACCCGGTGGTCGGCCACCTCGTCGCGCACCGCGGCGGACACGCCCTGCACACCGCGTTCGCCGCCAAGATCCTCGAGGAGCGCGATGCCTGGAAGCTGGTGGAAGCGCCGGCGGATGGCGAGATGGTCCTTCCGATCGGCAAATCGGTGCCAGCCGCAGCGCGTTTAGCGAACTAATTCCCAACGACCCATCTCTGAAAACGCAAACAGGCGCCTCGCGGCGCCTGTTCTTTTTCCCTTATCCCTTATCCCTTATCCCTTGACCCAATCGGTGACTACGCCCGTTTGGTCAATTTCTTCATGTACGCCGAGAGCCGCTCGTTCTCGTAGGACACGAAGTTCAGGAAGAGGCTCTCCTGCAGGTACAGCTTGCGCTCCTCGTCGGTCATCTGGTCGATAACGCCCTGGATCTCGCGCACGGTGTCCTCGAAGGAGCGTTCCAGTTCCCGGCGGGCGGTCAACTCCCGATACAAGGTTTCGATGACGGCGAGCAGGTCGCCGTCCATCTCGACTTTGGCGCCGGTCGTCAATTTGATCGTGCGCATGGCCTTACGCTCCGAAGCTTTTGACGGCGCTGGGCTCATCGGGGTGTACCTCGATGAAATTCTGCGCGCCTGTCATCGTCAGCATCGTCTCGACGCGCTTCTGCACGCCGGCCAGTTTCAGCGCGCCCCCGGCGGCGGACGCCTGGCGATAGAGGTCCATCAGGCACCCGATGGTCGCGCTGTCGACGTAGCCGACGGCGCTGAGGTCGACCAGCACCTTGCGCTCGCCCGCGGCGATCATCTGCGTCACGACGTTGGCGAATTCGGAGAGCAGCGGGTACATGAGCCGCGATTCCCCGACGCGCACGATGGCGACCCCGTTAGTGTGTTCAGTTGTCAGATTCATTCGGTCGCTCCGGAACGCCGGCTGCGCGGCCGCGCGGGAGCTCCGCGCCGACGCCGTGTGACCGGTTGTTTGTCCTGCATGCGCTTGATCTGTCGCGCCAGCTCCAAGCGCCCGCGATTGATGCGTGACTTCACCGTTCCCTCGGGAAGTTCCAGCCGCTCCGCAATCTCCTGGTAGGAAAGCTCCTGGAGGTCGCGCAGCACGACGGCCGTGCGAAGCGTCGGGGGAAGCACGTGCAACGCCTGCCGCAACGTTTCGCGCAGATCCTGGTGTTCCGCGGCGGCGTACGGCGTGCGGTCGCTGGAGGCCGGTTGCAGATCGTTGGTATCGACTTCCCTGGCGATCGTCTGCCGTTCTTTCCTGACGCTGCGGTAGTGGTCGATGCAGAGGTTGCGGCTGATGCTGACGATCCAGGTCTGGAAGTTCGCACGACGGTCGAAGGTCGCCAGCGCCTTGAAGATCTTCAGGAAAATGTCCTGCGTGAGGTCTTCCGCTTCCTCGTGCTTCCCGACGAACTTGTAGGCAACGTTGAAGACCTTGCGCCAGTTCTGCTTGACGATCGTCTCCCACGCGACCTGATCGCCGGCGAGACACTGCTCGATGAGGCTGTCGGGCGTCAGGGGCTGCGCCGGGCGGACATCAACTGACATGCGGCATTCGTGCGGGAAACCTCGGGAATCATATCAAACTTGTTAAGATGGGCTTTCACCGTGACAGGATTCTCTCGACAACAGGGCACCCTTACCTGCGACGGCGTGCCGCTCTCGACGATCGCGTCGGCCGAAGGCACACCCGTTTACGTTTATAGCGCGGCCATCATTGCCGAGCGTTACCGCGCCGTCGATGGCGCCTTTGCCTCGTATCCGCACTCCCTGCATTACGCGCTCAAGGCGAACTCGACGCTGGCCATCGCCCGGCTGCTGCGTTCGCTGGGCGCCAATGCCGATGCGAACTCAGGCGGCGAAATCGACGTGGCGTTGCGTGCCGGTTTCATCCCGGAGCAGATCGTTTTCACCGGAGTGGGGAAGACCGAGGCGGAGCTGGCGCAGGCGATCGACCTCGGGGTGCTGAGCATCAACGCCGAATCGGAAGGGGAGGTCGAGCGGATCGACAGGATCGCGACCGCTCGTGACCAGCGCACGCGGATCGCGCTCCGACTCAATCCCGACATCGATGCGCAGAGCCATCCGCATATCTCCACCGGACTCAAGTCCAACAAGTTCGGGATGCCAGTCGATGCCGCGCGGGCGTTGTGTCGCCGATTTGCCGGGGCGAAGGGGGTCGAGATCGTCGGGCTCCACATCCACGTCGGTTCCCAGATCACCAACCTCGAGCCATTGCGCAAGGCGGGCGAGGCCGTCGTGGCGCTCGCCCGCGAGTTTCGCTCGCAAGGCGTCCCCATCGAGCACATCGACCTCGGGGGCGGCCTCGGGGTTTCTTACGACGGTTCTCCCGTGCCCACGGCCCGCGAATACGCTGACGCGTTGCTGCCGGTCGTACAGGATTCTGGGCTTCATCTCGTGCTCGAGCCCGGGCGCAATATCGTGGCCCCCGCCGGTGTCCTTTTATCGCGGGTGGTGGACGTGAAGGAGCAACCGGGCGGAAAACTGTTCGTCATCCTCGACGCCGGGATGACCGAGCTGATTCGGCCCATGCTTTACGACGCGTACCATCGCGTCGAACCAGTCGAAGAGGGCCGCGGGGCGGAAATTCTCTGTGACGTGGTTGGCCCGCTTTGCGAAACCAGCGACACCGTCGGCAAGGACCGCACGCTGCGTCGTCCGGAGGCCGGTGACCTCTTTGCGATCCGCGATACCGGCGCGTACGCGGCGGTCATGGCCTCCAACTACAATCGGCGCGGACTGTCCCCGGAAGTGCTGGTCGAAGACGGCAAAATGCGTGTCATTCGCCGTCGCCAGACGATCGACGACCTGCTCGCGCTCGAGGCCTGATGCGCGGGCTCCTGATCGCCTTCGAAGGGCTCGACCAAAGCGGCAAACAGACACAGGCCGAATCGCTGCGTGACTATTTCAGCTCGCGCGGCCGCGACTGCCGACTGCTCTCCTTCCCCGACTACACGACCGCTATCGGGAGCGAGATCTCGCGCGCGTTGCACGGCGAACGCGACTATCCCGCGGATACGATGCAGTTGCTGTACGTCGCCAACCGCTACGAGCATCGTGGGGCGATGGAATCGCTGCTCGCCCAGGGGGCGGTCATCGTCTGCGACCGCTACCTGGCGTCGAGCATTGCCTACGGCGAAGCCCAGGGCCTGGACGCGGCCTGGCTCGCCGAGATCCAGCGGTTTCTGCCGAAGCCCGATCTCACGATCGTCCTCGACATCGCGCCAGAGACCGCGGTCCAGCGCAAAGCTTCGGGACGGGACCGCTACGAGCGCGACCTGGCGTTGCTGTCGCGCGTCAGAGACAGCTACCGGCGCCAGAGCGAACAATCAGGGTGGATTCGATTGAACGGCGAACGGCCGAAGGGCGAGGTCTCGGCCGATGTTCTCACCGCCGTCGCGACACGGCTCGAGCAGCCGTAAGCGCACGGATCTCTTTCGCGCCCGACTCCATCAACGCTCTCGCGCACGCGTCCAGCGTTGCGCCGGTTGTACTCACGTCGTCCACCAACACGAGGGTTTTCGCGACGATGGCTCCTCGCGCGCGCCAGCGGACCGCGAAGGCATCCCGCACGTTGCGATGACGCTGCGCCTCGGGCAATTCGGTCTGCGTGGCGGTGCGGCGCGTGCGGCGCAGGGCGCGCAGCATCGGCACCGGCAGACGCTTCGCCAGGTCTTCCGCCTGATTGAAACCGCGACGATAGTGCCGTAGGAAGTGCAATGGCACGGGCACCACGAAGTCCGCTCCCTCCAGGATCTCAGGCGCCGCCGCCGCCATCCGGGTGGCGAGCGGTGTTGCGAGGGACCGCCGGCTGTTGTACTTCAGCGCGTGCAGGATGTCGCGCAACCGCCCGTCGTACGCGGCGATCGCCCGTCCCCGCGCGATCACTCGCGGCAGCCGCCGGCAGCGGGGACACTGGCGCGTGTCCGCGCCCGCCCTCCTCCAGGTGCCCAGCGCGTCGCCGCAGGTGTCGCACAACGGTTCGGTGAGGGAGCGGACGGACGCCCAGCAGGAAGGGCAGACGCAGCCGAGTGTCGGCCGCTCGAGGGGTTCGTCGCACGCCGCGCAGCAGGGAGCGAGGACGAGCGCCATGATCGCGTCGACGATCATGGCCGATTGCCGGGTCTAAAGACCCGGCCTACTTTGGACCTTCGTCGGAGACTTCGATCTTCTCGGCGTCTCCCCAGAGCCGCTCGAGCGCGTAAAAGGCGCGGGTCTGCGGCGTGAAGACGTGGACGATGAAGCTGAAGAAGTCCATCAGGATCCAGTCGGCGCGGTCGTAGCCCTCGACGTGGGCCGGACGCACCTTCGCGGCGCGGAGCGCGTCCTCCACGGCATCGGCGATCGCCTTGACCTGTCGCTGGCTGGTGCCTGAACACAGGATGAAGAAGTCCGTGAACGCGGGCGTATTGCGAAGGTCGAGCACCACGACGTCTCCGGCTTTCTTGTCGAGCGCGGCGCGCACCGCCTTCGACACGTCCGCCGGGAGCTTCTTCTTTCTCTCGACCTTTGGTTTGTCCGCTGCTTTCTTTCTCTCAGCTTTCGCCATGCAAGTGATCCGCCCCCGAAGAAGTGCGCAGTTGCTGATAGAGGCCGTGTTGATGAATGTGCCGCTCGACGGTCTCTGGAACGAGCCCGGCGAGCGCTTCCGCGGCTGACAGGCGCCGGCGGATTTCCGTCGAGGACACATCGGACGTGGGTGCATCCACGAGGAAAATCGAGGTGTGCGAGCCGTGCACGGTCAAGTCGGAGCGGCGTCTCGGCAGGCGCATCCGGTCTTTCAAGTCCGGCAACTGGTGACGCAGCGCGCCCACGGGTGCGCCCGGCCGCGACACGGCCACGAAGTGCGCGAGGTCGAGAACCTCCGGATACCGGCTCCACGTTTCAATATCTGCGAACGCATCGGCGCCGGTGATGAAAAAAATCTGCGATGCGGCGAGTCCCAGGCCTTCGCAGTAGTGGATGAGCGTGTCCGCGGTGTACGAGGGCCCCGGCGAGCGCAGCTCGACGTCACTCACCGATAAGCCTTCAACCCCGTTCACGGCGAGCGCCGCCATCGCGAACCGGTGGTAGGCAGAGGCCAGCGGCTGCTGCGCGCGATGCGGAGGAATGCGAGAAGGAATGATGACCACGCGGTCCAGCGCCAGCGCTTCACGGGCGGCCAGGGCCGTGTCGAGGTGACCGAAGTGGATCGGGTCGAGCGTCCCCCCGAGGATGCCGATGCGAGCCGCCTCGTTCATTCCGCGTCGGGATCGCCGCCCGCGGCTGCATTCATGGCGATCGCCGAGGTCCTTTCACGCGCCGCCGCGACTTCGCGCCACACGGCTTCGAGGAGCGGCGTGAGCCCGTCTCCCGTCGCTGCGGAAACAGCGTAGAGCGGAATGCCTTTGGGCTGCAAATGCGCCCGCAGCCGGTCGAGCCGCGACGGATCGTCGAGCGCGTCGATCTTGTTGGCGGCCACGATCACCGGCTTCTCCGCCAGGCGCTCGCCGGTCGCATCGCGTCCGGGAAACAGCTCGAGCTCGCGCGCGATCACCTCGAAGTCCTCGACCGGATCCCGGCCGCTGCCCGACGAGACGTCCACCAGGTGCACGAGGACCTTCGTGCGTTCGAGGTGGCTCAGGAACCGTGTGCCGAGGCCATGGCCGGTATGGGCCCCTTCGATCAAACCTGGAACGTCCGCGGCCACAAAGGTGCGCTCACCCGAGAGACCGACGACGCCGAGATTCGGCGTCAATGTCGTGAAGGGATAATCGGCAATCTTCGGTTTCGCGGCCGAGATTCGCGAGATCAACGTGGACTTGCCGGCGTTCGGAAAACCCACCAGGCCGACGTCGGCGAGCAGTTTCAAGTGCAGCCGCAGGTCTTTTTCTTCACCGGGTAACCCGGGCTGCGTCTTGCGCGGTGCGCGGTTGGTCGGGCTGGTGAAGTAGGCGTTGCCGTGACCGCCGAGGCCCCCCTTGGCGATGAGCACCCGCTCCCCTTCGAGGGTGAGGTCGATGACCTGGACGTAGTCGTCGCCGCTGCGTTCGTAGACGACGGTGCCCACCGGCACTTCGAGCTCGATGTCGGTGCCGTTCTTGCCGGTGCGGTTGGAGCCTTCGCCGTGGCCGCCGCGGCCCGCCTCGAACTTCTTCTGGAAACGGAAATTGAGGAGCGTGTTCAGGTTGGAGTTCGCGACGAAGTAGATCGAGCCGCCGGGCCCGCCGTCGCCGCCGTTGGGGCCGCCGCGCGGGATGAACTTCTCGCGGCGGAAGCTCATGGCACCGCGGCCACCGTGGCCGGCCGCAACGTGGATCTCTACCTCGTCTACGAACATCTAGACGAGCGCAGGTTTATTCAGCGTCAGCAGGAACGATGCTGATCGTGCGGCCGTGCGCGCCATGGTCGGCGAACTTGACGCGTCCGGTGACCTTTGCAAACAGCGTGTCGTCCTTGCCGAGGCCGACGTTCAAGCCCGGCCGGAATCTGCGACCGCGCTGGCGGACGAGAATCGAGCCACCGGTTACCAGGTTGCCGTCGTGACGCTTGACGCCCAGCCGCTGCGAATTGCTGTCGCGGCCGTTACGGGATGATCCCTGACCCTTCTTTGTTGCCATGGCTGTCTAGACCTCGATACCGGTGATGCGGATCCGCGTGTACGTGCTGCGGTGCCCGGTCGTCTTGCGGAAACCCTTGCGGCGCTTCTTCTTGAACACGCGGATCTTGGGGCCGCGCGCCTCGCCGTCGACCACGCCGGTGACCTTCGCGTTGGCCACAAACGGCGCGCCGGCGAGCATTTCTCCGCCGTCCTTTTCGAGGAACAGGATCTGGTCGATGGTCACCTCGGTGCCCGGTTCGGCGTCGATTCGATCGACTTCCACCACGGCCCCTGGGGACACTTTCACCTGATGCCCACCGCTCTGAATGATTGCGAACACGTCCCTACTCCTCAGACCCACCCGTACAGGGCGGCCTTAATAGCTCTGTGCAAAGGTATTAGGGTAACACGGGCAAGGTGCTGGGTGCTAGTGGTGCTGGGTGCTCGGGTGCGAAAAGGTCGCTCGGCCGTTACTTCAGCAATATGCGCATCCCACGGATCTTCTGGGTGCTCAGGGCTCCCAGGAAATCGGGGATCAGCTGGTCCATGAGCTCGAAATACGTGGCCAGCGCGGGCACGGTCTGTTGGGTGGCGTGCAGGATCTCGCGGCGGTAGGTTTCCGAGTGCAGCGTCGCGCCGGTCCGTCCGTCGATGAACACGAACTTCGGCTCGAGGATGAACCCTTTGCGCTCCTGGTAGACGCGCTGCTGGATGACCGAGCGGCGCCCCAGGTTGTCGTAGACCTCGCGGTTCACGGGCACGAATCCGGACGTCTGTTGCGGCGTGAACATGATCGTCCCCGTGACGATCAACGGCATCTCGTACTCTTCGCCGATCTTCTTCCAGAACGCAGCGTCGGCGAAGATCCGCTCGTACTTCTCGAGATCCTTGCGCGAGCGGATGGCGCCTTCCGCGGGCGCCTGCGGCTTCTTCGTGGTTTCATCCACGGTGCCGCCGGCCGGCGGGGAGGTCGGCGACCGCTGCGAGCGGTTCGCCGCTCTTCGCGGCCTGCTCGTTCGCGAGCTCGACGAGCGGCAGCACTTCCGCCTCGATCACGCGGAGAGTGGTCTTGCTCCGCAACTGGCTGCGCAGCAGGCGCACGGTCTCGAGGTTCGCATCGACGTCGTCAGTGCCGCCCGAGATGAAACCTGCCACGAGTACTCGCCGGAACGCCGCGACGTCGAGCTTCGCCTGGATCGGCGTCTCGATCGGCACCTCGTAGAAGTTCGTGCACGCCGCGCTCCCGAGCAGGAGCGCGAGGCTAGCGATCGCGGCGGCGCTTCGTGCGCTCATTGATTTCTTTGAAGAGATCGTAGTTCTGTCGGATGGCGACGTTCTTCGGCGAAAGCTTCAGCGCTTCCTGATACGCCTTGTCGGCGTCTTCGAAGCGTCCCTCGTGCTCGTAGCCGATGGCGAGGTTGTTCCAGGCTTCGGCGTAAGTCGGATCGACCTTCGTCGCCTTTTCCCACCAGTAGGTGGCCTCTTTCCAGAGACCGCTCTGCGCGACCTTGATGCCGAACTCGACCTGCGACTTGGCCTCGTCGCGAACGTCTGCCGACGCGGGTTTCGCGAAGGCCACGACGGCGACGAGCAGCACAAGTACTCGGAGCAGCATGGGTGGTGGGTTCACTATAGTCACGCGCCCTACCCGCCGCAACATGTTTCGGGCCAGTTTGCGGCTTGGGTGGGTCGAGCAATGGACGTACCACGGCTCTCGCCAATCGGGCGACGGTTTTGTGCGTTATCGGGGTCCGTATTCCGAAACTCGCCCCCCGGTTTGCGTAACAGCAGCATTGCGAGCGGAGACCCGGGCTCCTATAATCCGGACAAGGGTCGGGCCGCATGCCGCGTCGCGCAGCATGCCGGTTCGGCCCTTTCAAGTTTGTGGAAGGTCGCGGCGGCGCCGGGGAAGGATTCCATGGATCTTCTGACCGCCGTTGCCATCTCCCTCCTGCCAGTCTCGCGGCTGAAGGTGGCCGTCGTTCATCAGGAGTTGAGGCAAGCCGGGCATACCGTCACCCTGGACTTGATGCTCGAGGCCCTCCGTGTTGCTCCGGAGGACCACCGGCGAATCGCGGCGGAGGCCGTCGAGTTGGCCCGATCGGCACTAGTCGCCGCTTCGGCGAACGATTTGGAGCCGATCGCCTTGTTCGAGGACCGCTACCCCCCGTTGCTCGCCTGTGTTCCGGACCCCCCGCCTGTCTTATGGATCAGGGGGACTGCCGACACCCTCACACGTCCGGCGGTGGCGGTCGTTGGATCGCGGGCGGCCACCCCGTACGCGCTCCAGGTGGCCAGGCGCCTGGCTGGTGACCTCGCCCAGCGGGGCGTGGTGGTGGTCAGCGGCCTGGCCCGTGGCGTCGATTCCTCCGCCCATGAGGGCTGCCTGGAGGCCGGAGGGGAAACAATAGCGGTCCTGGGGTCGGGGCTCGACAGGGTCTATCCGGCCGAGCATCAGAAGCTCAGCCTTAAGATAGCTTGTAAAGGCTTACTAATCAGCGAGTTATCGCCAGGCTCGGCTCCCCTGCCTGGCAATTTTCCCCTGCGGAATCGCATCATTAGTGGGATCTCTTTCGGGTACAGTGGTGGTCGAAGCCTCTGAAAGCAGCGGATCCTTGATTACGGCGGCCTGCGCCCTCAGACAGGGTCGGGACGTCATGGCCGTGCCTGGAAGCGTCCTGAGCGGCCGTAATAAGGGTTCCCACGCCCTCCTGAAGGACGGGGCAAAGGTCGTCGAAACTGCAGACGATATCCTTGATGAGCTCGGCTGGAGTGCGGGGCCAAGAACCAGCCGGCCAGGGAGCCCCAAAGACCCGTTGCTCGCAAGAATGGAGGCCGGCGAGGCGTACGGGTTCGACCAGCTGGTCGAACTTTCGGGCATTCCGCCGGCCAAATTGCTCACAAAACTGATGGAACTGGAGCTACTGGGTCAGCTCCAATCGCTATCCGGCGGGCGGTTCACTCGGCCGGCATCTGGTAACGTAGGTTAGTTATGGCAAAGGCATTGGTCGTGGTCGAGTCGCCCGCGAAGGCGAAAACGATCAACAAATATCTGGGCAAGGATTACAAAGTCGTGGCCTCGATGGGCCACGTTCGGGACCTGCCCAAAAGCAAGCTCGGCGTCGATGTCGACGAAGGCTTCGAACCGTCGTACGAAGTCATCGCCAGCCGCAAGAAGGTCCTGAAGGAACTGAAGGACGCCGCGAAGACCGTCGACGAGATCTTCGTCGCCACCGACCCTGACCGCGAAGGCGAGGCCATCGGCTGGCATCTGGCGGAGGAGCTCGGCAGCGGCAACAAGAAAAAAATCCGCCGGCTGATGTTCAACGAGATCACCAAGAAAGGTGTGCTCGCGGCACTCGAGCATCCGACGACGATCAACAAACAAATGGTGGACGCGCAGCAGGCGCGTCGCGTGCTCGATCGGTTGGTCGGTTACAAGATCAGTCCGCTGCTCTGGGACAAGGTGCGGCGCGGTTTGAGCGCCGGTCGCGTGCAGTCGGTCGCCCTGAAGCTCGTGTGCGATCGGGAGCGTGAGATCGAAGCGTTCGTTCCCGAGGAGTACCTGGAACATCACGGCGCGACTCGCCGGGCCGGTGCCGCCGGAGTTCGACGCGAAGCTCCTCAAGCGCGACAGCACCAACATCAAAGTTGGCAACAAGGAGGAGGCGGACAAAGTCCTGGCCGACCTCCGCTCCGCCAGCTGGGTGGTCAGCTCCGTCACCACGAAGGAGCGCAAGAAACAGGCGGTTCCGCCGTACATCACATCCAAGCTGCAGCAGGCCTCGCGCTTTCCTGTCAAGAAGACGATGATGATCGCGCAGCAGCTGTACGAAGGGATCGAGATCCCGAACGTCGGCGCCGTCGGCCTCATCACCTACATGCGTACTGACTCGACGCGCGTGTCGGACCAGGCGATCACCGATGTGCGGGAGCTGATCGGCCAGAAGTTCGGCGCCGACTACTTGCCCGAGAAGCCGAACGTCTACAAGACGAAGAAGGACGCGCAGGACGCGCACGAAGCCATTCGGCCGACGTCGATGGAGTACGACCCCGAGTCGGTGCGCGCGCAGCTCACGCCGGACCAGTTCTACCTGTATCGCCTGGTCTGGAACCGCTTCGTCGCCTCGCAGATGCAGCCGGCGATCTTCGACGACACGACGGTCGATATCACGGCGGCCGCGTACCTGTTCCGCGTCAAGGGTTCCGTTCCGAAGTTCGCGGGCTGGACGGCGGTCTACAACCAGGAAGTGACTGAGGGTCCTGGTCCCGACGCCGCGAGCGCGGACGACAGCGAAGAGGGCTCCGGCGTGCTGCCGCCGCTCACCGAGGGCGACAGGCTGGACCTCAAGGAGCTGAAGCCGGAGCAGAAGTTCACGCAGCCGCCGCCCCGCTACAGCGAAGCGACGCTGGTCAAGGCGCTCGAAGAGAACGGCATCGGTCGTCCGAGCACCTACGCGTCGATCATCAGCGTCATCCAGGCGCGGGAGTACGTGAACAAGATCGAAGGCCGCTTCAAGCCGACCGTCCTCGGCCGCGTGCTCGTGGACCGGCTTCTCACCCCCGCGTTCGACGACATCCTCGAAGTGAACTACACGCGCGAGCTGGAAGAGGATCTCGACAAGATCGAGGAAGGGACTGAGAACTACGAGTCCACACTCAAGAGCTTCTACAAGAAGTTCAAGAAGGACCTCGAGTCGGCGAAGAAGCTCATGCCGAACTTCAAGGAGGGCGTGCCCCCGGAACCGGCCGTCGACTGCGATAAGTGCGGAAAGCCGATGGTGATCAAGGCCGGCAAGTTCGGCTTGTTCCTCGCTTGCAGCGGCTACCCGGAATGCGAGAACACCCGCGAGCTCGAGACCCCGGAAGCGGGCGCCGAAGGCGACAGCGCACTGGAAGAGGAATGCGAGAACTGCGGCAAGCCGATGGCCCTCAAGCGCGGGCGGTTCGGCCAATTCCTCGCCTGCACGGGCTATCCGGATTGCAAGACGACCAGGAAGATCATCGCGACGAAACAGGGGATGACTGCCGCGAAGCCGGATCAGATCCTCGACGAGAAGTGTCCCAAGTGCGAGTCGAACCTCGTCATCAAGCAGGGACGTTTCGGCGAGTTCACCGCCTGCACGAACTATCCGAACTGCAAGTACGTCAAGCAGAAGTCCACGGGTGTCGTGTGTCCGAAGGACGGCGGCGACATCGTCGAACGGAAGTCGCGCCGCGGGAAGGTCTTCTTCGGGTGCGCGAATTATCCTGACTGTGATTTCACGTTGTGGAATCGGCCGATCCCCGAGCCGTGCCCCGAGTGCAAGGCGCCGTTCCTCGTCGAGAAGATCACCAAGAAGCACGGACGCCAGTTGATCTGCAACAACGAGGAATGCTCGTACGTGCGGTCAGAGGAACTCGCACCGGCGTAATCCCATGCCCGTTCACATCATCGGCGGTGGTCTGGCCGGAAGCGAGGCGGCCTGGCAGGCCGCCTCGGCGGGTGTCCCCGTCGTCCTCTACGAGATGCGGCCGGTGCGTCCGACCGCCGTCCATAAAACGGACCGCCTGGCGGAGCTCGTCTGCAGCAACTCCTTCCGCGGGGACAAGCTCGATAACGCCGTTGGTTTGCTGAAGGAGGAGATGCGGCGGCTGGGCTCACTCGTGATGCGCGCCGCCGACACCGCGCGCGTTCCCGCCGGCGCCGCGCTCGCCGTCGACCGCGAGAAGTTCTCCGACGAAGTCAGCCGCGCGATCGCGTCCCATCCGCTCATCACGATCCGCCGCGAAGAGATCCGCGAAATCCCGACCGGCCGCGACGGCCCGGTGATCATCGCCACCGGTCCGCTAACCTCGGACGCGCTTTCGAAGCAGATCGCGTCGCTCGTCGGCGGCGACCACCTATATTTCTACGACGCCATCAGTCCCATCGTCCTGGCCGAGTCGATCGACCGCACCAAAGTCTTCCGCGCCTCCCGCTGGGGCCGCAGCCTGAGGGCTCAGACTCGGAGTCAGGTCAGACTCGACCAGACTCGGCTCGAGCCGAGTCTGAGCTGGCTCCGACCCCGGTGGCGGTGGCGCCCGCCTGCGGGATGGACGACGGGGAAGGGGACTATCTGAACTGCCCCTTCACGCGCGAGGAATACGAGCGGTTCTATGCGGCGCTGATGGCGGCGGAGAAGGCCCCCCTCCACGAATTCGATGATCCGAAGTTCTTCGAAGGGTGCCTGCCCATTGAGGTGATGGCGGCGCGCGGCGTGGACACGCTTCGCTTTGGACCCATGAAACCGGTCGGCCTGCCGGACCCCCGTACCGGTCGCGAGGCCTACGCGGTCGTGCAGCTGCGCCAGGACAACCTCGCGGCGTCGCATTTCAGCCTGGTGGGATTCCAAACCCAGATGAAGTGGGGCGAGCAGGCGCGCGTGTTGAAGCTGATTCCGGGCCTCGAGAACGCCGAGTTCGTTCGCTTCGGGATGATCCATCGCAACACCTATATCAACGGACCGACGGTGCTGCGCGACACCTGGCAGCTGCGCTCACGGGACGGCCTGTTCTTCGCCGGACAGGTTTCCGGCGTGGAAGGGTATGTCGAATCCGCCGCCTCGGGGCTGATCGCCGGCCGCAATGCCGCGGCGGTCGTGCAGGGACGCACGCCGTCGGCGCCGCCGCGGACGACGGCGATTGGCGCGCTGGGCTATTACGTTTCGCACGCGGATCCGACACACTATCAACCGAGCAACATCACCTTCGGCATCATGCCGCCGCTCGTGCGCGAGCCAAACGGACCGCGCGTGCCGAAGAAAAAAGCGGAACGGAACGAGCGCCTCTCGCAACGGGCGCTGAAGGACCTGCAGGATTGGCTGACCGCGCCCGACCGGACCCCAGTGGGATGAAGGCCCAGCTCGAGGACTTCCTCGAGCATCTGGCGTTGAACGAGAACGCCTCGGTCCACACCGTTCGCGCGTACGACAGCGACCTCTCCCAGTTTCTCGTCTTCCTCGCCCAACACACCGGGCGCAAGAGAATCGACCTCGTCCCCGACGATTTTTCCCATCTCAACATCCGCGCGTTTCTCGGCGACCTGCAGAAGCGCGGCAACTCGCGCGCCTCGGCGGCCCGGAAGCTGGCAGCGCTCCGCACCTTCGCGCGGTATCTGCGCCGCGAAGGCGTGATAGACGGGGACCCCGCTTCCCTGGTCGGAACCCCGAAGCGCGAGCAGCGTCTTCCGGCGCACCTCGGCGAAGCGGAAATGTCCACGCTGCTCGACATGCCGGACACCGCTCACCCGCTCGGGCGCCGCGACAAGGCAATCCTGGAGCTGTTCTACGCCTCGGGACTCCGTCTCAGCGAACTGGTCGGGGTCAACATCGAGGACGTGAACCTGTCGAGCAGGATCATCCGTGTGATGGGGAAGGGGGGAAAAGAACGGCTGATCCCGTTCAACCCGCCGACCGAAAAGGCGATCCGCAGCTGGTTGACGGATTGGGAAAAGCTCGGCGCTGACGCTCTCGCGCGCCCGGACGGCTCGGGGCTCGGGGCTCGACGAAGAGGAAGTACAAAGCTGCCGCTGTTCTTGAACTACCAGGGAAGCCGGCTCTCCACGAGAAGCGTGGACCGGCTGGTCAGGAAGTACGTCGCGCAGTGCAGCACGCGGTTCGGGATCAGCCCGCACGCGCTGCGGCACTCCTTCGCCACGCACCTGTTGCAGCGCGGCGCGGACCTGCGGGCGATCCAGGAGCTACTGGGGCACGCTCGCCTGAGCACCACGCAGCGTTACACGCATGTGAACGCCGCGCAGTTGCTCGAGGCCTATCGGAAGAGTCACCCGAAGGCCTAGACCTTCGCGGCGAACTCCTCGGTCTGCATCACTGGCCGCCGGCCGCCGCGGCTGTAGTCGATCCCGAGCGTCTTGATCTTGTAGTTCATGACGCGCGGGCTGATCGCGAGCAGCTCCGCCGCATCCTTCTGCACCCAGTTCGACATCTTGAGCGCTTCCACGATCGCCTGGCGCTCGATCTCCTCGAGTGCGATACCGGTCGGCGGGATCTTCACCACCGGCGACGACTCGCCCGATCGACTGCGTGGTCGAGAGCTCGCCGAGCCGCAGGTCGCCGCTCGAGAGCTGCGGACCTTCCGTGAGCAGCACGCCGCGCTCGATCGCGTTTTCGAGCTCGCGGATGTTGCCCGGCCAGTTGTAACGCATCAACAGCTTGAGGGCGTCGCCCGACACGCCATCGACGCGCTTCTTCAGCTCGCCGGCGAAGCGGCGGAGGAAGAAGGTCGCCAGCGCCTGGATGTCTTCCTTCCGGTCGCGGAGTGGCGGCGTCTCGATCGAGACCACGTTCAACCGGTAGTAGAGGTCTTCGCGGAACTGCCCGTTGGAGACCATCGTCGGCAGGTTCCGGTTCGTCGCCGCGATCAGGCGCACGTCCACGCGCAGGGTGCGCGTGCCGCCGAGGCGCTCGAACTCGTGCTCCTGGAGGACGCGCAGGATCTTCGCCTGCGTGTTGGCGCTCATGTCCCCGATTTCGTCGAGGAACAGCGTGCCGCCATCCGCCTGCTCGAAGCGGCCGACCCGCTGCTTGTCGGCGCCGGTGAACGCCCCTTTTTCGTGCCCGAACAGTTCGGACTCGAGCAGGTTCTCCTGCAGGGCCGCGCAGTTCACCTTGACGAAGTTGCGCGCCGCTCGCAGGGAGTTGTGATGGATCGCGCCGGCGATCAGTTCCTTACCGGTACCCGTTTCGCCGCGGATCAGGACGGTCGTGTTGCTCTTGGCCACCTTCTTGACGATGGCGAGCACCGACTGCAGCGCGCCGCTCGCGCCGACGATCCGGTCGAAATCGTAGATGTCCTGTTGCGTGTGGCGGAGGTACTCGATTTCGTGCTTGAGGCGACGGTGCTCGATCGCTTTTTCGACCTTGAGCTCCATCTCCTCGATCTCGAACGGCTTCTGGACGTAGTCGAACGCGCCGATCTTCATCGCCTCCACGGCGGTGTGGACCGTGCCGAATGCCGTCATCAGGATAACGGCCGTCGTCGGGTGCATCGACTTGGCAGTGCGCAGCACGTCGAGGCCGTCGCTGCCGCCCATCTTGAGATCGCTGAGGACGACGTCGAACTGTCCTTCGTGGAGCTTCTCGATGGCGATGTTGCCGTTGGGCGCCTCATCCACCTCGTGATGCGCATCGGATAACGCCCGCACTATGCCCCTGCGGAGCGAATCGTGATCGTCAGCTACCAGAATCCGACCCATTTTTGAAAACCTCTCCGTGTACGAACAACGACGAACGACTAGCGACTACCGAAAGAGCTCGTGGCTTCCCGTCACCGGCAGCGTCACCCGAAAACGCGTGCCCCCTTCGGCGCGCGCGCTTACGTCAATGCGCCCGTCGTGGGCATCCACGATCTTGCGTACGATGGCCAGCCCGAGTCCCGATCCGCGTGGCTTGGTCGTGAAAAACGGGCTGAAGATCTTGTCCATGATTTCGGCGGGCATGCCGGGCCCGTCGTCTGAGATCTCGATCTGGATCATGGGCACGGCGCTCACGTCGCTGCCCACCGCGACCTCTTCTTCGGCCGCGAGCTGCACCGCGCTGATGGTGACGTTCCCTTTGCCACCCATGGCTTCGAAGGCGTTGATCAGCAGGTTCGTGAAGATCTGCCGCAGCTGATGCGGGTCACCCTGGATGGGGGACAGCTCCTGCGGCACCTTGAGGTGCACCTTGTGTGTCACCGCGCGAGACATGGCTCTCGGCCCCCGTGACCGCGTCCCCGATGAAGTCCGCCAGCGCGACGTGTTCGACCTGCAGCCGGATCGGCCGCACGAACTCGAGCACTTCCTGGACGATGGCGTTCGCCATCTTGGCTTCTTTAATGATGTCGGTGAGGCTCGACTGCGCGTCCTTGTTGTCGGTGAGCTGCCGTTTCAGCAGGCCGGCCATCACCTCGATGCCCGCGAGCGGGTTCTTCACTTCGTGGGCGATCGCGGCGGCCATCTCGCCGAGCGCGGCCAGGCGGTCGCGCAAGCGCTCGCGTTCCTCGAGCTGTTCGACACGCGTCAGGTCCTTGAAGAAGAGGGTCGCGCCCGTGATCCCGTCTTCCGTGTCGCGCACCTGCGACAGCGTGTATCCGATGACCTTGCCGGTGCGCTTCAGCCTGAGTTCGGCGCGGTTCGGGAGGTGCGATAGCTCGAAGGCGCCGGCAATGATGCGCGTCACGTCGGTGAGGTCCTTCAGGACCTCCGTGTAGGGCCGACCGATGTCGGAAGGATCGGGCGTGAGCCCGAACACCCGATAGGCGACTTCGTTCATGACCGCGATTCGTCCGTCACTGGTCACGGCGACGATCCCGTTTCGCAGGTTCCACACGAGATCCCGGTAAAAGCTCTCGGTCGCGACTGGGGCCTCGAGGGTCGAGGTCCCGGTCTCCGCCGACCGGCGGAGCGCCGCGTTATGGGACTTCTTGCGGGTCTTAGAAGGCGCCATTGATTCCATTATTGTAATTTTCCGGCGATGGGCGAGGGGCAAATGGCATGCCCTTATTCAGGGGCAGCTCATCGGCGTTTTTTGGCGTGATTCAGGTGCACCCACCACGGGGTTAGCAGCGTTCCCAGTTACAAATTTGACATGAAATTACAAAACCGTCGCTTTTTACTCCTCCTGGAGGGCTTCCCACTGGCCCATCAGGTCCCCGACTTCCCACATGAGCGCCTGATGCCGGTCGATGACCGGCTTTGAGGCCTCGCGGTCGTCGTAGAACCCGGGAGCCGCCATGGCCGCCTCGATCTCCTTGATTTCGCGCTCGCGCTCGGCGATGCGCGCCTCGAGTTCGTCGACCCGCTTCTGGCGGGTGGATTCGGCCTTGCGGACCTTTCGCTCTTCGGCGTCCTGGCGCTTCTTTTCGTTCGTAGGTCGGGGTGGCGCCGCGGCGTTTGGCGGTCCGCCTTCGCCGCCTTCGCGGGCTTCGGCGAGACAACCCCGCCGTTGGTCGCTTCGCGGTTTCGGCGGGGTTGGCTCGACCGTCGTCGCGACGACCGCGGCAGCTTGTTGCTTTCGGCTCCACAGGAACTCTTCGTAGTTGCCTGGATACAGCAGCGCGCCGCCGTTGCCGATCTCGATCACTTTGGTGGCGAGCTTGTCGACGAAGTAGCGGTCGTGCGAGACGAACACGAGCGTGCCGCCGAAATCCTCGAGCGCTTCGAGCAGGACGTCTTTCGAATCGAGGTCGAGATGGTTCGTGGGCTCGTCGAGCAGCAGCGTGTTCGACGGGCGCAGGAGCATGCGCGCCACCGCCAGCCGCGTGCGCTCTCCGCCCGAGAGCACGCGTACCGGCTTGTCCACGTCGTCGCCCGAAAACAGGAAGCCGCCGAGGATGTTGCGGATGGCCGGCACCATGTGCATGGGGGCGTCGCCGGCCAGCGTCTGATACACGGTGAGCGTGGGGTCGAGACGGGTGGCTTCGTCCTGCGCGAAGTACTGCATGACGACCTGGTGGCCTTCCGTGCGCGTGCCGCCGTCCGGCTGTTCCACGCCGGAGAGCATGCGCATCATCGTGGACTTGCCGGCGCCGTTCGGGCCGATGAGCGCGATGCGGTCGCCGCGCTCGATGTGCACGTTCGCATGCCCGTCGAAGACGACACGTGTCCCGTACGCCTTCCGGATGTTCTTCAGGTCGAACACCGTGCGGCCGCTCTTCACGCTGGCGGGGAAGCGTGAAGTGCACGCGCTTCCGCTCTGGCGGGATCTCGATCGGGACGATCTTCTCGAGCATCTTGATCCGGCTCTGGACCTGCGCGGCCTTCGTCGCCTGGTAGCGGAACCGGTTGATGAACGCGTTCATCCGCTCGAGCTCGTCGTCCTGGTCGCGCTTCATCTGGCGCAGGCGCTCCATGCGCGCCTCGCGTTCCTTCAGGTACGCGGAGTAGTTGCCGACGTAATCGGTCAGCTTCCGCAGCGCGAGATCGGTGATGCGCGTCACGACCGCGTCGAGGAAGAAGCGGTCGTGCGAGACGAGGATGACGGCGTGCGGGTAATCGGAGAGGTATTCCTCGAGCCAGTTGCGCGCGTCGAGATCGAGGTGGTTCGTGGGTTCGTCGAGCAGGAGCAGACCCGGGCGGCCGAGCAGCAGCTTCGCGAGCGCGATGCGCATCTGCCATCCACCTGAAAACGTCTCGGTCGGCTTCTCGAGGTCCTCCGCGGTGAAACCGAGGCCGCGCAGCACGGTCGTGACCTTCAGGTCCACGCTGTAGCCGTCCAGTCGCCGGAAGTCGTCCTGGAGATCGCTGTAGCGCGTGAGCATCGCCTCGTGCTCGGACTCGGACACCGACTCGTCGCCGAGCCGCCCTTCGAGCGCGCTGATTTCATCGCGCATGTCGAGCAGGGGCTTGAAGGCGAGGCTGGCTTCTTCGTGGAGCGTGCGTCCGCTATGGCTCAGGCCATCCTGCGGGAGGTAGCCGATGGTGAGGCCCGCAGGCTTGACGATCGTCCCGCCGTCGGGCTCGTCGAGGCCGGCGAGCATCTTCAGCAGGGTGGTTTTGCCGGCGCCATTCGGGCCGGCCAGTCCGACCCGCTCGCGATCGTCGATCTGCCAGCTGACAGAGTCGAGAAGCACGCGGTCGCCGAAGGCTTTCGTTAGGGAAACGAGCTGGATCACTGGGGTTGCAGGACGGGAACGTCTGACTTTAGCACACGGTTTTTTCCGAACGGACGGTCGGAAGACGCTGGCCGCGTCACATCGTGTCAGGACGACGACCTGGTGTCACATGGAGTCGTATCGCAGGATGTCGCTCAATGCATTGGCAACCTGCGAAGCAGTTCCTAAGATGATTGAAGCGAGATGCGCTCCCCAGCCATGGCGCTCCTCACCGCAACGGTCCTGTGGATGCCCACAGGACCCTCACGGCTCTCTGCCTCACCCGACACGGTTACGAAGACCGTCGATGCCCGGGCCACGGTGTCCTCCCGTACGTCCCTCACGGTCTCGAGCGACTTCCTCGACTTCAACCTCCCGGACGCTGAACGTTCCGCGGTGGCGACCGTGGACTTCGTGGCAGGAATCCGCACGCACGCCGGCGCGGAAGTGGTGCTGACGGTCGAGGCCGTGGAGGCTGATCGGAGCGGCCGTGACCTTCTCCGGCGACGGCGCAGGAACGACGCAAGGCACGATGGTGGCGTCGCGCCCGATCGTCGCCGGACGCTGGGTCGGGAGCGGACGCCATACCGGTCGCATCGTTTTTGAACTGCGTGCGCCGGTCGCCGGTACGCTACACGCTTCCGGTCCGCTTCGTCCTCAGCGCTCCTTAGTCACCCACAGCTTCTCCCCGCGCATCCGTTCCAGCTTCGCCATCGTCTGGTGCGCAGCCGCTCGTGATGCGAACCGTCCCACACGCACGCGATAAAGGCCCGCGGTATCTTCTGGCTGCGGATTCACCACATACGACGCGTACCCTGCCCGTCGCAGTTCTGCGGCAAGCTCGCGCGCGCTTGCGAGATCGGTCAACGCAGCCACTTGAATCGTGAAGCCGCGTGGGAGCTGGCTGGGGTTGTCTCAGGCGCCCCGGCGCCGCTGCGCGGCTCCGTTCGAGGCCGGCGTCGCCGGTGTCTGGCACCCAGTCGGCACGGCAATGCCCCCCTTCGGCGGGAACACCTTGCGAATCTCCGGACGTTTTTCGATCCTCAGCAGGAAGTCCACCGCACTCGACTGCTGCGCGCGCGTGATGCCGATGGCAACCTGGCGGTCGCCGATCATCGTGGCTCCTTCGGGCACCGACTCGAGGAGCAGCTCCAGGGTGTGCTGGCCGCTGCGAACCGCATCGAAGCGATAGCGACCTTTGCGCGCCTGCTCCGATCGCTGTCCGGCATCGAGCACGAGGACGGCGCCATCCACGGGCTCGTCGCCAGCGTCGATGATGTTGTTGCCGTTGGCGTCGCGCAGCACTCGGCCGGTCACGCTCCCCAGCGGCACGAGCCCGAAGGCGACGCGCCGCGTTTCGCCGCGGGACAGGTCGAGCTCGAGTCCCGGCACCGCTGGCGGATCGAAGTCCACCGGCAGCGCGGCGAGGTCAACCTGAATCCGCTGGCTGCCCGATGGAACGTTCGTGAACGTGAATTCCCCTCGCGCCGACGTTGTCGTCGCGGCGAATTTTCCGAGGACGATCGGGATTCCCTCGAGCGGGCCTTCGTCCGGACCCGGGAGACCATCGGCGTCCCAGTCGGCGAAGACGGATCCCGACCACCGACCCCGTACCCCGGCTCCGAGCTTCTGCCGGTCCTGTCGATCCAGGCATCCGCACCGCACCGGTTGGGAACGTACGCGTCACGCGCAGTGTCGAGCGCGCGAGCCACGGGCTCGTGTCGGGGGTCAAGACAGGACTTCGCTCGGCGAAGATGTTCACGCCGATCGACGTGTTGTGCGCCACGGTACCGTTGATGCCGACGTTAAACGACTCTCTGGGGACCAGCAGCTCTGCTGAGCAGGTCCTGGTTGCGCGCGACGGTCCCTTCGACGCGCAGCCACAGGGTGCGGTCGAACAGCTGGAATTGCCCGCCGCCACCGAGCTGGTAGTACGTCGTTCCGGCCCCGGTCTCGAGCACGTTGCGCGTGGCGATGCCGGTGCCAAAAAGCTGGATGTCCCCGGTCAGGTTCACAAACAGCTGCACCGTGCCGTCGCTTTGCTTGTAACCGCCGCCCACGGTGGACTCCACGTTTTCACGCTGCGACGCGCGGAAGAAGCTGGTGACCCGGCCGACGCGCGTTTGCAGTTCCGCGCTGAGCACGCCGGTATCGCTGTCGACGAAAATGCCGGAGCGGGCTGCGCCGTGTGCGCCGATCGCCCTCTTCCAGGCGGATCGCCACGCTCGTGCGGCCCGCGAAGTTGACACGCACGCCCCCGAAGCCGCGGCCACCCGAACTCTCGGGCACCCGCACCGGGGATTCGGCCGCGCGCGCGGGGTCGAGGTTGCCTCGGAACGCTTCGCCGCCAGCGAAGACGCGCAAGTTCCTGAAGACGTCGAACTCGCCGGCGAGAAACGCCGACTCACGATCGGCGTGCGGGTAATTCACCACGGGGAACTCGCCCGGCGAGAACCGTGAGACGTTCGCCTGCATCCATCCACGCGCGTGCAGCCAGCTGGCGCCGATCGTGGTGGAAAAGTCCTGCACCCGTTCGTTCGACCCGAGGCGCCGATACGACACGTAGGCGCCGTCTGCGACGACGTGGATCGTCGGACCGATGGCGGCTCGCAGGCCGCCGCCGGCCTGGTCGCTCGCCGCGATGGTGAAGGAGAACTCCTTCACGTTTCGCGTGCGCACGCTCGACCCGCGTGCGCTGAGATCGAGCCAGTCCCACGGCTTGTAGCTGGCCCGCGCCAGCGCGAGGTTCTGCTCGAGCGAATCGGGATCGCTGCCGAAGATGTTGCGCCAGGCAGTACCTGCGGCCGGCGACAACGTTGAAGCCGGAGCGCGCGGTTCGCGCCGAGACCGACGCGCCGGCCAGCGTCACGACGGGCGTGGACAGGTTCGTGAAGCGATAGTCGGCGACGCCGGGCGTGAAGTAGAAATCTCCACCTTCGAACGACCACAAGGCGCCGCGGACCTTGACGTCACGCCAGGCGATGTACGCGCGTCCCAGGTGAGGCTCATTCCCGCGCCGCGTGGCGCGCAGCTCCGCGTGCAGCGCGCCGGTGCCCCGAGGCTGGTACCAATTGATGGCGAGGTCGGGTTCGAGGCGCGTCTGGCCGGCGAGCCGCTCCGGGTCTCCGCTCACCGCCTGCGCGGCGCCGGTGACCTGAAGCGAGCCCTGTTGCGCGAAAGCGGGAGCCGCCAGACCGGCGAGCGCCGCCAGGGCTATCGCCAGTTCCCGGGGGAGCCTCGCCGGAGCCCTCCGGGCGAAGGCGGGCATGCCCCTACTTCGCGACCTTGAGCGTCGTCTCTCCGATGATCACCGCTGGGAGTCCGACGTCGATTTTCACTTCGATCCGGTATTCACCCGGAGGAAGCGGCTTCTGTCCCTTCTCGACGAGCACGATGGCGACGTCGCGCTCGCTCTCCGGAAGCACGGGAACGTCAGGCACGGTGACGGTTCGCACGATCGCGCCGCCATCGCCGTACACGGTGACGCTGCCCTTGGTGCGGACCGTCCGGCGCCCGGTGCTCTTCAGCGTCGCGAGGATCGCGACCTGCTCTGGCGTCGCGCGGCTGCGCAGGTCGATGAGGTCCACCGCCGCGCGCGGCTCGCCGACGTTCGCGTAGATCAGCGTGGCGATGCGGCTGCGCACGGCGACCTCACGGCGGCGGGTGATGGGGTCTCCCGAGGCCGGCGCGAGATCGAACATGATGCCGGTGCGATAGCCAGCCGGCGGCGTGCCCTGTGGCGCGGTCAGGCTGAAGCGGACCGTGGCGTCCATGTTGGGCTGGATCACGAGCTCTGGCGGTGTCACACGGGTCCAGCCACTGGCAGCGTACGCCCGTCCTTCCACGGGCTCTTCGAACTGCGGCGCTCCGTCTCGCGCAAGGTGCCAGTCCAGCACCGTGACACGCACCCGCACGGCGTCCTTACCGGTATTCGTGAGCGTGATCGCCTGCGTGTGCGTGGCGCCCGGCGCGAGCTTCAATTCGACTCGCAGTGGCGAGGCTTCCACCGAGACGCCTTGCGACGCGGCCGGTGCAGCACAGGCAAGGATGCCGAGAACAACGGCAAGTCCCTGCCCCAGGCGTTTCAAGGAGCGGTGAGGGTGAAAACCACGGTCTGCGTGTACGTCCCGGAGTCGTATGTCCATGAGTTCTTCAGCCGAAAAGTCACCGCCCCTGTGGCGGCCGGGTTGACGTTGCCGACGCCGGACGCCACGACCTGCGCCACCGTGTGGTTCAACGTCCCGCTCAGGAACGGGGGAACCGGCGTGGCGACCCACGTGACATTGCTGATATCGACCATTGAACTGCCGGACATGAGGTTTCCCGAGGCCAGTACCGTCAGTTGCCAGGCACCGGGGAATTGCCGGACGCGGTAGGAAACCGTGACCGGCACCGACGCAATCTGGGGGACCAGGTCGGGATCACTCGCCGGGAAGGTGATCACCGTCGGGCTGATCGAGAGCTCGAGTCGAGGACTCGGGCCACCGCCTCGTTGCCCTGCCCCTATCGCCGGTACGAACGCCACCAACCCAGCGGTCACGAGCACCCGTCCCGACCACCACAGCCTCGTCGTCATGGCGCCGTCAACGTGTAGGTGAGGGTGACGGTGTAAATGCCAGAGGCGTGCGTCCAGCGGTTTTCGAAACGGTAGGTCTGCATTCCGGAGCGAACACCTGAACCGATCCAGGTCGCCACCAGCTGCGCCGCCGATCGGCTCAGCGTCCCATTCACGAACCCGGGCCCGCTGGCCGTCCACGAGATCAGGGACGCTGGCAGCACGTTGACGCCGGACCGCAAGTCGTCAGCCGCCTGCACGGTCAGTGTCACCAGCTCATTGGGTGTGGCGCGCGCCTTGGCGGTGATCGTGATCGGTCCTCCGGCCGCAGGTATCAGCGGCACGAGGTCCGGGTCCGCATCGGGAAAGGAAACGTTGTTGGCGGAGAGCGAAAGCCGCGCGAGTGGCGGCATGCTGCTGGAGAACGTCGCCGAGACCGCCTGTGCCGCGGCGTCGGCCGCGACCGACAGCGAAAGGAGGAGGATGGCCGCAGTTCGTCGAATCATGCAAGGCGGTGAGGACCCCGCAAGGAGCCGCTCACCGCCTTGTATCGGTTAGGGGGCGGTCAGCGTGTAGGTCAGCGTGACCGAGTAGTTGCCCGTGTCATACGCCCAGGAGTTCGCCAGGCGATAGGTCTGCGTGCCGTTGCGGTTGCCCGAGCCCGTCCAGGTTCCGAGCGTCACGTCCGTGGTCGCAGCCGTGCCGGCCGCAAAGCCGGTTCCGGACGCGATCCATGTCAGGTTCGCGATTCCAATCGTCGCGCCGCTAACCGGTTCCTCGAAGTCTCCGTCCGCAGCCACGGTCAACGTGACCGTTTCGGCGTTGCCGGTGCGGGCTTTGACGGAGATGTTGAGCGCGGCCGCCGAGAGAAGCGGCATCACATCGGGATCGGCATCAGCGAACGCCACGGCCCCGGTCACGTCGAGCCGTGCCTTCGGGGCCACGTTCGCGGTGGCCGTCACGCTGGCGGTTGCCGACTGCTGTGCCGAAACCGTTGAGGAGAGAACAACGAACGCCGCGGCGCCGAGTCCGAGCTTGATCAGTTTGGTCATGTTCCTTCCGCTCCGTTTAGATACCTTCCGGCCTCCCGGAAGTGGGCTTGTGGGTTTACGACGATGCCGAGTGCCGCTGTCGATCGAGCCAACTATCGAGATCCCCGCGCCGGAAACGCCACTGCCGGCCGATCCGGACGGCAGGCAACTCGCCCGTCCTGATCAATCGGTAGATCGTCCGAGGCGTGACTTTCAGATAGCCCAGGACCTCTTCAGTGGTGAGGAAGCTCAGCAGCTCGCGTCCCGCTGCGCTGTCCGTCAATGTCCGTTCTTTGTGCCTCATTGCCGTAAATTGCGTGCATTTAACGTCATTGATATGACATTAACGACGCCTAGAGTGCCCTCGATCGGCTGAGCCGTCAATAGCTAGTTCTAGGTACGGTGAGAAAAACTGGGAAAAGGCGGGTAACGCTAGGTAGGAGATTCGCCGAGCGCCTTGGCGGCGGTGGTGAGAACCCGTGGAACCCGAAACGGCTTGGTGAGATACCCCTGGACGCCGAGGTTGATGGCCTCGATCGCGCTGGCTTCGCTGGAGTATCCCGTAATGATGATGACCGGCAGGTCCGTCTTCAGCCGGCGGGCCTCGCGGATCACGGTGAGGCCGTCGACGCCGGGCATGCGAAGGTCGGTGATCAACAGGTCGTACGTAATCAACCGGAGGCGGTCCAACGCGGTGCGGCCATCGGGCGCGAGATCCACCTCGTAGTCGGCGAGCGCAAGCGTTTTCGACAACAGATCGCGAATGCTCTCTTCGTCATCCACCACGAGCACGCGAGGACGACCGACGGGTGGCGTATGGCGTGTGGTTGAGGACGACGACGTGCGCGGCGCGCGCGGCCGCTGGCTCTCGAGCCACGCGTCGATGTCAGCCTTGCGAAACCGCCACTGCCGTCCGACGCGCACGGCCGGAATCTTCCCGGCCTTGATCAATCGGTAGACGGTCCGAAGGTTGACCTGGAGGTATTCAAGGACCTCCTCGGTCGTCAGAAAAACGTCGTCCTTCATTTAGGGTGGAACCTTGACCCACTTTACCACCCCGCAGCCGTTATTCCGCAGCCGGCAATTGCACCGTGAACATCGCGCCGCCGAGCGGCGATGATCCCGCGTGGATGCTGCCGCCGTGCTCCTGGATCACGCCGTACACGATCGCGAGGCCGAGGCCGGTGCCCTGTCCGACGTCCTTCGTGGTGAAGAACGGATCGAAGATGCGCGGTAACACCTCCGGCGGAATGCCGGGGCCCGTGTCTTCGATCGTGATGACCACGTGGCCGTCGGAAGACGAAGTCCTCACCACGATGCGGCCCGCGCGCTTCGTCTGGGCGATCGCCTGCTCGGCGTTGATCAGCACGTTGAGAAGTGCCTGCTGGAGGAGGCCTGAATCGCCACTGATCTCGAGGTCGTTCGGGCCCTCGCGCACGATCTCGACGTCAGGGCGTTGGAACGCCGGACTGCCGCGCTGCGATGGCTCGCGACAGCAGGCGCCCAACGTTCAGCCGTCGCCGCACGGCCCGCTGGTTGCCCGCGAACACCAGCAGATTCCTCACGACCTTCGCCGCACGATCCGCGTCGTGATAGATCCGGCGCAGCTCGCCGCGCTGGGCCGGGTCCTTGTCGCCGCGCTCGATGATCAATTCGAGATGGCCGAGTACGCTTTGCAGCGGATTGTTCATCTCGTGCGCGATGCCGGCAATGAACTGGCCGAGCGAGGCGAGCTTTTCCGCCTGCGCGAGTATCCGTTGTTGCCCGATCAATTCCTCGAGCACGATCACGCTTTCGATGGCCGTGGACAGCTGGCGTGCGAGGTCCATCGACAGTTCGACCAAGAGCTCGTCGTTCAGCTCGTGGGCTTCCCCTTCCACCACGAGCGTGCCGAGGGCCCGTCGCCAGCCACGTAAGGGGGCGATGACGGCGCGGTCGGCCCCGGCCCCGACAACCAGCGGACCGTGCTGGCGCAAGCCGGTCGGGATGGGCCCATCGTCTGTAGTCGGAATGCGTTCGGGGTCAGGCGTATCGCGGGGGTCCGAGGAGGCCGCCAGGCTGAGGAGCTTGGCGCGCCGGTCGTGGAGCCAGACCGAGGTCCGGCGGGCCCCGAATATGGCGTTGACCTCCTCCACCAGCGCCTCGAGGCCGCTCCCGAGGGCCAGCCGGGCGGAGACCCCCCGCGAGAAGACCAGGAGTGCCTCCTGGAGCCGTTTGCGGAGGGCGAGCTCACGGCCGATCCGCTCGAGGACGGAGGAATCCATCGGGAGGAGGCATTCTAAGATGTTGAAGGATAAAAGGTAAATGGCGCCGACTGCCGAACGGGACGCGGCGTCTAAACGTGTGACAAACGGCATGTCGTCCGACGAAGAGCTGGTAGCCCGATCGATGGGTGGGGACCTCGACAGCTTCAACCAGCTGGTATTGCGCTGGGAGCGGCCGATTTATGCCCTCGCGTATCGCGTCATCGGCCGGGAAGAAGACGCGCGCGATGTCGCCCAGGAAACCTTCCTCCGCGCCTTCCGCGCGCTCGGCGGCTTCAAAGGCCAGGCAAAGTTCTCGTCGTGGCTCTACCGGATCACGCTTAATCTGTGTCGCGACTGGATCCGGAAAGAGCGCCGGACGCCGGTGTCGCAGGCGCCGGAGGGGATCGACATCATCGAGCTCGCCGGCGAGGCGACGCCGACCGAGACGATCGAACAGCTCGTGGGGCGGAAGCAGCTCTCGCGAGCGGTAAGCAAGGCGATGGCGTCGTTGCCGGAGGATCAGCGGACCGCGATCATCCTGAAGGAGTACCACGGGCTCACGTTCCAGGAGATCGCCGACATGCTCGATTGCCCGCTGAGCACGGTGAAGACACGGCTGTATCAGGGCTTGAGTGTCGTCCGGAAGCAATTGGAACAGGCCGGTGTGCGGCCTGACGCGCTAGGGAAATGAAGATGTGTGACAACAAGGAATTCCTCGTCGGATACGTCTACAACGAGCTCGGCGCCGACGAACGCAGAACATTCGAGGCACACCTGCAGGCGTGCGCGGATTGCCGTGACGAATTGGCCGGCCTCCACGCGACGCGCGGCCACCTCGCGACCTGGGCGCCTCCCGAGCCAGACCTCGGATTCCAGATCGTCAGGCACGCCGTCGAGCCACGTGGCAAGGTCGTTCCATTCCGTTCGCGCTGGATGCCGGCGTTTGGTTTCGCGGCGGCCGCGGTCCTCGTCCTGGCAGTAGCCAGCGCCGTGGCCAACCTCGAGGTGCGCTACGACAACGACGGTCTCGCCATCCGCACCGGTTGGGCGCGCGGTTCGACTCCGCTCGCCGCAAGCGATTCAGCTCCGCTCACCGCAAGGGGTTCGGCGCCGCTCACCGCAAGCGTGGCGTGCGGACTTCGATGCGCTCGATCGTCGACTGCGCGAAATCGAATCGTCCGTGGCGGCAAATGCCGCGAACGGCAACGTGCAGCTCGCGTCGGGTCCCCGCATGACCGATGCGGAAATCCTGCGCCGCATGCGCGACATCGTTCGCGAAGCGGAGGTTCGGCAGGATGGGGCCGTCGCGCAGCAACTGCTGCAGGTCATGCAGGACCTCGAGCGTCAGCGCCGCACCGACTTCGCGATGCTGCAGCAGAGCAGCGCGCAGTATCAGGGCATCACCAACGCGGAGCTCCTGAAGATCAACGAGCGATTCCGCGCGAGTCAGTTGGAGAAATAATGCAGCGAGGTAAGGCTGTGAAGACCACGGTATTCGTTCTCTTTGCCGGGCTTGTCGTGGGCTGTGCCGCAGCGCGCGCGCAGGGTCCCCCGGTTCCGACGACACCGCCCGTGACCGGTCAACCGCCGGCAAGTCCCCCTGCGGCGGCAGAACAGCCTCCGGCGACCGCGCAACCGCCAGTCACCGTTCAACCACCGGCGACCGTCACGCCGCCGCCGGAGCAGGCCGTCCCGGCCGCCCCTGCGGCAACCCCCGCCGTCCTCCCGAAGCTGACCGATGCGGAATCGCGGCGCCGGCGTGAAGCCATCTTCGTGCTCGAAGGGGTGTTCGTCAGGCAGGTCCTCCTGGCCGCCAACGCCACCCAGAGCGAGATCGAAGCCTTCCAGCCGGGGCTGCGGATCAGCATGTTCAGTGCGGTTCCGCCGCAGGCGCGCGGCAACTACCTCGAAGACTACGGCGTGTTCTTCCAGGTGCAGATCCCGACCTACATCCCCAGCGTCGTCAAGGTCATCGAGGATCTCGCCCGCGTCAGGCCGCAATCCAATGACCCGGCGCGACTGACCTCCATCGAACGCCCGCCCTCCCGCGACGCGGTGATGGACCCGGACATGTTTTATGTCAACGCCGTTCGTCAATACCTGGTCAGCGCCATGCTCGACCAGACCAGGTCGCTCGAATTGCGGCCCGGCGAATGGCTCACAGTGTCGGCACGAGGCGAGGACGGTGGGCCGAGCGAGCTGGCCCAGCCGAGCATCATGGTGCTGCGCGTCCGGGGAACCGACCTGATCGACTTCCTTGCCGGCCGTCTCACGCGCGACGAGGTGATACGGCGCGTCGAGGTCAAAGGATCCTCCGGTCGCTAAGCTACAATCAGGCGCATGTGGATCGGGCGTCCCAGCCGCACCATCCTGGCCGCATGCGCGCTGCTTGCTTCAGCCTGCACGACAGCCGTTGACCTGAAACAGGCCGTTCAGGTCACCGACGTGTCCACCGGCTGGTACGATGCCGGGGTCGTGGACGGCAAGAACAAGCTCGTTCCCAGCGTCACCTTCAAGCTTCGCCGCCCGGCGGACGTCGATCTTTCAACCGTTTCGCTGAACCTCGTATTCAAGAAAGACGACGGCACCGAACACGACGACGTGTTCGTGCAGCGCGTGACATTCAAGGACAACGGCGACACAGATCCGATCACCGTCCGCTCGCAAACGGGCTACACCGGTGAACCTCCGCAGTCCCGCGCCGAAATGTTGAAAAACAGTAATTTCCGCGATATGGAAGTCGAAGTCTTCGCTCGCCAGTCATCGGCACAGTGGGTGCCGCTGCACAAGGTCGGCATCACGCGGCAGCTTCTCACCAATTGACCCGCCCTGTGACGTCCCCTCGAAAACCGCAGGTGACGACGGAGGAGCCGTCTGCGCTGGAGCGGCGCCTTGGTCCCTTCGACGCGGCCGCGATCATCGTCTCCAACGTCATCGGGGGCGGAATCCTCTTTACTCCACCGCAAGTCGCCGCGGCGGTGCCGAACGCGTGGTGGTTCCTGTCGGTCTGGCTGGCGGGCGGAGTGCTCGCCTTCGCCGGGGCGATGGCCTACGCGGAACTGGCCGCGCTGCGACCGCGTGCAGGGGGCGAGTACGTCTACCTGCGCGCCGCCTACGGCCGGTTGATGGCGTTCCTGAGCGGATGGACGTCGTTTGTCGCCGGCTTCGCCGGTGCCATTGCCGCGAGCGCAGTCGTTTTCGTGCTGTATCTCGACCGCTTCATTCCCGGCGTCGCGAATTCGACGCCGTTCTTCACGATCCCGCTTCCCCTGGTGCCCCTGTCGTTCTCACGGCAGACGATCGTTGCGACGATCGCGGTTTGGTTGTTCGCATTCATCCACATCCGTGGTGTCGGCCCCGGGCGCGTGGTCGGCAACGTGCTGGCGATCCTCAAAGTCACCGCGTTGCTCATCTTCATCGCCGTGGGCTTTTCAATCGGCGCCGGTTCCACCGCGAATCTCCAGCAGTCCGCCGGACCCGTAGTCGCGAGCGGATGGATCTTCGCGCTGATCCCGGTGATGTTCACGTATTCCGGCTGGAACGCCGCGGCCTACATGGCCGAGGAGATCCGGAATCCCGGGCGGAACGTGCCGCGCGCCCTGGGCCTGGGTACGGTGGTCGTCATCGCCATCTACCTGCTGCTCAACACGCTCTACCTCTACGTGATGCCGATCGGTGAACTCGGCGCGGTGCGCGGCAGCGTGCTCGACGTCGTCGCCGAAAAGCTGCTCGGGGTGCAGGCCGGCAACATCATGGGGGCCGTCTCGATTATCAGCCTCGCGGCGGGGATCAACGCCTGGACGTTTGCCGGGCCGCGCGTGTACTACGCCATGGCGAAAGACGGGGTGTTCCTGCCGGCCGCCGGGCGCGTGCATCCGCGCTTCAAGACGCCGGCCGCCTCGATCGTCGCGCAGGCGCTGTTCGCGACGCTGCTCGTGCTCACCGGCAGTCTCGACAAATTGACGACCTACGTCGGATTTGCGATCACGCTGTTTGCCGGGATCGCGGTGGCGGCTGTCTTCGTGTTGCGGTCGCGCGAGCCCGACGCGGAGCGTCCCTTCAAGGCGCTTGGTTATCCGATCGCCCCGGCGATCTTCACGCTGGCCAGCGCGCTGATCGTCGGCAATGCCTTGTGGACGGACCTGCTGCGCCCGGCGATCTATGGTGGTGAGTGGGGTTCGGCGGCCGCCGGCGTGCTGCTGATTCTCGCGGGCCTGCCGGTCTACTTCTGGTTCCGCTCCCGCAGCAGGGCGTAGAGCGTGATCGCCGCGAGCGCGCCGTCGCTCGCGGCAAACAGCAGGAACGACTTCGGCGATCCGCGCACCAGGTAGTCGAGCGTGAAGGCTGCGGCTCCCGCCCCTTTCAGGATCGGTCCCATCACCCAGAGATATCCGCGATAGCGTTCGGGGTCGCGCCACGGCAGGTAGTAACCGACGCCGATCGCGAGCAGGAAGAGTGCGTTGAGGTCCGAAAAGATCGGCGGCGCGGCCGGGGGCACGCCGAACGCGCGGGCGAGCCATCCAGAGGCGAAAAGTAAAAGGGCCCCTACGACGAAGTCGTAGAGGCCCGAGATTGCCGCGACGGCTCGAAGCATCCTTAGCGAATCGGCTTCAGCTCACCCTTATAGGTAACGGTCTCACCCGGCGTGATCATCACGTCGAAGGTGACCGTCTCGAAGCCGTCGGCGCGGATCTCGACCTTGTGCGCGCCGGACTCGATCGAAAGCCGCTGGAACGAGCCGTCGAAGTTGTCCACCTCACCGGCGAAGTAGCCGTCGACGTACACCTGGCCGTGCTTGGGGTTCACCTTCAGTCGCAGCTGACCGACCGATCGGCCCGAGCTGTAGCTATAGCGGCCCGACCCGTAGCCCGAGCTGTAACCGTAGTCGTTGTAGGGCGAGTAGTAGCCGTAGTAACCGAACGGATCGTAGAAGTAGCCGAGCCCGTACCCGTAACCGCCGTACCACGGACCGTAGGGGTAGCCGTAATACGGATAGTCGTACCAGTAGCCACCGCCGCCACCGCCAATGGGAATGCCGGTGCCCGGGGGCAGCGGCGAGTTGGCCCGATCGATCGCGGTACCGGTGACCTGGCGTCCATCACGCGGGCGGCTGTAGGCCGGTACCGCGCGGCGCTGATCCGTGTTCGCGTCGATGCCACTCGACATTGCAGAAGTCGGTGAAGACGACGAGCGACTGATGCCCGAGCGACCCACGAACGACCCTTCGTCGCCGCCGCGCGGCACGGCGTAGTCGCCGCCTCGTCGCTCCGGGGCGCGCGGACGCGAGCCAACATCACTAAACGATCCGCCGGTGCTTGGCATGCTCATCCCGGACCCGCCGCCTGAAGACGACGATCCGGCTGAGGAAGCACTGCCTCCGGCCGACGAGCCGCCGCCACCACCTCCACTCGGCCGTGAACCCGCGGTGCTGCCCCCTCCGCCGCCGCTACTTCCCGACGGACGGCCACCCGAGGCACTTCCGTTACTGGTCGGCAGGATCCTGCGCAAGTGCGGGCACCGCACCAAGCGCGAGAACGGCGGCTGTGAGGTAACTTGCGAAGGCTGAAGACTTCATGTCCGGCTCCTGCTGCCCGTATGGTGAACGAAAGCGTCAAATCCGTCAATTTGCGCAGAAGCAACTCACAGGCCACCGTCGAGCTGTCTAAAAGCCTGAGGATCCTGCACTTACGACGGTCGAGTGTCCTGCTCGGAGTGCACCGCCGTCCCGCAACGCGGACAGCGCGGCTTTGATAAACTCGCGGACGCCCATTCCGACACGATGATTCACGCCACGACAGTGCTCGCCGTCCGCCACCGGGAACAGGCGGTGATGGCCAGCGACGGCCAGGTCACTTTCGGCGCGACCGTCGTCAAGCACGCGGCGAAGAAGATCCGGCGGCTCTACAACGACAAGATCCTGGCGGGCTTCGCCGGCTCGGCCGCGGATTCGTTTGCGCTGTTCTCGCGCTTCGAAGCCAAACTCGAGCAGTATCGCGGCAACCTGGAGCGGTCGGCCGTCGAGCTCGCCAAGGATTGGCGCACCGATCGCGCCCTGCGCCGGCTCGAAGCGATGCTCGTGGTCATGGACGGGAAAAACACGTATCTCTTGTCAGGCACTGGTGATCTGATCGAACCAGACGACGGGATCATCGCGGTGGGGTCGGGGGGGCCGTTTGCGATGGCGGCGGCGAAGGCGCTGGCGCGGCACACGCAACTCGACGCACGGGCGATCGCGCAGGAAGCGATGACCATCGCGGGCACGATCTGCATCTATACCAACGGGAACATCACGCTCGAATCGCTGTAACCGGATGGCCATTCACCTTCCAGAAACCACCTCGACGACTATCGAGGCACTGACGCCGCGGCAGATTGTCGCCGAGCTCGACAAACATGTCGTGGGACAGACGGCCGCCAAGCGCGCGGTCGCGATCGCGCTCCGCAATCGCTCGCGACGGCAGAAACTGCCGCCGGAGCTCGCCGAAGACATTGCGCCCAAGAACATCCTGATGATCGGGCCGACCGGTGTCGGCAAGACGGAGATCGCCCGACGGCTCGCCAAGCTGGCGCATTCGCCGTTCCTGAAAATCGAGGCGTCGAAGTTCACCGAGGTTGGTTACGTCGGACGCGACGTCGAATCGATGATTCGGGACCTGGTCGAGATCGCGGTGGAAATGGTGCGCGAGGAGCGGCGCGCCGAGGTGCAGGAGAAGGCGCGCCAGGCGGCCGAAGAGCGGGTCCTCGACCTGCTGCTGCCGCCGCTGCCGCCGTCCAGCGAGTACGACGAGCAGGCCTCGTCGATCCGCGACCAGGCGCACCGCACGCGCGAGAAGCTACGAGAGCAGCTGCGCGAAGGACGGCTGGACCAGAAGCAGCTCGAGATCGACGTTCGCGAGAAGTCGTTTCCGTCCTTCGAGATCATCGCCGGATCGTCGGTCGAGGAAGTCGACATCAACGTCAAAGACATGATGGGCGGCCTCTTCGGGGGGCGCACCAAGAAGCGGCGGCTGCGCGTGCCCGAGGCGCTCGAGGCGCTCGCGCAGGAAGAAGAAGGCAAGCTGATCGACATGGAAAGCGTGGCGCGCGCGGCGCTCGAGCGCGTGCAACAGGCAGGGATCATCTTCATCGACGAGATCGACAAGGTGGCCGGGCGGGAAGGCAGTCACGGACCCGACGTGAGCCGCGAAGGCGTCCAGCGCGACATCCTGCCCATTGTCGAGGGCACGACCGTCAACACGAAGTACGGGATGGTGAAGACCGACCACATCCTGTTCATTGCCGCCGGCGCGTTTCACGTCTCGAAGCCGTCCGACCTCATTCCGGAACTGCAGGGACGATTTCCCATTCGCGTCGAGCTCGACGCACTCGTCCGCGAAGATTTCGTGCGGATCCTGACCGAACCGAAAAGCGCGCTCATCAAGCAATACATGGCGCTTCTGTCCACGGAGGGGGTGGAGATCCGCTTCCTGCCGGAGGCGATCGAGCGGATCGCGGACTTCGCGACGCTCGTCAACGATCGCACCGAAAACATCGGCGCGCGCCGGCTCCACACGGTGATGGAGAAACTGCTCGACGAGGTGTCGTTCGAGGCACCCGACCTCGAGCGAAAGTCGCTCACGATCGACGAGGCGTACGTCAACCGGATGCTGGCCGACATCGCTGGGAACGAAGACCTCTCTCGGTACGTTCTGTGATCCGCCTTCGCGCGCTGTTGCTTTTGCTCGCGCTGGCGACGGTCGCCTGCGGCAAGGAGGGTCCGCCGCTTCCACCGCTGCACCTGGTTCCCGACGCCCCTTCCAACGTGATCGCCAGGCGGAGTGCCGACCAGGTGCGCTTCACGTTCGTGCTCCCCACGAAAAACGTGAATGGACCTGGCGCCGTCGATCTCGGGAGCGTGGAGGTGTATGCCGCGACGGTGGCTCCCGGCGCGATGGCGCCGAGGAACCGGGACTTGATGACCGCGAAGCATCTCGTCGGGACGATCGAGGTCCGACAGCCACCGCCCGAAGGGAAGGAAGAACAGAAACCCGCCGACGCGCGGCCGGGCCCCGGCGAACCCGCATCATTTGTCGAAGTGCTGGACGAAGCGAAGTTGAAGCCCACGTACACCGAAATCGAGCCGGTCGCCCCGCTTCCGACCACAACACCGCCGGCCACTGTGCCCGCTGCCCCCGCGGCGCCACCTGCCTCGCCAATCGCCAAGCGCGTCTACGGCATTCGCGGTATCTCGCGTAGTGGACGCCCGGGACAACCGGGTCCTCGCATCGAGTTGCCGCTCGGCGATCTGCCGCCGGCGCCGGAAGGGATCGGCGTCAAGTTCAGCGAGAAGGCCTTGTCACTCGCCTGGACGGCGCCGTCGCTTCCAGGTGCCGCCATCGCGCAGTTCAACGTCTATCAGGCCGATGCCGTGACCCCTCTCAACGCCACGCCGCTCGGCACTCCGTCGTTCGAGCGAACAGGTGTCGAATTCGGCAAAGAAGAATGTTTCGTCGTCCGAACCGTCACGATGGCGGGCCCGGTGTCGATCGAGAGTGCCGCGTCGGAGCGGGCCTGCGTGACGCCGACGGACATCTTTCCACCCGCGGCACCGCGCGGCCTGTCGTCGGTCGGCAGTGCCGGCGTCATCAGCTTGATCTGGGACGCGAACACCGAACCGGATGTGGCGGGCTACCTGGTGTTGCGCGGTGAAGCGCCGGGTGACACACTTCAGCCGCTCACGCCGGCGCCGATCAAGGAAACCACGTACCGGGACGCGACCGTGACGCCAGGCGTGCGCTACGTCTATGCGATCGTCGCGGTCGATTCGGCGAAGCCGGCCAACACGAGTCCGCAGTCCACGCGGGTGGAAGAAACAGCACGATGAGACGCCTCTATCGAATCGACTACAAGGGACAGCCGCGCTATGCGGTGGAAGAAGGCGGCGAGTGGCGGCTCGTCGAGGGAGACATCTTCGGCAGCTTTTCGGCGGGAGAGTCCATCGCGCCGACCGGCCATCGTGTGCTCGCCCCGGTGATGCCTTCCAAGATCGTGTGCGTGGGCCTGAACTACAAGGACCACGCGGCGGAACAGAACAAGCCGCTGCCGCCCGAGCCGCTGATCTTCATCAAGCCGTCGACTGCCGTCATCGGTCCTGGCGAGGCGATCGTGCTGCCAGCGGGAGCCGGACGCGTCGATCACGAGGCGGAAGCGGGCGTCGTCATTGGACGCCGGGCAACGCGGGTTCGCGCAGAAGAGGCGCACCAGTACGTGCTCGGCATCACCTGCGTGAACGATGTCACGGCCCGGGCGCTGCAGGAGAAGAACGCCGGCTACACCCGCGCCAAGGGGTTCGATACCTTCGCGCCGCTCGGTCCGTGCATCGCCCAGGGGCTGGATTACAACCGTCCCGAGGGGCTCCGCGTCGAAGGGCTCGTCAATGGCACGGTGCGGCAGAATTCATCCACGAAAGAACTGATCTTCACCATCCCGACAGTCATCGCCTTCATCTCGAACATCATGACCCTGCTACCGGGTGACGTGATCGCCACCGGCACCCCCTCCGGCATCGGCCCGCTGAACGCCGGAGATACCGTCACGATTCGCGTCGAGGGCGTCGGCGAACTGACCAACGAGGTACACGCATGAAACTCTTCATCGACTCCGGCAACCTCAAGGAAATCGAAGCGCTCGTCCCGCTCGGCATCATCGACGGCATCACGACCAATCCGTCGCTGCTCGCGAAGGAGCCAGGGGATTACAAGCAGATCCTCAAGCGCATCTGCCAGATCGTGCAGGGACCGACGAGCGCGGAAGTCGTCGCGACCGACGCCGACGGGATGATCCGGCAAGGCCGCGAGCTCGCCGCCATCGACGAGCACATCGTCGTCAAAGTGCCGTTTACCCGCGAAGGCGTCAAGGCGTGCAAGGCCCTCTCGTCGGAAGGCAAGCGCGTGAACGTGACGCTGATCTTCTCTCCCGCGCAGGCGCTCCTGGCGGCGAAGGTCGGCGCGACCTACGTCAGCCCGTTCGTCGGCAGGCTCGACGACATCGCGACCTCCGGCATGGAGCTGATCTCGCAGATCGTCGAGATCTTCGGCAACTATCCGTTCAGCACCGAGGTGCTCGTCGCGTCGACCCGCGGCCCGATGCACATCGTCGAAGCCGCGCGCATGGGGGCCGACATCTGCACGTGCCCCGCGGCGGTGATCGAAGCGCTGTTCAAGCACCCGCTCACCGACATCGGCCTCGAGAAGTTCCTGAAGGACTGGGAAAAAGCGCAAGCAGCAAAGGTGTAGGCCGGGTCTTCAGACCCGGCGGGACGAATGGACACACTCAAGTACCTCGAAGAGCTCGAGCGCCTCGCGGAACTGGGCGGCGGGGAGGCGCGGCTCAAGAAGCAGCACGACGCCGGCAAGCTGACAGCACGCGAGCGCGTCGATCTGCTGTTCGATCCCGGCACTTTCCAGGAGATCGATAAGCTTGTCACGCATCGTTGCCGTGACTTCGGCATGGAGGAGCAGATCATCCCTGGCGACGGCGTCGTGGCCGGGCAAGGCCGCGTCGAGGGGCGGCCGGTGTTCGCCTTCGCGCAGGACTTCACCGTCTTCGGCGGTTCGCTCTCCGAAACCAACGCCGCGAAGATCGTGAAGATCATGGACCAGGCGCTGAAGATGGGCGCGCCGATGGTCGGGTTGAACGATTCCGGCGGCGCCCGTATCCAGGAAGGGGTGCAGTCGCTCGGTGGTTACGCGGACATTTTTCTTCGCAACACGCTCGCGTCGGGTGTGATCCCGCAGATCTCCGCCATCATGGGGCCCTGCGCCGGCGGCGCCGTCTACTCTCCCGCCATCACCGATTTCAACATCATGGTCGAGAACACGAGCTACATGTTCGTGACCGGCCCCGATGTGATCAAGACCGTGACGCACGAGGAAGTGACGAAGGAGCAGTTAGGCGGCGCGCGCACGCACAACGAGATCAGCGGCGTCGCGCATTTCTCGACGTCCGACGACCGGGAGTGCCTGCGCGTGATTCGCGAGCTGCTCGGCTATCTGCCCGGCAACAACATCGACGACCCGCCGCGCCACGAAACGTCGGATCCCGTGGATCGCGAAGACGAGGCCCTCGACAAGCTGGTGCCGGAGTCCCCCAACCAGCCGTACGACATGCACGACCTCGTGCATGCGATTGCCGACGATGGGGGATTCCTCGAAGTGCACCGGTACTACGCGAAGAACATCATCGTGGGGTTCGCGCGCCTGGGCGGACGCAGTGTCGGGATCGTGGCGAACCAGCCCGCGTTCCTGGCCGGCACGCTCGACATCGACGCGTCCGTAAAGGCGGCGAGGTTCGTGCGCTTCTGCGACGCCTTCAATATCCCGCTGGTCACCTTCGAAGACGTCCCCGGGTTTCTCCCCGGTACTCGCCAGGAATACGGCGGCATCATCCGCCACGGCGCGAAGCTGCTCTACGCGTTTGCCGAGGCCACCGTCCCGAAGCTCACCGTGATCACCCGCAAGGCCTACGGCGGCGCCTACTGCGTGATGTCGAGCAAGCACATTCGCACCGACGTGAACTTCGCCTGGCCGTCGGCCGAGATCGCGGTCATGGGCCCCGAGGGGGCGGTCAACATCCTGTACAAGCGCGAGATCGATGCGGCCCCCGACAAGGAAGCGGCCCGGGCGAAGCGCGTCGCGGAGTTCAAGGAAAAGTTCGCGAACCCGTACGTGGCGGCCGCACGCGGCTTCGTCGACGCCGTGATTCGTCCCCGAGAAACCCGCACCAGGCTGATCGCCGCCCTGGCGAGCCTCGAAACGAAGCGCGACAAGAACCCCCCAAAAAAGCACGGCAACATCCCGCTCTAACGGTCCCTGGCTTCGGCAGCCTGCCTCTTCGAGCAGTGGGGTTGTGCGCACGGCTCTAAAACTAAGAATTAAGAACTCAGAACTTAGAACGAAGAGCACTCCTCACTAGAGGGGAGGACCGGGATGAGTTGGCTTGCTGATCTGCTCGAAACCATATTCAGCGACACAGTAGCCAGTTCCGGTCCGTCGTCTGATCGCGGGCGCGTGATCGTGTGGCTGTGTATTGGCATCGCGTTGCTTGCCGCCAACTCGTGGTTATTGGCCACTACGTCCAAGCCGTCGTTGGGATCCTTGCGTTGCTGTGAGGATGCCTCGCCGCTCGGCCTCTTTATGCCGGGTCTAAGACCCGGCACTACGAAAGTAAAGCTGCACCAACGAGGGCGAGCGAAGCGAGCCCTTCTACAGATCGTTCTTAGTTCGGAGTTCTTAGTTCTTAGTTTCGCAGTCCTGCGAACCACCCCACTACTCGCAGCAGCTCTACTTCACGAGCTTGAAGACGAAGCCGAGCGAGCGTTCGAGGGGGTTGTAGAACTCGCCGTAGTCGAGGGCTGTGATGTTGTTCTGGACGTCGCGCTCCGACGAGTTGCCGAAGACGTTGTACAGCTTCACGCCGAGGCGCACGTTGTACTTCTTGATCTTCCACGGCCGCGAGAGTGAGAAGTCCAGTGACTGTACCGAGGGCAGGCGGTCGGTGCGATTGCGGGGATCGACGAAGTCCTGGAACTCGTTGACGGCCGTCCACGGGAATCCCGATCGCCATTCGAACACCGGCAGGAAGTCCCAGCCGCCGGGGAAGCCGATCGTGCCGCGGACGATGATGCGGTGGCGGACGTCGGTCGGCGACAGGCTGTTCTCGTTCTGGCGCAGGATCGGGTTGCGGAAGTTGCCGTAGAACTGGTCGTAGTCGTTGAGATCGGCCATGCTCTTCGACCAGACGTACGAGACGGTGATGTCGCGTCGCTCGCTGCCGAGATACCGCGTCGTTGCTTCCAACTCCTTGTAGCTCGACTTGCCGGTGCTCGAGAGGAAGAGCTCGGACGTCTCAGGACGCGGGATCAGGATCGGCTCGTGCGCCCCTTCGACGCCCGAGGAACGCGGCCTTCAGCAGGTAGCGGCGGCCGAAGCGCTGGTTCCATTCGACGTTCCCGACGTGGGCGCGCGGCGTGTGCAGGTCCGGGTCGATCGTGTTGATGTACGACACCGCCGGGCCGAGCGCCGATCCGTCGGGCGCGAAGCGCGTGACTTCCCGCCAGTCGAAGGCCGGGAAGGCCTCGACGTTGAGCGGCGTCCGTTGGACGAAGCGGCCGTAACCGCCGCGGATGATGGCGCGCCCTTCCGGCTGTACCGCGAACGCCATCCCGGCGCGCGGGGACCAATTGAAGTGTTCGGTCACGGCGTCGCGGTCGACGCGCATCCCGCCCTCGAACGTCAGCCGGTTGCCGATGCGCCACCGGTCCTGCGCGAAGACGGCGAGCTCGTAGCCGCTGATTTGCTGGTACTCGCCGCCATGAAAAACCGTGCGCTCGGCGAGCGAGCCGTCGAGCCGCCGCACTTCGACCGGGCGGCTAATGCTCGATCCATCGAAATGCGACCGTTGCAGGTCCATTCCGGCCTTGAGCACGTGATGTCCGTGCCAGTTGCGCGTAAAGCTCAGGGCCTCGACCCACTGGAAGGTCGCGACCTCGCGCTCCTGGTCGTTGTAGAAGCTGCCGCTCTGGCCGGTGGGCGCGTAGACCATCGGCGCGTCCCCCTGGCCCTTGACGTCGATCTCGAACCAGCGCCCGGAAAGTGTCGTGTCGAGGATGACGTCGTTGGTGATGGCGAAGCGATCGGCGAGCGCGACCGACAATCCACCCTGCGTGAACGACTGCGTCGTGTCCGCCGGACGGAACGTGTTCATGGTCAGGCGATCCACGTCACGCGGGAAGGCCACCACCGTCGCGGCGATGAGGTGCCGCGTCGAAAGGATGCGCGTCGAGCCGCGTGAACGAATCGAAGCTGCGCATCCGCATGTCGGGTTGGTCGGTGGGAGTGTTCACCGAGGTGGTGACGTAGCGGTACTGGAAGTCCTGCGCGATAAAGAGCCGCTCGGGCTTCAGCGGCCCGCGGATCGAGAGTGCCGGCTCGAAGGCCCGGATCTCGAACGACTTCGTGATCCGAGGGATGAAGTTGCCCGGCTTGATTTGCCACTCGTCGGTTCCGCGCTTCGTGCGGATCTGCGTGATGCTCGTGGAGAAGCGTCCGTACTCGGCGGCGAACGGATTGGGCAGTACCTCCACCGACTCGATACTTTGGCCCGGCACCTCGACGTTGAAGTCGCCGGTGGACGGGTCGTTCAGGCCGGCGCTGCTCATTTGCACCGCCCCCTGTGTCGGGTTGCCCCCTTTGACGCGCAGACGGCCGTCAGGGCCGCGCACGACGCCGGGGAGGAGGGGCAACAGGCTTCGAAAATCGTCGCCGGGCAGCGGGGCGAGATCGAGGACCGACCCGGACACCATGTCGCTAATCGAGACCGGCTGGATGCTATCGGTCGCGGCCGCCGCGGTCGCGGTCACTTCGACGGCCGGCGGCGTGAACGTGAGCCGTATGTCGAGCAGGACGCGGGCGACCTCGCCGGCCTTCACGTCGAAGGCTGCGGAGTCCTTCGCGAGGAAGCCTGGCCGGTTCGCCGTGATGACGTAGCGCCCGGCCGGGACGTCGGGAAACTCCACCTGGCCAGCCGCATCGGTGAGGGTCTGGGCGATGACCACCGTCTGGCCGGCCAGGCGCAGATCGACCTGCACGCCCGGCATATGCACGGTGCCCTCGAGGGTCGTGATCGTCGCAACCACTCGACCCGCCGGCTGGAGCCCCGGGGGCACGCAGAGGAAGAACGTAAGAATGAGGGGGAGCACGGTCCGAATTGTATCCCCCCTCGATCGTGTCCGCGCGCAGCAGGCGCTAGGCGTTGGCGAGTGCGCGCGCCTTCGGGAACAGAATGTTGTTTTCCAGGTGCACGTGGGCGTGCAAATCCTGCTCGAAGGCGCGCAACTCCTGGAAACAGACCCGATACGTCGCGCAGCCGTCGACGGGAGGCGTATAGCCTTCGGTGATCTCTCGAATGCGCGCCATCACCTCACCGGCGCTCTCGTGTTCTTCCTCCATCATGCGGATCGGGAACTCGATCGACGGGAATGGTGGCGGCGCGACCGCTTCGCCGCGAGGAACCGCGTCGGCAAGCGCCACGATGTGCGGGAACAGCACCTGTTCCTCTTTCGCCATGTGCGCAAACATCTCTGAGGCGACCTGCTCCCAGAGCTGTTCGACCTCGACGAGTTCCGGGTGCGCTTTGCCGTGGGTCGCCGCGAGCTTGCCCAGGTATGACGCCACCATCGGGAGCGCCCGCCGGACGTAGGTGTGGTGGTTGCCGACGATGTAGGCGACGAGCGTCTGCGGTTCCCACTCGCTGAATCGCGGCGCCGTCTCGGCGCTCGACGCGCAGGCCGCGCTCACCTCGGTGAGCACCCGCGCCGCGTCGACCTTCCGCGCCTCACAAGCGTCGGCCAGCGTCCGCCGCCCGCCGCAGCAGAAATCAATCCCAAATCGATTCAACACCGCCGCGGCCCTGAAATCGGCCGCCACCAACTCCCCGACCGTCGTTTGTTCCGTAATCGTCATCGTCCCACGTGCCTCCTGTGGGAGAGAGGTTAGCGGTCCCTTTCGAAGCCTCATATGACGGCCGTCATAGGCCCCCCGGCGCCCACGCGTAACACTGCCCATGGACTCATACAGGAGGAAGAGATGAAGAAATATGTGCTGGTGACGTTGGCGCTGGTCCTGGTTGGGGCTGCCGCCTTCGTCGGGTGCAGCCGAAGCACCGCGCAGCTCGGCCAGGGCAACTTGCTGCAGATCGCCGAAACGCGCGGTCTCAGCCCGGAAGATGCCGCGCGGGCGATCAAGACGTTCGTGCCCCCCGGCGGGCGGGACGAATACATGCTGTTCGCGTCGGGCGGCCACTCGGGCCAGATCCACGTGATCGGCGTGCCATCGATGCGGTTGCTGAAGACGGTCGCCGTCTTCACACCTGAGCCGTGGCAGGGCTACGGCTACGGCGCCGATTGGTCTGAACAGGCGCTGAACGGCGAGGGGGCCAGCCCGGCAAACGAATCGCTGCGCTGGGGTGACTCGCACCATCCCGCCCTGAGCGAAACCGACGGCAAGTACGACGGTCGGTTCATCTACATCAACGACCGCGCGCACGGCCGCATCGCCATGGTCGACCTCGCCGACTTCCGCACCAAGCAGATCCTGAAGGTACCGAACCTCCAGACCTCGCACGGCGGCATCTTCGCGACGCCGGACACCAAGTACGTGCACATCGCGTCGAAGGTGCCGGCCCTGAAGGGCTACGACCCGGCCAAGGGGCAGAGTGTCACGGTTGACGATCACCTCAACCGGTATGCGGACATCTACCGCGGCTACTCGACCTTCCTCAGCGTGGATCAGAAGACCGGCCGCATGGACCTCAAGAAGAGTTTCCAGATCGAGCTGCCGCCCTACACGCAGGACCTCGCCGACGCCGGCAAGGGGCCCAGCTACGGTTATGCGTTCATCAACTCCTACAACGTTGAGATGGCCACTGGCGGCATCGAGCAGGGCAAAGCGCCGCTCGAAGTGGGCGCCTCGCAGCTCGACTTCGACTTCCTGCACATCATCAACTGGCAGAAGGCCGAGCAGGTCATCGCGGCAGGCAAGTTCACCGAGGTGAACGGGATTCGCGTCATTCCGCTCGACGTGGCGGCCGCCGAAGGCGTGATTTTCCTGGCCCCCGAGCCGCGCAGCCCGCACGGCGTCGACATCGCGCCGACCGGCGACTACATCACCGTGGCCGGCAAGCTCGACCCGCACGCCACCGTGTACGGCTTCGACCTGATCAAGAAGGCGATCGAGAACAAGACCTTCGAAGGAAAGGATCGCTACGGCATCCCGATCCTCAAGTTCGACGCGGTCGTCGCCGGCAAGGTAGAGCTCGGCGCCGGTCCCCTGCACACGCAGTACGACAACGAAGGGAACGCCTACACCAGCCTCTATCTCGAGAGCGCGGTTGCGAAGTGGTCGCTGCCGACGAGCAAGACCGCGAAGCCCTTCACGCTGCTCGACAAAGTCTCGATCCACTACAACATCGGCCACCTCGCCACCACCGAGGGGGACACGATGGGACCGCGCGGCAAGTACCTGATCGCGATGAACAAGTGGTCGATCGATCGCCACTCGAACGTCGGGCCCCTGCATCCGCAGAACTTCCAGTTGATCGACATCTCGGGTCCGAAGATGGAAGTGCTGGCGGACATGCCGATCGGTTTCGGTGAGCCCCACTACGCGCAGATGGTCCGCGCCGACGTGATCAAGGCTCACGAGACCTACGAGCCCGGGGTCTCGCCCGCGACCATGCTGAAGAGCCCGGACTCGATCGCGACCGAGAAAGAAGCCCGCATCGTGAAGCGGCCTGGTGTCGTCGAGGTGTGGATGAACGTGGCCCGCAGCCACTTCACGCCCGACATCGTTTCGGCGAAGGTCGGCGACCGGGTGATCGTGCATCTCACCAACGCGGAGCAGACCAAGGACGCGACGCACGGCTTCGCCGTCCCGATGAAGAACGTGATGGTGAGCCTTGACCCGGGCGAGACCACGACCGTCGAGTTCAAGGTTGATAAGGCCGGATCGTTCTCCTTCTACTGCACCGAGTTCTGCTCGGCGCTGCATCTCGAAATGCAGGGCTGGCTGATTGTCGAGAAATGAGCCATGAAGCCGATGGCGCTTCTCTTTGTGGCGCTCCTCACGGCGGGCTGTTCGGCGAAAGCCGACGGCCCGCCGGCGATCCAGGTCGATCGCACGGCGTGCGCGCACTGCACGATGCTGGTGAGCGACGAGCGGTATGCCGCAGCCTACGAGACGGCGGCGGGTGAGTCACGGGTGTTCGACGACATCGGCTGCCTGCTCGAGGCCGTTCGTCACGAACCGCAGGCCGAGACCCTTCGCTTCTGGTTCCATGACGCACTCACCAGCCAGTGGATCCGCGGCGAAGAGGCCGTGTTCGTGAAGTCGGACCGGATAAAGACCCCGATGGGCGGCGGGATCGTCGCCTACCGGGAGTCGCAGGATCCGGCGGCGATCCGCTCGATCCGCGAGCTGCTCGCGAGATCGGAGAAAGGGCAATGAGTATTCGTGTGATCAGCGCGCTCGCCGCGGCGGCCCTGGTGGGTCTCAGTACCCAGCTGCCGCTGTGGACGATGCAGATGAAAGCACCGCAGTATCCGAAGGGGCTTCGCCTCGAAGCGTTCGGATCGGGTATGGTCGGCGACATTCGCGAACTGACCATCCTCAATCACTACATCGGCGCGATGCCGCTCGATCCTCGTCCGGCATTCGAGACGGCGATGTATCCGTGGGCGATCGGGATCGTGATCGCGATCTGCCTCCTCGTCCCACTGCACCGGTGGGTGCGCCGCATCGCCGTCGTGGCGACCGCGTTCGCACCGGTGGCCATGATGCTGGACATCCAGTGGCGGCTCTATCAGTTCGGCCACACGATGGATCCGAAAGCGCCCATCCGGCTGAAGCCGTTCACGCCGCTCGTGCTGGGCCCTTCGACCCTGGGCAACTTCCAGACGGAGGCGATGATCGCCAGCGGCGCGTTGTGCCTGTTCGGCGCCGCGGTCGTGCTGGTCCTCGGCGGCCGGCTCTCCCGAGGACCAGCACGCGTCGCCGCGCCGGTGCGCACGCCACTCGCGGCGATGCTGCTGCTCCTGGTCCTGCAGGGTTCGGCCTTCGCGGACGCGGCGTCACTGCAAGATCGCCTCGACGCCGCCCCCAGGGGAACAACCGTGCGCGTGGACGGCGGGGTGCACCGCGGACCGATCGTCATTCGCGGTCCGCTGCATGTCGTGGGCGTCAATGCTCCGGTGATCGACGGGGGCGGGCAGGGTAGCGTGGTCACCATCGAAGGCGACGGCGTGGTGTTCGAAGGCTTCATCGTCAGGAACAGCGGCCGCCAGGTGACGGAGGAAGCCGCCGGCATCACCGTCACTGGCAACCGTCACCGCATCGCCCGCAACACCGTGCACGACGTTTACTTCGGCATCCATCTCGCCGGTGGAGCGCAGCACGTCGTCGAAGACAACCAGATAGCTCCCGGCGAAGAGCGCGGTGCGCGCCCAGGTCACGGGATCAGCGTGTGGCACACGAAGGATTCCCGCCTTGTGCGCAACCGGATCACCGAGGCGCGCGACGGCATCTATCTGTCGTTTACCGAGGGGATCGTCGCTTCCGACAACGACATCACCGGCTGCCGCTACGGCCTGCACTCGATGAATTCGCAACAGGCCGCGTTTATCGGAAACAGGGTCATCGCCAACCTGCTCGGCTCGGCCCTGATGAACTCGGACCACCTGGTGCTTCGCGGGAACCGGATCGAGCGTCACCGCGAGGGTTCGGCGGCGTACGGCATCCTGCTCAAGGACATCGGCGCGCTGGTGGCAGAAGGAAACACGATCATCGGCAACCGCGTGGGCCTCTACGCGGAGGGCGTCCCCTCGCGCCCGGATCGCGAAGCCATCGTGCGCGACAACCTGATCGCCGCCAACGAAGTCGCGCTCGCGCTGCAGAGCACGGCCGCCCTGACGATGACCGGCAACCGCATTGCCGACAATCTGACCGACGTGCGTCCGCTCGGCCTGCGGTTGTCGCCGTCGATGAAATGGTCGCGCGACGGGGTCGGCAATGCGTGGAGCCAGTACCGCGGCTATGACGCCGACGGCAACGGCATCGGCGATGTTCCGCACCGCGTCGAGGACGCCATGGACGCCCTGATCCGGCGCAATCCGTTGACGCAGGCCTTTCTTTACACCCCCGCGCATCTGGCGCTCGAGGCCGGGGCGCGGATGTTCCCACTGTTGCGGCAGGCGCCGCTGGTGGTGGACGAATTCCCCCTTACCGGACCTCGTGGAGCCAGACGATGATCTCCATTCACGGTGTTTCCAAGTTCTTCGGCCGGCGGGCGGCGCTTGACGGCGTCTCTCTGACCTTCGAGCCGGGCGAGGTCATCCTCTTGCTCGGCGCGAACGGCGCCGGCAAGTCCACGCTGCTGCGGTGCCTGCTCGGCATCACGGATTTCGAGGGCACGATCCGCGTCAACGGACTCGATCCCCTCAAGAACGGCCGTGACGTCCGCGCGCTGATCGGCTACATGCCGCAGGCCGGCGGGCTGCATCCCGACCTGACCGCCGAGGAAACGCTGCGTTTCTACGCCGAAATCCGGCAGGCGCCGCTCGCGCGCGTCCCGCTGTTGCTGCGGGAAGCCGGGCTCGCCGACCACGCGGCGACGAGAGTCGGCGACCTCTCAGGCGGCATGCGTCAGCGCCTGGGGTTCGCGGTCGCGCTTCTCACGGATCCCGCAGATTCTCGTCCTCGACGAGCCGAACGCGAGTCTCGACGCGGCCAGCCGCGCCTGGCTCTCGCGCCGGCTCGAACAGGCGGCGGCAGAGGGACGCACGGTGATCGCTTCGACACACGCGGACCGCGGAATGGCTGGCGCGTACCGCAGCGATCACGATGGAGGAAGGTCGCGTGATCGCTGACACGCCGCGTCACAACTCCCAGACTCCGCAACGCCCAACTCCAAAGCCGAGAGACACGGAGGCGCGAAGGGAAGGCTGGCGTCCGCTTGTCCGCAAGGAACTCCACGACGCGCTGCGAAATCGGTGGCTGATTGGTTACGCCGCGCTGCTCGGTGTGCTGGGCTTCGCGGCGGCGCTGACCGGGATCCAGGGGAGTTCGGGTCTCGCGCTCCAGGCGTTCGGCAGGACGACGGCGACCTTGATGAACCTGTGTCTGCTGCTCGCGCCCCTCGTCGCCGTGTTGATGGGCTCAGCGACGATCGCTGGCGAGCGTGAGCGCGGGACGCTCGAGCATCTGCTCGCGCAACCGCTCACGCGCCATGGGCTCCTGCTCGGCAAGCACGCCGGACTGCTCGTGGCGCTGACCCTGGCGACGTTGGCGGGCTTCCTCCCCGCGGGGTTGTTGATCGCCTACAGCGCGGGCCCCTCGGTCCTGCCGCATTACCTCGTCTTTCCGCTGATCGCGTCGCTGGCCGGTGCGGCGATGGCCGGGGTCGGCGTGCTCGTCTCGGTCTCGTGCCGGACCGCGGCGCAGGCGCAGGGCGCTGCGGTGTTCGTGTGGTTCGCGTTCGTGCTGCTCTACGACCTGCTGCTGATGGGTTCGCTCGCGATAAACGGCATCAAGGTGAATGTTCTGTCGGTGCTGCTGCTGGCCAACCCTGTCGATGCCGCGCGGGTGCTCGGCGTCCTGGCGCTCGAACCAGACCTCTACCTGCTCGGACCGGCAGGGGCCTACCTCGCGTCGCAGCTGTCGCGCGGTGGCACCGCGCTCGTGCTCCTTGCCACGCTGGCCGCGTGGATCGTTGTTCCGCTCGCTCTCGCTCTTATTCGTTTCTCACTGCACTCATGGAGGATTCGTCGTGACCAGGAAGACCACCGCACTGTTCGGCGCCACTCTCGCGACGCTCGGCCTGGCGATCGCGTGCTCGTCGGAGCCGGGAAAGCCAACTGATACCGCCAAGCCGACGGCCGCCGCCAGCGGCGTCTCGGAAGAAGTCCTCGCCAAGGGGAAGAGCGTCTACAAGGCGAATTGCGTCGCTTGCCACGGTGAGTCGGGCAAAGGCGATGGCCCCGCGGCCGGCGTGCTGAAACCGAAGCCCCGCGACCACACCGATGCCGCCTACATGTCGACGATCACCGATGAAGACATGAGCAAGATCATCCGCTTCGGTGGCGCGATCAAGGGGAAGCCGCTCATGCCGAGCAACCCGCAGATCACCGGCAAAGACCTGGATGCGCTGATCGCCTATACGCGGTCCCTCAGCGGGTCAAAGGCGAGCGCGTCCCGCTGATTACTCGTCGGCAATGCGTTCGAGCGCGCCCCGGTCGAGAATGACGAATCCGTCTTTCTCTGTCCGGACCAGGTTCTCCTTGCCCCAGCGGCTCATGATGCGGATGGCGGTTTCGATCGTCGTCCCCGTCATGTCCGCGAGTTCCTGCCGTGAGAGGACGAGCGGGATGTAGATGCCGCCGCGGTCCTGCGTGCCCATCTCGCGGGCGAGCTTCTGGAACAGCCGCGCGAGTCGCGGTTCGATGCGCGCACCGCTGAGCTCCGCAAGACGGTTGGTGAGCTCCACGAGCCGCACGGTCATACCCATGAGCAGGCCGCGCACCAGCGACGAGTGCTCCTCGAGCAGCTTGAAGAACGTCGCGCGCGGGATCTGTACGCACGTCGTGTCCTCGAGCGCCGTCGCGCTGGCCGGGAACGGGCGTCCCGTGTAGGTCGCGAGCGCCCCCAGTGGGTCGCCGCGCCCGAACACTTCGAGGATCATTTCTTTCCCCGACGCCAGCATCTTGAAGATTTTCACGCGCCCAGAGGCGATGGTGAAGAAGGCGTCCGCCTGCGACTCCTGCTCGAAGATCACGTCCCCCTTGCCGTAGCGGTGAATGACCGACACCTGGGCGACGCGCCGGCGATCCTCCGGCGACAGCTGCTGGAACACCGGCGTGACGCGCAGCAGGGCTTCGATCTCCTCGACGTTGGCGGCCATCTCCGGATTCTATTCGTTGCCGGGTCTAAAGACCCGGCGCCTGTATGACGCACGTCATACCCCGACGGCGACGGATGCGGGAAGCTGCTCGTGTCACTTATTCATAAAAGGAGTTGTTTCCATGTATCGGTCCTGGCTCGCTACCCTCGTTCTTGCCGCCACCGCCACGGTGGCCGTACCGGCTGCCGCGCAAACCCCCGCGAAACCCGCCGGCGCGGTCCGCACCATCGACATCGTCGCCAACGACGAGATGAAGTACAGCGTCACGACGATCACCGCAAAGCCCGGCGAACAGCTGCGCGTCCGCGTGATCGCCCGTGGCGTCGTCCCCAAGGTCGCCATGGCGCACAACTTCGTGCTGCTCAAGCCCGGCACCAACGAACTGAAGTTCCTCGAGGCCGGTGCGATGTTCCGCGACACCGACTTCATTGCCCCCGCCACGATGGGAAACGTGCTCGCGAAGACCACGCTCGCCGGCCCGGGAGAGACCGTGCAGGTCGTCTTCACCGTGCCGACCAAGCCCGGGAACTACACATACCTCTGCACGTTCGCCGGTCACTTCCAGGCCGGAATGAAAGGCGTGCTGATCGTGAAATAACCCGGTGTTCGGCTCGTGCGCACGTGCGGTGCGACGTGCTCAGTCCACGGTGCGCACGTCGCAGTCACGCCGGACGTCGCACGTGGCACGTCGGCACGTCCGAACGCCGACTTCCGCACGTACCGTAGGCACGTGCAGAAGCAGCGTTAGAATATGGCGATTGCGACATTCCAAAATCCTCATCGCCAACCGCGGCGAGATCGCCGTCCGGGTCATTCGGGCCTGCCGCGAGATGGCCATTCCGAGCGTGGCGGTCTACTCCGACTGCGACCGCGACGCTCGGCATGTCCGTGAAGCGGACCAGGCCATTCACATCGGCCCGAGCCCCGCCGCGGAAAGTTACCTTCGCATCGACCGCATCATCGACGCCGCACGGCGTACGGGTGCCGACGCCATCCATCCCGGCTACGGCTTCCTGGCCGAGAATGCGCGGTTCGCCCAGGCCTGCGCGGACGCAGGACTGACGTTCATCGGACCCTCGGCCGAGGCGATCCGGTTGATGGGCAGCAAGACCGCCGCGCGGGAGGCCGCGATCCGGGCGGGGGTGCCAGTCGTCCCTGGAACCGAGAAGCCCTTCGACGCCAGCGCCAGCGATGATGAGATCACGGCCGCGGCGGCGAAGGTGGGGTATCCGCTCCTCGTGAAGGCGGTGGCCGGGGGCGGCGGCAAAGGCATGCGGACGGTCGAGCGCCCGGAGGACCTGCTTCCAGCCGTTCGCACGGCGCGTTCCGAGGCCGGTTCCGCGTTTGGCGACACCGCCGTGTATCTCGAACGCCGCATTCGGACAGCCCCGCCACATCGAGATCCAGTTGCTCGGCGACCATCACGGCACCGTGATCCCGTTTGTCGAGCGGGAATGTTCGATCCAGCGCCGTCATCAGAAGGTCGTCGAGGAATCGCCGTCCATGGCCGTGACGCCGGAGCTGCGCCGCCGTATCGCCGGCGCGGCCGCGGCCGTCGCGAAAAGTGTCGGTTACACCAACGCCGGGACGATCGAGTGCTTGCTCGACGAGGACGGGTCCTTCTACTTCCTCGAAATGAACACCCGGCTGCAGGTCGAGCATCCGGTGACCGAGATGGTGACGAGCACCGACCTCGTGCACTGGCAGATCCGCATCGCGCGCGGCGAGCGGCTCGACATCGACCCCGAGCGCGCGCTCACGCCGCAAGGCCACGCCATCGAGTGCCGCATCTACGCCGAGGACCCGGACCTCGGCTTCATGCCGTCGCCCGGCTTGATCCGCGGCCTGCGACCGGCCTCGGGTCCCGGCATCCGCGATGATGGTGGCGTGGGTGTGGGGTACACCGTCCCGGTGTTCTACGACTCGATGATCGCCAAGCTCGTCGCGTGGGGCGCCTCTCGCGACGAGGCCATCACGCGCATGGCGCGGGCGCTCCGCGAATACCAGGTGCTCGGCATCAGGACGACCATCCCGTTTTTCATGTGGCTGATGCGGCAACCGTCGTACCGCAACGGGGAGTACGACACGACCTACCTCGATCGGCTGCTGACGGACCGCAAGGGGGAGAGCTTCAACGAACTCACGGCCGCCGACGAGGAGCTGGTGGCCATCTCGGCTGCGGTCGACGCCTTCCTGCGCGCCAGCGCGAGCGCGGGTGCCCAGACCGGCCCCGCGAATACCGCCCATTGGAAGCACGCGGCCCGCCGCGAGGCGCTCCGCGGATGACGTTCGAGATCGACATCAACGGACGGACGCGCACGGTCTCGATCGAACGACGATCCGAAGGCAAGTATCGCGTGCTGCTCGACGGCACACCGCATGACCTCGACGCGGCTCGCGTCGGCGTTTACGGGCTGTCGATGCTGCTCGACGGCGAGGCCGGCGTCAGCCGTGAGGTGCAGGTCGCGCCCGGATCGGTGCGCGGCGAGTTGCTCGTCACCCTCACCGGCCGCACCGTCGCGGCAACGGTCAACGGCCGCCGGACGGGCCGAGCTCGGGTGGATGCTGGCGGCGGTGCCCACGGCGATCAGGCGGTGGTCGCGCCGATGCCGGGGCGCGTCGTCCGCGTGCTGGTGGCTCCAGGGGATGAAGTCGGGGCCCGACAAGGGGTGGTCGTCGTCGAAGCCATGAAGATGGAGAATGAGCTGCGATCGCCAAAAGCCGGACGCATCAAGGAAATCAACGTCACGCCTGGCACCTCGGTCGAGGCCGGCCGAGTGCTGCTCGTCGTCGAATGAGTGATGGCGGAAGACCCCAAGGTTACTTCGCTGGAGGCCCCGGAGCCGCCTGAAGCCCCCATCCGGCGTCGTCCGGGCTGGCGCCGGTGGTCGAAGTATGCGCTCGCCCTCGTCACGGCCGTCTTTGCCGCGCTCTTCGTCACCTTTTTCACCGTAGACCTCGGTCCCCTGGTCAAGAAACGCGCCGAACAGGAAGCGACCAAGTGGCTCGACCGCCCGTTCCACATCGGGCGCGTCGTCGCCAAGATGACGCCGGGGCAGTTCGAGTTCCACGATGTGGTGATCGAGGGGCTGCAGCCGAACGACCGGCCGTTCCTCACCGCCAAGAAAATCACCGTCCATCTGCCATGGTGGACCGCCTTCAGCCGGCACCTCATCATCGAGTCCGTCGAGATGACCGACTGGAACATGGTGATCGAGAACTTCCCGGCCGGTAAGCACAACTTTCCACGCATCCTGGGTCCGCCGCGCAAGCCGCGCGAAGGGCCGAAAACCTTCTTCACGACCCTGCGAACCGTCGCGGCGTCGCGCGGCCACTTCCAGTATTTCGATCACACGACGCCGTGGAGCATCGATGCGCCGAACTTGCGCATCACCTATTTCCGCCGCGACGATCGCAACGACTACGGCGGCACCGCGACATTCGACAAAGGCACCATCCGCATCCAGACGTACGAGCCGTTCAGCGCGTCGATGACGTCCCACTTCTCGATGAATGCGCCGCAACTGCACTGGGACCGCATTGACCTGCTGACCGACGGTGCCGTCTCCGTATTGACCGGTGACGTGGTGTTGAACAAGTGGCCGGAGCAGACCTATCAGATCAAGTCGAAGATCGACATCGCGACGCAGAAGCGCATCTACTTCAATCGCGAGCCCTGGCAGGCCACCGGCAACGGCGACTTCGAGGGGACGTTCCACTACTTCAAGGGCGGTCGCGAACTGAAAGGGAAATGGACGACGCCCGTCACGTACGTGAAGATCGGCGAGAGCACATGGACCTTCCCGCACCTGCGCGGAAACGTCCTCTGGGTGCCGAGCACGCTCGAAATCACCGACGCGAAGAGTGATCTGTACGGCGGCACCGCCGACTTCGACTATCGCATCCTCTCGCTCGATCAGAAGTCAGGGCCGAAGCGTGCGGTGTGGGACGTGAAGTATCAAGGCGTGCAGCTCGCGCAGCTGACCGACTTTCTCCAGACCGAAGGGCTGCGACTCGCGGGCTCGGCGACCGGACACAACCGGCTTCTGTGGCCCATGGGCAAGTGGGCCGAGTTGCGCGGGGAAGGAGAGGTGAGCGTTCAGCCGCCGCCTGGCGTGACCCCGATGACGCGGGAACTGAGCGCGGAGCGGGTCGCGTACGAAACGTCGCTGCCGCAGGAGATTGGGCCCTTCAATCCGCGTTCGCCCGTCGGCTACGTCCCCATCGCCGGCCGCGTCACCTACGAACTCGATCCGGTCTGGATCACGCTGGGGAAGGGCTGGGTCGCCACGCCGAAGACCTACGTCGAGTTCGAGGGCCGCACCGCCTACATGAAGCAGTCGCGGATCCCGTTTCACGTGACGAGCCTCGACTGGCAGGAAAGCGATCGTGTGTTCGCGGCGATCCTGACCGCCTTTGGTTCTTCGACATCGGCGATTCCCATCGGCGGCTACGGCGAGTTCGACGGCGTGATGCTGAACACGTTCGCCAAGCCGCGCATCGAAGGCACGTTCACAGGCGAGCGCATGCGCGCCTGGGACGTCGTCTGGGGAAGTGGCACGGCGAAGTTCGCTGTCGAGAACAGCTACGCGTACGTCAGCGAGAGCTCGCTGAAGAGCGGCGACTCCGAAATCAATGCGACCGGGACCTTCTCGCTCGGCTACCCGCGCAAGGACGGCGGCGAGCAGATCAATGCGTACGTGAAACTCAATCGACGGCCGATGGCCGACCTGCGCCACGCCTTCGAGCTCGACGACTGGCCCATCGAAGGCCTCGTGTCGGGCGAGTACCACCTGTACGGCAACTACGAAACGCCCTTTGGCGTGGGCAGCCTCGTCGTGACCGATGGCGTGGCCTACGGTGAAACCTTCGAGCGCGCGACCGCCACGCTGAACTTCGAAGGCACCGGCGTTCGATTGAGCAAGTTCGAGGTGCAGAAGAGCACCGGCGGCATGACGGGCGCCATGTGGGTCGGCTGGGACGGCAACTACTCGTTCAACGCCGACGGACGCCGCATCCCGGTCGAGTCGTTGAAGCTCCTCGAGTTCCCGACGGCGCCGCTTTCCGGACTGCTCCAGTTCACGGCGTCCGGCACCGGCACCTTCCTCGAGCCGCGCTACGACGTGAAAGTGCGCATCGACGACCTCTTCGCCGCTGACGAAGGGATCGGCCAGGCCAACGGACAGATCGGCCTGCGCGGCGAGCTCGTCACCATCAGCTTCGACGCCGCCTCCACGCGTCTCGCGGTCACCGGCGCGGGTCGGGTCGCGCTCACCGACGAGATGGACGCCGACATGACGCTGCGCTTCAGCGACACCTCGCTCGATCCCTATTTGCGGTTCTTTGCGCCGAAGCTCTCGCCATTCACCAATGCCGTTGCCGACGGCACCATCCGCGTCAGCGGCGAGCTGACGAACGTCGACCAGCTCCTCGTGGATGCGCGCGTCGAACGGCTCGACCTGAAGCTGTTCGACTACGAGCTTCGCAACAAGCGCGACCCCGCCACCGGGCAACCCGTGCCCATCGAGCTCGCGCTCGACCGTCACGTGGCCGAAATCGGGCAGTTGAAGCTCGAAGGAGACGGCACCGCGCTCGACGTCACCGGGCGGGTCAACCTGCACGACAGCACCATCGACGTCACGGCCTCGGGGGACGCGAACCTTGGGATCCTCCAGGGTTTCTTCAGGGACATCCGCAGTTCGGGATCGGCGTCGCTGAAGGCGACGGTCACCGGCTCGCTGACCAAGCCCGAGTTCGGCGGCAGCGCGACGATGAGCGACGGGCGCATCCGTTACCTGTACCTCCCGCATGGGTTGGAGGCCATTAACGGCACGCTGTCGTTCGACGTCGGTGGGATTCGTGTTGACGGCGTGCGCGCACGGGTCGGCAGGGGGGACGTCGTCTTTGGCGGCCGCATCGCGATGGAGGGCTTCGCCCCCAGCGACCTCAATCTGACCGCCACCGGCGAGCGGATGAACATCCGCTACATCGATGGATTCCCCGCCGTCGTCGACGCCGACCTCGCCCTGCGGGGGACGATGACGGCGCCGGTGCTGAGCGGCACCGTGACCGTGCGGGATGCGCTGTGGTCCCGTCGATTCGAGGCAACGCCCGACATCCTCGCCCTGGCGACCGGCGAGAAAGGACCGATCGGCGCGCCCATCACGACATCCGCCGTACCGCTGCGCCTTGACGTCCACGTCGTGGCGCCCGGAACGCTCCGCATCGAGAACAATCTCGCGCGGGTGCGGGCGAGCGCTGATTTGCGGCTGGGTGGCACGATGGACCGGCCGCAGCTGTTCGGCCGCGCCGAGATCGTTCGCGGAGATCTGAGTTTCGAGGGGAACCGCTACCGTGTGACGCGCGGTTCCATCGATTTTGCGAACCCGCTGCGCATCGACCCCTACCTCGATCTCGAGGCCGAGACCCTGGTGCGCGTGCCGGGCGGCTCCACAGGCGCGAGCCAGACCTACCGTGTCACCCTCGGCGTCACCGGGACGTCGACCAAGTTCACGCCGACCATCGATTCGGATCCGCCGCTGCCCCTCGTCGATATCGTCTCGCTGCTGCTCGGGCAGCAGATCGACGTGGACGCCGACCTGCGGCTGCGCAATCCAGCGACGGCGTCTCAGGCCGAGCAGGAGCTCCTGCGGCAGGTCTCGGCGCGCCTCCTGGCCAGCCCGATCTCCAACCCCGTCAACCGCATCGTTGAAAGCGCGCTGGGCGCCGGCACCCACGTCCAGATCGCGCCGTCGTTCGGTCCTGAAGGGGACGCGCTCAATGCCTCGGCCCGGCTGAACATCGGCAAGCGGATTTCGAACCGCGCCTACCTCACGTATTCCCGTGTCCTCGGCGGCACGACCACCGGGGTCCGCGACCAGATCATCACGGTGGAATACGACCAGAGCGACCGCCTTGGCTTCGTGATCACGCAGACGGGCAACAATACCTACGCCATCGAGTTCCGCGTGCGCCACGTCTTCTGATGATGCTCGTTCTGATAGCGGCGCTCTTCGCCGCCCAATCCGTCCAGCCCCCAGCCTCACAGGCCCCCGCCCCCGCCGCGCCGTTCGTGGGCAAGACGGTGATGGCCGCCGAAGTCATCGTCGAAGGGGCGCCGAGCGTCGACGCCCTGACGCGGGATCTGATCGAAACGCGTCCGGGCCAGCCGTTGTCGATGGCGGAGGTGCGCGAAACGATCGCGCATCTCTTCAGCCTCGGCCGCTTTCAGGACATCCAGGTCGAAGCGTTCGAAGCCCCCGGCGGCGTGCGCCTGCGCTTCAACCTCGAACCGATCCACCCGGTGCAGAAGGTCGAGTTCTCGCGGCGACGTCGAGTTGTCCGAAGGCACGCTGCGCAACGCGATCACCGACCGCTTCGGTGCCACACCGGCGATTGGACGCGCCGCCGACGTCGCGCAGCTGCTGCAGGAGGTCTACAACGAGCGCGGGTACCTCAACGCGGCGATCCGGCCGTCGGTGCGCGAGCTGCACGACCCCGACCGGTCGATCCTGATGTTCGAAGTCAACGCCGGGCCCGTGGCGCAGGTTCGCGAGGTGAATCTCGATGGGGATCCCGGCGAGCCGCGCGACGCCTTCCTGCGCCGCATCCACGCCGAGCCCGGTCGCGTCTACGAACGGATCGAGGTGGACGAGCGGTTGGCCGACTTCGTCGCGCGGCAGCGCCGTCTAGGTCGCTACGAAGCGACGGCCTCGCACCGCTACGAGCCGTCCGACGACGGGCGCTCGGTGAATCTGGTCGTCGAGATCGACCGCGGTCCTGAAGTCACGGTGCAGTACGCGGGCGATCCGCTCCCCCAGGATCAGCTCGACGATCTCGTGCCCATCGAACGCGAAGGGGCCGTCGACATCGACCTCATCGAGGACTCCGAACGCCGCATCGTGGAGTTCTTGAACCGCCAGGGATATTGGAAAGCCTCGGCGACATCGTCGCGCCAGCAGACGGAGCAGCGGCTCGACATCGTCTTCAATGTTCGACGCGGTTTGCAGTATCGCATCGACCAGGGTGTGGAGGTCTCGGGCAGCAAGGCGATCTCGATTGCAGAACTGCGCCCCTTGCTTCCACAGCTGAGCGGAACGGATTTCTTCGTTCAAGCGAATCTCGACGCGGCCGTCGCACGCATCCGCAGTTTCTATCTGCAGCGCGGGTTCAACGCGTGTTCAGGTGACCGGCGACGCGCGCGAGCTCAACCCCGAGGGAGGCATAGGCCGCGTCAAACCGACGATCACGATCGTTGAGGGCCCGCTGACGCGGATCGGCGCCGTGTCCTTCGAGGGCAACAAGGGCATCCCGACCGCCGACCTGGCCAGCTACATCAGGTCGTCCTCCGGCGCGCCGTACTACGAGCCGGCCATCGTCGAGGACATCGAGCGGCTCACGCTCGAATATCGCAACCGTGGGTTCGCAACCGCCACCATCGACGTGGTTCCCAAAGTCAGCGCCGATCAGTCGCTGGTCGATCTCACGTTCGAGGTCGTCGAGGGACCGCAAACGATCGTCGATCACATCCTGGTGGTGGGCAACTTGCGGACGGACGCGAAGATCATCCTGCGCGAAGTGCAGCTGAAGGCCGGCGCTCCCCTGGGACTCGCCGCCCTGATCGAGACGCGGAGTCGCATCGCGGCGCTCGGCCTGTTCCGGCGAGTGCAGATCACCGAAATCACCCATGCGGACTCGAACCTGCACGATGTGCTGATTACCGTCGAGGAGTCGCCGGCGACGAGCATCGGGTTCGGCGGCGGTCTCGAGGCCGGACCGCGGCTGCAGCGGGAGGAGCAAACCGGTGGCGCCCAGGAACGGTTGGAATTCGCTCCCCGCGGCTTCTTCCAGATCGGCCGGCGCAACATCGCCGGTCGCAATCGATCGGTCAATCTCTATACGCGCCTGGCGCTCCGCCCTGAATCCGAGGCCGCGAACGCTGACGGCGGCGCGTTCGGGTTCGAGGAATACCGCGTCGTCGGCACCTATCGCGAGCCGAAGCCGTTCGGCCTGGGTAGCGACATTCTGATCACCGCGCTGATCGAACAGGGCGTGCGGTCGAGCTTCAACTTCGCGCGCAAGGGAGTGACGGCTGACATCGGCCATACCATCTCGCGGCGCCGCAACGTGCGCGTGAACTATCGGTACACGCTGGCGACGACAAAGACCTTCGACCTCGCCTTCGTTCCCGAATCTGCAGAAGAAGACAGCGCGGCGATCGAGCGCATCTTCCCGCAGGTGCGCGTCTCGGCCTTCTCGTCCGCCGTCACAATGGACACACGCGACGACCCCGTCGATCCGACCCGCGGCATGTACCTCAGCGGCGAAGGCAGCCTGGCGGCGCGGGCGCTCGGCGGCGAGGTCGGCTTCATCAAGTCCTATACGCAGGGGCTGTTCTTCCATCGTCTGCCCGGGAAACGTCGCGTGGTCCTCGCCACCCGCGTCGGCCTCGGGCTCGCGGACGGCTTTCCCCGCGAGGTGCAGCTGACAGACGGTGCGGGGGCACCGGTGGAGGGAGCGTTCCTCACGGTCGAAGATCTGCCGGCGAGCGAGCGCTTCTTCGTCGGCGGCGACTCGACGATCCGCGGCTTTGCGCTCGACAGCGTGGGCGCCGAGAAAACCATCACCCCGGCGGGCTTCCCGCGCGGCGGCAACGCGCTCATCCTGCTGAACGCGGAGATGCGGTTCCACTTGTTCGGCGACTTCGGCGGCGTGGCTTTCGTCGACGGCGGCAACGTCTTCGAGCGTACGACGCAATTGGACCTTGGCAACCTGCGCGGCGCTGTGGGTTTTGGCGCCCGCTACCGGTCGCCGATTGGTCCAATCAGGATCGATGTGGGTTTCAAACTCGATCGACGGATGCTGGGCACGGAACGGGAGAAGGCGTACGACTTTCATTTCAGCATCGGACATGCGTTCTAAGAACGTGCGACGTGCGACGTGCGGACGTGCGACGTGCGGACGTGCGGACGTGCTACGTGCTTACGTGCTACGTGCGGCGGTGGGGCTTGGGGATGCTGGTGGGATTGGCGCAGACTCCATCGCGGCGCAGGCGCCGGTTGTGATCGATCGGATCATGGCGATCGTCAGCGGAGGGCTCATCTTGCGGTCGGACGTGGAGGCGGCGCTGCGGTTGGGGCTCGTGACGCCGCCGGCGGAAGGGGACCGGTTGCAGGTGGCGCTGGACCGGCTGATCGAGCGCCGGCTGATGCTGCTCGAAGCGGATCGCTACGGACCGCCTGAACCGACCGGTGCCGAGATTGATGCGGGGCTCGCCGAGATCGACACGCGCATCGCGTCCGGCGACCGGCTTGACGCGATTCTGCGGTCATCGGGCTTCACGCTCGATCAGCTCCGGTTGTGGGTCCGCGACGACCTGCGCATTCGCAACTACATCCAGCAGCGCTTCGGCGCCGCGCTCACCGCCGCGGACGATGACATCCTGGAGTACTACCGCTCCCACCCCAAGGAGTTCACGCGCGAGGGGGCCGTCCGCCCGTTTCCAGAAGTCCGCGACGAAGCCCGCCAGGGACTCCTCGCCGAACGCCGCGCGATGCTGATTCGCGAATGGCTCGCGGGCCTTCGCCGACGGACGGAAGTGAACGTCCTTTACCTGCCGGGGCGGTAGTTATGTCTTTGGCCGCGGATTACGCGGATACTCGCGGATCGGAGCGGATCCGGTCTTGCGCGAGTTCTCGAAGACCTGCCGCTTGAACTCGAGGTTCTGGCCGAAGTTCAACACCAGTCCAACTTCGATCTCCGAGGCGCGTAGATAGTTCACGAGTTGCACGACGGCCGACGGATCGATGGCTCGCCCCGCCTTGATCTCGAGGATCACGCAGTTCTCGACGATCAGGTCCGCTTCGAAGTCGCCCACGATGATTCCGTCGTACTTCACCGGCAGGCGAACCTTCGAGCGCACATCGAGCCCCGCCTTCCTGAGCTCATGGAACATGACGTTCTGGTAGACCGACTCCAGAAAGCCGTGCCCCATCTTGTTGCCACCTTTGTAGAAGCAGCCGAGGATTTTGTCCGTGATGTCGCGATGCAGCAGTTCAGTCATGCCGCTCGGCACAATTCACTGCGAATGCCAGCCGCAGTCTGGCGAGAATTGGCCGGGTTCGACGCACTCGGGTACCGAAGTGCGCAATCCCTGCAGCTCTGGATTCAACTACCGGTGGCAGTTTCTGCAATCAGCTATCGAGGGTCGCCGCGCCGGCTCCGCCGGCGCACGAATGGGCGACAGGGTCACAAAAACAAGCCACCGGCCAGTTCATTCGGTGGCTTGTTTTTCTGACCCTGTCGCCCATTCGGCCGCGCGCAGCGCGGCGGCGACCCGACGTAGCCGATCCGCGTCCATCCGCGACAAATCCGCGCAATCCGCGGCCCTGCCTTTTCCGTTATCTCCGCGCTTATTTGACCGAGACCCGCACGTAATCGACCGCCGCCGACAGCACCCGCGGATCCCCGCCCAATCCGACATCCGCGGGACGATTCGCGCGAGCTGAACTCGAGCCGCAATCGATTGACCCCGGACCGCCACGCGTCCGCGGGAGCGATGAACTCGACCGTCGTCCACTCGTTCGGAACGGCGAGGTTGCTCGTCACCAGTCGATCGTTCACGTAGGCCGTCAGCGTCTGCGGTGGGGCTCCAGGGTAGTTGAACGCCTGCGCGCGCACCTGGACGAGGAGGTTGGCCGCGCGGTCGAGCGGCACCATCAACGTGACCGAGGCGCTCGCCCAGCGGAAGGTGACGCTGCCGTCGCGTTCCTCGCCGTGCCAGCCCTCGACGATCAGCGGCCCGTCATCCGTGCCGATGTCGATGCGCCCGTAGGGGCGCAGCGGATCGCTCAGGAAGCGGTTGACGCCGAGCAGGTCGTAAGCGCCGATCGGGACGTCGTTGCGTGCCGCGAACCAGAGGCTGACGGGATAGGTGAAGGGGTGGCCGATCCAGCGATGAAGCGCGCGTGCCTGGTGGGCGCCGGCTTCGCCGAACGACACCGCTTCGCCGATGCGGACGTGCCCTGACTGCGCAGCGCCCATCATCGAGAGGTTCCAGAGCACGAGCAGGCCCCCCGCGGCGGCGACCATGCGGAGCGGATGCCGGCGCGTCCACTGCGCCGCGCCATCCGCGAAGGCGGCCACGCCGAGCGCGAAGAGCGGGATCGTGCCGTCGAATCGACGCCCCCCGAATCCGGCGCTGCCCCACCAGTCCTGGATGGAGGCGTTGAAGTACACCATCGTCGCGATGGCGATGAGCGAGGGGACGCCGACGCTCGGTGTCCGGATCGCGAAGAGCAAGAGGCCGATGGCGCCGCAGTAGAGGACCGGCGACCAGCTGAGAAGGCCGTTGCGCGAGGACCAGAGCACGTCGACCAGGTGCGGGTCCCACCAGCGGATCTGTGGCCCCACCGGTGACACGGCCAGGTAGCTGCCGTAGATCGCTTTCCACGCCAGCATCTGCGGCAGGAACGCGACCGTGGCGCAGGCCGTGAACGTGAGGCCGGCGACGAGTGTGGCGCGCGTCCGCGCCTTGTCCCCGGCGCGCAGCGAGGTGACGAGCATCGTCAGGGCTTCGCAGGCGGGCAGCAGGGCGAACAGCGCGCTCTGCCAGCGGATCAGCGTGATGAACCCGGCGATCGCGCCGAGCAGCGCCCACTGCCGCGGCGTCCGCGTGCCGCGCGTTGCGGCCCACAGCCAGACGAACCCGGCCGCGCCGGCCATCGACGGCGCGTGCGTCATGCTCGGCTCCTTCACCATGTACCAGAGCATGAAGGAGCCGAGCACGACGAGGGCTGTTGCCGTGGCCGCGAGCCGGCGATTGAAGAAGAGCGACGTCAGGCGATAGGTGAACCAGCAGCCGAGCAGCCCGAAGACGAGACCGGCGACGCAGACCGCCTGGCGATAGGGATATGAGGTGCCGTCGGTGCTGACGTTGGCGCCTCGTGCGGCGAGACGGCCCGCCACGAGGTGGCCGGTGGCGAAGAAGGGGGACCAGACGATCGCCGGGCCGATGGTCCAGGCCGATTGCGCGTAGCCAGTCGGCGTCGGGTTGAACAGGTGCGCCTTGTCGCCGAGGCCCAGCAGCCGGTAGTCGTTCGTGAAGTCCACGTCACGATCGAAGGCCAGCGAGCGCAGGTAGGCGAAGTAGTAGAAGCCGTCGCTCTGCAGCCGTGCCCCGAGTTGCAGCTGGAGCGCGACGCCCAGCGTAAAGAGCACCGCCAGCAGCAAGGCGGCGTTCCAGCGCCGAAGCCGTCCAGCGAGAAAGCCACCGACGACCGCAAGGACAACCAGCCAGAACGAGCTGATGTCGATGAGAGACTTACGCGCGACCTCGCGAACGCAGAGTTCGAACGCGGCCACACCGATCAGCAGCCACCCCGCCGCGCTCCATCCTCCGTGCCCTCCCTTTGGAGTTTGGAATTTGGCGTTTGAAGTTTTCACCGATCAACCCGAAAGATTATGAGCTCCGGCCACGGCTTGCCTTCGGGGGGCGTGAACCGCGCGACCTCTTTCGCTTGCGTGAAGAGGTTCATGTACTCCGAGTACTCCGTGCGGAACCTCTGCGGCTCTTGCAGGTAGTCCCCGTAGCATTGCGAAGAGGCGACGAGGTAGTCCACGCCGGCGGCGACGTAGTCCTGGTAGGTCTGATCGCGCAGCTGGCGCACGTTCGCGCTGCGGTACGGCGCTCCGACGAGGGTGAGTCGGTTGGACTCGATCACGACGCTGGATCCGTCGGGAACGTTGCGGCGGATCCACGCGTAGGCGTCGGCGGCCGTTCCGGATCCCAGCGTGCGGTTGAAGTTCACGGCGACGACGGCGGGGGGGAGCAGGACGGCGATCGTAAGCCCGGCGATCAACAAGGTACGTGGCAGGCGCGGGATCGAGAAGCGGCGCAGCAGGCTCACGCCAGATACGATCGCGGTGGCCGCGAGCACGCACGTGAAGGGAACCAGCGGCAACAAGTAGCGGGCGAATACCAGCGACTGCCTCGACACGAACCAGAAGAAGACCACTGGAAAGACGACGGCCAGTGTCCAACGCACGCGTCCGGGGCCTTTGACGGCGCGGACCGTGGCGAAGATGATGCCGCCGATCACGGCGAGGAACCCGGGCCACCAGAGCGCGATACGCAGGTGTTTCAGGTAGGTGATAGCGGGCGCTTCCCCCGGCTGCCTGCCTGTGTAACTCCCCATCAAGTTCGCGTAGCCGTTGAGGAATCCTGGCAGGTCGAGCAGCGTGTAGGGCGCGCCGATCAGGAAGGCCCCTGCGGCGCCGGCGATCGCCGCGAAGGCACCGATCAAGCGCGAGGGGCGTGTCGCCGGCGTCATCCACAACGCGATCAGCGGCAGCAGCAGCGCCAGCGCGCCAGTGTACTTCGTGGCCGCTGCGAGCCCGGCAGCGGCGCCCGCCCAGAGAAAGGCTTTGGCCCGCGGCGACTCGTGCGCTCGCAGGGATAACAGGAAGGCGAGCGTGACGAAGAAGGTGACCGGCACGTCGGTCAGCACGAAGTGTGATTCGCGGACGTGCAGCGGCATGACCGCCAGGAGCCCCGCGGCGAGCAGTGCGTGCCGTGTGCCCCAGCGCATGCCGATGAAGAAGACGAGTGCAACCGTGGCCGTTCCCAGCGCGGCGGTGACGGCACGTCCCCACAGGTAGAACGACGGCGAGTGCGCCTGGTCGAGCGACGAGAATTCACCGGTGGTGGCGCCCGCCACGAAGCGGACGACCACCACCGCGGACTGCACGTAGAGATAGAGCCCGGGGTAATCGTAGAAACGTGGGTTGAAATCACCCGTCTTCACCATCCCCACGGCCCGGTTCATCACCTGCGGCTCGTCGTCGCCGATGGCGTAAGGGATGCCGGCGCCAAGCGACCAGAAGCGGAGCACGGCCGCGGTAATCACGATGACCGCGAGGGTCGCGGTCGCTCGTTTCATGTCGCTGGCTTCACGCCATTCGCGTTCAGACATTTGTGAGTTTTTGAGGCTAGAATCGCAAGGCTACGGCAAGCGGCTGCTGTTCCGCAACCGCACACTTCATGGATCGCCTGCTACAGGCCACTCGCCGCGCCGAACAACAGCATTTCTGGTTCCATGGGTTCCGGGCGTTCGTTCGTCCGCTCGTCGCGGACGCGCTCAACGGTTCCCGGTCGGCGAACATCCTCGACTGCGGCTGCGGCACCGGGGCGAACCTGGTGATGCTGACGGAGTACGGTCGCGCCTTTGGCTTCGACCTCAGCTGGGACGGCCTGCAGTTCGCACGTGGATACGGTCAGCCACGCGTCGCGCACGCCTCGATCACCGATATTCCCTTTGCCAGCGCTTCGTTCGACCTCGTCACGGCGTTCGACGTCCTCTATTCGCTGCGCGAGGAACAGGAGGCGTGCGCGCTCGACGAGATCTTCCGCGTCCTGCGCCCAGGCGGCACCCTCATCGTCAACGTCGCGGCGCTGAACGTGCTGCGCGGCAACCACTCGGTGTTCGGGTCGGAAATGCGGCGATCGACGCGGCGCCGCCTGCGCCAGGTGCTCGACGCACACGGGTTCGAGGTCTCGCGCCTGACGTACACGAACTTCTCGCTTTTTCCCCTGATGCTGGCCGTGCGGACCGCACAGCGCGTCATCGGCCTCGCGACGCCCGAAGAAGCCGGCACCGACATCAGAGTGCCACCCAAACCGGTGAACGCCTTCCTCGCCTCCCTCCTCAGCCTCGAAGCGCGCGTCCTTCGGGTGGCCGACATGCCAGTTGGCAGTTCGCTCCTCTGCCTCGCCAGGAAGCCCACTACCGCCTCCATTTCAGCAACACCGTCGCCATCACGAAGTACGTAGCCACGCCCATTACCGCCGCCCCCAGCATGGATCCAAGGACGAAGCTCCAGAAGAAGGGCGCGACCAGGTCGTAGGCGCTCTGCCAGAACGCAGCACGGTAAAACGGCAGCTCGAGTGCCGCACTCAAGCGTGGCCCGAAGTCTTCCGCGATGGGCTGCTTCAATAGCGCGCTACCGATATACGTGGTCAGCGTGTACCACGGGATCATGATCCACGGCAGGTTCACGTTGAGGCCGAGAAACACGGCCACGCGATTGAGGCGCAGCAGGAACGCGAGCGCCATGCCGGTCGCGATCTGGAAGCCCAAGAACGGCGAGAAGCTCAGGAAGGTGCCGAACGCGAATGCCGCGGCGGTGCGCTGTGGCGATTCGTTCGATCCCGCGAGCGTCTCGATCAACCGGCGACGGTTCATCGACGTCCGCGAGCGAGCAGCTCCGCGTAAAGTTCCAGGGTCCGTTCGACCAGCAGGGACCACGAGAACTCGCGCTCGACGAGCGATCGTCCCGCGTGTCCCATCTCGATCAGCCGCATCCTGTCGTCGAGCGCGCCGCTGATGGCCGCCGCCAGCGCCGACGGATCGCCGGGCTCGACGATCCAGCCGTTGATGCCGTTCTTCACTTTGTCGGGCAAGCCGCCGGCCCGTGTCACAACGCAGGCGCGTCGGTGCGCCATCGCTTCGAGGGTCACCAGCGAGCTGCCTTCGTAGAGCGTCGGATGGACGAAGAGGTCCGCCGCTTCGTACCACGCGTGCAGGTCGCGGTCGTCGACCTGGCCGGCAAAGCGCACGTGCTCTCCGATTCCCGCGGCGGCGATCGCCCGCTCGAGCCGCCCGCGGAACGGGCCATGACCAGCGATCACCCAGCGCCAACGCTCTCGAGCAAGGCGCCCTGAGTGGTCCTTCAGCGCCCCGAGCGCCGCGGCGAGCACATGAAAGCCCTTGTTCTCTTCCAGCCGTCCGACACTCAGCAGGACCACTTCACCTTCCGCAACGCCCGCGGCGTGGCGCAAGCGGATGCCGTCTTCCAGGCCGGCAAGCCGATCGACGTGGGCCAGATCGAGGCCGTTGGGGATGGTCCGGATCTTCTCGGCGGGGATCCCCAGGTGCGTACGCACCGCCGGCTCCAGCGCGCGATCCGTCGCGATGACGGCGTCCGCGCGCCGCGCGCAGGCAATCACAGCCTTCCGGAGCGGCAAGTACGCCAGCCGCTTCAGTCCCGCGCGGGAGGGATCTGTCGCGCCGAACTCCTCGAGCCCCTGGGGATTCAGCACGAGCGGCGCCGGCAGCGACTGGCGCCGGCGCGCGTATCCAAGTACCGACGCGCCGAAGCCATGGACGATCTCTGCCTCCCCCCGCGCGACCATCTCCGCCGCCAACCGGCCAGCCCGCATGCCGAACAACGGATACGCCGTACTCCTGTCGATCACCGTCGTCCCTCGCCTTCCCGCAAAGGGGAAAGTCCGGTAGGGCACGAAGCGGAACGACACGCGCGGATGCACCGCGCCCACCGATGGCAGCTGCCGGGGGGTTCGCGTCACGATCGTCACGTTGATGTCTCGATCCGCCAGGTGACGCGCCAGGTCATAGACGCTGCGTTCCAGGCCCCCGGCGCCGTGGATGGGGAAGACCGAACGGGTGACGATCGTCACCTTCGATGGACGGATCACCGGCGCGTGTCCTCGACGATCCTGCGATAGAGCTGCTCGACCCGCTCGACGACCGAGGCGGCTTCGAACTTCTTGCGCGCCTGTGCGGCGGCGGCCTCGGCCAGGCGTCCGCGCAGCTGAGCATCGCTTCGCAGCCGTCGGACGTCGGTCGCCAGTTCCTCGAGCGTATTCGACAGCAACCCCGTGATCTCGTCAGCGACGATATCGGCCGTCCCGCCGGTGTTCATGGCGGCGATCGGAACGCCGGCAGCACTGGCTTCGATCAGCACACGACTCAATGACTCGGGGCCAGACGACGGGAAGATCAGCATCGACGCGTGGGAAAGCCAGTTCGCCGTGGCCGCCTGATCCTGCCAGCCGACGAAGCGGATGTCCCTGCCGCTGTGGGCGGCTTCCTTCTCGAGTGCCTCGCGGTCAGGACCGTCGCCCACGATGACCAGCGGCCAGTCGAGTTCGGCGCGGCGCACGACGTTCACGAGGAACTGTGTGCCTTTGTTCGGCGCGATCTTCCCGACATAGAGGGCGTAGGGAACGTTCAGCGGCGACGCCCGTCTCGGCGTGCTCACGCACGGCGGCGGTGTTGACTGGGTTCGGGATGACTTCGATGCGTGCCGCTTTCAGCGCGGGCGCGCGCACCACCAGGTCCTCGGCTATGCGGGTGCTCACCGCGATCACGGCATCGGCGTTGACGAGCGCCTCCTGCTTCCGCCGAAGGTTTGAGCGGAGGTAGGTGCGAAGCGCCGTCGCCGCAAGGCCGGTGATGCCGATCCGCGGACGTCCTGAGTGAATGCCCGCCGCGTACGAACATCCCGGACAGAGTGCGACACCCGCGGGCGTGTGGATCAGATCGGAGCGGTAGCACACCGGCCAGTAGTCGCGGACGGTGCAGACCGATGCGATCCCGCGTCGCCTCGCCGCCTCCACCGCCGGCACGCACGACAAGACGTGCTGTCCGTGGACGACGTCGATCTTCTCCTGCTCGATCAGGCGGGTGAGGTACTTCGACAGCTTGCGATACAGCCGTTCGTTCTTGAAGTAGTTGCGAAGCCCTGGAATACCTGGCGCAAAGGCGCGGAACTCCAGCACGCGGAAGCCGTCGTGAGTCGTTTCGCGTTCCACGCCTCGCGCGCCGGTTGACACCTTGACCACGAGCACCGGGTGTCCGCGTTCCCTGAGCCCGCGCGCCAGCTCGTACGTGCTCCAGCCGCTGCCCCCGCAGTGAGGAGGGAACGAGTCGGTAACGAGAAGGACGTTCATTCGACGCGCTTTCGGGGTCGCGAACGTCGCCCGCGTGCGGACTCTATCGCGTGCACCAGCTGTTCGCAGTGTGCGCGCCAGCTGTAGCTCCGCACGGCGCGCTCGCGCGCCGCAGCGCCGAGCCGGCCGCGCAGCGGGGCGTCCGTCAGCCGTTCCAGCGCGTCCGCCAATCCTTCCACCGGCGCCGCAGGCTGATAGAGCAGGCCTTCACGCCCGCCTTCGATCAGCCTGGGAATTCTGTCGGCGGCCGGCGCCACCACCGGCAGACCCGTGGCCATGTACTCGAAGATCTTCAGCGGCGACCAGTAGAACCCGAGCGACAGAGGTCTGTGGACGCCGAGGTCGAACGGCGCCACGCCGATATCCGCAGCGGCCAGGCAGGCGGGCATCCTCTCGTGCGGCACAGCGCCGGTGAAGATCACGTTGGCGAGCCCTTCGGTTTCGGCGCGCACACTGGCCAGCTCCGGTCCGTCACCGATGAACAGGGCCCCGACGTCCTGACGCCCTTTCCCCTGAAGCGCGCGGATCGCGCGAGCGAGATTGATCGCGCCGTGCCAGTTTCGGAACGCTCCTGCAAAGACGGCGAGCGTGCCCGAGGGACGCGTGAAAGGCAAGGGACCAGCCGCGCCGGGATGAAACCGATCGGTATCGGCCCCCCACTCGACTTCTATGATCTTGTCGCGCGGCGTGCCGGCCGGCAGGATCGCGGCGCTGGGGGTGGCGATCACGTCAGAGGCAGCGACGATCCGCGCACGGCGGCGTTCCATGGGACGGACGACCATGACACGATCGAGGAGCGCCTTGCGCGAGCCGGGGTAATCGATCACCGGGGCATTGACCTCGAGCACCGCGAGGGCGCCGACGTCTTTCGCCGAGAAAATGCCTTCGCCTCCGAAGTTGTAGTAGCGCTCCATGATGACGTCTGGCCGAAGCTCCTTCGCCAGTGCGGCGACGTCCCCTTGCCGCGCCCAGCGCAGCTGCGCCGCCCCGAGCGGCGGCGGCATGTCGATCCATTTCACCGGCGAGGGTGACGGAAACGAGCCGTCCCCCTTCGTGGTGAGCACGTGAATCTCGTGACCGAGTGCCGCCAGCCCTTCAGCGACCGCGCTCACGTGCACCGATCCACCCTTGGTGCCGGGCACCGACTGATCGAGCGCGCAGTAGAGAATTCGCATCAGGGCCGCTTGACCAACAAGGCGAAGAATGGCCCCGACCGAATCCTGCCGAAGAGCAGCAGATCCAGCTTCATCAGATACGAAAGCGCGCGCAACGCGCCGTAGGTCGTTGGGCTGCTGGCGATGCGGGCCTTGGCGGCCGTCCGCGCCTCCTTCACCGCCGCGGCGTCCGACTCGGCGGACGCCGGAAGCCGGCGCGCGGCACGCCGCGCCATGGCACGCTCGGCGACCCGCATCAGGATGTTCTCGACGAAGCCGCCGATGATCGGCGTGTAGTAGCGGATCTTTGCGATCCGGAATCCGGTGGCCGCCGCGACCGACTCGAGATGCGGGATGTCGACCAGTGGGTTGAGGTGGTCGGACTTGCGCAGCCGCTCCTGGCGCAGGTCGACGAGATCCCAGCGCTCGAGTTGGCGCGCCAACGCGTTGATCCATTTCAGGCCGGCCGCGATCGGCGCGTTCTTGCGCACGTGCGTGTAGACGAAGAGCCCGCCTCCAGGCTTGAGCACGCGGTTCGCCTCCCCCAGCATGCCGTGCAGCGCGTCCGGAGAGAGGTGTTCGAGCACGTCGAGCGACCACGCCTTGTCGAAGGTGTTGTCGGCGAACGGCAGCTTGCGCAGGTCCCCCAGCATCAGATCCATTTCTTGCCGCGCATCCTGCGAGAAGAACGGGCTGATATCAATCCCCGCCATCGTCGCGCCCAGGTCCCGGTTCCAGAGGAGTGCGCGTCCGCTGCCGCAGCCGAGGTCCACCACCAGCTCACCGGGCCGCGGCGCGAGGAAGGAGCGAAGCATGTCGTTGCGAATGCGCGAACCGAGCAACGGCGGCGAGACCCGCTCGTGCCGGGCATCCACGTGCAGCGCCTCGTCGAGATACTTGGTTTGCTCGGCGAACTGCTCGCGGGGACGGAGGTCGAGATAGTCGGCGCGGGACTGGGGTAGGTGCGCCCGCACCCGACGCAGCGTCAACGCTGCGTTCACTTGTCCGCCTCACCTCACTTCGGCAGTCCGGGCACCGCAACAAGCGCCAGTAGTCTCGTTCGACGTCATTTCGTTGTGCCGGAGCGTACGCTCACTGCGTGAGCTAATGCGGTTGAACAGCGCGCTCGAGTTTCTCCGCACGGCGCGCCCATGTGTACTTCGGCGCCTCCGCATGTGCCGCCCGCGCCAATCGCTCGGCCAGCGGTCGATCGGCGATCAGCCGGCGTATGGCCGCCGCGAGCGCTTCGGCGTCTCCCGCCTCCACGAGCAATGCCTGTTCATTGTCCTTCAGCACCTCGCGAATCGATGGCAGATCGGATGCGACGATGGGGCGACCGGCGGCCATGTACTCGAACAACTTGAGCGGAGACGTGAAGTGGGTGGAGATCGCCGACGCGGGATTGGGTAGCGCGAGAATCATCGCTCGCGACAGATGGGACGGCACCTGCGCCGGGTCGACGAGGCCGGTGAACGTGACACGATCGGCGATGCCAAGCTCCTGCGCCAGGGCCTTCACGCGCGCGAGATCCGGTTCCTTGTCGTGCCCGCCGACGATCAGTCCGCGAGCCTCGGGCGCCAGGGCGAGCGCTCGCAGCAGGACGTCGACCCCTTTCCAGGCATACAAATGTCCGGCGTAGCCGACGATCGGTTCCTGCGGGAGCGCTGCCGGCGGGTTCGGCGGCCACCGCATGCCGTCGGGGACGACGGCGAGATGCGGGCGGGCACCGAAGCGCCGGATGAGGTCGTCAGCGAGTCCCTGCGTGATCGTGATGTAACCCTCCGCGTGACGCCATACGTACTCCTCTCGCGCCGCGAGGCGTTGGAGCTTCGAGGCGGACGGCGCCTTCGCCGTGGCAACGAGCTCTGGGAGGGCCGCCGATACTTCAGGCGCGTAGCCATGGGACTCGTACACGAGCGGTGCGCGCATCCCCCCCGATGTAGGCCGGGTCTTTAGACCCGGCAATCGCAGCAGCGCTGACGCCACGCCGAGGTCCCGCGTGAGGATCACGTCCGCGCGGGTCTTCCCGAACGCGCGGCCGAACGCGAACGACAGGTAGCCGACGCGGGCAAGCATTCCCGCACCAGCCGGAGCATTCGCTCGTTCTATGACCAGCTCTTTGATGCGTGGCCGTCCGTAGAACTCGAACGGATCGCGCGCCGGCGAGTGCGTATCCGGCTTGACCACCAGGTGCACGGTGTGCCCGCGCTCCGCCAGCGCATAGCACGTCTCCATCGTCTGGATCCCGTTGGCGCGTTCGAGCGGGAAGCGGATATCGGCGAAATACAGAACGCGCATCACGGTTGGGGCACCCGCACAGCTTCGGGCGTGAAGAGGTTGAAATTCTGAGGGCTGGGCCCCGCCAGCCATGCGCGGCGGATCTGCGTGTCGGAGACGTTCCAGAGGCGGTCGTGCGCGATGTCCACGTCCACCGGATCCGAGTTCCAGCGCTCGTGCGGGTAATTGAAGGCGCCGAGCGCCGCGACCGCGACCGACCACGCGAGGGCGACAAACGCAAGCGCACGGCGTGTCGGCGTCCGCAACGTTTCCATCCCGATCGCCGCCGCCGGCACCAGCAGCGGCAGGATGTCGAGCATGTAGCGGGGCCCGAACGTGTGTCCGCCCCACCAGACGGTGTAGAACGCGTAGAGGGTGAACTGCGCGGCCGCGGCGAGTACCAGCCATCGATGCGGGGACGTCCAGCCCTCGCGAAGGCTCCGCGGTATCCCGAGCAACGCCACGGCGACGATCGGGCTGAAGACGAGCAGCCCCCGATTCGGGGCGACGAGCAAGCCGGCAAACCCTTCGATCTGCAGGGCAAACGAGCCGGAGGTGCGATGCACCGTGCCGTGCAGCGCTTCCAGTATGGGCGCCGCTCCCAGCACCGTACCGAACCATTGGTAGTTCAAGAAAATGACCGGCAAGATAACCGCGCCCGCGCCCGCGGCCGCCAGTGCGGCACGTCGCCATCCAGCGCTCATCGCGACCCCAGCGAGCGCGATTGTCACCGCGGGCATCAGTTGGAGCCGGCTCCCGGCCGCGAGCCCCAGTCCCACGCCGATGAGCCCGCTGCGCAGCCCGGCGCCTCGATCCATCGTCATCAACCCATAAACGGCGAGCGAGAGACCAAAGATCGCGGTCTCGTGCTGCCACAGCGTCTGGCTCACCGTGCTCCACAGTCCCGTGCCGACACCGAGGCCGACGGCGAGCGCCAGGGATCTCGCGACCGAGAGGCGGGTGCGCGCGGTGAGGAACGCGAGACCGACCGCCAGCGACACCAGCAGCGAGCTGCTCAGCGCCGCCATGAAGCCAGGCCCACGCGGCGCGCGGATGTCGATGAGGCCGGTCCTCCAGAGTGGCCACGCGATCGCGGCAGCCATGACGGCCGGAACGGGCGAGTACGCGGAGCGATACCGTCCGTCCGCGGTCTCGACGAATGCCGATCGCTTCGCCAGCCCGGGAGTGAAACCCACGACGTAGTTCAGGCTGAGCGTGCCGCGCAGCAGCAGCTCACGCGCGGCGAACTTGGTGGGCTGCGAGTCATAGCTGCCGATCTCGCGGCCGTTTGCGTTGTAGACCACGAACATCGCCAGCGCCAAGGCGGCCGCCAGGGTGATGTCGCGGTTCACGGCGTCCTCGCTGGCGCCGCCGGCGGCCGGTAGAACGACTCGCGATCCGTCAGGTAGCGATAGACCAGCGACGGCGCTTCGAGCGGAACCCTCACGAAGGCGTTATAGGCATTGCGCCCCGGCTCCAGCCGCTGCCGGTCCATCATGCCCGGTAGCGAATTGGAATGTCAGCGCGATGTTCCACCAGATGCACACTGCGGCGATCACCGCGACGTACCTTGACGCGCGCGATCACTCGCGATCGTCGCAAACCCGATTACCAGCACCGCGGTGAGGCAGACGAACCGCCGCTGCCCGAAGGCCCCGGCGACCGTCCACGACGCCACGCTCCCCGCGACGTACACCTGTGTGGCCACCATCACCAGCAACGCGACGCCAACCCGACGCGCATCGTCCGAAGTCTTCCGTGTCGCGAGCACGATCAATCCTGCGATCCCGAGCACGGCGAGCGGCGTCCAGAAGAAGAAGCCGTGATTGGGCGAAAGCAACACCTGCAGGCCGTGCGGCGCGTACCAATACATCTTTCGCGCCACGTGCGACGCCGGTCCCGGGTAGCCGTTCAACGCGTTGTAGGCGAGGAGTTGCGGAAAGTAGCCGACCGCGAAGCCGCCGACCCCCGCCCCGACCGCTTTTAATCCGCGTAATCCGTTTGGAGTTTGATCTTTGAGATTTGAAGTTGTCGCCGCGAGGGCGAAATCGACAGCGGGCCCGAGCGCAACGAATACATCTTGTTCGCGGATGAGCGCCAGGAGGGCCGCGCAGAGCCCAAGCGCAAAGGTGCCACCCGCCGACCACCGTCGCCGAACATGCAGCCAGACGTTGACGAACAACGCCACCCCAAACGCCGAGCACGCATGCGAAAACGGCGGTGCGATGTACATGTAGAAGAGCAGCGGCGTCCCCAACCAGACCGCGACCCCTGCCCAAAACGTGACCAGGTCGCCTGATCCAGCTCCGCGCTCCGCGCCCCGGACAACGGACAACGGGCCACGGACAACGGCCACGCGCGCAGCGCGTATGGACAACAGCACCGCCAGGAAGCCGTAGAACGCCGATCCGTACGCGACCGCGCTGACGTACGGCTTGGAAAAGCCATCGGCGTCTGCGATGCCTGTGGCCCGCACGATCCCATCGGCAACCGCATAGAACGGCAGCCACAGAATCGCGCACCCCATCGTCGCGTAGTTCACGCGACGGCCGGCAGTGGTCTGGCGCTCGAGAAACGTCTCGTGGAAGCCGGCCGACTGCGCGATGTTCCGTTCGTAGAAGTAGCGATACTCGTTCTCGAACGACACGTCGCGATCGAAGTACAGCGACCGCAGGTATGAGAAGTACTGCACCTCGTCGGACGAATACAGTCGCGTCGTCACCGCCGGCAGCGACAGAAGAAAGAGAAGGGTGAGCGCAAGCAGCTCGCGGCGCGAAAGCAGGAAGAGCATCTAGCGCAGCGCTATCGCCTTCGCGACCTGTGCGAGGTTGAAGCCGGCGTGGCTGATCACCGGCGCGATGATGCTGCGACGGCGCAAGTAGACGAAGCCCCACGTGGCGCCGAGGCACGCGGTCGCGATCGACGCGTCCCAGCCTTGGACGTAATGGCCGAGCCCGAAAAGCACGCTGTAGATCAGCACGCCGGCGAGGCCACCGCCGAGGAAGCCATCGAAACGGTGAATGATGAAGGCCCGCTGGATCTCTTCGCGCAGCCCGCCGGCGATCATGACGACGAACGCAAAGATGATCGCCTCGCCGCGCGTCCGCATCATGCCCTCGAGCGGATTCTTGGGGACATTTCGCAGGAACGGCGCGTACTGAATGATGAGCGCCATGATGACGCCGACCAGCAGAAAGACCAGGGGGATCAGCAGCAGGCCGAGCCCGACTTCGCGCAACGTCCGCCGATGACCGATCAATACGTCCTTCGGCGATTCGCGATGCGCCCGAAGCAGCATCACCACCAGGCCGATCACCAGCACGGCGTCGACCAACGACACGAGGAAAACGGCCGTCGGAGCGGGAAGCTGTTCGGCCGTGAAGATCGGCACGCCGAACCCCTGCAGCACCCAGATCACCATGATTTGTGTAGGGAATCCCGAGCAGAGAATCACTTCGAGTAGGGCTCCCACCCGTTCGATGGGGAGAATCGGGCGGAAGGTGGGCTCGAGCTCCAGCGGCGGAGCGGGGTCGTACACAGAGGGGAATTATGTCAGGTCGGTAGCAGCGAGACCAGCAAGCTCCGACCTTCAGGTCGGGCGTGCTCCTAATTAGCTCGTTGCTGATTCGGAGTTGCCCGTCTGAAGGTCGAGCGTCGTTATCGCGCGGGCACACGCACGACGAGCGGCGCCGTGAGCTTCACCGATACCGGCGTGCCGGAGCCGAGCCGGACTTCCTTGCCGCGCGTGGCGAGCACGACGCCCGTGCCGCCGGCGCCGCCGATCGCTGCGCCCTTGGCCGCGCCGTCACCGCCGCCGATGATCCCGCCGATGATCGCCCCGCCGACCGCGCCGCCGCCGATCGTCGCGGCATCGCGCTTCTTCGTCCCCGGCGCTTCGCGCGCGATGCTGCCGGAGCGAATCTGCATCGACTCGGCGTCTCCCGGAGGATCGATCCGCGAGAAGCGGAACGCGATCCGCGCGCGCCCCTTCACCTTGGCGGCGCGGGCGACGTCGGTAACGTGTCCGATCAGCACCGTTCCGGTCGGCAGTGCCTGCACGCCGCCGATCGTGACCGGCGTCTGGAGCGTGGCTCGCACCTGATCCTCAGGATTACTCGAATCCGAGGCGACCGGCGTGTTGAGCGTCGCCTTCAGCACCGTTCCGGTCGGGATCGTCACCTCGCGGTAGACCGGTGCCCTCGGCGCCGGGTCCGCGCTGGCGCGCGTCGCTTCGGCGTTCGGTCCCTTCGGCGCGGCGCTGCTGGCGCCGTTCGAGGTGCCCGTGGTGGGCACGCCCTCCGGTGCGACCTCCTTCGGCTTTTCCGTCGCGGCGCGCACCGTCACGATTTCGGTCCGTGGCACGTTGCGCGTCGCGCCGTCCTGGAGCTGCACGACGACGTGCTCGGGCTTCACTTCGATCAGCTTGCCCTCGACCTTCACGCCGTCCCGACGCTCGACCGTGACGTCGCTGCCGGTCGGGATCTGCAATCCGTCCTCTTTTTTCGAGCAGGCTGCGATGCTGAGCGCCACCATCCCGGCGATGACTAGTTTCTTCATGCCTCGGGCTTCTGCAACGGAGGTACCCGTGCGTGGTGGGTCTCCCGCCGCTAAAGACCCGGCCTACAAGGCCCATGAGAGAAAAAACTACCTCATGCGTGTAATTCCTGCTGGTTTTAGCTGATCGGGTGTAAAAATGACCCCCATGGACCAAGAAGTAATGGATCAGCAGGCTTCCGCCGGGGAGCGAGTGCTGATCGTTGAAGACGATCCAGCCACACGAAGTGGGCTAGCCGAGCTGGTGCAGGCGTGGGGATTTCAGACCGACGAAGCGCCCGATGGCGAAGAGGCGCTGCGGAAGGTCACGACTTTCAGACCTGCAATCATCGTTTCAGATCTGGTGATGCCGCGGATGGGTGGGCTCGACCTGCTTCGGGCGCTGAAGGATCAGCTGTCTGACATGACGTTGATCCTCCTCACGGCCCAGGGGACCGTGGAGAGCGCCGTTGAAGCGATTAAGGACGGCGCGTATGACTACCTGACGAAACCCGTCGACCCGCAGCGGCTCCAGATCCTGCTCAACAAAGCGGTCGAGCGACAGGAAACCTTCCGCGAGGTGCGCAACCTGCGGCGGCAGCTGCGCGAGCAGGGAAGCTTCGGGAAAATCATCGGCAACAGCGCCGGCATCCGCGGCGTCTACCGCGTGATCGAGCAAGCGGCGCCGACGCAGGCGTCCGTCCTCATCTCCGGCGAATCAGGGACCGGCAAAGAGCTGATTGCGCAGACCATCCACGAGCTGAGCCCACGGCAGGGATTTCCGTTTGTCGCGATAAACTGCGCCGCGATCCCAGAGACGCTGCTCGAGAGCGAGATCTTCGGACACGAGAAGGGGGCGTTCACCGGCGCGCACGATCGCCGCACGGGCGTCTTCGAGCTCGCGCATCGCGGGACGCTCTTCCTCGACGAGATTGCCGAGATGATGCCTGCCACGCAGGTGAAGTTGCTGCGCGTGCTCCAGGAGCGGACGTTCCGCCGCCTCGGCGGACGCCAGGAGCAGACGGTTGACGTGCGCGTGATCGCCGCGACGAATCAGAATCCGACCGCCGCCGTCCGGGACGGCAAGTTGCGCGAAGATCTCTATTACCGGCTGAACGTCTTCGCGATCGAAATCCCTCCCCTGCGCGACCGCAAAGACGACATCCCGCTGCTCGTGCAGACGTTCCTGACCGAGTTCAATCGGCTCAACGGAAAGTCGGTCCGCGCCGTCGATCACGAGGCGATGTACGTGCTCGAGCATTACCCGTGGCCCGGCAACATCCGTGAGCTCCGCAACGTCATCGAACGCGCGACGATCCTCGCCGATAGCGAATTCGTCGAGCTGAAACACCTCCCACCGACGCTTGTCACCAAGGGAGAAGAAAGCCTCCCGACGCTCACCATCGCGCCCGGGACGACGGTTGATGAAGTGGAGCGGCGGCTGATCCTCATGACCCTCGAGCACACGCGCAACAACAAGACGCGCGCCGCCGAAGTGCTCGGGATCTCGCTCAAGACGCTGCACAACAAGCTGAATCGGATGAAGGAAGAGACCGGTGCCCGGAGTTAAGGCGTAGCGCAGGACTTCGGTCTTGCCTGATGATGTCGATTAAAACCAAACAGGTCGCCGGCGTCACCACGCTTGTCGTGCTCATCGTGGTGATCCTCAGCGTCTATCACCTCGCGACCCTCGCGCGCATGTCGCTCGAAGAAACGCAGCTGCGCGGCGAAATGCTGGCGCTCGCGATCTTTCAGCGCGCGCGCGAGGTGAGCCCCCCGCCAGGAGGGGACCTCGGCACGGCGCTCCGCGAGGACGGCGGCGTCCGCTCGCTCCTGCAATCTGGCATCGGCTACGGCCCCAACGTGGTCTATGCCGCGATCGTCGATTCGACGGGGATCGCGGTCGCGCACGCGTTCCCCGAGCGCGAAGGGCAGACCGTCGAAGACCAGGAGGAGCTGGCGCCGGTCATCGCGAGAGGCGCGATGGCGCGCCTCAAGGCGGTGTATTCAGAGAAGACGTATGAGATCCGCCAGCCGCTGCTCGCCGGCGACGAGCAGTTCGGATCCATTCGTATTGGCGTCTCGACCTTCCTGATCCGGGACGAGTTCGAACTGGCCTTGAAGACCACGGCCGGCGGGATTCTGGCCGCCCTGATTATTTCTTCGCTCGTCGCCGCGTTCCTGGCGCAGTGGATGCTGCGGCCGATCCACGTGATCCAGAGCGGCCTGACGCGCCTCGGCCGTGGCGAGCTCGACGTCACGCTCGACCTGCCCGGCGACGAGTTCCGCGACCTCGGAAGTTCGTTCGAAGCCGTCAGCGCACAGCTCTCGGCCGTTCGCTCCAAGCCGTTGCCCCCGGCGTCCACCGACCTCGAGTCCGTGATGGAGAACCTCGAGGATGCCGTGGCGCTCTTCTCGCCGTCGGGCGAGGTGATCTTCACCAACACGTCGATGAAGGCGCTCCTCGCCGAGCATCGCGAGAATCCGGCAATGAAGGATCTGATCGACCAGACGATCGCCGGCCGCAAGGACGTGGGCCCGGTTCCGATGACCTCCGCGGATCCGGACTCTCCCGAGCGTCTGCTGATGACGCACGCGATCGAAGACGGCAGCGGCCGCTTCGTTGGCGCCATGCTGGTCGCCCGCAACCTCGGCTACCTCACCCACGTCCACTCGACGCTGAAGTACTCGCGCAAGCTCGCCGCCCTCGGCCGCCTGATGGCCGGAGTCGCGCACGAAGTGAAGAACCCGCTGAACGCGATGACGATTCACCTCGAGTTGCTGAAGCAGAAACTCGCGCGCGCCCCCGCTGCCGCGGCTGTCGCTGTCGCCTCCGGGCTCCGCGTCGATCGGAGAACGGACAACGGAGAACGGACCACGGACACCGGTCGATGTTCAGAAGCACGTTGATGTGATTTCGCAAGAAATTCGGCGGCTCGACGAAGTGGTGGTGGGGTTCCTGAAGTTCGCCCGGCCGGAAGAGCTGAAACTCCAGCCGCTGAAGATGGCGGCCGTGCTTTCGGACATCGCGACCACCGTGGGCCCCGAAGCCGAGCGCAACAACGTGGTCATGAAGATGGATTGTGCGGCCGATGCGCCCGAGATCAACGCGGACCCCGGCATGATGCGCCAGGCGCTGCTGAACCTGGCACTGAACGCCGTCCAGGCCATGCCGACTGGCGGGTCCCTGAAGCTGTCGTGCCGGTCGATCTCGCGACAATCGGGCCGAAATCGAGGTCGAAGACACCGGCGTCGGGATTCCGGCCGAAAACCTGAGCCGTATTTTCGATCTCTATTTCACCACCAAGGAAAAAGGCTCGGGCATTGGACTTTCGATGGTGTACCGCATCATCCAGTTGCATGATGGAGAGGTGGAGGTGGAGTCCACCCCGGGCCGCGGAACGCGCTTCCGTCTGACGTTCCCGCGCGCTTGAGATTTGGAGTTTGAAGTTGACGGAGTCGCCGAAATGAGAGCGATCGTTCGAATTAGCGTGTTGCTGGCTCTGGCCACCGCCGGTGGTGCGGCGTGCGTAACAACCCGCGCCGCGACTCCGGCCGACCGTCCGGCGCTCGATGTGCCCGACCCCCCCGCGCGAGTCGTCGCACAGCTGCCCACACCCGAACCCCCACTTCCGGCGCTGGAGGTGGTCGACGATCTCCCAACCGGGACCAAGCCGTCCTCGCCGACCCGCACGAACAAGCCGGCGCCGAAGGACCCGCCGAAGCCGGAAGTGAAGCCGGAATCCGCCGCCCACCACCGAAGCGCCTCCTCCCGCCCAGCCCCCAGCGCCACAGCTCCGCATGCCCGAGCAGGGGGACGCCGGCGCCGCGTCGCGCCAGATCCGCGACAGCGTCGAGCGCACGCGCCGAAGCCTCGGCCAGATCAACCGCGCGAGTCTCAACGGTCGTCGCCAGAGCGCCTACGACGATGCGCAGTTGTTCGTGAAACAGGCGGAAGACGCGCTCAACGCCAAGAACCTGGTGTTCGCGAGGGAGCTCGCCGACAAGGCCGAGCGCCTCGCGAAGGAACTATTGGGCCGCTGACGCGGACCGCAGACTTATCGGCACGACAAGATCCAGCGGATCGCAGGCCTCAATCGACGGGCCGGAACTGGCGACGGCCTCGGCGATGGCCTGTGCATGACACCTGATGCGCGGATCGCGCGTACCCGTGCGCGTCGCCTCCCCGATAGCTGTCGCGGCGCGATCGAGATGACCGGCCTGGAAGTACGCCCACGCGAGCGCGTCCATCGTGTGGATGTCGCGCCGCGCAGTCGCGGCACGTTCCGCGAGGGCCACGGCTTCGTTCACGTTGAGCCGACGCTCCGCGAGAAAGCGCGCCAGCGCCGCTGGCTGGGGTTCTTCCTGCTTCCATCCTTCCCGCTCGGCGCGTTCCGCCTCGTCGTAGGCGCGTTTCGCGGTTTTCAGGTCTCCCAGGCGACGGGCGATGTCCCCCCGCAAGGCCAGCGTCTCTGGGGTGTCCTGGCCGAGCGCCAACAGTTCGTAAGCCGGGCGGAATTGACGCCGCGCAATCAGCACGCGCGCCCGACCGGTGAGCCCGTAGGGATGGCCCGGAAACACGAACTCCGCGCGCCGGAAATTCCGCTCGGCGTCGTCGAGGCGCCCTTCCAGCAGGTCGAGGTGTCCGAGTTGCGTGAGGTACCACGCGTGCGCTTCGGGATCGTGCGCGCCGGTGCCGTCGACCGCCATCCGCATGAACGTGCGTGCGGACGCGAGGTCCCCCTGCAGCTCGCGCGCATAGGCGGCACGCGCATAGCCGGCGGCGTCGGGCCGCCGCTGATTCAGCGCGTCGAACGCGTCGAACGCTTCTTCGTAGCGTCCGAGCTCCAAGAGTGCATCGCCCGCAACCGCCCGATTCCAGGCGTCGTCAGGCCGCACCTTCTCCGCCTTGCGCGCAGCGGTCAGCGCATCGGCAAAGCGGTGCTGCGCGAGCAGCACGACGCCGAGCATCCGCTGGGCCATGTAGTCACCCGGCTCGTGCGCCAGCGTCGCGCGGATCGCGCGTTCTGCCTCGAGCGGTAGCGACGCGTCGCCGTTGACGCGCGCCGCGCGCATCAGTGCGTCAGCGAGGAGCACTGCCGCTTCTCCGTCCCCCGGGTCTGACGCGACGCGCGCCCGCATACGGACGATCAGCACGTCGAGCGACTCCCGCGCTGTTGAGAGCGTCGCCCCCGACCCGACGTCGCGCGCTCGGCGGGTGCGCGGCGATCGGCCGGTCGCCGCGCAATGAGCAGGAGGGCACTCCCCACAAGAGCCTGACGATTCGCCACCATACCGTTTCTTCATGAACCATCCGCGTCATCCGCAAGGATCAGCGGACCCAACGACCGAACACGAAACGAACACCGAACAACGGTCAGCGGTTTCCTGAGTGCGGCAGCCCGAGATACGGGAAGGTGGTCAGGTACGGCACGTCGTTGGCGCCGACACCGTCGCCGAGCTGCGCGTTGATGCCGGTGTTGAACGTCGGCGTGAGCGGCGTGGCGCCGGCCATCGCCCGAATCGCAATGTCGGTGACGTCGTCGCCGACTCGGCGTCCGTTCGGGAATCCCGCCGGGTCGCCGCCGAGCACGCCGAGGGGGTTGGGGTTCGTCGTCGGCGAGATCGCCACGTTGAGCCGCAGCATCTCCGACGGACGAACGTTGGGCGGTTGGTTCAGGCCCGGGATGCCGGTGAGGAAGATGGTGACGAGATCGGTGCGCGGCGCCGGCGGCGCATCGATGTTGAAGAGCAGCTTGAGGAGCTTTGGAACCTCGGGATCCTGCACGACCGGGAGCGCGACGGCGTCTTCAGTCGGCGGGATGGCGTTGAAGGCGTCCTTCAGTCGGCGCGGGATGACGACCTCATTGACCAGCGGCTGACCGAGGCGCGAGACCTGGACGTAGTGGTTGTTGTGCCTCTCCTCCCCGCCACCGCGCGCGGTAACCGACGGACGGGACGCGGTGGACCAGACGCCGATGATCGCGTTGGGATCCGCGGTCGCCGAGGGACGCGTGCCGCTGGCGGTCAGCGCCGTGATCGGAAGCTCGATCGCAATCGAGTGGACGTTGAGGCCTGCGGTGGAGTCGGGCGTGTCGTTGTCGGCGGGCGGCACGCCGAGCAGGTCGAAGACGCCAAGGTTCACGTAGAACCCTTCGTCGCGCTGGCCGGCGAAGACCTGGATCCCGTTCGACAGCGGACGCACCGCCGCCGCTGCGAGCGACGCGTAGTCGGGGATCGAGCGCGCGCCGACATTCACCGGCGGCGACGGGATGTTCTCGCCGAGCACCCGCGCACGGCCGCTCCGCCGCGGCCCGTCGATCCTCGACACGGAGTAGAACTGCCGCACGTTCCAGTCGGCGTCGTCGAGCGACGTGATCTGGCCCGTGTTGTAGAGGAAGGTATTGGGATTGCGGGTCTCGGTACGGAAGCGGAACTGGAAGGTGATGTCCTCCACCGCGTCGGCGTCGTTGTCCACCATGATTTCGTAGAGGACGTTGTCGTCGAACTTCCAGAAGTTCGGTCCGCTCTCCGGCAGCTCGAGCGGAATGAAGTTCGCAATCAGGGTGACCTTGTCGGGGCTGGCCGGGCTCACAAACGCATACACGTCGGTGTTGTCGGCGAGCGGATCCTGGCTGATGAGCGGCGCCTCGCGGTGGCTCGAGGCGGTTCCCGACGCCCCGCCCGCGATGAGCGCGACCGTGGCGAACAGCACGGCCGAAAGACGAACACGTATCCGCATATGCACCTCCTGTGTCGGGCGAGATCACCCGGCACTGGGTCTACGCGGCGCGCGTGCGTTTGGATGTTGTGGATGTAGGCCGGGTCTTTAGACCCGGCACGACCGACTACGAACCGACGAGGTGTTTCGCTCCCGTCGGAGCGGGCAGGCCTCCCGGAGGTTCGTCGGTGATCGCGACGGTGATCGTTTCGCCGGCGACACCCGCGGGAGCAGGAACGATGAGCATGCCGCGACCGGAGCGCTGAGCCTGGAGCAGGCCGGCGCTCACCGGTCCGCTGCTCCGGCTGCCGATCAGCCACACCTGGTAAATGCGTCCCACCGGCGGCTCCGGCAGTTTGTCGGCGACGATCAGCAATCCTTTTGTCGGGCTGAAGTAGGCGCGTCCCAACGCCTCGCGCGCGGCGTCCCCCGCCGAGAGGTCGATGCGGCGCATGTCGCCCGCGGTAAGGATCTCGACGGCGAGGTCGGCCTGCGTTTCGTTCTGTGCGAGCTGGACTGCCAGCTCGTCCTGCACGGATTCCGCCTCCCGCAGTGCGTCATCGAGTTGCGCGGTGCGGATCATCGAGAGGACGAGCAATCCACCGAAGGCCACCACCATCGCCGCGGCGGCGGCGAGCCAGAGTGCGGCCGGACTCCAGCGACCGCCGACGAGTTTGCCGCACGAACCTCGGCTTCCAATCCGGAGAGCACGCGCTTTTTCAGGTGCGGAGGCAGCGCCACGGGGCTCTCCGCGAGGCCGATCGAGTGGAACGCTTTGTTGAGCGCGCGCAGCTCCTCGGTACACGTCGGGCACGTGGCCAGGTGCGCGTCGACGTCCCGGCGCTGGGCAGCGTCCAGCTCGCCGAGCACGTAGTCGGTGAGCAGCGCGTCGATGGCGGCGTGACGATCCATGGTCATGATCGCAGCCGCTCCCGCAGGAAACCGAGAGCCGTCCGCATCCGTGTCTTCACTGTCCCGAGGGGTTGTGCGAGGCGTTGGGCAATCGCCGATTGCGTCAGCCCTTCGTAATACGCCAGCTCCAGGGGCGTCCGTTGCTCCGCGGGCAGTAATTGCAGCGCCTCGCGCACCCGATCCCCCTCCTCTGCGACCAGCAGAAGATCGAGCGCCGGGGGGTCGCCGACGGGGAGCTCGGGGAGTTTCGTGCTGTCGCCGGCGGGGCGAGACTGGCGGGCACGCAGTCGATCGATTCCGCGCGTCCGGGTCATCACGAGCAGCCAGGCGAGTACGGTGCCCCGACCGGGGTCGTAGGCAGCCGCCGATCGCCAGGCCTGCAGGAACACCTCCTGCACGATATCCTCGGCATCGGCGTCGCTCCCCACCACACGTCGCGCCAGCGCGTACACGTGGGAAGCGTAACGGTCATACAGGTCTGCAGCGGCCTCCATATCGTGGGCGGCAAGACGCACCACGAGCTGGACGCCCCCGTCGTCCCTCACGCCCGTGCCCGTGGATTGCGAATCACTCGTCACCCGATCTACGTCCCGGCTCGCCGAACGGATTGGGTACTGTATCCACAAGGCCCCAACGCACTCAAACGACGCTAAACGGACTCGGTGTCGCGGGCCGTTACAAGAGCTCGGCTGTGCCGAAAGCGACCTGCAAATAGGGCACTCAGAAAAACCCCCTGTCATTTCTGCACTTTGTCAACATCTAGCGCTTGGCATGAAAATTAGCCACAATATCTGGTGGATTCCCACTTGACATCCATGTAAACGGGTTCCATGATTCGTGTCCGCAACGGGCATTCGCGGCACGTTTTCCCAGACGTCGCCGGCGTTGTGGAAACAACTCATTCAGCAAGATTTAGAGTCTCGTCCCGGGGCAGGGGCGTGGACTTCGTTCGGAGGGGAAGATGCAGAAAGGCGCTGCTGTTGGCTCGAATGTGGGCCAGGAAACCAGCACCCAGATGACGCGTCCCTCGGCACCGGTGTCTGCACCCGGTCTCGAGTACGACCGCTTCTTTAGTCAAGAGGGGATCGATCCATTCGATGAGATCGAATGGGACGTCCGGTCGGCGGTCATCGGCAACGAGAAGGGTTCTGTCGTTTTCGAACAGCGCGACGTCGAGATCCCGAAGTTCTGGTCGCAACAGGCCACCAACATCGTGGTTTCGAAGTACTTCCGCGGCACGCTCGCCACGCCAGAGCGCGAGCGCTCGGTGAAGCAGCTCGTCGGCCGCGTCGTGGACACCATCACCGGATGGGCGCGCGGGCAGCAGTACTTCGCGAGTGAGGACGACCTGCTGGCGTTCAGCGACGACCTGAAGCATCTGCTCGTTTACCAGAAGGCGGCGTTCAACAGCCCGGTGTGGTTCAACGTCGGCTTCGAGAAGCATCCGCAGTGTTCGGCGTGCTTCATCAATTCGGTGCAGGACACGATGGAGTCGATCCTGGGTCTGGCGAAGACCGAGGGGATGCTCTTCAAGTACGGCTCCGGCACCGGTTCGAATCTTTCGAACATTCGTTCGTCGATGGAGCTCCTCGCGGGGGGCGGCACGGCCTCGGGCCCGGTGTCGTTCATGAAGGGCTTCGACGCGTTTGCGGGGGTCATCAAGTCGGGCGGCAAGACGCGTCGCGCGGCCAAGATGGTCATCCTCAACGCCGAGCATCCCGACGTCGTCGAATTCATCAACTGCAAGGTCGAGGAAGAGAAGAAGGCCTGGGCGCTCATCGACGCCGGCTACGACGGTTCGTTCACCGGCCCGGCGTACTCGTCCGTCTTCTTCCAGAACTCCAACAACAGCGTGCGCGTGACCGACGAGTTCATGCGGGCGGTCTTGGACGATGGCGAGTGGCAGACGCGCGCGGTGACGTCGGGTGAGACCGTGTCGACCTACAAGGCGCGCGACCTGATGCGGCAGATCGCCGAAGCGACGTGGATCTGCGGTGATCCGGGCATGCAGTTCGATACCACGGTCAACGACTGGCACACCTGCCCGAACACGGCGCGCATCAACGCCAGCAACCCGTGCTCGGAATACATGTTCCTCGACGACTCGGCGTGTAATCTTTCTTCAATCAACCTGATGAAGTTCGTCCGCGAAGAGGACGCCGAATTCGACGTCGTCGGCTTCGAGAAGGCGTGCCGGACGATGATCCTGGCGCAGGAGATCCTGGTCGACAACTCGAGCTATCCGACGCCGGCGATTGCGAAGAACAGCCACGAGTATCGTCCGCTCGGCCTCGGCTACGCGAACCTCGGCGCTCTGCTGATGTCACGCGGGCTGCCCTACGACAGCGATGCCGGCCGTGATTACGCTGGCGCCATCACCGCGCTCATGCACGGCGCGGCGTTTGCGGAGTCCTCGCGGGTGGCGCGCGACCATGGCGGCCGTTCGCGGGTTACGAGAAGAACCGCGAGCCCTTCATGCGCGTGATGCGGAAGCATCGTACGGCGATCAAGGACATCGACAAGACCCACGTCCCGAAGGATCTGCTCGAAGCCGCGAAGACCGTGTGGAACGAAGTGATCGAGATGGGGGAGCAGCACGGCTTCCGCAACGGGCAGGCGACCGTGCTGGCGCCGACCGGCACCATCGGCTTCATGATGGACTGCGACACCACCGGCGTGGAGCCCGATATCGCGCTGGTGAAGTACAAGAAGCTGGTCGGCGGCGGTCTCATGAAGATCGTCAACCAGACCGTGCCGATGGCGCTGCAGAAGCTGGGTTACAACCAGCAGCAGGTCAAGGAGATCGTCGAGTACATCGACGAGAACGAGACCATCGAGGGGGCGCCGCATATTAAGGATGCGCACCTTCCCGTGTTCGATTGCGCCTTCAAGCCGGCGCGCGGCGTGCGTTCGATCCACTACATGGGCCACATCAAGATGATGGGCGCCACGCAGCCGTTCCTCTCGGGTGCGATCTCCAAGACCGTGAACGTCCCGAAGGAAGCGAACGTCGACGAGATTCAGCAGGCGTACATCGACGCCTGGCGGATCGGCGCCAAGGCCGTGTCGATCTACCGCGACGGCAGCAAGCGCACGCAGCCGCTCAACACGTCGAAGGACAAGGAGAAGGTGGCCGCCGCCCCGGCCGAGCAGGGCCCGCGCCGCCGCAAGCTCCCCGACGAGCGCGCCGCCATCACGCACAAGTTCGACATCGCGGGTCACGAGGGCTACATCACCGTCGGTCTCTACGAAGACGGGATGCCCGGCGAGTTGTTCATCGTGATGGCGAAGGAAGGCTCGACCATTTCGGGCTTCGCCGACGCCTTCGCGCAGGCCATCAGCTACGCGCTCCAGTACGGCGTGCCGCTGCAGGACCTGGTGGACAAGTTCAGCCACGTCCGCTTCGAGCCGTCGGGGATGACGAAGAACCCCGACGTCCGCTTCGCGAAGTCGATCGTCGACTACATCTTCCGCTGGATGGCGTCGAAGTTCCTGTCGCAGGACGCCCAGTTCCGCGCCGGCGTCAACGTGCGCGAGGACATGCGTCACCACGCCGGAGCAGCTGCCGCTCGATGTGGCTGCGGCCGCGGGTGCGTCGCCGACCGCTGCGATCACGTCACCCAAGACGTCGTCGTTCGCCGCGATGCAGAACCAGGAGGACGCGCCGCCGTGCTCGACCTGCGGGTCCATCATGGTGCGCAGCGGGTCCTGCTATAAGTGCGCGAACTGTGGGAATACGAGCGGCTGTGCGTAGTTCTCGTTCTCTGAGGTAGGGCGGGTCTTTAGACCCGTCGGGAGGGCCGGCGCAAGCCGGCCCTTTTTGTTTGTCGCCGGCATCTTTCTTAGCCAGTGTGGCGCTATTTCGCCGAATGATCGATCGTATCGAAGCCGACCTTCGGGTGCCAAAGCGGTTTCGATCTATCGCGACGTCAGGAACTGAAAATCACTTGGCGTCGATTGCGCTAAACCCGGGCCGTTGATCTCTGCCTCCAAGATTCGGGCGGCGGTCTCCACCACCGCTGCACTGTCAGCGCCGGGCTGTTCTTGCATTGTGACCGTGATAGTGAGGGACCTATTTCCTTTTCCGCCATCCGCTGTGACCTGCCAGTTCTCGGTCCATCGAATGCCCATTTTCTCTAATTGAGCGTCCGTCAGATCTGGGTGTTTCTCTCTGAGTTCCACTTTCAATCGAGCCATACGCGCTTCCGTCACGAGTTCCTTGGCTCGCTCTAATTTTTCCTCGATTGACGCCCCCCGTTTTACCTCGAAGCTATACTGGCGGGTTTGCGTGATGCAGGACGTCAACAGTAAGCAAGCAAAAAGAACGACGGGCCAGCGAAAGCCCAAAGCTGCGGTATTTCATGGTCGAAGCTTAGCGGTAAACGGACATGTCGCGAATGCCGAGGCATGCCGCTGAACCGCATAAAATCCCACGATGCCACGCCGACTCGGTTTTCTGGTTTCCACCGCTCTCTTGATTTCGCCGCCGGCGCCGAGCACGCAGAGTCAACCGGCCGCGTCCACGTCGTTCGAGACGCGCGCCGCGATGGAGTCTTTCCTGTCGAGTGCAAGTATCGTCAGCGATACAGGGCCTGCCGCCGGAGCGTCTTGGCGAGTCACGCTAGGCGATCGCACTCGAAGGCACGACGCCGGGGTGGAGACGGCGGATGGAAGCGATCCCACCCGGCGCAACTTCAGGTTCAACGTGGCCGCCTACGAGCTGGACAAAGCGCTCGGCCTGAATCTTGTCGTGCCATCGGTCGAAAGGCGGCTGACCGACGGACGCCCGGCGTCGCTGACGTGGTGGCTGGAAAACTTCGCCATGAACGAGCTCGACCGCAGGCGCAAACGCGTCGAGCCTCCGGATCAGGAAAGCTGGAACAGGCAGATGCAGGCCGTGCGCGTCTTCGACGAGCTGATCTCAAACACCTATCGCGACACCAGTCCCGCCCTGTATCTGAACTCGGTGTGGGACAACCTGTTGATCACGACCGACTGGGCGATTTGGCTCACCGACCACACTGGTGCCTTTCGCGTCCGGAACCAATTGGCAGACCCTGAAAGTCTTAGCCGATGCGACCGTACGCTCCTGCGCCGGCTGCGTGAGCTGAATCGCAACGACTTGCAGCGATTGCTGGCGAAGTATCTCTCCCTGCCGCAGCTCGACGCGCTTGAGGCCCGCCGCGCGATCCTCGTGAAACACTACGACGAACAGGTTGCCACGAGGGGTGAACCGGCCGTGCTGTACGACCTTCCCGCGAGGCGGTAGCCGCCGCTAGCGCGGGCCCCGAGTACCGAATACCGGATCCCGAGTACCGAGTTACTGCCCACCGCCGATCGCCGTCGCTACGTCCCGCCACGTTGGACCGAACAGGCCGGGCCCCTGGACGAGGTACTCGCGTTGCTTCGGTCTGACGGCATCGCGGCGGGACGCGAAGGCGGACTACTTCTTGTCCGAGCGGCGCGGCACTGTGGGCGGCGACTGGCCGGAGTACACGGCGCGCGCGACCCGCTCCATGTTGACCTCGATCAGGTGGCGCGGCCCGACCAGAATCGCGCGCGTGCCATACGCCATCCCCGCCAGGAGCTGGAACGAATCGTCGGCCTCGACGATCGGCCAGCCCTCGCTCGCCGCATAGGCCGACACGACATGGTCGCGGAGCCGCAGCCGGATCAGCCCGTCGCGCGACTGCTCGGTCATCGCCCGCTGAAAATACGCCGGAATGGTGCGCGCGTCGATCGGCAGGTCGTCGTGCGAGATCGAACCGTTCCGCGGATCGACGACCGAGTGATGCCGGCGGCCGTCGGCCGACCAGTCGATCGACAGGAGCGGACCGGGTCCGCTCGCCAGGCGCTCGAATGTGGCCTTCGGCGGGAGCCGCACGGTCCACGAGCCGCGCGGCTTCTCGTCGTCTTCGAGGGAATACAGCGTGCCGTCGGCCACGTACGCCGCGAGCCTCCCGTCGTCCACTGCAGCAGCCGCGGCACGTCGGGCTTGCCCTGGAAAGGGGGCGCGTGCATGTCGGAGACCTCGCCCGCCGCATCGCACCACATCACGGCGGCGGTCGTCGGCACGAACGCGTGACCTCTTCGAGGAAACGCTGTCGCGCATCGCAACTATCCAGGAAGGCCTGCCCCCTAAGCGACGGAAGAAGAGTTCCTGATTCCCCCAGCCCTAGCCCCCCAGCCCCGAGTCGCGATCCCGAACGTTCCTCCACGATGCCGTTACTGCCCACCGCCGATCGCTGTCGCCAAATCCCGCCACGTTGGACCGAACAGGTCGGCGACCCTCGGCACCGGCGGGCCAGACGTGGTGCCGGGAGGTGTTGCCGGCAGGATCTGGTTCCAATCGGGCGTCTTCGCGCCGAGCAGGTTCGTGACGAAGAAATCCCACATCTTCCGGTCGCCGTAGGGCGCGCTCGGCCGCGCCGGCCACCGCCGTGTTCCTCGCCGGGCATCACCAGCATGTCGAACTGCTTGTTGGCCTTGATCAGCGCGTTCACGACCTGCATCGTCGATGACGGATCGACGTTCGTGTCGAGCTCGGGGACGACGAGCAGCAGCTTGCCGCTGCAGTTCGCCAGGCGTTGACGATATTCGACGATGCCGCATAGTGCGGACCGATCGGCCATCCCATCCACTGCTCGTTCCACCAGATCTTGTCCATGCGGTTGTCGTGGCAGCCGGCGAACGCCACGGCCGCCTTGTAGAAATCGGGGTGAAAGAGGAGCGCGCCCATCGCGTTCTGGCCGCCGGCCGAGCCGCCGTAGATGCCGACGCGGGAGACGTCGTAGGACGGATACTTCGCCGCGACGGCCTTGTGCCACAGGATGCGGTCCGGGAAGCCGGCGTCCTTCAGTTCTTCGAGGCGACGTCGTGGAACGCCTTCGAGCGGTTCGCGTTCCCATGCCGTCGATCTGCACGACGATGAAGCCGAGCTCGGCGAGCGCCTGCATGCCGTAGTAGTCGCTGAAGGTCTTCGGCACGAACGAGCCGTGCGGGCCGGCGTAGATGTTCTCGATGACCGGATACTCGGCGAGACGGATCGAAATGCGTCGGCCGGATGATGACGCCGTAGATGTCGGTCTCGCCATCGCGCCCCTTGGCGCTGAAGGCCTCCGGCGCGCGCCACCCTTCGGCAGCAAGCGGCGCCAGAGTCGCCGCGCTCGAGCGGCATCACGAGACTCGCATCGGCGGTCCGGCGTAGCTCCGATACGGGCGCGAGGTCGACGCGCGACCAGGTGTCGACGTAGTACTTGCCGGTCGCGCGAGAAGCGTGACGGTGTGATACCCGTCGGCAGTCGTGAGCGGCGTGAGACCGGTGCCATCGAAGTTGATGCGGTAGTACTGAACGAAATAGGGATCCTGCCGGCGCACGGCGCCACCCGCCATGAAGACGATCTGCCGCGCGTCCTCGTCCACGTGCGCGACTCCGCGCACGACCCAGTTGCCCTTGGTGATCTGGTTCTTCACCCGGCCGGTGGTGCCGTCATAGAGATACAGATGCGACCAGCCGTCTCGCTGCGACATCCAGACGATCTCGCGTCCGTCGTCACATCGTGCCGGAACGTCCGCCCGCCGGTGGCCAGGTCGCCGGTGGCGCGCGCGTAGTGAATGAAGGTGTCGCTCTTCTCCTCGATGAGCGTGCGGGCTGCCGCCGTCGCGGCATCCACCTCGATCACGCGGTAGACCTGGTGGCCACGCTCGTTGTATTCGAACGTGAACGCGCGGCTGTCCCGCCACCACTCGAGCGCGTGACAGGTTGTATGGAGTTCGGGAAGAGCGGCGCGATCGACCGGCGTCTCGCGGCTCGCGGCGACGTCGATGAGTACCGCGCTCCTTGCTGTCGAGCGCGTCGCCCGGCTTCGCATAGAACCGCTCGAAGGTCTTCGGCTGCAGCCGATCGGCCGGCGACGAATCGACGTAGCGCACCATCCGCCGGTCGCCGCGCTCGATGATGCGCGTGGCGGCGATTTTCGTCGAGTCGGGCGACCAGACGATGCCTTGATCGGTGTACGGGTAATTCGCCAGTGCCGCGCGTCGTCACGGCCGCGCCACCACCGCCGCCGCATCGCGGCGCGAACATGGATGTTGTTATTCCGGATGAACGCGATCGATTTCTTGTCGGGCGATGGAACGCCGCCCCCTGCGGCGCGATTGCCGGAAGGCGGCCCGCCGCGCCCCCGACCGCCGCCCTCGGGCGCCGGACCCTTCGTGCAGACGTACTCGCCAACCGTGCAGCTCCAGCCGGCTTCGCCCGCGCTGAACCTGATCGCGCGACCCTCGTCGTCCATCGTGAACGTCGAGAAGGGCAGCGTGAGCGCTGTATAGGTTGCGCCGGTGGCTTGTCCGAGTGCGCTCGCCAGCCGCGCCTCGTCGAAGGCCGCCGCCTTGGTGCCCGACGCGGGATCGACCAGGACGAATGTATGGCCGCCCGGCACGGACTTCCGGTACCAGAATTTGCCTGATGCCAGCCACACCGCGCCACCCGTCACGCCGGTCGCCTTGCCGGTAAAGCGCGCCTGCAGCCCGACGGCACGCTGATAGTCGGCGAGCGAGACCGCCGGCGTTTGCGCCGTGAGATGCGACACCAGCGCCACAGTCGCAACAGTCGCAAACATGACGGCGACCGCAGCCGGCGCACTCCGCGCACCGCAACTGTCCTCAATGACCGACGCGACATCCTGAACTCCTTTTGTCACCAGGAAGAAAGGTTCCGGGCTCCGGCTTGCCCGAGAGTTTACTGCCGCGGGCATAACCCAGCGGCACCACGGCCTTCTGAATCAACGATGACTCCTCGACATGACTCCTCGACATTGCTTTTCGCATCAGACGATGGCATCGTCCCTCCTACGCCCGCTTCTGCGTCCACAGGCTTCGGCGGGGCAGGCCGTCCTGCGAGGGGTCGCGGCGTTTGCGCGGCTCGACGGGCGCGCGTGCCGCTGCCTGCGGATTCAACCGACGGAAGCGATGAGCGCGAAGTAGGCACGCGCCTCGCTTTCGCTCGGGGCACGCTTGCTTTTTATCCGGGACGATGACCCCGTCGTCCTGAGAGGTCTGGGCCGCACCACGCGAGTCGCCGTCATGCGCGACGAGCAGCATTCCCTGGAACAAATGAGTACCAGCGTCCCGCAACCCACGACGACGTGCTCGCGGGGTCGGGGTCACCCGATCACGTCGTTGCTGACATCATCGACGGCGAGTTGATCACCTCGCGACAGCCTGCGTCTGATACACGTTGTTCTACTACTGAAGCCCTGCTCTACGCCCGCTACGATCCACTCCACCTCGGACAAGCGGGCGCAGGCGGTTGCTGCATTCTGTTCGAGCCTGAACTCTCACTTCGGAGCCGATGCGCTCGTGCCCGATCTCGTCGTCTTGGCGGCGCGAGCGTCTCCCGCACCTGCCTGACGCAGGGGCGTGGAGGTCGCTCGCGCCTGATTCGGTGTGCGAGGTGATCTCGCCCTCGACCTCTACAATCGATCGTTTCGTGAAAATTGGCGATCTACGCGAGCGAATGCGTCCCGGCATGTATGGCTCCTGGATCCGCTCGCACGCACGACCGAGATCCTGCGCCGTGACGGCGCCGTTTGGGTGAGCGTTCGAGTCGCTTCTAACCGTCGAAGCGCTACCGGCGGACCCGTTCGACGCCACTGAGATCGACGTCTCGGCGACTGTCGACACGCTGACGTCGATCTCCCGTGAAGCAACCGCTCAATTCCGACTACCTCGCCTTATCGTAGACCTTGCGCCTTGCCCCATTCCGGGTCAATCGGCCTACCGATCCCTAAGCAGTGTAAAATCCGCGCCTTATCGCAGCCTTTGGAGAATCCTTTCGATGAACCCGGTGACCCGTTCCTCCGTCGTCCACCAGTTCTACCCTGCCTTCACAAACAACAACCTCAACCTCCTCTCGCGCGTTGATCGCGGGGAACTTCGTCGTGGATCTTCACCGTCCTTCTAGCGCTTCGCCCACGACTGGGTCCACCTGCTTCGGTTCGATGGTGACCGGATTCCGCGTCCTGGCCAGTACCTTGGCGCGTCCCAGCTGCGCGCCGCGGTCGCTCCATAAAGTACGCACGCCTGCGCCGCGCTAGGCGGACCGGTGTAGACTCCCGCTCCTTAGCATGACCCTGCAGCGAGGCGTACGGCTCGGACCCTACGAAGTGCTCGAACTCACGGGCACCGGCGGCATGGGAGAGGTCTACAAGGCGCGCGACGTCAGGATCCAGCGCACGGTCGCCCTGAAGACGTTGAATGCCGTGCCGGACGACGAGGCGGGCGCGCGCGGCCGGCTGATGCGCGAAGCGCGCGCCGTCGGTGCCCTCAATCATCCCCACATTTGTGCCTTGCACGACGTTGGTGAGTGGGAAGGGCGGGCCTTCCTTGTCATGGAGTTCCTCGAAGGAGAGACGCTCGCCCAGCGTCTCGGGCGCGGGCGGCTGCCACACGACGACGTGCTTCAGATAGGCGCGCAAATCGCGAGCGCGCTCGCGGCCGCGCACCGCGCCGGCGTGGTCCATCGCGATCTGAAGCCCGCGAATGTGATGCTGACTCGGGGCGGTGTGAAACTGCTCGACTTCGGCATCGCCGGCTATCGCGCGCCTGACGGCCCTACGCCTGGTGCGACGACCGCGAGCGCGGCGTGGGCGGAGCCGGAGTTCGCCGGCACGCTGCCGTATATGGCTCCCGAACAGCTCGAAGGACGCACGGTCGACCGCCGCGCCGACATCTTTGCCCTGGGCGCGGTGCTGTTCGAGATGGCCACCGGACGCCGCGCATTTCAAGGCACTTCTGCAGCGACGGTGATCGCCGCGATCCTGGCAGACACGAGGCCGCGCGCCTCGAGCGCTGACGCATCGGTGCCGCGAGCGTTGGACCGGCTGATCTCCGTCTGCCTCGCTCGCGATCCTGACGAGCGGCCGCAGGACGCTGGCGACGTGGTTCGCGAGCTGACCTGGATCAGGCAGGACCTGACCGCGCCGGACGCGCAGGTGACGACTCCCGCGTCGAGGCCGCGGTGGGGTGTGCACGCCGCGTGGGCGGCGATGCTCATCGCAATCGCCATCCTTTCGTGGACTGCCGCAAACCGCCGCGCCACGGACCTTCCGCCGCCGAATCTGTACGCCGGTGGTTGTCCTGATGGATTCTCCGCTGCCCGGCCGCGTCTACGACCCGCGCACAGCCGCAGCCGGAGGGACGAATGCCGACGACGTGAGCGATGCGCTTGGCGGTCTCGGGCTAGTCGTGCACAAGGAGAACACCAGCCCGTTTTGGCATCGTGAGGAGCAGGTCGTCGCACAGAATCCGGATCTCCTCGTCGCCCACTTGTCGTGCCTGTACGATGCGCGCGTCGCAGCGGGCGACGCGAAGGTCGGCGATCATCTGTTCACGCAGGCGGAGAACCGCTTGCTGCTCGTCTTTGCTGTACGCGGCGGCGCGCAATCCCCGCACGCGATTCATCGTCTATTCGCGCACGAAGTTTCAGGAAGTTGGCGGAGAAGAGGTGTGGGTCTCGCAGCAGGAAGCGAGGCTCCCAGTGTTCAAAGGGCGGCTGCGCGCCTTTACGGTGCCCGGTGGTCTCGAGCGCGCGACCTTCCGGGAGCCCGAAACCGCCAAGCTGTTGAGAGCGCGCGTGGCCGATCTCCTACAGTTGGATGCACGCTAGCTGCCTAGAAACTGAACCGCGCCTGCAGCCGGATTGACCGGCGCTCCTGGAAGCCGTTGGCCTGGCGGTAGCGTGCGTCGCGCCGGAACCTGGGCGTCGCTGCCACGATGGCCTCGGGATCGAACCCGCCGAAGAACTGCGCGTCCGGAATGTTGAAGTTGTCCCGGTACGGGTTCACGAAGACGCTCGTGGCCGTGTCCTGGTAGCCGTCCCTTCGATCGAGCCGCGCTGCTCCTGCGCGGCGGCGAGTGTGGACCATGTCAGCGTCGCCAACACGACACAGAATAGGTGCTTCATTGTCGTTGCTCCCTGAGAATGAGCACCGCGGACCGCGGCGCCTGACCATAGTCGGGGTCATCATGGGCGGATGGTCGGCCGGAAGCTAATTCATAAAGTTGATGCGCCCATTAACGGGCCGTGGGATGAAATCCGGGTTCGCCGTTGCTTTTCTGTGCGAGACGATGGCATCGTCGTCTGCGAGAGGTCGTGGTCGCCAGACTGGCGGCGAGAATGGCAGTATCCCCGACCCTCGAGGACCGAGTCACACAGCTGGAAGCCCGTATGACGGCTCTCGAACAATTGCCGAGTCGAATGGATCGCCTCGACGGTCGAATGGATCGCCTCGAATCGCAGATGGACCAACTGCGCACGGAGATGCGCGATGACTTCTCTGCCGTGCGGCGCGATTTGGTGGCAGGTGATGAGGCGCTGCGCAACGAAATGCGCACCGGGCACGTGATGATCGTGACGGCGCTCACCGAGCAGATCGAAGAGTCGCGGCGCTACACACTTGTGCTGTTCGAGGAATCGCTCAGCCGCATCGCCGTCGTCAGCGAGGGCCTGAAAGCGCAAGGGCAGGCGACCGCGTCGCTCGCGACAAACCTGGCGGCCCTAGCCGTGAACTTGGACGAGTCGCGGACCGAGACGAGAGCGATGTTCGACACGCTGGGTACACGCCTGACTACCATTGAGGCCCGACTCCGTTAACGCCCCGAGGCGCGGGCCGTCCTCAGTCCCGATGACCCGACTGGCCACCGACCTCCGCCACGCCGTCAGATCCCTCATCCACGCCAGAGGATTCACCGCCTCGGTCATCCTGACACTTGCGCTCGGGCTCACGCTCTGCACGACGGCCATGGTCGTCGTAAGCGCCTACTTGTTCAGCAATCTGCCGTATCCGGCGGCCGACAGGCTCTATAACGTCCGCTATGCCACGCCGGGACAGGACCAGCCGCGCCGCATGGACACGCTCGACTGGACCTCGCTCGGTGACGTCATCGAGCATCCGATCGCCTGGGACCTCGACGCGTTCTACCTGCTCGGAGGCGAGAACGCGGAAATGGTGCCGGGCGCGTGGGTCACGCCGGGATTCGTCGAGGGGCTCGGGATTCGACCGGTGCTCGGCCGCGGGTTCGAGGCCTCCGCCTTTCATGCCGGGAGCGGCAACGTCGCGCTGATCAGCCACCGGCTCTGGCAGGCACGGTTCGGCGGTGATCCGTCGGCGATCGGGCGCACGTTCAGCGCCTACGTCAGCGACCGGCCGGAGGAGGCCGAACGCTTCACGGTGATCGGCGTGCTGCCGCAGGACCTCTGGCACTTCAATCCGTACACCGACATCCTCGCGCCGCTGCGCGCGCCCACGTTTCCCTACATGGTGCGGCTTCGCCCGGGCGTGACGCCGGAGCGCGCCGCGGCGCGAATCACATCCCTCGTCGCTGCCGGCGCCGCGAACGTCCCGCAGAATTGGACCGCACAGGTGATCTCGGCGCACGGGCAGTACGTCGCGACCGTCCGTCCGCTGCTGCGGACCGTGACGATGGCTGCCGCCCTCGTGCTCCTCGTGGCCTGCGGGAACGTGGCGACCCTGTTCCTGATCCGCGCCTCGCGACGACGGAAAGAGATCGCGATTCGCAGCGCGCTGGGCGCGGGGCGGTGGACGATCGCCCGCATGCTCCTCGCCGAAGCGCTCGTCGTCGGCACGACAGCGGCCGCGCTGGCCTGGTTCGCCACCATCCTCACGCTCGATGCCATCGCGCCGATCCTGCAGCAGCAGCTTGGGCGGACGGCACCGCGCGGTCTGTCGGCGGCGGCACTCGATCCTCGTGTGTTGATCGGCGCGTTCGGCGCCGGGATCGTGACGACGGTGATCTGCGCTCTGGCGCCGCTCCTAACGGTATTGCGGCCGCGGCTTGTCGGAGCGCTGCAGGGTGAAGGCCGCACGACAACCGACAGCGCCGGCGCGCAGCGAGTCCGGACAACGCTGATTGCGCTCGAGATCGCCGCGTCGGTCGCGCTCGTCACCGGTTCCGCGCTGATGATCCGCAGCGTGATGACGTTGCTCCGGACGGATCTCGGCTTTGCCGGCGAACGCATCCTCAACGCGTCGGTCACGCTGAGACAGAACAAGTATCCCGACCCGACAAGCCGCGTGGCGTTGTTCGAACGGATGTCGTCGAGACTGGCGGCCGTGCCAGGCGTCGAGTCGGTCGGGATGACCACCGCCTGGCCGCTGCAGCAAGGCGGACTTCGTTCCGTGACGGTCCCTGACGCTGCGACGGATTCGGGCACGCGAGTGGCGGTGCAGTCCGTCAACGACGAGTATTTCTCCACTCTTCAAATCCCGATTCTTGCCGGACGCGTGTTCGCAGCATCGGAACGGCTTGGCACCGAGCCGGTCGCGGTCGTGAGCGACACCCTGGCGAGAAGGCTGTGGCCAGCCGGAAACGCGATCGGCAGCACGGTCGTCATCCCTGAGGATCGTGATGGCGCTGAACCTGTGAGGGTCGCCCGCCTCGTTGTTGGAGTCGTCGCCGACGTGAGGCAGTATCCGGGCGACATCGAACTCGCCGACGCGTACGTGCCGGTCCTCCAGACGGCTGGACGCTTCGTGTTCGCGCTGATTCGCACCGCCGGCGCACCGGAAGGGTGGCTCCCACAGATACGCGCCGCGTTCCGCGATATCGATCCGGAGATCGCCGTCCAGCGAAGCCGCCCGCTAGCGACGATGATCGACGAGGTCACCGCGCGCCCGCGGTTTCTGGCGTGGCTCCTCACGTCCTACGCCTTGATCGCCGCCTTGCTCGCGCTGCTCGGCGCCTACGGCGTCATTGCCTATGCCGTTCGTCAGCGCGAGCGCGAGATAGCTGTTCGACTCGCCGTAGGCGCGGATCCGTCGCGAATCACGCGTCTCTTTCTGCGACAGGGAAGTTGGATCCTCGCCGTAGGCCTGTCCGTCGGTATCGCTGCCGTGCTCGCCGGAGGCCGACTGCTCGAGAGTCAGCTGTTCGGCGTCACGGCACGCGATCCACTGACACTCGCCACAGCGGTCGTGGCCTTCGCTGGCGCCGGACTCGCCGCGATCTGGTGGCCGGCGCGCAGGGCGGCGACGACGGATCCCGCACTGGCGCTACGGGCGGAGTAGCGCTCAACCCGACTGTTGCGTTCTTCCGGCGACGATGGCATCGTCGTCGCGAGGTCGGGGTCGCGTCCAAACAGGACTGCGGCGATGACACCGGTACGCATCGAAGAGAGACTCAGTAGCCTCGAAGCACGCATGACGGCCCTCGAACAGCTACCTGGTCGCATAGATCGCCTCTGCGGTCGCATGGATCGCCTCGAGCATCGGATCGATCAGCTCGGATTTGAACTCCGCAGGAGATCCGCGCGGTTGACGAGTCGTTGCGACAGGACATGCGGACCGGGCACGTGATGATCGTCACGGCGCTTACCGAGCAGATCGAAGAGTCGCGGCGTCACACGCACGTGTTGTTCGAGGAAGCGCTCAGCCGCATCGGCGTCGTCAGCGAAGGCTTGGCCGCGCACGGAAGCGCGACCGCTTCACTCGCGAGGAACCTGGCGACTGTAGTCGTGAACTTGGACGAGACGCGGGCCGAGACTCGGCCATGTTCGACACGCTGGGTACACGCCTGAGTGCCATCGAGCACAGGTTGCCCGCCAAACGGCGGTAGTCCGTCATCCGACCAGTAACGCCTTACTGGATAGTGAAGTTGACCGTCACGGTCATGAGTATGGGGACGGCCACCCCGTCGCGCGTCGACGGCATGTAGCGCCACCCCTTTACCGCCTCAATCGCCGCAGCATCCAGCAGCGGGATGGATCGCAGCACTTTCGCGGATCGGACGATGCCGTTTGTGTCGATGAGCCGCTTGCCCTCGTCAGCCGCTTTATCTCTTCCTCGCGTGATGACGCGGGCCGGGCTCGCCGGGCCGTGGATCTCGCGGCGGCGCTTGTGCCTGTGGATCGACTGGCGCACGCGCGAACAAAGCGCCTGACCGCAGGAAGGCAAGATCGTGAGCGCGACCGTGACAGCTCTGTGCGATGACATAGGTTTCCGTGGACTCCAGGTGCGGATTATACGGTGGTGCCGAGATGCCGCCCCCGAATCCCGATCCTCGAACCCCGAGTCCCGAATCCCGAGTCCCGAGTTTGTGTTCGAAAGATGCTTACTCCGTTCGCAACACGATCAACGGATCCGCCGACCCTGCCCGCCGCGCCGGGATGACCGCAGCAAGTGCCGCGACCGCAACCAACACCACCAACGCACCGCTGAACGCCACGGCGTCCATCGCGCTGACGTTGAGCAAGTAGCTGCGCAGCAGCCGCGTCGCGAACACGCTGGCGACGAGACCAAGGCCGGCGCCGATCGCCGTGAGCCGCAGACCCTGCGTGAGGATCATCTGCACGACGTCCGCACGCGAGGCGCCCAGCGCCAGCCGGACGCCGATTTCCCTCAGCCGAAGTGCGACGCCGTACGAAACGAGGCCGTAGAGGCCAATGGCCGCGAGGACGAGGCCCGTCAAACCGAGCACGCCGGTGACGATCGCGGCGACGCGCTGTGGCAACAGGGCGGTGCTTGCTTCGCGCGTGAGGGTCGTGACGGTTAAGCGAGGCAGGAGGGGATCGATCGAGGCGGCCGCCTCCTGGACGGTGCGACCGGCGGCCGCCGGATCGCCATTCACGCGAACGAAGAGGGTTTGCCCGGCACCCCAAAGCTGCGCCTGCGGACGGTAGACGAACGGCGTTGGCGCTTCGCTCAACGTCGAATACTTCGAATCACTCGCGACGCCGACGATGGTCACCGGCCGGTCGCCAGAGAGATACGTTCGGCCAACCGCGCCGGATGGGCTGATGCTCGGCCAGGCGCGCCGCGCAAAGGTCTCGTTGACGATCGCGACCGCGCCGTTGCCTGACACATCCGCTGCCGTAAAGTCTCGGCCGGCGAACAGCCGGATCCCGAGCGTGTCGAAGTAGCCGCGATCGACGACGCCGACTTCGACCCGCATCCGCACACGTTCCTTCGCGTCTGGACCGGCGCCATCCACCGAGACCGATGCCCCGGAATTCGACATCGTCAACGGCACACGATCGGCGTACGTCACGGCTGCCACTCCGGGTGTGGCTTCGAGTCGTTGCCGCAATGCCGCGTAGAAGGCACGTCCCTTACTCTCGTCGTAGCCGAATGACTGCGTGTTGACGGATGCCAGCGCGACGTGCCGGGCGTCGAAGCCGGGATCGATCGATGCGCCCGCGACGACCGCGCGAACGAACAATCCCGCCGTTGTCAGCAGGACCAGCGAGCAGGTCATCTGCGCGACGATGAGCGCACTGGACGTCCAGGTCCGTCGCCCACCACCGGCGGACGACGTCCGCAGCAGGGTAACCGGATTGCGGCTGGCGCTCCGCAGCGCCGGGACGATGCCGAAGAGGAGGCCGACGGCGAGAGAGACCGCGAGCGAAAAGAGCAGGACGCGGAGGTCGGGTGAAAGCTCGAGCGACAAGCCCTGGTCGTTGGGGATCGGCAGGCGCTCGAGCGCGCTCGTTCCCGCGATCGCGACCAGAACGCCGCCGAAGCCGCCAGCCAGGAACAACGTCAGGTTTTCGGTGAGGAGCTGCCGGACCAGGCGCGCGCGACCGGCGCCAAGCGCGGTGCGAATCCCCATCTCCCGCTGTCGTGCGGCGGCGCGCATGGCGAGCAAGGTCGAGACGTTTGCCGCGGCGATGATCAGCACGAGCGCGGCCGCGCCGAGCAGCACCGCACCGAACCCGAGCAGCGCCTGCCGGGCATCGTCGGGCAGCCCCGTCAACGGCGTCAGGCGGATGCTGGTGTAGCGAGTGAACTGATCGCCGCCCGAGGTGAACCAGCCGGCAGTGAGCGTCGACAGTTCGCTGCGCGCTTGCGACGGCTCGACCCCGTCCTGCAGGCGCCCGAAGGCCCACAGCCACGGCTGATCGGTCAGGTCGCGCTGCGGGTGAACGTGAGGTTGCGCCGACAACGGGACCCAGGCCTCGGCCTTCAGAGGAGTGAAGACGCCCCGGAACGCGGCGGGAGCCACGCCGATGATCCGATAAGGCCGCCCGTTCACAGGAATGGAACGGCCGACGACGGCGGGGTCTCCATTGAAGTGGGCAACCCAGATTGCATGCGAAAGTACGATCGCCGCTTCGATCGAATTGCGTGACCCGCCACCCGCATCAAAGAATCGTCCCGCGGCAGGACGCACACCGAGCACGTCGAAGTAGTTGTCGCTGACGATGTTGGCCGACAGGCCGTAGGCGTCCTGGCCAACCACGATGGTGAGCGGCACGCGGCTCCAGACGGCAATATCGGAGACCGAACGCGAATGCTCGCGCAAGTACTTGTAAAAGCGAACCGATGCGGACACACCCTCGGAATAATCTGGCGTCCGCCGATCGACGAGGACCAGCCGGTTACCGTCGGTCACTCCAGGCAGCGGCCGGAGCACCAGTGCGTTCAGGCCGCTGAAGATGGTCGCGACGCCGCCGACGCCGAGCGAGATCGCTGCGATGACGACGGTCGTGAACATGGGCCGACCGAGCAGCATTCTGACGGTCAGGCGAAGGTCTGCGGCGATGGTTTCGATGAACGGCAGCCCGGCCGAGACCTTCCTGCGCCCTTCACGACGCTCGCGCCAGGCAGCAGCCGTCATCCCGGCGACCGTCCGTATCCAGAAAGCGACGCGCGCACCTGAACCTCGGCTCGCGGCGACGCGCCGTTGGTCCACGAATACGCGCCGCATCTCATCGCCGAACGTCTCACGAAACGCTCGAGGAAAGAGTCGCAGCAGGATCGCGAAGAGGATCATGAGGTCCACCGTTTGACGACGCGGCGGGTGGCTGTTGCTGTGACGAGGTGACGCAGCCGGTCGAGCTCCATTGCAAGTACGCGCCCACCGAGCGGCGTGAGGCGGTAGTACTTCCGCCGCTCTCCGCCGTCGTCGGTCTGACGGTCGGATTCAGCGATGAGTCCCTCGGCGAGCAGCCGTTTGATCACCCGGTAAAGATTCCCGGGATCGAGGACGACGAGGCCGTCGGTGTGTTCGGTGATCGCCTGCACGAGGCCATACCCGTGCAGCTCCTGGTCGGCGAGCGCGAGCAACAGCTCCAGGTCGACGGGCTTGAGCGGAAGGAAATGGCGGGGATCGGGTGTCATCGTATAGTTAAAAGAACCATACGAGCGACGGCGCGGAGAGTTCCTGCTCCGGCGATACGGTGTTAGACAGGCGACCGAAACAGCAACCGGCCGTAGACCACGGTCATGACTCCGGCCACGAGACCTGCGGCCAACAGAGGATCGGCCGGGGACCATTTCGCCGCTTTCAATAACGTCGTCGTGGAAACGAAGTACAGCGTGAGGTTGCAGAGCAGAAGCGGGCGGCCGTAAATGCCGCCGATGGCGTGCCACGGGTGAACCAATTGAGCGCCGCCACGCCCAGCCATGCGCCGCCCAGAAGTTGCGCCACCACCGCGACGACTGACGGCGGTCGCGGGACGATTGCCGCAACGACTTCATCGCCGCAAGAGCAGGATGGCGCCGCAGATGCCGAGCACCACGGCGCTCAGCGTCATGATTGACCGAGACGTCATCGGTCGAGTCTATGGGAATCCCCTCCAGAGGACTGAATTGACGCCACGGAGCGACGACGATAACGTCGTCGGCCTGCCGTCGTGTTCGGCATACGATTCGCCGTTGCCGCGCCAAACCGTTGAAACACGGGTAGAAAGGCTCGAACAGCGAGTGACCGCCGATCGAACAGCTTCCCGCTCGCATGGATCGACTGGAGTCGCAGATTGTGCAACTGGTCGGAGCCGAGATGCGCGATGAGTACTCGCAGTGCGCGGAGAGTTCGTACGGGGAACGTCGATGATCGTCACGACGCTCACCGAGCAGATCGAGGAGTCCCGGCGCCATACGCTCGTGCTGTTCGAGGAACTTGTCGACCGTAGTCGCGGCGTTGCGCGAAGGCAGAACGGGACATCGCGGCGGCGGATCAGCGACATGTGTGGGAACGACATGCTGACGCTGCTTCAGAGCGCCGACGCGCGGCCGACGCCGCAGGGGCTGCGCCGGCATTCGTGAGTTGCAGAAGAGCCTCGCTGCGCTCAAGGGTCGCTGGCACGCGGTGCGCTGAGCCGGGCCTAACCGCACGTTGGCGCCGATGATCGCTTCACCGGTGAGGACGCCCAGGTGGCGGCTCGACAGGAAAGAATCGGTTCAACGCGAGCACGCGCTTCTCGAAGAGGTGCCACGACAACCATGCGAGGGCGAATGCGGGTGCTGTCGCCACGACGTAAAACAGCAGCTGGCCAGGGAGGGGCGACTCAAAAAGCGTAGGAAACGATGCGACGGGAAAGTATTCGTCGCGGACGAAGCGACGGATCGGCACGTGGAACAAGTAGAGCGCGTAGCTGTAGCGACCCAGCGTGCGTAGCCAACCGAGTGAAAAGATGCGGGCCACTCGCGAGTCGGCCGGGCTCGCTGCCGCGAGGGCGACGAGCGCGGCGTAAACCGTGGCGAGCGACGTGTAGCCAGCCGTCTGCATCAACGGCTCTGCCCAGTCGCCGTTGTCGAACGGATCTTCAGAGAGCCAGACCGCTGCAACCGCGGCCGCTGCGGCGGCGCCGATCCACCGCGCGCGTGAGCGCACCATCCCCGCCGGCACGCTCCGAACCGCGATCGCCACGGGCGCGCCCGCAGCCAACGCATCTATGCGGCAGACCGGCAGCACGTACGGCACGATCCAGTTCGCTTCGCCCAGCACCAGCCACGCGCGCAGCCCGAACGCCGCCGTGATGAGCGAGCCGCACGTCCACCCGAGGGCACGACGTCCCATCAGCGCCACGACCGCCGGCCAGACGATATAGAACTGCTCTTCGATCGCGAGCGACCAGGTGACGGCCAGGTTGGGATGGCCGAAGTTCGCGTCGCGGGCGAAGAGCAGGTTCGATCCGTACAGCCAGTACCACGCCTCGCTCGTGTCGGCCATGGCCTCGCCTGCCATCCGGTCGAGCGGCGTGCCTGGCCAGAGCCATGGCGCGACGCGCAGCGTGAAAAAGAGGAACGCGTAGTAGAGCGGAAAGATCCGCAACGTGCGCCGGGCGTAGAAGTTACGGAAGTAGTGCGGCCCCCCCTTCGAGTCGAGCAGCAGCCCCGTGATGAGAAACCCGGAGAGGACAAAGAACAGATCGACGCCGGACCATCCCAGGCGCGCGACGTTCACGTACACGCGGTCGAACGTCGTCTCCGGCCGCATCAGCGTGTGATGGAAGAGGATGACCAGCAGGATCGCGAGCCCGCGCACGCCGTCGAGTGCCGGGATGCGCGCCAGTGAAGGAGACGATGCCATACCGAGCCACTATGATGGCTCATGGCCGGTTGGCGCCTCGAGCACACCTACACGCAACTCCCGCAGATCTTCTACGCCGATGCGCGCCCGACGCCCGTGCGCGAACCGCGGCTCGTCATCCTCAACAAGGCGCTCGCGGACACGCTGGGACTCGACGCCGGGGCGCTCGAGACACCGGCCGGCGCGGAGATCTTCGCGGGCAATGCCTTACCGGAAGGGGCCCGGCCGATCGCGCAGGCGTACGCCGGCCACCAGTACGGTCATTTCACACCGCTCGGCGATGGCCGCGCGATCCTGCTCGGCGAGCAGATCACGCCGGCGGGCGAGCGGATGGACATCCAGCTGAAAGGCGCGGGGCAGACGCGCTACTCGCGGCGCGGCGACGGCCGCGCGGCGCTCGGGCCGATGCTGCGGGAATACATCATCAGCGAAGCCATGCACGCGCTCGGGATCCCGACGACGCGCAGCCTGGCGGTGGCGACGACGGGGGAGCGGGTGTTTCGTGAGTCCGTGCTCGAAGGGGCCGTGCTCACCCGCGTCGCCGCCAGCCACATTCGCGTGGGAACGGTGCAGTGGGCGGCGGCGCACGATGACGTCGACGCGCTGCGGGCGCTGGCCGACTACACGCGCGCACGGCACTACCCGGAACTGGCTGACTCGATGCCGGAGACCCGGCCTACGCCGGAACAGTATCTCGCGCTCTTCGGCGGCATCGTCGAACGCCAGGCGCGGTTGATCGCCCGCTGGCAGCTCGTCGGGTTCATTCACGGCGTGATGAACACCGACAACATGGCGTTGTCGGGCGAGACGATCGACTTCGGGCCATGCGCCTTCATGGATCCCTACGAGCCCGGCACCGTGTTCAGCTCGATCGACCACGGCGGACGGTATGCCTATGGGAACCAGCCGCCGATCGCGCAGTGGAACCTGGCGCGGCTTGCCGAAGCCATGCTGCCGCTTTTCGACGACGACCAGAATCGGGCCGTCGAGCGCGCGACGGGCGTGCTCGACCGGTTCCCGGAGATCTTCGAGGAGCGCTGGTTGAGCGGGATGCGATCGAAGCTCGGGTTGTTCACCGAGGAGGCCGACGACCAGGCGCTCGTGGACGAACTCCTCGCATGGATGCAGCGCGCCACGGCCGACTTCACCAACACGTTTCGGGCGCTGACCCTGGATCAGGCCTTGAGCGGCGGGTCTGATTTGGACGCCTGGCTGGAACGGTGGGAAGCCCGCCTCCAGCGTCAGCCACAGTCACGCCAGGAGGTCGATGACCTCATGCGTCGGCACAACCCGGCCTTCGTGCCTCGCAATCACCTGGTGGAATCCGCGCTGCGTTCGGCGACCGAGGAACACGACTACTCCGTCATGGACCGATTGCTGGACGTGCTCGCCAAACCCTACGACCACGATCGTGACCTGCCCGGAATTCACCGAGCCCGGGCCCGCGGGACGGCGGCTACCGGACGTTCTGCGGAACATGAACCACGTGAGTGCTACCGACGTGCGACGTCGACACCGGACGTCGACGTCACTTGACCACGGCAGTCCAGACTTCGTGGCGGCCGGCCTGGAAGTTGGCCCACGCGGCGACGTGGTCGCGGGATACGGTGAAGATGCGGTCGATGGGGCGGAACAGCCCGACCGCGGATTCGAGGCGCTCGTCGCTGCCGTCGAGGGCCACCGACCAGAGTTCCTGCGGTTTGGCGGGATCCTGGAGGACGCAGGAAGTAGAGGCGTTCGCTGCCAGACGGCCACACCGGGGTGGATCCGTTGGTCACCTTCCGGCAGCGGCTATCGCTGACGGTGCAGATCATGATGCTCCCATCGTGCCGCCAGCCGACGATGGCGTTGCCGTCCTGCGACCATCCCGTCGGGTGCGTATGCGGCTCTGGCCATTCGCGTTCCTCGCCGGTCGAAATCGTATGAATGACGGTGTGCTCTGGAATACTGGACGCGGCTCCGGGCGGACGGGCGCGCAAGTAGGCGATGAACTGGCCGGTGGGGTCGAATTGCGGAGCGCTCGCAGTGATCCATTCCCACGCGTTGAATTTGGTACTCGCGCCACCAACCGCCGAGATCCGCCGGAACGACTGCTCGGGACTGACCTGGAAGAAGTAGACGTGCTCGCCGTCGTGACTCCAGCGAGGCTGATGATTCAACTCTCGACCGCCCGTCAGCTGCCGGAGTGCGGTGCCGTCGGCGCTGATGGTGAAGACGGCGACACCGTAGTCGGCGCGACCAAAGAAGACGAGGCGCTTGCCGTCCGGCGAGAATTGCGGAAACAGCAGCTCCGTGTTTCGGCGAAGCAGCGACTGTTCCGCGCGCGTCGTCAGATCCAACCGCTTCAGGTCCCATGAATTCCTCACGTTGGAATAGGCGAGACGCGCGCCATCGGCGCTGAGGTCCGGCTCGTCGTCTTCCCCCGCCCCGATCGTGAGTGGCACCGGCTCGCCCCCCGCAGCCGGAATCTGCCACAGCGTGCGGCTGCCGGCCCGCGCGGATGAGTAGATGATCGACCGGCCATCTCGCGTCCACACCGGCCAGCCACCCTCTCGAAGATCGGATGTCAGCCGCCGCGGCGTCCCTCCCTCCGATGGCACGGCCCAGAGATCGCCGTTCGGTCCCGCCTCCGACTGGAAAAACGCAATCTCGCGACCGTCGGACGAAAAGGCCGGGCCTCTCGCGATCGGATAGGGCTGTCGTCCCGCTCCGTTCACCAGTTGCGGATTGCTGCCGTCCGCGCCAGCCGTCCACACCCCGTCGCGCTTCTCGAACACCAGCCGCGACCCGTCGCGCGAGAAGTTGGGATTGAACCCGCTCTCGAAGATGCGTCGCGCCTCTCCGCCGACGGGAGACACGGACCAGATGCCTTGCCCGTCCACGGCGTAGACGATCTGGTCCCCTTTCGGCGACCACCGCGGCCGTGATGCCGCCGCCGGTCCACTGGTGATCTGATGCGACTGCTTCTGCGCGAGATTGACGACGCGCACCTGCGGCACGCCAGTTTCGTCGGGAACAACCACAGCGACCAGCGTCGCGTCGGGCGAAAAACTAGGGGCTCGATGCGAGGCGTCACTGGTGGAAACGAGAAGTTGATCGGCGAGCGCCAGCGGTTTCGATCGCAGCTGCGACCACAGGAGATATCCCCCAGCCGCAATCGCCAGTGTGAGAACGGTTCCGACAAGGACCGGTGAAGAACGCCGACGGGCCGGCGCGCCCGGAGCGAGGGCGTCGAGTGCTGCCGCGACCTCGGTTCCGCTCGCATAGCGTTCGGAAGGCGCTTTTGCCAGCAGGCGCGTGACAACCCGCACAACAGGCTCAGGGATATTCGATCCGAGCGGCGGAACTCTCGCCTCGAGGATCGCCGCCATCACGTCAACGGCGCTTCCCTTGAACGGCAACTGCCCGGTCAGCAGCTCATAGAACACGACGCCCAGCGACCACAGATCCGATCGTTGGTCCGGGAGCTGGCCGCGCAGCACCTCCGGCGCCATGTAGGGCAACGACCCTTCAACCGACGTGCCGAGCGCAGCCTCGCCAGTACCGAGTAATGTCGCCGGCGATCGCTTCTGGCGAACGACTCGAAATGCCGAAGTCCAGGATCTTCGGCTGCCCACCACTATCGAAGACGATGTTGGCGGGCTTCAGATCGCGATGGATGATGCCCCGCGCATGCGCGTGGGCGAGCGCCTCAGCGACCGCCTTCACGATGCGTACGGCGTCGTACGGCGGTACGCCGGGCGACGCGATCGAGGCGGAGAGCGGCCGGCCCTCGACGTACTCCATCGCAATCCACGACGTCTGACCTTCGCTCCCAAAGTCGTAGATCTGGCAGATGTTCGGGTGGTTCAGCGTGGAGGCCGCTTGCGCTTCCCGCAGCAGTCGCGCAGAGGGGTCGATGGCCGTTCCGTCAGGATGCAGGAACTTCAGCGCCACGCGCCGGCCGAGGCGGCGATCGCGGGCGAGGTAGACCATCCCCATCCCGCCGCGGCCGAGCGGAGCGACGATCTCGTAAGGCCCGACCGCGTGCCCTGCAGGCAGTTCCAAGGTGGGCGTATTAGACCACGTGCGGGTACGCTCTCCGCTGCCGGGGGACTTAGCAGACCACCGCCGTGCCGCTGACCGACACCATCAGCATCCCGTTGTTCTGTCCCAGCACCTCGTAGTCGAGGTCGATCCCGATCACGGCGTTCGCGCCGAGCGCGTGCGCGCGCGCCTCCATCTCCTTCATCGCCACCTCACGCGCTTCGGCAAGGCCTTTCTCGTAGGTTGCGGAGCGGCCGCCGACGATGTCGCGCACGCCGGCCAACAGGTCGCGGAAGACGTTGGCGCCGATGATGGCTTCACCGGTGACGATGCCGAGATAGCGGCTGACGGGCTTGCCTTCGAGAACGGTTGTGGTGGTCATCAACATGGAAGTTCTCTCACCTCGATCAAGATTACGCGTGGGCTCGCTCCGCCGTTCCGTCGATGGCCGGGAACGCCGTGTCGTCAGGCAGGTCAATGAGGAAGACGCTGCGCAACAGCGGCAGCAGCTCGCCGCGGCCGATCTCTCGCGTCTGGGTCCCGGCGTCGCGAATCTCGCTGAGAGTGGGGTAGCGCAGCACATAACGGACGTCCCGCGTCGTCCGCTGTGCCGTCAGCGTGCGCACGAACCGGCTCTGCGGATGCGTGCTCGTGAACCAGTTCGCCATCTCGAAGTCGATCGGGTGCACGGCCTCGAGTGCGAACGCATATTGATCCTCCCAGTCGGCGCCACGCCGCATCTGCAGCACGCGCAAGGTCCCTTCTTCGACGACGCGATGGGTGAGGCCGGAGCTGGAGACCGCGGCATCGCGACCGATCGGCACAGGCTCGAGCAAACCTTCCCCGCCGAATCCGACGTCGGCGAGCCATGGTTCCCCGTCCAGGTGTACGGTCAGCACCATGTGCGTCCGGGGCAGCAGCGCGGTCGATCCCGATCGCACGCGTGCCTCCATCGGGACCACCGTAAACCCGATCTCGCGGAGGACTCCGAGAAACACCGTGTTCTGCTCGAAGCAATACCCGCCTCGGTGCTGGACGATCAGCTTGTCGTGCAGCCGGCCGGGGTCGAGCGAAATGCCGCGGCCGAGCAGGATGTCGAGGTTCTCGAATGGGATCGCCCCGACATGCGCTTCGTGCAGGCGCCGCAGCGTTTCCAGGTCAGGGCGGCCTGGCGTCGGCATCCCGATGCGCTTTAGATAGGGAGCAAGCTCCATGAGGAATCGATGATGCCGCATTTGTCGATCTGCCTTCTACCCAATCGACCAAGGGGCAGGAGGCAGAAATGCAGACAACAGAAGGCCCACCAATGGGCCGGCCGAACCCTCAGCGCCCTGGCCGTGGCGTTCCTGCTCTTTGACAGCACCGGCAAACTCCTCGAGGTCCAGCCGGTTATCGAAGGAACCCTCAGCCTCGGGTATTCTCGCGACATCGTGTTCACCCTCGGCGTCATCCTGCTTGCGTGCGTACTGGCCTACGTCGTCCCGCGGACGGCGGTGCTCGGGGCGCTCCTGCTGACCGCGTACCTCGGCGGCGCGGTCGCGACCCAGGTGCGTGTCGAGGCGCCGCTGTTCACCCACGTCCTGTTTCCAACCTACGTCGCGGCGTTCGTGTGGGGCGGGCTGCTCCTGCGGGACGCCCGGCTGCGCGAGTTCCTGCCGATCCGGAGCGCATCATGAATCGTGTCGCGTCCAAAGACGGAACGCCGATCGCCTTCGAGCGGACGGGGAGTGGCCCCGCATTGATCCTGGTGGACGGCGCCATGTGCAGCACGGCGTTCGGCCCATCGGCGAAGCTGGCGCCGCTGCTCGCGCGCGATTTCACGGTGTATCGCTACGATCGGCGCGGACGCGGGCAGAGCGGCGACACGCGACCGTATGCGGCAGCACGTGAGCTGGAAGACATCGCCGCGCTCATCGAGCACGCGGGCGGATCCGCTTCGCTGCTTGGGCTGTCGTCGGGTGGAGCCCTCGCGCTCCACGCCGCCGCGGACGGGCTTCCGGTCGACACCGTGGTCGCCTACGAGCCACCCTACGTCGACGACGATGGGACCCGCGGCGGGGCGACACACGAGGCGCAGCTCGGTCGCCTGATCGCGAGCGGCAAGCGCGGCGAGGCCATTACCTATTTCATGCGCGACATGGTCGGCGCACCGGCGTTCGTGGCGATCCTGATGAAGCTCATGCCGTGGGTCTGGAGAAAGCTGCTCGCGGTCGCGCACACGCTGCCCTACGACGCCGCGGTGATGACCGAGTTCCGCGTCCCCCGTACACGCTTCGCCTCGATCCGCCGCCCGGTGCTGGTAATGAACGGCTCGAAGACAGACACACGTCTGAAGCATGCGGCGCGCATCATCGCCGAGGCGATTCCCGGTGCGCGGCACGAGGAACTCGCCGGCCAGAACCATAACGTCAGCCCAGGTGTGCTCGCTCCGGCGGTCGTGCGCTTCCTGGCGAAGGAGCAACATGCCCGTCGGCGGTGAGCAGCGCCATTGGCGGGTCCTGTCCGCGAACAGCCCCAGCTTGTGCTCGCGCACTCGTCCCTGTCGCTGGTGTGCGCTCCGCGCAAGCCGGGGCGCCCCGTTCGCGGCCACCCGCGTCAGGCGCTTTCAGGCGGTGCGAGGCTGACCCATGCGATTCATCATCATGCACAAGACGGATGCGCACTGGGAGGGAGGGGCGCTGCCCGACAGCGACCTCATCGCGCGCGTTGGCGCGCTGCTCGGTCAGCTCTCGAGCGCGGGCGTTCTGCAGGCAGGCGAAGGATTGCGGCCCAGCGCGGAAGGCGTCCGCCTTCGCTTCGCCGGCGGCGAATGCGAAGTCGTTCCGGGTCCGTTCGGCGGCGGCAACGAGCTGCCGGCCGGATTCAGCATTCTGCGCGCCGCGTCGCTCGACGAGGCGGTCGAGTGGGCGACGCGCGAAGCGGACATCCTGGGAGACGTGGAGATCGATATTCGTCCGGTGACGGAACCGTGGGACATCGGACTCGACACTCGTCCTGCGAATCTTTCGACGCGCCGCTACATGGTGCTGCGCAAGGCGACCGCCGAGACGGAGGCGGGTCGCAGCCTACTCGTCGGCCGCGCGATCGCGCCTCTCGCAGTTGATCGAGGAGACCACGCGCACCGGGATGCACCTGGCGACCGAGAGCATGGCCCCCAGCCGAAAGGGGCGGCGCTACAAGAACAGCAGCAACGGCGTGACGTTCTTCGACGGACCGATGGTCGAAACCAAGGAGCTGATCGGCGGCTACGTCATCGTCTCTGCCGAATCTCTCGAAGAGGCGTGCCGCTGGGCGGAGCAGTATATCGATGTCGTTGCAGCCGGGGAGGTCGACGTCAGGGAGCTGGAATGATGCCTGACCAGTAGGCCACGATCCTTGATCATGGCCCTACTGGTCAGTGGCTGTTATCGCTAGCCGTTTTACTTCGCGCCAGGAAAGCACGAGATCTTCCCGCGGTCCTGACCGGGCCCGCCGATCTCTCCCGCTGAGGGTGGCCAGTTGTCACGCGGGCCGCGATCGATGCTCGCGACGCACAGCGCCGGCGCCTCGAGTGGCCCGTTCGCCGGAACGATGACGGGATTCGACGGGTACTCGAGGATATGCCTGTTGCCGTCGATGGTATCGGCGCTGCTCCGCAGCAGTTGGGCATTGAGCGGATTACGGAAGAATTCGGTGACCCCGCCGCGCTCGTCGACCCTCACGATGCCCTGGCGTGAGTTCGCCGCGACCCAGAGGGTTCCATCCGCGTCGGCCCACAGGCCATCGGCCCCTTCAAGCCTCGGATGCGCGACAAACACTGCATCCTCGCAAAGGGTGTTGGGCTGCAGCGTGGCGTCGCAGCCGGTTTGGCCGGGCTCGAGTTCGCCATTCGCATCGAGACGCGCCGCCCAAATGATGCCCCGCGCGGTGTCGGCGATGTAAAGCGTGGCGAGCAGTGGGCGTCCCTGGCGAACATCCTCGGCCCTGTCGCTATAGCGCTCGAGCACGGCGATGCCATTGGCGACCTGCTTCACTTCCGGCTGCATGCCGACGGGTTGATAGACGATCTGCCGCGCACTTCCAAAGGCATTCGGAATGGTGAGCAGGCCGCCATAACTGGTGCCATTCCCCACGGGTGGAACGCGGAACGCTTCAGTGACCGTGCCCGAGATGGCATCGCGCCTGAAGACACGACCGAAGCCGCGCAGGCTGTCGGTGATCCACAGGTTGCCGTGCGAGTCGAACACGATGCCGTTGGCCCCCGGCACGCCGGACGCGAACGTGACGGCCTGGCCGGTCGCCGGATCCATTTCGAAGACCCATCCGGTCGCCCCGGCGCCCTGGTCCGCGATGTAGAGTCGCCCATTCCGATACTCGAGGCCCCTCGGGGCACACGGTCCCGCCGGCTTCGGGACGAGGCCGACGATCGAAAGAACGCCGTCCATCGTGAGACTGCGGACGACGCAGTCCCCGGAAAGGTTGGGGGCCTCCGCCGTATACAGCAGGCCCGCATCGGGGTCGACGGTGAGCCCTTCGGAGTCGAGCGGCAGGGTGGCGAGCGTCGTCGGAATCGGAGAATGAGTTGTGTTCGAGCCCGGAGCGGCCGACAGGAGCGCCGCACACACGAGAAACACACATGCAGCAGACACTCGATTGAGTTTCATGTCCTTGTCCTTTCAGGAAGCGGTGTACCCTCTGCAGCAGATCGCGCAATCCAGGGCTCGACTGGGTCAACTCATGCCAACTTCTCCCAGCGTCACGGCCCTGTTGGCCGACTGGAGCCGCGGCAACGCCACGGCGCTCGACCAATTACTGCCCCTCGTCTATGCCGAGCTGCGCCGCATTGCCGGACGCCAGTTGCGTCGGGAGCGGATCGGACACACGCTGCAGCCGACGGCTCTCGTCCACGAGGTCTACCTGCGGCTGGTGGATCAACGACAGGCCGATTGGCAGAACCGCGCGCACTTCTTCGGCGTTGCGGCGCAGATCATGCGCAGGATCCTGGTGGACCACGTGCGCCGGCGCGCGGCGGACAAACGCGGCGGCGGCGTGCGATGTGTCTCGATCGACGATGCGCAGGAGGTCGCCGCAACCGGCGACCTGCCGATCGTGGCGCTCGACCTGGCGCTCAGTCGGCTCGAGGACCTGGACGCGGATCTCGCGAAGATCGTCGAGTTGCGGGCATTCGGCGGGTTGACGATCGAAGAGGCGGCGCACGTCCTCGACGTCTCTCCATCGACGGCGAAACGCGACTGGCGAACTGCGAAAGCGTGGCTCCGGCGCGAGCTGGGTCCCGAAGGCGGCATGTGAACCGCGATCGCTGGCAACGCGTGAAGGCGTTGTTCGAGTTGGTGGTGGAGCAGCCTGCCGCCGAGCGCGACGCATTCCTGATCGCAGCGACGGGCGGTGACGAGACCCTCCGGCGCGACGTCGAGTCGCTCCTGGCGTCCGACGCGGCAGACGGCAGCATGCTGGACGACGTGCGAGAGGCGCGAGAGGATTTCCTCGCCGATGCAACTCTCGGCATCTCGACTGCCGCGACGCAGCCGATTCTCGTTCCGGACGATCGCGTCGGATCGTACGAAGTGGTGGCGATGCTCGGGGCCGGCGGGATGGGGGAGGTCTACCGGGCCCGCGACCCGAAGCTGAATCGGGAGGTGGCGCTGAAGGTACTGCCGTCAGCGTTCGCGCTCGACCCGGCGCGACTGGCGAGGTTCCGCCGGGAAGCGCACATGCTCGCCGCGCTGAACCACCCCAATATTGCGGCGATCTATGGGTTTGAAGACTCCAGCGATCTTCACGCGCTGGTGCTCGAGTTGGTCGAGGGAGAGACGCTCGCGGACCGCATCGCCGCGGGGCCGATGGCCTTCGAGGACGCCCGTGCCATCGCGATGCAGATCGTCGACGCCATCGAAGCGGCGCACGACAAGGGGATCGTCCATCGCGACCTCAAGCCCGCCAACATCAAGATCGACACCAACGGAGCGGTGAAAGTGCTCGACTTCGGCCTCGCCAAGGCCGCCAGCGTGGAGGTGGCCGCGGTCGACGCCGCCGCCTCGCACGAGGGCCTGATCCTTGGCAGTGCCGCCTATATGAGCCCCGAACAGGCGCGCGGGCAGAGCGTGGACAAGCGAACCGACATCTGGGCGTTCGGGTGCGTGCTGTACGAGATGCTGACCGGCCGCCGAGCATTTCCCGGCATGACCATGTCCGACACCATCGCCAGAATCCTCGAGCGCGAGCCCGACTGGTCGGCGCTCCCGCCCACTGTCCCCATCCCCGTACGACGCGCGTTGTTTCGCTGCCTGGTCAAGAATGCGAAAGCGCGCACGAGAGACATCGGCGACGTCAGAATCGATCTCGAGGCAGCCGACGAGATCAACGTTCTAGCGTCTCCACCGCGGAAACATGTCGCGGCCCTCTCGCTGCTCACGATCGCTGCGATCGCGGCGGCCGTGAGTATCGGCTTCTATGCCGGACGACGATCACCTGCGCAGTCGGAGAATCCGCTCGCGAACGCGACGTCTACTCCATTGACCAACTGGGAGGGCACCGAGGAGGGGGCCGAGATCTCGCCGGACGGCAAGTTCGTGGCGTTTCTCGCCGACTTCACGGGCCACTTCAACCTCTGGCTGACGCAGGTCGGTACGGGCAACTTCTCGAACCTCACGCGCGACTTGCCACCGCTCGCCGCCAGCGGCGTTATCGTCCGGAAACTGGGATTCTCGGGAGACGGCACCGAGATCTGGTTCAACCGGTCGGACGGCAAGCCGTTGATGAAGATGCCGCTGACCACCGGCACACCGCAACCGTTCCTCGCCGAAGGCGCGAATACCCCGGCGTGGTCTCCTGGCGGAAACCGGCTGGCGTACGTGGACAAGTCCAATCGCGACGATCCGATGTTCGTCGCGGATCGCACCGGATCCGATCCTCAGGAGATCGTCGCTCGAGGGTCGGTGAAGAACAACAATCCCGTCTGGTCGCAGGATGGTGAGTGGATCTACTTCGTCCGCGGGCCCGAGCCCCAGGACGAGATCGACGTCGATATCTGGAGAGTGCGCTCGTCCGGTGGATCACCCCAGCGTCTCACGCGCCACCCGGCGGCCGTGAACTTCCTGGCGCCGATCGACTCGCGAACGGTGCTCTTCGTGGCGCGCGACGAGAACTGGGCCGGCCCATGGTTGTGGGCCCTCGACGTCGAGCGGAAGGTCACGCGCCGGGTCTCGTCCGGCGTCGATCAATACATGTCGGTCTCCGCCAGCCGCGACGGCCGGCGCGTCGTCGCGACGATTGCGAATCCGAGCGCCGGCCTCTGGCGTGTGCCGTTGCTCCAGGCGACCGCTGTCGAGGACGATGTTCAGCCCTATCCGCTGCCAGTCCCGGCGGGACAGACGTTGGGTCCGAGGTTCAGCGGCGCCGCGCTGTTCTATCTTTCTTCACGCGGGACGTCCGACGGGTTGTGGAAAGCCGAGAACGGCGTGGCCTCACGCGTCTGGATGAACACGGACGGCGCGCTCTTCGAGCCGGCCGTGGTCTCTCGCGACGGCCGACACGTGGCGGTGGTTGTGCGTCACCAGGGAAAGCGTCACCTGTCGCTGATGTTGGCCGACGGCACCAATCGTCGAACGCTGGCACCCGCGATCGAGATCGATGGCAGCGCCGGCCAGGGGGCCGCAGACTGGTCACCCGATGGGAAATGGATCGTCACCGGCGGCCACGATGCGCGCGGTCCCGCGCTCTTCAAGATTCCGGTCGACGGCGGCGAGCCCGTGCGTTTGCGAGAGGGCAAATGGGTGAACCCCATCTGGTCGCCCATCGGAGACCTGATCCTCTTTGGCGGGCCGTCCATCGTCGGTCAGGTGAAGCTACTGGCACTGGACTCGACGGACGGTCGTTCCGTGGAACTGCCGGACGTGATGGTTCGGCCAGGTGGCTATCGGTTTCTTCCCGACGGGAACGGCGTGGTCTACCTGCCTCGCATCCAGGGCTTGGATTTCTGGCTGCTCGACCTCGCGACGAAGACGTCCCGCCAGATCACGAACCTCAGTAACCACGGCAGTCTGAGGACGTTCGACATCACGCCGGACGGGAAGTACATCGTCTTCGATCGATCGCGGCAGAACGCCAACGTCGTGGTGATCGATCTGCCGAGGAAGTAGGCCGCTCCTCAGCGGCGACCATTCAGGTTCAGCCTCACACCGAGCATCGCGCGCCGCGGGTCCATGAACGCCGTCGGCTGGCCGAACGACACGCTGAACTGGTAATCCGTCGCGAGCGCCTCTTCGGCCGTGTCGTTCAAGGCGTTGAGGATATCGAGCAGCAGTTCGATGCGAGCGGTCGCGATGGTGAACGTCCGCGACAGCCGCACGTCGAGCAACGTTTGTGACGAGAGTCTGCGGGTCCCGCGCGGCTCCAGCAGGATGCGCTGGTCGAGTTGCTGTAAATCCATCTGCGTCGACGCTGCCCAAGGCTTCCCGCTGAAGTGCTGGAGGTTGGCGGAGACGACGACGTCCACCGGCCGAACGTTCATTGACCCCGACACACGGAAGACATGTGGTCGGTCGTTCGGCAGGCGTCCCACCGCATTGGTCAGGTCGTTCGGATCGCGTCCGAACAACCTGGTGGGCGTCGCAATCGTGCTGGCCTGCGCGCCAGCGGCAAGCTCTCCGCTCGACGCTTGCAGGCCAGCCGCCTTCGAGAACGTGTACGACCCCGACGCGTGCCAACCGTTCGACGGGCGTTTCTGCACCGCGAACACGAGCCCGTCGTATCGCAGTCCATAGCCCTCGGGATTGGTCAGCAGAAACCGTTGATCGGCTGGCGAGTTGGTCAGCACGAAGACGGATAGCGTGCGGCCGTCCGGGAGTCCGCGTTCCTCTTCCCGATACTGGCCTCCGATGTCCGTCCAGCCGATGAATTCGCGACCACGCTTGTGAACGTAAGTGAGACCGACCGACAGACTGCGCCGCACCTCGCGGTCGAGCCCAACGGAGTATCGTGAGTGCGTGGGGCCTTGATGCCCGGGTCCAGTCCCAGGTTGACTCGCGCGTCCACCGTTCTCACGAAGCGTGTGTAATCTTGCGTCACGGCGTCAAAGGCCCAGGTCGTGGTCGGCGTGGCGCCGGGATGGAATGGGGTGAGTTCACCGGTGAAGACGCCCTGGGTAAAGCGGCCATAGCTGGCGCGGAACATCGTTCGTCCGTCGCCCGTCAATTTCGACGTCACTCCGAGGCGCGGTGACCACTCATTCCAGGTGAACAGCGTGCCGAGGCCCTTGACGACATTCCCGGTGTCGTGCCCCTCGACGTCCACTAGGGGGAGATCCTGGCTGATGGCACGGCTGTGGTCGAACCGTAGGCCGGCGTTCAGCGTGAGGCGATTGCCGATGGTGACAGCGTCGCTCGCGAACCAGCCAGCGGTGACGAACACTCCGCCGATATTCGACGGTGCGCTCACGATCGACTGAATCTTTCGCGTGCCATCGTCCACGAACCGCGCGCCCGTGGGCACGATGGTGGCGGCGAGCTGTTCGCCGCGTTCCACTTGCGCGCCAACCCTCCACTGGTGTTCGGCTCCGAATAGATTGGAACGGTAGTGACTCAGCGTCGCCTTGGCACTCGTGCGCATGAGGGTAAAGGTGCCGACCATTGGGGGAGCGCCGGTCGTGATATTCGTGGCGCGATCCAGATGACTGGCCCGCGTCCAGTCGCCGGTGCTGGGGCTGCGGTCTTCGTCATAGACAAACCGTCCGACGCGCGCCTCCCAGACGGTGTTCGACGACACGATGTGCGTCAGGTGCGCAGGCGTCATGGCCGGCACGTTGGCATTCCGCTGTCGCGTCGCTTCGAATGGGGTCACGAATGTGGGTGTGTCGGGGTTGCTGAGAAATTCGTAGTGGATGCTTTGCAGCAGATGGACGGACCCGAGTTGCCAAGTCAGCTTCGCAAAGAGCTTGTCCTGCTCGTAGGCCCGAGGGAACGTCGGGTCGGTACCTGGTTGGTTGTCGTAGTCCCTGAGGTATTGATAGCCGGTGAAGAACCATAGCCGCTCGTCAACGATGGGACCTCCCAGCGTCATCGTTCCATCGCGATATCGCCCGCGCTCGTATCCGGTCTCGCCCAGCTCCGGGCGCGAAGGATTCAGCGACAGACGTACCGGCCCGGAGGTCAGGGCTGCGGTTTGAGCGTAGTACGACCCGTCGTACTGAAAGCGAGCCCCCCCTTGCCGTGTAATGACGTTGATCACGCCTCCCTGGCTGTTGCCGAACTCCGCGGATGCGACGAGCGACTGCACCTGCACTTCCTGGATGAAGTCGATGCCGACCTCGGATCGCGCGATGCCGTTGCAGGGGCAGGTGGTGGGCGTCCCGTCGAGGAGGAACTGATTTTCGTTGGTGCCGGAACCGAAGATCGACACCGTGGTCGCGGTGCCGCTCGAGGGTGACGTGGGGGACACGCCTGGTGACGCCCTGACAGAGTCGAACATGCTCGCGCGTCGACTCGGGATAGCGACGATCTCGTCGCGAGGGAGCCGCGTCGCGAATCCCGAATCGCGCGCATCGGATCCGGATCTCACCGGTTGGACGACGAGCGATTCAGCCAACACTGGCAGGCGAAGGACGACCCCCCACTCCGTCGTGGCTCCTGCGCCGATTCGAATGCCCGCGTCGTGATACAGCGCGAAGCCTCGGACGTAAATGTCGAGCGCGTAAACACCGGGTGGGAGCGATGGAAACCGCAGCTGCCCCTTCTCGTTCGTGACCGTGCGCACGGTCCCGCCCATGAGAGAGGGTGAGCTGAGGCGGATTTCCGCGCCGCGTACCACGGCCCCTTGCGGATCCTTGACTGTGCCCACCAGGACGCCCGTCAGGTCCTGGGCGAGCGCGGCGACCGGCGCCAGAAGGAACACGGCGAACCAGAAGACCATCTCACTGTCCTTTGTGAACGGGGGGCCCGCGAGAGTGTAGCAGGAGAGGGAAGGGCTACTCGCTCGCGTCCATCGGGCGTGGTCGCCAGAGGATCAGGACCTTGCCGACGCGGTGAACGGCAGCGGCGTCAGTGCGCGCCGCGAGTTCCTCGCCGGTGGCGACCCGCTGCGCGCGGTCGTCGTCGCCGATCTTCACCTTGATCAACTCGTGCGCCGTGAGTGCGCGATCGACTTCGGCGACCAGCTTGTCGGTCACACCGGAACTGCCCGTGTGCACAACGGGTTCGAGCGCATGTGCCCGTGCCTTGAGGTGAGCGCGTTCGCGAGCCGTCAGGGTCGGGGCCATTCCTCATTGTACGAGCCTTGACGGCAGACCCGGGACGATGGCAACGTCGTCGAGAGGGGTTGGGCCGCGGGACAGGTCCGCGGTCATGCAAGAACAATGGCGTTACGGTGAGCAGATGGCGGCCAGACGTCCAGCGACGTACGAAGATCTGATCGAGGTGCCGGAGCATCTTGTGGCCGAGATCATCGACGGCGAGTTGATAACCTCGCCGCGCCCACGGCCGAGGCACGCTAAGGCGACGAGTGTGCTGCTGTCGGCCTTACACACGCCGTTCGACACCGGCCGCGGTGGCCCGGGGGGCTGGACCATCGTCGTCGAGCCCGAAGTCCACCTCGGTGCTGACGTCTTGGTACCTGATATCGCCGGGTGGCGTCGCGCACGTCTTCCTGACTCCCGACCGAGGCGTGGTTTCCGCTGGCTCCCGACTGGGTCTGTGAGGTGCTCTCACCCTCCACGGAGGTGCTCGATCGTGGCCGGAAACTTCCCATTTACGCCCGCGAAGGCGTTGGGAGTGCATGGCTGGTCGATCCTCTCGCGCGGACGATCGAAGTGCTGCGGCGCTCGGACGAACGCTGGTTGCTCGTTGGGACGTTCACCGGACGCGATGTCTTTCGCGCGGAGCCGTTTGAGGCAATCGAGATCGAGTTGCCCCTGCTCTGGGACGAGCCGGGTGAGGCCTAGACTGCGAGCAAGGCCACGAGCGTGAGGACGTAGCTGGTGCCGGCATAGGCCGCCACGAGCAACGTCCGGTCGCTCTTCGACAGCCGCCGCCAGGCAGCCGCGGGGTGCACGCAGTAGGCGACGAAGCGCCCGAGGGTCATGCGTGCCTTCCGAGCAAGACCGATTCCCACTGGGCCCTCGCTCTTTTGCACGCCAATTGCGTCGTGTTCGAACGATAGTCCGAGTTGCGGCAGACAAAAGCCCACAAGTGGAAGGTTAGCGGAGTTCGCCTCGCAGCCGAGTCGCTTCGGCTCGAGCGAGCTTCTCTCTCAACTCGTC
>CAVXMQ010000027.1:0-35858 GCA_963762995.1 uncultured Acidobacteriota bacterium | reverse complement strand
CCCGTCTCGCAGAGGAACCCGAAAGCGAAGTCTCGGAATACCATCCGTCGAGTCCCGAGTCGTAGTAAGGCCCTTCAGGGCCGCCTGTACTAACTCCTCTTCGAATTCCCCGCCGAGCACCACTTGGATCCCACGCTCTCGCAGAAGCGGTGCATTCAGCGGCGCGTAGACGCCGTAAGCGACGAGCGTTGCGGAAGGATTCAGTTTGCGGACTCGGTCGATGACCGGCAGCGCGAGCCGTGTGGCCGTGTGCATGGGCAGGAAGAACCCGACCAGCGACGCGTTCCGGACGTCGTCCTGTGGCAGACGCTCCTTCGCGAGATCGGCGCACGTGACATCGACGCCGGCTTCGCGAAGCCATGCCGCCGGGGATGCCAGGCCAAAGGGCTGGCGCCCGAGGTCGTAGGTCGAAATCAGGAGCGCCTTCGCCACACCTCACTTTAACTCGCGCCGCTTCGCGGCGCTCGAGGTTCAGGGTTCAGGGTTCAGCGTTCTCGCGAGCGAAGCGAGCGACAGAGTCGGGTATCCTTACAGGCCATGACTGATCCGATTGCAGGCGCCCTCGGCGCGCCGAAGGACGACCGGTGGTTCTTCGGACATCCGCGCGGCCTGATGACGCTGTTCTTCACCGAGATGTGGGAGCGCTTCAGCTACTACGGGATGCGAGCGCTCCTGATGCTCTTCATGGTCGCGTCAGTCGACAAGGGAGGCCTTGGGTTCGACGATCGATCCGCGGGGGCGATCTACGGTCTGTACACCTCGATGGTGTACATGGCGACGCTGCCCGGCGGCTGGGTCGCGGACCGGCTGATCGGCCAACGCCGGGCGGTCCTCTATGGCGGCATCCTGATCGCGAGCGGCCACTTCAGCATGGCATTCCCCATGCTCGCGACGTTTTATCTCGGCCTCTTCCTCATCGTCATCGGCACCGGCCTTCTCAAGGGGAACATCAGCGTCCTCGTCGGCACGCTCTACGGGGCCGAAGACAAACGCCGCGACGCCGGTTTCTCCATCTACTACATGGGGATCAACCTGGGCGCGTTCATCGCGCCCCTGATCTGCGGATACCTGGGCGAAAACATCAACTGGCACTACGGGTTCGCAGCCGCCGGCGTCGGTATGGTGGCCGGCTTGATTCAGTACGTGTTGGGCGGCAAGTTCCTGGGCCAGGGAGGCCTCCGTCCTGCGGTCGCCACTCCCGCGGAAGCGGCGAAGAACTGGCGCATAGGCACGATGGTGGCGCTCACGCTCCTGGCGGTGGCGCTGGTGGTCGGTATCGGCACCTATACCGGCGCGTTACCGATCACGCCGAACCAGATCGCCGACGCGGCTGGGTACGGCCTTCTGATCGTCACGGTGGTTTTCTTCGGGTGGCTGTTCCTCAGCCCGCAATGGACACCGCAGGAACGTCATCGTCTTTATGTCATCGGCGTGCTGTTCATCGGAGCAGCGGTCTTCTGGTCCCTCTTCGAGCAGGCCGGTTCGACGCTGACGTTGTTCGCCGATCGCGACACGCAGGAAGCGATCCTCGGCTGGGTCTATCCCAAGAGCTGGTTCCAGTCGATGAATTCGTTTTTCGTCTGGACGTTCGCGCCGGTGTTTGCGTGGCTGTGGCTGACTCTCGGACGCCGTGGCAGCGAGCCATCCACGCCGATTAAGTTCTCATTGGGTCTCATTCTGGTCGGCGCCGGGTTCTTGCTGCTGATGTGGGGGGCGATGTTCGCGCAGGCGGGCCAGGTGAGTCCGCTGTGGCTGACCGGCGTTTACCTGCTCCACACATTCGGCGAGCTGTGTCTCAGCCCGGTGGGCCTCAGCGCCATGACCAAGCTGGCGCCCGTGCGCATCGCCGGCCTGATGATGGGCGTCTGGTTCCTCGCCGCCTCGGTCGGCAACTTCATGTCGGGCCGCGTCTCCGGGTTCTACCAGGAAATGCCGCTGCCCAACCTGTTCATGACGATCGCCATCGTCGGCGTCGTCGCCGGACTGATCCTGCTGTCGATGTCGCGCACCATCAAACGACTGATGGGCGAAGTGCACTGATGGTGCTCGAGAAATACAAAAAGATGCGGAACTTCTCGTCCTCGCCGGAGCCGGCGGGGGACGAGAAGCTCGCATCGACACGCGCGAAGCAGAAGCCAGAAGACGGCCTGTTCTTCTGCGTGCAGAAACACCTCGCCAGTCACCTGCATTACGACTTCCGCCTGGAATACCAAGGGGTGTTGTTGTCGTGGGCGGTGCCGAAGGGCCCGTCGCTCGACCCGAAGACCAAGCGGCTCGCGATGCATGTCGAGGATCACCCGATCGAGTACGGAACCTTCGAAGGCGTTATTCCTTCAGGCTACGGCGCCGGCATCGTCATGCTCTGGGACCAGGGCACGTGGAAACCGGAATCACCCGATGTCGACGCGTCGCTGAAAAAGGGAGACTTGAAGTTCACGCTCGACGGCTACAAGCTGAAAGGCTCCTGGGTGCTCGTGCGGACGGGCGGCTGGGGTGGCGGCGGCGGACGCAGCTGGCTGCTGATCAAGCACCGCGACGACTGGGCGGGCGATGTCGACATCACCGAATTCGCACCGAAGAGCGTGAAGAGCGAGGGGGATTTCGAGGACATCCTGGCCGCAGACAATCCCGCCATCTGGCAATCGAATCGACCGGCCAAGGGTGGCGACGCGGGTGCCATGCTCGCGAAGATCATCGACCGCGCCGCGGCGCTCAAGGCAGGCCGGGTGTCAGACAAGGACCGTAAGCCGCCGGCCAAAGCCAGAGCGGTAAAGAAAGCGAAAAAGAAAACGAGCACGAAGCGATGAAGCGAGAGGATTTCATTCTGTTCAGTGGCGCGGCGGCGGGCGCCGAAGCGGAGTTCGGGGCGTGCGCCGAACGCCACGGCATCGAGGAAGTGAACTTCACCTTCGACGGCCACAACGACGCGCGAAAGCGCGGCATTCGCGTGCTGAACCACGAAGAACTGCAGGCCGGGGACGTGAGCCTCGAATACGTGTCGAAGCTGATGAACCGCCGCTACAGCGACAGTCCGACGCTGCGACGGATCCTGCAGACGCTGTGGTACCAAGTCAATAACGGCCAGGAGATCTACGTCGTCGGCGTGATCCTCGACGATGGCCATGTGCGCGGCGGCACGGGCTGGGGTGCCGAGTTCGCCAAGTTGTGCAACAAGCCGCTCTACGTCTTCGACCAGGAGAAGAACGGCTGGTTCGAATGGACGCAGCGCGACTGGAAGGCCCTGAACGACACGCCGCGCATCACGCACCCGCACTTCACCGGCACCGGCACGCGCAACATCAAGGACAGCGGCAAGCGCGCGATCGAGGACCTGTTCACCAAGTCCTTCGAGTGACTCGTCTGTGGAAGGCTGGCGGTCCATACGACGGCTCACACCGACGTGGATCGCTGCCTTCTTCGGACTCCACGCGGCCGCCTTCACGTACCCGCTCATCCTGAATCCCGGTTCCCTCGTTGGCGCCCATGGCGATGCGCTGTTCTCCGTCTGGCGACTGGCGTGGATCGCGCACCAGGTGCGCGCGGATCCCCTGAATCTCTTCGACGGCAACATCTTTTATCCCGAGGTTCGGACACTCGCGTATTCGGATGCGGTCCTCCTGCCGGGCCTGGCCTGGGCGCCGCTGCATTGGATGGGCACCCCACCGCTGGTCGCCTACAACTGGGTCCTGCTCACCGCCTTTGTCCTGAACGGCGTCGGCGCCTTTGCCTTGGTGCGGCATCTGAGCGGGTCAACAGCGGCAGGCTTCATCGGAGGCCTCGTTTTCGCCTTTGCGCCGTTCCGGTTCGACCACTTCGACCATCTCGAGATGCAGTTGTCGTTCTGGATGCCGCTGGCGTTCCTGGCGTGGCACCGTGGACTCGAAACGGGAAGACTGCGGCAATTCCTCCTCGCGTCTGTCCTGGCGGCGTGCCAGGTTCTCAGTTGCGTGTATTACGGAGTTTTCTTCCTGACATCGCTGGGCGTCCTGACGTTCGCAGTGTCGTGGCGGCAACCCCGGATCGCGGCGACGCGGCTGACATCGACGCTGGCCCTTCCGGTGTTGGTCCTGGGGATCTATTCACTCCCTTACCTCGCGAATCGCCAACAGGTTGGGGAACGGTCCCTAAGAGACGTCGTGGCGTGGAGCGCCCGGCCCGGCGATTTCCTGAGCGCCCCGAACACAAACGTTCTCTACGGCCGGACGGATTCGCTCGCGGCGCCCGAACGGCATCTCTTCCCGGGCGTCACCGCCACGGTGTTGGCGGTCATTGGGCTGTGGCCGATGGCGGATCGGGTGCGCCGCATTCACGCCGGCCATCTCGCATTCGGTGTGCTCCTCGCCCTGGGGTTCAACGCGTTTGTCTACCCGATCCTCTTCGAATGGTTGCTGCCCTTTCGCGGGTTGCGGGTGCCGGCACGCGCGGCGATCCTCGTGTTGCTGAGCCTATCGGTGCTCGCGGGTCTCGGCCTCGCCGCCATACGAGCCCGTTTGGGAATGGCGGCGCGAACGGCCGTGGCCATTGCCGCGATCGTGATGACATCGGTGGAATACTTCTCGCGGCCCTCGCTCCGTGAAGTCGATCCGCAAGCCTCACCGTGGTACTCGACGCTGGCACAAATGGAAGACGCCGTGGTCTTCGAGTGGCCGGTCAGTCATCCGAGCCGGCTCGCGGAGATGCGGGACGTCTTCTATATGTACCGTTCAACCCAACATTGGAGGCCGTTGTTGAACGGATACAGCGGGAAGTACCCGAGCGCGTACTACGAGCTGCTGGTTCAAATGCGGGGATTCCCCGACGGAAATTCAATCCGCCATCTGCAAGATGCGGGGGCCACGATCCTCATCGTGCACGACGTGCCGAACAGCCGCCCCTCGTACCGAGTACGCCTTCGAGCGCCTGGCACGCGACCCCGCCGTCCGTGTGTTGGCCGAGGACCATGACAGCGGCCGCCGGGTCACCTTCTTTCGTCTGCTGGCTCGGTGACATCGCGGACTTACGCGCGCTCTTCGAGTTCAATCCAGCGTGCCAGGGTGGTTTCGAGTTCTTTGCTGGCAACTTCTATGCGGGCGAGCACACCGCGGATTTGTTCGGCGCCTGCCTTGTAGAAATCCGCCGACTCGGCCTCCGCGCGCAGGGCTGCGATTTCGGTCTCGAGCGCCTCGATTTGTGCCGGCAACCGCCTCGAGCTCGCGCGTCTCGTTGTACGAGAGCTTCCGTTTGCCAGTCCCGGGGTTCGGTACGCGGTGTTCGGTGTTCGGGTACTCGGTACGTCGGTGTTCGGTACGCGGTCGTTCGAGTACCGGCATCGACTGCCGCAGGTAGTCCTCGTAGCCGCCCACATACTCCACGACCCGTCCCTCGCCTTCGAACGCCAGCGTGCTGGTCACGATGTTGTCGAGGAAGGCGCGGTCGTGGCTGACCAGCAGCACGGTGCCGTCGAAGTCCCCGATCAACTCCTCCAGCAGTTCGAGGGTCTCGATGTCGAGGTCGTTGGTGGGCTCGTCGAGGACGAGCACGTTGGCGGGTTTCGCAAACAGACGCGCGAGCAGGAGCCGATTTCGCTCGCCGCCCGACAGCGACTTCACCGGCGACATCGCGCGCTCGCGCGGGAACAGGAAGTCGGCGAGGTAACCAATGATGTGGCGCGGCTGGCCGTTCGGCTGAGACCGTCGTGTTGCCGTCGTTCACGCTGTCGGCGACCGAGCGATCGGGATCGAGTTGCTCACGCTGCTGGTCGTAGTAGGCGATCTGGAGGCGGGCGCCTTGCGTGATCGAGCCCTCGTCGGGCTCCAGCTCTCCGACGAGTAACCGCAGCAAGGTCGTCTTGCCGGATCCATTGGGACCGATCAGGCCGATGCGGTCGCCGCGCACGATGCGCTGCGAATAGTTCCGCATGATCGGCACCCCGCCGAGGCTCTTGCTGACCCCCTTCGCCTCGAACACCAGCTTGCCGGAACTCTCGGCGGCGTCGATCGCCATGCGAACGTTTCCGGATTGCTCGCGATGCGCGGCGCGGCGAGCCCGCAATGCAAACAGCGCCTTCACGCGCCCCTCGTTGCGCGTGCGGCGCGCCTTGACGCCTTGCCGCAACCAGACTTCTTCCTGCGCCAGTTTCTTGTCGAGGCGCTCGAGGTCGCGCGCCTCGTTCTCCAGCGCCGCCGCTTTCTTCTCGAGATACGTCGCATAGCTGCCGGGCCACGACGTGAGCGTGCCACGATCGAGTTCGATGATCCGGGTGGCGAGGTTCGAGAGGAAGGCGCGATCGTGGGTGACGAAGAGCAGCGCTCCCGCAAACGTCGAGAGGTACTCTTCCAGCCAGCGGATCGCGTCGATGTCCAGATGGTTGGTCGGCTCGTCGAGCAGCAAGACGTCCGGCTGCGACACCAGCGCCTTCCCGAGCAGCGCGCGGCGCCGCCAGCCGCCGGAGAGCTCACCGACCTTTCGGTCGGCGGGCAACGACAGCCGTGAGATCACGAGTTCGACTTTCTGCTCCAGGCTCCAGCCGTCGCGTTCCTCGAGCTGGTGCTGGAGCTGCCCCAGCACCTCGAGCGCGCGATCGTGGGGAGCGCCCCCGGCCTGAGCCTCGTCGAAGGCCGTCGTCTCCGCGACCGCGACCGCAGCCTCGTGGTATTTCGAGACAAGGGCTCCCAGTTCACCGAGTCCCGAGGAGATTTCTTCGAACACCGTTCGAGTGCCGGTGAGCGGGACGTCCTGGTCCAGCCTCGACACGCGAAGGCCAGGCGCCCGCCAGACGGACCCGGCGTCAGGCGGCACGTCGCCCGCCACCACTTTCAGCAGGCTGGATTTCCCGGATCCATTGCGCCCGATGAGCGCGATGCGCTCCCCGGCCTCAATCTGGAGCGAGGCGTTCTCGAAGAGCGGCAGGTGTCCGAAGGCGAGAGAAACGGAATCGAGGGTGAGCAGGGGCAATGCTGAATGCTAAATGCTGAATGCTGAATGCTAAGTGGAGCAAGGTAGAATTCCAGAATACTAGGAGGCACGATGAAAGCACTAATCGGCGCGGCGGTTGTGGCGCTCGCCACGGTTTCGGTCGTCGCGCAGGGAACGAAGCTCGGCGCGGGCGTGACGCTAAAGGAAGCGACGGCGGTTTCGGCGCTGGTCAACCAGCCCGACCAGTACGTAGGCAAGACCGTGCGCGTGGACGGTATCGCGTCGGCGGTCTGCACCGGCAACGGCTGCTGGGTGGCGATCGCCGAAGATGCGACGCCCGGCGCCAAGACGGTTCGCGTGAAGGTGGAAGACGGGGTGATCGTGATCCCGGTCACCGCCAAGGGTAAGAAGGTGTCCGCGGAAGGCACGTTCGAAGCCGTTGCCGACGAGCACGGTCAGGAAGCGGCCGGCGAGCACGCCAAGCACGACGCCAAGGCCTCCAAGTCCTACCAACTCAAAGGCACCGGCGTCGTTATTCACTGACGCTCCTACTTCACGACGTTCAGCGTCACGTCGACTCGGAGCACTTCCCCACTCACGGGATCCGTGGCCGCTGTGTGCTGTACGGTTTGGCCGTCCCTGAGCAGCACGTTGAACGTGGCCGTGAATCGGCGCACCGAGGGGGCTGCAACGGCCGGCATCCCCCCGGGATCTTTGTCGGCAACGAACACCGACGAATCTTCAACGGCCAGATCCAGTCTGAAGACGCCTTCCTCGAGCGTCCGGGCCGAACAGTCGATGTTCGTGCCGATCGACCGGTAGTTGAAGCTGGTCATCGGTATCGAAGACTTCCCTCCCTCTGTGGTTGGGCTGAACACCGTGCTCGGGATCGGTACGTCCACGCCCATCCGCATCGTCGTCTTGTCGTTGTCGTTGGCGAGGACCGATAACGTGTAAGGAAGGCTGCTCACCTTCTTGTCCGCACGGTAACGCGCGACGACGACCTGCACCCTGAGGGGAACCTGCCGACCGGTCGTCTGCGTCGGCTGCCGACTCATTGGTTTCGGCATGTCGTCCTGCGCTCGCAGCGGCGCCGCGGACACCACCGTCGTCAACACCATCCCGAAAATCAGCTTCTTCACGATGTCTCTCCTCACGAGCCGTCGGCGGCTCATTTGCGTTCACTCTCACCCTGCAAGACGCCGCCGACGACGATTGGGCTCACCGAGACCGGAACGACGCCGATGGTTGTGACCTCTTCTTCGATGTGCAGCGGCGGCGGCTTCGTCTGCTTGAAGGCAGCCTCGGTGAGTTGCCCCTGGTTCACCATGCGCATGAACGCGTAGCAACGCATCCCGTTGACGCGCATCGACGATCACTTCTGGTTCCTTCGCGTACCGCTGTTCGCTGCTCGCTGTTCGCTGTTCGCGGATTCGCGGTCCGCGAGTGCGGAGTTCGCGGCTCGCGGTTCGAGGTTCGGAAGCGCGGGAGGTCGGGGAACGGCGGTATCGGGGACGCAGGTGCATGGGTCGGGCTTGGCGCGGACGCGATGGGGCCGGGCGCGGGATTCGTGTCGGTCGCACCGGCTCAACATGAACACGCCGATCGCCAGGACGAGCGCTGCCGCGGCGGCGAGCGGGGCGAACCGCCACAGCCCCATCCATCGACTCGCCGCCGGCTCGGTGCGAATCTGCTCACGGACTCGGGGCAGGAGATTGTTCGACGGTTCGACCGACAGTTCCTGCCGCAGCAGCGCGTCGAATGCCGACAGCGGATCTACGGGGTCTTGGTGAGCCATTGGAGCCTCTCTGACAACGCTTTCCGTGCGAGAAACAGGCGGGACCGCACGGTGCCCTCCGGAATCCCGAGCAATGCCGCGACCTCGCGGGTGTCGTGTCCTTCGATTCCCGACAGCACCACGACGAGGCGGAGCTTCTCGGGGAGGCTGTCGATCGCCGACCACAAGTGGGCGGCGCGTTCGCGCGCCGAGGCGACCTGCTCCACCGAAGGCTCTCGAGGCTCGATCGAGGATTGCTCGCGGGCGAGCCGCCGGCGGTCGCCCCGAAGGCGATCGAGCGCGAGCCGCCAGGTCGTGCGAACGAGCCAGGCGCGAAAGCGTTCACGATCGCGCAGCTGATTGAAGGAGCGGAAGGCCTTCACGAGCGCCTCCTGCGCGACATCCTCGGCATCGGCGCGGTGGCGCAGCACCCCGTAGGCGACCCGGAACGCCAGCGTTCCCGAATCGCGCAGCCGGTCCTCGAAATCCCCGGTATCCGCAGCCGAGGCCACCAACGGATACCCGTCCACTACGTCACTCATTCGCGTCCAGAAGGCAAGACGCCAGGGTCTCACTTCGTGTTCAGTGCGCAGGAGGCCTGGTTCCGTTGGGTTTTTCTGCGACTCAACATGGTATTCTTCTACCATGCGGACGACCATTGATAAGGCAGGCCGGGTGGTCATTCCGGCCGCCATCCGTGACAGGGCCGGGCTGACGCCCGGCACCGAGCTCGAGATCACTGTGGACGACACGAGTGTGCGAATCGAGCGCGTCGCTCCCGGACCAAAGCTCGTTAAGGTCGGGCGGCGCCTGGTCGCGCGGCCCACGGCCTCCTCCGCGAGTCGTCCGACCCTCGACATCGCCACGCTCATCGAAGACGAGCGCAACCGGTGGCCGTAAGCGTTTTCCTCGACACGAGCGTGATCCTCGCGGGGCTGGTGGATCTCGGCCCGCAAAGCGCTCCGGCGCAATCGATCATGCACGGCGTCGCCGAGAAGACCATCGCATCCCCGGCCACCGCGTGGCATTGCTGCCTCGAGTTCTTCTCGGTCGCCACGCGCCTTCCACCTGAATTCCGTCTGACGCCACACGACGCCGCGCGCCTGCTCGAGGAAGAAGTCTTCGCGCGCATGGAAGTGCACGACCTGCCGGCCGCCGACCGGCGCGCGATGCTGCGACAGCTCGTGGACGATGGCATCGGCGGCGGCCGGATCTACGACGTCCACATCGCCGAGATCGCCCGCGCCGCCGGCGCCCGCGTCATCGTCACCGACAACCGCCGGCACTTCCTCTCCGCGCTGCGGCACGACCTGCGAGTGGAGACGCCTTCGGAGTTCCTCGCGGGCACTGCAAAGCTCCGAAGTAGTTGCTGCTTCGAGCCGGGGATGGCTTGCAGCGGCTCTAAAACTTAGAACTACGAACTTAGAACTTAGAACGATCTTGTGGAACGCCTCGCGGCTTCGCCGCTCGGCATCTTCAGGCCGGGTCTGAAGACCGGCACTCATCTGCGTGTACGTGTAGGCCGGGTCTTCAGACCCGGCAATCAAGAGGGCCGAGCGCAGCGTCGGCCCTTCTACAAAATCGTTCTTAGTTCGGAGTTCGTAGTTCGAAGTTTAAAAGCCGCGCGAACACCCCACTATTCGAATCAAAGCAGCCGTCGCGCCAACACCGCCCAAACCGCCGTCGCCAGCCGCCGCCGGTCATGCCGTGCGATCTCACCGGTCCAGAACTCCCCCGCCACGACTTCGCACGATGACGGGACGTCGCCGATTTCGAGCGGCGTCTTCTGCTCGGGACGGTAGCGCTCGAGGATTTCCTCGGACGGGCGCGCCGTGTTGACGATCACGACGTCGATCGGACGTCCGAGCACCTCTCCCATTTGCCGAACGGCTTCGCCGGCGGTGAAGGAGGACATGCCGCTCCCCTCGGTCACGAGATTCGCGACGAGGACGATCGGCCCTTTCACCTGCTGCAAGGCTTCGGGGGCGCCTTTCACGAGGAAGATCGGCATCAGGCTCGTGTAGAAGCTGCCCGGGCCGATGATGGCGGCCTCGAAGGACGGGATGGCGTGCGCGGCAGCAGGATGGAGTCTCGCGTCAGGCTCGAGCCACATGCGGACGATCGGCTTGCCGCCGCCCTGGCCGGCGTCGACCTCCACTTCCCCGCGGCTGCGCGTGCCGTCGCTGTACTCCGCGCAGATCGACGCCTGCTGTGTGCTCACCGGCCACACGCGTCCGCGGCAGCCGAGCAGCGCCCGCAGCCCGTCGACCGCAGCGAGGAAATCACCGCTGTACCGCTCCATCGCCGCCAGGAGCAGGTTGCCGCCAGTGTGCCCGCGTAAACGTGCGTGCTCCGGCATCGGCATTCGCGAGAGCAGCACGCGGCGCGCTTCGCGCTCGTTGCGCGCCAGGGCGAGCGCACACCGCAAGACGTCGCCCGGCGGGAGCACGCCCAGTTCATCCCGCAACAGCCCCGAACTGCCGCCGCTGTCGAACATCGTGACAACGGCGTTGAGATGCAGCCAGGGATTCGTCTTCAGGCCCCCGAGCAGGGCGGGCAACCCGGTGCCGCCGCCAAAACAGCCCACGTTCAGGCTCCGCAATTGCATGGACTAATAATAGGTTCGATGGCGTCCTCGACTCTCACCGGCCCGCGACGCGCGGCGCTCGACTCTTTGACCGCCGATCTGCAGGCGATTTTCCGCAACCGGTTGCGCGCGGTCTGCGCGTACGGCCTCGATGGCCGCGACGAGCAGGATTTACACACGATCGCGTTCGTCGATCAGCTGCACTTCGACGACCTGGCGGCCTGCGCGCCGCGCACGCGAGGCTGGCAGAACCGCGGGCTGGCCGTGCCGCTCATCCTGCAGCCGGAAGAATTCGTGCGGTCGCTCGACGTTTTTCCCCTCGAATACGGCGACATCGTTGCCCACCACGTCGTCCTCTTCGGCGATGACCCCTTCGTGGGCGTGAGGGTTTCAGAACAGGATCGCCGCCGTGGCTGCGAGCTCCAGGCCAAGAGCCACCTGATTCACCTCCGCGAAAGCTACCTCGAAACGCAGGGGGACCCGCGCACGGTCGGGCGCATGATCGCGGCATCCGCCGAAGGATTCCGCCGCCTCCTCGAGAATCTCGTGACCCTCGTGCGACCGGCGTCGGCGCACGTCCCCGGGCATCCCGACCTGGCCGAGGATGCGGAACGACTGATTGGCATTCCGGCGTCCCTCACGCGCGAAGTGCTCGCCACGGCCGGGTCGGATGGGCCGAGCTCGATTGCCGATCCGAGCGCGTTGCTGGCCCGCTACATCGACGCGGTCGAGGACATCTGGGCGTTCGTGGACGCGTGGAAACGATGACCGGACGCCGCGGGCGCCTGCTGCCGCTTGGCGCCGCGCTGGCCTTTGCCGCCTGGGCGTCGGCCGCAACCGTGCGAGCGCAGGTGCAGCCGCCGCCACTCACCGGAGCGATCAACGACTTCGCCAACGTTGTCGACCCGGAGAGCAAGGCGCAGCTCGAGCGCCTCATCACCGCGCTCATGACCGCCAGCGGTGACGTCGTCGTCGTCGCGACGGTGCCAAATCTCGAAGGCTGGATGGGCATCGAAGAGCTCGCCGTCAAGATGTTCGAGAACGGCGGTCGCGGCATCGGACAGAAGGGCAAAGACAACGGCCTGCTGATCGTCGTGGCCCCGAACGATCGCAAGGCGCGCATAGAAACCGGCTACGACGTCGAACAGTTCGTGACGGACGGGTTCGCCGGCGAGACCATCCGGTCGGAGATGGCGCCGGAGTTCCGCAACGGCCGGTACGGGCCGGGCCTGGTCGCCGCGACGACCCGGATCGTCAACAAGATCGCGGAAGGCCGCGGCGTGACGCTCGACGGCGTCCCCCGGGAGCGACCGGCGCGTCGCAATCGCCGGGTCGGCATACCCTGGCCCTTCATCATCATGCTGATCATCTTCTTCCTGCTCAGTCGAGGAGGCAGAGGGCGCCGGCGCCGGCATTGGGGCGGCCCGATGGGATGGTCGAGCGGCGTCGGCCCGTTCGGTGGCGGATTCGGCGGTGGTTTTGGCGGCGGGTTCGGTGGCTTCGGCGGTGGAGGCGGCGGCGGCGGGTTTGGCGGATTTGGTGGCGGCCGGAGCGGCGGTGGCGGAGCCAGTGGATCCTGGTGACAACGCGCAAACTCCAAACTCCAAACTCCAAAACGGATTTTGGAGTTTGGAGTTTGAGATTTGGAATTGGGGATCAGCTCGAGCGGGAGAAGGTGATGGCATCAAGAAAACTGCTGAATGCGCGGATCGTCGTCCTGATAGGGATGGCCCTTTCAGGATGTTCGTACAACAAGTTCACGACGCAGGAAGAGGCGATCAAGGGGGCATGGGGGGAAGTGAACAACCAACTCCAGCGGCGCAACGACTTGATCCCGAACCTCGTGGAGACGGTCAAGGGATTCGCGGTGCAGGAGAAAGAGATCCTCACGCGGATCGCCGACTCGCGGGCGAAGCTGGCCGGCGCGCGGACGCCGACGGAGACGATCGCGGCGGCGAACGAGCAATCGTCGGCGCTCGCGCGACTCCTGGTCGTCGTCGAGAACTACCCCAACCTGAAATCGGACGCGCAGTTCCAGCGCCTTTCGGACGAACTTGCGGGCACGGAAAACCGCATCTCCGTCGCGCGCGGCCGCTACAACGAGCGCATCCAGGAATACAACACGACGCGCCGCAAGTTCCCGTCGAACGTGACGGCCAAGATGTTCGGCTTCCAGGAGTACCCGTACTTCGAGGTACCGCCGGAGGCACGGCAGGTCCCCAAGGTCAACTTCGGTAACAAATAGAGCGTCCGGCCCGCTGCAGCTAAGACTCCGGGCCTTACCTTGGATTGGCGTTCGGGTAGAATCCCGCAGGTCGTTCCCCTCTTTCTCACCGAACAAACCGAAGGAGCTCTTGTGAAGCGAGGACAACTCCACGTACGCCTTGTGGCCTGGGCGGGCATCGCGATCGGCGCAGCCGCCGGGGCGAACCTGATTGCGCAGGGCGGGCAGCCGCAGGTTCCGGCGCTGCCGCCGCCTGTTAACCAGTCTGACGATCCGATGCTCAAGCCGTTCGTCTGGCGGTCCATTGGGCCGGCGACGATGGGCGGGCGCCTCGACGACATTGCGGTCGTCGAGAAGAATCCGTCGACGATCTATCTCGGATACGCCACCGGCGGAGTGTGGAAGACCGAGAACAACGGCATCACCTGGACACCGATCTTCGACAGCCAGCCGGTCACGTCGATTGGCTCCATCCAGGTCTCGCAGTCGAATCCCGACATCGTGTATGTCGGCACGGGCGAGCCGAACAATCGCCAGAGCTCCTCGTTTGGCGCCGGCGTCTACAAGTCCTCCGACGCCGGAAAGACCTTCACCTACGTCGGTCTCAAGGAAACGCAGAGCATCGGCCGCATCGTCATTCACCCAACCAACCCGGACATCGTCTACGTCGCGGCGGTGGGGCACCTGTTCGGACCGAACGCCGAGCGCGGACTCTATAAGACGACCGATGGCGGCAAGACCTGGAACAACACGAAGTTCATCGACAACAACACTGGCTTTGTCGACGTCGTCATGCACCCCACCAAGCCCGATACGCTGTTCGCCGCGTCGTACCAGCGGCGGCGTCAGCCGTGGGGCTTCAACGGTGGCGGGGCCGGCAGCGGCATCTGGCGGACGGATAACGGCGGCAAGAGCTGGACGCGATTGACCGGCAGCGGCCTTCCCGGCAACCCGATCATCGGCCGCATCGGTCTGAACATCGCGCGCTCGAACCCGAACATCATTTACGCACAGATCGAAGTGGGCGCGAGCGGCGGCACCGGCGCGGGCGTCAACGCCGACGGCTCGCTGGCCGTTCCCGGCCAAGGCCGCGGCGGCGGTGGCGGAGGCGGCGGCGGGCGCGGCGAAGGCCCTCCCCCGCCGGATCCAAACCGCGAGGGCATCTGGCGGTCGGACGATGGCGGAAAGACGTGGAACTTCCGCAGCAACAACAACAACCGCCCGATGTACTACAGCAAGATCCGCGTGGATCCGAGTAACCCCGAGATCGTCTACACCACCGGTGCGAACGCCTCCAAGTCCGCCGATGGCGGGAAGACCTTCAGCGGCATGGGCGGCCAGAGCCACGGCGACCATCACCAGATCTGGATCAACCCGCACAACGGCAGGCACATTCTGATCGGTAACGACGGCGGCCTCGATGTGAGCTACGACCAGGGAGAAACCTGGGCGGAGATCTCGAACATGGCGACGGGCCAGTTCTACGCGATCAGCGTGGACATGCGAAAGCCGTACTACGTGTGCGGCGGGTTGCAGGACAACGGGAGCTGGTGCGGCCCGAGCGCCATCCGCGGTGGCGGTGGAATCCTCAATAGCGATTGGTATCGCATTGGCGGGGGCGACGGTTTCTACACGGCGAACGACCCGAACGACTGGGCGGTCGGTTACCAGGAGTCCCAGGACGGCAACACTGGCCGTTACAACCTCCGCACCGGCGAGACAGCCGCCATTCGCCCGCGCGGACCGATCACCGATGAGCAGCGCAAGCAGCTCGAGGCGGCCCAGGCCGCCGGACGCGGCGGCGGGGGTGGTGGCGGCGGCGGCGGGCGTGGTGGTTTCAATCCGGACGGCAATGTATTCCCGCCTGTCGCGGCGGGCACCAACTTCCGCTTCTTCTGGAGCACGCCGTTCATCCTGTCGAAGCACGACTCCAACGTCGTCTATCTCGGCGCCGAGCGACTCTTCCGTTCCACCAATCGCGGCGATACGTGGTCGTCGTCGCCGGACTTGACGCGCAATGTCGGCCGCAACGACCGCCCGATCATGGACGTGGACGGCAAGGCACCGATGGCGTCGAAGCATGACGGTGCGGCGTCGTACAGCAACATCACGACGATCGCTGAGTCTCCGGTAGTCGCGGGACTCGTGTGGGTGGGCACCAATGACGGCAACGTCCAGGTGAGCCGCGACTTCGGTCAGACGTTCGCCAATGTGACGGCGGCGATCCAGGGCGTGCCCGACGAATCGCATGTCTCGCGGGTGGATGCGTCGGCGCACGACGCGGGCACGGCCTACGTCTCGTTCGACAACCACCGTCGCGACGACCACAAGGCCTACGTCTTCAAGACGACGGACTTCGGCAAGTCGTGGACGTCGATCGCGTCGAACCTGCCGACAGGCAACGTCAACTGCGTCGAGGGGGATCCCAAAAGCCGCAACCTGCTCTACGCGTGCACCGAGTACGGCTTCTTCATCTCGCTCAACGGCGGGCGCGAGTGGAAGAAGTTCATGACGGGACTCCCGACTGTCCGGGTCGACGACGTCGTCGTGCATCCGCGCGATAACGACCTGGTGCTGGGTACGCACGGTCGCAGCATCTGGATCGTGGACGACATCACCGCGCTTCAGCAGCTCGCCGACGCGACGACGATGTCCGACGCGCACCTGTTCGACGTGCGCCCGGCTACGCGGTGGATGAGCCGACATCCAGCGCGCAACCGGTCTCGGCGGCGCGAGCTACTTCCGCGGCCAGAACCCGGTCGGCGGCACGGCGATCACCTACCTGCTGAAATCGGCGCCGGAAGGAGAAGTCAAGATCCAGATCGTCAACACGAATGGCCAGGTGATTCGCGAGTTGACCGGCACGAAGAATGCCGGCGTGAATCGCGTCCCATGGAACCTGATGCCGGGCCCACCGCCAGGCGCGCAGCAGGAACAGGGTGGCGGCGGACGCGGGGGCGGTGGCGGCCGCGGCGGTGGCGGCGCGGCATTCGCGCTGAGCGGCCAGCAGCTCGCCCAGGCGGCGCCCGCGGGCACCTACGTCGTGAAGCTGCTCGTCGGCGGCAAGGTGGTTGGATATAAGACCGTTCTCGTCGAGAACGATTCGTTGATGTAGGAGTCAACGCCAAACTCCAAACGCCAAACTTCAAACTCCAAACGGATTGCCGCGGATTAATGCGGATTCTTTTTGGAGTTTGGAGTTTGGGCTTTGGAGTTGAGGGTGGGCTGTAAAATGGCCCCGATGGCGATCAAGGATTCCCTTCTTCCCGAGTACGACCACGAATTGGCAACCACCCGCAGGCTGCTCGAGCGGGTGCCGGAAGCCGAGTTCGGCTGGAAACCGCATCCCAAATCGATGACACTCGGCCAGCTCGCCGGCCATGTCGCCAGCATGCCCTTCTGGTGCAGCGCGACGATGGATGCCCCGGCGTACGATCTCGATACGAAGGCACCGGAGGCGGGCCTTGAAACGCCGGCGTCTCGCGACGCGATGCTGCAAGACGTTCGACAAGAGGACCGTTGCGGCTCGTGCGAGCCTGGCGAAGGCCACCGATGGCGAGATGATGGAGATGTGGAGTTTGAAGAGCGGCGGCCAGATCCTCTTCTCCATGCCGAGGGTTTCGGCCGTGCGCTCGTTCGTGATGAATCACTTGATCCACCATCGCGGGCAGCTGACGGTCTACCTGCGAATGAAAGACGTGCCGCTGCCGCCGATCTACGGCCCGACAGCTGATGAGCAGTAAGGCGTTCGCCTTCTGCCTGCTGCCATTCGTCATTCTCGCGACGTTGAACGCCGGCGGATATCGGTACGGCGCGTCCGACCAGGCGTTCTACCTTCCGGTTGTTCTCGAAAAGCTCGACCCTGAATTGTTTCCACGGGACGGTGCGCTGCTGGCCGCGCAGTCCACGCTGACCACCTACGACGAGGTCATCGCGGCGATCGTCCGCGTCACTGGCGTGTCGGTGCCCACCGTGTTCGCCGTCCTCTACGTGGTTGCGCTCGTCCTCATCGCCTTTGGCGCGTGGCTGGTCGGCCGGCGAATCTATGGAACGCCCTGGGCAGCAGCGGCGCTGGTCGCCGCGATGACGCTTCGTCACGCCATCGCACGGTCGGGGACCAACACGCTCGAGGGGTACTTCCATCCGAGGCAGATCGCGTACGGTCTGGGTCTGATCGCGGTCGCGGCTTTCCTGCGCGCACGTCTGATGCTCGCTGCGGCGCTGGTTCTCGGCGCCGGCCTCGTGCATCCCACCGCCGCGTTGTGGTTCGCGGTGTGGCTGGCGGCTGCCGCGGTTGTGCTGAACCCGGCCGCACGGAAGTGGATCCTCGTCGCCGCCGCTCCAGCGGCAGCGGCCGTCGCCTGGGCGATCCTATGGGGCCCGCTCGCCGGACGGCTGGCGCGCATGGACGACGAGTGGCTGCGCATGCTGGCGACCAAGGACTACCTGTTCATCCTGCAATGGCCGGTGTACGCGTGGATCCTCAACCTTGGTTACCTGGTCGTCGTAGTCGCAATCTACCTGCGCCGCCGCGCGGCATGGCTGGTTTCATTCGAAGAACGGGCGCTCGTGACCGGCTCCGCGGCGTTGGCGCTGGTGTTCCTGATCGCGATCGTGACGCAGTCAATGCACATCGCGCTCGCCTTTCAGTTGCAGCCAGCGCGCTTATTCCTGATGTTCGATTTCCTGGCGACGGTCTACCTGGTCTGGGCCCTGGCGGAAATGCCGATCGGTGCCCGGTCAACGACGGTGCTCCGACCCGCGACCGTGGCGCTTCTCGTGGTGCTCTTTTCGATTGGCCGGGGCGCATACGTGCTCGTCCAGGCAAACCGCCCGCCTGTGCGGATCGCGATCGAGGACGGCGACTGGCGCCGGGCGATGGAGTGGGCCAAGGGGACTCCGAAGGACACCGGCTGGTTGGCCGATCCGATGCACGCGATCCTCTACGGCTCCAGCGTGCGCGTCGCCGGCGAGCGTGACGTGTTCGTCGAAGGGGTGAAGGACGCCGCCCTCGGCATCTACGATCGTGGGATCGCGCAGCGCACCAACGAACGCATGCGCGAGCTGAAAGATTTTCAAGGACTCTCTGCCGAGCATGCCAAGGCGATGGCCTCCCGCTACGATCTTGATTTCCTGGTGACTGAGCAGTCGCTGCCGCTCCCCCTCGCGTTCGAAAGCGGCGCGCTTCGGGTCTACAGGTTGCGATGAGCGCCTTCGTCCCGAAAAAGGGATTGCGGCACGGTCACCTGATGACCATCTTCGCGTGGGCCCGGCCGCGGCGATTCGATGACCTGCCGGCTCCCGAAGAACGGCTGTTCCAGGTCACCGAGGACACCCGGGTGCTCGCTCACTGCTACTGGAAGCCCGATCGGTCGACGCATCCGCTGCTGTTGGCGCTGCACGGCCTCGAGGGTTCCAGCAGCGCGCACTACATGCGCGGGCTGGCCGCGAAGGGGCTGCGCGCGGGATTCAATGTCGTACTACTGAACCAGCGCAATTGCGGCGGCACCGAACACCTCGGCCCTGGCCTGTATCACTCCGGGCTCACCCACGACGCCGATCACGTGATCCGCGAGCTCGCGCGCACGGACGGTATCGATCGCGTGGTCGTGGCCGGCTACTCGCTGGGAGGCAACCTCGCGCTGAAGCTCGCCGGCGACTACGGCGACGCACCGCCGCCGCAACTCCGAGGTGTCTGCGCGGTCTCGCCCGTCATGGACCTTGGCCGCTGCGTGGACACGCTCGAGCGGCGGCAGAACTTCCCCTATCAATGGAATTTCGTTCGCGGTCTGCGCGCGCGCATGCGGCGGAAGGATCAGTGCCACCCGGGGCGCTTCGACCTGTCGCCGCTGTCGTCGATCTGGACCGTGCGGGCGTTCGACGATCGCTACACGGCCCCGTACTTCGGCTTTGCCGGCGCCACCGATTACTACCACCGCGCCAGCGCGCTGCGCGTGGTCGATCGCATCACGGTTCCGGCGCTGGTCATCACGGCGGCCGACGATCCCTTCGTGCCGCCGGAGCCGTTTCGCGACCCGGCGGTCACCGGGAACCCGAACATCACCGTGCTGATCACCGAGCACGGCGGCCATTGCGCCTTCGTTGCGGAGGCCATGGGGACGAGCGATGGCTACTGGGCCGAGGACCGGATCATCGAGTTCGCTTGCGGGATCGTTCGTCCCACCACCGAACACCAGCGGGAGCGCGCCGTTGGCTACAGCGCCCCATAACCGGTCGAAAGACGCGATTTCCGGCGTCGGGCGGCATCTGGCACCTAAATCGCTCTAACGGGAGCGGAGCGCACATGGCCATCCTTCGATACTCGATCCGAACGCTCTTGAAGAGCCGCGGGTTTACGGCCGTCGCGGTCGCGACTCTCGCGCTGGGCATCGGCGCGAACACGGCGGTCTTCAGCCTCCTTCGCGGCGTTTTCCTGGCGCCGCTCCCGATTGCCGACGCGGACCGGGTGGTGGCCGTGGTCGAGCGGCGTCCGACGAGTGGCGACGCGGACATCCCCGTGTCGGGTCACGAATACGCCGCCTGGAAGGCGCAGAATCAGTCGCTCAGCGAGATCGCGTTGTTCCGTGGTGACCTGACCAACCTGACCGGCGGGGGTGAGCCCCGGAAGCTGCAGGTGTTGCGCGCGTCGGCGAACTTTCTCCCCTTGCTCGGTATTTCGGCGGTGCACGGCCGCGTCTTCGCTCCCGGCGAGGATCGCGCGGGGTTCGATCGCGTCGTGGTCTTGAGCGACGATCTCTGGCGCCGGCAGTTCGGGGGCGATCCCGCGGTGATCGGCCGGAAGATTTTTCTGAACGACCAGGCGCACGAAGTCATCGGCGTCCTGCCGCCGCTCCCCAAGGCGCTGTCGGAGGATGCCTGGGTCCCGCTCGACGTCCCGCTGCAGATCCGCACGGTTGGTCGTCACAACCTGAGTGCGATCGCGCGGTTGCGTCCTGGCGTGGACCTCAAGCAGGCGGCCGCGGATCTGTCGGCGATCTCGGCCCGCCTCGCCCAGGAAAATCCCAGCGACAACACCGGACATGATGTCGGCCTTCGCATCCTGCGCGACGCGATGGTCGGCGAGGTGCGGCCCGCCATGCTGACGCTCGTCGCGGCCGCGGGCTTCGTGCTGCTGATCGCGTGCGCGAACGTGATGAACCTGCTGCTGACGCGTGGCGCGAGCCGGCAGAAAGAGCTGGCGGTACGGGCGGCGCTCGGCGCGACGCGCGGACGACTGGTGCGGGAGCTGCTCGTCGAGAGCCTGCTCGTCGCGGCGGCAGGCGGGGCCGCAGGCCTCCTGCTCGCCGCCTGGATCGTCGATGCGGTCCCGGCGCTTCCGGCGGTGCAGATCCCGCTGCTCGAGACCGCGCGTCTGGACTGGCAGGCGCTGGTTGCCGCCATTGTCATGGCGGGACTCGCCGGGCTCGGGGCTGGTATCGCGCCAGCCCTGCGCGGCGCACGCCAGCATCCGGGGTGGCTGCGCGAGGGCAATCGGTCCTCGGATGATCCGGACCGCCGCAGGCTCCGGACCGTTCTCGTCGCCGCCGAGACCGCGCTGGCGCTCGTGCTCCTCGCAGGCGCTGGACTGATGATCAACAGCTTCTTCAGGCTGATCTCCACCGATGCAGGTTTCACCACAGAGCGCGTGCTCGTCGTGCCCGTGGACCTGCCCGACGCGCGCTACTCGAAGCCCCATCAGCAACGTGACTTCTTCGACCGGCTGCAGGCGCGCCTCGCAGTCACGCCGGGCGTGGAAGCCGTCGGCGCTGTTTCGCACCTGCCGCTCGGCGGCTCTGATAACTGGAGCTACTTCAGGGTGGTGGGACGCCCCGCCCCGGCGCCCGGCCAGGAGCTCAACGCGCCGGTCAGGACGGCGAGCCCCGATTACTTCCGCGTGCTCGGCATCCCTCTCATCCGCGGACGCTTCTTCACCGAGAGCGATGCGCGCGTCTCTGTGCCGCTGATCCGCTGGTATCCGCAGCAGCCGAATCCGGACCACTTCGACCAGCCGCAATCACCGCCGGTCGCGATCATCAGCGAAGCCGCCGCGCGGCAGCACTTCCCTGGCGAAGATCCGATCGGCAAGCGCATTCACGTGATGTTCAGCCCCGAGGTCACGATCGTCGGCATCGTCGGCAACGTCAAGCACAACGCGCTGAACCTTCCCGCCTACCCGCACATCTACCTGCCCCAGAGCCAGGAGGTCTGGAACTGGACGTCGTTTGTCGTGAAGACGCCAGGATCGCTCGCCGCGCTCGCGCCGCTGCTTCGCGCCCAGGTCGCGGCGCTCGATCCGCAACTGCCCGTCACCGTGCGAACGATGGACGAGGTGCGGTCGGACTCGGTGGGACAGCCGCGGCTCTATGCGTTGCTCGTCGGGTGCTTCGCGGCGGTGGCGCTAAGTCTGGCGGTCGTGGGGATCTTCGGCGTAGTCAGTCACATGGTGGTTCAGCGCACGCGCGAGATTGGCGTGCGCGTGGCACTCGGCGCCGAGCAGCGAGAGATCCTGAGGCTCGTCGTGGGCCAGGGCATGCGGCCGGTCGCTTTTGGGCTCGCCGTCGGGATTGCCGGCGCGCTGATGCTGACCCGGTCGTTGAAAGAGCTGCTGTTCGAGGTCGAGCCAACCGATCCGCTGACGCTCGCGGTGGTGGTGGCGCTGCTGGGAACCGTGGGGCTGGTCGCCTGCTGGATCCCCGCGCGTCGCGCGGCGGGGCTGGATCCGATCGCCGCGTTACGTGCGGAGTAGGTCGATCAACCGCTTCGCGAATTCAGGACCGAGGCCCTGCTCTTCGTGCTTGAAGTAGACGAACGCCTCGGGCAGGGGCAGCGTTTTGATCGTCTGCGCCCAGCGTTCGATGTCGGGCTGCTGGTAGCCTTCGTCGCGAAGGCGGAAGTAGGCGTAGTCGGCCGTAACTTCGACTGGGGTGGACATCTTCTCGCTGTCAGCCACGCAAAGCGCGACGTTGCGGGATCGCAAGGTGTCGTAGGTCTCGGCATCGAGCCAGGACTCGTGGCGGAATTCGAACGCCGCGCGCGTGCCGTCGGGAAGCAGGTTGACGAACTCGCGAAGCACGTCGGCGTTCTTCTTGAAGTTCGGCGGAAGCTGAAAGAGAAGGATGGCGAGCTTGGGACCCAGCGTTTGCGCGGTCCGGCAGAAGGCCTGCAGCGTGTCTTCGCAGCGCTGGAGCCTGGCGTCGTGCGTGATGCGCCTCGGCGCCTTGAGTGTGAACGTGAAGCCGTCGGGTGTTCCCGCAGCCCATCCAGCGAGCAGCTTCTCGGTCGGCATCCGGTAGAAGGTGTAATTGATTTCTACCGTGGGAAAGCGCTCGGCGTAATAGGCCAGCATCTTGTCGGTGCTGAACTTCTCGGGATAGAAGGTCCCGCGCCACTCGGGATAGTTGTAGCCACTGGTACCGACGGAAACGCGCTCTGCCACGAGTGAAAGTCTAGCTTGAGATGAGATACGCCATCAGATCGCTGCTTCGTCAACCGTTGTTCACGCTCACGGCTGTCTTGACGCTGGCCGTCGGGATCGGGCTCAACGTCGCGCTCTTCGGCATCTTCAACGCGATGTTGTTCCGTCCGCTGCCGGTGCACGAGCCGGGACGGCTGGTCGCAATCCTCTCCGCGTCGACGCAGCCGGATGGCCCGAGGGGACACCTCACCTACCCGGATTTCCAGGTACTGCGCGAACGTCACGATGTGCTCGCCGACGCGTTCGCCTTCACCCGGGTACCGCTCGGTGTGAGTACGAACGGCCAGGCGGTCCGCGCGGACGGACAGATTGTGACCGCCAACATGTTCGCCGTCCTCGGGGTTCGGGCCGCACACGGTCGGGTGTTTAGCGCGGCAGAAGAACAGGAGCCGGTGGCGGTGCTCTCGTACGATCTGTGGCAACGGCTGTTCGGGGGGGATGCTCAGGCCATCGGTCGCCCCGTCGTCGTCAACGGCCGCCTCTGCACGATCGTCGGCGTAGCGCCGCGCGGGTTCCAGGGACCAGATCGCTTCGAGCCGGCTGACCTTTGGATTCCGCTTGGGCTGCACGCGGCCGCGTTTCCCGGTCAGCGCGGCATGCTCTCCTCCGGGAACTGGTGGCTGACCGGCATCGGCCGGCTTGCGGAAGGGGCGAGCGTCGCGGGCGCACAGTCGGTTCTTGGCGGCATCGGCCGCGCACTCGCCGAGTCGCAGCCAGACACTCACGAAGGGTTCCACATCAGGGTCGTCTCGTATCGCGGAGCCGACGCGCAGAGCCGAGGGGAAGTCATGCCGATCGCGGCGCTCGTGCTCGCGGTCACCGTGTGCGTTCTGCTCATCGCCTGCGCGAACGTGGCGGGGCTGCTGCTGTCCCGCACGACTGCGCGCCAGCGCGAGATCGGCATCCGATTGGCGGTCGGTGCCACGAGAGGAGATCTGACGAGGCAATTCATGGCCGAGAGCCTCGTCCTCTCCGGAGCGGCCGCGCTCGCCGGTCTCCTCGCCGCCATGTGGGGGATGGAAGCGATCGTCCGCTTCGCTGATATTCCCGTGTCGCTCGACTCGACGCCCGACTGGCGAGTTGGACTCTTCACGATCGGCGTCTCGCTGGTGGCCACCATCGCCTTCGGTTTGACGCCGGCGCTGCGCGCCGCAGCCCTTCCGCTGCTGCCGTCGTTGCGGTCCGAGCCGGGCGGTGACGCACGCCCGCGCAATTCACGACTTCAGCGCGCGCTGGTGATCGCACAGCTCGCCGCCTCCCTCGTGCTGCTCGCCTCCGCCGGAACTTTGCTCCGCGGTCTGAGCGCTGCCTGGACGACGGACGTGGGCTTCACCTATGAGGATCGCGTGTCGGTGTCGACCGACGTCCGCCTGCAGAACTATGACCCGGCGCGCGCGCGCGCCTTTTTCGACCGCATCGTGTCCGACGTCCGTGCCCTGCCCGGTGTCGAGGCCGCCACGCTCGCGCACCTCGTGCCGTTTGGGGGACACGTCTATGTGTATGGCGCCACACTGCCTGCAGTGGATGCGTCGAACACCACTCCGGAGCGAGTCTCCGTCAACCGCGTCTGGACCGGATTCTTTACGACGATGAAGATTCCGATCCTGCGAGGGCGCGATTTCTCCGACGCCGACCTGCGGCCCCGCACGGATGCAGCCGTCATCAGTCAGACGATGGCGCGGCGGCTGTGGGGAGACGCGGATCCGATCGGCCAGCGCTTCTCGATCGACGGGCCGAGCGGTCCGTTCCACACTGTGGTCGGCGTCGCGCGCGATGTGCAGGTGGACGAGTTCACCGAACGCCCCTGGTCTTCGGCGTGGCTGCCGCATTCCGGAAACCCCGACGAGGTGGTGATTCTCGCGGCGGCGTCTCGTCCCCCTTCGCAGCTGTTACAGGAGATTGAGGCCCTGATTCGCGCAGCCGATCGCGACTTGCCCATCTACCTCTCGCGACCTCTGCGGTCGTATGTCGCCGAGCGCCTCGATGGGGAGCGCGCGTTGTCGAAACTGCTGGCGCTCTGCGGCAGCCTGGCGATCGGGCTCGCAGCACTGGGGCTCTACGGCATCACGGTGTACGGGGTGGCGCGTCGAACCAGGGAGATCGGCGTGAGGATGGCGCTCGGCGCGAGCCGCGCGGACGTGCTCCAGATGTTCGTCCGAGAAGGGCTCCGGCTCGCGCTGTTCGGGGCGGCCTGGGGAGCCTTGCCGGCACTCGCGGCGACCGTCCTGCTCTCAGGTCTGTTTGTCGGCCTGTTCCCGGTGGACGTGCCGACGTTGGCCGCCTCCGCTGCGCTCCTCGCGGCGGTCACGCTCGCCGCCGCGTACTTGCCCGCGCGTCGCGCGGCCTCGATCGACCCCGTTCTCGCGCTTCGCACGGAGTAGCCCATGGGTACCGATATTCGCTACGCGTTTCGCAACCTTCAGAAGAACCCGGGCTTCGCCGCGGTCGCCATCGTCACGCTGGCGCTCGGGATCGGCGCAACCACGGCGATCTTCAGCGTCGTGCACGGCGTGCTGTTGCGCCCGCTGCCCTATGCCGACCCCGATCGGGTGGTGCAGGTCTGGACGACGACGAAGGATGCGCCGCGCGAGTCGCACGCGGCGGCGGACTTTCTCGATCTGAAGCGCGCGAATCGGACGCTCAGCGCCCTGGCCGGCTTCCGCGAGGACGCGATCACCATTGCGACCGCGGATCGGGATCCCATCCGGGTCGCCGGCTCGCTGGTGACGGCGGACTTCTTCGAAGTGTTCGGGATGTCGCCGCTCCTCGGGCGAACGTTCTCGGCCGCCGTTGACGCTGAGCGCGGCGAGCCGCTGGTGGTCATCAGCGAAGGTATGTGGACGACCGAGTTCGGTCGCGATCCGTCGATCGTGGGGCGCCGCGTGCGCGTGAACACCGCACCACATACGATCGCCGGCGTCATGCCGTCCGCGTTCAAGTATCCCGCCGGAGCGCGCGTCTGGGTCCTGGTACCGAAGGCTGTGCCGCCGCCACCGCTCGATCTAAAAGAGGACCTGCTGACGTCCCGCGAGGTGCACTTCTTCGAAGCGGTCGGGCGCGTCAAACCAGGTGTCAGCGTCGCGCAGGCGCAGGCCGATCTCGCCACCATCGCCGATGGACTCGCGCGGCAGTTTCCCGAAACCAACGGCGGCCGCACGGTCACGATCGCACCGCTGCGCGAAGGGCTCGTGAGCGACGTGCGACAAGGCTTGTTCATCCTGTTTGGCGCCGTCGGGGTGGTGTTGCTGATTGCGTGCGCGAACATCGCGAGCCTGTTACTGGCGCGTGCGTCCGGTCGCCACCGGGAGATGGCGGTCCGCGCCGCGCTCGGCGCGGGTCGCAGCCGATTGATGCGCCAACTGATTACGGAGAGCTTGTTGCTCGCGACGATCGGCGGCGCCGCCGGCCTGCTCGCCGGCACGTGGGCCATCGCAGGGTTGACGGGCGTGATTCCGGATGGCATCCCGCGCGCTGACGAGGTCGGCCTCGACGGTCGCGTGGCGCTGGTCAGCGTCCTCATCACGTACGTGAGCGCGATTCTCTTTGGGCTTGTTCCAGCGCTCCAGGCGTCGCGCACCGACGCGGTTTCGTCTCTGCGGGCGTCCGGCGACCGCGCCTCCACCGCGGGACGCAGCCGCGCGCGCACGCGCGCCGTGCTCGTGGTGGGCGAAGTCGCGTTGACGCTGGTACTGATGGTCGCGGCCGGGCTGCTCGCCAACAGCTTTCTCAGGCTGCAGCGCGTCGATCCCGGCTTTCGTACGGATGACGTGACGATCGCGATGATCCCGCTGCCGCAGGCCAGGTACGTCGACGGCGCCCGTCAGGCCGACGCCTACGAGCGGATCCTCGAAGGCGTGCAGCAGCGCGGCGGCGTGCGATCGGCGGCGCTCGCCTTCCCGTCTCCGCTCCAGGGGGGCAATGCGGGCGGACGATTCGCGATCGAGGGGCAGTCCGAGACCGGGTCCAGGGGTGATCGGCCGTTTGCGGCGCTCACCTCGGTGTCGGGCGACTACTTCACGACGATGGGGATCCCGCTGCTTGGCGGACGCACATTTGCTCGCGACGACAAACCTCCAGCGGCCAACGTGGTCGTCGTCAACACGCTGCTCGCGCGCAAATACTTCGGTGGAGAGAATCCCGTCGGCAAGCGGATCCGGTTCGGGCCTCCGGGTCAACCGTGGATCACCGTGGTGGGGGTCGTCGGCGACACGCGGAACATGGGCGTCGAGACCGATCCGTCGCCGGTCATCTACATTCCGTTCCGCCATTTCACGTTGCCGTTCATGAGTGTCGTGGTGCGCGGCGATGGCGGGGCCGCGGCGGCCGGCACCGCGGTGCGCGAGGCGATGAAAGGTGTGGACGCGGAACTGGCCGTCGACGAGGTCCTGCCGATGCGCACCGTCCTGCGCGAGTCGATCGCCACCGCTCGCTTCGGCACGCTGCTGGTCGGCGCCTTCGCCCTGTCGGCCGTCCTGCTGGCGGCGGTCGGCTTGTATGGTCTGATCAGCTACTCGGTCGCGCAGCGCACGCGCGAGATCGGCATCCGCGTCGCCCTCGGCGCGCGTCCGGCGCAGGTGATGGCGCCGGTGCTCCGCGAAGGCATGACGCTCGCGTCCATCGGCGTCGCCCTCGGCCTCGCCAGCGCACTCGCGGCGACGAAGCTGATCTCGTCCTACTTGTTCGGCGTGGGCCCCACGGATCCACTGACATTCATCGCCGTGGCTGCCATCCTCCTGTTCGTCGCGTTCCTCGCGAGCTACATCCCCTCCCGCCGCGCCCTACGCATCGACCCCCTCACCGCCCTCCGCGCCGAGTGACGGGGTCAGACCGGGGTCAGACCAGGGTCAAACGAGGGTCAAACCCAGATCAGACCGGGGTCAGACGAGGGTCAAACCAGGGTCAGACCCAGATCAGGCCACGTCGACCGCTGGGCTGCGCAGGAGCGCACCGGCTGACTGGCCCGGCGCGCGAACTCTTCTCCGCGCTCGTGGATTCGACTGAGGGCGCTGCATTCGACGATTCAGTGGCACGGCCCAGGATTCGCTGCTTGAAAGCCCGATCACCCAACACGCGATCGTTTGAGCGAATCCGATCCTCGAGCACCGGATCAACGTCGTCGCCGAGCACGAACCGCTTGAATCGTTCCTGCAGGGTGCCAACATCCCCGATGCCGAATTGGGCGAGGACGGGTTCAATTGAAAGAAGCGCGGGGCTTTCTTCGAGGCCAGCTAGGGCTCGATAGCTGCCGAACGGCCAGTCCGCAAGGTCCTTGACCAGGCCTGCTCGAAGCGGATTTCGTGCGACATACCTGATCAGTGCCATGAAGTACTTGTCAGTGTCGACGATTTGGCTTTTGAAACGCCCCTGGAACGTATGACCCACGCGATTGTGCCGCTTGTTCCACCACTGCCCGTAGTCGCCGTTCAAAATGCGCATGGCCTCGGAAAGGTTCGGCTTGGTAGGGCGAATGATGGCGTGGTAGTGGTTCGACATCTCGCAGAAGCCCCAGCACTCGATGTCGTAGTCCATGACGATCTCACCCAGCAGGAACTCGAACTGGCGGTGATCCCGGTCGTCAAGGAAGATGTCCATCCTTGCATTTCCGCGAGACATGACGTGGCGAAAAAGACCCGGAGTCTGAATGCGAAGTTTGCGTGCCATGCCGCAGGACATTCCACGAAGCACGCCATCTCGAGACGTCCGCAATTCTTCCGAAAACGGGAGACCGTTCCGCGAAACGTCGCACAATCTCCATCGCCGATCAGGCTGCAATTCGCAGTTCCTGCAATGCCGCCAACTGCCGGCCGGCCGCGCGGGTCTGACCCCCGTCTGACCCTTGTCTGACCCCGGTTTGACCCCGGTCTGACCCCCGGTTTTCACGACCCCCGGTTTTCACTGCGGGTAAACTCTCACGCACGATGCACATGCGTTCGAAATTTCTTACCGCGGTAGCTCTGCTCTCATCTCTCGTCGCCGCACCTTTCGCGCAGGACGCCCAGAAGCCGGCGGACAACAAGGACTCCGCACCCAAGGAACTCCAGGGACTCAAGTACCGCCCCATCGGACCCGCGGCCGGCGGACGCGTGTCGCGCGCGGCGGGCGTGCCGGGAGATCCCAATACCTACTACCTCGGGGCCGCATCGGGCGGCGTGTGGAAGTCGACGGACGGCGGGGTCACGTGGAAACCGATCTTCGACGACCAGCCGGTCGCGTCAATCGGATCCCTGGCCATCGCCTCCTCCAACCCCAACGTCGTCTACGTCGGATCCGGAGAGGCGAACATCCGCGGCAACGTCGCCGAAGGGAACGGCATCTACAAGACGATCGACGCCGGCAAGACCTGGACGCATGTCTGGAAGCAGCGAGGACAAATCGGGACGATGGTGGTGCATCCCACCAATCCCGACATCGCCTTCGCCGCCGTGCTCGGACGGCCGTTCGGCGCGAATCCCGAACGCGGCGTCTATCGCACGAAGGACGGCGGCAAGACGTGGGACCAGGTGCTCAAGAAGGACGCCGACACCGGCGCGTCCGACATCGCGATGGACCCGACGAACCCGGCGATCTTGTTCGCCGGCTTCTGGCAGGCGCGCCGTACGCCGTGGGACATGACCAGCGGCGGCCCTGGCAGCGGCCTTTACGTCTCGCGCGACGGTGGCGACACGTGGAAGCCACTCACAAAGAGTGGACTGCCTGAGGGAACCTGGGGCAAGGTCGGCGTCGCCATCGCGCCGTCGGAACCGCGACGCGTCTACGCGCTCATCGAAGCGGAGAAAGGTGGACTCTTTCGATCCGACGATGGCGGCGAGAGCTGGACGCTGGCGACGCCGAATCGTGCCATCCGCCAACGCGCCTGGTACTACACGACGTTCACCGTGAACCCGGCCAATCCCGAGGAGATCTGGTTCCCGCAGGTGCCGATGCTGAAGACCATCGACGGCGGAAAGACGATCACCTACGTGAAGGGATTCCACCATGGCGACCATCACGATGTGTGGATCGATCCGAAGAACCCGAAGCGGATGATCGTGTCGAACGACGGCGGCGTGGACATCAGCGCGAACGGCGGAGAAACCTGGGTTGCACCGCCGCTGCCGATCAGCCAGTTCTATCACGTGACGGCAGACAACAGCGTTCCCTACCGCGTCGGTGGATCGATGCAGGACTGGGGGACCGCGCAGGGCCCGAGCATGAACCTCCGCGGCGCCATCGCGCTCGGCGACTGGGTGGCCGTGGGCGGTGGTGAAGCCGGCTACGTCGTGTCCGATTGGAAGAACCCCGACATCGTCTACGCGGGTGAATACCTCGGCATCATCACGAGGCACGACCGCCGCACCGGCGAGTCGCGCAACGTCAGCGCCTACCCGGAAAACCCCTCGGGCAAGGGGGGCGAGGACATGAAGTACCGGTTCCAGTGGACGGCGCCGATCCACGTCTCGCCGCACGACTCGAACGTCGTCTATCACGGCGCTCAGGTGGTCTTCAGAACAGCCAACGGCGGCGAGAACTGGGACGTGATCTCCGGCGACCTCACGCGCAACGACAAGACCCGGCAGAAATGGTCCGGCGGACCGATCACCGGCGACAACACCGGCGTCGAAACGTGGGGCACGGTGTTCGCGATCGCGGAATCTCCGAAGCAGAGGGGACTGATCTGGGCGGGCAGCGACGACGGACTCGTTCACGTGACGCGTGACGGCGGCAAGAGCTGGCAGAACGTAACCGAGGGCATGGCCGGCGCGCCGCGCGAAGGCACCGTCAGCGTCATCGAACCCTCCCCGTTCGATGCCGCCACGGCGTATGTGGTGATCGACAACCACCGGCTCGACGACCTGCGTCCATACGTCTACAAGACAGCCGACTACGGCAAGTCGTGGCAGGCCCTGCACGGCGGCCTGGCCTCCGACATCTATCTGCACGTCGTGCGCGAAGACCCGACCCGCCGGGGCCTGCTTTATCTCGGCACCGAACGCGGCGTGATGTTCTCCAGCGATGACGGGAAGACCTGGAAGAAGCTGCAACTGAATCTGCCGACCGTCGCGGTGCACGATCTCGCCGTCAAGGATGACGACCTGGTTGTTGGCACCCATGGACGATCCATCTGGATCCTCGACGACCTCCTTCCGGTGCGCGCGGCATCGGCGGAGATCGCAAAGAAGGACGTTCACCTGTTTGCGTCGCCGGACGCTACTCGCTGGCGGCAGGGCTCGCGCAGCTGGGGCGGCGGCTACGGCCGGTTCTCGAACCCGCCGCTCGGCGCCACGATCTACTACTTCCTCAAGGAGAAGGCCAAGGGAGAGGTGAAGATCGAGATCCTCGACGCGTCCAATCGTGTGGTGCGAACGGCGAGCAGCATTCCTCGTCCGTCGGACAAGGCCGGCGATGAAGATGACACCGACGATTTGAAGAAAGCTGCCCTGCCCGTGGACGAAGGTCTCCACCGCGCCGAATGGGATCTTCGCTGGGAGGGGGCCAAGAGGATCTACGGCGCAAAGATCGACTTCGGCGACCCCGCTGAAGGCCCGCGCGCCGTGCCGGGCCCGTACACCGTGCGCCTGACGGTGGACGGCAAGCCGCAAACGACACCGCTGAAAGTCATTTCGGATCCGCGCGGCACGGTGTCGCAGGCGGACCTCGACGCGCAGCTCGCCTTTGCCTTGCGCGTCCGCGACGCCATCACCAGGCTGACCGAGCTCGTGCACTCCGTGCGATCGACGAAGGAGCAGCTGGCCGCTCGCGCCAAAGCGCTCGATGGGCGCAAGGCGGATGCGCGGATTGCGGAGCTGCTCAAGGCGTCGGAGGAGGCGGTGAAGAAGGTGGACGCGCTCGAGGACCGCATGCACAACCCGAAGGCCGAGGTCACCTACGACATCCTCGCCGAACGCGGCGGCACGCGCCTCTATTCGCGGCTCTCACCCCTGCTCATGTGGGCGGTCGAAGGAGACGGCCCCCCGACCGGCGGCATGCGGCTGGTGCTCGAGGAACAGGAGAAGGAGCTCGCCGAATACGAACGGCAGACGAAGGCGTTCTTCGACACGGAGATTGCGGCGATCAATGCCCTGGCCGCCAAGCTGACGCTCCCCTACGTCGTGCGCTGAAACACCCTGGGGTCACGCCATCCGCTTGCGGCTGCGCATGACCGCGAGCGACAGGACCACCGCGCCCCACGCCGCCAGCGCGGCCACCTGCGGCCACAGGATCTCGAGGCCGATCCCTTTCAGGAAGATGCCGCGGACGATGATCAGGAAGTAGCGGAGGGGGATCAGGTAGGTGAACCATTGGATCACCTGCGGCATGTTCTCGATCGGGAAAATGAAGCCGGACAAGTAGATCATCGGCATGATGAAGAAGAACACCGACGTCATCATCGCCTGCTGCTGCGTATCGGACGTCGTCGAGACGAAGAGGCCGAGCGCCAGGGTGCAGAGGACGTAGAGCACGCTCAGCCCGATCAGCAGCAAGAAGCTGCCGCGCAGCGGCACTTCGAACCAGAACACCGCAACGGCGATCACGAGCAGGACGTCCACCATGCCGATGAGGCCGTACGGCAACAGCTTGCCGATGATGAGTTCCCAGCGGCGCAGCGGCGTCACGTTCAACTGCTCCAGCGTGCCGACCTCCTTCTCGCGCACGATCGCCATCGCGGCGAGATTGGCGGTCACCACCAGCAGCACGAGCGCGAGGACGCCGGGGATCATGAAGTGCCGGCTGACGAGTTGCGGGTTGAACCAGACCCGAATGCGCGGATCGATGCCCTGGAGCGGCCTCTGCCCGTCTGATTCGGCGATCTCCCGTGCATATCCGCCAATGAGGTTCGTCGCATAGCCGAGCGCCACGGTCGTCGAATTCGCGTCGGTGCCGTCGGCCGCGACCTGCAGCGTGACCGGTCGGCCCGCGGCCAGGTCGCTGCCGTAGCCAGCCGGAATCGCCACCGCGAGCCAGGCCTCCCCACTCTCGAGGAACGGCTCCACGTCGTTCACGGTCGTGACCTGGCCAATCACGGTAAAGTTGCGCGACGCGTCGAACCGATAGATCAGGTCGCGGCTCGCCGCTGAACGATCGCCGTCGGCCACGACGACCGGCACGTCCTTGACGTCGGTCGTCGCCGCGTATCCGAGGAGCGTGAGCTGGATGATCGGGGCGACGACCACGAGGCCAAACAGCCGTGGGTTCAGCCTCAGCTCGAGGAACTCCTTCCAGACCAATACGCGCAGGCGGGTCACGTGTCAGGCCCGCTCTCTCGCCAAGCGGACGGACGCCAGCAGCAACGCCGCCGTGGCGTAGATCCCCAGCGCCACGAACTCCGGCACGAGATGCTGCGCGGCGGTCCCCTTGAGCACGATGCCGCGCAGCGCCTCGAGGAAATACCGCGCCGGAATCGCGTGGGTAATCACCTGCAAGGCCGTGGGCATGCTCGCAATCGGAAAGATGAACCCCGACAGCATCAGCGTCGGCAGCATCGAGACGAGCAGCGCGATCTGAAACGCCACCTGCTGCGTGTCCGAGATGGTCGACACGAGTAGCCCCGTGGCGAGGGCGCCGACCAGGTAGAGCGACAACGCGAGCGCCAGCGTGAACCAGTTGCCGCGCATCGGCAGCCCAAACAGCAGCATCGACGCGCCGAATACGAGCGCTCCCGATCCGAGCGCGATCACGAAATGTGGAATCGCCTTCCCGGCGATGAACGGGAAGGTACCGATCGGCGCCATCCGCACCTGCTCGATCGTGCCGGTTTCCTTTTCCCTCACGATCGCCAGCGAGGTCGATGTCACGGCCATCAGCATCGTGATGTACGCGATCAAGCCCGGCACGAGAAACAGCGTGCTGCGCAGTTCGGGGTTGTACCAGATGCGCGGTTCGACGTTGATCAGCGGGACGGCCTCACCGCCCGCCGTGCGCAGGATGCTCGAGGCATAGCCGATCACCGTCGTCGCGGTATTGGCGTTGTCGCCGTTCACGATCACCTGCACCGGCGAGGTCACACCGGTGGCACGGTCGCGGGAGTAGCCCTCCGGGATCACGAGCACGGCGCGAGCGGCGTTCAGGTCCAACAGCCGCTCCGCCTCGCGCGCGCTGTAGACGGTCCCCACGTGATCAAAGTAGCCGGAGTTCACGAACGCCGATACCAGGGCGCGGCTCTCCGGCGTGCTGTCCCGGTCCTCGACGGCGAGCGCGATGTTCCGAATGTCGAAGTTCAGCGCGTAGCCATAGAGGAGCAGAAAGAAAACGGGCACGAAGGCCAGCACGAGCAACGTGCGCCGGTCGCGGCGGATCTGCCGCAGCTCCTTGCGCGCCACGGCAACGATGGTCACGCGGCGCCTGCCTTGTCCACGACGTCGAGAAAGACGTCCTCGAGCGAGGGGACGACCGCGTCCATCGCGTCTACCTGCAGTCCCTTGGCGCGCAGCCGCGAGGCAATGGCCGCGAGGTCGACGTCGCGAGACCGCAACACGGCGTGCAGCGCCGTGCCGAAGATGCTGGTCTTCTCGACCTCCGGCATCGCATCGAGGGCCTGCATCGCATCCACGGGCCGGTCGGTGCGGATCTCCACGATCGGACGGCCGGCAAAGATCTGCTTTACCTCCGGGATCGTGCCGATGGTCGCCAGGCGTCCGGCATGAATCAGCGCGACGCGGTGGCAGCGTTCGGCCTCGTCGAGGTAGTGGGTCGTCACGAGCACGGTCACGTCTCCGGCCGAGAGCGTGTCGATGAGGCGCCAGAACTGGCGACGCGATACGGGGTCCACGCCGGCGGTCGGCTCGTCGAGGAACAAGATGGGCGGCTCGTGCAGGATCGCACAGCCGAGGGCCAGCCGCTGGCGCCATCCACCTGAGAGATCGCGCGCGAGCGTGGTTTCGCGTCCTGTCAGCCCGGCCATCTCGAGTACGAAGGCGCGGCGCCTTGCCAGCTGCTCGCGGGCCAGGCCGTAGATCCCGCCGAAGAAGGCGATGTTCTGGTCCACGGTGAGCAGTTCGTAGAGCGAGAAGCGCTGCGACATGTAGCCGATGCGCTGCTTCACCCCCTCGGGATCGCGGGCGACGTCCACGCCGCCGACGCGCGCGTCGCCCGCGCTCGGACGCAGGAGTCCGCAGAGCATCCGGATCGTGGTGGACTTCCCCGCCCCGTTGCTGCCGAGGAACCCGAAGATCTCCCCGCGGCGGACGTCGAAGGAGATGTCGTCCACGGCGGTGAAGGCACCGAACCGGCGGGTGAGCCCGCGCACTTCGATGGCGTTCATCGTGCTCGGGCTCGTTCGAGATTCGCCTCGGCCAGTCGTGCGGAAGCGACGGCGCGTGTGCGATCGAGTTCCGCCTGCAGGAGCGCGACCTCCGCGTCCAACACTTCGGTACTCGTCGCCACCCCGGCGCGATAACGCTCGCCGAGCACGCGATGGGTCTCGGTAGCACTGCGGATGCCGTCCGCCGCCGCATCGATGGCCGCGCGCGCCGACTGGAGTTCCAGTTCGCGCTGCTGGATCTCGAAGGCGGTCTGGCGGTCGAACTCGGCGAGGCGGGCGTGGAACGCCCGTGTTGCCGCGGCGGCTTCCGCCTGCTCCGCCTTGCGGCGTCCGCCGTCCCACAACGTCCAGGTGAGGTTGACCCCGACGTCCCAGGAGTCCTCCCAGTCCGCCGCGCGCGGGAAGATCCGGGGGTTGGGCCGCGCATAGTCGTACCCGCCGACCACGCCGACCTGGGGTTTGATGGCGGCTCCCACCGCGTCCTCCCGCGCCTCAGACGCCTCGAGCCGCCGTTCGAGCGCCGTGCGCTCCGGCCGCGGCGTGCCGGTGGTCTGACCCTGGTCTGACCCCGGTCTGACCCAGGTCTGACCCTGGTCTGACCCCGGTCTGACCCCGGTCTGACCCCGGTCTGACCCCGGTCTGACCCTGGTCTGACCCCAGTCT
>CAVXMQ010000026.1:0-414644 GCA_963762995.1 uncultured Acidobacteriota bacterium | reverse complement strand
TGGACAGTGCGACGTTTCGCGCGCTGGGCCATCGACTGGTGGATCAGGTGGCGGAGTTCCTCGAATCGATGCCGCGCGGGCCAGTGACTCGTGACGAGTCGCCATCGGCCGTGCGTGCAGCGCTGGACCTCTCCGGTCCGCTCCCGGAAGCGGGAGCTGATCCAGGGCTGCTGCTCGACCGGACGACGCAATTGCTCTTCGAGCACTCGCTCTTCAACGCGCATCCGCGCTTCTTTGGATACATCACCGCACCGGCCGCGCCGATCGGGATCCTCGCCGACTTTCTGGCCGCGGCCGTGAACCCGAACGTCGGGGCCTGGGTGCTCTCGCCGGCGGCTACCGAGATCGAATCACAGGCGGTCCGCTGGATCGCTTCGTTCATCGGATATCCGGCTGACTGCGGCGGCCTGCTCGTGAGCGGCGGCAACATGGCCAATCTCGTCTGTTTCCTCGCCGCCCGCGCGGCGAAAGCTGGTGGTGACGTTCGCGCCACACATCGCGTGTACGTTTCCGCCGAAACCCACACGTGGATTCAGAAGGCCGCGGATATTTCCGGCCTCGGGGCGACATCGATTCGATGGATTCCCACCGACCCGAAGCTGCGGATGGACGTCTCCCTGCTGCGCGGTCAGATTCAGACCGACCTCGCCGCGGGTGACGTGCCGTTGATGGTGGTGGGAACCGCCGGCTCGGTGAGCAGCGGTGCCATTGATCCATTGCCGGACATCGCCTCGCTGTGTAGAGAGTACGGTGTCTGGTTCCACGTCGATGGCGCGTACGGTGGGTTCGCGGCCGCTGTTCCCGAGGCGCCCGACGATCTTCGCGGATTGACGCTCGCCGATTCGATCGCGGTGGATCCGCACAAGTGGCTCTACGCACCCCTCGAAGCAGGGTGCGCCCTGGTGCGCGATCCAGAAAGGCTGCGCGCCGCGTTCGCCCATCACCCGCCCTACTATCACTTCGACGAACGCGCGACCAACTTTGTCGATTACGGACCGCAGAACTCGCGCGGCTTCCGCGCCCTCAAGGTCTGGCTGGCGATGCGGCACGCCGGAGCCGCCGGCTATCGGAGGATGATCGCGGACGATATTCGTCTGTCTCGGGCGATGGCTGACGCAGTCAGCAGGTCTGATTCACTGCAGCTGGTCACGCAGGACTTGAGCATCACGACGTTTCGGTATGTGCCGCCTGAACTTCGGGAACGAATCGGGGATGAGGGGGTCGAACACTATCTCGACGCCGTCAATCGGGCACTGCTCGACCGGTTGCAGCGCGGCGGCGAAGCTTTCGTATCCAACGCCGTGATCGGCGGGCGCTATGTGCTGCGCGCCTGCATCGTGAACTTCAACACGACACAGTCGGACGTCGAGGCGGTTCCCGAAATCGTCACGCGCCTGGGGCGCGACGTGGACGCTGAGTTACGTTCGTCACTGACCGATCGTTCCATTTGAAGAGATGGTAAAGGCGTAACCAGGTTCATCGCCATTGCCCGGCGTCGTTGCGTTCTGGATCAATCGCAACTCGTTCACGAATACATTCCGAGTCACAGCCCCTGTGGGGTTTTCATCGCATGCGTTCTGATCGTTCACGCGAAACGAGACGCGCGTATTCACGGGGACGTCCGTGAGCGTGATCTCGTATCGGTCCGGGGGCACTGGCTGTAAAGGGATAGTGGCGAAGTCTCGCCAGCTCGGATGCGTGTGGGTCGCACCGACCGCATTGGCACAGGCCTGCGCAGACGACGGGAGGTCGGACCTTCGTGCTGTCGGCCCTATGAAGACGATGCGGATCGTGGCCGTCGCCGAGCCCGATGGCCCGTTCGGTGACGAATTGTCACAGCCCAGAGTTGCGGCGGTTAACCCCAGCAGCGCAATCTGCCGCGCTTTCATTCGAGCAGGATACCGAAAAGACTACGCCATCGCGTGCTCGCGTTCACGAACGAAGCGCGCCATCGGGCTCCACAGAAACCAGCGCGGCAGTTGCTTCACAAGAGCGGGAAGCCCTTCCACAACCACCGAGCGGCAGCGAATGGCGGCGTCGTACTCGATGTGTCCCAACCAGACGCGATAGAAAAACGCCAGATCCGCACGAACGATGAGATCGGAATCGAACCCCGGGGGCGTCACACAGACCGAGACCTCGCGTGGCTCGAGGAGCAACCACACGCGTCGCCCGCGAGGACCGGTGAAGTCGAACTCGACCACCGTACGCCGGTCCGGCAAGAGCTGGCGATTGATCCGCTGGTGAATCCTCCAGATCAATAACCCCGCATCCAACTCCTCCGGCCTCGGCTCGCCGAAGGCCCAGCGGACGCCCCAGGCGCCTAGCGTCTCGATCACCGTCTTGAGATCTCTTCCGGCCTCGGAAAGGTGATACTCCATCGCCTTCGGTTGCGCGCCGGGGAGGCGCTCGATGACGCCCGCGTCTTCCAGGTCGCGGAGGCGCGACGCCAGCAGCGAGCGTGAGATGCCGGGCAGCCCGCGCTCGATTTCGTTGAAGCGATGGCTGCCGAGAATGAGCTCGCGCACGATGAGCGGCGTCCAGCGATCCGCCAGAATCTCGGACGCCCGCGCGACCGGGCAGTATTGCTTGTACTTCTGCATGCCCCGCATCCTGGCACGCCCCGGTTTCCCCCTGCCAGTCCAAAAATAGAACCGGTTCGGTCCGCTCGTAGCACTTCCCGCGGACTTTTCATCCGCGTACGGTCACGTTATCGAAACTCAATGGAGGTGACTATGAAACGCGAATTTGGAAAGCTTGCAGCCCTATTGGTGGTCGGGCTCAGCGGCGCTGGAGCATTCGACGCAAAGACATCCGCTACGGGCGCAGCGCAGCCCGCCGCGCGGGCTGTCGCAGACTGGAGCCTAATCGCGCAGAACGCCATCGTCGCCGTGGGGAGAAGGTTTCCAGGCGAGGCGGCCATCTACATGGGCATCGTGCATGCGGCGATGTACGACGTGGCCGTCGCTATCGAGGGCGGCTATCGGCCGTACGCGATCACACCAACCGCACGCGCGAACCCGTCGTTGGAGGCCGCCGTGGCCGCCGCCGTGCACCGCGTGCTCGTGGGACGTTTTCCCGACCAGCTCGTCGCCCTGGATGATCTCTACTTCGCGTATCTGAACGGGATACCGGACGGGGAGGCGAAAACGAATGGCATCCTCGTTGGTGAAGAAGTTGGCGTTGGAATGCTCCTGCTCCGGGCCAACGACGGGCTCGATAGCATCGTGCCCTACGTCCAGCCACCACCCGGCCCGGGAGTCTACGAACCGACAGCACCGGCGACGCCGGTTGGAACGCGAGTGCCGCGCGTGTTGCCGCTGGCCCTGGAGAGCGCGTCGCAATTCAGACCAGGCGGCCCCCCTGCGCTCAGCAGCGGGGAATACGCGCGAGACTTCAAGGAGGTGAAGGACCTGGGGCGTTTTGACAGCAGCGTGCGAAGCGCGGAACAGACCGCCCTGGCGCGGTTCTGGACCGACAGTGATCTTCCTCAATGGAACCGCAACCTGCTGCGCCTGGCGGAGAATCGCGGCCTGACCGCGATCGAGACGGCGCGCATGTTGGCCATGGCCCACGTGGCCGGCGGCGACGCCATGATTGGTTGCTTTGACGCCAAGTATCACTACCTGTCCTGGCGCCCGCTTCATGCGATCCAGCGTGCGGGCACGGATGACAACCCATTCACGGCGTCCGATCCGACATGGCAGCCCTTGTTACCGACGCCGAATCATCCGGAGTATCCGTCGGCCCATGCCTGTCACACCACGGCGATCGCCGAAGCCCTCGAGAGCTTCTTCGGCCCAGGTCAGACCAGCTTCTCGCTCGACAGCCTCGTGACCAATGAAACGCGGTACTACAGCCGATTCAAGGACGCGGTCGAGGAGGTCAACAACGCCCGGGTGTGGGCGGGCTTCCACTTCCGCTATGCGGATGAGGATGGATCGAAGTTGGGGCGGAAGGTCGCCCGGTTCGTCGTCACGAACTTCTTCCAGCCGCTCGACTGAGGAACGCGGGTCAACGAAAAGCCCACCCTTGCGCGTCGCGCTACGGTGGGCACCCTTCGCGTGACTTCGGCTGTCATCGTGTTGGCGCCTTCCAATTGAGGATGACGGTGATGGGGCTGGCCTCCGACACGACTGCGGTAACCAGAAATCGCTTGCCGTCCGGTGAGGGTTCGTAGGCCGACGTGGTGGACAGCCCGAACAAGGCACGCGGAGGACCCGTCTCGAGACGCGAACCACGCTGCGACACGGACGCCGCCATCAGGCGTCTGTCAGACGCGAGGTAGAACAGCTCGCCTCCGTCGCGCCGCCAGCGCGCCAGCCTGCCTCCACCCTCGGACACTTGCACCTTCGGGCCTGGGCCCGGGAAGGGCTGAACATAGATTTCCATGCGTCCTGTCTCATTCGATTCGAAGGCGACCCAGTGACTGTCTGGTGAGAACCGGGCGCCGACCTCTGCAAACGGTGTCACGGCGACGTCGAACGGTGGACGTTCGCCAGAGAGAGACAGCACACGCAGATCCACGCCCGACGTCGTGGTCACGGCATAGACGATGTAACGCCCGTCGGTAGACCAGTCTTGCGGGTGATGCCATTCCGTGACGGATTCTTCGAGCAGCTGAATCTCTCCTCCGGTACCATCCGAACGCCTTTCGTACACCACCGACCCATCACGCGGCCCGTTCGCCTGGTGCACCACGCGAGTGCCGTCAGGTGAAAGAACCACATCGTTATCGTTCACGTCGGTATCGTTCACATCGAATGTCAGTCGGCGGGACACTCCCCGTTCGGTATCGAGAACCCAGACATTCGTCTGTCCGGCGATCGTGCGCGTGACAGCGGCGACGCGCCCATCACGCGATAAATGGTAGAGAGTCAATTGGGCGGCGTCGGCCGGTCCCACGGTCCCGACACGACGGCCAGCCCGATCGAGCCAGACAAGCTGCGTTTCGCCGGCCGACGCGCGAAAGGCGATCGCCCCAGTCGATGATGTGGAGAAGGCGCCGTAGCCAAAGAATCCTCGTGACATGAGCGCCTTCGGGGCAACAGACACCGGCTCTCTCTCGATCGTCGTGGAATTGCTGCTCAGTTTCCCCGCCCACAACGCCCCTTGTCGGACGAACAAAATGTGAGCGGGCGACATGAACCGGAAGCCGGATTCTCGGTCCGAGACTCGCTTCACGTTCGCGTCGGACGTGGACCCGAGATATAGGCCGCGGACGTCAGGAGCTCCCAAGGTGAAGAACAGGAATCGGCCATCCGGCAAGAACTGTGGCCAGCGGTGACTAGTCTGCCCTTCCAGCAGGTTGGTCACTTGTTTGACCGTGCCATCGTCGGACTGGATGCTATAGAGCGGTCCGATGACACTGCCGATCAGGATCGTTCCATCGACGTTCCATGCCCCCCCAGCGAAGTTGCGTGTGGCCAGCGTGCGCACGAGGCCGCTGGCGAGATCGATTCGCTTCAACGCACCACCCGTGGTGAACCCGAGCGACCGGCTGTCTGGCGACCAGAACGGATAGAACCCGCCCTCGGTGCCCGCCAGCGGGCGCGCCTCCTGAGAGTCGAGCGGGCGAAGCCAGAGCTTCGGCAGATCCTGTCCGGCTTGGAAAACCACGCTGCGGCCATCGGGGGAGATCGCAAGCGACAGCGGATCGACTGCCGGAGGGGTCACAATCTCCAGACGAGTTTCGGCGACTTCCGCTGGCGCGTCAGGGCCAAAGGCGACGATCGCCAACGCGCCGGCGATCGCCACGATCGCGATCGCCCAGCCGGCGTAGGCGAGTCGCGCATGAGCGGGCCCGCCGCGTGGCGTCGAGTCGCTGTCGCGGGTCGGCTGCTCGAAGGCGCCCTCCATCGCGAGACGCACGTCGGCGATATCGTGGAGCCGCTGCCGGAGATCTTTCTGCAGGCAACGCTGCACGCACAGACGCAGCGCCGCGGGTGTGTCTGCCGGGAGAGCACTCCAATCGGGCTCCGTTTTGATCACGTTGGCGAGTACCTCGGCGACGCCGTCCCCCGCGAACGCCGGCGAGCCGGTCAGCATCTCGTAGAGCACACAGCCGAACGCCCAGATATCAGCGCGCTTGTCGACCGTCCGTCCGCGCGCCTGTTCGGGGCTCATATACGGCGCGGTCCCGAGCAGAACGCCGTCCTTCGTGCCACCCACGGTGTTCGTCGGTGAATGCGCAATCTCGGGGCCGCTGCCGGTGCCGCTCATCGCCCTGGCAAGGCCGAAGTCGAGCACCTTTACGCGCCCCGCGGGTGTGATCTTGATGTTGGCCGGTTTGAGGTCGCGGTGCACGATGCCGCGCTCGTGCGCCGCTTCGAGCGCCTCGATCACTTGACTCGCGAGGCCCACGACATCGTCGATGGGCAGCCCACGTCGCGATGCCGACGGCTGGGCGTGGAGGGCGATTCGGTCGGCGAGCGTCTCGCCTTCGACCAGCTCCAAGACCAGCGCTTTGACCGCCAGCCCTGAACCTGAGAAGGCTCGCCCTCATGAACGCCGTAAATCGACCCGATGTTGGGATGGTTGAGCGACGCCAGGACGCGCGCCTCGCGCTCGAAGCGTGCGCGTCGGTCGGGATTGGCCAGCCAGAGGTCGGGCAGGATCTTGAGCGCGACCTCGCGGCCGAGCGTCGTGTCGCGGGCCCGATAGACCAGGCCCATGCCGCCCGCGCCGAGCAGTCCGGTAATCTCGTACGTTCCGAAACGCCCGCCCGGCGTAAGCGCGGGCGTCTGGTGGTCGAGGACGCCTGCGACCGCGCTGAACACACGTCCGCGCATGTCGCGATCGACCGACTGTTCGAAGACCGATCCGTTGCCGGCATCGGCGGCCAGGAGCGATTCGACATCGGCCTGCAACGCTCGGTCATCGCCGCACATGTCACGTACGAGGGTCGCGCGGTCTTCGACACGACCGGCGACCACCGCATCGAAAATCTCTTTCACGCGCGTCCAGCGCTCGGCCTCGCTCACGTCGATTCCTGTGGACGGCCCGACGTCATGCGGCGGTAGAGCCACGCCTTCGCACTTCTCAGCTCTCTCGCCACAGTCGATCGGGATACCGACACGGCACCCGCGACTTCGCTCCTCAGTGAGCCCTCCGAAGTAACACAGCTCGACGATGCTGCTTTGCCGCTGGTCGAGGTGAGCGAGTTCCGACAATGCCTGGTCCAACATGAGCACATCGCACCCGCGAGGGGCGACGATCGCGAAGTCGCCGTCCAGCATCACCCGGAGCGCGGCGTCCGGACGTTTCGCCGCCGCGCGAGCGCGGGCGTGATCCACGAGAACCCGGCGCATCATTCGCGACGCCAGCGCGAAGAAATGCGTGCGGCTTTGCCAATCGACCTCTCGCTGGCCCACGAGCCGCAGATAGGCTTCGTGCACCAGCGCGGTCGGCTGGAGTGTGTGGCCCTTCCGGTCACGGCGAAGATGGCCCGCGGCGCGCTGCCGAAGCTCAGCGTAGACGAGGGGCAGCAGCACCTCCTGAGCGTTCAGATTCCCGGCTGACCACGCTTGGAGCAGACGTGTCACCTCTCCAGGCGAGGCTTCGGCCCGAGCGCTCATCGGCTACCTCATTTCGGCCGTGACACAGCCGAGGCAAATCCTACGCGTTAAGGGTTGGGGAATATTGTCGTGCTTCCCGCCGATTCTGGGGGCTTCGGCCTAGCCAGTCAAGGCGCACGTGGGAGGTGTGGCGGCCCCGCCCAGGCCTCATCTTGAAGGGAGATCGAGGTCACCTTTGTCAGAAGGAACCGAAATCATGTGCACCCGCAATGTTTTCTGCGCGCTCGTTGTGTGCCTGGCCGCTGTCTTTGCCACACCCGCGGCGGGGCAGTCGGCAGCTTCTGGCAAGTGGGAGGTCGAGTTCCACGGCGGGGGGATGTTGCCCACCAATCCGACGGGTGGAACGGTGAGTCTGCCCGCACAAGGCGAACTGTTCACGAGCGTCAGCAACGTGCCCGCCCTGGGGCCAGCCGTCCATGCTTCACGGCGCCAGTCGTCCTGGTACTTCGGCGATGGGGCCAGCATCTTCAACGGGCTTGCCGACACCCTGGTGGCGAACAATCAGGCGCAGTTTGCAGGACGTCTCGCCACGCTTGATCCCGTACTCGGCAGGTCGCTCGGCGCCGAGCGGCGCGGGGGGAGCATCGGCGCCCGCGTCAGCCGCGTGCTGACGCCACGGCTTCAGCGCCGAGCTGAGCGTCGACTACAACCTGGCGCGGCTCAGATCACGCGGGCAAACAGCGACGCGATCGAAGCGACGCGGGCGAGTTTCATCCCGGCCTTCAGCGGGTTGTTGGTGCCCAGTGGACTCGCCATCAACGTGAACCGCGTGCTGAACAGCGTCACATCCGTCGCCGCACTCGAACCCGGAAGCAGCCATCAACTCTCGACCAGCGGTGCGCTCCTCATCAATCTGCGGACGAGCGGGGACGTCATCCCCTATGCGACCGTCGGTGCGAGCCTGATCTCGACGATCGGCGGGATGCCCAGCGCCACGCTGGCGGGGAACTATCAGTTCCTGTCGGTGGGCGCCCCGATGAACGAGTCCGACACCGTGACGGTGAGGGATGCGCGCGACGCCCACACGGTGGCCGGCATCCTGGGCGGTGGCGTGAAGTACAACGTCTCGCCACGCTGGGGCATCCGGCTCGACGCCCGCGTGTCTCTCAGCAAGAACACCGCGGGCACGACCCTCGACGCCACGCCAAACGTCGTGATGGGGGGACTTCCGGCCGGCCGCTTCATGTTCCTCGCACCCACGACCATCATGTTCAGCAACTCGACCCTCCCCGTGACGGGGCAAGGCGTGACTGTCATCGGGACCTCCACGTTGACCGGTCCCGCACTGACCGGCTTTCGCACGTTCTCAGGGAGCGGCGTGTCCACGCTCACCAACATCGCGGCCGGCCTGTTCTGGCGATTCTGAGCCCACCTCTCGCCGAATGATTTATTGCTGGACTGAAACTGGATGAACGAAGAGCGCACCCCTGGCAAGAAGCTGGCGGCATCCCCAGATGCGCGCGGTCGTTCAATAGACGTCCAGATCGCGACCTACGACGACCCGTCCCGCATAGGGCGACATTTCACGCAGCACCGTGGCAATCGTTGAGCGCTCCGAGTCCACGACAGGCCGGATCGACAAAGACGCATGATAAAGAATCAGGAGCCCCGGCTTGGCCTTGGTCGCCAACTCGATGAGTTGTGGTGTCGTCGTGTGGAACTGTGACGCGTACCGCTGGAAGTCGGGCCGCCTCCCGAGCCAGTCCTGCGTCAGGACTTCATGGACGAGCACGTCACACCCACGGCAGGCATCGATGGTCGCCTGTGTGGGATTCGTGTCGCCCGAGATGACGATGCTTCGGTCCGCCGTGTCGAACCGATACCCGTAGCTCTCCATCGTGTGCTTCGTCGGGTACACCGTCACCGTGACGTTGGCATCTTTGTAGACCACACCGGCACGGACTTCGTGCGCGTTCACGGCATGGCCTTCCGGATGCGCGCGCGTATAGAGGTGCCGGTCCTTCAGTCGCGTGTCGAAATCGGCACGATACGCTTCGAGCACATGAGTGGTCATCGCCGTGATACCGCGGGGGCCGTAGACCTCGAGCGGGACACGCCGTCCGAGCACCCACGGCGTGAGAATCAGATCCGGATATCCAACGGTATGGTCGGAATGCAGGTGCGTGACGAACACCACGCGCAGGTTGACAGGTTCGAGCGCCGCGACGCCCCTTTCCACGACCGCCAACTTCGCCCGACGTACGACGCCAGCACCAACGTCCACCAGGTAGGGAGTGCCGTTGACGACGACCGCGGTCGCCGGTCCCGACCGATCGGGATCGGCAGGAGGAGTTCCGGTCCCGAGCAGCACGACCTGCGTGCCAGTCTGCGCAGCCGACCGGTTCTCGTGGCGGGCGACGGTGCCCGCGGTGACGAGCACCACCGCACCACGGTGACGAACGCGGAAAGCATCCTCGAGAAGGTCCCGAACATGAAAGCCTCCAGCTAGCGGGGGGTCATGAAGTTGGCGAACACGAACTCGGCGACCGAGCGTCCCACCTGTTGGCCGGCGTCCTGGTCGAATCGGTAGTGAATGCCGCCATAGATGCGGGCCATCGCCTCCTCCTCGGCGGCCTGCCAGAAACCGTCGAAGTGTCGCGTGACATCGGGCAGCTCGCCAGATCCCTTCCACGTGACGGCCACCGGCATATCGTTCGTGCCGCACGCGAGATGGAGCGTGCGCGCCGCGCTGGCCCCGATTGTCGCCAGGTTGCCGGCATACGAGGGATACGGAGGGGTGGTAATCAAGGGCAGCCACGCGGGATCCGGATCGGTCGCGGCGTTCAAATCCGTGTCGGCGGCACGAATCGCGCTGACCGGCCTCCAGAGGCCGTAGACAAACTTGCTCGCCTGAGTGGTTTGGAGTGCGTCGTGAATCGACACGTTCACGAGTACGAACAGGCGGGCGGCTTCGACGAGCGACAGATGGCGCGCCTCGACCACGTCGCCCGCCACGTTGTTCCAGACGGCGAAGAAGCCAGTGGTCGTATCGACCCCTGACCAGAGCCGCGCGATGGTCGTCTGCTCCGCGGTCCGCGCCGTGCTATCGACTTTCCCCAGCAGCTTCACCTCGTTGAAGTCAGCGGCGTAGCGCTCGCTCGTCAGCGACGGCGGGCGCGGCGGCAGGAACTGCGTCGCCGAGAGCGTCGCCATCGGCGCCGCGTGCTGGAGATGAGTGAACGTGGCGTTGGCATTGGCCGGGGGGGTCGGCTGCCACCGCCCCGGGAAGGGCGGTTCGGAGTAGGGCGGAGTCTGCGGCACGATCCAGCCGTCATTCTGGCGCCACGCCAGAATCTCTTTCGCCACGAAGGCGCCAATCTCTGCACCGCGGCGGACGAAGCTTGACGGACGTTCGCCGAGATCCTCGGCAAGCGCCATGTCATACCTCCGCAGCCGCGGACTGATTGAGGACAACGAGCACATCGTGAGCGGCCTGCGCGGCCGCCGCCTCAGGCGAGCCGCCGGCGTTGAACGGCACTCGAACGCGATATGGCGTGAACTCGCGCTCGATCGCATTGATCGCGTCGAACATCGCGATGTGCGTCATGGCGTAAAGGCGGGGCGTCAGCGGATTGCCCGGCGGCGACAGGGTGTCCTGAAGCAACCGATTCCATTTCCGGACGACCGTCGCACTCGACTCTTTCGCTTGGGCCTCGAGGCCGCTTGTCGCCAGTACGCCGCATACCAACGCGGTAGTGAATATTTTGCTCGTGTACATGTTTGTTTCTCCTAGTGTCGAGCGTATGAGAGGCCCAGGTGCCGAGTCCTGAGAGTGCGCCGAGAATGTGGTGGGCTTTGTCCGTGAGGAAGACGACTGGCGAGACCTGGCGGGCAGCGCTACTTCAGTCGCGCCAGCAGCTGCAAGAACCGTGGATGGTCTCGAAGGCTATCGTAGTCGGGATCGTGCTCGATCCAGTCTCGCTGGGCCCCGTGTCGCGCGACGGCCTTCTCGAGCAGGTCCAACGCGCGATCCTTCTGACCCAGGCGCGCGTAGAGACAGGCGCCGTTGATCAGCGTGCTCATGTCGTCCGGATAGAGTGTCAGCGCGCGCGCGCAACACTCGAGGGCTCGCTCGGCGTGGCCCTCCTCGAGCAGATTCAAGGGTGCCAAGGAGAGCGCGCGGGCATCGGTTGGATTGAGCTCGAGCGCTCGCTCCACCCGTCGGATACCTTCGCGCCGAAGCTCGCGCGCCTCGTCTTCGCGTCCGATGATCTGCAGCGACTGGACTGCGAGAAGTGGGCTCTGGAAGTCCTCGCGTCGCGCCGCGGCGGCCTTTTGAAACAGGTCGGCCGACTGCGCGATCTCGCCACGCGCAAAGCTCGATCGCGCGTAGTAATAGTACGCCTCGAACAGGTTCTTATTGAGTTCGAGGGCGGCCTCGAAGACCAGGGCGGCTTCCTCATAGCGCCGCGACTGGGTCAGCGCGCACCCTCGGGCGACGTGCGCATCCGCCAGATTCGGCGCGAGCGCCAATGCGCGCTCGCTTGCCTGTTCCGCGGCAGTTCTATCGGCGTCGGCCGACCCGAACCATTCATAGAGCGCCGCATGCGCCATCGCCAGGCCGGCATACGCGGGCGCGTAAGTGTCGTCGATGGCGATGGCGCGCTCGAACATGCGAATGCTGTTCGTATGGCCCTCCCGCGTCTGGCGGGGGAGCGACTGTCGACCTCGGAGGAAGTACTCGTAGGCTTCGGTCTTCGCGGGGGGACGACGGATGGACTCCTGTTCACGCGGACTCAGGACGCCGCCGCGCAGCGTGAGCACCACGCGCTCCGCGATCTCGTCCTGAATCGCGAACACGTCGTCGAAGTTTCGATCGAACCGCTGCGACCAGCGGTGATAGCCGGTGGCCACCTCGATCAACTGCACGGTCACGCGCAATCTGTTGTGGGATTTGCGCACGCTGCCCTCGAGCAACGCACTCACCCCGAGATGCCTGCCCACGGATTGGACGTCCGCGCCGATGTCGCGGAAACGAAAGGACGCCGTGCGCGCCGCCACACGCAGTCCTTCCACGTTGGTGAGCGCATTGATCAGTTCCTCCGCGATCCCTTCGCACAGGTAGTCCTGGTCGCGCTCGGAACTCATGTCGGCGAAAGGCAGGACGGCGATGACCGAGATCGGCGACGACTCAGCGAGCTCGGCGATGACGCCGGCAGTCCCCGCGGGGGCCGACGTATTCACGGCCGCGATGAACCGATACCCGCGGCGATGCCGTGTTTCGATGAACTGCGGCTGCCTGGCGTCGTCCTTGAGGGCGCGGCGCAGCTCGACGATGCACGTCGTCAACGCATCGTCGCTCACAACGGTGTCTGGCCAGACAGCGGCGAAGAGGTCTTCCTTGGACACTGGTTCGCCGCCGCGTGCGACCAGCGTCGTCATCACGGCGGCCGCCTTCGGCGTGAGGCGCACTTCCTGTTCGCCAGCCCAGAGACGCCCTGCCTCCATATCGAATCGAAACCGATCGAACCGCACACAGTTACCCATGGGCTCAGGACGTTCTGCCACAACTGGGCGGGTCGACGCAAGACGCGGCTATTTCGACCAGGACTGAAGTTCGATCACATTTCCTTCTGGATCCGTCACATACACCCACGTCACCTTCGATCCGGCGGCGGTCGTCAGCGTCACGACTTCCCCAAGCGGTCGCCCGCCAGCGGCGAGCACGGCATGGCGCGCCGAGGGGACGTCGTCAACGACGAACGCAATGTGCCCAAATCCAAGGCGGTTGACCGCAGTGCCGAGCTTGTCCTGCAAGATGTTGTAGTTGAAGATTTCGAGCGTCGGCCCATCCGCACCATGGCCCGGCAGCCGCAGGTGCACGCCGCGCAACTCGACGTCTCGGATTCCGGTGCCACGCTCGAGATCCGGTCCTCTGAAGTCGCGCTCCGGTGGCACGGGAACGCAGCCAAACAGCTCCTGGTAGAAGCGCGCTAAGTTTCGCCAGTCCTTCGCGATGAGGTTTGTGTGCCCGTATTTCGCTCCAGCGATCATTGGCACGCCCTCCGACGTGAGGTGGATCGCTTCCAGATGTTTTGCGGAGTGACCGTCGCGGTCGGCATCAGTCATGGCCCCTACGGCGACGCCGAAGGTGGCAAGTAGTACGGCAGGCAGCCAGCCGAGCCACGCCTCGCCTCTCCGGCTTCGTTCCATGGCCATGATCGTACGAGAGCCGCCGAGAAGGAGTCCCGAGAGTCCGCCGAGAATGTCGTGGGTTTTGTCCGCGAGGAACGCGGCGCTCGCGTGCTGGGGGGCAAAAAGAAAGAGCCTGCCGGTAGGCAGGCTCTTAGTAAAGGGTGGCGGAGAGGGAGGGATTCGAACCCCCGTGCCGGTTACCCGGCAAGACGCTTTCGAGGCGCCCCCGTTACGACCACTTCGGTACCTCTCCGTGTTACTCCGATTACTTCGAGTCCCTAGCGGCGGCTTGCGAAGAACTCTTGAATCACCGCGCGGCACTCTTCTTCGAGGAGGCCGCCTTCGGCGTCCAGCCGGTGATTCAGGGCTGGATGCTCGTGCGCACGCATGGCTGATTCGATCGCTCCGGCCTTCGGCTCGCGCGTGCCGTAGACGACCTTTGCGACCCGCGCGTGAACCATCGCGCCGACGCACATCTGGCAGGGCTCGATCGTCACGTAGAGCGTTGCGCCGCTCAAACGGTAATTGCCTACCCGTTTCGCGGCGTCCCGCAGCGCGACGATTTCCGCGTGCGCCGTGGGATCGGATGCGGTGATCGGCTGATTAAAGCCCTCGCCTATCACCTGGTCATCGAGCACGACGACCGCGCCAACGGGCACTTCTCCGCGTTCGCGCGCGAGGCGCGCCAGCTCGAGCGCCCTGCGCATGTACCTAGTCGTGCCCACGCCTCACTGCAAGACCCTTAATTCTACGGCCTCGGCGGCACTTGAGGCAATATGCGGCTGAGGTGAGGCTGGCTTATTACGCATGGATGTAGGTTGCCAGCCAAGTGTGGCCAGAAGCACCAGGAAGCCGACGACGTAGGCGACGGCTACGTGCCAGCCATGCTTCAGCCACTGCCCGACCGACCGCCCCTCCGGGAACAGATTGGTGATCGCGACGCCGGCCGAGGATCCGAACCAGATCATCGAGCCGCCGAACCCGACCGAATACGCAAGCATCCCCCAGTCGTAGCCTCCCTGTTCGAGCGCCAGGGCCGTGAGCGGAATGTTGTCGAAGACGGCAGACACGAACCCCAGGCCCATCGCCACCTTCCACGATGCAGTGGGAAGCTTTTCAACCGGCATCATGGAAGCCGCGAGCACGAGGCAGAGCAAGAAAATCGTTCCCTTCATCGATGACCTGAAGGCGTTCCAGTCGGGCCGCCGGATCGGCGCCGCAAGGAGGATGGCGGCCCACACGCCCATCGCGAGGAATGGCAGCGCGTCGGCATGTTCGCCGAACCGCACGTTGACCGTGACGTTGACTGCGATCGCGGTCGCCAGGATAAACGCGACGATCATCACGCGTGCCCAGTCGATCCTGATGCTGTCGAGCGCCGTCCGTACCATGCGCGCCCACCTGTGTTGCTGGATCGCGGCGGGAATTCCGCACACGAACAGCGCAACGACGGCGGCGACGTAGGCGTGAAGCACCGCTCCCGGCGCGACGCCGTCGATCCACATCATCGTCGTCGTCGTATCCCCGACGACGCTACCGGACCCCCCGGCATTGGAGGCCGCGACGATGCCGGCTATGTAGCCGATGTGAACCTTCGGGAACAGGGCGTGCGCCATGGCTCCGCCAATCAACGCCGCGGCGATGTTGTCGAGAAACGACGACAGCACGAACACCATCACCAGCAGAACAAACGGTCCCTTCCAGTCCAATGGCAGGAAGCGCGGCAGCTCTTTGGGCACGTCGCTCTGTTCGAAATGCGCCGAGAGCACCGCGAAGCCGAGCAAGCAGTCCACCGAGGTTGGCGATCGTCACCCATTCGTGCCGGAGATGGAGGCCGAGGCCCGCGAGGCCGGCATGATCGCCAAACTGCGTGAACGCCAGCTTGAAGAGGGTGATGACGATGAGGCCGGTGACCGCCACTTCGAAGGTCCTGTGGTGGAAAACGGCGACGCAGACGAGAGTGAGCGCGAAGAGGACGAATTCGATCGGAATGTCAGGCATGCAGTCGGGACGTGCGAATATCCTCGCATATGCGCATTCAGCGTGTGTATTTGCTTTGCGCCCTCGTCCTCGCCGGCTGCAACCAAGCCGCACCCGCACGCCAGTCGCTGCCACCGGCGCCGGCCGGCCTCGAGCAGCGCGTCAAGACCTACCTGGAAGCGGCGAAGCAGTACCCGGAGCACGTGTGGCGCGACGTGTCGCCGCGGAACGCCGACGGGACCATCAACGGCTACATCGAGATCCCGCGCGGCGAGTCGCAGAAGTGGGAGTTCCGGATTCCCTTGAACCGTCGCGAGGTGGATCGCGTGATCCCCTCGGAGCTCGGCGGCTACCCGATCAACTACGGGTTCTTGCCGCAGACCGTGTCGTACGACGGCGATCCTGCCGACGTGCTGGTGCTCGGGCCTGCGATCGACGGCGGAACGGTGGTCCGCGGCCGCATCGTCGGACTGATGGAGATGAGCGATACCGGCGATCTGGATTCCAAGGTGATCATCTCGCTGCTCGACGCGCAGGGGCGTCCGACGCACGAGCTGACGGAGGACGATCGACGTCGGATGACGCAGTTTTTCGACGCTTACAAGAAGCACCAGGGGAAGCCGACGAAGGTGACCGGATGGGGTGATCCCGAGGCGGCGAAGGCGTTTCTCGACAAGACCGCCGGGTTCTTCGCCGCCCGGTGATTTGATATACTCAGGGTTTCAGATTACGGCCGATTCCCCCTCAGAGGGAACGCGGTCGTGCCCTAACGCGCCCTTAGCTCAGTTGGATAGAGCGTCTGGCTACGAACCAGGAGGTCGCAAGTTCGAGTCTTGCAGGGCGCGCCATCCTTCGCTCACGTTTCCTGCGCTCGCGTGAGCTACGGTTGGCAAGCCATCCTTCGCTAATCCCCACAGCATTCCGAATCCCGAGCACCCGAACCTCGGACAACGGACAACGGACAACGGACAACGGGACGGTTTCACTTGCGCACGTTGAATTCAACGGCGAATTGACGGGAGGGGCCTGGACGGCCGCCAAAGGCGGCGGGAGACGTCCCAAAGGTCGCCATCACGAAGTTCGTATTCGTGAGGTTCCGGGTGTAGGCGGCGATCGCCCAGCGCCGATTGCTGGGACCGTATTCGGCGCGAGCACCGAGCAGGCCGTACGGACTCTGTCGCTGGATGTTGTCGTTGAACGGGGTGTAGAACACCGTCGACTGCGCCGTCGCGTCAGCGGCGAGCGACCAACGTCGCGAGTCGCCGATGTCGCCGCTCCACTCGATCCACAAACGTCCCGCCCATTCCGGGGCGTTGTTCAAGCGGTTGCCCGCCACGTCGCCGGTGACGCCACTATTGGCGACCGCGATGTATTGATCGTAGGTAGCGTCAAGCCAGGTCGCATGGCCCCCGGCTTCGAAGCCGGACCCGAGCCGGGACGTGGTCGCCACTTCAACCCCACGAATGGTCGCGGAGGCCGCATTGCGGATGTCGAAGACCCCGATCCCGATGGGGGTCTGCACCTGCAGGTTCGTGTAGTCCATGACGAAGGCAGACACGTCGAGACGGGAACGACCGCCGATCAGTGTGCCTTTCCATCCGGCTTCGTAGCTCCAGGCAAACTCTGGCGCATAGCCGCGCCCCGCCACCGTCGACGAGAGATTGAAACCGCCGCTCTTGAACCCACGCGTCGCCGACATGTAACCGAGGGCGCCCTGCGGCAGCTTCATCTCGAGGCCGATCTTGGGTGTCCAGGCGCTGTGCTCAATCGAATCGGAATAGCCGTAGACCGAGCCGGGAACCGCAAGACCCGGAATATCGAGGCTGTACCGTCCCCCGGCGTTGGCGATGTCCTTCCTCTCGTGCGTGTAACGAAGGCCGCCGGTTGCCGAGAAACGGGACGTCAATCCGACGGTCGCCTGTCCGAAGACGGCGCGGCTGGCCGCGTCGACACGCGGGTCGAGCTGAACCTGGAGTCGTGCCACCGGCTGATCGACCCAGAACGTCTGCCGATCGTCTTCGTCGAACAGAAACATACCGGCCACCCACGTCAGCCTGGACCCCTGGTGCGAGATCGTCAGCTCTTCCGACAACTGATCCTGCCGCTCGTGATTGTGAGTCGTCACCAGGTCGAGTTCGGTCATGTCGGCGTCCACGAAGAATTCGAAGTCCAGCGTTCGAAAGGCTGTCAGGCTGACCAGGGTGGTGGATGGCGTCAGCGCCATCGTCAGCCGCGCGCTCGCCCCGGAATGACGCGTGCGATTCCAGGCGAGCACCGAGGCGCGAACGTCGTGCAGATCGGCCGGATTGTCGACAGCGAACCCCGGCTTCACGGCCAGCACCTTGTTGAAGGTCAGCGGCGTTCCACGCTGAGTGTCGACGTCGCTTGACAGCAGCAGATTCGTGCGGCGATCGAAGACGACGCGCAGCTGGCCCCGCGCCGCCGAGACATCGTCGCCGCCGAGCAGGTGGTCAGGATGTTCGAGGTCCCGAACGTAGCCATCGCGCACACCCCGCGCGAATGAGAGGCTCCCCATGAGTCTGTCGCGTTTGAGCGGACCGCTGATCCGCGCGTTGGCGCGCAGCGCGCCGAAGTTTCCGGCGTTGAAATCCGCGGCGATCTGGAATTCGTTTGTGGGCGGCTTGGGTATCAGGTTCATCGCCCCTCCGACGGCGTTGCGTCCGTACAGGGTGCCCTGGGGCCCGCGCAGCACTTCGATCCGATCCAAGTCGAGAAACTGGACGAACTCCATGGCCGGTCGAGCGAGGTAGACGCCGTCGAGGTACATCGCCGAACTCGGATCGGTCCCCGCGTACAGAACGTTTGCGCCGATCCCGCGGATCGTCAGTTGGCCGAAACCGGCGTTCTGGGAGAACGTGACGGATGGTGCGAGCGCCGCTGCCTCGCCCACGGTGTGGGTGCCCAAGCGTCCGAGTTCCGCGTTCGATACGGCACTGATAGCCATCGGCAGCGCTTGTACATCGCGCGCGCCCACCTTCGCCGCCGTGACAATCGTTTCTTCCGCGAGCGCGACCTGCAAGGTGAACGACAGGGTGACCCGTTCGCCCAGTCGCACGCGCAGCGCTCGACGCTGTGGCTCAAACCCGCTCAGTGCTGCAGAAATCTCATACTCCCCTTCCGGAAGGCCCTGAAACGCAAAGGCGCCAACGCGGCTCGATTCGGCGTGACGATCCGTCACACCTCGGATCGTCAGCCGAACACTGGCCAGCGGGGCGCCAGTCTGGTCGTAGACGGAACCGGAAACCTCGCCCGTCCCCTGTGCGAGTGCGGGCGTCGGCAAGCACAACAGGAACAGGAGCGAGGCGATCAACAAGTTCATGCTTCGAAGGCGAAGATGTATAACATCCACAGTCATAGGGCAATAGCGTGTTGTTGTGGCCAAATGTGTCGTTGTCGTCCCGGCTCAGCGTGTGTGGTGGACTCCCGTCCGCAGCGCTTGTCGGCTTGCTGGTGCTCGGTGCGGCGCCGGTCGAGGCGCAGCCTGCTGTACAACAGGTGCTGATGCTGCAATCGTTCGATCGCGGCAACCTGGTTGTCGACCACTTCACCAGCAACTTCGGCATAGAACTCGACCAGCGTGCGGGAAGGCCTGTCAACGTCGTCCAGGTCGTCGTAGGTCCGTTCGGGTTTGTCGGTGCGCCTGAACAAGCGGTCGTCGACTACATTCGATCTCTCTTTGCTGACGGCCGCAAGCCGGACCTCATCGTGACAGTCTCCGGCCCCGCGTCGGCGTTCGCGCGCAAGCATCGACGGCAGCTGTTTCCCGAAGTCCCGCTCTTGCTCACGGCGGTCGATCAGCGCTATTTGGGCAGCGCGCCACTTCGGGAAAACGAAGCTGCCGTCGCGGTCCGCAACGATTTTCCTGGACTCGTCGATGACATCCTGCAGCTCCTTCCCGGGACGAAGCAGGTGTTCATGGTGGTGGGGTCCGGCGAACTGGGAAGATTCTGGCGTCGGGAGTTGGAGGGGGAGTTCAAGCGGTTTCACAACCGCCTGACGTTTGTCTGGTCCGACAATCTGTCTCTTCCTGAGATGTTGCGCCGCTGTGCCAACCTACCCAGCCAATCGGCGATCTTCTATCTCGCATTCGGATCGGACGCGCAGGGCTGGGTGTATGCCGACGAGCGAGTGCTCGCCGATCTGAAGACGACAGCGAATGCTCCCTTGTTTGGAGTGCAGAGCCCGTACCTGGGCTTTGGAGTCGTCGGAGGACGGCTGATGGCCATCGACGAGCATGCACGCCACGGCGCGGACGCGGCGATTCGAATCTTGCAGCGGCGCGCCGCCAGCAAGCCTCAGCGTGCCGGTGCAAACGCCAGGGCAATCGGTATTCGATTGGCGCGAGCTGGAGCGGTGGGGCGTTCCCGAGAGTCGGTTACCGCCGGGCAGCGTCTTGCGCTATCGCCGTCCGAGCCTTGTGGCAGGAATACAGGCTGACGGTGCTGGGCGCAGCCGCCGCGCTGGCCATTCAATCCCTCCTGATTATCGGGCATGCTGTACCAGCGCCGCGCACGGCAGCGAGCCGAGATGGAGAGCCGAAAGAACCTGGCACTCGCCGCCGACGCCAGTCGGCGGCAGACAATGTCGGCACTGACCAGCTCGATGGCCCATGAACTGGGTCAGCCGCTTGGTGCGATGATGTACAACGCGCACGCGCTTCAGATGATGGTCACCGCCAATCCCGCGACGTCCGAGACGATAGGAGAAATTCTGTCGGATATTCAGGCCCAAGGCACGCGCGCCACGCAGATCATCGATCGCCATCGTTCCATGCTCCGCAGTCATCAGATCGACAGGAAACCGATCGATCTTCATGGCGTCGTCACCGAGAGCCTGACCCTCGTGGCCCACGACACCAGAGTGCGGCAGGTCAAGGTGAACGTTCATCTGTCCTCGAGTCCTTGCATCATCAGCGGCGACGAAGTGCTCTTGCAGCAGGTGTTTGTGAACCTGGTGATGAACGCGATGGACGCCATGGCCGAGACCCCGCCGTCCAGGCGTCAGGTCACCATACGAAGCGACGTCAGGGCCCACGATGCCGACGTCTCAGTGCACGACACTGGAACAGGTTTGCCGGAGCCCATCAACGGCACGCTGTTCGCCCCCTTCGTCACGACGAAATCGCACGGCCTCGGGATAGGCCTGACGATCGTGCGGACCATCGTGGACGCTCACGGCGGCACCATCAACGCGCAGAACAATCCCGAAGGGGGCGCGACCTTCACGGTCACCCTCCGTCGTCAGGCGATTAACGGTCATGCCTAATCGACTCGTGGCGGTCGTCGAAGATGATGCGCCATCGCGTACCGCGCTAGGCCGCCTGCTGCGGGCCGGGGGATTCGAGCCAGCCCTCTACGAATCGGCGGAAGCCTACCTGGACGCTTCACCGGCGCCGCTGTGCGTCGTCCTCGACGTGCGGCTCCCCGGCATATCGGGCCTCGATCTGCAGCGTCGCTTACAGGCGGCGGGCACTGCCCCACCGATCATCGTCACGACCGCCAGTCGCGAGGCGTCAATTCGCGAACGTGCCGAGCAAAATGGGTGTACCGAGTTTTTCTGGAAACCCGTCGACGCCAGGGCGCTGATCACGACGATCGCCTCGCTCGCGGACGCCGTCGACGGAGGTTGATGTTGTTCACCGGACCCAGCGTCCTCGTTGCGGACGACGACCCCGGAATGGCGAAAGCCCTCTCCCGGTTGCTGACATTGGACTTCGCCGTCGTGGGGGTCGTCGAGGACGGCGGCGCATTGCTCGAGGCCGTACGACGCCTCCGCCCTGACGTCATCGTGCTCGACGTGAACCTCCCGACCCTTGACGGATTGGAGGCGTGTCGCCAGATCATGCAGGCGAACCCCGCGGCGAAAGTCATCGTGTTCACGGCGATGAGCGATCCAGAGGTCAGGCAACGCGCCTTCGCGGTGGGGGCCTCGGCCTTCATGTCCAAGCTGGCACCGGTCGACGAACTGCGATCGGCGATCAAACGCCTGTGTGCCGACCGATCAGTGAAATGACGCCAGCTTCGCGTACCAATCGGAGTTCGTACACGGGGCCGAGGTTGATGGTCCCGATTGCGTAACCGGCCGTTACCATTCGACCGGCGATAGCGACGCCATCTTCCCGAGAGAACGCGAACTCGCCGTTGCTCACCAACGGCGCAGGTGAGAAGCTCACCGTCCCCGACGTGCCGCACGAGACGGTGGTCAGCCTGTTGTTCTCAACGGTGAATCGAAATATCACCTGCCCGGTCTGACCATTCCACTCGCCGTTGGGATCGAAGGAGTCGGGTGAGACGTAGGTGTAGGCGTCGGCCAGACGTGCCGACTGGCCGTCAGGGTTGCTGACGACAACGTCCACCAAGCCCGCGGCGTGCGCCGGAACCGTCGCAAAGATGACCGAGGTGCCGCTGTGGGAGACTCCTGACGCATAAACCCCGCCAAAGATCACGACGGCCCCTCCGTCGCCATCGAGGAAGCCGGTGCCTTCGATCTTCACCACTGCGCCGCCGCCGGTTGAACCGCGGCTCTCGGTCACGCTCCTGACCACCGGAGCTGCTGACGGTCCGGGTGGTGGTGCTGGTGCGGTGGTGTTCGAGTTGCAACCGGCTGCCAGCGCGACGAGCGCCAGGAGACCGGCGGTGACGGTGCGACCGACCAACGGGTGGCGGGTGCGGTGTGTGTTTGCCATGACATTTTCCCTCTACCCTGTAGAGCGGAGAAGGGCGTCACAAGACCGCAGTCCGTTAAAAACCCAGGACCTTCTGAGGCTGTTTTTGGCTTCGGAGGACTAACGATTGGCCGCGCGATCGAGTCCTGATCCCACCTTCGCGTAGCCCGGCAACTCAATTGGCAGACGACCGCCAATTGACGCCTCACCCGCGATCGCGCGGACGGCGGAGGCTTCGGCCTGGTCGTAGAAGTCGTAGGTGAGCATCACGGCCGGCAGATCGGGAATGAAGGACGCGACGTAGGGATTTCCGAAGAAGACCGTCACGAAGGGACGCTTGCCGCGGGCGAAGCCGCCAAGCAGCCGGGTCAGCGGCTCGGCCAGATCCATCCGGCCGCTGGCGGAACTGGCGCGCACGAACACGGACGCGATGACCGCGTCGTGGCGCGCCGCCATCGCCCGCACGAGTTCGATCTCTGACGGCGTGGTGCGGTCCGACAGCTCCACCGACGTGACGTTCGGCCAGCGCTTGCGCAGTTCAGGGATAAAGGTGCGGCTGGGGGCCGAGATGCCCCAGTTGCCCGGGTAGTCCAGCACCGACAAGTAAAGGATCTGCGCGTCGCGCGGGAGCTTCAGCGGCACCTGGCTGTTTGTGTCGCGCAGCAGGGTGATCGAGCGCTGGCTGACTTCTTCCGCGACCGCACGGTTGCGGCGCGTGCCCAGCACGTTGGAGATGGCGTCGAGATTCACGACCTTGTTGCGATGAAGACCGGCGCGCGCCTTGGCGCGAAGGATGCGCTCGACCGACGTGTTGATCTGCGCTTCCGGGATCTTCCCCGACTTCACCGCCTCCACCACGGCCTCGAACGCGAGGCGATCGTTGGGCGAGTGCAGGATGACGTCGTTCCCCGCCGAGACCGCGCGCACCGCCGCTTCGCCGGGGGAGTACATCTGCGACACCCCGGCCATCCCCATCGAGTCGGTGTAGATCAGACCTCCGAACCCGAGGTCTTTCCGCAACAGGCCCTGGATGATCGGCTGACTCAGGGTGGTCGGGGTCTTCGGCGTGGCGTCGAGCGCCGGCATCTCGATGTGGGCAGTCATGACGGCGTCGGCGCCCGCCGCCACGCCGGCGCGAAAGGGCACCAGCTCCATCTGGTCCAGCCGCTCGCGCGGGTGGCGGATGATTGGGAGCCCAAGGTGGGAATCGACGTCGGTGTCGCCGTGACCGGGAAAATGCTTCAACGTGGCAGAAACGCCGGCCGCCTGCATGCCGCGGATGTACGCGGCCGCGAGACGTCCGACCGCCTGCGGATCCTCGCCGTACGAGCGGGTGTTGATCACGGGGTTGCGCGGGTTGTTGTTCACGTCCACCACGGGCGCGAAGTTCACGTGGACGCCGAGCGCCCGCGCTTCTTCCCCGGTCACGCGGCCGGCTTCCTCCGCCAGTCGTTCATCGCGAGCGGCGCCAAACGCCATCAACCGCGGGAACGCCGTCGCGCCCGCAATCCGGAATCCCACGCCGGCTTCGAAATCCGCGGTATTGAGGAGCGGGACGGGCGAGATCGCCTGCAGACGATTGATGATCGACGCCGCGACGTACGGCTGGCCGAGCGTCACGGCGCCGTACGTCGTGTTCAACAGCACCGGCGGGATACGTTCCGAACCGCCGAAGACGTGAAACCCACCGACCTTCTGCTCGTGGACCGCCGTGACCAACTCCTCGAACTCCGAGGAATCCGTACTCATGAAGTTCGACTGGAACGACGAGACGATCATCTGGCCGACCTTCTCCTCGACCGTGAGCTTCTTCAGCGTCGCCTGTACCCAACGTTCCGCCTCTTTATCGAGGGCGCGAGACGCCTGCGCACCGGCCAGCGTCGTGACCGCAACGATGGCCGCGGCAAGCGAGAGTGATGTCTGGCGCATTTTCTGCATTCTATAATCAGCAGGTGTCCAGCGAGCAGCATCGACGCGCCGCGCCGACCAGCGTGCGGTGTTTCATCCTCACCATCAGCGATACGAGAACGGAAGAGACCGACATCAGCGGTGACACCGTTGCCGGGCTCCTCACGACCAGCGGCCACGCGATCGGCGGCCGCGCGATCGTGAAGGACGACCCGCAGGCGGTGCGTGTCGCGGTGACGGGATGGGCGCCGATCGCCCAGGCGATCATCACTACGGGCGGCACCGGGATCACCTCCCGCGACCGCACCTATGAAGCGCTCGCGGACGTGCTCGACAAACGTCTCGATGGCTTCGGCGAGCTCTTCCGCGCGCTCAGCTACCAGGAAATCGGTTCGGCCGCGATGCTGACACGCGCCTGCGCGGGCACGATCGGCAAGACCGCCGTCTTCTGCCTCCCCGGCTCCGAACACGCCGTTCGCCTTGGAATGATGAAGCTCATTCTTCCTGAAATCGGCCACATCGTTCGCGAGCTGAGTCGATGAGCCAGCAGCCGGCCATGCGTCCGATCCGGGAAACGCTCCCGCTCGACGAGGCGATGGCGATCTTGCTGGAGGCCGCTCGCCCGATCGAGCGAACGGAACGCGTGCCGTTGCGCGACGCGACGGGACGCGTGCTTGCCACCGACACCGTGGCGGCGCTCGACGTGCCGCCGTTCGATCGCGCTGCGATGGATGGCTTTGCCGTCATCGCGGAAGACACGTTCGGCGCCGGGACGTACGCGCCGCGCGTGCTGAAATGCGTCGAGAAGGTCTACACCGGACAGATGCCGACACGCTCGGTCGAGCGCGGTGAGTGCATCGAGATCGCGACCGGGGCGCCGATGCCTGCGGGCGCCGATTCCGTCGTCATGGTCGAAGAAACCGAAAAGGCCGCCGACGGAGAGATCCGAATCTTCACCCCGGTCTACCCCAAGCAACATGTGGGCAGGCGGGCGGCCGACATCGCCGCCGGGCAGACGATCGTCGGGAAAGGCGAGGTGCTGAACCCGAGCCGCATCGGCGCGCTCGCGGCGGTCGGTGTGTTCGACGTCGAGGTGTACGCGCGCCCGCGGATTGCGGTGCTCTCGACCGGCAACGAGATCGTCGAGCCGGGACAATCACTGGCACCGGGCCAGATCTACGACGTGAACCAGTTCACGCTGAGCGCGATCATTGGCAGCCACGGTGGAGTTGCGGTTCCTCTTCCCGTCGCGCCAGACAGCCTGCCCGAACTCGTCGCCGCCATCCGGGCGGCGGCCGAGGCGGATATCGTCGTGTTCTCGGGCGGAAGCTCCGTCGGCGAACGCGACCTGATCATGGACGCGCTGCAACACGCCGGCGAGGTCATCTTCCACGGCATCGCGCTGAAACCTGGAAAGCCAACCGTCTTCGGAAAGATCGGGAACACACCGGTGTTCGGCCTGCCCGGCTACCCGACGTCGTGCCTTTCCAACGCCTATATGCTCCTGGTGCCCATGCTTCGAGCGATGGCGCGGCTCCCGGCGCATACGCCGCGCACGGTTTCACTGCCGCTCTCACGGCGGGTCGTCTCCACGACCGGGCGGCATCAGTTCTATACGGTGAGGATTGAGAACGGCATGGCCGTCCCGGCATTCAAGGCGTCTGGAGACATCACCAGCATGTCGCTCGCCGACGGCTATTTCGAGATCCCCGCCCAGACCGACATCGTCGAAGCCGGCGAACACGTCGACGTGAAGCTGTTCTGATGGCGCGAACGTCTCCGCTCACCACCGCCCCATCGTTCGACCTTCCGACGCAGAAGGGGGATCGTCGCACCCTCGCCGAATTCCTCCAGCGCGGCCCGGTGCTGCTCGCCTTTCACCGCGGCACCTGGTGACCGAACTGCCGCCGCCGGTTCGGTGAACTGGCACACAACTCCCCGGAATACGCAAAGCTCGGCGCGCAGGTCGTTGCGGTTGTCGCGCAAGACTCCGACGTCGTGCGCCGCTATATCGAGGAGACGGGGCTGCCCTTCAACATCCTCGTGGACGAATCCCGCGACGTGCTGAAGGCCTACGGCGTCTGGCACCCGGTAGGGCTGCTGTCATGGAACATCGCCCGCCCCGCGCTGTTCCTGATCGACCCCACCGGCGCCATCCGCTACTCGTTCATCGCCGACCGGCAAGACGAGTTTCCGACGCACGAAGAGATCCTCGCCGCGCTGCACGCTCGGCGCTAGCGCCTCGCGTGGGCTTCTGGGGCTCGCGGCTTCGCCGCTCACTTTCGGGCGTCAGGCTTCAGGGGCCGCGCCGTGCGCGGCCGGGCGCGCGACGCGCCGCCCCAGTCGACCGAAGTCGCCGCAGCAGCCCGGCACCGAGCCGCGAGACGCGCGGAGCGCGTCGAGCTATTTGAAGCGCTTGTTCACCGCGTTCCAGTTCACCACGTTCCACCAGGCCGTGATGTAGTCGGGACGCCGGTTCTGGTACTTCAGGTAGTAGGCGTGCTCCCACACGTCGAGGCCGAGCAGCGGCTTCTTGCCTTCCATCAGCGGACTGTCCTGGTTCGCGGAGCTCTCGATCACCAGCTTGCCGCCCGCGTCGATCAGCCACGCCCACCCGCTACCGAAGCGAGTGGTCCCGGCCTTGGCGAACTGCTCTTTGAACGCGTCGAAGCTGTCGAATGAAGACTTGATCGCGTCGCCTATCGCGCCGGTCGGCGCGCCGCCGGCGCCCGGGCCCATGATTTCCCAGAACATCGTGTGGTTCACGTGGCCGCCGCCGTTGTTGCGCACGGCGGTGCGGATGTCCTCGGGAACACTGTTGATGCCCTTGATCAGATCCTCGACGCTCTTCTTCTGCAGGTCGGGATGCTTCTCGAGCGCGGCATTGAGGTTGTTGACGTACGCGGCGTGATGCTTGTCGTGGTGGATCCGCATCGTCTGTTCGTCGATGTGCGGCTCCAGCGCGTTGTAATCGTAGGGAAGCGGTGGGACTTCATGCGCCATTCTGGTGTCTCCTTCAACCTGCGATCGTATCACTCGGTAGCAACGACAGCCACTCGTCACGCCCGCGCTTCCCGCGGGGCGCCTGCGGCGCTAGCACGAAGTCACGAAGACGCGAAGAACACGAAGACTCCCGGATGGCTAACGGCAGGGCCAGAGCTGTCGGGGCCGCGCTCGCGCGGTATGACGGGCGCGAATCCGAAAACACAAGCCAGGTTTGAAAGGCGGCCTGGCTTGTGTTTTTGGATTCGTGCCCGTCATTACGCCGGCCGGAGGCCGGCGCCCCGACAGCTCCTTCGTGATCGTCTTCGTGGCCTTCGTGACGCGCCGGAGGCGTCCGCGAAGCGGGCGTGAGTGTGGCTGTCGAAAGAGCTCAGCTCTTCACTTCGAGCATGCGATCGAGCGCGAGCTTGGCGTCGCGCTTGATGTCGTCGGGCACGGTGATGTGGTTGTGGACCTGGCCTTCGACGAGCCCCTCGAGGATCCAGAGCAAGTGATTCGGGGAGACCCGGAACATTGTCGAGCACAGGCAGCCGAACGGATCGAGGGTGACGACCGTCCGCTCGGGCGCGACGTCGTTGGTCAGGCGGTTGACGAGGTGGACCTCGGTGGCGACGGCCCAGGTGGTGCCGGGAGGGCTCTTCTTGACGGTGTTGATGATGTATTCGGTCGACCCGCTCTCGTCGGCCGCCATCACGACGTCGTAGGTGCATTCAGGATGCGCGATCACGCGGCCGCCGGGATACTTCTTCCGGAAGGCGTCGATCTGCTGCGTCGTGAAGCGGGTATGGACGGAGCAGTGCCCCTTCCACAGGATCAGCGTGGCCTTCTTCACGGCCTCGGCCTCGACGCCGCCCCACATCTCGTTCGGATCCCACACGACCATTTCGTCGAGCGGCACACCCATCTTCGCGGCAGTGTTGCGGCCAAGATGCTGATCCGGAAGCATCAGCAGCTTCTCGCCCCGCTCCCACGCCCACTTCATGATCGCGGCGGCGTTGGTCGAGGTGCAGACGATGCCACCGTGCGCGCCGACGAAGGCTTTGATGGCCGCCGACGAGTTGATGTAGGTGACGGGGATGACGCCGGCCTTGCCGTCTTCGATGGAATCGGTGCGGACGCCCATCTGCGCCAACTCTCGCCACACCATGTCGAGCTGGTCGGGAGCAGCCATGTCGGCCATCGAGCAGCCGGCCGCGAGGTCGGGCAGCACGACTTTCTGGTGCGGGGCGCGCAGGATGTCGGCGCTTTCCGCCATGAAGTGCACGCCGCAGAAGACGATGAACTCGGCGTCGTGCTTGGTCGCCGCCGCGTGAGCGAGCTTCAGGGAGTCGCCGATGAAGTCGGCGAACTTGATGACTTCGTCGCGCTGGTAGTGGTGGCCGAGGATGACGACGCGCGAGCCGAGCGTCCGCTTCGCGGCCGCGATGCGCGCGTCCATCTCGTCGTCTGAGAGACGGAGGTATTTCTCAGGGAGCGGCTGGCGCTCGCCGATGCTTTCTTTTTCGACCTGCGTGAGGACCCTTGATGTCCATCGTCAGTCATTAAGACGCCTGTAACGCATCAGCCGTACCGACGGCCGACTCATCCGGGGCGTCGGAGCCGGTGATGACGTTATAGAGCGTATCTCTTTCGATCGGCTCACGCCCGGCGGCGCGGATCAGGCGACGAATCGCCGAGGTCGTCATGATCTCCGGGGTCCGGGCTCCGGCCATGTGGTAGATCTTCTCTTCCTGCACGGTGCCGTCGAGGTCGTCGGCACCGAACCACAGCGCCATCTGCGCCACCTCCACCCCGGTTGCGATCCAGAACGCCTTGACGTGCGGGATGTTGTCGAGCATCAGCCGCGACACGGCGTGCACGCGAAGCGTATCGCTCGCCGTCGGCGCCGGCAGCTTGCGCATCTGGTTGTTGTCGGGATGGAACGCCAGCGGAATGAAGGCCTGGAAGCCCCCGCTCTCGTCCTGCAGGGCGCGCGCGCGCAACATGTGGTCGACGCGCTCCGCATAGGTCTCGATGTGGCCATACAACATCGTGACGTTGGTTCGCATCCCCAGCTCGTGCGCAAGCTTGTGAATGGAGAGGTAACGGTCCGCGTCGGCCTTGTCGTGCGAAATCTTCTTGCGCACGCGCGGCGCGAAGATTTCGGCGCCGCCACCAGGCAGCGAGTCGAGGCCCGCCTCCATCAACCGCTCGAGCACCTCGCGGTCGGTCATCGTGTAGATGTCCGCGAAGAACGCGATCTCGACGGCGGTGAAACACTTCAAATGGATGCCGGGCCGGATCGTCTTCAGCCCGCGCAGCATGTCCGTGTAGGTACTCGAACGGCAGGTCAGGGTGAAGGCCGTTGACCACGTGAACTTCGGTCAGCGGCTGGTTGGCGCGCTGGCGGAGCTTGTCGAAAACCTGCTCGAGCGACAACGTGTAGGAATCGGGATCGCCAGGCTTCAAGCGGGCGAACGAGCAGAACAGGCAACTCGCCACGCAGACGTTGGTGGCCTCGAGGCGGATGTTGAAGTTGTAGTAGGTCCGCTTGCCATGCCGCCGCTCCCGCTCCCGGTTCGCGAGGTGGCCCACCGCGAAGAGGTCGGGGCACTCGAACAGGCGAACGCCGTCCTCGAGCGACAGGCGCTCACGCGCCTCCACTTTCTCGGCGATATCGAGGAGGCCGGCAGCCTCGATGCGATCGTGGATCATGCAGGGCTCAGAAGTCCATTCTAGTTCGTGCTATCGTCAAAGGTCACAATTGACGATGGGCGGCAGTGCCGGCCCCGCCCGGCGGTCATGCGAAGTGGGTGCAAAGCCCACGCGGTGCCGCCACTGTAAGCAGGAAGTCGCTTCCCTTGTAAGCCACTGTGCGCGTGTCGCGTATGGGAAGGCGGGAACGCGGTGACGATCTGCGAGCCAGGATACCTGACGCCGGGCGACGTCCTTATCGCGGCGCGTGAACACGCCGAAAGGAGTCCCCGTGAAAGTCCCACTCTCCGTCTTCTTTTCCCTGCTCGCCACTGCTGCGTCCGCCGGTCCGGTCACCGGCCGTGTAATCGATCCCAGCCAGCGGCCAGTCGCTTCCGCGGTTGTCATCGTCGTCCAGGACGGCACCGCCCTGCGATCGGCCACGACCGACGCACGCGGCCGCTTCACGATCGACGCGCCCGACGCCGGAGATTACCAGTTGCGCGTTGCGGTGCCCGGGTTCCGATCCGACGCGATACGCATCACCGGCGAGGAGACGGCACGCGACATCGGCGATCTGAAGCTGGAGGTCAGCGCAGTTTCTGAGTCGGTGGTCGTATCTGCCGCCCAGGTCGAGATCCCGCTCTCCGAGGCGACGTCGTCGGTCACCGTGATCACCGGCGCAGACTTGCAGACGAGACAGCTGCACTCGGTGGCGGACGCACTGCGCGCCATTCCTGGTCTCACGGTCGCAGCGACAGGCGGCCTCGGGGCGGTGACAGGCGTCTTCCCGCGCGGCGGAGAATCCAATTTCACGCTGGTGCTCGTCGACGACGTGCCGGTGAATGCGTTCGGCGGAGAGTTCGACTTCGCGCACCTGTCGACGGCCAACGTCGAGCGGATCGAGATCGTTCGCGGACCGCAGAGCGCGCTGTTTGGCGCCAACGCGATCGGCGGCGTCATCCGCATCGTTACGCGGCGCGGCGGCCGTCCGGAGGCCTCTGGGAGCGTGGAAGGCGGCACCTACGACACGATGCGTCTCACTGGGCGACGTCTGGTTCGCACGGCGCATTCGAATGGGGAGCCTCCGCCGAGCGGCTGGCGAGCGACGGCTTCAACGGACGCCAGACCTCGTCCGGGCTCACGGTGACGAACGACGACTACGAGCGGACAGCGGGAGCCTTCTCTGCGGGCTGGCGCGCTGGCGCCACTCGGCTACGTGCGGATGTGCGTCATGCCACGAACGAGCGCGGCGCTCCGGGTCCATTCGGCACGAATCCCATCGGCGCGTTCACAGCGATCGACGAGGTCTCGCGAACCTCGAACGAAGACACGTCGGCCTCCGCGCTGGCGATGTTTCCCGTAAGCGCCACGGTGCGGGGACTGGTCGTCGGCGCGTTCAATCGAACCCAGAGCGATTTCGAGAGCCCCTTCGGCCCATCTGAGGCCAGCTCGCGGCGCTGGTCGGGTCGCGCCCAGGCCGACATCACGGCCAGCCCAGCGCTGGCGTTCTCGACCGGCATCGAGCTGCAGCGCGAGCGCGTCACCAGCACGTTCATCACCGGCGCACAGTTCCAGCCGGTCCCGCTCTATCGTTGGATCACGGGTTACTTCGCTGAAGGACGGTGGAACCACGAGCGCTGGCTGGTGACTGGCGGCCTGCGGCTCGAAGACATTCGCCGGGATGCAATCGAGGAATCACCCGATGCCTTCTCGCCGAGGCCGTTGATGCCGCAGGACACGGTCGTTTCGGTCAATCCTAGGGCGGCCGTCGCCTGGTTCGCCCGGCGCGATGGGGGCACTCAGACGCGCCTCCACGCGTCCGCCGGTACCGGCATTCGCCCTCCCTCGGGGTTCGACCTTGCCTTCACCGACAATCCCGAACTCAAACCGGAGCGGAGCTTCAGCGCGGAAGCGGGTCTTGAGCAGGCGTTCGCCGGTGGACGTGCCGTCGCGGATGCAGTCGCCTTTTGGAACGACTACGACGACCTGATCGTTGCGGTCGGGTCGTTCAACCAATCGAGCCAGTACAAGACCGACAACATCTCGAACGCACGATCGCGCGGGTTCGAGCTCGGTCTCGGCGTCCGACATCGCTTCGAGGGTCAAAGACCGGTTGACATCCACGCGCGCGTCGCCTACACCTGGCTCGACACGGAGATCCTCGCGGTCGATCGCGACGACGCCGCGCCCCCGCCCTTTACCGTCGGCGATCCTCTTCTACGGCAGCCCAGGCACCGTTTCTCGACCGACCTGACGGTCGGTTCGGGGCGGCTCACCGCGTTTTTGACTGGCGGCGGGCGAGGCGAAGCGCTCGACGTCGAGCCCACGCTGGGGACCTTCGGCGGCCTCTTCCAGGCGCCAGGATTCCAGGCATGGAACGCTGGCGCGACGTGGAAGCTTCCCTTCGCCGAGGTCTTCGGACGCGTCGAAAACCTGTTCGACCGCGAGTACGAAGAAGCGCTCGGCTTCCCGGCACTCGGCCGGCGCGCGACGGTGGGGTTGCGCATTGCTACGAGCCGCTGACGTTTCCTTCTCCTACGGCGACGAGCCCGTCGTCTCCGGCGTCTCGCTCGACGTCGCAGCCGAGGGGTTCGTCGGCATCATCGGCCCAAACGGGTCGGGCAAGACGACGCTGTTGCGGCTGCTCGCGGGAACCCGAACGCCGCAACAGGGCGACGTGTCGCTTGACGGCAGGTCGCTCCGTACCATGCGACGGGCGGAGGTTGCGCGCCGCATGGCGGTGGTGCCGCAGGAAACGCATCTCGCCTTCGAGTACAGCGTCCTCGAAGTGGTCCTGATGGGACGGTATCCTCACCTCGGCGCGTTCGCGGTCGAGGGTCCGTCGGATCTCGCGGTCGCACGGAAGGCGCTCGCCGCTACGGGTACGCTGGAACTCGAAGCGCGCGCCTTCTCGACGCTCAGCGGCGGCGAGAAGCAGCGGGTCATCATCGCGGCGGCGCTGGCGCAGATCACGCAAGGCGTGCTGCTGCTCGACGAACCCACGGCCGCGCTCGACCTCAAGTATCAGCTTGGTGTGGCGGCTTTGCTCCGCTCGCTGCACGCCGCGCACAACCTCGCGGTCGTCGTCTCGACGCACGACCTCAACTTCGCGGCTGGCCTGTGCAACACCCTGGTCATGCTGAAGAAGGGACGCGTGCTCGCCGCGGGTCCCGTCGAGGAGGTCTTGACGGCGGCGCGCGTTCGAGAGCTGTACGACGTGGACGCCGAAGTCGCCCGCCATCCGCGCACCGGGCAGCTCACCGTCACGCCCCTGCCTCCCGGAGGACCGGCCTGATCTCGATCCATCGGCGGCTCGGCGTCACCCTGCTGGTATTCGGCACCATGGCGGCCGCGGCGATCGTGCTCGCGCCGCTCGCCGGATCCACGTCCCTCGACCTGCGCCGCGTGTTCGATCGCACGATTCCGTACGAGACGAACGTCGACGCGCAGATCTTCTTCGTGGCGCGATTACCGCGCACGCTGGCGGGTGCCGTGGTCGGCGCCCTGCTGGCCAGCGCGGGAGTCGTCTTCCAGGGTTTATTGCGCAACCCACTGGCGACGCCGTTTACTCTTGGGGTTTCCGCCGGTGCCGCGTTGGGAGCGATGCTGGTAATCACGTTCGGCGCATCGCTGGCGTGGATCGGGTTGCCGCTGGCACCGCTCGCGAGTTTCATCGGCTCGCTGGTCGCCGTCGGCATCGTTTACCTGCTGGCTTCGGCGCGGCACCGCGGGCTCTCGACCAACGTTCTGCTGCTCGCGGGCGTGACGATGAACGCGTTCTTTTCGGCGCTGATCCTGTTCGTCCAGTATTTTGCCGACTTTGCCGAGACGTTTCGCATTCTGCGGTGGCTGATGGGAGACCTCGACATCAGCAGCTACGAGCCGCTCGTCGCGGCCTTGCCCTTGATGGTGTTTGCCTTTGCGATCTTTGCCTGGCTTGCGCGTCCCCTGAACCTGCTGAGCCTTGGGCCTGACGCGGCCGAGAGCCGGGGCCTGGACGTCACACGCGCGCAGCGCGCCGCGTTCTTCAGCGCCTCGCTCGCGACCGGAGCCGCGGTCTCCGTTGGTGGACCAGTCGGTTTCATCGGGATTATCGTGCCGCACCTCGTGCGCTTGCTGGTCGGCTCAGACCACCGCATCGTCCTGCCGGCCTCGGCGCTCTTCGGCGCGGCGTTCCTGATCGCTTGCGACGCGCTGGCGCGGACGATCATGTCGCCGCTGGAACTGCCGGTCGGTGTGATCACCGCGCTCATCGGCGGGCCGTTTTTTCTCTGGTTGTTGGTGAGGAAGGCGTGATGCCCCCTGTAGGCCGGGTCTTCAGACCCGGCATGGCTCTTATCGCAATCCTGGCCACCCTCGTTGCCCAAGCATCAACGCAAGGGGAACCGCGCCGAATCGTGTCCCTTGTCCCCGCGGTGACCGAAATGCTGTTCGCCCTCGGTGCAGGGGACCGCGTGGTCGGCGTGAGCAGCTTCGACAAGTTCCCACCCGAGGTAGCGAAGGTTCCCAGGGTTGGAGCGCTGCTCGATCCAAACCTGGACCTGATCCTGTCCCTCAAGCCCGATCTCGTGGTGCTGTATCACTCGCAGGCTGACTTCCGCACGCAACTCCAACGCGCGACCGTGCCGGCGTATGCGTACAGCCACGCCGGCCTTGCCGACGTCACGCAGACCATTCGCGCGGTCGGTGATCGGATTGGTCGGGCGGAGCAGGGACGGCAGCTCGCCAGCGCAGATCGAGGCTCGCCTCGACGGCCTTCGAAAGCGCTTTGCGACAGGGGCCAGGCCGCGGACCCTGGTGGTCTTCGGCCGTGAGAACTTCGCCCTGCGCGGGATTTACGCCAGCGGTGGCCGCGGCTTCATCCACGACATGCTCACCGTAGCCGGGGGGGACAACATCTTCGCGGACGTCCAGCGTGAAGCGGTGCAGGCGACCACAGAGCTGATCCTGGCGCGACGGCCGGATGTGATCCTCGAGCTACGCGCTGACCCGATGACGCCAGACGAGGAACGCAAGGAAGCGGCCACGTGGAGCCAGCTCGCATCCCTGCCAGCTGTGCGCGCAAAGCGTGTGCACATCATCACGGATCCCCGCACGGTCATTCCTGGCCCGCGCGTCGCGGAGGGAGTCGAAGTCATCGCCGAGCGGCTGCACCGCCGATGAAGATCCTTCTGTCGTGGAGCAGCGGCAAAGACAGCGCATGGGCGTTGCACGTGCTGCGTCAAGAGCATCCCGGCGCCATTGCCGGACTGTTGACGACGATCAACGAGAGCGCCGATCGCGTGGCGATGCACGCCGTGCGCTCGTCGCTGTTGCGCGCGCAGGCGGAGGCTGCCGGCCTTCCGCTGCTGACGGTTGCCCTGCCCTATCCGTGCAGCAACGAGGACTACGAAACGCGGATGGGCGTCGCCGTGGCCGCGGCGATCGAGCAGGGCTACACACATGTCGCGTTCGGGGATTTGTTCCTGGAGGATGTGCGACGTTATCGAGAGGAACGGCTGGAGGGAACCGGCCTGACGCCGCTCTTCCCGTTATGGGGCCGGCCGACTGCCGGCCCTCGCGCGAGGAGATGATCGAAGGAGGGCTCGAGGCCTGGCTGACGTGCGTCGATCCGCGCGTCATGCCGCGGGAGTTCGCCGGACGCCGCTTCGATCGCGAGCTGCTCGACGCGCTACCAGCCGGCGTGGATCCCTGTGGAGAGCGCGGCGAGTTCCATACCTGCGTGTTGCCGGGCCGATGTTCAACCGTGCGATCGCGGTCCGTCTCGGAGAGATCGTCGAGCGCGGGGATTTCGTGTTCGCTGACTTTGCGTCGCTCACTAGTTGGTGTAGGACGCGCCGGGCCGATGTTCGAGAGGAGGATCGAGGTCGAGCCAGGCGAGGTTGTCGAACGCGACGGATTCGTCTTCGCCGACCTCGTTCCCTGTGGCGCTGACGCGCTCGGGTAGCCGATAACGCCACTTACCTCGCAAAGTCCACGGCCACCCTGTGGGGAATCAGGCCCTTCTCGAACGCTTCGCCGAACAGCAGTTCCACGGCCTTGCGGCCGCGCTCGCCGTAGCCGAGCGTGAGGTCGTTCACGTACATCCCGACAAATTTGTCCGTCCGTTCACGATCGAGCCCGCGGCCAAACTGTTCGGCGTACTCGACGGCTTCCTTCCGATGCGACAGCGCATAAGCGATGCTGTCGTGCAGCAGCTTCGACACCTTGCGAATCATCTCGGGTCCGAGATCGCGCCGAATGATGTTGCCGCCCAGTGGGAGCGGCAATCCGCCAGTCTTCTCCGACCACCACTCGCCAAGATCCACGATCTTGCGAAGGCCCTCGTCCTGGTACGTGAGCTGTCCTTCGTGGATCAGTAAGCCGGCTTCCGCCTTCCCCTCGAGGACCGCCTGCTGAATCTCGTCGAAGGGGACGACGACATATTCGAAGTCCGGCTCGTAAAGGCGCAACGCGAGATACGCGGTCGTCAGCGTTCCCGGAATCGCGATCCGGGCGCCTTTCACGCCTTTCGGACCCCGATCCTGCGGTGCGACAACGATGGGACCATAGTTGTCGCCCATGCTGGCGCCGTGTGGCAGGAGCGCGTACTTGTCCGCGAGGTGCGCGAAGGCATGGAAGGAGACCGCCGTCACCTCGTACTTGCCGTCGAAGGCGGCGCGGTTCAGCGTCTCGATATCCGACAACACCTGGTCCACGACGATGCCGCCGGTATCCACGTTCTTGCTGGCGAGACCGTAGAACATGAATGCGTCGTCCGAGTCCGGACTATGCGCGACGGTGATGTGTGTTTCGGTCATGTGAGTCGAGCTAGACGGGCGCCGTCGTGCGCAGGCTGCGGATCACTTTCACCACGCGCGCCGCGGCGGTATCGATTTCCTCTTCCGTCGTCCAGCGGCCGAGGCCGAAGCGGATGATCGCTCCCGCCTTCGCCTCCGGCGGCGTAATTGCCTCGACGACGTGAGAGGCTTTCTGGCTACCGGAGCTGCAGGCGGAGCCGGTGGAGACGGCAAGATCGCCGAGCGCCATGAGCAGCCGCTCCCCTTCGACGTCCTCGAACGTCACGTGGAGGTTGTGCGGCAGACGGCGATCGCCGAGCGGTCCGTTGACTCGGACGTTCTCCAGGTCCTGCTGGATGGCGTTGAGCAGGCGGTCCCGAAGAGTCGAGAGGCGCGCCGATTCCGACGCGAGCTCACGACTGCAGATCTCCGCAGCAGCGCCCAGGCCGACGATGCCGGGTACGTTCAAGGTTCCCGAGCGCAGTCCGTTCTCGTGGCCGCCGCCGTCGATCTGGCAGGCGAGCTGGAGCTTCGGCTTCCGCTTCCGGACGAAGAGCGCGCCGGCACCTTTCGGACCGTAGTACTTGTGCCCGGTCAGCGAGAGCAGGTCGATGTTCATCGCATGAACGTCGATGGGCACCTTCCCCGCCGCCTGCGCGGCGTCGGTGTGGAAGGTCACGCCTCGCGCGCTGGCGATCGCTCCGATCTCGGCGAGCTGTTGCACCGTGCCGATTTCGTTGTTTGCCGCCATCACCGAGACCAGGGTGGTTTCCGGAGTGATCGCGGCGCGCAGCTCGTCGAGATCGATGAAGCCTTCGCGATCGACGCCGAGCCAGGTGACACGCCAGCCGTCGTTCTCCAGCCGCTTGAACGAGTCGAGCACGGACTTGTGCTCGGTGACGACGGAGATCAGGTGCATACCGCGTTCGCGCAGCGACTGCGCCGTCCCCTTGATCGCCAGGTTGTTCGATTCTGTCGCACCGCTGGTGAAGCAGATCTCGTTCGAGCTGGCGCCGATGAGCCCGGCCACCTGCTCGCGAGCGGCATCCACCGCCTTCTGCGCCTCCCAGCCGTACGCGTGCTGTTTGCTTGCGGCATTGCCGAAGCGCTCGGTGAAGTACGGGAGCATCGCGTCGAGCGCGCGCGGATCGACAGGAGTGGTGGCGTGGTAGTCGAGATAGATCGGTCGGCTCACAGCTGTTTCGCAGTACCCCGCGGAGCGGCAAAGACCATCGGCGTCGAGGGGTTGCCGCTCAGGTCGGTGGAGATCTCCTGCAGCGAGCACGTCGCGAGCGCGGAGAGGATGCGGTCCTTGATCTTCCACAGCGGATCGCGGACGCTGCACTTTGAGTATTGGCCACAGTTTTCGGACTCGGTGGAACACGCCGTGACGGTCAGCGGGCCGTCGATCGCCTGGATGATGTCGGCCACCGAGATCTGCGCGGTCGCACGCGCCAGGCGGTAGCCGCCGCGCGTCCCCTGGTGCGAGGTCAGCAGGTCGCGGCGCGCGAGGCGCTGCAGCACCTTCGCCATCAACTCGATGGGAATGTCGTATTGCTCGGCGATCTCGCGCGCGCTGGCAGACGCGCCGTCCGGGCGCGTGGCCAGGTGCTTCATCGCCATCAGCGCATAGTCGGCTTTTTTAGACAGTCTCAGCATGACTTACCACATTCCTAGCTGAAGCTTCGCGACGTCCGACATCCGGTCCTTCGTCCAGGCGGGCTCCCACACGATGTCCACTTTCGCATCGGTGACACCCGGCACGCTCTTCACCTTGTTCGCCACATCCACCGGCAACGACTGCGCGACAGGACACCCGGGCGCCGTGAGCGTCATGCGCACGCCAGCCACTCCATTGGCATCCACGAAGATGTCGTAGATCAGCCCGAGCTCCCAGATGTTTACCGGGATCTCCGGATCGAAGACCGTCGAGATCGCCTTGATGATCTCCGGCTTCAACGCCGCGGTTTTCTCCGCGTCCGGCACCAGGGCCGAGGTGTTGTCGGTCGGCGCCGGCGCTTCCGGCTGCGGCGGCTGGATGACGGGGACCTGTTTCATTCGGTGGACGTCGAGTCCTTCCTCTCGAGCGCCGCCTTCAGCGTGTGCCAGGCGAGGCTCGCGCATTTCACGCGCACCGGGAACTCGCGAACGCCCGCGAGCACCGAGAGCTTCCCCATGTCTTCAACCGGCTGATCCGGCGGCGTGGTGACCATCCTGTGGAAGCGCTCGAACAACGCCCGCGCTTCCGCCACGGACTTGCCCTTCAACGAATCGGTCATGATCGAGGCCGACGCTTTCGAAATCGCGCAACCCGATCCCGTGAACGCGACGTCCGTGATCGCGTCCCCGTCCACCTGCACCGTCAGCGACAGCTTGTCGCCGCAGAGTGGATTGTAGCCGTCGGCGTGATGGCTCGCCCCCTCGATGGTGCGAAAGTTCCTCGGCCGTTTGTTGTGGTCGAGGATCACTTCCTGGTAGAGGTCGTTGAGGTCGGACATCAGCCAAACACCTGGGCGACCTTGCGGATCGCGCCGGCCAGCACGTCCACTTCCTCGCGTGTGTTGTACATCGCGAACGACGCGCGCGCGGTGGCCGGAATGCAGAGCCGCTCCATGACCGGCTGCGCGCAGTGATGGCCGGTGCGGACGGCGACCCCTTCGCGGTCCACGATGGTGCCAATGTCGTGCGGGTGCACTCCCTCCATCACGAAGGACAAGATGCTCGCCTTGTTCGGCGCCGTGCCGATGATGCGAAGGCCGTCGATGCTCTGCACCGTGCGGGTCGCATAGTCGAGCAGATCACGTTCGTGGCGGCCGATCGACTCGAAGCCGATCGAGGAGATGTAGTCGATCGCCACGCCGAGCCCGATGGCTCCTTCGATGTGAGGCGTACCCGCCTCGAACTTGTACGGCAACGCGTTCCAGGTGGACTTCTCGAAGGTGACCGAGGAAATCATGTCGCCACCACCCAGGAAGGGGGGCATCGTCTCGAGGTCCTCTTCGCGACCGTAGAGCACGCCGATGCCCGTCGGCCCGTACAGCTTGTGACCGGTGGCGACGTAAAAATCGACACCGAGGGCCTGCACGTCCACCTTCATGTGGTACGCGGCCTGCGAACCGTCGGCGAGGACCGGCACGCCCTTGGCGTGCGCGATGCGCACGATCTGCTCGATGGGATTGATCGTGCCGAGCGCGTTCGACATGTGCGTGATCGCGAGGATCCGCGTCCGCGCGGTGATCAGCGTGTCCAGTTGATCGAGCAGCAGCTCGCCGCGGTCGTCCATCGGGATGACCGTGAGCTTCGCGCCCTTCTCTTCGCAGATCAACTGCCACGGGACGATGTTGGAGTGATGCTCCAGCGCCGAAATGAGGACCTCGTCCCCCCGCTGCAGCTTCGGACGCACGAACGACTGCGCCACCAGGTTGATCCCCTCGGTCGCATTCCGAGTGAACACGATCTCGCGATCGCTGGCGGCGTTGAAAAACGCCCGCACCTTTCCCCGGGAGCGCTCGTAGGCGTCGGTCGCCAGCTCGCTGAGGTTGTGCACCCCGCGGTGGACGTTTGAATTGATCTCGGTGTAATAGCGCGACAGCGCGTCCAGCACGACCTGCGGTTTCTGGGTGGTCGCCGCGTTGTCCAGGTACACCAGTGGACGGCCGTGTACCTGCCGCCGCAGGATCGGGAAGTCAGCGCGGATGCGCTGGACGTCGAACACCGTGGCGGCGGCAGCGGGAATCATGCAGCGTCCAGTTCGGCGAGGTCCTTGGCGAGTTGCGCGTAAAGCTCCGCCTCGAGCGCCAGCTTCAGCGGCTCGATCTTCACGTGGTCCAGGATCTCCCCCGCGAAGGCGTGAATGAGCATGTCGCGCGCCTCGAAATACGTCAGCCCGCGGGCGCGCAAGTAGAAGATGGCGTCCTCGTCGAGCTGCCCGATCGCCGCGCCGTGCGTGCACTTCACATCGTCGGCAAAGATCTCGAGCTGCGGCTTGGTATTGATCGACGCATCGTCAGAGAGCAGCAACGCGCGGTTGGTCTGCTTCGCGTTGGTCTTCTGGGCGTCGGGGCGCACGATGATCTTTCCGTTGAAGATCGCCCGCGCCTTGCCGCCGAGGATCCCCTTGTAGACCTCGTGGCTGGGGCAGTGCGCCTTCGCGTGGTCGATCTCCGTGTGGTTGTCCACGAGCCGCTCGCCGTCGGCGAGATACAGGCCGTTCAGGGTGACTTCCGCTCCTTCACCGTCGAGGATCGCATTGGCGTCGTTCCGTACGAAGCGGCCGCCCAGCGAGAACGAGTGCGAGGAGAAGGTCGCGCCGCGCTGCGCGTTCACGTTGAGGCTGGCGATATGAAACGCCTCCAGCCCTTCCTGCTGAACCTTGTAGTGATCGACCACGGCCTGCTCGCCGGCGATGACTTCGCTGACCGCGTTGGTGAAATACGTCGTGCCGCGCAGCGCCGCATAGGTTTCAACGATGCGGGACTGGCTGCGCTCGCCGGCAACGACCAGCGTGCGCGCGTGAATCATCTCGGGTTCGACTCCGCCGGCCGACACATAGAGGATCTGGATCGGCTGTTCCAGCACGGTGCCGTCGGGGATGTAGAGATAGGCGCCGTCGAGCGCCAACGCGGTGTTCAACGCCGCGAACGCGCGTGTATTGAAGTCCGCCAACTGTCCGAGATAGCGCTGGACGACGTCGGCGTGGTTGGTGGCCGCCGCCATGAGCGACCCGGCGCGCACGCCTTTCGGAAGGTCGAGCAGGCGGGACAACTCCGGCGAGAAGCGACCGTTGACGATCACCAGCCGCCAGCCCACGTTCGCGTACGGCAGGGCGTCGAGTTCGGCGGCGATGTCGGTGACCGGCGCGGCCTGACGAAATTCGATCGCGGCCAGCGGCGCGACGTTGGTGAACCGCCACTCCTCGTCGCGCACCGATGGAAACCCGAGCGTCGCAAACCGCGCCGCGCCACGGTCGCGCAGGTCCTGCAGCCAGCGGGGGCCCCCCTGCGGACGCTGCTCGAGCGCCGCCAGCCAGGGTTGAAGCTTGTCGGCGACCTGGCTCATCGCGCTGTCGCTCCCACCGGCTCGGTCTCGATCCAGCCGTAGCCCTTCGCCTCGAGCTCGTGGGCGAGTTCCTTGCCGCCCGACTTCACGATGCGGCCGGCGCTCAGCACGTGCACGAAGTCCGGCACGATGTAGTTGAGCAGGCGCTGATAGTGCGTCACGACGATCATCGCGCGCTCGGGACCGCGGAGCGCGTTCACGCCGTGGGCGACGATCTTCAGCGCATCGATGTCGAGGCCGGAGTCGGTCTCGTCGAGGATCGCCAGCCTCGGCTCGAGCAGTGCCATCTGGAAGATCTCGTTGCGCTTCTTCTCGCCACCCGAGAATCCCTCGTTCACCGCGCGACTGAGCATGCTCTGGTCGATGTCGAGGAGCGACGACTTCTCCTTGATCAGCTGCATGAACTCCATCGCGTCGAGCTCGGGCTGTCCCAGGTGCTTACGCTTGGCGTTCAACGCCGCCTTGAGGAAGTAGGCGTTGTTCACGCCGGCGATCTCAACGGGGTACTGGAAGGCCATGAACACGCCTTCGCGGGCGCGCTCGTCCGGATCCATCTCCAGCAGGTCCTTGCCGTCGTAGTGCACTTCCCCGCCGGTCACCTGGTATTCCGGGTGCCCCGACAACACGCGCGCCAGGGTGCTCTTGCCGGACCCGTTGGGGCCCATGATGGCGTGCACCTCGCCGGCATTCACGTGCAGGTCGATCCCCTTGAGGATCTGCTTGTCTTCGGCGCGAACTTGAAGATTCTTGATATCGAGCATGTTTTAACCAACCGATCCTTCCAACGACACCGACAACAGCTTCTGCGCTTCGACGGCGAACTCCATGGGCAGCTCGCGGAAGACTTCCTTGCAGAACCCGCTGACGATCAGGTTCACGGCGTCCTCCGCCGTGAGGCCGCGCTGCCGGCAATAGAAGATCTGGTCTTCGCCGATCTTCGACGTGGACGCCTCGTGCTCCACCTTCGCCGACGTGTTCTTGATCTCGAGATAGGGGAACGTGTGCGCGCCGCACTTGTCGCCGATGAGCAGCGAGTCGCACTGCGAGTAGTTGCGGGCGTTCTTCGCGTTCTTCCCGATACGCACCAGGCCGCGATACGTGTTCTGGCCGTGGCCGGCGGAGATGCCCTTCGACACGATCGTGCTCCGGGTGTTCTTCCCGATGTGGATCATCTTCGTGCCGGTATCGGCCTGCTGCCAGTTGTTGGTCGTGGCGACCGAGTAGAACTCGCCGATCGAGTTGTCCCCTTGCAGGATGCAGCCCGGATACTTCCACGTGATCGACGAACCGGTCTCGACCTGCGTCCAGGTGACCTTCGATCCGCGCCCCGCGCACAGGCCGCGCTTGGTCACGAAGTTGTAGATCCCTCCCTTGCCTTCCTTGTCGCCGGGGTACCAGTTCTGGATCGTCGAGTACTTGATCGTCGCGTCGTCGAGCGCCACGAGTTCCACGACCGCGGCGTGCAGCTGGTTTTCGTCGCGCATCGGCGCCGTGCAGCCTTCGAGGTAGCTCACGTAGGCGCCCTCCTCGGCCACGATCAGCGTGCGCTCGAACTGCCCGGTGTCCTTGGCGTTGATGCGGAAGTACGTCGACAGCTCCATCGGGCAGCGAACACCCTTGGGGATGTAGACGAACGATCCGTCGCTGAACACCGCTGAGTTCAGCGCCGCGAAGAAGTTGTCGGAGTAAGGCACCACCGAGCCGAGATACTTCTTCACGAGTTCCGGATGCTCGCGCACCGCCTCGGAAAACGACATGAAGATGATCCCGTGGGAGGCCAGCTTCTCGCGGAACGTCGTCGCCACCGACACGCTGTCGAATACGGCGTCAACGGCCACACCCGTGAACAGCTTCTGCTCTTCGAGCGGAATGCCCAGCTTGTCGAAGGTCGCCCTCACCTCGGGATCGACTTCGTCGAGGCTGTTCAGGGTCTTCTTCTTCTTCGGCGCCGAGTAATAGACGATGTCCTGGTAGTTGATCGGGTCGTACTTGACGTTCTGCCAGGTGGGCTCCTTCATGGTGAGCCACAGGCGATAGGCCTTCAGGCGCCACTCGAGCAGCCACTGCGGCTCCCCCTTCTTCTCGGAGATCAGCCGGACCACGTCCTCGTTGAGGCCTTTGGGGATCGTGTCGGCTTCGACGTCGGTGTAGAACCCGTATTTGTACTCGCGGGTCGCGAGCTGTTCGATGGTCTCGGTTGATGTAGACATTTTTCTAAACGCTGAACGACGTCCCGCATCCGCATGACGCTTTTGCGTTCGGGTTGTTGAAGATGAACCCTTTACTCACGAGGCTCGTGTCGTAGTCGAGCGTCGTGCCGTCGAGAAACTTGTGGCTCCGCGGATCGATGAAAACCTTCGAGCCCTCGGGGCCTTCGAACACATGGTCCCCGTCGCGCGGGGTCGCTTCCCATGCGAACGTGTAACTGAGGCCGGAACAGCCGCCGGCCTTGATCCCAATGCGCAGCCCACCACCCGGGATGCCGTTCTTTGCGGTCATCTTTCTGATGAGGTTGGCTGCGTTTTCGCTGATCTGAACCATGAGAGTGGGCCTCTGATCCTTAAACCGGACCAGAACAGTCCTATATTACACCTCGCCACCCCGTCGCGGGTCAATCCACGGTCGAAATGGCTTAGTTTTTCTTAGTATTTCGGCTGGGTCGGGTCGATTTCCGTCACCCAGGCGAGCACGCCGCCGGTCAGATTTCGGGCGTTTGTAAAGCCCCGCGCCTTCATCATCTCTACCGCCCGGCCGCTTCTGCCGCCGCTCTTGCAGTGAACGACGACCTCCTGGTTGGGATCGAGCGATCCGAGTTTCTGCATCAGCTGACCCTGAGGGATCAGCAGAGCTCCTGGGATGTTACAGATCGCGTGCTCGTGCGGCTCGCGGACGTCGATGAGCGTCGGCGCCTCACCGCGGTCCATGCGTTCTTTGAGTTCCTTGACTGTGATGTCCATACCTGGCTTCAAGTGAGATGTAGTAAGCCCCTTCAGGGGCGCAGAAGAAGAGGGGGTGCAATACCCCTCGTATTCAACCAACTCGGTAATCGTTGGATGCTCGCCGCAGACCGCGCATTCCGGATCCTTTGAGAGCTTCAGTTCGCGGAAGCGCATGCGCAGCGCGTCGTAGATGATGAATCGCCCGATCAGAGGTTCGCCGATGCCGAGGAGCAGTTTGATCGCTTCGGTGGCCTGGATCGTGCCGATGATCCCGGGCAGCACGCCGAGCACTCCGGCTTCGGCGCAGCTCGGAACCAGCCCTGGCGGCGGCGGCTCGGGATGCAGGCATCGATAACAGGGGCCGTGTTTCGTTGCGAAGACCGAGGCCTGACCTTCGAACCGGAAGATGCTGCCGTAGGCGTTTGGCGTCCCCGTCATCACGCAGGCGTCGTTGACCAGGTACCGGGCAGTGAAGTTGTCCGTGCCGTCCAGGACGACGTCGTAGGCGGACACGAGCTCGCGGGCGTTGGAGGCATCGAGGGTCACGGCGTGCGCCTCGATTTTCACGTGAGGATTGAGGCCCTGCAGCCGTGCGGCCGCGGCCTCGAGCTTCGGGCGTCCGACGTCCGCGGTCGAGTAGAGCACCTGTCGCTGCAGGTTGCTCGTGTCCACGCTGTCGAAGTCCACCAGGCCGATGGTTCCCACGCCGGCGGCCGCGAGATACAGCGCCGCAGGCGACCCAAGCCCCCCTGCACCGACGCACAGGACACGCGCCGCCTTGAGGCGACGTTGCCCGTCGACCCCGACTTCATCGAGGGTGATATGCCGGCTGAAGCGGACGAGCTCGTCGCGCGAGAGTTCGGGGAGGCCTTCCATGACGGTCATTTCGATCATACAGTTCTTGAGGTTAGCGGACCTTTCGCCTAAACTTCGTGCAAGTGGAAATCCTCCTGGGAGCCTTCGGTTTGGCGCTGGGCGCGGCGCTCGGCGCACTCTGGACGGCGTCCCGCGCCCGCACCGCGCACGACGCCTTGCTGCAAGAACGAGCGGCGCTGTCGGCCTCGCTCGACGCCGAACGCCGGAACGCGGGCGAGAAACTCGCCGTTCTTCGGGACGCCGAAACCAAGCTGCGTGATGCCTTCTCCACGCTGTCATCCGAGGCGCTGAAACAAAACAGCGAAAGCTTCCTGCAGCTCGCGCGCACGTCGCTCGGAGAATTCCAGAAGTCCGCGACGCTCGATCTCGATGGACGCCAGAAAGCCATCGACACGCTCGTGCAGCCGTTGCGCGAGTCGCTCACGCGCGTGGATACCAAGCTGAACGAAGTCGAGCGCGGCCGCGCCAGCGCCCAGGCGCAGCTGTCGGAGCAGTTGCGCTCGCTCACGCAGTCGCAGCAGGTGCTCCACGCCGAAACCAACAAGCTGACGCGCGCGCTTCGATCGCCCAACGTCCGCGGCCAATGGGGCGAAGTCCAGTTGCGGCGAGTCCTCGAGAGCGCGGCGCTACTCGAGGGCACACACTTCGACCTCAAGGAATCCGCTCGCACCGAGGAGGGCCGCCTGACACCCGACGTCCTCGTTCGCCTGCCGGGCGGAAAGAACGTCGTCGTCGACGCCAAGGTGCCGCTGGCCGCATACCTGGACGCGATGGAGTGCGAAGACGACGTCCAGCGGGATGCGAAGCTCAAAGACCACGCTCGGCAGATGAAGGATCACGTCTCCCGGTTGGCGAACAAGTCCTACTGGGCGGCCTTCCAGCCGGCACCCGACATCGTGGTCATGTTCGTGCCCGGCGAATCGTTGCTGTCGGCTGCGCTGCAGCACGATCCCGCACTTCTCGACTACAGCATGGCGAAGGGCGTGATGCTGGCGAGTCCGCTCTCGCTGAACGCGCTGTTGCGCGCCGTCGCCTACGGATGGCAGCAGGAAACGATCGCGAAGAACGCGCAGGAAATCAGCGAGCTGGGACGCACGCTCTACGACCGCATCGCTAAGCTCGCCGAACACTTCGAAAACGTCGGCCGCAGCCTCGCGAAATCGGTCCAGAGCTACAACCAGGCGGTCGGCACGCTCGAGAGCCGCGTGCTCGTCACCGCACGACGGCTCAAGGACAAGGGCGTCACCTCGTCTGAGGAGTTCCCGGAGCTGGAAACCGTCGACCAGACACCGCGCCTGCTCGGCGCCCCCGAGCTCGCGGGTCTTTTCGACGATGCGCCGATCGAAGCCGAAATCGTCGGTGCGCCCGCCCCCGCACTTCGTGCGACGGCGGACAAGCCTGCTACCTGATCGCGGCCGTCAGCGTCACCTGCGCGCGAATCTCGATCGTGCCGGGGTCGATCGGCGGGGCGGCATCGGCGGCCGTCTGCATCTGGACCATCTCGCGCATCTGCACCATCGGCCGCGGGATCGGCGTTCGCATTTCTTCGATCCGCGTCACCCGTTCGATCTTCATTCCTGCGCCCGCGGCGGCGGCGTCGGCCCGGCCCCGTGCGTCGCGCACGGCCAGTCGCAGAGCCTCGCGCTCAGCCCCCTCGCGGTCCTTCAAGTCGAACCGCAAGCCGCCGACCGATGTCGCGCCTGATCCCACCGCAGCACCGAGCACGTCGCCGACGCGGGCGATCTCATCCAGCCGCACTTCGACCGTATTGCGCGCGACGTATCCGCGCAGGGTCTGGCGTCCGTTGGCATAGTCGAACTCCGGCTGCAGGTCGTACGAGATCGTGCGGATCGCGTCCTCACCCAGGGCCATGCCTTTCAGCTTCGCCATGACCGCGTTCATGGCGTCGCTATTCAGCCGCTGTGCTTCCTTCGGGTCGCGCGCGCGCGACTCGGCGCGGATAGTCACCCAGGCGCGATCCGGCGCGCGCTTGACCTCACCTTCACCGGAGGTGACCACCACCGGCGTCTCGGGCGCAACGGGCTGCGCTGAAACAGGCATGGCCACTGCCGCGATGGCGCAGCCAGTAAGAAAAACAAAACATGACGTCGCACGGGAACCTCCACACGCTGGCTGTAATTTGGACGGCCAAAACCACCGCTCGGCCGAGGATTTACTTCACGCCGCAGACGACGCGGAACCCGATGCCGTACGAGTAAGTATCCGGTGGGACCTTGTGGCGGTGCGAGCAGCTCAGCATCCGCACGTCGGCCACCAGCCAGCTTCCCCCGCGGAGGACGCGGAGCTGGCCGTGCGGAGGACCTGCTGGGTTTTCGAACGGCGCCGACGAGTAGTAATGCGGGTCGTACCAGTCCTGCACCCACTCCCAGACGTTGCCGGACGTGTCGAACAGCCCAAAGCCGTTCGGCGGGTAGCTGCCGCAACGCGTCGTGCCATGGAGCGCCTTCAGCGTGGGGTCGGTGAGGAAGTTCGCCATGTTGCGATCCAGGCGATCGCCCCACGAGTAGCGCTTGGACTCGAGGCCGCCACGCGCGGCCTTTTCCCACTCGGCCTCGCTGGGCAACCTCACCGTGCGCCCGGTGGTGTTCGACACCCAGTTGCAGTAGGCGACCGCATCGTCCCAACGAACGAGCGTGACGGGATGCTGAAGGCGATCGGGGGCGGGCTCAGCCTCGAGCCAGACATAGGGTTGCCCGGCAGCGCGGAATGCGCGCTCCCGCTCGCGGCCGCCCGCCGTCACTACCAGAGGAAGGTCGTAAATGGCCGGTGCCCGGTGCCCGGTTTCCCGGACGAAGGCCCAGTACTCCTCGTTGGTGACCGGCTTGGTCGAGATCAGGAATTCGTCGAGATAGACGCGTCGAGGCGGACGCTCATCGTCTTCACCGTCGGCCGTCCCCATCACGAATTCCCCTGCCGGGATGACGACGAGTTCGGGTAATAGGTCAGATGGCATTCAAGGGGCTTTAGGTGTACCGCGGCGTAGGATAGCGCAAGTTCTTTTCAGGTACACTGCAAGCGGCATGCACATCGAATCGTTTGCGATGGAGCGGCTCCAGTCCATCTGGGAACATCAGGTCGCGTGGAATGTATCTGAAAGCGGCGTCGAGCCGCTTCGCCTCGAAGAACTCGCCCTGAGCGAAGAGGACAGATCGGCTGTTTTTCGGCAGGCACTGGGCTACACGCAGACCAACGGCACCATCGAGCTGCGCTCGCTGATCGCCGCGCAATACCCCGGGGCCACCGCCGACCACGTCGAGGTCACCAACGGCGGTTCCGAAGCCAACTTCATCACCCTCTGGCATCTGCTCGACCGCGGCGACGAGGTCGTCATGATGACGCCGAACTACATGCAGGCGTCCGGCATCGCGCGCGCGTTCGGCGCCCGCGTGCGGCCGTGGCCACTGCGGGTCAGCCGCGACGGGTCCCGCTGGGAACCTGATTTCGAGGCCCTCGAATCGGCCGTCAGTCCGGCCACGAAGATCATCTTCATCTGCAACCCCAACAACCCGACGGGCGCGCGTTTGACGTCCTCGGAGCTCGACCGGATCTGCACCATCGCCGGGCAGTACGGCGCGTGGGTGATCTCGGATGAGATCTACCGCGGCGCAGAGTTGGACGCCGTGCTCACGCCGACTGTCTGGGGACGTTACGAACGCGTCGTCGTCACGAGCGGCCTGTCGAAGGCGTACGGGCTTCCCGGACTGCGCATCGGTTGGCTCGTGTGCCCACCTTCCCTGGCGCAGACGCTTTGGGGCGTGCACGATTACACGACGATCGCGCCCGGCGCCTTGAGCGACGTGCTGGCGCGCATCGCGTTGTCCCCCGCCGGTCGCGCGCGCCTGCTGGCGCGAACGCAGGGCATCATTCGCAGCAACTACGCCCTCGTGCGCGGCTGGCTGGACGCCAGGAAGGGTACGTTCGAGCATGTGCCTCCAGAGGCTGGCGCGATCGCGTTCGTGCGCTACCACCACGACATCAATTCGACGGCGCTCGTCGAACGCCTGCGCGTGGAACAGAGCGTTCTCGTGGTGCCCGGCGATCATTTCGAGATGGATCGGCATCTGCGGATCGGCTTCGGTTCCCACCCCGAGCTGCTGGGCGGCGCGTTGACACGCATCGCTGAGTTGATGGATTCGATCGCCGTGCATGCGCGCTGAGCTGGCGCTGATCGGCTACGGTAACGTCGCACGCCGATTCGAAGCGATGCTCAGCGAGCAGCGTGACACTCTGCAGTCCACCTATAACCTCACCTGTCGTGTCACCGCGACCGCTTCGCGGCGGCATGGCTGTACGGCCGCCGGCGCGGCTTGCCGCGACTCGTTCGAGGCCATCGCGCATGTGGGGCGCTCGGATGCAGACCTCAAGGTCGTGGTGGAGACGACCACCCTGGATATCGAGCGGGGCGAGCCCGCCATCGCGCACGTGCGCGCCGCCTTCGCCGCAGGCTGCCATGTGGTGACCGCCAACAAGGGACCGGTCGCATTCGCGTACGACGAGCTCACCGCAGCCGCGACTGCCGCAGGCGTGCGGTTCCTGTTCGAGGGCGCCGTGATGGATGGGATCCCGATCTTCAACCTGGTGCGCGAAACGCTGCCGGCGGTACGCATCACGGGTTTCGAGGGGGTCGTCAACACCACGACCAACCACATCCTGACAGCCATGGAAGAGGGGCGCGACTTCGACAGCGCCCTCGCCCAGATGCAGGCCGACGGCATCGCCGAGGCCGATGCCTCGCTCGACGTCGATGGCTGGGATGCCGCGGCCAAGACTGCCGCGCTGGCGAATGTGCTGCTCGCCGCGCGCATGACCCCGCGGGACGTCGCACGCACCGGCATCAGCTCCGGCATGGGTGAGCGCGCGCGCGCGGCTCGAACGCGAGGGCAGCGCCTGAAGCTGGTGGCCTCTGCACGCCGCGACGCCGGCGGCCGCGTGGTCGCACGCGTCGAGCCGCGCGAGTTACCACACGATCATTTGCTCGCGGGGCTGGCCGGCGACGCCAACGCGTTGGTGCTCGAAACGGATCTTCTCAATCGGGTCGCGATTTGCCAGCTCTCGGGCAGCCTCACGCAAACCGCGTATGCCTTGCTGAGCGATCTCATCACGATCTCGCGGCAGCCGCACGCATGAAGGGCCCATTAGAAGGCCTCACCGTTCTCGACTTCACCCGCGTCCTGTCCGGGCCTTACTGCACGATGCAGCTCGGTGACATGGGCGCACGCGTCATCAAGATCGAGCAGCCCGGCCGCGGCGACGACACCCGTGCCTGGGGACCGCCGTTCATCGGCGGCGAGAGCGCCTACTTCCTCAGCATCAACCGCAACAAGGAAAGCCTCACGCTCGACCTGAAGCACGCGCGTTCTCGAGAGGTGGTGGACGCTCTGCTGGCCAAGGCCGATGTGTTGGTCGAGAACTTTCGGCCGGGAACGATGGAGCGGCTGGGGCTCGGCTACGAACAGCTCGCGGCGAAGTATCCGCGGCTCGTTTACTGCTCGATTTCCGGATTCGGGCAGACCGGCCCGCGCCGCGAAGAAGCGGGTTACGACGCCGTGATGCAGGGCGAGGGCGGCCTGATGAGCATCACCGGCGCCGCTGATGGCCCCGCGTATCGCCTGGGTGTCGCGATCTCAGACATCGTCAGCGGCATGTTCGCGGTGCAGGGGATCGCGTTCGCCCTGTTCGCGCGGGAGCGAACGGGTAAGGGACAACACGTCGACATTGGAATGCTCGAAGCCACGGCTGCGTTGCTGACCTACCAGGCGGGCATTTACTTCGCGACGGGATCGACACCCGGGCGAATGGGGAATCGGCATCCCACGATCGTGCCGTACGAGACATTCGAGGCCGCGGATGGAGAATTCGTGATTGCGGTCGGCAACGACGAACAGTGGAAGCGATTCTGCGGGGTGATCGGAGCAGAGGACTTGAAAGCCGACGAGCGGTTCGCGACCAATCGCGGTCGCCTCACGAACTATGCGGCGTTGCGGCCGCGACTCGCCGAACGCCTGGTCACGCGCACGCGCGATGAGTGGGTGGCGGCGCTGAAGTCGGCTGGAGTGCCCTGCGGATCCGTGCGGAACATCGCGGAAGTGCTCAACGATCCTCAGCTCCACGCGCGCGACATGATCCAGGATCTCGAGCACGCGGTCGCGGGCGCAATCAAGGTGCTCGGCGTGCCAATCAAACTATCGGCGACGCCCGGCGAGGTGCGTACGCCGCCGCCGTCGCTCGGACAGCACACAGATCGGATTCTGAAAGAAGACGTGGGCTTCGACGACGGAACCATCGCCAGCCTGCGGACCGATCGGGTGATCTAGGACAGGAAGGGGGTGATCTCCTGCACCAGCAGGGTCACGACGTCCTCTTCTTTCAGGTCGGCCACGGCAGTGCGCTCGCGCACCGGTCGCTCCGACGTCACCATCCGCCGGCCGCGGCCGCGGCTCACCCGCGCGACGACTTCTGGAGGATCCTGCGCCGGTGTCGAGCAGCAGCTCGATGAAATCGTCCTTTGCCGATGCGGACGACAGGCGTACCGAGCCGGCAGGGGTCTCAACCTTGAAGAAATGGCCCTCCCCTGCGAGCGCAGATGCAAACTGCTGCACCGTGGGCACGGCGACCTGGTTCAGGAAGGCGTCGTAGTCGCGCTGCGCGTTATCGCTGCGCGAGCGCTGCGCGGCCGCGTTCTTCTTCGCCAGCTCTATCGCGGTTCTGATCTGCCGCCGGAGTTCGGGAATCTCGATGGCCACGTCCTCATCGTAGCCTAAGGCTTCCGTGCCTTGTGGATTGACATGAGACCGCCGAGCACGGGCGTCGACTGCGCGGTGGCGAAGCCCGCGTCGCGCATCATCCGCGCGACCGCCGCCGAGGGTGGATACCGGCGCAGGCTTTCGGGGATGTAGCGATACGTATCCGGATCCCGGTGCAACACCAGCCCGAGCGCGCTGCCGACGACGGTGAGGTATCCGAGGTAGACCGCGCGCACCAAACCGTTCGTCGGGCGGTTGAAGTCGAGCGAAAGCAGCAGCCCTCCCGGTCGCAGCACTCTCGAGATCTCTTCCAGCGCTCCCTGCAACGACGGCACGTTGCGCAGCCCGTAGCCGGTCGTCACGACGTCGAACTGCGCATCCGCGAATGGAAGCGCCATCATGTCGCCGACCACGAAACTCCGTCTTCGGTGACGCTACGGCGGACATGCCGGGCTCGGGGCTCGGGGTTCGGGGCTCGATTGGTTCTTCGAGCGGGCGATTTCCACCATGCGGTGAGTAATGTCCAGGCCGGTGACGTCAGCACCGCGGCGAGAGAGTTCGAAACCGATGTCGCCGGTGCCGCACGCCAGGTCGAGGGCGCGGCTGCCGGCGAGAGATCCTGCCATTGCGACGAGCCGCCGCTTCCACCCCGAGTCGAGGCCGAAGGAGAGCAGGACGGTGATGAGGTCGTAGCGGTCCGCGATGGTGGCGAAGAGCCGGCGGACGTAAAGGCGTTTCGAGCCAGGGGACTCGAGCGCGGTGCGCAGGGGCACGCGCGCGTGGGTCATTCGACGCGGATCGTTCCGCGCATCATATCGGCGTGCGGCGTACAGGTGTAGGTTTCGGTGCCTTTCTTGTCGGGCACCTTGATGACCATCGAGTCCTCGCCGCGCCCTTCCAGCAATTTCGTTTGCTTCTTCCACGCTTCGACCGCGAAGTCGTGATCGATCCCCGCGTCTTCGTTCTTGAGGAGGATGCGCACCTGCTCGCCGGCGCGGAACTGCAGCGTCGGATTCGGCTCGTTCGACCCTTCGAGGTAGAAGGTCATGTCACGGACGACAAGACGGACGTCCCGTACCTTGTCGGGATCGCTCGAGGCAATCATCGGAAGGAGAGACACCAGTACCGCCACGGCGGTGATGACGATGCCGGTAAGGATGGCCCTGTTTCTCGCTCTCACAGTCACGGCTGTTTTACCCGACGATGATTCCTGTTACGTACATCACGGCGAACCCTGCAAGCAGTCCCAACACGACCGGGGTATGCACAAGCCGCTCCGAGAGCGGGCGCTCGCGGCCCATCTGGCCGAGGATCTGCAAGACCACCTGTAAAATCGCGCCTACGCCCAGGCCGAGGAACAGAACGGTCCACGTCCGCGAATAGACGAGCCCGCCCAGCCAGGCCCCAAAAATGGTGGGCACCCCCCCGATCAACCCCAGCTTCACGAGCGTCCACACTGAAGGCTTCTCCTTCGCCAGAGGGGCGATGATCGCGAGCCCTTCGGTTGCGTTGTGCAGCGTAAAACCGATGATGAGCAAGGTTCCGAAGGCGACCTCTCCCAATGAAAAGGCCGCGCCGATCGCGAGTCCCTCCCCAAAGTTGTGCAGCCCGATACCGATCGCAATGAGGAGTGACAGGATCCAGCCAGATGGCGCACCGCTGCTCCGTATATCGGCACGTCGACGCCGCAGCCACGCCCCCAGCATTTCGAGCGCAACATAGGCCGCCGCGGCCGCCGCGAGGAACAGCGCGACTCCCTGGTACGCCTCAGGCAGCAGGTGACTCGATTCCAGCCCCTCGTTCGTCGCGTCGATCAGCAGGAAGAGCAGCAGGCCGATGGTGAACGCGAGCACGACGTCGAGGCCGGTGCGACCCATGCGTCGGATGACGGGGAACCAGAGCAGGCCGAGCGCCACCGGAATGACGCCGACAAACACGCCGATGGCGGCGAAGAGCAGCAGGTGGCGGGCGTCCGGCTCCGGCGATCGCAGCGCGACGGCAATCTCGTGCTCGAACTTGGTGCCGGTCGTGGTCAGGATCGCAATGTGATGCGCCTCGCCCGTCACCCAGGGGTACGGGATCGTCAGGATCACGGAGCGAAGACGTCCAACCGTCAGCGGTCCGTCCGCCGTAAACCGCCAATACGCATCGTCGACGATGACCTGCGCGATCGTCACGGGGTCCGGGCTTTCGTTCAGAACGGTCAGCAGGATGCCTTCAGGTTTCAGGAGCGTCCGCTGGATCGAAAGCGCTTCGACGGGCGGTGCGTCGGGATCCCGCAACATCTCGCCCGGACCGAACTTCACGATCGCCACGACGACGAGGGCAAGCAGGATCAAGGGGAAGACGATCGCCATCCCGAGACGTGCGCGATCCGCTGGAACGGCGGCGGTCTCAGGTGTCACGCCGACCTCCCGTCGCCTCAAAAAGACCCATCCAGCCAAGCTCCGCGAACTCGCTCTGGTGCGCGTGGAACATGAACTTGCCCGGATAGCGGAACGTGGTTTCGAGGACGGCGCGTTCCCCCTGGCACAACATCAGGGTGTCGGTGTGGTCATCCGGCGTGGGACGCGTGCCGGTCCGAAAGACGTCGAAGAACATGCCATGCAGGTGGAGGCTGTTGATCAGGTCGAACTCGGTGAGATTGACGACGTACATCCGCACGAGCTTTCCGACGTCGATCTTGATCGGCTCGTACATGTAGTGGTGCGCGAGCGTGTTGACCGCGTAGACCTCGTTATCGGCGTCGAAGTTCGTGTCGAAGCCGTTCATCACCATGATCAATTCATCCGCGTCGGCGCGCGGCGTCTTCGGGTCCACGATGAAGACTCCGTAGAGACCCTTGTGGATATGGCGCTTCAGCGGCACGGCGTGGCAGTGATAGAGGTGCATGCCGGACGGCTCGGCGTCGAACTCGTAGACGAATCGCGCGCCAGGCATCACCTGGTGCTCGGGCAGCGAGCCGTCCATCTCCGGCCGGTGCCAGCCGTGGAAGTGAATCGTGTGCGGATGGGACCCCTGGTTGAGGAAGTTGACGCGGACGCGATCCCCCTCGCGCGCGCGAATGGTCGGCCCGGGCACCTGTCCGTTGAACGTCCAGGCGGGGAACTTGATGCCGGGCGCGATCTCGATCTCGCGGTCGATGGCGACGATCTCGTACTCGCGCAGGAGGCTGCCGTCCGGTCGCGGCGTTTCCTTGTAGTACCGCGCTCGCTCTTCGGGGGTTCGATCGGAGAAGTTCCAGGCGCGCAGGAACGTCGTGGGATTGAAGATGCTGAGATCCGCGCGGCCGACCGGACCCATCTGGTGGGCGGCGTGTTCCATGGTGCCACCGGAATGGTCGGTTTCCTGTCCGCGGGCGCCGCTGGCGCGCAGCAGGCCCACGGCGGCGGTACCTGAAACCAGCCAATCGGAGCCAGGCGCGGCGAGTCAAAGCGTTCATTTCGATGTCCGCAATCCCTTCTTTTGACAATTCAAAATAATATCTCGTATCCTTCCAAGTCAAATCATGCTTCCGTCCTACACGGTCGAAAATTACCTAAAAGCCATTTTTCAGGCCCAAATGGGCCTCGGAAGGTCCGAGCTGGTCCCCATGGGGCAGCTGGCCTCGGCCCTGGGGGTGGTGCCCGGAACGGCGACGACCATGGTCAAGACCCTGGCCGAGTCGGGCCTGGTGAAGTACGAGCCTTACGCCGGGGTGCGGCTCACGGCCGCCGGGGAGAAGCTCGCCGCGATGGTGCTCAGGCGGCATCGCTTGATCGAGTTGTTCCTGGTGAAAGTGATGGGCATGAGCTGGACGGAAGTGCACGACGAAGCGGAGCATCTCGAGCACGCCGTGTCGGAACGGCTCATCGATCGAATCGACGAAATGCTCGGGCGGCCCGCCGTGGATCCTCACGGCGATCCGATCCCCGATCAGCACGGCGCCTTGAAGCGGCGGGAGTACGCCACGCTCCTGACCTGTCCGCTTCATTCACGCGTCACGGTGAGCCGGGTTGCCGACCAGGACACCGCGTTCCTGAAGTTCGTCGAGCGTCACGACTTGAAGCCTGGCAGCGTGGTGGCCGTTGAAGAGCGGGATGAAGCGGCGGACAGCGTGCGGCTGCGCGGCGAAGGCAACCGTGAGTTCACGATCGGCGCGCGCGCGGCATCCAAGGTGCTCGTCGAAGCGATCCAGGTCCTGTTGCTGTGCCTGCTGCTGCCACTCACCGCCGCCGCACAGTCGACGACCACGCCGCCACCACCGCCTCAACCGACGTCGTCTCAGCGACCGTTCGAGATCCTCGACAACTCGTTCCTCGTCGAGGAGGCCTTCAACCAGGAAGCAGGCATCTTCCAGAACATCTTCGGGTACACACGTATCGCGCGAGTGTGGGCGGCGGGCTTCACCCAGGAATGGCCGGTGGTGTCGCAGAAGCACCAGCTCTCGTACACGCTCGCCGGCTACGGCGGTGCGGGCATCTCCGATTTCGACGACGTGATGATCAACTACCGCTACCAGGCGACGATGGAGGACCCGGGGATCCCGGCCTTTTCGCCGCGGCTGTCACTGATCATCCCCACTGGCAACGATAGCTACCGCTCGATCGGACTGCAGCTGAACCTGCCCTTCAGCAAGCAGCGCGGCGACCTGTATTTCCACTGGAACGGCGGCATGACCTGGTATCCGAGCGCCGAAGGGGCGATCGAGGACGTGGCGCTGCTCTCGCCGCACCTCTCGGCAAGCGCCATCTACCGACTGCGGCCGATGCTGAACCTGATGCTGGAGAGCGTGCTGGACTTTCAGCAGTTTCCGGACTTCGCCGCAGGCGGCACGGAGCGGGAGACCGTGTGGACACTTTCTCCCGGCGGCCGCGGCGGATGGAACATCGGCGACCACCAATTGATCCTCGGCGCCGCGGTACCGATCGTGATCACCGCGAACCGCTCGGAGACCGGCCTGTTCGCCTATCTGTCTTACGAACTGCCGTTCAAGCGTTAGCCGGGTCTAAAGACCCGGCCTACACCGAAGCGCTGTAAGCCGCGAACGAGGACGGCGTTTCCCACACTCTGATGGCCACGACCGGGACCCCCAGCTCGCGTCCCTTGTCGAAGATCAGCTTCGCGATCCGTTCGACCGTGGGATTGCTTTCGAGCAAGTACATCGGTTCGCCAAGCTTCTGAAGCGGCGCGACCAGCGGATCGTCCTGCCGCAGGATCATCTTGTGGTCCAGCTCCCGGTCGATCCATCCTTTGATGACACGCTTGATGTCGCTGAAGTCGACGACCATGTTGCGGTTGTCGAGCGCATCGGTTCGCACGTCCACTTCGACGACGGCGTTGTGGCCGTGTGGGTGCTTGCACACGCCGTCGTAATCGAGGAGCCGGTGCCCGTAGCAGAATTCGATGCGCTTGGTGACGAGATACATGGCTGAACCGATCTTAACAGTTCTGTTTTCCGCCGGACTCGATAGCGCGGTGCTCCTCGCGCACGCGGTCGCGAGCGGCGCCGACGTGCAGCCGGTCTACGTCAGCACCGGGCTGGCGTGGGAGGCGGGCGAGCGCTCGATGGCCGCGCGATTCATCGCATCCATCGGTCGCACACGTCCGATGACCTCGCTCGCCGTTGACATGCGCGACGTCTATCCCACCACCCACTGGGCCGTCCGCGGTGAGGCGCCGGCCTTCGACACGCCAGACACGGACGTCTACCTGGAAGGGCGCAACGTGATCCTGCTCTCGAAAACAGCCGTCTATATGGCCCGCATCGGATCGTCGCGCGTCGTGACCGGCTCCCTGTCCCACAATCCGTTCCCCGATGCGACCCGCACGTTCTTCGACGCGATGCAGCAGGCCCTTTCGATCGGCGTCGATCACCCGATCGCCATCGAGACCCCGTTTTCCGAGATGAGCAAGCCCGAGGTGATCAGGATGGGTCAGTCGCTGGGTGTGAAATTCGACCTGACGCTGTCGTGCATGCAGCCGGTCGAGGGAAGGCACTGTGGACGCTGCAGCAAGTGCCGCGAGCGCCGGGACGCGTTCAATGAGGCAGGGATTGAAGATCCGGCGGACTATGCCAATCCGCCGGTGCGCTAGCTAGTTCGTTCGCAACCTGATCGATCCGTCGCCGGTTCGGATGCGCAGCAGCTTGCCGCCATCACCGATCTTGCCGCGCAGCGTGCGGCGCGCGCTCTCGCGCGAGCGCGACTCGAGGCCGTCGATCTCGCTGCGAATCGTGCCGTCGCCCGTATGCGCGTCGAGCTCGGCGCCGAAGTCCCGCGGCAGATACACCGACACGGTGCCGTCACCGGTCGTGATGTCCCAGTTGTCCGCCATCGAACTGCCGTCCTCGGCGCGATACACCACCGCCCCGTCGCCGGTGTGAAGCTTCACCGCCGCGAGCCGGCCGGCGACGTTGACGCTGCCGTCCCCGGTGTCAACCGCCAAACGCCCTTCCGCCTTGTCGACGGTCACGGAGCCGTCGTTGGTATCGAGGGAAAGCTCACCGGCGACGTCGGTCGCGCGGATGCTGCCGTCGCTGGTGCGCAACGCGAGGGTGCCGGTGACGCGTTCGATGCGGATGGCTCCGTCACCGCTGCGGGCGTCGATGTTGGCTTTGTGAGGGACCGACACGATCAATTTCGCGTAAGCGGTCCGGTGAAGGCCGATGCCGCGGAAGGACTCCGATCGCGGCCGCTTCACTTCGAGCTCGATCGTGTCTCCCGACTGCTGCGTCTTGACCTCGAGGGCGTCGATCGCTTCCCGGCTTCCCCCGCGCTTTTCGATCTCGACCAGGACGTGGGGCTTATCCCACCCCTGGATTTCAATGCCACCGTCGAAGGTCGTCAGCCGTACGGTCGGGATGCCTGAAACCTTGAACTGCTTCTCTTCGCGCTGGATTTCGCTGTGCGAATCCACCGTGACCGAGCAGCCGGTCGCCGCCACACCCAGGACCACCGCCACCCCTAAAGCTGGAAACTTCATACCGGCATAGACGGACCCCGCCCGGCACACGTTCCGCCCCAGCGAAATCTGTAAGCAACGACGGGGGTTAGCCGTTGCGGGGGATCTCGCGACCGGCGATGAAGGTGCGGACGACGTTCAAGTTCGCATCGAGGATCACGAGGTCGGCGATGGCGCCCTGGACGAGCACGCCGAGGCCGTGCAGTTGCAGCTCACGGGCTGGAGTCGTCGAACACATCAGCGCGGCGTCGACGAGGCTGAACCCCATCTGCGTGACCAGAAGTGCAAACGCGCGATCCATGGTCAGCACGCTGCCCGCGATCGTCCCGTCATCCAGGTAGGCCGCGTCCCCAACGGTGATCGGGCGCCCGCCGAGGGTCGCCTTCGCGCCGGTCGCCAGGCCCGAACCGGCGGTGCCATCGGTAATGGCCATCACCCGCGACGGGCTTTTGGCCGCGACCGCCATCCGGATGGCGGCGGGATGCACGTGCACCCCGTCGCAAACGATCTCGGCGGCGATCTCGTCGCTGTCGAGCACGGCGCCCACGAGGCCGGGGTCGCGGTGGCTGAACGGCGGCATGCGATTGAACAAATGCGTCGCATGGCGCGCTCCGGCGGCCACGGCGTCCATTCCCTGTTCGTAGGTGGCACCGGAATGGCCCAGCGACACGCGGTGACCGGCGCGCACGAGATCCGGAATCAACTCGAGCACGCCGTCAACTTCCGGCGCGACCGTGATGATGCCGACGTCCGCACGCGCGCGCGTGATCTCGTCGAGGATATCGGCGCCCGAGAACGCTCCGTCGCGTACAGCGCCAGGCGTTCGCAAACACGCCTCGGGCTGCGCCCCCTTGAACTCCGGATTGATGAAGTTGCTCTCGAGATGGGCGGGCAACACGCGCGCGCTCGTAGGATCGGCAGCAGCCCTGGCGGCACCGATCGCGGCGAGCATGGCCCGGAGCGCGGCCGGATCGCAGGCGATCGACGTCGGGCAGAAAGCCGTCACGCCGTGCCGTGGCAGCAGCCGCGCCATGCGCGCGATGGCATCCCTGCCGTCCAGCGTGTCGATCCGCTCGATGCCGTGAACGTGTACGTCCACGAAACCGGGAACGATGTAATGGCCGGTGAGGTCGGAAGACGCGCTGGCAGTCGAAGCGCTCGTGATCTCGGTTATGCGGTCGTGATCGATGGTCAGCGTGCCGGCAGAGACCAGCCCACCGGGCTGGACGATCGTGGCGCCGGCGAGTCGGATCATGCCGCCGCGAGCGCCGCGAGCCGGGCGGCGCCGATCGCTACGGCGTTTGCGCCGAGCGTCGACAGCTCGAGTCGGAACTCGGGAACCATCGCGGGGGGGACGCGGCGCGCGCATTCCTGCGCGATCGGCGTGGAGAGCAGATCGCCGGCGGCCGCAAGATCGCCGGCCAAGACCACGACCTCGGGGTCGACCGCCGACGCCAGGTTCGCGATCGCCATCCCCAGGTACTTCGCCGTGTCGCGGACGACGGAGATGGCCACCCCGTCACCACTGCGGGCGCCTTCGAGCACATGGTCGACGGTGATCTTCTCGAGGGCGCCGGCCAGTTCGAGCACCGCGGAGCTGTCGCCGGATTCGATCCGCCAGCAGAGGCGGCGCGCGATCCCGGCGTGGCTGACTTCAGCCGCGAGGTTGCCGAAGCGACGATAGTCCTGGCGTTCGACCGGGTTCAGCGCCAGCCACGCCGCGGAGCCCGCCAGGCCGTGAGCGCCCGACCAGGGCTTCCCGTCGAGCATCAGGCCGGCGAAGACCCGTGTCCCCACCCAAAGGCAGATCGCATGACGCGTTCCCTTCGCCGCCCCCACCCAGGATTCGGCAACGATCACCGCCATGCCGGGATTGCTGATGTGCGGGTGGCTCTTCGACAGCGTCGCTTGCACCGCGACGGAGTCGGCGGCATCGGCTGCGACCCCAAGGATCGAGGACTTCGTGGCGCCGACCTCGCGCGGAAGGCGCGCCAGGTCCGCGACCGCTCCGGTCGCCTGTCCCACGATGCGACCGTCGGCGTCGATTCCCACGGCGACGGCGCCGCGTTCTGAAAAATCGATGCCGATCGCGTGAACGCTCATGCGTCGTCGTCCACGTCTTCCGGACCTGCCGGACAGCAGCGGAGTTTTCTTCCCTGGAGCGGCAGCGCGCCCGCCCCCGCGGGGCGGAACACCTCGCGATCCGCCTTCCGCAGCAGCCGGCACAACCGCTGCTCGTCGGGGGCGGTGAAGACAATCACCCCCGCTCCTTCCTCGGGCGGGAAGCGATCGTCGTCTTCGTAATCGTGGTCGAGCGTGATCAGCGTGCGGCCCAGCTGCCGCGCCATGCGGAAATGCTCCGTGTCGCGGGCGCGGCGGAGGTCGGGGTGTTCGATCACGAAGAGGACGTCCCAGCCGAGGCGCGTACGCATGTAGGTGACGACGCCGCTGGGCATGTTCGCGTCGACATAGACGCGAGGCTGTTCGGCACGCGCCGCAAGCGGGGCGAGCTCAGATGCGAGCGTCCCCACAATCAGCGGTGGCGGTCGACACCCGCCGGCTCCTCGGTGATCGGCTTTTCGTTTCCGACGGCGCGGGCCTGCCGCAGCAGGTCGGCGACCAGCGCGTCGCGCTTGTGCACGAGTTCCTTGCGGGTGCGGCGGCCGGTAGGGGCGCCGGCAGCATATTCGCAGAACAGGGGGAACGCGATCGTCGAGTCCACGTAGGCGACGACGGTGTCTGGCAGCACCCCCGGATTGACCTTGCCCCAGCTCACGGCCTCTGCCGGTGTGGCGCCCGACAGTCCGCCCCAGACGACCTGGTCGGTCGTGAACTGGATGAAGTAGTCGTTGCCCCCCTTCGGGATGCCGTAGACCTCCCACAGCGTCGGTTGTCCCTGGAGGTAGAAGTTCTTCGGCGAGCCGCCGCCGAGAATCACGCAGCCGTTCTTCTTGCCGGCGAGGATGATCGCGCAGACTTCATTGACGTCCTTGTTGGGGTCGATCATCAACGTGCCGCCGTTCATCAACTCGTGGTACGCGATGTTCATTCCGATCGAGCTGTCGCCAGGCGACGACGTGTAGACGGGGACGCCCAGTTTCGCGGCCCGCGCGACGACGGAATGCTCCTCGCAGCCTGGATAGCGTTCCATCAAGTCGAGCCCGAGCCGGTAATGGAACTCGGAGGTGGACATCGAGCCGCCGATTTTCGAGCGGACGAGGAAGTCGCGAATGTACTGATCGGTCTCGAGCAGGACGGTCGCAGGGAAGAGGACGTCGTAGATCCGGATGATCCCCTGCTCGTAGAGCTCCACGTCGTCGAGGAACGGCGAGCCGCGGTGGAGTGAGAAGTTCAGCGCGTAATGCAGGTCGTGATAGAGATTCGCGCCGGTGCTGATCATGAAGTCGACGAGGCCGCGGTCCATCATCTCGATCACGCAACCGCCCAGGCCGGCCGGAGTCAGGGCCCCGGCGACGGTGAGACCGATCGTCGTATCGTTTTCCTCGGCCAGCATCTTGTCGGCGAAGATGTGACAGGCTTCCGACAGGCGTCCAGCATTGAAGGCCTGGAACCCGTTGTCGATGAGATCCCTGACCTCCGCGCTGCCGCGCGGCCTGTAGTATTTGATGACTTTCCCGCTGAGGTAATTACCGGCCTGGTGGCCCGGTGCGCCGGGCGCTCGGTGGGGCACTCACGAACCTCCGAATTGGGCCTAGCATAGCATCCGGGTGTACATGCCAGACGCGAAATCCCTTGACAGTGCGGGCTATCAGGAGCGAAGGTTACGCTCTCTCCTGCAGCATTCACGGACCTATTGATGCCTGAGTCGGATCTCGGACAGGGCGGTGCCACGCTATGGTGGGTCGCAGCAATAGCCGTGGCGATTGCGCTGGCCGCGATCCTGTTCTTCTGGGCGAAGGGACGCCGGATGGCTGGTAATCACGTCTTTCGCGCGAGTCGGATGAGTCGTGGCAACTTCCTCTTCCCCACCCAGGTGGCCGTGAGCCCGACGAGCGTCGTGCACTACACGCCGGAGGCCTTCGGCGGCCGCGAGCAGTCGATCCACATGGCGCACGTGGCGTCGGTGGTCGTCGACCGGAATCTCTTTTTCTCGAACGTGTTGATCGAAACCTCGGGCGGCGCGAGCCCGGTGCGGTGTCACGGACACCGCAAGGCCGACGCGGTCGAGATGAAACGGCTGATCGAACAATTCCAGTCGGCGTACTATCGCGATCGCGGCGAATCGGGAGACACGCGCCGGTGAGCCCGAACCCCGAGCCTCGCATCGAGACCCCGGACGAGCTCGAACAGCGTTTCCAGACGCTCGTGCAGTCGCCGCTGCGCTCCGGCCTGCTGCGCTTCCTGTTCGCGAATCAGCACCAGACACACTCGGTCGAATCGCTGATGCAGGCGTTCGGCCGCATGCGGTTGGACATCGAGAACTGCGTGCGCGAACTGGTGAGCTTTGGCGTGGCGGATCGCGCCGAGCCTCAAGGCGAGGAGCGTTTCGTCTTCCAGGTGCCTCAGACGGAGGCGGCGCGCGCGCTGGTCGATGAGTTCCTGCAGCGCCGGGTCCCGATCAGCGCGGAGGATCGTTCGCCGGCCGCGCAACGCTTCCGGGAGATGATCGGCTCGGACGAGAAGATGCTCGTCGTCTTCGAATGGATCCGCACCGCGGCAAAGTCCGACATTTCGGTGCTGATCATCGGACCCACCGGGTCGGGCAAGGAAGTGGTCGCCCGGATGATCCACGAGTTGAGCCGGCGCGGCCCGCAGCGGCTGCAAACGGTCAACTGCGCGGCGCTGCCCGAGACGCTCTTCGAATCCGAAGTTTTCGGGTACGAGAAGGGAGCGTTCACCGGCGCAACCGAGCGCAAGGCCGGACGTCTCGAGATGGCCGACAAGGGGACGCTCTTCCTCGACGAGGTGGGAGACCTCGCACCGCTCGCGCAGGCGAAGTTGCTGCGCGCTCTCGAAGAACGGCGCTTCGAGCGGCTCGGCGGCAGCGAATCGATCGAAGTGGACTTTCGGCTCGTGTCGTCCACCAACAAGCCGCTCGAGCAGTACGTGCGCGACGGACGGTTCCGCGAAGACCTCTACTACCGGATCAACGCGTTCGCCATCCGATTGCCGTCACTTCGCGAACGCGCGGTTGATGTCCCCGTACTCGCTCAGCGCTTCCTCGAACGGCATTGCATCAACGCCGGCGTGGCGCCGGATGCGAAAGTGTTCGCGAAGGATGCGGTTGACCTGCTCGCCCGGTACCACTGGCCGGGGAACATCCGCGAGTTGGAAAGCACGATCTCGCGCGCCGCCCTCTCGGCGCCTGCCCGCGTCATCAAGGCGGCGGACGTGGAGCTGCTCCACGCCGGTGAATCGACGCCCGCCGTACCTGGCGACCGGCTCGCCTCGCTCGCCGAAGCAGAGCGCGCGCACATCGTCCGCGTCCTCGAAGCCGTCCGCTGGAACAAGAAACAGGCGGCGCAAGTGCTCGAAATCAGCCGGGGCACGTTGTATCGGAAGATTCTGGAGTACGGGCTGGCATCCGAGGTACCCTGACGTCCCGGAGCGCCTTTGCCGACAATGATTTAGGGCGATCGCACCGATGCAGTTTTGGTGTGCGTGTTCCAATAAGGCACACAATTCTTGTAAGCGATCGTACATTCGGGACGATGCGCGGCTGCGAATCTAGTCTCTAAGCGCAATAGGCCCAACAACTTGTAGGTGGCTACCCGGTTGCTTTGGCTGGTCAGTGTGCGAGGCAACTGCTTTGCATCTGCTCGCCGATCCGGGCGGCCCTGGATGCCCTGCGAAATGGTTCGACGTGTTGCCTCGCTCGCGCTCTTGCTGCTTCTGTCAGCGCCCGTGTGGGTGTCTGCCCGAGCGGCGGAGGACGAGCCTCGCGCCGCAGCGCTCGATCCGGCGTTGCGCGCGCGGGCGGCACTGCCCCGCGGCCTGTCCCGGGTGATCATCGAAACCACCGACGGCGCACCCGCCACTGCGGCGATCAAGGCCGTCGGCGGCAGAGCAGGCCGACACCTGCGCTCGGTCGGCCAGGTCGCCTTCATTCCCGACAGCGCGCTCGAACAACTCGCCGCTCGCACGGAGATCAAGTCTCTTTCCCTCGACCGTCGCGTGCAGGGAACGCTGGAACGGACCGGCGCGACGGTGGGCGCTTCCTGGGTGCGTGACAAGCTCGGGTTCGACGGCACGGGCATCGGCGTCGCCATCATCGACTCCGGTGTCACGAACTGGCACGACGACCTCGGCGACGAGCGCGTCGCGCACTTCGCTGACTTCGTCACGTTCCTGCCCTACCCGCACGACGATTACGGGCACGGCACGCACGTCGCCGGCATCATCGCGGGCAACGGCTATGACTCCGGCGGCGCCCGCCACGGCATCGCCCCCGGCGCCAATCTCATCGTGCTGAAAGTGCTCGACGGCGCGGGGGACGGATACATCAGCACCGTGATCGCGGCGATCGACTACGCGATCGAGCATCGCGCCCGCTACAACATCCGCGTGTTGAATCTCTCGGTCGCGGCCGGCGTCTACGAATCGTTCACGACGGACCCCTTCACGTTGGCCGCCAAGCGCGCGGTCGACGCTGGCATCGTGGTCGTGACCTCGGCGGGAAATCTCGGGCGCAGCGAGAGCGGCCAGGCGCAGCACGGCGGGATCACGGCGCCGGGCAACGCCCCGTGGGTCCTGACGATCGGCGCCTCCAACCACCAGCGCACCGCGACACGCGTCGACGATGTCGTGGCACCGTTCAGCTCGCGTGGACCGACGAACATCGATCGCGCGATGAAGCCGGACGTCGTCGCGCCAGGCGTCGCGATCGAATCGCTCGCGGCAGCCGGCAGCACGATCTACAGCGCCAACCCTGGAGCGCGGCTCGCGGGCACGGTCGATACCGCGACGCCTCCCTACCTCTCGATGACGGGCACGAGCATGGCGGCTCCGGTCGCGGCGGGCACGATCGCGCTGATGCTCCAGGCCAACCCCGCCCTGACGCCGAACCTCGCGAAGGGGATCCTGGAGTACACGGCGGAACATCGGTCGCGCTTTGGACTTGCCGCGCAGGGTGCTGGCTTCCTCAACGCGCGCGGCGCGGTGCTGCTCGCGCTGGCCCTCCGCGCGGGCGAGCAACCGACCGTGAAGGACGGCGACACCACGCCCTGGAGCCGGCACATCCTGTGGGGCCATGACCGTGTCCGCGGCGGAGTGCTGACGGCCCACGCAAGCGCATGGCGTGCCGACGTCGTCTGGGGCGCACCCTCAACCCCCGAAGGGGACGAGATCTCCTGGGGAACGACCACCGACGGCGCAAGCGCCTGGGGGCCCAGCGACGCCGACCCGATCGAGTTCGACGATGAGATGAGCCTGGTCGCCTGGAATCCGCTGACGGAGACCGAGAGCGAGGGGCTCGTCGACGGGACCTCCACGTTCCTTCCGTGGCGCGCGATCGCCGCGGTGTTGCCTGCCGATCGACGCACGCGGCAGCGGTCCGTCGTAGCAGAGACGGAGGGCTACTGACCGATGAAGTCCCTTCCTCTGCCCGCTCGCCTCTTCGTCGTCGCCGTCGTGGCCGCTGGCGCGGCGCTGCTGGCCATGATTTTCCCGATCGCCGGCCTCACCACACAGGTGAAGTTGTTCTCGGTGATGCTGATCCTGTCGTCGGCGACCTCCATTTTCAAGGTGACGTTGCCGCTGCCGCGCAGCGGGTCGACGCTTTCCGTCTCGTACGCGGTGGATCTCGCGGCGCTGCTCCTCCTGGGCGTCAACCCGACGATCCTGATCGCGGCAGTGAGCGCCTGGAGCCAGTGTTCCTTCCGGTTGAAGGAACGCAACCCGCTCCACCAGACGCTCTTCAGCGTCGCCTCGCTCGTGATCACGGTGCAGGTGGCGGGGCTCGCGTATCACACGCTCGGCGGTGAAATCGGCGGCGTGACGTCGTGGGTCGGCGTAGGTGCGCTCGCAGGCGTGGCGACCGCCTACTTCCTCTCCAACACCCTGCTCGTGGCGACGGCGATCGGTCTTTCGACCAGGCAGGCGGTGTTCAAGTTCTGGCGCGACAACTTCCTGTTGAGCGCGCCGAGCTATTTCATCGGCGCCGGTGTGGCGGCCGTGGTCGTCCTGCTGATGCGGCTATCGGAGGCGTGGCTGCTGCCGCTCGGCGTGCTGCCGCTCTACCTGATGTACCGCAGCTACAAGGTCTACATGGGCCGCATCGAAGACGAGCAGCGCCAGGTGACCGAGATGGCAGAAGTCCACCTCGCCACCATCGAAGCGCTGGCGCTCGCGATCGACGCAAAGGACCAGACGTCGCAGTTGCATATCCGCCGTGTCCAGCTCTACGCCGCCGCCTGCGCGCGCGCCCTCACCATGCCCGAGAGCCACATCCAGGGGGTCAAGACCGCGGCGCTGCTGCACGACATCGGCAAGCTCGCGGTGCCCGAGCACATCCTCTCGAAGCCTGGCCCGCTGACACCCGAAGAGTTCCAGAAGATCCGCGCGCATCCCAAGACGGGCGCCGACATTCTGAGCGCGGTGCCGTTCCCCTATCCGGTGGCGCCGCTGATCCTCAGCCACCACGAACGCTGGGACGGCAAGGGCTATCCCTCGGGTCTCAAGGGTGAAGAGATTCCGCTCGGAGCACGCATCCTGTCGGTCGTGGACTACTTCGACGCGCTGATGGCCGAGCGACCGTACCACCGCGCCATGACGTTCGACGCGGCGGTGGCGCTCATCCAGCAGGAAGCCGGCAAGGCGCTCGACCCGGCGGTGGTCGAGAAGTTCGTCGAGCTGTTGCCCGACCTCCAGCACGAGGCGGCGATGCTCGAGCAGACGGCCCGCCGTCCGGTGCAGGAGAACGTCGCCGTGCCGGCGCCGCTACCCGCCGAGCCGCAGAAGAAGAACGTGTTCGACGACATTGCGCTGGCGCACCGCGAGATCTACGCGCTGTACGAGATCGCGCAGGCGATGGGCACCAGCCTCGGCGTCTCGGACACGATGGCGCTCATCGCCTCGAAGTTGAGCAACCTGGTGCCGTTCTCGTGCGCCGCCCTGTTCCTCTACGAAGAGGAGAACGACGTGCTGCGCTGCCGGTTCGCGACCGGCATCGACGCCGAGGTGATTCAGCAGGTGGCGGTGCGCAGCGGCGAAGGGCTGACCGGCTGGGTCGCGCGCAACCGGCGTGCGCTGGTCAATGCCCGTCCGAGCGCCGATCTCGAGGCCGCCGGGCTCGACACGCTCAACACCGGCCTGCAATCCGCGCTGGTGTGCCCGCTGCTCTTCAACGACAAGTTCATCGGGACGCTGTCGGTCTACCACACCGACGCGGCGTTCTATCGCGACGACCACCGCCGGCTGCTCGACCGCGTGTCGGAGCAGGCCGCCGCGGTCATCAACAACTCGATGGTGTTCGAGCAGACGCAGGAGGATTCGCTCACGGATCCGCTGACCGGCCTGCCCAACACCCGCTTCCTGTTCATGCACCTGACGCGCGAGCTGGCGCGGGCCGAGCGGCTCAAATCGCAGGTGGCGCTGATGGTCATGGACCTCGACAACTTCAAGGACATCAACGACACGCACGGCCACCACGTGGGCGACCGCGCGCTCTGCGAAGTCGCGCGCGTCCTGCGCACCGCGATCCGGCCCTACGACATCTGTGTCCGCTACGCCGGCGACGAATTCATCGTCGTGCTCTCGGGCTGCGGCATTGGGGAAGCGGAGCACAAGCGCCAGGAGCTGCAGCGCGGCATCGAGGAAGTGTTCTTCGAGGCACGCCCCGGCCGCCGGGTGCCGCTGGGCATCAGCGTGGGCGCAGCCGTGTTCCCGCTCGACGGCGAGTCGTACGAGACGCTGCTCGCTACGGCCGACAGCCGCATGTATCAGGACAAGACGACCCGCAAGGGACGCGACTTCCGCGTCGCGACGCCGCAGGTCATCGCGTCATCGCAGTTCCCGCAGCTCACCGAGAACGACATTCACAGGGCGGCTGCGGGAATCCTCTAAGCCGCCCGGCGCAATGCTGAATGCTGAATTCTGAATGCTGAATTGGGGTTCAATTTGATATTGAATTCAGCATTCAGCATTTAGCATTCAGCATTGCCAGCGTTCCGTATCTGCTCCGTTCGTCGCGCCACGCCATCCACCCGCGTCGTGCGTCTGGATCTCGGCGACGCACGCTTCAGTTATCGCGCGGGACAGGTCGCAAGGCTCGGGCCCGAGGGGTCGGACGTCCTGGCGCCGTACTCCATCGCTTCCGCGCCGGAAGACAGCGTCAAGGGCCGCTTCCTCGAGTTCCTGATCAAAGTGGACGGCGACGAGCGGTGGGGGGAGAAGTTTCCGCCGCTCCGACGCGGGATGCGCCTGGACGTCAAGGGACCGTTCGGCCGCTTTACGTTCCCCGATCACCCTTCCGACCGCCGGTTCCTGTTCATCGCCGGCGGGACCGGCATCGCGCCATTGCGAGCGATGATCCGTCATGCTCGCGCCAGGGGACATCGCGGGCGGATGAGCGTGCTCTACAGCGCCCGGACGTCGCAGGACTTCGCGTATCGGGGTGAACTGCGGGGGATGGCCCGGCGCGGAGATCTTCAGCTGATGCTGACTGCGACGCGCGGCCCTGAGGACCGCTGGCGCGGTGAGCGAGGCCGGATCACCGTAACGCAGCTGGAAGTGCTGCTCGACGATCCAGCCACCCTCTGTTTCGTCTGCGGTCCGGCCACGATGGTCGACGACGTCCCGCGGATGTTGGGCCAGCTCGGGGTGGAGAAATCGCGGATCAGGATCGAGGATTGGTAGCCTAGGGCCCTATCGTCAGCGTTGATTTCACGTCGACGACGCCCTTGATGGTCCGCGCCAGCTCGATCGCCTTCTCTTCGTCCGCCTTGGTCTTCACGCGCCCCGACAACGTCACCACGCCCTTGAAGGTGTCGACATCGATGCGCAGAGTGCCGACCACGGGATCGTTGACGAACACCGTCTTCACCCGGGTCGTGATCGTCGCATCGTCCATCGTATCGCCGACCGTCTTGCCACAAGCAGCGATCAACGGCGCGATGAGAACGAGTGCGAGCAGCAGCGTCGTGAGCCGGGTCGAGTACCTCATTTGTCCCTCCGGGACCAATTCAGCAAGCTACATACCTGTGGCGTGGTAGCCACCATCCACCATCAGCACTTCGGCGGTGACCGCGCGGCCGGCAGCACTCAGAAGGAACATCGCCGCCTCGGCCACTTCGGCCGCCTCCACCGTTCGTCGCAGCGGCGCGCGGTCGCGATAGTGCTGAAGGATCGACGAGAAGCCGGAGATGCCGGAGGCCGCCAGGGTCTTGATCGGGCCAGCGGAAATAGCGTTCACGCGGATACCCTTTGGGCCGAGGTCCGCCGCCAGATACCGCACGGTCGCTTCGAGCGCCGCCTTGGCAACTCCCATCACGTTGTAGTTCTGGAAGACGCGCTCGCTCCCCAGGTAGGTGAGCGTCACGATGCTGCCGCCGCCGCGTCGTTCCATTAGCGGCAGGGCGCCACGGGCGAGCGCGATCAGCGAGTAGGCGCTGATGTCGAGCGACATCCGGAACCCTTCGCGCGTGGTCTGCACGAAGGGAGCGGCCAGCTCTTCGCGCGGGGCAAATGCCGCGCCGTGCACGACGAAGTCGAGCCCGCCGAATTCCGCATCGATCCGCTCGAAGAGCGTCGCCAGCTGCGTGTCGTCGGTCACGTCCAGCGGGAGAATGAGGGGGTCCGTCAGGCCCTCGCACAGCTCACGGACGTTCTCTTCGAGCCGCTCCCCCTGATACGTCACCGCCATGCGCGCGCCCGCCGCCGACGCGGCCTGCGCGATCGCCCACGAGATGGATCGCTTGTTCGCGACGCCTACGACAAGACCGGTCTTGCCCTGCAGATCAGACATGGTCTTCTGATCTTATTCGCTTACCGGACTTTGGGGGGAGGAGCTTCTTCGGGAATTTCGCCATCACCGTGTAGTTCGGATCGACGACGTTCGCGACACGGGCGTGGCCGGCCTGCGAGACGATCTGGAAGGCGTCGAGCTTGTCGAAGCCGTAGTCCTCGACCAGCCATTCGATCAGTTCGACCTGCGCGATGCGGAAGGCGTCGATCAGCGGCCGCACGCTGCCGGCCACCATGATGTCGTTTTCGTCTTCCATCCGGGGCCAACGGATGCGGCGCCCCTTGATCACGTCGATCTGGAACGTCACGTCCGCGGTCGTCTCCAGACCCGAGCCGATGATCTCGCCATCTCCCTGGAGCGCGTGCACGTCACCGAAGTAGAAGTACGCGCCTTCGTGGAAGACCGGCAGATAGACCGTGGTCCCTTCGCGCGCGTCAGAGGAATCCATGTTGCCGCCGAAGTTTCCCGGCCACAGGCCCCCCCAGGCTTCATCGCCGGAGGGCGCGACCGCGAGGCGGCCGAGCATCGGGCGAAGCGGCACTTCGAAGCGCTTCGACGCGGAGCCTGGAATGTCGAGAATGCCGACGTTGCGGGTGCGATCGAGCTGCCAGACGAATCGCCGCGCCGGCAGCGGGTCGTTCAACATGCGCGTGCGCGAATCGCCCGTCACACCGCTGATGCCGTTGGGACTCAACTGCGACACGGCGCTGTCGCGGTTCAGCCGCAGCCGGAGGATCTTGACGACCAGCGTGTCGTTGGGGGTCGCGCCTTCGACGTAGAACGGGCCAACCTCGCCGGGCCAGGGCCCGCCAGCCCGCTCGTAATAGTCGCCTGGACGCGAAAACGTGCGCGTTTCGATCGTCGCACCGGGCTTGATCCGCAGGACGGGCTCGCGCACGGCAAACGTCGGCACGCCCGATGTGGGTTCGAATTTGATCGGAGAGGAGGCTTGTTGTGCGACCAGCAGCAGGAAGACCGCGAGGAGCTTTCCTGGCGTCATCGTCTACCGTGACCGCTTTTTGCCACCGCCGCCCGCTCGGGGAGGCGCATTGCCGCCGCGGAAGCCACCGCCACGTCCCTGACCGCGCCCAGGCGCGCCGGACCCGTTGCTGCCACCCGCGAAGCGGCGGCCGTGCGAACGATGCCCGTCGCCAGCGCCGGCCCCATTGCCGCGCTGCTGGCCTCCCCGGAAGCCGCCGTTGCGACCGGCGTTCTGGCGCATCGTGAACTCGGGAATCGGCCGCGTCTCTTTTACGGCACCTTCGGGGCGCGGGAGCGTGGCGCGTATCAGGCGCCGGTGCACGGGGCCTTCTTCCACGGCCGGTAAACCGTCGTGGTTCTCGGGCTCTGTTTCTTCCTCTTCCTCGGTGTCGCGCGAGTCACCAGCCGCGAGGGATGGCGGCTCGATCACCTCGGGGGACGCGGGGTCGGGAGCCGCGATCGCAGCTGCGGGGACGGGAGGCATCAGCGCGGGAACGGCGACGTCTGGAGATGCGCCGGCCGCAAGTTCGGTGTCCGTCATACCCGCGAGTACCTCGTTATAGAGCGCCGAGGGTGCGTCCTTCTTCCGGCGGCGCGGCTGACGACCGCCTTTGTAGGCGTGTTCTGCATCGCAGGTCGTACAGCGCGTCTGCTTCACGTCCTCGCCGACCATGGCGACGATGGCGTGGTTCGTCACGCGACGCTCGCGCGTGCAGTAGTCGTCCAGAATGTCACCGAGACGCAGCGGCCGCTGCTCCATTCATTTCTCCCGATTGGGCCTGATGTGGGGGCTGGAAGTACTTGCAGCCGTTCAGGGCTGCGGCGCAACCGTCAAGGCTGCCGTCACCGTTTGTGCAGGTAATCGAAGTCTAGCAGACTCCCCCTCGTAAAGGCAACCGCCTTCAGCGTTTGCGGCCGCCGGCGTCCATCCACGCCAAAGCCGCCTCGAGGGCCCGGTCGCGGCCCGCGAGCAGGTCCTCCCGGGTTAGCGGGGTCGGTTCGTCGGGCACGACGCCGCGTCCTTCCAGCCGTGTGCCGTCTCCAGTGACGAAGTCGGCGTAGGCGTGGATCATCACGTCGCCGTTGGGCAACCGGTCGAACAACGCGGGCAGGGCCTGCCCCATCGTCGTCTGACCGAACACACGCACGCGACCGATCGACTGCATGCCCCCCGTAAAGCATTCGGAGGCGCTACCGCTCATGGCGTCGACGATGATCGCGACCGGCCCGTTGTAGACATTGACGGGCTTTCCGCTGGTATCGACGAGTCGAGGGTTGGCTTTGAATTCGAGGGTATTGTCGCGGGTCTTCATCACGCCGAGCACTTTTCGCTCGGGGACGAAGTGGCCCGACACCCCCATGATCATCGCCGCCAGGCCACCGGGGTTGCCGCGCAGGTCGATCACGATGCCATCAGCGGAACGATGTTTGTCGACGGCGCGCGCAAAACCGGCGTCGACCGAGGCCATCCAGACGTTGAACCCGATCACACCTGCGTTTCGGCCGCCGGGCGTCTTCCTCGACCCTTCCGTCACACGCACGAACATCTGAGGGAGGCTCCCCACCTTTACCGGCAACCCCTGCTCGCGCTGGCGCTGTACGGCCACCTTCACGCCGTCTTTCGTCGAGCCGTCGTCAAAGCGGAGCTCGACGAATGAGCCGTCACTGCCGCGCAGCCGCGACTGCGCGATGCGCCACGCCTGGAGCCCGCGCAGCCGATCGTCGGTGGTCTGAGGAAGATTGCGCAGCGCGTCGGCGACCGGCTTCCCGGCCACGGCCAGCAGCCGCCAGCCCGGACGCACGCCTGCCTGGGCGCCACCGCGTTCGGCATCGACTCGGGTCACGATCAGGTCGTCGCCGATCAGCCGAACGTCGAATCCAGGATCGGCCTCGCCACCCGACACGCTGGCGGTATCGGCCGCGGACACATCGGCCGAGGCGGGCAGAATGGCGAAGTGCGACTGCCCAAGCCGAGACAACATCGTGGTGATGACGCCGCGTAGTTCACCTGGGGTCTTGGCCGCTTCCGCCTTCGGTCGAAACTCGCCGCGGGCGGCGTCCCAGTCCACACCGTTGTACTTCTGATCGAAGTGCGTGTCGCGGACGATCCGCCAGGCCGCGTCGAACGTCTCGATCCCGAGCGGCACCTGCGCGGACGCGCCGGCGCCGAGGGCAACCAGGACACCGACCACCGCGGCGCGACGGCGCATCACTTGATGAGCGCCTTGATTTCCGCCGGCAGCTCGAACACCGCCGGGTCAACCTTGTTGTATTCGATCGCGGTAATCGTCGTGATGATTTCGACGCCCGTGAACGACTGCTTCAATCGCGTCGGTTGCAGGAGGTCGCCGAACTTCTTGTAGTCGGACACGGTCGACGTCACAGTGATCGACCCCATCGGCGACTTGCGCGTATTGATGCTGCCCGCCTTCAGGCCGGTCGCTACGTCGTAGAAGTCGATGTCTTCTCCCCCTTCTTTCCGCGTGAGCGAGAGCTTATAGACCTCCTTGCCGTCGAAGGTCGTCTTCTCGAGGGTCTTCATGGCCGAGTAGCGCGTGGAAGGATCGAGCATCGTCTCGAAGCTCGAGTCGTTGCGTTGCTGAATCAGTTCGTCGCCGGTGTGGAGCATGGGACCCGTGACCGGCGTCATCATCCAGGCGTGCGTGCCGTCGAAGCCTTGCTTGTTTTCGCCGATCCCCTCGATCGTGCTCTTCTCCAGCCTCTTGTTCGGACGCGCGGCGAAGATTTCCATCGTGCCGGTCATCCCATTGGCCGGGACGGTGATCGCTGCGGTCATCCGGACCGAATTGAGGCTCGCGAATCGATTTCCGTCCGCCGACCGCTTCGAGGTGGCGATCGATGATGCTCTGCGCCGACGGCAGATCGGCGGCAGGCTTTTCCTGGGGTTTCGGGGCCGTGGCTGTCTGGGCTGCTACCGGCGCCGCGAACGTCAACACACACAGAGCGGCCAAGGCACAGCCGGACCGGCGAGCGAAGCGAAACATTTTGAACTCCTGGTGAGAGGCCCCGGGGAGCCGAGGGGCAGGTGCTCAAGTGTACACTCGAAAAATGCTCAAGGGAACGAAAGAGGCCGTGGTCGAGAAAATCCAGCCGGTCAGTATCCATGGCCAGATTTCACTGGATGTGTATTTCTCGGATCCCGACGATTCACAGGGGCAAGTGAGCCTGGCGCGCATCGGGCCGGAGTCAGTCCCCAGGAACCTCGAACCCGGCGACCGCGTGACCCTCCACTACCTGCTCGGGGTTGTTACCCAGATCACCAAGACAGCTGATTCGAGCGACCCTAAAACTTAGAACTAAGAACTTAGAATTTTAGAACCTTCTCTCGTTCTAAGTTCTAAGTTCTTAGTTCTAAGTTTGAGAGTCGCCGAAGCCAGCTCTCTGCTGGGACGAACAGCAGCGCAACGACCGCCAGTACCGCACTTCATCCCTCGCAATTCATCGCCATGGATCGCTTATCCGGCATCTCGTTCGCTCGCGCGACCGCGCGATCACGCAGCTCGTACCCAACCAACTGACTGACGGCGCGATACGCCGAACGGCACGTCCATGAGATCGCGGGCGCGCTGCGTGCACTACCCACCTCACCGCGCGACACACATTCGTCACGCGAATTGTCACTGGTCCCTAGGAGGAATTGCATGTCTCGTTTGTCAAGAGTGACGCGCGCCGCGCTCGTTGCGCTGCTCGCCCTCACGATTCCCGCCGCGGTGTCCGCACAGATGACGCGCGGCGGACTGGTCGGAACCGTTCGTGATGCGTCGGGCGGTGTGGTGCCCGGCGTGACTGTCACCGTCACGAACCTGGATACCAACGCCGCGCGAGTCGCGGTCAGCGACGCCCAGGGCGCGTATCGCGTCCCGGCGCTCGAACCCGGTCGCTACAAGATCACGACGGAGCTCTCCGGCTTCGCGCCGTTCGAGCAGACCGATGTGGCGGTGCGCAGCGCGCTCGACACGACGGTCGACATCTCCATCAAGGCGGGCGGCATCAGCGAGGCGGTCACCGTGACCGCCGACACCTCCACCCTCCTGAACAAGACCAACCCGACGATCGGCACGACGATCAACGCTCGGTCGGTGGAGGAACTGCCGCTGCCGGGTGGCCGCAACATCAATAACCTGATCCTCACCGTGCCGAACTCGAGCTCGACCACCGGACAAGGCACGTTCGCCATCAACGGCAACCGGCCGCGCAACAACAACTACATGGTGGATGGATCCGACAACAACGACATCTCGGTCACGTTGTCGACCTCGCAGATCACGCCCGAGGCCGTGGCGGAGTTCCAGGTACTGCAGAACCCCTACAGCGTCGAGTTCGGCCGCAACAGCGGCGGGCAGATCAACGTCATCACCAAGTCGGGATCGAACGCCTTCCGCGGCGACGTGTGGGACTACTACCAGGCGAGCGGCCTCAACTCGCGCAACAACCTCGAGAAAGCCGCCAACCTCCCGACGCAGCCCAAGAACATCCGTCACCAGTTCGGCGGCGATCTCGGCGGTCCGGTGTATCGCGACCGGCTGTTCTTCTACGGCAACGTCCAGCGTGACTCGACGCACACGGCGCTCCGCCCGAGCCCGACCGCGATCCGCATGCCCACGCAGGCCGGCTTCGCCGCCCTCGCCGGTGTGCCGCTCGGCGCCGGCCAATCCAGCGCGAGCCGCGAGGCGGTACTCGGCCAGCTCGGGTTCCTCCAGGACGTCTACGGCTCCAACCCGGTGTTCAAGAACGTGTCCAACACCACGGTCAATGGGGTCGCGATCGAGACCGGCGACACCAACGTGATGTTCAGCGATCCGAGCCTCTACTACGCCTACCTCGGACGCGTGGACTTCCGCGCCGGAACGAACGACACCTTCACGGTGCGCTACTCGCTCAACGATCGCGAAGACGAAGCCCTGGCGAGCAATCTCGGGTTCGGCTCGCTCTTCGCCGCCAACCAGTCGACGATGGATTCGAACATCGCGCTCAGCAACACCCATGTGTTCGCGGCGGGCATGCTGAACGAAGCGCGGTTCTCGCTGGTCGGCCGCGACCTCGACTTCCCGGAGAACGATGGCGTCACGCCGACCGGGCAGATCACCGGCCTCTTCACGATCGGCGGCCTGAATAACTTCCCACAGTCACGGGTCAGCAAGTCGTGGCAGTTCTCCGACACCCTGACCTGGACGCGGGATCGTCATTCGCTGAAATTCGGCGCCGACGTCCGCTACAACGACGTCGACAACGTGTCGGCCTTCAACTCGAAGGGCTTCTTCGTCTTCGACAACCTGCAAGGCTACATGAACAACGCGCCGTCGCAGGTGACGCAGGCGCTGCAGACCGCGAGCTGGATCGGCACGCAGTGGCAGACCGGCTTCTTCCTCCAGGACGACTTCCGTATGACGCCCGATCTCACGCTGAACCTCGGGCTCCGCTACGAGATCGCCGGAGTACCGCTCGGCCTGTTCGGCGCGACCGACCCGGAGAGCCTGGGCGCGGGCGTTCCCGGTCCGGTGGAAATGGACACGAACAACTGGGCGCCGCGCGTCGGCCTCGCCTGGACGCCGAACACGAGCAACTGGCTGCTCGGCAATCGCCAGTCGGTGTTGCGCGGCGGCTACGGCATGGCCTACGACGTGATCTTCTACAACCTGCTGATCGTGAACGCCTCGAACTACCCGCGCGTCGTCTCGCTGAACGAGACGGACCCTTCGCGAATCAACAACCTCTATCCCAATAAGCTGGAAGGCAGCGCGACCCCCGTATTCAACCCGCTCGCACAGTGGGTGAACTCGCAGCAGGACACCGAGAACCCGGAAAGCCGCTTCTATAGCGCGTCGTGGCAACGCGAGATGGGCCGCTACGTGTTCGAGGTCGGTTACTCCGGCAGCCGTGGCTACAGGGGGATCAACCAGATCGAGGCGAACCCGGCGCTCCTCACCGCGGAACAGGCGGCGCTGGTGGCGTCTACGCAGAATGCCGCGGCCATTCCCGTCGCCCAGTCGCGTCGGCTCGATCCAACGATCGGCAGCCGCATCCTGATCCCGGCAACCACTGGCCCGGGCGATAACGACGTCGACGCGCGCTCGACCTACAACGCCGTGTTCTTCTCGGCGCAACGCCGCCTCACCGACGGCTTGCAGGTGAACGCGTCCTACACGTTCAGCAAGTGGATGAGCAACAACGATGCGTCGCTCGGCGAAGGGGGCACCGACGGCTCGAGCCAGCGTCCGCAGAGCATGTTCGACTACGAGTCGGAATGGAGCCGGTCGCAGTTCGACCGCCCGCACCGCTTCACGACCAGCTACCTCTGGGAACTGCCCGGACCGAAGGACGGCTGGATGCACGCCGTGCTCGGCGGCTGGCAGCTGTCGGGTGTGACGCAGGGGCAGTCGGGACGGCCGTTCACCGTCATCACGGGCGTTGACTCCAACGGCGACACGAACCTGGGCTCCGACCGGCCGAACGTCGACCCGAGCGGCAGCTTCGTGTGGGACGACGACCACAAGACGTTCACGAACAACGGTTACTACGTGGCGCCGCTCGGCACCAACGGATTGCCGCTCCAGAACGCGCTGGGCAACGGCAATGCGCCCAGGAACAGCGAGCGCGGGGCGGCGTTCTTCAACACCGACCTGTCGATGATGAAGCGCTTCCGCCTCCCCGGCTCGGTGGTCTTCACCGCGCGCGTGGACGCGTTCAACGTCTTCAACCAGAACAACTACGGCATCCCGGTGGCGAATATGTCGAGCCCGAGCTTCGGGCAGAACCTGAACAACTTCGGGCGCCGGATCATCCAGCTGGGAGGGAAGTTCACCTTCTGATTGCTGATTGGCGATTGCCGATTGAAGATTGGGGATTGTCGATTGTGGATTGCTGATTCGCCCCCCGAACAGCGATTGCAGTCGACAATCCCCATCGGCAATGCCAGTCGGGACTAAAGTCCTGCGCTACATAGCCTGCTACATTCGCAGAATCGCGGCGACCGCCAGGATCCCCTCGTAAAGGTTTTCCAGCCTTAAATTCTCGTTCTCCTCGTGCTGGTTGTTGTCGAAGTTCACCATCGGCATCAGCACGGCGGGGAACCCCAGCGCCTCGATGAAGGGGGCGATCGGCACGGTACCGCCGAGCGTCCGCAAGTGCACGGGCTCGACCCCCAGCGCGTCTCGAATCGCGGTGGCCATCGCCCGGGCCTGCGGGTTCGCCGGTGACGTCCGGAACGCGTTCGTCCCGTCTCCAAAGGTCTGCAGCCTGGCCAGTTTCGAGTATTTCGAACGTGCCGCAACGTCAGGAGGCGCATCGACGACGTGGTAGCCCTGCGCGCGAACGTGGGCGCGAAGTTTCTCGACCATCGACGCGGCCGGCGTTTCCTTCACGAGGCGGATGTCGATCGACGCGGTGGCGCTGTCGGGAATGATGGTGCGCGCGCCGGCGCCGACGTGCGCGCTGATCATGCCGCGCACGTTGAGGGTCGGATACTGCAAGGCCTCCTGGAGCTTTGGATAGGCGGCTTCGGGAGCCGCGACGCCGAACGCACGCAGCATCGCCGCGGAATCGTCGGGCACGTCGGCCACCATACGCTTCTCCTCAGCGGTGAGCGGTGCGATGCCGTCGTTGAACCCGGCGACGAGAACCCTCCCCTGCTCATCTTTCATAGAGGCGAGCAACAACGCCAGGCGCTGCGCGGGGTTCGGGATCCAGTTGCCGTAATTCCCGCTGTGCACGCCCACCTTCGGGCCGTAGACGGTGAGGTCCACTCGCGTGATGCCGCGCGCGCCGTAGGCGATGGTCGGCCGGCCGCTCGGATGTTGCGGCCCGTCGAGGATGATCATCAAGTCGGCGGCGAGCTTGTCGCGATACTTCGCGATCGCCGGCACGAGGCTTACTGACCCCGCTTCCTCTTCACCGTCGAGAATGACGCGGATGTTCGACGAGGGTTGAAGTCCGGCGGCTCGAAGCGCGTCGAGGGCGCTCACGATCGCGACGATCGGCGCCTTGTCGTCCGACGCGGATCGCGCGTAAATGCGGCCGTCGCGTTCGACCGGCACGAAGGGGTCTGGCTGGTTCCATCCCTTGGGGTCCACCGGCTGGCCGTCGTAATGGCAATAAAGGAGCAACGTCCGTGTGGCTCCCGGGGCCTTCAAGTCGCCGTAGACGAGCGGGTTGCCGGACGTCTCGAGCAGTTCGGCCGCAAAGCCGCGCTTCGCCAGCATGCCGCGCAGGTGCTCGGCGTTCCGGCGGATGTTGGCGCGATCGGCCGCCACGTTGGGGATCGATAGGAGTTCCACCAGCTCGCGTTTGATCGGATCGCGGTTGGCGGTCACCCAGCTTCGGGCCTTGGCCACCCACGCCGGCTGTGAGTGGGCGGTGACGACAGCCCCCAGCACCGAAGCGAGCAGGATGACCATGCGCGTGGTGTTCTTAGGATTCATTCTCAATTGGTGCCTGAAGAAAATTGGTATTCGACGCCAAGGCTGTCATGACAAGGAGCGTCGTCCCAGTGGTCTGATGGGAGAGCCCGGCCAGCAGCGCCAAAATTGTAATCGGCATCACAATTCCAGTGGGCGCGGACGCCGTGGCATATCACGAATTGCAGGAATTCCGAGGAAAATAGCGGGTACACCACTTGCTCAATAGCGTGGTGCAGGCGGCCTGAATATTTACGGCAGGGAGCCGTGAGTTGCTGGGGAGCCGGGTCGCAGGCAAACAAATGGGGCCTCGTGGAAACACGAGGCCCTTTCTTTTTTTATCGGCGGGGCCTCTTATACCTGCGCGCCTTCCGGATACTGCAAAGCGAGCCGCAACTCCTTCGCCAGCTGTTCGACGCTCGTCTGCTTCCACGCGCCCTGCGTCTCGAACCGCAAGTCCCCGATCCTTCTTCCCCAGGGTGAAATGACCCGGCCAATGGCTCGGAAGTCGGTACGATCCGCATGCTCCTGATCGAGGCGGCGGATGACGTCGGGAGCCACGCGGATGAACGCGCGCAACGCGGCGGCCGACCTGATGCTGTACTTGCGACCGTTCCAGGCCGCATTGAAGACCTGCGCCACCTGCTTCAAATAGTTCACGAAGAACTTCTTGGATTCCTCGCGGAACGCATCCGCCTTGCGCCCGGCACCGAAGGCTTCAGAGGCAAACAGCTTCTTCAGCTCCTGCGCGAGGGGCGCCTGCGCGACCCGGCCGCGGCCGACGCCCAGCAGCTTGATCTCGCCGTAGAGCGGCGAGTCCTCGCGATCGTTCAGCGCCCGCACGATGTCGTGCGCGGCGGCAAGGTCTTCGTCGCGATACAGCTGGCGGCCAGACAGCGAGACCAGGTGCGAGGCGTTGAGCCGCGTATGCTTCGCGTTGATCGTCACGAACATCTGCACGACGTGGTCTTCGCTCAGGCGGTCGAAGATCACGGCGGGAACGGTGAAGTCTTCTCCCTCGAATCGCTCACGGTCGGCGTGCAACGCCAGCAGGCGGTGCTGCCCGTCGATGGCGCGCAGGATGCCTTCGCGCTCGGGCACCTTGAGCGTGCCGACCGCCGAGCCAGACTGTGTGGGCTCGAACTTCAGGGCTTCGTCGCAGGAAATGATGACGGCGCCGGGGATCGAGGGCAGGTCGCGTGCCTGCCGGCACTGCTCGTAGTACTGGACGAGTTCTTCGATCTTCTTGCGGATGATCTGGCGCTGGTAGGCCTTCTCGTTGGCCGCGATGCGCCGCTCGAGGAGGTCCCAGTTCACCTTCGACTGCTGCTGCGGGGCCTTCTTGCGGCCGCCCCGGACGCCCTGGGCCTGTTCGCCATAGCTCAGCACTTCGAACCTGACGAGGCGCTCGATATCTTTCGCGGTTAACGCGGCCTGGTAAAAGGACACCCCGAACTGCTGCATCCGGATCGCGGCGACGTTAATCATAAGATGTGCTTTTTCTACGCTTTACGGGGAAAAACGCCGTTTGGAACTGTCGGCGTTCGGGCACATCATATATCGAGATATATCAAGCTGGGATGGGTCGGCTGCAGCCGGCGAACAGCCGAGCTTCAGCGCAGCTCGCGGCCGCCCGTTTCGGGGATCCAGGCCCACGTTAGGGCAGCGAGCAGAAACGCCGCCGAAGACAGCCAGAGCGCAGTGCCGAACCCGTGCGTCTGCGCGAGCGTGCCGACCGCCAGGGGCGCGACGGCGCTCGCGATGCGGCCGATGTTGTAGGTGAACCCCTGCGCGGTGGCGCGGATGGCCGTGGGATAGATCTCCGCCGTGACCGCCCCGAAGCCGCTGAAGTACCCGGTCGCAAAAAACGCGACCAGCGGCCCGAGCACGAGCAGCGCCGTCGGATTCCGAATCGACACGTACGCGAAGAGGAGTATCGCGGCCGTGACCAGGTAGACGACGTAGGTCTTCTTTCGGCCGATCGTGTCGCTCACGAATCCGAACGTCACGTAGCCAAACCACATTCCCACCTGCATCGCGATCACGAAGAGCGACATCACCTGTGCCGACAGCCCGACGCCCCCCTGGTCAGCGGGGAATCGCAGGTAACTCGGAAGCCACAGGTTGAATCCCCACCACGCGAACATGGTGAACGCGTTCATGAGCGTGACGGAGAGCGTCAGCCCGAGCAGCGGCGGACGGAAGATCGTTCCCAGCGCAGCGCTCCACGGTACGGGCGTGCGTCTCGACTCTCGCCAAAGCGCGGGTTCCTCGACGTGGCGACGAACCCACAGCGTGAAGAAGGCCGGCAGGATGCCGACGAAAAACACACCACGCCATCCCCAGTAGGGCAACACGAGACCCGTCACCATCGCGGCGGCGCCGTACCCAATAGCCCAGGCGCTCTGCATCAGCCCGAGGGCCTTGCCACGATGCTGGGCGGGCCAGGTTTCAGACACGAGTGCCGCACCGCTCGCCCACTCCCCTCCCATACCGATCCCCAGGAAGATGCGGAAGATCGCGAGCTGCGCGACGGTTTGCGCGAGACCGCACGCGGCGGTGAAGATCGAATAAATGAGCACGCTGGCAATGAGCGCGCGGGTGCGGCCGTAGCGATCGGCCAGTACGCCGAACAGGATGCCGCCGGCGGCAGACGCGAGAAGGGTCACCGATCCAAGCGCGCCCGCCGACTCCTTCGAGATGCCGAGCTCGCGAATGATGTCCGTCAGCACGAGGGCGTAGAGCATGACGTCGAAGGCGTCCAGCATCCAGCCGAGGCCGGCGGCGACAAGCGCCTTGCGCGCTTGCGGCGACCCTTCGTACCACCACGCGAACATTACCGGGTCGCCCCGACGGGCAGGACTCGAACGCCTGCCGCATCGAGCCCGGCGCGCAAGGACGCGGCGAGCGCGTCGGCACCCGGGGTATCGCCGTGCACGCAGAGTGTGTCGACGCGCAGCTCGATGTCGGCCCCGTTTCTCGCACGCACTCGTCCTTCTCGCACCATGCGGGACGCTCGCGCCACCAGTTCTCCGACGTCGTGGATGACCGAGCCGGCGATCGAGCGCGGCGTGAGCGAGCCGTCCGGTTCGTACGCCCGGTCGGCGAATCCCTCTGCCGCCACCTCGAGTCCTGCCTGCCGTCCAGCCTCGAGCATCCCGGAGCCGGCGAGGCCGAAGAACACCAGCGTGCGGTCGAAGCCCGCAATCGCGGCGGCGATCGCCGCTGCCAGACGCGTATCGCGCGCCGCCATGTTGTAGAGCGCCCCGTGCGCCTTGACGTGCTGGAGACGCACGCCCTCGGAGGCGGCGATTGCCGCCAGGGCGCCGAGCTGATAGAGCACGAGGTCGCCGGCTTCAACCGGCGTGGTCGGAATTTCCCGACGACCGAACCCCGCAAGATCCGCAAAGCCGGGATGAGCTCCGCACGCGACGCCATGCTGCACCGCCAGTTTCATGGTCTTGCGCATGACGGCAGGTGTCGCCGGCGTGGGCGCCGCACGCGATGTTCGCGGAGGTGATGTGCGGCATGACCGCCGCGTCGGCGCCAAGCTCCCAGCGGCCGAAGGATTCCCCCATGTCGCAATTCAGATCGACCCGCATGAGCGGGGATTAGAGCACGACTTCGGGCCTCAGGCTGCGGCGCGCACGCGCCACGCGGCGACTACCCGCTCTTTGGCGAGCGAACACACGAGCATGAACAGCGAGAAGGCGAAAACCGCAAACCAGGCGGCGGGCAGACTGAAGGTCTTGTGGATCGGTTTCGTCATGAGGCCGTAGATCATCTCGATATGGATCCAGTAAATGAACAACGAGGTGCGGCCGAGTTGGTTGAACGGACTCCACTTCGTGGTTCCGCCGGGGCGCTGCTGCCAGGCGTAGGCGAGGCCGACGAGCGTAATGAGAACGCCCGCCCGGAAAAAGAAGAACGCCGGCGACGTCGTCCAGAAATACGAACTGGCGTAAGGACTGGGAAGGTAGGACGCACCGAGGCCAACCGCTGCCAGGAGCGCGCCGCCGAGCCCGAAACGCACGTTCAACTTCGCTTCGGTCGCTGCCGTGCGGGTGCCGTCGACGAGAATGCCGGCGCAGGCGCCGGCGAATACGAATGCCGCCCACGGGAAGAACACGAAGTTTGTCAGCTGCGGAATCGGTCGGATATAGCCCTCCACTGGGTCAGGCAGCCAGGCCAGGTGTGGAGAGGCACGAATGATTGGGGTCAGGAGTGCGACGGCAAGCGTCGCGAACACAAAGGCGGCGATCTTCGCGCGCGCTTCCCGAAAGATGCCCCACAGGGCGGCCGCCGCCATGATGCTCGGTCCCATGATGTTGAGGATGTCCACTTTCCACAACGTCCACCACGGACCCCAACTGAGAATGCACGCCTGCAGACGGAAGAGAAATGCCAGGCCGAAAATCTCCAGTCCGCGACGAATGACCGCGCTCGACGCCGCGGCGGTATCCGCTGACTTCCTGAACTTCGCTCCGGCAGAAAGCGAAACACTGACCCCGGCGAGAAAGAGAAAGAGCGGAGCGCCAAAGCCGCCAAGAGTCGTCGACCATTGAAAGGCCTCGGATTCGCGGTCGGGTGAGCGCGTCCAACTGTCGATCAGGTGGGCCTCGATCATGATCAGCACGGCAAGGCCGCGCAGCCAATCGAGGTAGCCGCGCCGGATCCGCGGCGGCGGCTCCATCAAGCGCTGGTCGATGAAACCGTGTGCGTAATTTGGAAGTCGATGTCGGGGCGCATCGAGTGCCACACCGAGCAGTACTTCTCGCGAGAGAGCTCGATGGCACGCTCGACCGCTTCCGCGGGGATGTCGCCGTTGATCGTGTAGGTCAGGGTGATCGCCGTGAACCGGTGCGGCGTGTCGGAGGCGCGGCTTCCGGAAAGGTCGGCGCGCAACCCGCGCAGGTCATGGCGCCCCTTTTTCAGGATGTGCACGACGTCCATCGCCATGCAACCGGCGAGCGCGAACGCCAGCGCCTGCATCGGGGAAGGCCCCGCGACGCCGTCGCTGTCGAGCGTCATCCCGATCGGCCCCGAAGTACCGCCGAACACGAGCTCGCGTTCCCATACGAGCTGAATGACGGTGGGGGGCTTTTCTGTCATCGGGCGTTAGGCGGTCTGCGATTGTTGTGCGGCCGGACGGTTGACGATGCTCGAGAGTGCCAGCCACGCCACCGGGAGCAACACGAGCAGGTACGAGAGGTACTGTCCGTAGATCCCATCCGGCCCGTACGGCTCGGTGACGTCGTGCCACCAATGGTCGAGCCTCAGGATGTTCGCCTCCGTCAGCTCGTGGAACCCGTAGATCAGCAGCTGCAGGACGAACACAAAGAGGAACACCGCGGTCGCCTGGAAGAAGCGCGCGAGGTTCACACGGTAACCATAGCGCGACCACATCCACGCGATAGTAGCCGAGACCAGCGTGCCCGCGACGGCGCCGGCAATGATCTGCGCCGACTTCACCTGGAAGATCAGGGCGTTCATCAGCAGGGCGGTTTCCATCCCCTCACGCGTGATCATCAGCAGCGTGAAGAAGAACACTCCCGCAAAAGCCGCGAAGCCGGTCTTTGCCGCGGAGGTCGACAGGCGCCCTTCGATCTCCGCCTTCATGCGGCGTCCGGCGCGCCACATGTGCACCGTCAGCGTCGCCACCAGCACGGCCGCGACGATGGCAAGCACCCCTTCCCACAACGCCTGGTTCGATGCGCGGGCGAACAGCACCCCGGCCCCGATACTGAGCAGGACCGAGACGGCTATCCCCCAGTGAACGGCAGGAATAAGCGACAACCGGCCGGACTTCTTGAGATACGCGAGGCTGATCGCAATGATGAGAAACGCTTCCAGCCCCTCGCGGAGAGTGATGACGAACGCCTGCAGCATACCGAGTGACCTCGAAAATGAGAACGATTGCATTTTGAGCGTACTTCGCCAATATCCGACCAGTCAAGTCGGAGATTGCAGACATGCCATAATTTACGGACACACAAGAACTTCCATGCTGAAACAGCCCGCTTCTGCCGTCGTGTTGCTGCTGACCTCCATGACTCTGACTGCCGCTCAGGCACCCGACGCGGCGCTCCTCGAGCGTGCGCGCGCCCTCCACAAACAGGTCCCCCTGATCGACGGTCACAACGACTACCCGTGGGCCGTCCGCGAAAACGTCCAGCGCGACGTCGAGAAGCTCGACATTCGCCAGTCGCAGCCGTCCATCCATACGGACATCGCCCGCTTGAAGGCCGGCGGCGTCGGCGGCCAGTTCTGGTCGGTGTACGTGCCTGCCGAGCTTCAAGGACAGGCCGCGGTAACCGCCACCCTCGAACAGATCGACATCGTCCACCGGATGATGCGGAAGTATCCCGACACGTTCGAACTGGCGCTCACGGCCGATGACGTCGAACGGATCTTCAAGAAGGGGAAGATCGCCTCGCTGATCGGAATGGAGGGGGGCCACTCGATCGACAACTCCCTCGCAGCGTTGCGCATGTTCCATCGCCTCGGCGCGCGCTACATGACGATCACCCACTCCAAGAACGTCCCGTGGGCGGACTCCGCGACCGATACCCCAGCGCTCGGTGGACTCTCTGCGTTCGGGGAAGGGGTCGTGCGCGAGATGAACTGGCTCGGGATGCTCGTAGATCTCAGTCACGTGTCGCCCGACACGATGACGGACGCCATCCGCGTCAGCCAGGCGCCGGTCGTGTTTTCACATTCGTCGGCGCGCGCATTGAACGACGTGCCCCGCAACGTTCCCGACGACGTATTGCGGTTGCTGCCGAAGAACGGCGGCGTCGTGATGGTCACCTTCGTGCCCGGGTTCCTCTCGCCGAAGGTGGCGGAGTGGAACAAGCAGCAAGCTGAGGAAACCGCACGCCTTCAGCAGCAGTTCCCCACCGACGAGGCCGCGCGTAAGAGCGGGCTCGACGCCTGGACGAAAAGCCATCCCGTACCGCGGGCCACGGTCGCCGACACCGCGGATCACATCGATCACATCCGCAAGATCGCCGGGATCGACCACATCGGACTTGGCGGCGATTTCGACGGCATCACGTCGGTCCCCGAGGGGCTTGAAGACGTGTCGAAGTACCCGACGCTGACCGCCGAGCTCCTCCGTCGCGGCTACAAGGACGACGACATCAAGAAGATTCTCGGGCTGAACATCCTGCGCGTGATGCGCGGCGCCGAAAAAGTGGCGGCCCGGCTCCAATCGGAACGTCCCCCGTCGTCGGTCATCTTCAAATGACGGACGGTCGCGTCCGCATCGTCGCGCTCGGAGACTCGACGACCGCTGGGACACCGGGGTGGAAGTCGCCGGTCGAAGCGCCACCCTCTGGGGCCGGCGACGAGACGAGCCAGTACGCCTACTGGTTGATCCAGCAGCACCCGGACTGGAACGTCGTGAATCACGGTGTGGACGGCGAACGGAGCGACCAGATCCGCGGGCGATTCGAGGCGTCGGTCGTGAATCTGGCGCCGCGGGCGGTGGTAATCATCGCGGGGGTCAACGACGTATATCAGGGACGTGAGGCCCAACACGTCATCGAGCAACTTGCGGCGATGTACGAGCGGGCCAGGCGCAACGGGATCGCGGTTGTCGCTGGCACCATCGTCCCGTACAACACGGCGACCGAGGATCAGAACGCCCGGATGCGAGAGGTCAACACCTGGATTCGCACGTTCGCGGATTCTCACGAGCAGGTGGCGTTCGCTGACACGCGTGCGGCGGTCGGGGCGCCCGACGCGCCCGACCGGCTCTTCGAATCACCCGATGATCTCCATCCAAGCCCTGCCGGCTACAAGCGCATGGCCGAAGCCATCGCGCCTGTACTCGAACGACTGTTGAAATAAGCCATGCCTGTACTCCATTGCCTTTCCCTCGTCGCTGTCTGTGTGCTCGCAGCGTCCGTTACGGTGACGCCGCAACAAAAGCTCAAGAGCGTGACGCGGACCGTCCCGCTGTTCGTCACGGTGACAGATACCGACGGCCGGCTGGTGCCGGACCTCGAGCGCGAAGATTTCGAGGTCTACGACAACGGGAAGGTGCAGCCGTTGACCGTGTTCGAGAACAAGAGCATGCCGATCGGCGTCATCGTGATGCTCGACACCAGCGGCAGCATGACGCTCATCCTCGACCGCGTGAAAGCAGCGGCGGAACAGTTTCTCATTCGGATGCTGCCGGAGGACGTGGGACGCGTGGGTGCGTTCAACGACAAGATCGAGTTCCTCCCCGAAGACGAATTCACCGGCGATCGCGATCGACTGATCTCGCTATTGAAGGATCTGGACTTCGGTTATCCGACGCGGCTCTGGGACGCCGTCGACGAGAGCCTTCGCCGGCTGGAGGGCGTGCCGCAACGAAAGGTCGTCCTCGTCTTCACGGATGGTGCGGATACCGCCAGCCGCCGCGACGTCGACGACGTGATGCAGCAGGCGCGGGTCAAGGACGTGATGGTGTATTCCATCGGCCTCGGCACGGAGATTTTCGTGGGTGGACGCCGCGTTCGATCCAGTCCAGACAAGGGCCTCAAGAAACTCTCGGAAGAGACCGGGGGAGGCTACTTCCTTCTGAAGAGCAGCGATGAGCTGGGGCCCACGTTCACTCGGGTCGCGCAGGAACTGCACAGTCAGTACGTGCTCGGATTCAGCCCCGCGGTACTCGATGGCAAGCTGCACAAGTTGGACGTGAAGGTGCGCAAGCTGGGGATGAACACGCGGGCGCGTAAGAGTTACCTGGCGAGTGTCGGCGACGACACAGGCGCCCCGAAGTAGCCCGCCTCCGCGCTTCGCGCTTCGGCGAGGCCCGTGAGCGGCACTTTGTGCCGTGTCACAGAATGTTCACACTGCCCGCTAAACTTTCCGCAGGGGGTGGCCGTCTAACTAGGCGAAAGGACGGGAACTCCAATGTATTTCGATCGGGATATTTCCAGCAACGCCGAAGCCCTCGTCGCCGTGCTCCTCGCCTTCGTGGTCGTCGCCGTAATGTTTGCGTAAGCGAATCTCGCCAAGCGCCCGCAGGCGCGAAGGCGGATTCGCTACCCACCTGAAATCGTCGGGACAATCTCGACGACATCGCCGTCCACCAAAGCGCGTTCGCGCGCGTGAAACAGCAACATCTCGTCGTTGACGGCGAAATTGAAGACCGAATCGTCCAACTGGTCGCGAAAACCGGGGATGCGCCGGTCGAGCGCGTCTACGAGTTCGGCGATCGACGTGACACGGTCATGCACCTCGAGCCGGTCGCTATCGCTGACCCGCAGCGTGGCCGGAAGCAGGACGCTGATCATCCGAGCACCTGCTGCAGTTGCGCGCGCCACGGTTCGGCCGGCACGCCGTCCTGCGTGAGGTTGGAAATCTCGTAGAAGCGCGACAGCATCGCGTCGAATTCCGCGCGGTCGATCTTCTCTCCCTTGTAGGAGCCCACCTGGATCGGCTCGTCGAACCAACGCTCGGGCAACGTGTCGTCCGCGCGCGTGACCCCCAGCCGCTGGTTGATCATCCGTTCGACACCCATCACGTTCTGCCCGACACCGTTCAGTTCGTCTACTGAGTAGGTGAGGCCAGTCACGTTCTGCATCTGCGCAGCGAATTCCTCGAGGCCGGGCAGCGAGGGGCTGTTGAACAGCTTCGTCGTGAAACGGCACATCCCCACCGAATCACCCACGCCGTACATGTTCTCGCAGATGCGGACCGCACGCTCCTTCGATTCGTAGGCGTTGGGCGCGGCGCTCACGGGTCCGCCGTAGAGACGTTCCTTGAACGCCGGGTCGTCGTTGATGCGCGCGTTGATCTCGAGCGTCACCCGGTTGCGCAGGTGATCCATGCCGCGGGTCGCCACGGCGAGCCCGAGCGCAAAGGCCTTCAGGATGCGCGCATCGTGCGGATCGCTCTGCATCAATCCTTTGACCGCCATCCGGTAGCGCAGGGCTTCCTTCGGGTAGTGGCCGGTGGTGACGGCACGCGCGCCGTCGGCGACGACGTTGCCGAAGCCTTCGCGCGCCGCGATCTGGAACAGCAAGGTTTCGATCGCCTCGGCGTTGCCCCAGTGCAGATCGAGGCCGCCGGTCTTCGTGCGATCGATGATGCCGCGCTGATAGAGTTCCATCGCCCAGGAGATCGCGGAGCCGGTGCCGGCGGTGTCGAGGCCGAGATCGTTGCAGATGTTGTTCAGCCGCAGCACGCTCTCGATGCGGTCGATGCCGACGTTGGGACCGAACTTTCCGAGCGTCACGTACTCGGGGCCATCGCCGCGCGCGTACTTGTCCTGCGACTGCTTGTCGAGATCGTTGAGCGGACGGCAATTCACGGGGCAACGGAAGCAGCCCGCCATCCCGGAGCGGTACGGCGTGATGTGATCCGCGTCCAGCTTGTCGGTCCAGGTCGTCTCCTGGTTGTTCTTGGTCCCCATCGCGCCGAGCATCCGACTGGGCTTGTAGAGGAACGGGGTGCCGGTCGTCTTGAGGGCGTGCTTGACGACGGAGGTTTCGAGCAGCTTCTGGGCGATCGTCCGGTTGTAGCCCTTGTATGGCTGCGCGGTTTCGAAGTCGCGGGTCTGTCCCTGGACGAGGATCGCCTTCACCTTCAGCGATCCCATCTTGGCGCCAGGGCCGCCGCGCGCGTAGCACGCCTTCGGGCCGCCCATGATCGCCGCGGTCAGGACCTGGTTCTCGCCCGCGCGCGTGACGTTGACCATCGCGAGGTCGCGCGCCCACGTGCCGCCGAAGTCCTGCGGAATGCGATCCCGCATGTCGATGTTGTCGAGGCCGAGGTAGGGCGTCGCGTCGAGGAACTCGATCTGCCCCTCGCGGACCCGTAGCAGCGTCCAGCCCGCCGCCTTCCCGAAGAGAACGATGTGGTCGATCCCGTTCATGCGGATGAACGACGGGAAGTGATCGCCGGCGTTCGAGTCCATGAGAACGCCGGACTCGGGGGACCACGAGGTCGCGTTGCCGCGCGCCGCCGAGGGAACGATGCCGGTGAGCACACCGGATCCAAAGATGAGCGGAACATCGGGGTGCAACGGCTGCAGTGACTCATCGAGCAGCCGCGACAGGTAGAACATGTTGGCGCCGCGCCCGGCCAGCAGGGCGCGTACCACGCGCATCGGCGTGTAACCGCGCGACACCTCGCGCCGCTCGAGGTCGATGAACACCGATGCACCCTGCGTGGGGTACTGGGGTTGCTGCGGCAGTTCTGCTACGAGGCGGCTGACCCTCTCTCGAATAGACACTGGGTAGATGGTACTACCGCTGTGTTTTGACGCGGATTTCAATACGGATTAGCGCGGATTCACGCGGATTCCGCCCTGAAGTCGGGACGAGCGTTGAGCTGTCGGGCCGCGCTGCGCGCGGTATGACCTGTAAGAACTCGCAAATACAAGCCACGGAAGACGACCGCGTGGCTTGTATTTGTGAGTTCTTGCAGGTCATAACGCCGGCCGCAGGCCGGCGTCCCGACAGCAGACAGTCATCTGTATCTGGTGACGGAATCCGTGTGAATCCGCGTCAATCCGCGTAATCTGCGGTTTAATCAGGCTTTCGATGAGGGCGCCATGCGGAAACTCTGGCTGTGTAGTGCGGTCGTCATGACCACTGTTGCTTCAAACGCGCAGGTCCCGGGCGACCGGCCGGCGCCCAATCCTCGGGCGACGCGCTCGGTGGTGTTGGCGCGCAACGGGATCATTGCGACCAGCCAGCCGTTGGCGTCCGCGGCGGGCCTCGCGGTGCTGCAGCAGGGAGGCAACGCGATCGATGCCGCGGTCACGGCCGCTGCCGTGCTCAGCGTGGTCGAACCGACGATGAACGGGATCGGCGGGGATCTGTTCGCGCTCGTCTACGACCCGAAGACGAAGAGCGTGCGGGCGCTGAATGCCAGCGGGCGCGCGCCGGCGGCGGCGACGGTCGAGGAGTTCAAGCGCAGGAACCTCCAATCGATTCCCTATCGTGGGGAGCTGTCGGTGAGCGTGCCCGGGGTCGTGGACGGCTGGCACGAACTGCTCTCGAAACACGGCACCATCACGTTGGAGCGGGCGCTGCAGCCGGCGATCCGCTACGCGCGCGACGGATACGCGGTGAGCGAGATCATCGCCTACCAGTGGAAAGACCAGGAGTCCACGCTGTCGCGCGACCCGGCGGCGGCGGCAACCTTCCTGGTCGACGGCAAAGCGCCGCACACCGGCGACGTCTTCAAGAACACGAAGCTGGCGGCCTCGCTCGAACAGATTGCGAAGGGGGGTCGCGATGCGTTCTACCGCGGGACGCTGGCAAAGGCGATCGCCGACGACATGCAGCGGCGCAAGGGGCTGCTGACAGCGGCGGACCTGGCGGCGCACAAGTCCGACTGGACGGAGCCGATCGCCACCAACTACCGCGGCTACGACGTGCTCGAGTTCGGCCCGAACACGCAAGGGGTCGTCGCCCTCGAGATGTTGAACATCCTCGAAGGGTTCGATCTCAAGGCGCTCGGCCACAACAGCGCCGCATATCTTCACTTGCTCGTCGAGGCCAAGAAGATCGCGTTCGCGGATCGCGATGCCTGGCTCGCGGACCCGGCGACGACTCCGCCGGACGCTCTCAAGAAGATGCTGTCGAAACAGTACGCGGCCGAGCGGCGCAAGGAAATCGACCGCGAGCGGGCCGCGAGGGATTACAAGCCGCTGTCGATCGGCGGCGCATCACCCGCCGGCGAAGATCGCCCGATCGCGCACGGCGACACCATCTACCTCACCGCCGCCGACAAGGACGGCAATGTCGTCTCGCTGATCCAGTCGATCTACGAGGCCTTCGGCGCCGGGATTGTTGCGGGCGACACCGGAATCACGCTGCACAACCGCGGGTCGTTGTTCTCACTGCGCGACGGCCATCCCAATCTCCTCGCTCCGGGGAAGCGACCCTTCCACACGCTGGTGCCCGCGATGGTCATGAAAGACGGACGACCGTGGCTCTCGTTCGGCGTGATGGGTGGCGACATGCAGCCGCAGGGACACGTGCAGGTGCTGCTCAATCTCATCGAGTTCGGCATGAACGTCCAGGAAGCCGGTGAGGCGCCACGCTTCCGCCACTCGGCGCAGAACCTGATGATCGAATCCGCGATTTCCCCAGAGGCCCGCTTCGGCCTCGATGCCCGCGGCCATCGCCTCACATCGGCCGTTGGCTCATTCGGCGGCTTCCAGGGCATCTTGTTCGATCACCGTACCGGCGTGATGATGGGGGGATCGGATCCGAGGAAAGATGGACTGGCGATTGGATGGTAGGATTCCCGTTTTTTCCCTTTTCCCTTCTCCCTTTTCCCTTGATCGAGCCGCTCAAATCCGAAACCCATGCCTCAAAGGATCCCGTTCGTCGATAAGAAACATGTTCTCCCCTGTAATGTAGGCCTCCCCTTCAATCCACGGCACGATCGCCGCGAGCTCACCCACCGTTGTTTCATCCACGACGCGTCCGCGGAACTTCGTGCCGATGATGCTCTCGTGGGTGAACTGCTGATCGCGGCCCAGGATCCCCATCGCCGATAGGACGGCCATCACCGCTGCCGTGCCGGTGCCGCATGGCGAACGATCCACTTCCGCATCGGCGAAGATTGTGACGTTCCTCAGGTCGGCGAACGGATCAGAGGGCTGACCGGTGAAGATCGTGCCGTAGATGCCCCGCAGCTGCGGCTCTAGCGGATGCTCGACGGTCACCGCCTTCTCCACCGCATGCTTGATCTCCATTCCCACCCGCCGCAAATCAGGTAGTCGCTCGGGCAGCACCGGGATCCCGACCGATTCGCTGTCCACGATGGCGTAGAACGCCCCACCGAACGCCACGTCGACCCGCACCTCCCGGTTGCCGACCCGAACCGGCAGCGACGGATGGAGCACGAATGACGGCACGTTCCGAAAGCCCACATGGGTCACACGGTCGCCCGATGTGAACGCCGTCGCGTGAATCTCGCCGGCGGGCGAGTCGAGCGTGATCTTCACCGACCCATCCGCCTCGCGCCGGACGGCGAGGAGGTTGCGTTCCACCGCGATCGTCGACACGGCAATGACGCCGTGTCCGCACATCGTGCTGAAGCCCTCGTTGTGCATGAACAGCACGCCGGCATGCGAACCCCGCCGCTCCGGTGGCGTCAGGAGCGCGCCGTACATATCGGCATGTCCGCGCGGCTCGAGCATCAACGCACGGCGCAGATGGTCGTACTCGGCGCGAACGTATTCGCGCTGCTCGAGAATCGTCGTGCCCTGGACGTCGGGGAACCCAGAAACGATCAGCCGCAGCGGCTCGCCGGCGGTGTGAGCATCGATGGTCTGGATACGGAGCATGCGGAAGAAGTCTATACAATGCGCCCATGCCGCTGCTGCTGACTGAAGAGGACGTGAAGGCGCTGCTGCCGATGGACCATCTCATCGCCGCGATGGAGGCGGCCCTGGTGGACTTCTCGAAGGGACGTGTCGTACAGCCGCTACGGACGGTCCTTCAATTGGGAGAAGCGAAATCGTTTTACGGCGTGATGCCCGCGTACTTGCCGAGCCTTCCGGCACTGGGGACGAAGATGGTGACGGTGTTCGCGTCGAACGCCGAACGCAATCTTCCCAGCCACCTCGCCACGATCACCCTGCTCGACCCCGAGACCGGCGCGCTGCTGGCGCTGATCGACGGCCGCTTCATTACGGAGGCCCGCACCGCCGCCGTGTCTGCCGTATCGGTGAACTATCTCGCCAAGCCGGACGCCGGGGTGCTCGCGCTGATCGGGTCCGGGGTACAGGCCCGGAGCCACCTCGAGGCCATCGACCGTGTGCGTGAGCTGCACGAGGTCCGCGTGTGGAGTCCGTCGGCAGAGCGCCGCGACGCGTTCGCCACTGAAATGACGCCTCACGTCGCGGCCCCCCTTCGCGCCGTCGCGAGCGCGCAGGAAGCCGTGCGCGATGCCAGCATCGTCGTGCTCGTGACCTCAGCCCGTGAACCGGTCGTTCGCAGCGAATGGATCGCGGACGGCGCCCACATCTGTGCGGTCGGCGCCTGCCGTCCGGATCAGCGCGAGATGGAGGGGGCGCTGGTTGCGCGAGGCGAGTTGTGGGTGGATTCGCGAGTGGGGGCGTTGTCAGAAGCCGGCGACATCCTGCTGGCGATCAAGGACGGTGCGATCGACCAGCACCACATCGCCGGCGAACTCGGCGATTTCGTTGCCTCAACGTCGAGGCGGAAGGACAACCGCCTGACGATCTTCAAGAGCCTGGGGATGGCCGTCGAGGACGTTGCCGCCGCCCACCTGGCGTTTGTCAGGGCGCGCCAGGAAGGGCGGGGGCAAACGATTGCAGTCTAGAGCCTGGTCTTGCCCTTCTTCTTCGCCTCGGCCCACCGCTTGGACATCATCTCGGAGATGCGCTTCTTGGCCTCCGCCGACATCTTGCGCCGGCGCCGACGACGGCCACCTGCGGCACCGGCGTCCTCGCCGGTGACGGCGACGACCTTGTTCCCAAGTCGAGCGCGAAGTTGGTTGGCCTGGTTCTGGAGTGCGGCGAGCCGCTCGCGGGTCACGCCGATCTCGCGTTCGATCCCACCCAGTGCCCAGCCCAACATCTCAGCTGACTTGATCAGCACATCGCTCGGATTCTTTCTCGGTCGGCCTCGCGGCATTCCTTCTCCTCCATCAATAGTGCGTGATAGATACGCCTCGCTATCATAGACCTATGGGCAGACTATGGCGCCGTATCGGAGTCTTCGCCCTGCTGGTGTGTACCTATCCCGCAAGCTATCCGATTGAACTATCGGCGAAGGAACCGACCTACCCGGCAATCGATCTGCGTTCTGAAGCGCTCACGCTGGCCTACAACCTTGATCACGATCAAGCGATTGCGCTCCTGAGAAAGGCTATGGTCGATGCGCCCCAGGACGCGGCGCCGAGGCGAACCCTGGCGTCGGTGCTCTGGCTGCACATGCTGTTCAGTCGGGGCGCGGTGACGGTCGACCACTACCTCGGGTCGTTAACCCGCACCAGGGTCGCGCTCAAGGAACCACCGGCCGACATGGCCGCTGAGTTCAAGCGCGTGCTGGCGGAAGCGCTCGCGCTGGCGCGAAAACGGATCGCCGACGCGCCGCGCGATCCACAGGGGCATTACGATCTCGGAGCCGCATTGGGACTCGAGGCGTCCTACATTGCGACGGTCGAAGGGCGGCTCGGGGCCGGGTTCCGTGCGGCGCGTGGCTGTTTCGCCGCGCACGAACGCGTACTCGAGCTCGATCCTGGAAGAAACGACGCCGCGATGGTTGTGGGGACCTATCGGTACCTCGTGGCCAGCCTGCCGATCCACATGCGGATGATGGCCTATGTGGTGGGGTTTGGCGGCGGGAAGGAAAAAGGCATCGCGCTGGTGGAGCGTGCCGCCCGGGGAACCGGCGAGGCGAGAACCGATGCCATGTTTGCGCTCGTATTGATGTACAACCGCGAGCAACGGTTCGACGATGCGATTACCGTTTTGCAGCAGCTACGCGCCATGTATCCGCGAAACCGGCTCGTGGTGCTCGAGCAGGCCTCGACCGCGTTGCGCGGGGGGCGCGCGAAAGAGGCCGAGGCACTGCTGACCGAGGGGTTGGCGCAGCTGGCGCGCGAGACACGCCCGCGCATCCCGGGAGAGGAACATTTGTGGCGCTACAAACGGGGCGCCGCCCGCGCGGCATTGCGGCGGCCGGATGCGATCGACGATCTGCGCGTGGCGACGTCCGGTGGCGCGCAGGCCTGGGTGGCGGGCCGGGCGCGTGTTGAAATGGCGCGGCTCGCGCTGCAGCGTGGCGACAAGGGAAGCGCAGCCACCGAAGCGCAGCAGGCTGAAACGCTCTGCCGGACCGGCAACGACCCGATCTGCGTCGAGGATGCCCGCCGGCTGTTGAGGAACGCGAATGGCCGTTAAGATCAAAACCTGGATTTGGGTGGTCGTCGCGATCGTCGCGGTCGGGATCCTCTGCGTGATCGCCATGGCCGGCGCCGGCATCTACTACTTTTCCCAGAACATCGACGCCAGAACCGTGTCGCCAGCGACCGCCGCCGCCGAGTTCGAGAACGTCCGCAAGCAGTTCGCCGGGGTCAAGGCGCTGATCGAGCTCGACGAGCGCGGCGACTTCCTGCGGGCGAACACCGATCGCCCCGCCCCGCCGAACGTCCGACGCCCGGAGAAGCTCTACGTGCTGGCGTTCGATCCCGATGACGGCGGGTTGGTGCGCGTGACGATCCCCTTCTGGCTGCTCAGAATGAAGAGCGACAACGCCACGATCGACCTTGGCGGCCATGGGATGGACCTCGAAGACCTCAAACTCACCGTCGAGGACCTCGAACGTTTCGGCCCGTCGCTGATCCTCGATCAGAAGAACGCGGGCGGCGACCGTGTCCTCGTCTGGTCGCAGTAACTCGGCGAGTTCGCAGACGCCGCGGTCACAACTTCAAATTCCAACCTCAACTCCAAACGGATGAACGCGGATTGGGAGTTTGGCGTTTGGAGTTGTTAGCGGATGCGGAGGAAGCGACGCATCCGTGCGATCAAGGAGTGTGGCGCCTCGATGACGGCGGATGCCTGATTCGAGGCGCGGGCCCCTTCGAGCTCGGCGCGGCGGGTGGCGGCCGCGATTCCGACTTGTTCCACGGCGTGCGGACTGATGTCGCCCAGCTCCCGGAAAACAGGGGCGCCGATCTCGAGGACGACGACGTCGCCTCGGGCGATGACATTCGCGCTGCGTGTGTCTCCGGTCAGCAGGGACATCTCGCCGAAGTAACCACCCTTGCCAATGATCGCGAGCGGCTCCCGCTGGGCGTCGATCGTGACGGCCACGCTCCCCGAGCACACCACATACATCGAGTCGCCCGCGGCCCCCTGGCGGACGATCGCCTCACCATCGCCATAGGTGGCGGTGGTCGTCGAGGCGGCGATCGCGCGGCGTTGCTCGTCGGTCAGCGCGGCGAACAGATCCACGCCGGCCAGGATGACGTCGCGCTCGCCTGCGCGCACGCGCTCGTCCCGAACCGGGGGATCGATCGAGATCTCCGTCTGGATCGGATACGGGATCTCGATGTCGTGGCGGCGGAACGCGTAGTAGATCGACGTCCGGACCTGGTCCCGCGCGATTTCCTCACGGGCGTAGTCCTCGATCCAGAAACGCACGTGATAGTCGATCGAGGACCCGGCGAACGTCGCAAGCTCGATTTCCGGCGCCGGAGCCTCGAGGACGAGCGGGCATTGCGCCAGCGCCTCTCGCAGCACGGCCTTCACTCGGTTCGGAGCCGCGTCGTACGACACACCGACTTCGACCTGGAGACGGGTCGGCGCGACCGGCTCCGAGAAGTTGATGATCGGTTCCTTGCCGACGATGTTGTTGGGAAGAATGATGAAGTTGCCGCTCTTGGTGCGTAGCTTGGTGGCGCGCCAGGTGACTTCGGCCACGCGCCCTTCGTACTCACCGACTTTCACCCAGTGCCCGAGGCTGAAGGGCTTTTCGCTCTGGATCGCGAGACCGGCGAAGGCGTTGCCGAGCGTGTCCTGCAGCGCAAAGCCGAGCACCACCGCGCCGACCGCCGACGTCGCGAGGAACTTGTCGCCGAAGAACGTCGCGACCAGCATCAGGACCCCGATGACCAGCGCGTCCTGGAGGATCGACGGGAACCGGTCCGGCACCCGATCCTGCCGCAGCGGATTGATCAGGGCGACGACGAAGAGGTTGATCAGCGCCGCCGCCAGCGCCAGCCGCTCGAAACTATAGAGACCCGATTCGGGCGTGACGTATACGGCGAGCGAGGACCGGACGAGAAGGGCGAGGTGGGCGAGAACGTAGACGGCGAGAAGGAAGACCGACAGCCGCAGCTTGCGCTGAACGAGACGGTTGACGGTAAAGCTCTGCACCGCCAGCGCCGCCACGAGTGCGACGGCGCCGACGGTGAGATGAAGGTTGTGCATCAACGCCGACTAGGCAGCGATGCCTTTCTTGAAGGCTTCGATTTCGGCCGGGCTGATCGAAACCTTGACCTTGCTCTTGTTCGGGCCACCAATCGCATCGCGGTCCGGCGCGCCGACTCCTCGAGATCCGGCCGATGCCACGGTCTGGGAGTTCTGTGACTTCGATCCACCGAACTTCGCGATACCGCTCAGCCCGCCACCCTTCTTTTCTTCCTTCTTGGCTTCCTCTTTCGGAGCGGGGGTGTCACCGACTGCGCCGCGGACGCCAACGATGTTCATCGCGACGGCCGTCACGGGCGTGGCGTCGAAGGTGATCTTCTCCGCGTAGCGCGCCTGCACGGTGGCGGTGGCGTTCAGCTTTTCCTTCTTGATCGTCTTCTCCATCTCTTCGATGCGATCCTGGAGAAGGGGGTGAGAAGCGAACCAGCCGTTTGGCTCCTTCATGCCCTTGTTGCGTTCGGCAATCTTCTTGAGAAACGACGCCAACCCGCTCGGCGCATAGCCGATCTTGTTCGCGGCCTGAATGCCGAGCTTGTCGGACTCCATCTCGTCATCACGGTCGTATCGGTTCTCGAACGCGACCCTGTAGCCAATATCGGCGAACCGATTGAGTGCGTCCTGCGTCCAGCCGCCTCCGGGAACAAAGCCGGTTCCCACGTCGGTCCCGACGTCGACCCGATTCGCCTTGTCGATGGATGCGACGGTGTGCTTCTCGGTAATGTGGATGATCTCGTGACCGAGAACACCCGCCAGCTCCGCCTCGTTCTTGATCAGGCCGAGCGCACCGCGGGTGATGTGCACGAACCCTCCGGGGGCGGCGTAGGCGTTCACCGCGTCGGTATCGAGGACGATGAATTCCCACGCAAGACCGGGCCGCGTGCTCCCCTGCGCCAGGACTGAACCGACCAGAGCGATGTACTTGGCGACCGCTGCGTCCTGGTGCACGCCGAACCGATCCACGAGCAGCGCACTGATCCTCTCGCCGAGCTGCCGTTCTTCCTTCTCGGACATGCCGGCGAGCTTGTCGAACTTGTCTTTCGCGTCCTTGGCTTGACCGGCGCGCTTGACAATTGAACCGATCTGCGCGAACGCGGGGCTGGCGAGAAGCACGAACGCGAGTGCGATGACAGCTTTCCTCATATCTTGGCTTCCTCTCGGGGTTCGGGGAGCGGAGACGGTACTTTCAATTCGAAAATCGCCACGGGCTTGGTCTTTCCCTTGACGACGACGTCACCCAGCGGACGAATGTCGTAGGCGCCGCTGAGGCGGGCGCGGGTCGCGTCGCTGATGATGATCCTGGTTTTGTAATCCTTGTTGAGCGATTCGAGCCGCGAACCGAGGTTCACATTATCGCCGATCACGGTGTAGCTCATGATCGAGGAAGACCCGATATTGCCGGCGATCATGTCGCCTGAATTGATGCCCACCCCGATATCGAGCTGCGCACGCCCTTCCGCCGCCCACTTACGGTTGAGCTCGCCCAGCTCACGGACCATATCGACGGCCGTGGTCACCGCGTGATCCGCGTGCTGGGGATCGTCGAGCGGGGCGCCAAACAGCGCCATCACCATGTCCCCGACGAACTTGTCGACGGTTCCCTGGTGGCGAAACACGATGTCGACCATGCGCGAGAAGTACTCATTCAGCTGCGCCACCAACTCCTCGGGGTTCCCCTTTTCGGTCACGGTCGTGAAACCACGAATGTCCGAAAAAAGGACCGACATCTCGCGGCGGGCCCCGCCCAGCTCCGCTTGCTCCGGATGCTCGAGCAACTGGTTGTACACGTCTTTGGATACGTATCGGCCGAAGAGCTTCTTAACCTTCCGCTTTTCCCGGTCTTCCACGAAATACCTGTACGTCGTCCCCCCGAATAGAGCGACAGCCATGACCAGGACGGGTTGGAAGAGGTTCAACCAGAGCCCATCCCGAAATGCGGAGACCGTAAACCAGGTCCACGCCAGCGCAATCGCGACCGTGATCGCGGCGCCGACGTTAAACGACAGGAAGGCGGCCGTCAGTCCAATGGCAACCGCCGCGAGCACGACCGCCAGCATCCTGGTGAAGTCAGGGGCGATACGGATGAATCGATTCGAAAGCACGCTGTCGGCAACGCTGGCGTGCAGCTGAATCCCCGGCATTACCCTTTCGCCGAATGGCGTTTGAAAGACGTCGAAAAGCCCCGCCGCCGACGTACCGACAAAAACGATTTTGTCTTTGAATTGCGCCGGATCGACGTCTGCCGCGGCGCCTTCGAGCAGCTGACCCTGTGATCGCAACAGGTCGCTCGCGGAAAAGGAAGCGTAAGGTCGTTCCCCGGCGACGTTCGTCGGAGGTGCGAGGTAGTTGATCATCATCGACCGCTGAAGCCTGGAGCCGCCGGCTCCATCAGGGACCCGGGTGGGAACCAGCGGGATGACTTGGTCGCGCACGCGGAGGGTGTCTCCTTCCAGCACAACTTCACCTGGTTTGACGTCGAGCGCGAGAAGCGCCGCCGCCATACCGAGCGACGGGAGGTACCGGTCCCCTTGGCGAATGAACGGAGGCATCCGTCGTGCGGGACCATCGAAGTCGAAGGGGAGGAAGTTGTGACCGACGGCGGCCGCGGACTTGGTGAGTTCGTCGTACGGAAACACGATTACCGGGCGTTCCTCGACATCCGGCCCCAACCGGTATGGAGGGGCGGACCAGGCCCGTGCGACGGGCTTCCCATCCTCGTCGAGCGGAACATGCCCCGAGTTAACGGACTCCGCCAGAAGAATCACGTTCCCGGCGCGACGCGCAGCATCTGCGAGCGCCTGGTCTGATTGGGCGCCAGTAATTTCCTCGCCGAGAAAGGAGTACTGCCCTTCGCGCTCCTTCTCCCAGAAACCAATATCGAAGACGATGGCCTTGGGGCTACCCCGATGCAGGTAGTCGATGAGCATGGCATGCAGCTTTCGAGGCCAGGGCCACCGTCCTACGACCGGTTCCAGTACCTGGATAGACCCTTCGTTGATCTCGACGAGGACGATGTCCTTGCTGACGGTTTCCGGCCTTGCCGTCCACCGCAAGCGCCAGTCGTAGGCCCATAACTCCGGACGGTCGAGCACGCCTGTCGCACCCAGTGCCAACACGACCAGCACGGCGGCGAGCCCGATCGATACACCAGCGAGTGCTTTACGCATAGGTCTAATACTTTTTCAACGCCGTGTCCCAGTTGAAGACGAGCGTGATGGGCGGCGGGGTCGCCACTTCAACTGCCACGTTCATCAGAAAGCGTCCGTCGCGGCCACGGCATACTGTGGCTTCGACATGACGCTGCCGGGAATGTTTGATCCGCTGGCGAGTCGCGTCACAAAGAGCGGGACCGGCGCGCCCGAGTCCAGCGTCTCGTTGTCGGCACTCACCGTGAGCGGTACCGCCATCAGACGAGAGTCAGGCGCGACATAGAAGAGCTCTTTCCCGTCCGAACGCCACCGCGGCTGGCTCCCGCCTGCCGTCGAGACTTGCGACTGGCCGCCAGGTCCGGGAAACGGGCGGACATAGATCTGCGCTGATCCGGATTCGTTCGACTCGTACGCCACCCACCTGCCGTCGGCCGATAGTTGCCCCGTCATCTCGTCGAAGGGTGTCTGCACGAACGGGAAAGGGCTTGCCCTCATTCGTCAGTGGTAAGGCCCAGAGGTCCACTCCCGTCTTCGGGTGCAAGGTCGCATATAACAGGAACTTCCCATCGCGCGACCACGACAGCGGAGCCTTCGGTTCTCCGGTCACCAGGAAGGGCTGTTCATCGTCGCCGACGTTCAGCGACTTCGCGACCAGGTCGAAGCGTACCTTTGGGTTCGGACGCAAACACGAAGGCGTCGCCCATCCGGAAACCACAGAGGAAAGCCGTCGTTGCTCGCATTGAACGTGAGCCGGCTCGCGACGCCGCGGCCGACCTCGATCAGCCACACGTCCGTATTTCCTTGCAGCGTGCGGTGCACCGCGACGCGCCGGCCATCCGGTGCGAGTTCCGGATTGCTCAGTCCACGCTCATCGGGCGCCCCGACGTGCCGTGGGCGATGCCTGCGCGATCCACCCACGCGAGTTGCCGATGCCCTCCTCCGCCGGACCGGTGCGCGAGCACCCCGCCGGCCGCCGCAAACGCGCCCCGCAGCACGCCCTCGTCCAATCCGACGCCCTGGGCGATGGGGATCGGCTCGCCACGGACCGTCCCCTCCTCCGGATCAAAGCGCTGGGCGACGAGCACACCTTCGCGCACCCAGAGCAGTGCACCTGGCGGTGCATAGACGGCCGGTGACTCAGCCGCGAGGACCCGCGTCGGCTCCCCACCCTCGAGCGATCCGACGTACACGCCCTTCGTTTCCGGCCGCCCGTACCCATGAAAAAGAGGAAGTGCCGTCCATCGGGCAGAAACTGCAGCCAGCGATGGCTTCCCTTGCCGGGCATATGACGCGTGACAGCCACGGCAGTCCCACCCGTAGCCATGACGCGCATCAGCACGGCTGACACCGACTATCGACGGTCGGGGCGAAGACGAGGACGCCGTCACGGCTCCACGTTCCGCCGCGACCACTCGGCGCGTCCGCCAGGATCTGCGGACTGCTGCTACCCAGATCGATCCGCTTCAGTTTGCCGTGGGCAAAGAATCCAAGCGCGCGACCATCCGGCGCCCAGAACGGATAGCTCGCGCCTTCAGTGCCCGGGAGCGGTGTGCTGTCAGTTGGTCCAGCGGACGCACCCAGAGCCGAGATTGGCCCTCGCCGGTCGCGACAAACGCCAATTGTCGGCCGTCGGCCGACAGCGCGAACGAGCCAGGATCGCTCGTCGGCGGTGTCGGAATCTCGAAGCGGGCTGGAAATCGATCGGGTACTTCGCGACGGAGGTACAGCGTGGCGGGGACTGCCAACGCGGCTGCGATCAGGAGCGAAAACACCGCGACGGTCCAAGCGAACCGCGAACGGCGTGCCGGCAACTGCTGTGTATCGGCGACTGTGGCGGTTTCCTCCGCGGCGCCACTGGTCAGCTCCTCAATCTGAACCCGTGCATCTCCTATCGCCTGGAGCCGCGTCTTCGGATCCTTCCTTCCACATCGGCGCAGTAATTCACGAACGCGCTGAGGCGTCGCGGCCGGGAGCGCCGCCCAATCGGGTTGACGCTCCATAACCTTCCCGAGCACGTCCGAGGTCGTCTCACCCGGGAAAGCCGGCCGGCCGGTCAGCATCTCGTAGAGCACGACGCCGAACGCCCACACGTCCGCGCGCCTGTCAGCCGGGACGCCACGCACCTGCTCGGGGCTCATGTACCCCACGGTGCCAAGAATGATCCCCGGCTCTGTCCCCGGCCTTGTGATCGTCAGTCGGGTTCGACGCTGTGACGCCAGGTTCCATCGCTTTCGCGAGGCCGAAGTCCAGCACCTTCACCGTCCCGTCGGGACGCAGCTTGATGTTCGCGGGCTTCAAGTCTCGATGGATGACGCCGTGCTCATGAGCGGCTTCGAGCGCTTCTGCGATCTGCCTGGCGATCAGGAGAGACTCACTGACGGGGATGGCGCCCTGGTCGATCCTGTCGGCCAAGGTCGGCCCCTCGACCAGCTCCATCACGAGCGCGCGAATGCCGTTGGCCGTTTCGAAGCCGTGAACGATCGCGATGTTCGGATGACTCAGCGACGCCAGTGTTCTGGCTTCGCGCTCGAACCGAGCCAGCCGCTCGAGATCCTGCGCGAACTCGTCGGGGAGCACCTTGATCGCGACGGCCCGCCCGAGGTTGGTGTCTGTGGCGCGGTAGACCTCACCCATGCCGCCCTTACCGATCTGGGCCACGATCGCGTATGGGCCAAGGCGAGTGCCTGGCGGCAACGCCATGGCGGGATTCTATGCGATCGCGACAGGTCACGAAATAGAAGCGAGGGGGAATCACCAATGACCCGGAGGGTACTTGTCGCGCTCCTGATCTGCTCCGTCGTGATGGCCTGCCGACAGAAGCCCCCGCAGGTCGTGCGACCACAGCTCGGTACGGCGGGGTGGATCGAGGAGACGGCGGTCAAACGGGGTCACATCAAACCGGGCGACGTCGCGCAGTTCGGCTGTCCCCCTGGCTGGCGCGGAGTTGAGGACACGACGGCTGCGATTCGGGACAGAGCCGCCTCTACGGTCTATATGGGGATGGACCCGCCACCCGGCGAGGAGACCGTCACGTGCGTGGCGCAGGCAGAGTTCGCGTTGCCCGAACCGTACACGACCGACGCCGCCCGGCAGAAACGCATTCGCCAGCCACTCGCCCCCGTCTGGGTCGACATCGGGGTTGAGGCCATAACCATCGGCTTCCGGTCGGAGCTGCCGCTCGGAGCGCCTATCTATTTCGCGCGGGCGACGCCCTGCGGCCCGCGCGTCATCGGTGTTCGCCTGGGCGATCTTCTGAATTGGCTGGTCGATCCGCAGACGGCTCCGACGCGCGACTTCCTGGGGATGACCAGCGGCGGGTGTCCCGAGGAGGGTACAATCCCGCGTTCCCCTAAAGATTGAAGATTCCGATTTCCACGCAAGGAGACGTCAATGTCGCACTCCGTCGCTGAACCGACGGTGGCTCCGCCACCGGAAGCGCAGATCGCCGAAATCCTGCTCTCGCAATTGGTGCCGCGCCTGGTGCACCTCATCGCCACGTTAAAGCTGGCCGACCACTTGGCGGAAGGGCCAAAGAGCGCAGAGGAGCTCGCGCCACTCACGGGAACGCATGCGCCTGCGCTCGCTCGCATCCTGCGGACTCTCGCCAGCCTGGGCTTCGTCACGGAAGACGGGGAGCGTCGCTTCGCGCTGCAACCGCTGGGGGCGGTTCTCAAAACCGGTACGCCAAGCCATGCGGCGGCACTCATCCTGGGCGGAGAGTTGTTCACGCGTAGCTTCGACAACCTTCTGTATTCCGTTCAGACCGGCCAACCCGCTTTTGAGCATGCGTTCGACATGCCCATCTTCGACTGGCTGGCGGCGAACCCGACGCAGGCGTCGCTGTTCAATGCCACGATGGTGGGGTTCCACGGGATGGAGCCTCCAGCGGTGGCCGCGGCCTACGACTTCTCGGGGTTTCAGACCATCGCGGATGTCGGCGGTTCCACCGGAAACATGCTGGCCGCGATCCTGTCGCAATATCCGCAGCCGCGCGGCATCCTCTTCGACCTGCCGCACGTGGTCCGCGAGGCACCGGAGGTTCTCCAGAAGCGCGGTCTTACAGATCGAATCCGAATCGAAGCCGGTAGCTTCTTCGAAGGCGTTCCGGCCGGCGCCGATGCGTACGTTCTTTCGCACGTCATCCACGATTGGAACCCGGAGCAGTGCCTGACCATCCTGGGCCACTGCCGGAAGGCGATCCCTGCCGACGGCCGTTTGCTGCTCGTGGAAATGGTGCTGCCGGAGGGAGACGCGCCGCACCCGGGCAAGCTGCTCGACATGGTGATGTTGACCATGCCCGGCGGGGAGGAGCGGACGCCATCGCAATACCGCACGCTGCTCGATCAGGCAGGCTTCACGATGACGCGCGTCGTACCAACGGCTTCGCTGGCCAGCATCGTGGAGGCTGTGCCGCGTTGACGGCGTTCATCTGAACAGTCGGCGCGAACGTGCCGACCGCGGTGATAAAATTCGCCGCCGGAGGAACCATGGGCATCAAGAGACGCTATGACTGGAAGGCGTGCGCCATCGCCGTAGTCATCGGCCTGGCTGCCGCCATTCCCGCCGGCCTGGCGGTCACGTGGATCGCCAGCTCCACCCTGCTTCTCACCGCGGTCGTCACGGTGGTCGGCACGACCGTCAGCCGCTCGGTGTATACACGTGTCGCGGTACCGGGTTCCCGCCCGATAGACGACGAAACCTGCCCGATGTAGTGCTGGGCTGACGGTGAGCCTCCTGGCCTCGCGTCGCGCGAGTCATGGGGGAGGTGTTCGATGGCATTGTCGCGCTTCCGCGTCGGACTAATGACCTTAGTCCTGCTCGTCTGGAGCAACCCTGCCGGGGTCGCCACCTGCAGGTGCCCGACCGGCAGGCACTTCTCGATCTCAATCGGCAACTGCTCGAATCCGTGTTCGTGCGCGGCGAGACGGGATGCTCGCCTCCGCCGCGCTTCCGAACCTGGTCGTCGTACCGCCCGGGGGCGTAGTCGAGAACCGCGAGCAGGTGCTGAATGGCGTGCCGAGCGTGGCAGGGGCCGACGCCGTCGAGGTCGACGACATCGTCATCGCCGATCACGGAATGACGGCCGTCGTCATCGCCCGCGTGCGGACGAGGCGTGACAAGCCGCTCGTCGCCGGCGCTCCGCCGGGAGGAACCGGCCGCAGCCGCATGCTGAACGTGTTCGTCTACGAGCAGGGAAAGTGGAGGCTCCTCGCGCGCTCGATTACGCCGTGCATCGAGCGGGCGGTCGCCGCCGGACGCTGCTAAGGGCATGACACAGCGGGGAACACGGAGCGAAGGATGGTACCGGTACGGGGATTCGAACCCCGGTCCCGTGGCTGAGAACCACGTGTCCTGACCCCTAGACGATACCGGCACTAGGGTGGCGAAGTAGGGAATTTTATCAGGTTCAGGTCCGGCGGTTCAAGCTTCGCGCCCGCGGCGACTATCATCAGAGGATGCGTTTTCTCATCGGTCTCGTGCTCGCGCTCCTCATCGCCGCTGGAGGGGCTTATTACGTTTCGGGCCGGGGCGGCGGGCCCACGGTCGAGTTCGCAAAACCTGAGAAGTTCGTGGGGGCCGCGACCCCCGTGGAAGTCGTCGTCGGCGTGCCGGCGGGCGAGTTGAAAGGACTGACCGTCACGCTCGAGCAGAACGGGAAGACGTTCCCGGTTTACACGCTCGGCGCCGAGGGTGGGTCGCTGAAGGACGAAGCCGACGGTCGATCCCGGCTCGCGGTCAGCGTCGGCAAGCAGCAGGTCCCGGACCTCCAGTCGGGCCCGGCGCGTCTGCACGCGACGGCGTCGCGCGTTGTGCTGCGCGGCTACCGGACGCTCGAACGGTCCGCCTCGAAAGACGTCACGGTGAGGCTCGAACGGCCGCGCGTGGCGGTCGTTTCATTGCACCACTTCGTCAACCACGGGGGGGCCGAAGCCGTCCTCTACCGGGCGACGCCCGACGATGTCATTTCGGGCGTGACGGTGGGTGACATCGAATATCCGGGCTTCCCCGCAGCCGGCGCCGGCATAGAGGGCGTCACCGTCAGCGATCCCGCGGTGCGCATCGCCTTCTTTGCGTTGCGGCACGACCAGGACTTGAAGACGCCGATCCGCGTCTTCGCGCGCGATGAAGCCGGCAACATGGCACGCGCCGACTTCGAGTACCGGGTCTTCCCCAAGCCTTTCAAGAAGAGCCGCATCGAGATCAGCGAGCAGCTCCTCGACCAAGTGGTACCGACCATCCTCGAGGGAACGAAAGAGATCAACCCGCAGGGTGAGCCGATCGACAAGTTCGTCGCCGTCAACAGCGAGCTGCGCCAGAAGAACAACGACAAGATCGCGTCGTTCGCGAAGCAGACCGCTCCCGAATTGCTCTGGCGGGGCGCGGTGTTCCACAAGTTCGAGAACACCGGCGTGCAGTCGGCCTTCGCCGATTACCGCACCTACGTCTACAAGGGCAAGGAAGTGGACCACCAGGTGCACCTGGGGTTCGACCTCGCGTCCTTTCAGACGGTGCCGATCGCGGCGGCCAACCGCGGCAAGGTCCTGTTCGCCGATGAGCTCGGAATCTACGGCAACACCGTGATCCTCGACCACGGGATGGGCGTGCAGTCTCTTTACGCACACTTGTCCTCCTTCGACGTGAAAGTCGGCGACACGGTGGAAAAAGGTCAGCCGGTGGGCCGCAGCGGCCGCACCGGCATGGCGCTGGGCGATCACCTGCACTTCACGATGCTCGTCAACGGGCAGATGGTGAATCCCGTCGAGTGGTGGGACGCCCATTGGATCGAGGATCGCATCCTGCGAAAGATCCGCGAGGCCGGAAGCGCCCGATGAGGCGCGGTATGATCACATCCTCATGTTTCAGCTGAAATTGCGGCCCGTGGCGGCCCTCGTGTTGGTGGCCGCTGCCGCATGCAGCGGCGGAGAGAAGGCAGCCCCGCCCGCTGGTCCGCCCCCTGGGGCACAGAAGGTGGACGCGGCGAAGGCCGGGAACGTCAGCGGGCGCGTGATCTTCGAGGGAGCGCCACCGGAAAATGCGCCCGTCAAGGTGGAGAGCGATCCGGTCTGCACGCGCGGCAACCCCGAGGGCCTGCGATTCGAGCACTTCGTCGTCAAGGATGGCGGCCTCGACAATGTGTTCGTCTACGTCAAGGACGGGCTCGGCAACTACTACTTCGACGTCCCAACCGAAGCCGTGAAGCTGGACCAGCAGGGATGCCGCTACATGCCGCACGTGTTCGGCGCCCGCGTCGGCCAGCCGATCGAGATCGTCAACAGCGACGAGACGATGCACAACGTGCATGCCATGCCGGACGTGAACCGTGAATTCAACTTCGGACAGATGATCAAGGGCATGAAGAACACGGAAGTCTTCACCGCCCGCGAGATCATGGTCCCCTTCACGTGCAACGTGCATCCGTGGATGAAGGCGTTCGGCGGGATCGTCGATCACCCCTACTTCGCCGTGACGTCCGCAGGGGGAAAGTTCGAGCTGAAGAACCTGCCGGCTGGCACCTACACCGTCGAAGCGTGGCACGAGAAGCTGCCACCGCAGACGCAGACGGTGACGATCGGCGAGAAGGAAACCAAAGCCATCTCGTTCACGTTCAAGAGCACAGGTAGCTGACGTTGAAAGTGGCAGACACCGTCGCGGCCGAGCAGGCCCGCCCACGGACGGCAGACTTCGTGACGCTGGCGAAGCCACGCCTGAACATGCTCGTCGTCGCGTCCGCGATGGTCGGGTATGTCATGGGGGGCGGGCCCATGTGGGACGTGCCGCTCGTGCTGATGACGCTGGTGGGCACGGCGCTCGTCGCCGGAGGGGCGTCCGCGTTCAACCAGGTCATCGAGCGGATGCCGGACGCACGCATGGAGCGGACGCGGTTACGGCCGATGGCGGACCGCCGCCTGCAGCCATCGGAAGGGTTGCTGTTTGCGACGGCGACCTCGATCGCCGGGCTGTCGATCCTCGCGTTCGGGGTCAACGTGCTGTCGGCGTGCGTCGCGGGGGCGACGCTCATCACCTACGCGGCGATTTACACGCCACTGAAGCCGCGGACGTCGTTCGCGACGGTCATCGGCGCGGTTCCTGGTGCGCTGCCTCCTGTAATCGGATGGGCGGCCGCCACCGACTCGCTCTCGCAGGGCGGCTGGGTGTTGTTCGGTATCGTCTTCCTCTGGCAGCTTCCCCACTTCCTCGCGATTGCCTGGATGTACCGGGAGGACTACGCGCGCGCCGGCTTCGCGATGCTCCCGGTGATCGAGCCGGACGGCAGGAGCACGGCCCGCCAGGCGGTCGCCTATGCCGCCGCGCTCATCCCGATGAGCCTCGCCCCGACGCTCGCCGGGATGGCGACCACCACCTACTTCGTCGGCGCCCTGATCCTGACGCTGCTCTTTTTCGGCCTGGCGATCCGGTTCGCGATGACCCGGCATCGCACCGACGCACGGCGGCTGTTCTTCGGATCGATTACTTACCTGCCGCTTCTGTGGGTCCTGATGATCGCCGGCCGAACCTAGAACCCGGTTCTTGGTTCTAATCCATGACGATTGCTGATTTGCCGGCTCTCAATGCGACGTTGAACGGCATTGCGGGAGTGCTGCTCGTCATCGGTTACGTGCTCGTCAGGCGCAGGCGGTTCGAGCAGCATCGGCGGGTCATGCTGGCGGCGTTCGGGACGTCGGTGCTCTTCCTCGTCTCCTACGTGATCTACCATGCCAACGTGGGCTCGCGTCCATTCGCGGGCCGTGGACCCATTCGTGCCGTCTATTTCACGATCCTCATCACCCACATCATCCTCGCGGCCGCGATCGTGCCCTTGGCCATCGTGACGGTGTCTCGGGGACTCAGCCGGCGCTACGACCGGCACCGCCGCATCGCACGCTGGACGCTGCCGATCTGGCTCTATGTCTCGGTTACGGGGGTGGCCGTCTACCTGATGCTGTACCGGATGTTCTGATGCTGCCGGGGGCCCAGGAAATCTCCGCCGGCGTCGCTCAACCCCTGCTCCTCAACCCGCGCGCCTTTGCTGGTTCAGTGGCCATCCTCGTCGCCGGGCTGCTGCTGCTGCTCTTCTTTTACCGGCGACGCCGTTACATCCTCTGCTGGGCCGCTGGGTGGATGCTGAGCGCCCTCTCGATGTTGGTCACATTGGTCGTGCCGCGCCCGGAGTTCGCCCCCTTCGTCTACGGGGTGTCGCAGTTCTTCGGGATCGTGTCGGCACTGGTGTTCGTGGTCAGTGCAGACGCGTATCGATCGCGGCCGCGATTCCGGCGCGGCTACGCGCTGGGGCTGCTGCCGATCCTGATCTGGTTCACGCTGGTCCCGCTCGCGTCTCAAGCGGATGGACACCGTTTTTGCGCCAGGTCATTTGCTCATCGGCAGCGCGCTCGGGGCGGCGGGGATCGCCCACATCGGGCTCCTGCGCGACCTGCGCATGCTCGGCGCGTTCTTGTGCGGCTGCATGTTGCTCGTGACCGGCGGCACGCACCTGTGGATCGCTTACAGCATCAGCACTCCGAACGCCGGAGCCCTGTCGCAGGTGATGCTGCTGTTGACCGTGGTCTTTATCTTCACGGCCCTCGGCATGCAGCTCATGACCTTCGAAGATATGACCTACGAGCTGCGCGTGACCAATCGAAGGCTCGAATCGGCCCAGGGCGAGCTCAGGCAGATGGTCACCACCGATCCGCTCACCGGCTGTCGAAACCGGCGCTATTTCGACGAAGTGATCGGCCGGGAAATCCAGCGGCACCGCCGCTACCGGATTCCGCTGTCGATCATGTTCATCGACATCGATCACTTCAAGGCGGTCAACGACACGCTCGGGCATGAAGCGGGCGATGGTGTGCTCAAGACGGTCGCCGCCTTCCTCGTGAAGAACGTGCGCGAGGCCGACTACGTCTTCCGCTGGGGGGGCGACGAATTCCTGATCCTGATCTCGTGCCGCGAGGAGAAGGCGCTGAGAAAGGGCGCGGAGCTGCGCGAGGTGTTTGCGCTGTCGGAAGAAATCGCGGCCCTTCCGAAAGGCGTCGGCTTGAGTATCGGCGTCGTCGAGGTGCCCCAGGACGTGACAGATATCGTGCCGCTCATCAAGCTCGCCGACGATCGCATGTACATGGACAAGCGCCGCAGCGCCAGTTGAGCGCCGGTGACGGCCGGGCACCGGCCCGGTGAGATAATCGGCACACGTGGCGAAGCGGAAAGTTCCTACGCAGCGGAAACCGATCTCCGCGCCGATCGCGGTTCGCCCGCACGCACGGTCGCTGGCACTGGTCGCCGGAGTGCTGGCGCTGGCGGTCGTGGCGGGCTGGTGGTGGCGATGGCGCGACGTGACGCCGGCGTTCGTCCATTCCGCCGAACAGAACGTCCTGCTGATCACGATCGATACCCTGCGGGGGGATGCCCTGCGCGCCTACGGCGGCCGCGCCGCGACGCCGAACCTCGATCGGCTCGCGAACGAAGGGCTGCGATTCACCTTCGCGCACTCGCATGCCGTGATGACGCTCCCGTCGCACGCGAGCATTCTGACGGGGCGCTATCCTTTCGATCACCGCGTCCGCGACAACGCGGGCTTCCGCTTACCGGGCTCGGTGCGCACGCTCGCCGAGGCCGCAAAAGACCGCGGACTGGCGACCGGCGCCTTCGTCGGCGCCTTCCCTCTCGACCGGCAGTTCGGCCTGGCACAGGGGTTCGACACCTACGACGATCTCGGCGGACGCCAGGTGGCGCCGTCCGACTTCGCGTTCAGCGAACGTCCGGCCGCCGAGGTCGTGACACGCGCAACCACATGGATCCGGGCCCAGCAGAAACCCTGGCTGGCGTGGGTGCACGTCTTCGATCCTCACTCGCCCTACGATCCCCCTCAGCCTTTCAAGGATCGGTACGCCGGAAACCTCTACGCCGGCGAGGTGGCCTACACCGACCAGTCGCTCGGACCGCTGCTCGACCTGGTGAGAAACAGCTCGCGACCGACGACGATCGTCGTCACCGCGGACCACGGTGAAGGGCTCGGCGATCACGGTGAAGCGACGCACGGCGTTTTCGCGTACGAGAGCACGCTGCGCGTCCCGCTCATCGTCGCGCAGGTCGGCCCCTCGACATCCGCGGGACGGTCGAAGACGGTGGACGTGGCGGTCAGGCACATCGACATCGTGCCGACCATCGCGGGGTTGCTGGGATTGGAGATGCCATCCGACCTCCCCGGACGCTCGCTGCTGACCGCGGAAGCGGAGCCCGAGCCGCGCGCGACCTACTTCGAAGCGATGACCGCGATGCTCAAACGAGGATGGGCGCCCCTGCGCGGTGTGATCGTCGGACGTGACAAGTACATCGATCTGCCGATCGACGAGCTTTACAACCTCGAAAAAGACCCTCTCGAGATCAGTAATCTCGTCGGAACCTCGCCGCAGGAAGTGCGCACGATAACGGCCCGTCTCAACGACTTCGGTGCTGCCATGCCAGGGGCGCAGGCGGACGAAACCGCGGAGGTCAGGGCTCGTCTCCAGTCGCTTGGATATCTCTCTGGCTCGGCCCCCCGCAAAGCCGAGTACACGCAAGACGACGATCCCAAGAGACTCATCAGCGTCGACCACCTGATGATGTCGGGGATCGAGCTGCATCGGAGCGGCCGCAGCGGTGAGGCAATAGAAGAATATCGGCGGGCGATCGAGCGGCGGCCGACGATGAGCCTGGCGTACCGGCGGCTCGCGTACATTCAGTGGGAGACGGGTGCCACCACGGAAGCCATCGCGACCTTGCGGAAGGACATCGAAAGGAACGGTGCCAGCGTGGAGACCGAGGTGCGTCTCGGAACCTACCTTGCCGAAAGCGGAAACGCCGCCACCGCCGTCCCGATGCTCGAGCGGGCGACGAAAGCGGAGCCGGCCAACATCGACGCGCTCAACGCGCTCGGCATTGCCTACTCGGGGGTCGGCCGGCAGGACGAAGCGCTCGTGATGTTCGAACGCATTCTCAACATCGATCCGCGCGACGCCTTCGCGCTGGAGAACATCGGCACCGTCCATCTACAGCACGTCAACACCGCCGCCGCCCGCGACGCTTTCACGCGCGCGCTGCAAAACAACCCCTATTCCTCCCGCGCCAACGCCGGCCTCGGCGTCGTCGCGATGCACGAGGGACGCCGCGACGACGCGATCGGACATTGGCGGCGCGCGGTTGAGCTCGACGCGCGCAATTTCGACGCGTTGTTCAACCTGGCGATCGGGCTGGTAGACGCAGGACGTCTGGAAGAGGCGCGACCCTACGTCTCCCGCTTCGTCTCGACCGCGCCAGAGGGCATCTACGGCCGCGACATCGATCGCTTGCGGCCGTTGCTGCGGTGATGGCCGCGCGTCGCTCGCCTGCTCTCGTCCTCGTCGCGGTCGTCACCTTCGCGCTCGCCATCGCGGGCTTCGTCTCGTGCTCCCGGGAGGGGCGCGTCGCGGCAGGACCGATCGTGCTGATCTCGATCGACACGTTGCGCGCCGACCGGCTCCCCGCTTACGGCTACCAGGGCACTCGCACCCCGAACATCGATCGGCTGGTCAGCAACGGCGTGCTCTTTGAGAACGCGTACTCTCATTCGCCGCAAACCCTCCCCTCGCACACGTCGATGCTCACCGGCGAACTGCCGTTCGAACACGGCGTGCGCGACAATATCGGCTTCACCGTCAAGAAGGGACAGAAGACGCTTCCGCAGGCGTTACGTGACAGCGGCTATGCAACGGGAGGTTTCGTCTCCGCCTACGTCCTGCGCAAGCAGATCGGCATCGATCAGGGCTTCGATCGTTACGACGACGAGTTGCCCCCGGCGTCGCCGGACAAGCCGCTCGGACAGATGCAGCGCGCCGGCCTGGATACGCTGACCGCCGCAACCAGGTGGATCGACGGCCTCTCATCACCGAAGTTTTTTCTCTTCTTTCACATCTACGAGCCCCATCGCCCATACAGCCCGCCCGCGCACATCAAGGCGGCGAATCCCTACGACGGCGAAGTCGACTACTCCGACGAGATCATCGGACGCCTTCTCGATCACCTGCGAAACAAGGGCCTGTATGAGGATGCAACGGTCATCCTGTTGTCGGATCACGGCGAAGGGCTGGGGGATCACGGCGAAGACGAGCACGGCATCTTCCTCTACCGGGAAACGACGCACGTTCCACTGATCGTGAAGCTGCCGGCCGGCTTCGCGTCGGCCGGCCGCGGCACGCGCGCGAAGGAGCCGGTGCAACACGTGGACGTGATGCCCACGCTACTCGAGGTGGCAGGGCAAGCCGGCGGTGGCCGTTCCGGCCATGGACGGTCCCTGCTGCCGGTATTGACTGGAACAGGAACACTCGCCGCGGCCTCGATCTACTCTGAGTCGTTATCGCCTCGGTATCACTTCGGCTGGAGCGAGCTTTATGCGCTCAGTGACGATCGCTACCGCCTGATCCGCGCCCCGAGGGACGAGCTCTACGACCTCTCGCAGGATCCGAAAGAGCTGAAGTCGATCGCCGAGGATCGCGCGCAGGTCCGTACGGCGATGCGCCGCGCGCTTGACGCCATGATCGCGACGACCAAGGTGACGGCGCCGTCGGCTGTTTCGGCAGAGGATCGGCAGAAGCTCGCGGCACTGGGGTATGTGGGAACACAGACCGGCGCCTCGCTCGAGACGGCCAGCGACAAACTTCCCGATCCCAAGGACCGCATCGAAATCCTCAAGAAGTACAAGCGCGCAAGCGACCTCGCCGGCGCCCGACAGTTCCCCGATGCGATCGCGCTCTATCGCGAAATCCTGCGCGACGAGCCGGGCATGGCGGATGTGTGGTTGCAGCTGGCGGACATCTACGGCCGCATGGGCATGACCGCGCAGTCTGTCGATGCGTTCAAGGAAGTGGTCAAGCGCAATCAGAAGGACCCCGCGGGGCTGACGGGTGCAGCCGCGGGGCTGCTGCGCCTGGGCAGACTCGATGAGGCCAAAGCGCACGCGGAGCTCGCGACCGATGTCGCCCCCGCCATCTCGCACGAGCTTCTGGCGCGCATCGCGGTCCAACGTGGGCAGGCCGACGTCGCCCGCCGGGAGGCGAAGCTCGCCCAGGACGCCGATCCCTCATTGCCCCTCGCGGCCTTCGTCGAAGGGGCATTGCTGCACGGCCAGGGTCAGTACGCTGCCGCGATCCCGCACCTCCTGCAAGCCCGGCAGGCGCTTCAGAAGCGGACCGTGCAAATGCCGGACGTGAACTACTACCTCGGCGACTCGCTGGCGCGCCTCGAGCGGTACTCCGAGGCGATGCCTTACTTCCAGGCGGAAATCGCAATCTTCCCCGCCCACGTTCGCGCTCGCGCCGGCATCGCCATGCTCTACCGGGCCATGGGACAACCACAGCAGTCCGAACAGGCGATCGCCGACCTGCTTCGAAGCGCGCCCGACTCGCGAGGGCTACGACGTCGCGGCGCAGCTCTGGACGATGTTCGGGGAGCCCGCCCGGGCCGCCCAAACGAGGGCGGCCGCGGCCCGCCTGCCAAGGTAAAATTCAGGCTTCCCGGAGGTTGCCGTGCTGTTCCGGCTGCTGCTTCTCACCCTCGCGCTGGCCGCTCCCGGCCAACAGGCCACGTTCAAGTCAGGCGTCGACCTGGTCCGCTTCGACGTCCGCATCGTGGACGACAGCGGCCGGCCGATCACCGACCTGCGGCAGGACGAGATCGTGATCGAGGAGAACGGCAAGCCGCTCCCCGTCATGCTCTTCCAGCGCGTCACCGAACCGGCGGAGTCGTACGTCGAGGCCGCGTTGCGAGCGGTGAGCGCACAGGTGTCGTCCAACGACGCGTTTCCGCGCGGCCATCTTTACATCCTCCTGTTCGACCAGCAGCACATCACCCCCGGCAACGAACAGCGCGCGCGGATGGCCGCCGAGCAGTTCATCCGGCGCCGCGTGCGTCCGTCAGACCGCGTGGCACTCTACGCCGTCCCGGGCCCGGGGCCGCAGATCGGCTTCACCGCGGATCGGATGCGAGCGATTCAGTCGCTCGACAGCATTCGCGGCATGTACGAGCGCACGGTCAATACCGCGTTCGGGCGCATGGGGATCTACGAAGCCCACCGCGTCGTGCACGGGGACGAGAAGCTGATGGCCGATCTGCTCGAACGGATGGCCTTCGAGACCGGGGCGGACATCGCTGGAGAGGCGCGTCGCAGCACGACGACGGAAAACCCCACCGTGACCAAGCGCTTGCTCCAGGAGAACGCGCGGACGGTCGTCAACCAGAGCGACGCGATGTCGCGGCAGTTCCTGCAGCGCCTGGCGGACGTCGTCGCGCAGTTCCGCGACATCGAAGGTCGCAAGACGGTTGTGCTGTTCTCCGAGGGCTTCTTCCAGGACAATCTCGCGCGCGAGCTCGAAATGGTGGCGGCATCTGCCGCGCAAAGCTACTGCGTGTTCTACACCTTCGATCTCAACCAGCGCACGGGATCGCTGACCGAGGCGACCGTGCCGGAAACTCCGCTGGCGACGGAGATCTCGGCGCGCATTGCGCCGTTGTCGACGCTCGCCGTTGAAACCGACGGCATGATGGTGGTGGACGCCGGCGTGCGCACGCAACAGGCACTCGACAGCATCGCGCAGCAGGCGCAGGACTATTACCTGGTCGGCTTCGCCCCCTCGGAAGACGCCAGGGTCAATCGCGGCAAGTACCAGCGCGTGACCGTGAAAGTGAAACGTCCGGGCGCCCGGGTGAGTGCTCGCACGGGCTACGCGGTAGGACCGGAACAAACGGCGGCCGACAAGAGGCGCTCGATCAATACGGTGCTCGGGCGCACCTTTCGTGCAGCAGGCGCTGAAGATCGACTACACGACCTACGTGATGAAAGCTGCCGAGCCTGGCCAGCACCGCGTCGTCCTGAGCTTGAACGCCGACCTGCCGGTCCGCTCGAGCCCGTCCGATGTCGCCGACGTCGTCTTCGTCGCGCGGGACGTGCGTGATGGACGCGTGGTGGCCAGCGGGACCGACACCATGACCTTGCCGGCGGCACCGCGCAAAGGCGCGGCCGTGGGCACGGGTAGCTGGCGCGTCCAGTTCAACGTTCCCGCCGGCTCGTACGTGATGCGCACCGTCGTGCGGGAACCGGGAGGTCTCGTCGGCAGCGCCGACCGCCGAATAGACGTCAAGGCGCTGGATGGTCCGGACGTGACCGCCAGTGACCTGGTCATCGGGTCGGCGATGGGCGGCCTGCCCGTCCGACCCCGGGCGTTCTCGGAAGATGGATTGGCCGGCGTCATCGAAACGTACGGGCGCACGGCCGTGCAGCTCGAAGGTCTCGAGGTCAAGGTCGAGCTCCGCGGCACGACCAATGCGTCGGTCAAGTCGGTGGCGGCGACTCTCGCCGAGCCAGAACCCGAGGGAAGCGGCCTCAGCCGCCGCGCCAGTTTCCAGGTGCCGCTGACGGGTGTTCCGCCCGGAGAATACGTCGCCCACGCCATCGTCAGCGCGCGTGGAGAGATCGTGGCCGAGCGCACACGACAGGTCGAGGTGCTGGAAGGACGCGCGCCCGCGGCGGAAGCGGCGGCGCCGCGCTCGATTTCGCCGATGGAAGTGACGCGCGGCGATCTCGGACAGAAGTACATCGCGTGGCTGCAACAACGGGCGCGGGGCACGGCGGCGGCCGAAGCGGCCGAGCATGCGGTGCGCGGCCGCTGGGAGGAAGCCGAGCTCGCGCTCGGAAAGCTGTCTGCTGACACGTTGCCGGTGCACGCCCTCAAGGGTTTCGCGTTGTTCGTGCGCGAGGATTACAAGGGGGCCGCGAGCGCGCTCGAACGGGCGATGGCGCTCGAACAGAATGCGCTGACCGCCTTTTTCCTCGGGTGGGCGCAGGAAGGCGCCGGTGATTCGCGCGCCGCGTTGTCGGCGTGGCGCAGCGCCGCGCATCTCGATCCGTCATTGGTGTCGGCGCATCTTGCGCTCGCCGACGGATACCTGAGGCTTTCGCAGCCGGCACTGGCCATCCAGGCCCTGCGCGCCGGCCTCGTAGCGCTTCCGGCGTCCATCGAGCTGCAGGCGCGGCTCCAGCAGATAGAACGCATCAAGCCGTAGGAGACCCATATGCGCACCACGATCATCGCGATCATGACGACGGTTCCGGCGCTCGTTCTCGCCGCGGGCCAGTCTCCGATCGTCGTCAACGCCGTCCAGTTCTCGGACCCGTCGAAGGTTGCCGAACTCGACATGGACAAGCTGAAAGGTCAGCCAGCGCGGCTCGCATGGTCGAACGACGGCTCGCAGATCTACGTCCAGACGCTCGAGGGAGCCTTCGGTATGCCGGGGGGCAAGCTGCGGCACTACGCCTTCACCGTCAAAGGCGGCGAAAAGAAGGAATTGCCTGAGGAGCCTGACTGGGCCGCCGCCTACTGGACGCTCAAGAGCCACCAGACCGCGCCAGACGTTCCAACCTTCAAGATCGAGCCGAAGAAAGAAACGAAGACAGAGAAGACGACCTCAACCCCGATGGGCGGCGACCTCGCCCGCGGCGGCGCGGGCGGCACAACGGGCACCAGCAGCGGCGACGTCATGGCCGCCGCCACCAACCAGCAGGCGATCGCCATCGTGACGCTGAACCTGAATGGCGAGACGATCGGCCAGTGGGAAAATGCGCCAATGGTTCCTGGTCAGACGTTCGGGTGGGGCCCGAAGGGCAGCCGCGTCATCGCCTACTCCACCGTCAAGGGCGGAAAGCTGATGGTGATGGACGACAAAGGCACCAAGCGCGAGGTCGGCGACACCAAGGATGCGTGGTTCCCAGCCTGGTCGCCCGACGGCACCAAGCTCGCCTGGCTGCAGAAGGATGGAAAGAAGAAGTACATCCTGCAGGTTGCCCGTGTCAGCACCGGCTCGTAATTGCGTACTCGGTAGTAAGGCCCTTTAGGGCCGCCGTCCTGGCGGCGCTGTTCACGAGTGCCGCCACCCTTGCCCAGGAGCCGCAAAAACCCACGTTTCGCACCGGCGTTCAGCTCATCGAGGTAGACGTCCGCGTCTTCGACAAAGACGGCCGGTTCGTGACCGACCTGTCGAGAGACGACTTCGAAGTCTTCGAACAAGGCATCCCCCAACGCCTCGACGCGATGTACCTGGTGTCAGACCAGGGTCAGACCGGGGTCAGACCGGGGTCAGACCGGGGTCAGACTGGGGTCAAACTGGGGTCAGACCTGGGTCAGACCACCCCGGCAGCGGCGCAGACCTGGATCTTCCTCTTCGATCTGAACCACCTGACACCAGGTGCCGGGTTCGACCGCGCGAAACTGGGGGTCGAGACCTTCATCGCCGAGCGCTTCAAGGACGGCGACCTGGCCGGCATCGTCGCCGGCGACAAGATGCTCAACAACCGGCTTACCAGCGTCCGCCAGGAACTGCTGGACGGCGTCAAGCAGGTGAAGCCGCGCACCGACTCGAGATCGCCGAACGATGGAGATGACGCGCGAGTGGCCGCGGCTGCTCAACGAGGAAGAAGCCATCAGGATCGCTCGCAACGAGCGCGAGGCTGTCCAGCGTGCTATCACTCGCGCCTGCTCCGACGATCCAGACCAATGTCGGTTCGCCGAATCCGCGGTGGGCGAGAAGGGTCGCAGGATTGCCTCGGAAGCCCAGGGCGCGACGATGAAGACGCTGTCGGCGGTGAACGGCCTCGCCTCCGGCTTGTCGAAGCTGCCGGGACCGAAGACGATCGTGCTGCTCAGTGACGGCTTCGCCGTGACGGACATCGAGACGAGCCTGCGATCGGTCGTCGGTCAATCGGCCCGCGCCGGCGCCCGGATCTACGCCATCGACGTCCGCGGACTGAACCGCAACTCACCCGGCGGGAGCATCGAGCAGTTGCAGGCAACCGACGAAGCAGGACCGGTGACCAAGTTCGATGGCCTCGCTGACGGCCCGAACAGCCTGGCGATCGACACCGGCGGACTGATGATTCGCAACGAAAACAATCTCGGACGCGCGCTCGATCGGATCGCCGACGATGCAGGACGGTATTACGTGCTGGCCTATCAGCCGGCAAACACCACCTTCGACGGTAAGTACCGGCCGATCGAAGTGAAGGTCAAGCGACCGGACCTGCGTGTTCGCGCGCGACGGGGATACCTCGCGCTCGAGCCCGCGAAGATGCTGAAGCCGCAGCCGATCACGAATCCCACCACTCCGGATGCGGCGCCTCCGACCGCTGCGGTGGTTGAAACGGGAGCCGAGCCCAAACCATCACCTGTGAGCGGAGCGGTGGTGAAGGAGACACCTCCGCCCGCGGAAGGGACCGTGCGGCTGCGGCCGGACTCCGAAGCCCGCGTGAAGGCGCTGTCATCGCGCGAGGCGTCACCCGCAGGCGAGCTCGTGTCGAGAGGCTGGGACGCTTACCAACGCGGTGACGTCGAAACGGCGCTGACGGCGTTCACGCAGGCGACCGAACGCGGTGACGTACGACCGTGGGTGCTCTACGCCATGGGCCTCTCACACGCGGCGCTCGGACACGCCGCCGATGCCGCGAGTGCCTGGGAGCGCGTACGCCAGTCGGCGCCCGACTTCGAACCTGTCTACATGGACCTCGCCGATACTTACGCACAAATGGGGGACCTCACCAGGGCACTCGGCTCGCTGCGCGAAGCGGAGAAGCGATGGCCTGCAGAACGGCGACGTGCAAAGCGGGATCGGCGTGATCCACGTGCGCCGTGGGGCCCTCGACGAGGGCATCATCGCGCTGACGAAGGCCGCGGCGGCGAAGCCTGACGATGCGCTCGCGCATCTGAACCTCGGCCGCGCGTACGAGTTGAGGTTCCATCGCAGCCGCCGGTTCGTCGCCAGCCAGCGGCGATGGGTGTCGACCGAGGAGGACCGGACGAAAGCGGCGCAGTCCTACGAACGCTGCATCAAGCTTGGCGGACCGTACGCGCAGAAAGCCGCCGAGGCGCTCTCGATGCTCGAGTGGGGAAAGACCGTCAACGAGGGGTCGGACACACGGTGATCCGCATCGCTGCTGCTGCTGGCGGCCGTCGGGCTCGCGACGGTTGCGGCGCAACCGGCCAGCTTCTGCGAAGCCCAATGTTCTGCTGATCACGCTCGATACCACTCGCGCAGACCGCATCGGGGCCTACGGCTACAAACTGGCCGTGACGCCCAACCTCGATCGGCTCGCGCGTGAAGGGATCCTCTTCCAGGATGCGGTGACACAGGCGCCGCTCACCGGGCCCGCGCACGCCGCACTCATCACGGGACAGTACCCGGGCCGGCTCGGGATCAAGGACAACGCGAGCACGGCGATACCTGAGTCCGCCACGACGCTGGCGGAAGCCCTCAAGGGGACCGGCTACCGAACCGGCGCGTTCATTGGCTCGTTCGTCGTCGATCGATCGTATGGCTTCGGCCAGGGCTTCGATACGTTCGACGCGTCTTTCCAGGGTTTCCGCCAGGAGATGAAAGCCCAGGTGCAGCGCCCGGCCGGAGAGGTCATCACCCCGGCGATCGCGTGGATCAAGTCGGGGCTGGAGAAGGGCGTGCCGCAGGCGCCCATTTTTCGCCTGGGTCCATCTGTACGATCCGCACACCCCGTACAAAGCGCCGGCGCCATTCAGCGGAAAATTCTCGGCACGACCGTACGACGGTGAAATCGCGTACGTCGACAGTGAAATCGGTAGGCTCCTGAGCGCGCTGAAACAGGCGGGGTACGCGGAGAACACGATCGTCGTCGCGATTGCCGACCACGGCGAAGCTCTCGGGGACCACAACGAGGAAGAACACGGCATCTTCCTCTACGAAGCCGTCGCGCGTATCCCATTCATCGTCAGGATGCCGAAGGCCGAGCGTGCCGGAACGGTCGTCGCGGAACAGGTGCGAGCCATAGACCTCGCTCCGACGCTTCTCGATCTCACCGGGAGTCGTGGCACCGGCAAGGTGGATGGCGAGAGCCTCGTTGGGTTGATCCGAGGGAATGCGCGGCGTGACCCGCCGTCCGCATATCTCGAGACGTGGTATCCGCAGCTGCACTTCGGCTGGAGTCGCCTACGAGCCATGCGCGTCGGCGAATGGAAGTACGTGGATGCGCCGAAGCCGGAGCTGTACGACCTGCGTACCGATCGCGCGGAGCAGCGCAACGTCATCAGCGAGCGCGGCAGCGTTGCGGCGCGCATGGCGAGCGAGATCGACGCGATCGAGAAGAGTTTCGGCGCCGCCGCGACAGCCGCGCCGCCGCAACCGGATGCCGAAACCGTCGCGCGGTTGCGCAGCCTCGGCTACGTCGGCCTCGCCTCGCCGTCATCGCGTGCCGGCCGCGGCGCGGATCCGAAGGATCGCATCGCGGAAATGAGCCGCTTTCGCGCCTTGCTGGTGCAGGCAAACGAGGACCTGAAGGCGGCTCGGGTCGACGCCGCCATCGAGAAGCTCAAACGCGCGCTGGCGATCAACGAGCTGGCCTTCGACGCGCACACGATGCTCGGGTCGGCGTGGCAGCAGAAGAAGGAGTGGGAAAAAGCCATCGGCGAGTACGACGCCGCGTCGCTACTCAACCCCACCCTCGCGGCACCCCACGTCCTCGCCGCCGACGCCTACCTGGCGCGCGGCCAGTTCGACGCGGCCCTCGAGCGACTCGATCGCGCGGCGAAGCTGGAGCCCAACTCCGGCGAAGTCGCCTCGAACCGCGGCCGCGTCCTCGACCGCGCCGGCCGCGCAGACGCCGCGCTCGCCGAGTACCAGCGCGCCGTGGCCCTGAACGCCTTCGACGCCACCGCCCGCGGCCGCCTCGTCACCGTCGCGATGACCCTGCGCCGCTACGACATCGCCGAGCCGAACCTGAAAGTCCTCGCGCAGCAAAAGTATCAACCCTCACGCACCCACTACGCCCTCGGCGTCATCGCCGAGTCCCGCGGCGACAAAACCGCCGCCGCCACCCAATACCAACGCGCAATCGCCCTCGACCCAAAGTTCACGCCCGCACAGGAAGCGCTGCGTCGCGTCACGCGCTAAGCGGGCAGCAGCGTAGCTGCGGGGTGGCAGGCATGCGGGTTCGCGGCTCCCGTTCGACGCCGTGCGCGATCGGCGTCAGGCGAACGCGTCCGCTGCGCCGACGTCGGTACGCGGGGTAAATCGGGTCCTCCGGCGATGGCCTGACGACCAGGCGGCGCCTTTGAGGATCCGCACGACAGCCCCGATCGGTTGGGCAACGAGCTAGTTGCCGAAGACGAATCAGCGCCGCCGCCACTCGGACCGCCTGCGGACGCGATTTAATTCCTTCGCTCTCCCGCTACTCCTACGGCGCCGCGGCCGCGTTCGCCTGCCGCCGCTCGCGATCCGTCGGTGCGCCACAGTCGGAGCGCTGCGGGGTGGCAGGCATGCGGGTTCGCGGCGACCTGTGAGCGCCGTGAGAGCGAAGGAATTAAATCGCGGTCCGCAGGCGGTCCGATGGCGGACGCGGCGCTGTTTCGCCACTGGCCTTCAGGACAGCACGTGCGCCCAACTGATCGGGCACTGGCTCTGTGATCACCCGAGCCGCGGCCGGATCGTAAGGCCATCGCCGGAGGCCCCGATTTACCACGGCGTCGAACGGGCGCCGCGAACCCGCTCGCCTGCCACGCCCGCAGCGAAGTCGCTACTTGATCGTCTGCAGGATTTGCTTGGCGGTGGCGAGCTCTGGGGCGTCGGGGGGAGCGATCGAGACGTACTTCGAGAGGTCCGCCTTGGCTTCGGCGGTCTTGCCGAGCGACACGTAGGAGATGCCGCGGTAGTAGTAGGCGTCGGGGTGTTGGGGGAAGCGGGCGATCGCTTTGTCGAACCAGGGCACGGCGTCAGCGTGTTTGCGATCGTTGATCAGGCCGATGCCGATGTTGACGAAGACGGCGGGGTCGACGATCTTGGCTTCGTCCACCGAGGCGAGGAGCGTGCGCGCTTCGTCGGCTTTCCCGGCTTCCATGAGCGTTGTTCCGAGGAGCAGCTTGACTTCGACGTTGGCGGGATCCTGCTCCATGGCTTTGCGCAGTTCCGCGATGGCGGCTTCCTTGTTTCCTTCGCCGTAATAGGTGCGGGCGATGAGCGGACGGAACTGCTTTACCTCGGGATACTTCGTGGCGAGTTCGGTGTAGATGGCGCGCGCTTCGGCGTACTTCTTCTCGTTCATCAGCGAGGCGGCCTTCACGAGCTCGGCTTGGATGACGACGTTGGGGTCGACGGCCGGGGCGGCCTTCTTCTTCAGCTTGATCTCCATCGGTGGGATTCGCCCGGACTCGGAGATCTGGATGGTGATGCTCTTGGTCTCGTAGCCGTCCTTGCTGAAATCAATCGCCCAGTTGCCGCTGGCAACGCCGCCGACCGCCCACTCCCCTTTCGAGTTGGACTTCGACTCCGGCCCGCGGTTGCCGGACGTCGGCAGCATCGCCTTTCACGGCGACCCCATCGAGCGGCTTGCCCGTCTCCTCGTCGACGACCTTGCCCCCCACGCGCCCCATGCCGCGCCACTCCTGCGCAGACGCGCTGACGCCAAGCGCAACGAGAAGAACGACCGAGCCCATCAGTTTCTGAGATCGCGTGATCATGATTTATCCATTCTCGCACCGCACGTCAGCACGTCAGCACGTCGCACGTCAGCACGTTGGCACATCGCACGTCAGCACGTAGCACATAGCACGTGCCGTACGTAAAAGCCCCGGGCTGGCGTGCCAGCCCGGGGCTTACTAAGCGAACGGCGCCTAGAACGAGAAGCGCGCGCCGAGCCGGAGCACGCGCGGGTTCATGATCTCCAGCACGTTGTTCGCCGTGCTGAGCCGCAGGTTGTACTGCCGGCCGAGCACCGTCGGCGGAATTCAGCGCGTTGAAGACGTCGAGGTCGAGGTTGAGCCGCGCGCGGTTCCACGCGAACTCCTTGCCGACGCGGAGGTCGAGCGAGGTGACGCTCGGGAGACGCTCGGAACCGGACTCCACGAGCAGCACGTTCTTGAAGCGCGAGTTGGCATCACCGCCCGGTGCGATACAATCGGCTATCCACCTGATCGTGGCTGTACTGCATGGCGAAGCCTTGCCGGTTCACCATGTTCGCCGCGAAGTTGATCCCCCACTTTGCCTGGTAGAGACCGGTCGCGATGAACTGGTAGCTCGGCAACACCTGGAAGATGCCGCTCTTGCCGCTTCCGCCGCTCGAGCGCACCACGGTACCGCCGTCCTGGTTCGGGACCGGTACCGACCGTTCGCGTTGACGGTCGGATTCGACGTCGGATCGCCCATCGACGTCGGGCCGTCGAAGTACTCCTTGTGGCTGTTGGTGGAGAACCCGAAGCGTGCCATCCAGCGGTTCGACAGCCGCTTGGTCGCGGCCAGCTCGAAGCCCATGTACCGCTGCGAGTAGCCCTCGCGCTTCCGGTACTCGGTCGCGGACCGGTTCGCCGGGAGGTGCGTCGGCGGGAGCGCCGTAGAGCGGAATGCTCCAGTCACCAATCGCGGGATGTGTGCCGGTGAAGTTCCCGAGCGGGACGTAATCCGCACCGGTTAATCCATTGTTGCGCCACACGAAGTTGTTGAAGTTTCTCCATGTGAAGGTGCCGCTGATGCCGAAGTTCGTCGCGACCTCGCGGTCGAGACCCAGCTGGAACTCGTGCGTCATCGGCGTGCTGTAATCACCGACCGTGTGGATCGGCGCGGCAACGTTCCACGGGTTGTTGATGTCGAAGCCTGAGTAGTTGCATTCGCCAGCAATGGCAAGCGCATCAGAACAGGTCCGACCCGCGATCTCCGAGGGATCCACCACCCGGTTGCCGTTCGTATCGAGGACGTCGTAGAAATACACGCCTCGATAGGTGATCGTCGACATGAAGCCGCCGGCCGTGGCGTTCATCTGCGACGCGAACATCCCGTAACTGACACGGCCGATCGTCTTACGCGCGTCGTCGAGCGCGTAGGTCAGGCCGATACGCGGCGTAATGGAGTTCCACACGACGACGTCGTCGGCCGCCGTGCTGGTGAGATCCGGCAGCAGGGTCGGCAGCACCGGATTACCAGTCTGGCTGAGCGCCTTGACTGATCCCGCCTGGCGATCCCAGCGAAGTCCGGCGTTCAACGTCAGGCGATCCCACGTGATCGTGTCGCCGAAGTAGGCGCTCGTGTACTGCGCCACGCGTCGAGGTGTAGTCGTTCCACACGACCACGTCGGCCGATCATGTTCGGATAACCCGTAGTGGAAGCGTCCGGATGCCGTTGCCGCCCGGGCACGATCGAAGTCGAGTCGACGTCGGCGCGACGCCAGCCGAAGCCGAACTTGAATTCGTGCTTCCCCTTGAACATGTTGCCGTCCATCGTCCCCTGCCACTGCGGACGGACGGTTTCGTAGTGCTCGTAGGAGCCGCGGCACACGCCACCGTCGTCGTTAGTACAGCGGCGTGTCGAGGCCGCCCTGCGGCGTCAGTTGGAAGCCACCACTGACGTAGGCGTAACGGCCGGTCAGGAACAGGTTCTGGCCAACCACGAAGTTGCCCTCACCCTTGTAAACCGAGGTGGGACCGCTCTGATTCCAGGTGGTCTCCGGCGGACGGGTCGAGACCCGCGCCGCGGCCGAACTTGTTCTTGTCGCCGCGGAAGAACGTGAACGATCCGCGGATCGCGTCGGAGACCTGGCCGGTCGCCTTGAACGAGCTGTTCTTCAGGATCGTCTGGTCGGGCGTGTTCGAGAGGGTCAGCAGCGTGACGTCGGTCTTGCCGAGTGCGCCCCAGGCCCACAGCCGATCCTTGACGATCGGGCCGCCGAGCTCGAACCCGTAGTCGGTGTACTTGCTGATGCGGTTTCCCTTGCCCGTGGTGCCGCCCAGGGACGCCTTGAGATCATCGGGCAGGTTGTTCGCCTGCATGTCTTCGTCTTCGTAGTAGATGCGGGTCGACCCGTGCGGGGTGTTGGCGCCCCCCTTGAGGACGAAGTTCAGCGCGACACCGGGGGTGGCGGTCTGCAGATCCGCGCCGCCGGTGCTGACCTGCATTTCCTGGAACATGTCGAAGTCGTAGTAGGTCGGTGAGGAGCCCAGCGCCGACATGTCGGTGATCGCGATGCCGTCGATGTTCCAGGTGTTGTCGCCGCTCGCGGCGCCCTTGGCCTGGTAGTTCGACTGCTGGCCCGACTCGGCGCCGCCGACGTTCACGCGGTCGACGATGACGCCGGGAACGGTCTGCAGCACGACCCAGGGATCGCGCGAGGACGGTATCTGCTGGAGCTCTTCGTAGGTGACGTTGGTCGAGGTGGTGGTCCGCTTGGGATCGATGATCGGCGAAGCAGCCGAAACATCGATTTGCTGCGTGACGCCGCCGACCGTCAACACGATCTTCAAGTTGGTGCCGATACCTGCGGCGACCACGACGTTTTTATTCAGGTAGTCCCCGAATCCAGACATCTTGGCGCCAACGGTGTAGGTTCCAAGCGCCAGGTTCAGGAAGTGGGCTTCACCCTTCGTGTCGGTGACCGCTGTAGCGGGCTGCGGTCCCGAGATGTCGACCGTGACGCCGGGCAGGATTGCGCCGGTGGAGTCTGTCACGGTGACATCGATACGGCCCGTAAAGACCTGGGCCTCTGATGGTGCGGCGAACGCCAGAGACGGCGGCGCAGAGCACCATCAAGCGAACCAATCGCTCTCTCATTCTCACCCTCCTCGGACTCTGACTCACGACTACGGCCGATCGTAGGAGCTACCGCGGGTGCACGGGCCGCGGCAGCGCTGTTTACGCGTACGGACACCGGTCGAAGACGAACACGAACGCTGAGCAAGCGCGAGGCCGTTTTGGAGTCCCTGTATTTTCAATGCTTTAGGGACGAATAAGGGGACCGAATCCAATAGGCCGGATGAGACTACGCCAAACAACCGTATCCGCGCAATAGGGGCATGAGCCAAACTGAAGCGTAGGCGGGCCTTTAGGCCCGGCATCATCGATAGATCAGGTACTTCGCCCGCAGGAGCCGCCAGCGGGCCTCCGCCGCGGACCATCCGGCCACCAGGCTCGAGGGGTCGTCGCCTGCGCGCAGGCGCGCCAGGTTCTCCTTCGAGCCGAACAGCCGCTCCGCCGCCTCGAGCTCGTACTGGGACGCCGTGGAGCCGGGCCAGGGCGCCGGCGATCTCGGCCCCCACGCGCACCGGCCGCAATGCCGCGCGGTCGGTGACCACCAGGAAGACGCCCTGGCATTCCTTGTTCGCGTGCTTGCTCGACGCGGGCGTAAAGCGAACCGGATAGAACCGGATGCCCGGGAGATTTCGGCCGTTGAGCGTGTCGGCCAGCTTCACACCGTCGATCCACGGCGCGCCGATCTGCTCGAACGGCGTATCCGTGCCGCGGCCGACCGAAATGTTCGTCCCCTCGATCGCACCAATGCCTGGATAGAGCGTGGCCTGGATCAGATTCCGCATGTTCGGGGAGGGGTTGATCCAGGGAATCCCGGTCGCATCGAACCAGTGATCGCGCTGCCAGCTGCGCAGCTGCACGACGGTGAGGTTCGCGCCGATCTTGTTTTCGGCGTTGAACAGTTTCGCCAGCTCGCCCAGTGTCATCCCGTGCCGGATCGGCATCGGCGCGAAGTAGCCCACGAAGCTGACCTGCGCCTTGTCGAGTGCCGGCCCTTCGATCGTGACGCCGTTGATCGGATTCACGCGATCCAGTACGACGACCGCGATGTTTCTCTTCGCGGACTCCTCCAACACGTAGGCCATGGTGGTGACGTAGGTGTAGAAACGCGCGCCGATATCCTGGAGGTCGATGACCATCGTATCGACCCCTCTCAACATGTCGTCCGTGGGCCGCCGCGTCTCGCCGTAGAGCGAGTGGATGACGAGCCCGGTCTTCTCGTCCTTCTCTGACGGCACCTTCGCGTCGAGAAGTGCCGCGGATCCCATGCTCGGGGCTGAAGAGCGCCACAAGCGAGACGTCCTTCGCGCCGTGGAGCAAGTCGATCGTGGTCGCCCCATCCCGAGCGCGTCCGGTGTGATTCGTGACCAGTCCGACCTTCTTGCCGCGAAGGATTGCGAAGCCGTCGGCGCGCAGCGCGTCGATGCCGTTCATCACGGAGGCCGGCTGTGGCGGCGGAAGGGTGCCAGAGGGGCCGAAGTCGCGCGTGCTCCAGGTCGCCGACCGCTCCATCCCCGCCGGCAGCGCCGTGAGCGCGGACGCCACCACGGTGGAGACGCGCGCGCGCAGCGCCGCCACGTCCCCTTTGCCGTCGGGATGATTGCGATTCGACATGAACACCACGAACAGCTTCGTTGCCGGGTCGATCCACAGTGAGGTGCCGGTCCAGCCCGTGTGGCCGAACGATCCCAGCGGAAAGAGCTCGCCGCGGTTCACCGAGAACGACGAATCCATGTCCCATCCGAGCCCGCGTCCGGTCGGCGTCGGCGTGAGCATCCGCTCGATCGTCAGCGGCGAAAGAATGCGGACGCCGTTGTAAGAACCGCCGTTGAGCAGCATGCGGCTGAAAATCGACAGGTCCGCCGCGGTGCTGAACAGGCCGGCGTGTCCCGCGACGCCCATCATGCGGCGGGCCGTCGGGTCGTGGACGACCCCGCGCAGGATCTTCCGGTCCGGCACCTTCGCACGGCCATCCGTAGGGCGTGCAGTTCTCGGTCGGCGCGACGCGCGCGTGCAGTGCGGCCGGCGGATTGAAGCCGGTGTCTTTCATGCCGAGCGGCGTGAAAATGCGGTCGCGCGTGAACTGGTCGAGCGGCTTGCCGCTCACTCGCCGCACGATGTCCCCGAGCAGGAAGAAGTTGATGTCGCTATAGACGAACCGCTCGCCGGGCGCCGAGGTCGGCGTCTCCTCGATCGCCAGCTCGATCGCCTTGTCGTATCCGGTCCACAGGTCGCCGAGGTCCACGTCCGGGCGCAGGCCAGAGACATGCGTCAGCAGATGACGGACGGTGATGTCTCCCTTGCCGTAGCGCTCGAAACCAGGAATGAACGACGCGACACGGTCCGCGAGCCGCACCTTGCCGTCTTCCACCAGCATCATCACGCTCGTCGTGGTCGCGACCACCTTGGTGAGCGACGCGAGATCGAAGATCGTGTCGGCGGTCATCGGCTCCGTTGCCGGCACGAGAGCGCGATTGCCGAACGCCTTCTGGAAGACCACGCGATCGCCGCGTCCCACGAGGACCACGGCTCCCGGCAGCTTCTTGTCCTTGATGTCCTGCGCGATGAGCGGCTGAATTGCTTCTAACCGCGTCCTGTCGATACCCGCGACGAGGTTCCCGGTTCCAGGTTCCCGGTTCCCGGTTCTGGGTTCTTGGTTCTGGGTTCTGGGTTCTTGGTTCTGGGTTCGAACGGAGGTGGTGAGGGCCAGGACACAGGCCACGAGAAGAACGAGCCGGTTCATAGCCGGATTCTAGTCCGGGTGGAAGGAACTGCTAATCGTGGGACCGGTTGGCTGTGCAGAACTTGCGTACTTCGAGGCGCGCTTGCTGCTGATTTCCGCGAAAACCGGAGCGGCACGTTCGTCGCACTGCTGTCGGGCATGGGTGGAGTGGAACGCTTCGAAGATCTCGACGCTTGGAAACTCGCGACCGAGCTATCGGCTGCGGTGCACCAAATGACCGAAACGGGCAAGGCGGCGCGGGATTTCAAATTCCGCAACCAGATCCGTGATTCGGCCGCTTCTGCGCCTCGGAACATTGCGGAGGGATGGGGCCGGTACTATCCGAACGAGAATGCGCCCTACGTGCGGATCGCAAAGGCCTCGATCGACGAAACACAGAACCACCTGCTCGCTGGAAAGGAGCGCAGATACTTCACCATCGAAGACTTCGACAAAGCGTGGAACCTATCGAAACGAGCCCGCGGGGCGACCCTGCGTTACTTGCAGTACCTCGAGAGTTGCGAGGGCAACATCCCCGGCCAACCTCCGCGCAAGCCGAAATCAAAGGGAGGCCGACCGAAGAAGCCCGGAACCGAAACGAGCCAGAATCCAAAAGAACCAGAACCAAAAGAACCAGAACCTGGAACCGGGAACCTGGAACCGGGAACCGGTTAGCGGAGCGTCGTGATCGCTCGCATCCGGCCATCAGTCGCCTGCAGGAAGAACTCTTCCCACGCGCGGCGGATGCGATCGAGCTTGTCGACCTGCGCGGCATCGGCGGTGCGGCCGGCGCTGGTGACGTAGATGAAGGCCTGCCGGTGCTCGCGCGGCGACGATGACGACGAAGGCACGCGGTCGCCGTTGACCGCGATGATGTCTTCGATCCGCACGTCGCGACGCGTGCCGTTGAAGGTCACGCCCACCTGTGGCGCCGATTCCCGCGTGCGGGTGACCGACATGTTCGTGGGGTTTTGCACGTAGAAGAACGTTGGAACCTCGTTCGGCGGGACGAGCCCCATCGCATACTGATCGAGCAGGCTGTACCTGCGAACGGCGCCCACCGTGCGGAACGAGCCGCCTCCCAGGTCTTCGATGTCGTTCCCCTCCAACACAGAGGCATCGGAGTCGAAGAAGAAGCTCCAGTGCGCGTCGTCGCGGCCGAGCAGCGCCTGCGAGCGCGCGCCGTTGTGATCGCGGAAGTCCATGAAGACCAGCCAGCGGTGCCCGACTTCCTGTCCCATCACGCTGACGGTGTTGTTCTCGCCGAGAAAACGCTGCTGCGGATCGTCAGGGTACTTGCCGAGGAAGTCCATCACCGCCATGCTGCGCAGGCGGCCGGCGCTGCCGAACTCGCGCGACACGTCGAAGGTCGGAAGGCCGATGCCGCGAATTTCGTTGGCCACGGTTTGCTCGAACGCGAAGGCGTCCTGGATCAACCGTGCGTCGGTCCAGATGACGAGCTGGTCGTAGTTGTCAGGATGACTCGCGTAGAACTTCCTGGTGACCGCGACGTTATCGAGCTGCGAGATGCTGGCGAAGCGCTCGCCGACCGACGATGCGCCGCCGTCGCTGGGGCCGGTGGCGCTGAGATCGACCGAGCGAAATTCTCCCGTGCGCCCAGGCGAAATGCCCACGACCGCATCGGTCAGTGCCGCCCCATCGACGAAGTGCATCTCGAGGTTGCCGTCAGGCAGTAGCACCAGCTGAGTGGTAACCGTGCGCGTGGACTCGAAGCCGCGGACGTTGCACCACGTCACGACGTACTGGTCCGACGCGGCGTTCACAAAGACCCGGCCACCCGCCGAAGGATCGAGATCCGCCAGGAACGGTGCGACCCGCGGCGGTCCTGTCGTCAGCCGCGCAACGTTGCGCTCGCTGCTCGCGAAGTCGGCCGTTTCAAAGGTGACGTTGCCATCAGAGTTGACGAACGCGGTCGTTTGCCCGACGCCATAAAAAGGGAAAGAGAACGCGACGTTGGCGCTTTCGCTGTCGTCGTCCTCGAGCGTCAGCTGCCGTCCGAGAGTGGTGCGGAAGCCGATGCCGATGCGTTGGACGTTGTAACCCCCTGCGCCGTTGCGGGTGAAACGAAGCCCGATCCCGCGGAGGTCGTAGGCATTGGCCGGCGCAATCAGGTCCCCTTCGTCGGGGACGACAGCGATCTCGCCGATATCAATGTTCTGCCTGGTTCCGGCGGGCGTATCGGCCGCCACAGTGGGCGGCACGCCCCGACGCTCGCGCCACTGGGCCGCCTCGCGGTGAAGCGAGAGCGAGTCGAAGACGCGATAGCGCGGGTCGCCGTCGATCGCCCGTTTCTTGTCGGCGCGGCGCTCCTCGTTCAGACGCGATGGGGCGAACTCCGCGGCGGTCGTGGAGGCGGGGCAGGGATTCTGGCTCGTGCCGCCGCCGGGCGTCGGCGGCGGCGTCTCGCCACCCCCGCCGCCGGACGAACCACCACAGGCCTGCAGCAAAGCGAGAAGGGCTGCGGGAGCGCACCAGCGGCGAAGGCGCATGCAGGAACTACTTCTTGGCCAGCTGGTCGAGCAGTTTCTTCGCGTCCGCGAGTTGCGGTGCGGTCGGCGGCGCCGAGGCGACGTACTTCTCCAGGTCCGCTTTCGCCTCGACGAGCTTGGTCGCCGCGAGGTAGGCACGGCCGCGCAGGTAAAGCAGCATGTGCTCGTTGGGAAACTGAGGAATCAGCTTGTTCAACGACTCGATGGCGACTTCCGCCTGGGCCTTGTCGCCCGTGTTGATCTTGTTGATGGCGGAGTTGATGAACGCGCGCGGGTCGCGCACCTTCGTGATGTCGACCGAGTTGAGGATCTTGTCGGCCGCTTCCCTGTCACCGAGCTCCATCATCAGTTCCGCCGACAGCACCAGGTAATCGACGTTGGCGGGATCCTTCTCCAACACCAGCTTCAAGTGTTCGAGCGCCTTCTTCGGATTGTCTTCCGCCGCATACATCGTCCCGATCAAGCCGTGGAACTGGTGCATGGTGGGGTTCTTGGCGAGCAGGTCCTCCCAGATCTTGCGCGCCTCGGCCGGTTTGCCGGCCTGCGCCAGCTTCACGGCTTCCTGGTGCGCCGCCTGCAGCGCGACGTTCGGGTCTGCTTTCGGCTTGATCGTGAGGTTGACGATCTTGTTCTTGTCTGCGTCGGTGAGGGTTTCGGTAGCCTCGGCAATGCCGATCCCTTCCTTCATCGCTTCGATGACCCATTCACCGGCGGCGATGTCACGAATCGACCACTCGCCGTCCTTGTTGGTCTTGGCGGAGAACATCTGGGGAACGGCTTCCCCCTTCTTCGCGGCGCGGACGTCCGCGCCTTCGACCGGCTGGCCGGCCTCGTTGAACACCTTGCCGGACAGGCGCAGCTTGCCTTTGCCCTGCGCCGACGCCGAGGCGGCAATCGACAGCGCGAGCAGGACGGCGGTCGCGATACGTGCAACTCTCATAAAAGCTCCAGAAGGAATGCGGGAGTTCATAGATAAAACCGAGGCCCGACCCCGGTCTGTCTATGTTACTAGGAAGCGGATCTGGAGTTACTTCGCGAAACGATCGAAGATGTCGACCAGCTCTGCCAGACTCTTCGTGCGCTCGGCCTCACCCTGCTCGATCCCATCAGGAACGCATTTCTCGACGTGGAACTTGAGGACGGCCAGGCTGATACGGTTGAGCGCCGCTTCGGCGGCTGCCAGCTGCTGAAGGATTTCAACGCACAGGCGGGGTTCCTCGATCATCCGGCGGATGCCGCGGACCTGCCCCTCGATGCGATTGAGACGCGTCACGAGGGCCTGTTGTTGTGAGGCATCCAGCATAAACGCCTGATACGCCTGGCCGGGCCGGCGCGTTTCGCTCGGGGTAGCATCTGGCTGGTGATCGTCGCCGCGCATCTCACCCGTACCTTCCCTGGAAGGACCGCCGTCGACAACGTCTCGTTCGAGATCCAGCGTGGCGAAGTGTTCGGCCTGCTCGGACCGAACGGAGCCGGAAAAACGACGACGCTGCGCATGATCGGCGGGTTGATCCTGCCGACCAGCGGCCACGTGACGATCGACGGCACACGCATTCAGCGGGCCAACGTCGACCGGCTGCGAGGGCGCATCGGTTTTCTCACGGAAACGCCGGGACTGTGGGAGCAACTCTCGGTCTTCGTGAACCTGGCGACTTACGCAAAACTGTTCGGGGTTACGGATCCCGTCGACGCGACGGGACGGATGCTGCGCCGTTTCGACCTGTGGGACCGGCGGGCGGATCGCGCCGCGATGCTCTCCAAGGGAATGAAGCAGAAGCTGGCGCTGGCGCGGGCGCTGGTCCACGATCCCGAGGTGGTGCTGCTCGACGAGCCCACCGCCAACCTCGATCCCCAGACGGCCCGCGGCGTCCGTGATCTGGTGGGAGAGCTCCAGGACCGCGGATGCGCCATCGTCATCTCCACGCACAACCTCGATGAAATCGAACGCCTGGCGACGCGCGTCGGGCTGATCAGCACGCGCCTCATCGCGGTCGGTGAACCGGCCGCGCTGCGGCGATCGCTTTTCGGCCATCGACTGCGTATCGGGCTGGCTTCGTCTGACGTCACGTCCGCCGCGCTCGTGCCGATCGTGGCTCGTCACGGTGGTCAGGATGTCGCGGCCGAGGGGGACACGTTGACGATGCGGCTCGAGGATCCCGAACGACAGGTGCCGCCGATCGTCGCGGCGCTCGTCGGAGCGGGGGCCCGCATTCGATCGGTGCAGGATGAAGAGCAGTCGCTCGAAGAGGTCTATATCCGGTTGCTGGCCGCGGGCCGCGACTCTCGAGCGTCGGCATGACGTCGCGAATCCTTACGCTGATCGCGAAAGAGCTGCGAGAGTTCCGGGCGAGTCCGTCCGCGATCATTCCCGTGCTGCTCGTCGTGGCCGTCACGCTCGCGATCCCGTTCATCGTCCTGGTCGCGGTGCCGGCGCTGACGGGAGAGGACATCGGCAGCGACCCGGCGATCCTGAAAGCGGTGGGCTTCGCCACGGAGTACATGCCCGCCCTGAGGGGACTCTCCCCCACCGTGGCAGTCGAGGCGTTTTTCTTCCAGCAGTTCCTTCTGCTCTTCCTGCTGTCGCCGATCGTCGGCGCTGTGTCGCTCGCCGCCTACAGCGTTGTCGGCGAGAAGCAAGGGCGAACGCTCGAACCGTTGCTGACGACACCGCTGACGACCGTTGAGATCCTGTTGGCCAAGGTGCTGGCGTCCTTTCTGCCGGCACTCGTCATCGAAGCGATCGGGGTCGCGATCTACTTCGTGCTGATGCTCGCGTTCGCGTCGCCCGGCGTGCCCGGCGCGGTGGTGGGCCTTCGTACCTTCGTGCTTCTCGGGCTCATCGGACCGCTGGCCGCACTGGTCGCCTTGCAGGCGACCATTACCGTCTCCTCACGCGTCAACGATCCGCGAAGCGCGCAACAGATAGCCGTCCTGCTCGTGCTGCCCCTCGTGGCCATGCTGGTCGGCCAGGTGGCCGGTGCTTTTGTCATCACGACAGGAATGCTGATCGCGATCGCGATGGTGCTGGCGGTCATCTGGATTCTGCTGGTACTGCTGAGCGTTGCCCTGTTCGATCGCGAAACCATCCTTACCCGCTGGAGTTGACAGTCGACCCGGAAAATGAATGAACATTCATTCATGTCCGTGGCTGCCCGTCGAACCCACCGCATTCCTGAAAAACCCGAGAAAACAGACAAGCGCGACGCGATCCTGCGCGCGGCCATCGACACCTTCGCCGCCAAGGGATTCTTCAACGCGCAGGTCGCCGATGTCGCCCGGGCGGCCGGCGTAGCGGCCGGCACCGTCTATCTCTACTTCCGCGGCAAAGACGACCTGCTGATCTCGATCTTCGAGAAAACGATGAAGGAAGCCATCGCCGAAGGGCGCCGCAGCGTGGCGCCGATCGACGATCCCGTCGAACGCCTGCGGGAAATCGCACGGCTGCATCTCGATCGTCTGAGCCGCGACCGCTCGCTCGCGATCGTCTTCCAAATCGAGCTGCGGCAATCCACCAAGTTCATGGAGCAGTTTTCGGCGACCTACGTCCGGGAATACCTGGGACTGATCCGCGACGTCATCGTCGAAGGCCAGGTCGCCAAGGTGTTCCGCACGAGCGTGAACCCGACACTCGCCGCCAAGTTGTTCTTCGGCGGCCTCGACGAAATGGCGACGAACTGGATCCTGAGCCGTCGTCGTTACTCGCTGGTGTCCGAGGCGAACGCGATCGTGGACCTGTTCGTTGGAGGCGTGCGCTCGTGATCCGCTCGGTCGCGGTGCTTGGCGCGGGGACGATGGGCGCGCAGATCGCGGCGCATGTCGCGAATGCGGGATTGCCCGCGCTCCTTCTCGACGTCACGCCGCAGGCCGCGAAGGAAGGGCTGGAGCGGGCGAAAAAGCTCAAGCCCGATCCGTTCTTCACCCCGGACGCCGTCGCCCTGGTCAGGACGGGGGGATTTGACGAGGATCTCGCGCAGCTCGCAGCGGCTGACTGGATCATCGAAGCGGTCGTGGAGAGACTCGACGTCAAACAGTCGCTGCTCGAACGCGTCGAACGCCATCGCGCGCCCCAGGCGATCGTCAGTTCGAATACATCCGGCATCCCGATCGCTACCATCGCCGAAGGGCGGTCCGAGGCGTTCCGCCGGCATTGGCTCGGGACGCATTTTTTCAACCCGCCCCGCTACCTGCCGTTGCTGGAGGTCATTCCCACTCCTGAAACGGATCCCGCCGTGCTCGAGACGCTCGTACGCTTTGCCGACGTGCGGCTGGGCAAAGGGATTGTGGTCGCCAGGGACACGCCGAACTTCATCGCGAACCATCTCGGGCTGTTCGGCGTGATGCAGATCGTGCGGGCCCTCGACAGCGGCGCCTACACCATCGAAGAGATCGACGCGATCACCGGACCGGCGATCGGGCGGCCCAAGAGCGCCACGTTTCGCACGATGGACATCGTCGGTATCGACGTGCTCGCGCACGTCGCGCGCAACCTCTCCGAGCGGCTGACCACCGATGAGGACCGCGCGCAGTTCGCGCTCCCCGCGGTCATCACGCAACTGGTCGAACGCGGATGGATCGGCGCGAAGAGCGGCCAGGGCTTCTACAAAAAGGCCGCCGATGGCGAGATCCTGACGCTGGATCCCTCGACGATGACGTACCGGCCGAAACAGCCGGCGAAATTCCCGTCTATCGAAGCGGCGCGGTCGATCGAGAACGTCGGCGAACGCGTCCGCACGCTGTTTCACGGCAAGGACAGGGTCGGTCAGTTCCTGCGCGACACGCTTGGGCCGACCCTGCAGTATGCCGCCCGCGTCGCCCCGGAGATCGCGCATTCGAACGACGACGTCGACCGCGCCATGCGCTGGGGCTTCGGCTGGGAACTCGGCCCCTTCGAGCTGACGACCGCCATCTGGGGGTCAGACCTAGGTCAGACCGGGGTCAAACCAGGGTCAGACGAGGGTCAGACCACCTTGGCCCGGCCGGGACTCCTGATCCTGCGAGAGGCGCGCGAGCAGAACCGCATCGTCAAGAAAAACGCCGGGGCCAGTCTCGTGGATCTCGGGGACGGCGTGCTCTGCGTCGAGTTCCACTCGAAGATGAACGCGATCGGCGGCGACACGATCCAGATGCTGAACGCGGGCGTGAAGGAAGCGTCCGCGAATTTCCGCGCGCTGGTGGTCGGCAACGAGGGCGTGCATTTCTCCGCCGGCGCCAACCTGATGCTCGTCCTGCTCGAAGCGCAGGAAGGCAACTGGGACGAGATCGACATGATGGTGCGCGCGTTCCAGGGAGCGACGATGGCGCTCAAGCACGCTGACGTTCCCGTGGTCGTCGCGCCGGCCGGCCTCGCCATCGGCGGCGGCTGCGAGATCGCCTTGCACGCCGACCGCGTGCAGGCAGCGGCGGAAAGCTACATCGGCCTCGTGGAAGTCGGCGTCGGCATTATTCCCGCCGGCGGAGGCACGAAGGAGATGTTGGCGCGCGCGATGGACGGCGTGCCCGCGACCGCCGACCTGCTGCCACCCGTGCAGCGCGCGTTCGAGACGATTGGCTTCGCCAAGGTTTCGACGAGCGGCCCCGAGGCGCAACGGCTCGGGTATCTGCGTCCGGTAGACGCGTTCACGATGAACCGCGATCGCCTGCTCGCGGATGCGAAGACCCGTGCGCTCGCCCGGGCGGCCGAATACGTCACGCCACAGCCCCGCACGGCGATCCGGGTGGGCGGCGAAAGCGTGCTGGCGGCGCTGAAGCTCGGCATCCACCTCGCGATGCGCGCGGGGCGCATCAGCGATCACGACGCCATCATCGGACGCAAGCTCGCGTGGATTCTCTCGGGAGGCCGTCAGCCGCATGCCACCACGGTGACCGAGCAACAGCTGCTGGATCTCGAGCGCGAAGCGTTCCTCAGCCTGTGCGGCGAGCGCAAGACGCAGGAACGCATGGCACACACGCTGAAAACCGGAAAGCCGTTGCGGAATTGACACGGATGTTCGATCACGGGCAGGGACCCGCAGTTGTCGTCGTGCAGGGACTCCACGGACGCTGGGAGTGGACGCGAGCCGCACTGGAGGCGCTCGCGAAACGGTGTCGTGCGATCTCGTACTCGCTGGCCGGGGACTTCGGTTCCGGCTGCGCGTACGATCCCGCGGCCGGGTTCGACAACTACACGAGGCAGCTGTCGGACGTGACTGTCCGCGAAGCGGCTGGAACGGGCGACGCTTGTCGGCATCTCATTCGGCGGATTCGTGGCGACGCACTTCGCGGCCCTCCATCCGGAGCGCCTGGACACACTGGTGATCGCGTCGGCACCCGGCCCCGGGTGGCGGCCGAACGCCAGGCAGGCCCGATGGCTGTCCCGCCCGTGGCTGTCGACGCCCGCGTTCGTGGCCACGACACCTTCCAGGGTCTGGCCGGAAGTGCGTGCCGCGTGCGGGGGCCTCACGCCGGCGCTGGCGTTCATGGCTCGGCAGGGCAGTCGCGCGGTCGCGGCACCGGCGATTCCGTCGCTGATGTCGGCACGGATTCGCGACGCGCGCGCGATCGACGTGGCGGCCGACTGCGCACGGATCACCGCCCCGACGCTGGTCATTACCGGAGAACAAGAACTCGATCGCGTCGTACCGGTGGAGACGACGCGGCGGTACGCGTCGATGATCGGCGGCGCGCGGTACGAGCTGATGAACGCGACCGGACACCTGGGAGTACTGACGCAACCGGAGCGGTTCGCAACGCTGGTGAGTGAATTCGTCCATGCCAACCATCACTGATTTGAAAGGGCCGGCCGGGCGCCTCGAGGCGGTCCTCGACGGGCCCAACGGGGCCCCAAAGGCCGCTGTCGTCTTCGCGCATCCGCATCCCCAGTACGGCGGAACGATGCACACGAAGGCGGTGTACCAGGGGGCCAAGGGGCTGTCGCGCATCGGCTGTGCCGTGTTGCGGTTCAACTTCCGCGGTGTTGGGGCAAGCGAAGGTGCGTTCGACACAGGTCCGGGAGAAATGCAGGATTTCGTCGCAGCGCTCGATTACATGGCAGCGAAGTATCCGGGCGTTCCGCTCTGGGCTGCCGGCTTCTCGTTCGGGTCGTGGGTGGCGCTCGAAGTGGGCGCGACCGACGAGCGCGTCTCTGTTCTGATCGGCATCGCGCCACCGGTAGCGACTTCCGTGTCGGGCATGGAATACACCTTCCCCAACACGCTCGAGAGCACCAAGCCGAAATTCTTCGTCCAGGGAGAAGCCGACGAGGTGTGCCCGCTCGAGGGCATGTGGAGTTTCTACGCGAAGCTGTCCGAGCCGAAGGACATGGTCGTCATCGACGGCGCGGATCATCTCTTCGAGGGTCAAACGGCGGAAGTGGGAGAAGCACTCGAAGACCTGCTTGGAGACTACCAGCCATGAAAAACGCCGTCATCGTTTCGGCCGTGCGAACCCCGGTGGGCAAGGCACCGAACGGCGCGTTGAAATACACCCGGCCCGACGAGATGGCCGCAACGGCGATGGCCGAAGCGCTGAAACGTGCGCCGGGACTGGATCCCGCGGAGATAGACGACGTGATCCTCGGGTGCGCCATGCCGGAAGCCGAGCAGGGATTGAACGTGGCGCGCATCGCGAGCCTCCGGGCCGGTATTCCCGTTTCTGCGTCCGCCGTCACGGTGAACCGGTTCTGCTCCTCCGGCCTGCAGTCGATCGCCTATGGCGCCGAGCGGATCATGCTCGGGCACGCGACTGCCGTCGTGGCGGGCGGCACCGAATCGATGAGCCTGGTGCCGATGGGCGGCAACAAGATCGCGCCCAACCCGGCGCTGGTCGATAGCTACCCGGACGTTTATCTGAGCACCGGGCTGGTGGGCGAGAACCATGCGCGTGAAGCGGGTGTCTCGCGCGAGGAGCAGGACGCCTTTGCCTTGCGTAGCCACCAACGCGCGCTCGCGGCGATCGATTCGGGTCGCTTCGCCGAGGAGATCGTTCTGCTTCCGGCGCTGGCGGTCGATGAAGGCCCGCGCCGCGACACGTCGCTAGAGGCGCTCGCCAAGCTGCGACCGGCATTTCACGTGAAAGGGACCGTGACGGCGGGGAACTCGTCGCAGACCAGCGACGGGGCGGCCGCGGTCGTCCTCATGGACGCCGAACGTGCGCAGGCTCTCGATCTGAAACCGCTAGGGCGCTTCGTCTGCTATGCGACAGCGGGAGTCGAGCCCGAGCGCTTCGGAATCGGGCCCGTGCCCGCCATCAGAAAGGCGCTCAAGCATGCAGGCCTCACGCTCGACGACATCGACCTCTTCGAGCTGAACGAGGCGTTCGCGTCGCAGGTACTGGCGTGCCTGCGAGAGTTGCCGATCGACCCCGACAAACTCAACGTCAACGGCGGTGCGATCGCACTCGGGCATCCGCTCGGATGCACAGGCGCGAAGCTGACGGCCACGCTGCTGCACGAGATGCGGCGGCGCAACGCACGCTACGGGATGGTGTCGATGTGCGTGGGCGGCGGCATGGGCGCGGCGGGCATATTCGAGTCGATCGGCGATTGACGAGTGGCGATTGCCGAGTGGATTGGCAATTGACGAGTGTGGATTGGGATTTAGGGATTGTTGATTGGGATTGGGGACAACCATGACGACGGCAACGACGGGCGCCCGCGGTGGGACCTGGCTGATTGAAGACGCACCCGCTGATTCGATCTTCACGCGCGAGAAGCTCACCGACGAACACCGGCTGATCGGCCAGACGGCCGACGAGTTCATGCAGAACGAAGTCGGGCCGGCGCTCGAACGACTCGAACAGAAGGATTGGGATCTCGCGAAGTCGCTGGTCAGGAAATGCGCGGACCTCGGCCTGCTGGGCACCGACGTGCCGGAGGAGTACGGCGGGCTGGGCCTCGACAAGGTGTCGTCGTTGATCGTTGGCGAATCGGTCGGCCAATTCGCGTCGATGGCGGCGACGTTCGGCGCGCAGACCGGCCTTTCGATTACCCCGCTGCTCTGCTTCGGAACGCGTGAACAAAAGCAGAAGTACCTGCCGCGCCTCGTCAGCGGGGAATCGATCGGAGCGTATGCGCTCAGCGAATCCGGATCGGGATCCGACGCACTCGGCGCGAAAGCCAAAGCCACGCGGCAGGCGGACGGCAGCTACGTGCTTGAACGGCGAGAAGATGTGGATCACCAACGGCGGGTTCGCCGACATCTTCATCGTGTTCGCCAAGGTGGACGGCGAGCACTTCACCGCGTTCATCGTCGAGCGCGGGCCAGGCGTATCGAGCGGCAAGGAAGAGCACAAGCTCGGACTGCACGGTTCATCCACGACACCATTGATCCTGCAGGATGCGCGAGTGCCGGCCGAGAACGTGCTCGGTGAAGTCGGCAAGGGCCACAAGGTCGCGTTCAACGTGCTCAACTACGGCCGCTTCAAGTTGGGCGCCATGTGCAGCGGCGGCGCACGCATGGCCGTGGGAGAAGCGGCGCGGTACGCGCTGCAGCGCAAGCAGTTCGGCCAACCGATCGCGAACTTCGGCGCCATCAAGCACAAGCTGGCGGAGATGGCGATCCGGGAGTTCGCGGTGGAAGCCATGCTCTACCGCACGGCGGGGCTCATCGACTCCATGTTGCAGGGGCGGGAAGACAGCGCATCGCTCCTCGCGGCGCTCGAGGAGTTCGCGATCGAATCGTCGATCCTCAAAGTCGCCAGCAGCGAGGCGCTCGACTACGTCCTCGACGAAAACGTGCAGATTCACGGTGGGAACGGCTTCGTCCGCGACTATCCGGCCGAACGCCACTATCGAGACGCGCGCGTCAATCGCATCTTCGAGGGGACCAACGAAATCAACCGGATGCTGATCCCGGGGATGTTGATCCGCCGGGCGCTGAAGGGGGGGCTGCCGCTCTTCGCGGCCGCGAAGAAGCTGCAGGACGAATTGCTCACCCCTTCCGCCGGCGAGTTGCCCGGCGATGGACGGCTCGAGGCGGAGACACGCGCGGTCACCGCGATGAAGAAAGCCGCCCTGATGGTGCTCGGAACCGCGGCGCAGACCTACGGGGAGAAACTCACCGACCAGCAGGAAGTGCTGATGGCGGCGGCCGACATCCTCATCGAGGTCTACGGCGCCGAGAGCGCGGTCCTGCGCGCCGCGTCAACGAGCCCAGGCTCAACGCACGAAGCCGCCGCGCAGGTGCTCGTCACCGATGCCGCGGCGCGGGTCGAGATGATCACCCGAACGACGCTCGCCGCCATCGTCGAAGGAGATATGCTGCGAACGCTGCTCGCGGCCCTGCGCCGCATCATGAAAGTGACGCCGGTGAATACCGTCGCGCTTCGCCGACGGGTCGCGGATGCCGTGATCGAGCGGAAAGCGTATCCTTTTTAGGCTTTGAAAAAATTCGCTGCGCTTTGCCTGTCGGTCGCCGTGCTCAGTGCGTGCGACGCGAAGCCGGTGCCGACGGCTGACGTCGCAACGTGGAGGGCCGACAAGGACCGCTACATGCGGTCGGCCGAGTCGCCGGTCCCTGCCGAGAAGCGGTCGACGTTTCCGCCGTTGCAGTACTTCCCCATCGATCCGGCGTATCGCATTCCCGCGTCACTGGCGGTGGCGCAGGGGAACGAAGTACTGCAGATCCCGACGTCAACCGGCCAGCGCCGCGATATGCGCCGCATCGGTGCCTTGCGTTTCATGCTCCAGGGAAAGGAGCTGACGCTGACCGCGTTCGTGGACGCGACCGAAAACGACATGCGGCGGTTGTTCGTGCCTTTCGGCGATTTCACGAACGGGCTCGAGACCTATCAAGGCGGGCGCTATCTCGATCTCGAACGAACGGCGAGCGGCGCGTACGATCTCGACTTCAACCGCGCCTATCATCCGTTCTGCGTCTTCAACCCGAAGTACGACTGTCCGTACCCGCCGAAAGAGAACCGATTGTCCATTCCCGTGCGGGCCGGGGAAAAGCTACAAAAATAAGCCGGCGATCAACTCGCCGGTGAACTCCTCCAGCGAGTTCACCACGTGGTCGGCGGCCGCCAGTTCCGACGCCGGATAGGTGTTCGTGATCCCGACGCACTTCAGTCCAGCGGTTCTGGCCGACTCGATCCCCCACCGCGAGTCCTCGATGGCGACGCAGCGCCCCGGCGGGACCCCATGCAGGTGGGCGGCGCGCGCGTAGGGATCCGGCGCCGGCTTGCTGTTGGGCGTATCCCCCGAGGCGACGATGAACTTGAAATGACGATCCAGGCGAGCGCGCCTCAAGATCATCTCGATCTCATGCCGCAGCGCCCCTGAAGCGATCGCCAGCGGGAATTCCTTTGCCAACCGTTCGATGCAGTCCGCCGCTCCCGGGAAGAGCACGTCCGTCCGGTCGATGACCTCGTCGAAGACACGCGCCTTCTCCGCAATCAGCGCGTCGACCTGCCCATCGCCCAGCACCCACCCGCGGTCCTGCGCCAGCACCCGAAACATGGTTTCGTCGTCGTACCCGAGGTAGCGCGCGTAGTACTCCTCGCGGGTGAGGGTTATCCCGACCGAGGCAAAGACCTCCTGGCAGGCGGCCAGGTGCAGCGGTTCGGAGTCGGCGAGGACGCCGTCGAAGTCGAAGACCACGGCGATGTTCATGCTGCCCCATAGTAAGCGGGGATGCTGGACAACGACGGTTGGCCGTAGAATCGGGGACAGTGCAGTACGCGCTGAACCTGCAATCGCGCATGGGCGAGGTGGCCACGGAACTGGAGCGCGCGTTGAACGCTCCCGGGGCGGAGCTCGGGCCGGCGTCGTTGACCATCGCGCGCATCGAATACCCGGCCCTCGAGCCACAGCGGTATCTCGACCTGCTCGACGAGATGGGAGAACGCGCGGCTCAGCGACTCGGCAGCTCCGCGATCTCGTCGTCAGAGACGATCCAGGCGTTCAACGAATACCTTTACGATGAGGAACGGTTCGGAGGGAACCGGGAGCACTACGACGATCCGCGAAACAGCTTCCTCAATGAGGTGCTGGACCGCCGCACCGGTATCCCCATCACTCTCGCAGTCGTTTATCTCGAGGTCGCACGCCGGGCCGGGCTCACCATTACGGGGGTCAATTTTCCCGGGCACTTCCTGCTGCGCGCACCTGGCGGGATGGCGGGTGACGACCTGATCATCGACCCGTTCCACGGCGGCGCCTTGCTTTCCGAGTTCGACTGCCGCCAGCTGCTGCGTAACCACGTCGGAGACGAAGCGGCCTTCGATCGTTCGCTGCTGGCCCCCGCCACGCGCCACGACATCGTCGTGCGGATGCTGGTGAACCTCAAACGGCTCTACGTCCGCATGCGGTCCTTCCCGCAGGCACGTTTCATTTCGACGTTGCTGCTCACGGCCGATCCATCCGCGGTGCACGAACTCCGCGACCGCGGCCTGCTCGCCTACCACCTCGAGGATTTCTCCTCCGCCTTGCGGGACCTGGAGGAATACCTCCGGCTTTCACCCGGACACAACGTGGAGGAGCCGGAGTTCGATATCGCGGAGGAAGGCCAGGAGGACGACGGGGACGAGGCCCAGGACGATACGACCCGGGTCCTCGATCACGTGAAGGCGCTGCGCCGTCGGGTTGCCAGCTTCAACTGAACACGTGCTACGTGCATGTGCTACGTGCGCGTGCTGACGTGCGCACGTGCTAGACGGCAGCGAGTTCGCCGGCGGTCATGGGCGCGCCGAGGCGAACGACGTGCTCGGCGCGGATCTTCGTGGCGTTGCGGGTGTCGATGACCAGCTTCGACGAACGCACGATCTCGTCGTAGTCGAACACCTTGTGGTCGGTCACGATCACGACGCAGTCAGCCGCCGCCATCGTCTTCGGGTCGAGCGTCACCGAGCGCATGCCGGTTCCGCCAGGCCACTCGTGCCCGCGGAGCACCGGCACGTAGGGATCCGCGTAGCTCACTTCCGCCCCAGCCTTCTCGAGCAGGTGCATTACGTCGAGCGCGGGAGATTCGCGCATGTCGTCGATGTCGCGCTTGTAGGAAATGCCGGCGACGAGAATCTTCGAGCCGTTCACCGCCTTCCGCTGCGTGTTGAGGCCGTCACGGACCTTCTCGACGACGTAGTGCGGCATCGAGCTGTTGATGTGACCGGCGAGCTCGATGAATCGCGGATCGAACCCGAACTGCTTGGCCTTCCACGAGAGATAGAACGGGTCGATGGGGATGCAATGCCCGCCGAGGCCGGGCCCCGGGTAGAACGGCATGAACCCGAACGGCTTGGTCTTCGCCGCATCCACGACTTCCCAGACGTCGATTCCCATCCGGTCGCACATCAGGGCGAGCTCGTTGACCATGCCGATGTTGACGGCACGGAAGGTGTTCTCGAGCAGCTTCACCATTTCCGCGACCGTCGGTGAGCTGACGGGGATAACCGTATCGATGGCGGCCGAGTACAGCGCCTGCGCGAGCTTCGAGCACTCAGGCGTCAGCCCGCCGACGACCTTCGGCACGTTGCGGGTGTTGAACTTCTCGTTGCCCGGATCGACGCGCTCGGGGGAGAACGCAAGGAAGAAGTCAACGCCGGCCTTCAGTCCGCTCTTCTCTTCCAGGATCGGCTGCACGACCTCGATCGTCGTCCCCGGATAGGTCGTGGACTCGAGGATCACCAGGAGACCCGGGTGAAGGTGCGCGGCGATCGCCTCGACCGCGGAGACGATGTAGGACATGTCAGGGTCCTTCGTCTTGCGGAGCGGCGTCGGGACGCAGATGTTGACGGTGTCCAGGTTGGCGACCACCGAAAAGTCAGAGGTCGCCGTCAGCTTCCCGGCCTTCACCGCCTCGCCTACCTCGTGCGTCGGCACGTCGGGGATATAGGACTCGCCCCGGTTGATGGCGTCGATTTTCCCGAGCGCCAGATCGATCCCGGTGACCGTATAGCCGGCCTTCGCAAACTCCACTGCGAGGGGGAGTCCCACGTAACCAAGTCCGACCACGCCGACGCGCGCGGAGCGCGCGTTGATGACTTCAAGAATGTTTCCCATGATGTGTGCGTTACCTAATTAATGCAGTCGGCGATGCGCTCCGACGCCCTTCCGTCCCATAGCGGCGGAATGCCGCCACGCTTGTGCGTTCCATCCAACACCCGTCGCGACTCCACGACGAGGCGCTCCATGTCTCTTCCGATCAGCTGGTTCGTACCGGTGGTGATCGTCACCGGCCGCTCCGTGTTCTCACGCATGGTGAGGCACGGCACCCCGAGATACGTCGTTTCCTCCTGGATGCCGCCCGAGTCGGTGATCACCACCGCCGCGCGGCGCTGCAACCCGAGGAACTCGAGGTAGCCGAGCGGCTCGAGGATCTTCAAACGGTCGGCGTTCATGTCGGCGCCAGCCATCCGCGCGCGGGTGCGGGGATGCATCGGAAAGACGACCGGCATGTCTTCAGCGACCGTCGTGAGCGCCGAGAGCAGCCGGCGCAGGCTCTGCGGATCGTCCACGTTCGACGGCCGGTGCAGGGTGACGAGCGCAAACGGTTTCAGTCCCTTGCCGTTTCGCAGCGCCAGCGTGTCGATCAGCGGCGCCTTCTCGGTCAGCGGCAGCAGCCGCACCAGTGTGTCGATCATCACGTTGCCGACACACTTGATCCATTCACCAGGCACGCCTTCGGCCAGGAGGTTGGCATCCGCATCGGCCGAGGGCGTCAGCAGGAGTGTCGCCAGACGGTCCGTCAGGAGGCGATTGATCTCCTCCGGCATCGTTCGGTCGCCCGAGCGCAGCCCGGCTTCCACGTGCGCGACCTGAATGCCCAGCTTCGACGCCGCCAGCGCCGCGGCGACGGTGGAATTCACGTCGCCGTACACGAACAGCCAATCGGGTCTCCGCTCGAGGAGCACGCGCTCCATGCCGACCAGCACCTGTGCTGTCTGATCGGCGTGTGACCCTGATCCGACGCCCAGGTTGACGTCGGGATCCGGAATTCCGAGCTCGCGGAAGATGACGTCCGACAGGTTGATGTCGTAGTGCTGACCGGTGTGCACCAGCGTCTGTTGATGGCCGCGCGTCGCGAGCGTCGAGAGGACCGGCGCCACCTTCATGAAATTCGGTCTGGCGCCAACTACGTGAACAATGTGCATCGGGTCGCTACAAGGGTGAGCAACGGACATGCCCTGGGCAGCTGAATCGTGAAATAACCCGTAAGGCCATTCGGTGCAACAGTTAGCGTAACAAAACCACGACGACTGAACGTGTCAGGAGGGCCCAATTGACGGATTTGCAGAAGAAAATCGCCCCTGGGGGTGTCTTTCAATCTCCCTGGAGGCGTAGATCGGGCAAAGTCCACCCGTGCGCAGACTTGCTCAGGAGCGTTGCCAGGGGCCGGCGATTCGCTCGTTCAGCAGCTGCAGGAGGTACTGGCCGTAGGCGCTCTGACGAAGCGGGTTCGCGAGCCGACGGACCTGCGCGGCATCGATGTATCCCATCCGGTAAGCGACCTCTTCGGGACACGCGATCTTCAATCCCTGCCGCTTCTCGATCGTTTCGATGAAGGTCGATGCGTCGTGCAGCGATTCGTGGGTGCCGGTGTCGAGCCATGCCATGCCGCGGCCGAGAAGCTCCATCCGCAGCGTTCCGCGGCGCAGGTATTCGAGGTTCACGTCTGTGATCTCGAGCTCGCCACGCTGGGACGGACGAAGCGCACGGGCGATGTCCACGACCCCGTTGTCGTAGAAATAAAGTCCGGTCACGGCGTAATGCGACTTGGGACGATCGGGCTTCTCCTCAATGCTGATCACACGTCCCGCGGCGTCGACTTCGGCGACGCCGTAGCGCTCCGGATCCTTTACGTAGTACCCGAAGATCGTCGCCCCCTCTTGTTGCGCCGCGGCCCCCCGAAGCATTGCCGTCATGCCGTCGCCGTAGAACACGTTGTCGCCAAGCACCAGGCAAGCGGAGTCGTCGCCAATGAAGGAGGCGCCGATCAGGAAGGCCTCGGCCAGCCCCCGCGGTTCCGGCTGCGGCGCGTAGGCGAACGTCATACCCCACTGCGATCCGTCACCGAGCAGCGCTTCGAAGCGAGGCAATTCGTCGGGAGTCGAGATCACCAGCACCTCTCGAATGCCGGCCAGCATCAAGGTCGAGAGGGGGTAATAGACCATCGGCTTGTCGTAGACGGGCAGCAGTTGCTTGCTCACCACCCGCGTCAACGGGTAGAGCCGCGTGCCCGCGCCGCCCGCCAGGATGATCCCTTTCACCGCCAGCCCACGAGGGTGGCCAACCTGTCTAGCAGGCTCGGGTTGGTGCGTGCGAGCGTGGCGTGCTGAAGGATGTCGAGCGCGGCGTCGATGTTCAGTGCTGTCGCGATCTTCAGCTTCCGGGCGGGCTGCACGGTGGATTCGTCGTCGCTGGCGACGATGAGGATCGGCTTGGCCCCCGACTCGGCGAGCACGTCCAGGCAGTTCTGCGGGCTGTCGTCGACGTGGTAGTCGAGACGCAGCGCCGCCGCCGCCGCGCCACGCGATCCCCCAATCACGAGCACGCTCGGCAGATCGAAGCCCTGGGTCACCAGCCACCGCTGGCTTTGCCGCTGCACGGTGTCGCCGTCGGTGTAGGGCCGCTGCGTAATGAAGAAGACCTCCCACTTGTGGCGGAGTGCCATCTCGTGAATGCGCCCGATAGCGTTCCGGTCGAGCGGTTCGAGCTCGGTCCAGAAATTCGGGGTCGCGCGGATCGCCTTCCAAATGGCGTCTCGCCGCCGACGCCCTTCCTGGAACTCCTGGCGCGCCTTTTCTTCGGGGTCGGGATCTCCTGGCGCTTCTTCCCGCTCTTTCTCCGGTTGCCCGGCCTCGGTGTGGGCGTCCGTTCCGAAGAGGCGGACTTCGACATCGTGAAAGGCGGCCGCGAAGTTGGCCAGGGTGCCGTCGAGATCGAAACCGATGCGAAGAGGCATGCTGAGATCGCGCCCCATGGTAACGCGAGCCTGACGTCAGGCCAGGGTGGCCTGACCCGCAGCCACCGGCGCGCCGAGGCGCACGACATGCGGCGCGCGAATCTTCGTCGCATTACGCGTGTCGATCACCAGTTTCGACTGGTGAACAATCTGGTCGACGTCGAACGAGCGGTGGTCGGTCACGATCACGACACAATCGGCTGACGACAGGTTGACTTGGTCCAGCGGCACCGCGCGGAGCTCTTCCCCGCCGGACCAGGCGTCGGCGGGCAACACCGGCACGTACGGATCGGCGTAGCTCACCTGCGCGCCAAGTTTGTGCAGCAGATGGAGGACGTCGAGCGCCGGCGACTCGCGCATGTCATCGATGTCACGTTTGTAGGTGATGCCCGCCACGAGAATCCGTGAGCCATTCACGGATTTCTTCTGGGCGTTCAAGCCGTCGCGGATCTTGTCGACCACGAAATGCGGCATGGCGCCGTTGATGTGACCGGCCAGCTCGATGAAGCGCGCATCGAACCCGAACTGCTTCGCCTTCCACGAGAGATAGAACGGATCAACCGGGATGCAGTGCCCGCCGAGCCCGGGGCCCGGGTAAAACGGCATGAATCCGAACGGTTTGGTCTTCGCCGCATCGACGACTTCCCAGACGTCGATGCCCATCCGATCGCACATCAGCGCCAGTTCGTTGACCATGCCGATGTTCACTGCGCGGAACGTATTCTCGAGCAGCTTGACCATCTCGGCCACCGTCGGCGAGCTGACCGGGATAACCGTGTCGATGGCCGCCGAATAGAGCGCCTGCGCGAGCTTCGAACAGTCCGGCGTCAGGCCACCAACCACCTTGGGCACGTTGCGTGTGTTGAACTTTTCATTGCCCGGATCGACGCGCTCCGGCGAGAACCCGAGGTAGAAATCCACGCCCGCCTTCAGCCCGCTCTTTTCCAGGATCGGCTGCACGACCTCGATCGTCGTCCCCGGGTAGGTCGTCGACTCGAGGATGACCAGCATCCCGGCGTGCAGGTGCTCGGCGATCGCCTCGACTGCCGAGACGATGTAGGACATGTCGGGGTCCTTCGTCTTACGGAGCGGCGTCGGCACGCAGATGTTGATCGTGTCGAGCTGCGCGACGACGGCGAAGTCGGTGGTCGCGCTCAGGCGCCCGGCAGCCACGCACTCGGCGACTTCCTTGGATGCCACATCCGGGATGTACGACTCGCTACGGCCGATCGCATCAACCTTCGACTGAGAGAGGTCGATACCGGTGACGGTGTAGCCGGCCTTCGCGAACTCCACGGCGAGGGGCAGTCCGACATAACCGAGGCCGACGACGCCAGTGCGGGCGGTCCTGGCGGTGATCGCTTGCAGAAGTTGTTTCATGTTGTGCTCGGGCGTCTGTCAGCGAACCTGGGTGCGGTGTCTGAATCCACCAATTCCATCATGTTCTGTCTCAATGAGTACCACGGACCCGCCCTGGTTGTACGTCAGACGCCTATCGGGCGTTCCGTCGTGGTTCTCGTCGAACGTGGCTCGCTTGACGGCGCCCGCCTCGTATTCCTCCCATTTGTCGGGCCTTCCGTCGCCGTTGGTGTCTTCCTCCGCCTTGGCCAGGACGTCGCCGGCGTATGTCTCCCAGCGATCGATCTTCTTCTCGTCGCCGGTCGAGGACACCTCGACGCGTTCGATCTGCCCCTGCGCGTTCGGGTAGGCCCAGGAATCGGGAGCGCCATTCTCCTTCCGTGACAAGCCGACCCTGACGAGCTTGCCGCTGCCGTCGTAGTACTCCCACCGGTCCAACTTCCCGTCTTCGTCGAGGTCCTGGCGTGCGCCGACCGGCCGGGCGCCATCCATCTGGGTCCAGGTATCGATCTTTCCGTTCTTGTTGAAGTCGAACGTCAGCTCCCTCAACTTGCCGGTCGTCGTGTCGTAGGTGGGGAGGGTCGTCTGCTTCAGCCGCTGCTTTTCAGGATCGCTGCAGGCGGCAGCCGACAACACAAGGGTCGAAAGCGCGAAGACGCGCCACGCTCGGGACACGACGTAATATACAGAACTTTTTCGGCAGGCCGCCGGAACCGTCAGTCGACGAATTGCAGTCCGACGATAACGCCGTGTCTGGTGGGGGCTACCCGCACCACCCGCGCCCGCGAACGAAGGTCGGCGCCGCCCGCAAGAGCGACCACAACGATGCGACCGACGGGCAGCGGTTCCGGGAGCAGGACGGCAACCCCGGTGGTGCTGATATCGATACCCGCACCCTTCTGGCGTTCGACGCGGACGATCGCTGGATAGGGAAAACGCTTCCCGTGGCGGCGTTCCTTTTGGGACGGGAACGCGGCCACGTTGGCGGCAGCAAACCGATGCACGACAGGACCTAGCTGACCCCCGACATCGCGATTTCTCGCGTGTCGGCGGGCGTGAAGCAGTGCGAGCTCTCTGCCGCGGCGGCCATGAGCTGCTGCAACGCTGAGGCGTCGAGCGGTTCGTCGATGGAGTCAGGGACGCCGGGGCCGGCGACGTTGACGTGGAGGCCAAAGTACTTGCACACCCCGCGCAAGACGCGCACGCGAGAGTCGTTGTCTTTGAAGGTCTTTAGAACGTGTGAGGCGAACACGATCGCCTGCAGTTCCGGAACGTCGTTGCCGTTGATATCCGTCGCACTCATGGTTCAGCTCCTGATACCTGCGCTCCCTCTGGGAGGCAGTGGGGACGAGCTAACTATGCGGCCTGACGGGATCCGGCACAATCGCCAGAAATGACTAATTTGAGATCGATCAGAGATGGCGGCCTGGGACGTAGTTAGAACTAACTACATCGAGGTCACGAGGCCGTCAGAGCAATTTGTCGCGGAGGGCCTTGCTGACCGCCTGGGCGCGGGAGGTCACTTCGAGCTTTCTGTAGATGTTCCGGACGTGGGCGTTCGCCGTGTGCACGCTGATGCACAGTTTGTCGGCCAGGGCGGCGGCGGTCTGGCCGTCCACCAGCATCCGTAGAATCTCGGTTTCCCGGGGCGTCAGGTCGACGCCGGCCGGTTTGGGCTGCGGCTCGGCCTCCTCCCGGGTGGTGAATTCTCCGAGAATCAGGCGCGCGATCTTGGGGGAAATGGGGGACCCTCCGGCCATGGCCTGTTCCACGGCGTCCACGACTTCCGTGAGGGGCGTGCCTTTCAGAAGGTAGCCACTGGCACCCGCCTTGAGGGCGTCAAAGACCGTTCGATCCTCGGTCACCGTCAGCACGACGACTTCGGTCTCGGGTGCCGCGGCGCGGATCGCGCGTGTCGCCTCGATGCCGTCCATGTTCGGCATGCTCAGGTCCATGAGGACGACATGCGGATGCTGGCTGGCTGCGAGGTCGACCCCCGCACGTCCATCCGCCGCTTCGCCGACCACCTGCCAGCCGGCGCGCGTGAACGCGGCGCGAAGAGACAGCCGCAAGATCTCGTCGTCGTCGACGAGCACGATCCGCCGCAACTCCATTACGTCCTCCCGATCTGCGCCACTTCGTCGTAAAGAAACGCCGACGCGATCACGCCTCCGTGGAAGTTCTGCAAGTCGAGTTTCTCGTTGGGCGCGTGGGCGTTCTCGTCGGGCAGGCCGACACCGAACAGGACCGACGGGAGCCCGAGAATCTCCTGGAACGTCGCGACAACCGGGATCGAACCTCCCTCGCGGTTGAACACGGGCGACTTGCCGAAGCCTTTTTCGATCGCGCGGCCGGCAGCCTGCACGAAGGGATTATCGAACTCCGTCATCCACGGCTTGCCGCCGTGCATGCGCGTGACCTTCAGCTCGACGGTCTTCGGCGTGACTTTTTTCACGTAATCCTGGAAGAGCTGCGCGATCTTATCGGGATCCTGGTTGGGCACCAGGCGCATGCTCACCTTCGCGAAGGCCACGGCCGGGATCACGGTCTTGGCTCCCTCTCCCGTGAAGCCGCCGCACAGGCCGTTCACTTCGAGCGTCGGCCGTGCCCAAACGCGTTCGAGCGTTGAATAGCCGCTTTCGCCGAACAACTTCGGCGCACCGAGTTCCTTCGCATAACGCTTCTCGTTGAAGGGCAGACGCTTCCACTGTTCGCGTTCTTCCGGCGTCAACTCGCGGACGTCGTCGTAAAAGCCCGGCACCTTGACGCGTCCGCCTTTGTCCTTCATCTGCGCCAGCACCTGCGCGAGCACCATGTTCGGGTTGGCGACGGCCCCGCCGAACGAGCCCGAGTGCAGGTCGCTTTTTGTCCCACGCAGGTCGATCTGCATGTAGACGAGGCCGCGAAGCCCGTAACAGATCGACGGAACGCCGCGGTCGAACATCGGCGAGTCGGAGATCACGACCACGTCGGCCGCGAGAAGCTCCTTGTTGGCTGCGATGAAATCGTCGAGATTCTTCGAGCCGACCTCTTCTTCCCCTTCGATCAGCACCTTGATGTTCACCGGCAGGCGGCCGTTCTGCTTCAAGTGCGCCTCGATGGCCTTGAAGTGCATGAAGATCTGTCCCTTGTCGTCGGCGGCGCCGCGCGCGTAGATCTCGCCGTCGCGCACGGACGCCTCGAACGGCGGAGACTCCCAGAGCTCCAGGGGATCCACGGGCTGGACGTCGTAATGCCCGTAGAAAAGGATGGTCGGCGCGCCCTGCGCCCCTAGCCAGTCGCCATAGACGATGGGGTGCCCAGGGGTTTCGATCACGCGGACGTTCTGCATGCCGATGCGCCGCAACTCGTCGGCGGTCCACTCGGCGCACCGGCGAACGTCGGCGGCGTGTTCCGGCAGCGCGCTGATGCTCGGGATCGCGAGATATGTCTTGAGCTCGTCGACGTACTTATCGCGGTGGGTATTGATGAAGTCGATGACGTTGTTCATTCAGTTCCTTTTCGGTATCTCGACGGGCAACTCTTCCCGGTCTCCCCATTCCTTCCAGGAGCCGACGTAGACGCGGATGCGGGGATAGCCGAGGAGACGAAGCGCCAGGTACGAGTGGGCGGCCCGGTAGCCCCCCTGGCAATACGTGATGACTTCTCGATCCGGGGTGACACCGGCGTCCTCGTACATCTGCCGGAGCTCGTCAGGATCCTTGAACTCGCCCGGACGCAGAGAGATTGCGCGTCCATTCGATGTGCACGGCGCCCGGGATGGCGCCACCGCGCTTGGCGCGAGCGACGGCGCCGGTGTACTCGGCATCGCTGCGGGTATCGAGCACCACCGCACCCGTCGTGCGCAGGGCCTGGCGGACCTCCTTGTGCGTCGCGATGGTGTGCTCCTGGCGTTTCCCCGTCCATTCACTCTTCGGCGGCGGGAGGGCGTCGCAGGTCACGTCGAGGCCGGCCGCGGCCCACGCGTTGAAGCCGCCGTCGAGCAGCCGCACCGACGGATGACCGAAGTACTCGAGAAACCAGAAGGCGCGCGCGGCGCGAATTCCGGACTGCTCGTCATAGACCACGACGGGCGTCGCCGAATGCACCCCGTGCGTCTGGAACAGATGCTCGATCATCCACATGAACGCTTTGAGTGGGGCGGGATCGGTGTCGATGAGACTGACGCCCCAGAGATCGAGATGCAGCGCGCCTGGAACGTGTCCGGCGGTGTACTGCTCCGGGGGCCTGAGATCGAGGACGAGAGGCGGTCTGGCGCCCGCGCCGCTGATCATCTCCGACAGCTCGTTCGGAGAAACCAGAAGGTGTTCGTTGGCGAAGCCCTTCATTCCTCGATGGTACTACTACCCACGTTGAGGACCGACCTTGTACCTATCCGCGCAACACACGGGGGACCATACATGACCTCACGGGTTCTGCGGACGATCGGTGGGCTTGTGATCTGTCTGGCCGGGAGCATCGGCTGCGCGCCCGAGGCGCATGAGCCGCGCGGCACCTTGCCGCCACCCGACGTGGCCGGCGCTCCCGCAGATGCACAGGTAACGCCGAGCGGCCTCGCCTACCGCGTCCTCGCACGCGGCGCCGGAGGCCGCCGACCGACCGCGACCGCGCGCGTGCTGGTCAACTACACTGGCTGGACGACCGACGGCACGATCATCGACGGAGCGCCGATCGGCGGGCCGCCCGTCACGATCACTCTCGCCGAAACGATGCCGGGGTGGCAGGAAGGGGTCCGCCTGATGTCACGCGGGAGACAAGTTCCGCTTCTGGATCCCCGCGGCGCTCGCGTACAACGGCGCCCCGGGAAAGCCGAGCGGCATGCTGGTCTACGACATCTATCTCGTGGACTTCAACGACTAGCTTCGCGACGATGAGCACGCGGCGCAAGGGCCGCGTGCTCAAATCGGATCGAATCGGATCGTGCTCAGTCGCTACGAAGCGTGGCGGCGACGCCACGCGGCCGCCAATCCCGTAGCGAGGAGCACCATGACGCCAGGCTCGGGCACTGACGTCAGTTGCACATTGTCGAGCAACAGACCGATGTTGTCGCCTCCCACACCTTCGAAGCTAAAACGTAACCCATCCGGGGCTCCCACCACGAACGGAAGCGCGATGTGAGTGAAGGGAATATCGGGCGAGAATGCAGTGACACTCCCAGTGACGTAGGTCACCGACGTACCGAAGATTTCGAACAGGACCCCTTCCGTTCCGGGGGTGCGCCAGCTTCCGGCTATGTCGAACTCCAGGAGGTAGCTCCCTGCTGCGACCGGAATCGGGTCCACGCTCATCAACCCGGCGTCGCCCGTGCTGCCATCCATGTCGATATACAGCCCGTTACCAGGCTGGAAATCGAAGAAGCCATTGCCAATCAAGTCCACCGAACCGTCAGTGACGGTCCAATTAGCGAAACTGGTGTAATTGATGACGCCAGCCCCGCCGTTTTCCGTGTCGAACGTATCGAGGAAAATGACCGCCGCCCGCGCCGGTGTGCTGAACAGCAATACCGCCGCGGCAAGAATCAACAATCGCTTCATCAACGCCTCCTGCCGCAGACAGACAGTGTCCGGGCGCTAGTGGCGCTACACAGCGCATGCCGTCGACTTCCGCGTTTTACTGGGGAAATTCGAACGTTGCGTACAACAAATCGCCCCTATGGAGGAATTCGTTCGCCCTGAGCGGCGCTATTCGACTTCGTGCCGAATGTGCTGAAGGTGCGCGAGCACGCTTTCACGCGCGGCGGCGCGCAGTGCCTCGCTCAGGCCGGGATACAGGTGTGCCACGATCTCGTCGGGCGTGGTCAGGCCAGCCGCGAGTGCCGCGCGCACCTGCTTGTCGCGCTGCTGCCGGTGCGCAACATACTCGTCAAGAAGTTTCGCGGGGCTGTCGATCACCGGTCCATGGGCTGGATAGAGGCGCGAAGGATTCAGCGCTTTCACCCTCTGCAGCGAATCGAGGTAAGCGCCAAGATTCCCTCCCTTGCTGGCGGGAATCACGATGGTCCCCCCGACCCGCGCCAGGTCTCCACAGAAGACGGAGCGCGTAGACGCCTCGACGAAACAGAAATGGTCCGGTGCGTGGCCGGGCGTGTGCAGGGCCGACAGGCGGACGTCGCCGGCCGCGAATTCTTCGCCGTCTTGCAGCGGCGCGCCTGAGCCACCGTGGACCCTCACATCCGGCCATCGCGCCTGCAGGGCCGGCACGCCCGCCACATGATCGAAGTGCCCATGCGTGAGGAGCACGAGATCGAGCGCTGCCCCTTCGAGGGCCCGTGCGATGGCATCGACGTGCTCGGGGTGACCCACGCCGGCATCGATCAGGATCGATGGCCGACCGGCAAACAAGTAGGTGTTGTTCCCGGTTGGTCCCGTCCACTCGGATGGGTTCCGGGCATCGAGCATGATCACAGCGTCTAGAAGTAATACTTCAGACGGAGGTAAAAAAAGTCGCTGGCAGAAAATCGTCCGATGGTGTCGCGGCCTTCTCCAGCGAACCACCCGGCGGAGGCTTCCGCCGCGACGTCATCGCGTAGCTTGGCGGTGGCAATCCCCCGCACGAAGCCCGAGCCTTCGGACGGGTTGTAGACCGTGAAGCCGCGAAGCTGGTAACGCTCCCGCGCGAAGGTTCTATCCGTGGAGACCAGGACGGATACGTCGGTGTCGGACGTCCCGAGGTCATCGTAATCTGCGCGGTGGAACAGCACGGTTGCACTCAGGCGATAGTTCCCCGCCCGTCGATCGACACCGACCCCCGCGTCGATTGAGTTCCCACGAAGCCGCCCCGGCGCGGACGTCGATTCCCGCTGAAAGGTGTCGCGTACGAACGCCGCGACCTCACCCCGCACGCCCCACTGCCCTGAGACGGTCTCGAAGTCCCCGCCAATCATCGTGAAACGCGGGAACGAGGCTCGCAGTCCTTCCGGTGTCAGCTCGTAGATTTCGAACGCCTCGAAACCGCGGTATGCGCTGACGCTCCAGTCCAGGCGTCCGATCGTCGCGTCCATTCTGGCGCCCCCCTGGGTATTGGCCCATCGTGCCGAGGGGCCGTCGGGCCGCGAGTCGGTCCCGGTCGCAGCGGCTGTCAGCCCGGGCGGGATGATGTTGAAAGGAGACGTCGATTCGCCAAGGCGATCGAACCGTCCCGGCCGGAAGAACGGCACGAACACGGCTTCAAGCGAAAAGGCGTCGGAAAGGTGCCACCGCGGACGAACGACGGCGACCGGAAGCCGGGCTTCGCTGCGACCCTTCAAAGAAGAACCGTGAGAGGTCGAGCGGGTTCACCACGTCGGTCGGCTGCAGCTCGTCGAGCCGTCCCCACACCACACGACCGTATCCGGCGTAGAGATCGAGCCGGCCCGCCTTGATGTCCACAATCGCTTCGTGAGCTCGAGCGATCGCCGTCTCTTCCCGGCCGGCCAGTCCTTCCACAAACCCTGAGAACACGAAACGAATCTGGTCCGACGCCGCCAGCTTCTGCTCGGCGAACGCTCGAGCACGCAGCTCGCTGTCGTCGCGCGTCGGAAAGTGACTGGCGAACAGCGACAGGTATCCGGTGGGACGCGAGATGGACTGCGCGTGAGCGCTGGTCGCCGCGAAAGCCATCACGATGGCGGTCACTGCGGCCCCCGCCGCCGTCCGGCGCAGCGCCGCCGCCCCGTACACCCGCGGCATCAACTTGATCATCGCTGGGAGAATGAAAATCTCTGCCAGAAACGCCACCGCCATCGTCAGCGCCAGCAACCCGCCGAACCACGCGGTCGGTCGATACTCCGAGAGGAACAACACACCGTATCCGGCGCTGTTCACGATGGCGGTCGTGAGCGACGCCCTGCCCTCGTGCGCGGTGGCCAGCTCGATGGCGCCGTCGGTTGAGGCCCCTGCGGCAATCTCCCGTCGATACCGGTTGATGAAATGGATCGTGTCGTCGTCGACGATTCCAAGCGCGACGCTTGCCACCATGACCGTCGCGATGTTCATCGAGATGTCGAGATAGCCCATCACGCCAAGCACGGCAATCACCGGCAGGACGTTCGGTACGATCGTAAGAAGCCCGAAGCGGAAGGAGCGGAAGACGACAAAGATGACCGCGAATACCGTGACGAACGCGGTCGCAAAGCTACTCATCTGCGACTGGACCAGATAGTGATCCAGCGTGCCAAACAACCGCCCGGCGCCGGTCGTCATCACCGAGACGCCGGTTCCAGAAAACACCGCCTTCGCCAGGCGATCCGCTTCCTCGACGTGGCGAAGCACGACCGAGGAATCGATCGACGTCGTCTTGACGTTGATCATCGCTCGCGAAAAATCGCTGGCGACAACCCGTTCCAGCTCGTGCCGGCCTTCGCCGCCGAGCGTGAAGACGAACAGCTCCTGCGCGATCGTGGCAGCGTCGTTCGGGATGACGTTGGCCTCTTCGCGGCCGTCGTTCAGCTCCTTGTTGATGCGTTTCACGTAGTCGGCGATCGACGTCACCTTGCGAACGTGCGGCAATGCGCGCAGTTGCTGCTGCAGCCGGTCGATCCGATGGAGCGCGTCGGGTGTATTCAGCGAGTCGGGCGGCCCCTCGAGCATCAACTGAAAGCTGTACACCCCGGACAACTCGGTATCGATCACGCGTGCCGATTCGGAAAGTGGATGCGAGTCGGCGAAGAAATTGATGTGGTTGGTATCGACCTTCAGTCGCAAGATGCCCAGCGCCGCCACTATCCCCACTGCCACCGACACCGCCAGGACACGAGCGGGATGGGAGCAGGTGAAGCGCGCCACGCGAACCAGCGGCGCGAGCAGGTATTTCTCGTTGGGCGGCGTTTCTGTTGACGGCTTCACGAGCGTGAGCAGCGTCGGCATCAACACGATCGAGATCACGAAGTCGACCATGATCCCGATCGGCCGAACCGATGCCGAAAGTTCGGACGGCTACGACCTGGCTCGTGGCCAGGGACAACATGCCGAGCGCCGTCGTCGCACTGGCGCCAAAGAGCGGTGTGGCAAGGTGCGCGACGGTCTTCTTGAACGCTTCCTCGCTGCTTGCAGTCCGCCTGGCGGTGTCCCAGTGCTGCATGATGTGCACGTCATCGGCGACGGCGAGCACGGCGACGAGCGGGATCAGCATGCTCGTGAGCACGTTGTAGCTGAATCCCATCAGCGAGTAGAGCCCGAGCGTCCACAGCACGCTGACGAGGATTGCAAAGAGAGCGAGCAGCGTTTTCTTCAGCGAGCGGAACGCCGCGTAGATGGCCAGGACGGTGAACAGGAAGATCGGGGGGGTGAAGACGCGCTGGTTGTCCAGCGTCACGCGGTTGTAGGTCTCGGAGATCTCGAGGCTGCCGTTGTAGTAGGCGCGAACGCCGTCCGGCAGCTTCGGATCGACGATCTCGTGGATCCGCTGGATCACGCCGGCGCGGACCTTGTCGATCCGCTCTTCGTCGAAGCTCACGACGATCGCCGTGGTGTCCCCGCGCTCGTTGACGAGATCGCCGCGCAGCAGGTCGTCTCGCATCGCGCGCCGGCGGACCTGCTCGGGCGGCTGCGTGGCGGAGTTCTCGATCAGCGGACGAACGTCGAGTCCCCCCTCGTTCCCTCCGGGTAGCGATTCGACAATTGTCGCGGTCGCCAGGCTGTCAACCCGGTGGACCGTATCGACCCGCTCGATATCCGCGGTCACCTGTTCGATGAACTGGAGCGTCTCGCGGGCGAACAACCGCTCGGCGCTGTCGGCGCGGATCGCGACGATCAGCGTGCGCGAGCCGCCGAACTCCTCGCGAAACCGCTCGTAGTCGCGGTACACCGGATCGGACTTCGAGAACCAGGCGGTGATGTCGTTGTCGATGCGGGTCGGATCGACCGTCGGCGCGAACCCGACCGCCCCGAGCACGATGACGACGGAGAGCGGCAGACGCCAGCGGTAGATCAGCGCGGCGAGCGCCGCCGACGAGAACAGACGCCTCAAGAAACGCCCCGTTCGAGCTCACGCCGTGTGAAGTCGGACTCCTTCAGGCCAACGTTGTAGTCCACCTTCTCGACGACAAGCTCCGTACGGGACTTCTCCAGCGTGTTGGTCATCTCCGTGTCCATCGCGGTCCAGATCCCGGCGGCCTGTTCCAGTCGTCTGACGCTGTAGGTCTTCTGTTTCTCGTTGCGGCGGTTGTAGATGTCGGCCTGGACGAGGACGAAGCTGTCTTTGAGGATCAGGGACACCACTCGCGGGAACTGGGCGGACGCGTCCTTACGCCTGGACTCGAGGCGCCAGGCGGGCCGGGCGGCGCCCACCCGAGGCTGGCGTCCACGTCGCGTTCTCCTCGACGATCGTATAGGTGTATTCGTCGAACTCGCGGCCGCCGATGTCCTCGTACGTGAAGTCACTGCCGACGAAGCTTTCCTGCGTCTCGCTCCCGGCGATGCGGCGAACGCGGCCGAGCGACGGCAGATAAAGGAACCGCTCGTCGTCGGCCTGGGGATGCTCCCACACGAGGAAGCCGGTGCCGCGAATGTCGTTCGGGTACGTGAATCTGATCAGGAGCCGATCTCCGGCTGGCGCCGCGGGACCCGCGCCCGCGGTTCCCTGGCCGCGCAACGACGCCATGGTCATGGCCCGTTCCCGAACGCGCCCGTGCCGGTCGAACAGCTTCATGCGCATCGACGACCGCGAGTCCCGGCCGGTGTCGCGATCCTGCACGCGCCGCGCGATGTCGTCCGCGGTGAGACGCGGCTGCGAAATCGGAGCACTTCCGACGCAGACGAGCAGCAGGACCAGCAGTCGAACCATGGAGCCTCCTCCCACATTGTGCTGGCGAGGCACAATGTCGTCAAACTTGGCCTGAAAACACGAAAACAAGCGGTCAGAATTGCTCCCGCCTACAATCGACCGATGGTGCTGATCTACGGGAAAGAGAACTGTCCCTACACCCAGCGGGCGCGCGAGGACTATGCGGCCCGCAAGGTTGAATTCCAGTACGTGGACGTCAAGAAGAACCGCGCCGACCTGGATCGCATGCTGGAGTTGGCGGGCGGGATCCGCCGGGTGCCGGTGATCGTGGACGAAAGGGGCAAGGTCACGATCGGCTTCGGCGGAACGTGAGGGGTGTGACGGCTGCGGTCAGCAGCTTACGACGCCACCAGGCGTGCCCGAATAGTCTCGGATACCGGAACCGGCTGTGCGGTCGCGTAGTCGTAGACCACGATCACCGTTTTCGCATTGGCCGTCAGTTCGCCGGCCTGGTTCACGATCTCGTAGTTGGAAGAAATGCTCGTGCGCCCGATCCGATCCAGCGACATGCGGATTTCCAGCGTCTCGCCGTACTTCGCGCGGGCGGCGGTAATCGATCTCGGCGCGCGCGAGGATGATGCCGGGTGTCCCGCTCGCCCGCAGATCGGGCCCCCACAGCGATCGCCAGTAGGCGAAGCGCGTCTGTTCGAGGTAGGTGAGATAGACCGCGTTGTTGACGTGCCCCATGGCATCGCAATCGCGGAAGCGCACTTCGAGTGAGTGAGAGAAGACGTTGGCCATACGCGCCTACTTAATATAAATTGCGAAGCTTGCTACCCGCCGATCACGCAGAACCTTTCACCGACGCCGAACGCGCGAGACTGGCGCCGTACTTCACCAACAACGATCGACATATCTTCGCGCTGACCAACCTGCCCGAGACGGTCAAAGGCGCGTTGTTCGCTCGGTACTCGCGGTCCGCGAAATCCCTTCGCCGTCTCTTCCTGGACGAGTTCGCCCAGGACATGCCTGAAGCGCCCGTTACGAGCGCCAGCGTCGGCAGCGCGCGAGCCGACAAGCTGTACGCGCGGGTGTTCAGCGAATACGGCGACGACTCGGTCGCGCAACTGGGTGGCGCACACCTCGCGTGCGAGTACGTCTCGAACATCCTGACGAAGGTCCTCGAATGGGGCCGTCTGATGGCGTACCTCGAACAGTCGACACGCTACGTACCGTACACCGACAGGCTTCACGGTCGCTGGCGCTATCACATACCCGCGGAACTCTCGGGAACCCTCCGCGAGCGCTACACGCGGACCATGGATCAGGTCTTCGAACTCTACGCGAAATGGATCCCGGCGATGCAGGATCACTTCGCCGCCCGCTTTCCCAAAAGTCCCGCGGACAGCGATGCCGTGCATCGCGCCGCCATTCGCGCCAAGGCGCTCGACACGCTGCGCGGCATGCTTCCGGCGTCTACGCAGTCGAACGTCGGGATCTACGGCACGGGCCAGGCTTACGAAGCGTTGCTGCTGCGAATGCGCGCGCACCCGCTCGAGGAAGTTCGGGCCTGCGGCGGCGCGATGCTCGAAGAACTCCGCAAGGTGATCCCGGCATTTCTCACGCGTGTCGACCTGCCCGATCGCGGCGGCCGGTGGAGCGAGTATCTCGAAACGTGCCGGAACGCGACCGCGGACGTGGCGAAGTCGCTGTTCGAATCATCGAATGACGCCGGCGATCCCGAGGAGGTGACGCTGACGGACTTCGACCCTGACGGAGAGGTCAAGATCGTGGCGGCGGCGCTCTATGCCGTCTCGGCGTTACCCGACGAAACGCTGATGGCGGCAGCGCGCCGCATGTCCGCCGACGAGCGCGCCGCGGTGCTCAGGGCCTACGTCGGCGAGCGCTCCAATCGCCGTCACCGTCCTGGCCGCGCTTTCGAGAGAACGGCCTACCGTTTCGACGTTCTCACCGACTACGGCGCCTTCAGGGACTTGCAGCGCCATCGGCTCCTCACCCTCGAATGGCAGCCGCTGACGACGCGTCATGGCTATACGGAGCCCGAGGCCATTCGCGAAGCCGGTGCCGGCGACGACTGGGATCGCGTGATGGACGCCAGCGCCGAACTGCACGAAGCCCTCACCGCCGCGGCGCTTCCTGCCCCTGCGCAGTACGCCGTGGTGATGGCGTATCGCGTTCGCTTCTACATGGAAATGAACGCCCGGGAAGCGATGCACCTGATCGAGCTGCGCACGGCGCCGCAAGGCCATCCCGCGTATCGCCGCGTCTGTCAGAAGATGCACACCCTGATCGCAGAGCGGGCGGGCCATCGGGCCGTCGCCGACGCGATGCGCTTCGTCGATCACTCGGTGGTGGAGCTCGAACGCCTCGGATCCGAGCGCGCGCTGGAGAAGAAGCGTCAGATCTAGCAGGATTAAAGTCCTGCGCTACTCTTCGGGAACGTCCCGGCGCGAGTGGTAACGCTGGAATTCTTCCAGGAACGCCAGCGATTCGAACGACTTCATCCGGTCGAAGAACAAGGTCCCGTCGAGGTGGTCGGTCTCGTGCTGAATCACCCGCGCGGTGAAATTCGACGCCTTGATCTCGACTCGCTTCCCGGTGCGGTCGTAGGCGCGCACCACGATCTGCCGCGCGCGCGAGACCTTCCCGCGAATGTCAGGAATACTCAGACAGCCTTCCCAATCCTCGACCGTCTCACGACCGACGATGGAGATCTCAGGATTGATCAGCGCCATCTCGGGCACATCGTCCTCGTCGGGTTCATCGCCTTCACCGCGCGCGATTCCGGCGACGAATAGCCGCACGCTCTCGTGTATCTGAGGCGCCGCAAGGCCCACGCCCTGGTATTCGCGCATGGTCTCGATCATGTCGTCGATGAGCTGCTGCAACTGGGGCGATCGGATCTCGGAGGCCTGCAGGGGACGGGCCTTGGCGCGCAGCACCGGGTGCCCCATGCGCGCCACTTTCAGGATCGACATTCGGTGATTATAGGGTTGCCATGGATGTGACCTTGAACTTCTGCCCGACCTGCGCGGGAGCACTGGAGCTGCGCTTGCTCAAGCACGGCGATCCGGAGCGGCACGTCTGCACGCGGTGTGGGCAGGTGCTCTACCAGGATCCCAAAGTGGCGGTCGGCACGATCATCAGCACGAGCGACGGTCGGCTCGTCCTGGTGCGTCGCGCCATCGAACCCGGGTACGGGAAGTGGGTATTCCCCGGAGGCTATGTCGACCGCGGCGAAGAAGTGGAAGCCGCCGCGCTACGAGAGGCGAAAGAAGAAGCCGGTCTCGACGTCCGCCTCGAACGCCTGATCAACGTCTACTCCTATCCCGGGCGGCCCCTGGTCGTCATCGTCTACGCGGCCACCGTCGTCGGGGGCCAGCTCTGCACTGACGAGGAATGCCTGGAAGCCCGGCTCTTTCTGCCCGACGAGATCCCCTGGGATGAGCTGGCGTTTCAGAGCACTTCCGAAGGACTCCGGGAGTATCTCCAAACTCAGCCATAAACCCTCATGGAATGAAGCATTTACGGCTGGTATACTGCTTCACCTGCGACTGATCACTAATATGAAGAACCTCGTCCTCGTAGCCCTGCTATCGGTGTCGGCGCTCGCCGCAACCGCATGCATCGGCTTTGAACGTAAAAGCTCGATCACGGGACCATCCGCGTCAGGCGTCAGCGCGTTTATTGGCAGCTGGTCCTCGGCCAATATCATTCCCTCCCCGGGCGCGTGCACGGACTTCAAGTGGGATGTGACTGAACAGACGGCGGTGAGCGCGAAGGGGAATTTCAGCGCGACCTGCGCCGGCGAGTTGAAGCTGACCGGGAGTGCTCAGGGACAGCTGACGAGCGGGTCCAGCCTCACGTGGAGTGCGACCGGTAACGCCACGGCACCTGGCCTGACGTCCTGCGCGATCTCGCTGACCGGCAGCGCAGAACTGCTGATCGACACGATTCGCGTTCCCTATTCAGGCACGACCTGCCTGGGGACGGTGAGCGGCGTCGAATCGCTCAAGAAGCGGTAACGGTCTTCGCCGGCGCCAGCACCAGTGCGACATCAGGCGGGGCAGAACGCCCCGCCGTTTTTCTTTCTGCCGCGTAGTCTCCCGCCATCCGGGCAAGGTCCGGGTTCAACCGGTTGGACAAGCCCACGATCCGCGACAAGGCAATGCCATTCGACAACGCCTTCATCACGAGCTGGTTGAAGTTGCGATCCGGGAAATAGCGCGCCGGATACGGGTTCTCGCCCGCGAGCGCCTCGAACAACTGGGCGTTGCCGCTCCGGCAGGCATCGATGGCGATCGACAGGAAGCGTTCGGGCTGCGGCAGCACCGGAAGGGCCCTCAGCCAGCTTTGCTGGGCGCGCGCATCTCCCTCGTCGTAGCACGCGATCGCCACGTCCTGAAACTGCGCCGGTGATTCCTTTGCCAGCATCAGGAGCAACGCCGCCCGAGCCGCGTCGTCGGTCGTCCACTTGCAAAACGACAGGCCGGCGTCGAGCACGCGAGCGCGCTGGATCTCGTCTTCCGCCAGTTTCAGTTCGACGCGGCCGGCGTGCCGTGATGCGGCATCGTAGGCGCGGCGGATCTCATCGGCCGGGCGTCCCGGCATCATCGACGCCATCTCCGCTTCAAGCCACGTACGGCCGCGGACGGGAAGACGCGGAACCAATGCGGTGAGAAGGAAAGGCAGCATGTGTGTTACCGGGAGGATGAACTCTACGCCAAAACACCATGCGTGGAAAGACCGATTCTCTTTACAACATTTTTACGGAAGCAGATGCTCGAGCAGGTCGATCAGTTCATCGTCGGCTGGTGGAAATGTGAGGGTTCTCAACTCACTGCGTCGCCACCCATCGCATTTCCTGTCCGAGCAGTGGTCGTGGATTGCCGAGCAATTCGCACTCGAGAAAGTGCAGTTCGACGACGCGCTCCGGATAGGCATGTTCGGTTGCTAACACTTCGCGACCGGTTCGCACGTCGACGTCCAGTTCTTCACGGATCTCCCGCTGCAGACATGTCGAGAGCGATTCCCCGGCATCGCACTTGCCGCCTGGAAACTCCCAGTAGCCTTCAAGATGCACGCCCTGCTGCCGCCGGGTCACCAGAAACGCGTCGCCGCGCCTGATGACCGCGGCGGTCACGACGATTTTCGGCAGGTCACCGGGAGAAGACATCGAAGGATGCGCACTTGTTCTGCATGGGACAGGCGTTGCACTGGGGCTTTCGGGCGGTGCAAAGGGTCGCGCCGAAATCCATCAGTGCCTGGTTGAAGTCGAACACGTGTCGCATCGGAAGGACCGTCCGCGAGACCTCCCAGAGATGCCGGCGCATCGCGTGCGCCTTGGGATCGCCGCGACCGACGAAGATCCGGAACAGGACCCGCGCGACGTTGGTGTCCAGAATGGCTTTCCGCTGTCCGAAGGCAAAGCTCAGCACCGCCCCGGCCGTGTACTCGCCGATCCCTTTGAACGAGAGCAGCGTTTCCTCGTCGTCGGGCAGGTTGCCGCCGTAATGGGTGACCGATTCGCGGGCGATCGCGTGCAAGCGGCGGGGGCGAATGTTGTACCCGAGCGGCCGCCAGGTGCTGTCGACGTCGGCTTCGGGTGCGTCGGCGAGCGCTTGAAGCGTCGGGTATTTTCCCAGCCATTCGTGGTACTTCGGCAGCACGCGATCCACCTGCGTCTGCTGCAGCATCACCTCCGACACGAGGATGTGGTACGGATCGGTCGTATTGCGCCAGGGCAGGTCACGACCGTTGCGGCGGTACCACGCGAGCAGTCGCCGCCGAAACCACTGGCGGCTGGAGGGAGGCGGAAGCGCGGGTTGTCTCTTGGCGGCTCTTATAATCAGACCGTGAAAATCTACACCAGGACCGGCGATCGCGGTGAGACCGGCCTCTTCGACGGCACGCGCGTGTCGAAAGCGGATCCCCGCGTGTCGGCGTACGGTGACGTCGACGAACTGAACGCCTGGCTCGGCCTGGCGCGCGCGTCCCTGACGGACGCGCAGCTCAATGCCATGGTCGAACGCATTCAGCGCGATCTGTTTGCCCTCGGGTCGCGGCTTGCCGATCCGTCGCATCGAATCGCCGAACGAGTCACGAAGGCTTCGGTGACCGCAGAGGACACGGCGCGACTCGAACAGTGGATCGACGAGCTCGAAGCCGGCCTGCCGCCACTCCGGCGTTTCGTCCTTGCGGGTGGGTCGCCCGGGGGCGCCGCCTTCCACGTCGCCCGCACCGTCTGCCGCCGGGCCGAGCGTGCGATCGTGTCGCTCGGAGAGAACGCCGTCGACGAAGAGGTCCTCGTCTACGTGAACAGGCTGTCGGACCTGCTGTTCGTGCTCGCACGAGCCGCCAACGCCCGTGCGGGCGCGCCCGAGCTCGAGTGGTGAATCAGCTCGACCGGGCGTACGCGCACTGCATCGGCATCGCGAGCGCTCACTACGAGAACTTTCCTGTCGCCTCGTGGCTGCTGCCCGCCCGCATGCGCCCGCATATTGCGGCGATATATGCCTTCGCACGTACCGCCGATGACTTCGCTGACGAACCGGGCTACACCCCCGACGAGCGCCTCGGCCTGCTGGATCATTGGCGTGCCCTGCTCTACACCGCCGCGCGCGGTGAGCCAGTCGAGGATCCCGTCTTTCAGGCGCTCGCGCACAGCATGCGCCAGTGTGAATTGCCGGTCGATCTGCTCAACGACCTGCTCAGCGCGTTCCGGCAAGATGTCCTGGTGAACCGCTACGACACCTGGGATCAGGTCATGGACTATTGCCGGCGATCGGCCAATCCCGTCGGACGGTTGGTTCTTCGAGTGGCCGGTGTCACCGACGACAAGGCGATGCGCGCGTCCGACGCCCTGTGCACCGCGCTCCAGCTCGCAAATTTCTGGCAGGACTTCGGCGTGGATTGGAGGCGCGGCCGCCTCTATGTCCCGCGCGAAGAGTTCGAGAAGGCAGGAGCGATAGAAGCCGATCTCGACCGAGATGCCATGACCGCGGAGTGGAAGTCGGCCCTCCGGTCGTGCGTCGTCGTCACTCGCGCGCTGTTCGAGGCCGGACGTCCCGTCGCCGAGCACGTCCGCGGGCGGCTGCGCTACGAACTCCGCGCCACGTGGGCCGGAGGGTTACGGATTCTCGACAAGGTTGAAGCGCTCGAGTACGACACACTGCACAGCCGGCCGACGATCGGGAAGCGCGACCTCCCGGCATTGGCGGCGGCGACGCTGCTCGGAAAGTCCTGATGGCGCGCGACACCAACTTCTATTACTCCTTTCTTGTCCTCCCGGCCGAGAAACGCGAAGCGATTGGCATCGTCTGGGACTTCTGCCGGGCCGTGGACGACGCCGTCGACGAAGCGGGCGTCGAAGATGCCGCCTCAGAGGTCGAGCGCTGGAAACGTGAAGTCGCGGCCGTCTTTGGCGAAGGCTCGCCGCAGACGCCGCAAGGGCGAGCGCTCGCCCCGCTCGTCGATCGCTTCCATTTGCCGCACTCGGCCTTCCGCGCGCTGGTCGAGGGCGTGGCGATGGACATCGGCTCGCGCCGATACGAGACCTTCGACGACCTGTATCGGTACCTGCATCCGGGTGGCATCCGCCGTGGGCCTCATGTGCCTGGAAATTTTTGGATACCGCGATCCCCGCGCGCGCGACTATGCGGTGGATCTCGGGGTCGCGCTGCAACTGACCAACATCCTCCGCGATGTCCCGGAAGACCTCGCGCGCGGCCGTGTCTACATTCCGCAAGAGGACCTGCGGCGATTCGGCTGCACTGAGGATGACTTGCGAGGCGAGGCGAAGCACGCCGGCAGCGGCGTGCGCTCGAAGCAGGTGCAGGCACTGCTGCATCACCAGGGCGCCCGGGCGCGCGACTATTACGCTCGGGCTGCCGCTGCGTTGCCGCGCGGCGACGCGCGGCGCCTCGTCGCCGCGGAGATCATGGGGGCGATCTACAAAGCGATCCTGACCAAGATCGAGCGCGCCGACTACGACGTGTTCACCCGCGTCATCCGAATCCCGCGTCCCCGCCGCGCCCTGATCGCCGCCCTCACCTGGCTCCGCATCCTCGTCCTAGGCCCCGCGAGGGTCAGACCGGGGTCAGACCAGGGTCAGACCGGGGTCAAACCGGGGTCAGACCAGGGTCAGACTGGGGTCAAACCTAGGTCAGACCAGGGTCAGACCCCGTGATCGTGGTCGTTGGGGGCGGGTTTGCCGGTCTGAGCGCGGCGGCGCTACTCGCGGAGCGCGGCCAACAGGTGCTCGTGCTGGACGCGCGCCCCAGGCTCGGCGGACGCGCGACCGCATTTCCGGATCGCGAGACCGGCGAGATCGTGGACAACGGCCAGCACGTCATGTTCGGCTGCTACCGCGAGACGTTGGCGTTCCTCGAGCGGATCGGCGCGCTGGGCAACGTCCGCATCCAGGACTCTCTCGCGATTCCGTTCCTCGACACCGACGGACGGCGGACGCTGTTGCGGTGCCCGCCGCTGCCACCGCCGCTACATCTCCTCGGCGGCGTCATGACGTGGCCGGCGTTGCCGCTCGCCGATCGACTCGCCGCACTGCGGCTGGGCCCGACGCTGCTCAAGAGCCGCCTCTCTACGAACGCTCCCGTTGACGCCGCGCAACTGACCGTCGACCACTGGCTGCGGCGGCACGGACAACGGCCGCGGATCATCGAATGGCTATGGGAGCCGCTCGCCGTGGCCGCACTCAACCAGCCGATCGCGGACGCAGCGGCGGCCCCCTTCGTCCGCGTGCTCGCCGAGTTGTTCGGCCCCAGCCGCAGGGCCTCAGCCCTCGTCATGCCGGCCAAGCCGCTGGACGAGATGTACGCGACCCCGGCACGCGCCTACATCGAGGCGCGACACGGCGCTGTCAGAACGGACGCCCTCGCACGCGTCATCACGGATGGCGACCGCGTCACGGCCGTGGACGTGCGCGGCGAACGCATCGTCCCCAACGCGGTGATCTCCACCGTGCCCTGGCACCAGTTGCGCACGCTGTTCCCCGACCTTCCAGCGCGCATGTCCGCGATCGTTCACAACGCTGAGAACACAGGATCGATGCCGATCGTGACGGTCAACCTCTGGTACGACCGGATCGTCATGGACGACCCATTCGTGGGATTGCCGGGACGGTCGATGCAATGGGTGTTCGACAAGCGGCGCGTGTTCGGCGAGACGGCCTCCCATCTCTCGCTTGTCTCGAGCGCGGCGGGATCGCTATCGCCGAAAGGCAGCCAGGAACTCATCGACCTCGCCGCGCGAGAAGTCGCCGCCAGCGTGCCGGGCGCGCGCGACGCCAGGTTGATCCGCGCGACGGTCGTGCGGGAGAAACACGCGACCTTCTCTCTCAGCCCGGGCCAGCCGCCGCGGCCGGCAACGACGACGCCGTTGAGGAACTTCTATCTGGCCGGAGACTGGATCGATACCGGCTTGCCCGGGACGATCGAAAGCGCGGTGCTCAGCGGCCACCGCGCCGCACGCGCGATAATTGAATCCGCGTGAGATCTATCGTCGTTCACTACCAGGAGATCGCTCTCAAGGGTAACAACCGTCCGTGGTTCGTCTCGCGGTTGGCGAGGAACCTCAGGACGGCGACCAAGGGCACCGGTGTGCGCGAAGTGCGGGTGCTCATGGGCCGCATCGAGCTCGTGCTCGACGCGAGCGCCGACTGGGACACCGTACGCCGTCGCCTCGAGAACGTCTTCGGCGTCGCCAACTTCGCGCGGGCGCGTAGCGCGCCGCTGGACGTCGATGCGATCGCGCAGCAGATCCTCGAGGACCTCGGCGATCGGCAGACGGAGAGTTTCCGCGTCTCGGCGCGCCGGGCCGACAAGCGCTTCCCTTTGACCTCGCCACAAATGGAGCGCGAGATCGGAGGGCGCATCAAGGAAGCCCGCGGTTGGCGGGTCGATCTCGGCAATCCCGGACTGACGATCCACGTCGAGGCGCTGACCGAGGAAGCCTTCTACTACTTCGGCAAGGAGCCGGGCGCCGGAGGCCTGCCCGCGGGTACGAGCGGACGCGTGGCCTGCCTGTTATCGGGAGGCATCGATTCACCTGTGGCCGCGTGGCGAATGATGCGCCGCGGCTGCCGCGTCATCTTCGTGCACTTTCACAGCTACCCGATCCTGTCGCGAGCGTCGCAGGAGAAAGCGCGTGAGCTCGTCGCACTGCTCACCAAGTTCCAGTACGACTCGCGCCTCTACATGGTCCCGTTCGGCGAGATCCAGCAGCAGGTGGTGCTCTCGGTCGCACCGCCGTTGCGAGTCGTGATCTACCGCCGCCTCATGATGCGCATCGCGGAAGCGATCGCGCGGCGCAACCGCGCGCAGGCGCTCGTGAGTGGCGAAGTGGTGGGTCAAGTGGCATCGCAGACGCTCGAGAACCTGTCGTCGATCGACTCGGTCGTCTCGATGCCGGTGCTGAGGCCGCTGATCGGCATGGACAAGGACGAAATCACCGCCGCCGCACAACGTCTTGGCACCTACGAGATCTCGATCATTCCCGACCAGGACTGCTGCACCCTCTTCACTCCCCGCCACCCGGCCACGAAAGCCAAGCGCTGGGAGCTGGAACGTGCCGAAGCGGCGCTGCCGATCGAGGAAATCGTGAACGGCGCGGTGGCCGCCGCCGCCGTGGAAGAGGCGCATTTCCCGTTATAAGATTTCTGATTATGAAGATCAGCGCAGGGAAGCTCGCCGGCATGAAGGCGGTCTCGAACGACCGCGGCGTCATCGCGGCAGCCGCGATGGACCAGCGTGGTTCGCTGAAGAAGGCGCTCGCCAAGGAGAAGGGCGGCGACATCGGCGACCGCGACATGGAGGAGTTCAAGACGCACGTCACCGAAGTGCTGACGAAGCACGCGAGCGCGATCCTCCTGGACCCGGAATGGGGCATTCCCGCGAGCAAGCGGCGGGCGAAGGGCTCCGGCCTGCTCCTGGCCTACGAGAAGACCGGCTACGACGCGAACACCCCCGGACGCCTGCCCGACCTGCTCGACGTCTGGTCCGTTCGCCGCCTCAAGGAGGCGGGCGCCGACTGCCTCAAGATCCTCCTCTACTACACGCCGTTCGATCCGAAGCACATCAACGACCACAAGCACGCCTGGGTGGAACGCATCGGCGACGAGTGCCGCGCCAACGACATTCCGTTCTTCCTCGAGTTCGTCGGCTACGAAGAAGGGGCCGACGAGAAGGGCCTCGACTTCGCGAAGAAGAAGCCGGAGATCGTGACCGGGAGCATGAAGGAGTTCACCAAGGATCGCTACGGCGTGGACGTGATGAAGGTCGAGGTTCCGATCAACTTGAAGTTCGTCGAGGGCACGAAGGGGTTCGGCGGTCAGAAGGCGTACTCGAAGCAGGAGGCGATGGACCTCTTCCGCCGCTCCGCCGAGGTGGCGACCAAGCCGTTCATCTATCTTTCAGCCGGTGTCAGCAACGCCGAGTTCACGGAATCGCTGGAGCTGGCCGCTGAAGCCGGGACGAAATTCTCCGGGGTCCTCTGCGGCCGCGCGACATGGAAGGACGGGATCCCGATTTACGGCAAGCAGGGCGGACAGGCGTTTCGTTCCTGGCTCGAAGACCAGGGTGTGAAGAACATCGCCAACGTGAACGACCGCTTGAAGGCCGCGCGCCCCTGGTTCGAGTTCTACGGGGCGAAGTCTGCCGACGCGCTCGGCTAGAACGGCAGCGCCGCGATCTCCGCGGCGCTGGACCCTACGGTCACCGCCGTACCGGGCTCGACAAAATCGCGGTGAACGTACCCCAGCGCAATCGGGCGCGACAGGCGAGGCGACACCACGACGCTGGTCAGCGCGCCGATCTCCCGGTCCCCCGACTTCACCTTCTCCCCGGTTGTCGGTAACAACGTTCCATCCTGAAAGACGACGCCGACGAGTTTCTTCGCCACGCGGCCGCCACCGCGATGCAACACGCGAATGATGACTTCCTGGCCTGGATAGCAGCCCTTCGTCATGCTGATCGCGCGCCCTTCTATTCCCGCCTCGAGAGGAATGGTCTCGGACGTCATGTCCACCAGGAACTTCGGAAGGCCCGCTTCCACGCGAACCACGTCCGCCGTGGCGGCGTCGACTGCCAACGCTCCCAACGCTGCGAGCTGACGTTCCAACTCGACTCGCTGGTCGCGAAGCGCCACCACCTCGAACCCGTCGACACCGAAATCGCGGCTCGCGACAACCACCGCCGCAGGGGTCAGCGAGAGGCGCGCCACCACGTCCGCGGCGGCAGGCCCGTAGACACCGAACTGGACCGTGGCCTCTGTCGTGTCTTCGACCTGGACGTCCTCGCTGAAGACGAACTGGTCGAGCCGATCGCGCGTCGCCGCGGCGAGCGACGCCGGCAGCGTCACGAGCGTTTCGCCGCCGAGCTCGTAGACGTGCATGTCGGTGATCATCCGTCCTTGCGGCGTCAGCAGCGCCGCATACGTTCCCGCGCCCGCGGCCAGGACCTCTATGTCGTTCGTCAAAATGCCATGAAGATACGAACGGCGATCCGCGCCGCGCAGCCGCAAGCGGCCGAGGTCGGCGCGTTCGAGAAAGCCTGCGCGCTCGTGCAGCGCCTGGTAATCGTCTGTCGGTGGCAAGTAGGGGATCCTTGGATGTTGGCCGCTAAGTTCGGTATCCTCAAGTAAATGCACTTCTTACGTAAGTTTACCGCCGCACTGGTCGTGGCGTTGGCGATGCCTGCCGCGGCGGCAGCCCAGGGTGGCACGACGGAGTTCATCGTCTTCTCCGGTGGCAGGCAGATCGGCATCGAGCAGGTCACCATCGGCACGTCGGGCAGCGACAGGATCATCTCGAGTACCGGGCGTCACGCTCCCCCAATCGACATCACGATCACCAGCTTCCAGGTCCGCTACAGCAGCGACTGGCAACCCATCGAGCTCGCCATCGACGCCACGTTCGGCAAGCGCGACGTCGGGCTGCGCACCTCGTTTGGAATGACGACGGCCATCAACGAGATTACCCAGGACGGCCGCACCAACTCGAAGACCGACCAGATCTCGGCGCGCACGGTCGTCCTTCCGAACGGGTTCTTCGCCGCGTATGAAGCCCTGGCGGCGCGTCTCGCGGGCGCGCAGCCCGGCCTCGAGATTCCCGTCTATCTGCCTCCCCAGGGAGAAGCCAAGGCGGTCGTGAAGGCCGTCCGCGACGAGCAGCTCCCATTGCCTGGTGGAGCGGTGACGGGGAAGTCCTACGAAGTCGTTTTTCAGAACGCGGGAGCGCCGCTACCCGCGACGGTGACGGTCGATCCGTCCGGACGCCTGGCGCGTCTCGAGCTGCCCTCCGGCGGTCTGTCGGTCGTGCGCGCCGAGCTCGCCGCGGTGTCGGTGCGGCGGCAGACGACGCGCAATGCGACCGACTCGGATGTGAAGGTTCCCGCACACGGGTTCACGCTCGCGGGAACGCTCACGATGCCGACCCAGGCGGCCGGGCGGTTGCGGCATCCAGCGGTGATCCTGGTGCCCGGGGCGCGAGCGACAGATCGCGACGAATCCCTTGCCGGTGTGGCCGTCTACCAGCAGCTGGCCGGCGCGCTCGCCGAGCGTGGCATCCTGGTGCTTCGGTACGACAGGCGTGGCTTCGGGCAGAGCGGGGGGCGCGTCGACAGCGCGACCCTCGAGGATTCAGCCGAGGACCTCCTGGCCGTGTACCGCTGGATCGAGAAGCGGCGCGACGTGGACACGCGCCGGATCGCCGTCCTCGGGCACAGCGAGGGGGGGCTCGTCGCCATGATTGCGGCCGCGCGGGAAGACGAGATCGCGACGCTGGTTCTCGTCGCGACCCCCGGCGTGCGTGGGTCTGAGTTCGTCCTCGAACAGCAGATGCAGCAACTGACGCAGATGAACGCGAGCGAAGCGGAGCGCAGCGAGAAGATCGAATTGCAGAAGCGGATTCAGCTGGCGGTGATCTCGGGCGTCGGATGGGAGGCCCTCCCGAGGGACGTCCGGAAGCAGGCCGACACCCCCTGGTTCAGGAGCCTTCTCATCTTCGACCCGGCGACCGTGATCTCACGAGTGAAGCAGCCAATCCTGATCGTTCAGGGAGCACTCGATACACTCGTACCGCCACAGCACGGCGAACGCCTGGCGGAGGTGGCGCGCAAACGGAAGAAAAGCCCGCCCGTCCAGGTGGAGACGATCTCGGGGATCAACCACCTCTTGGTGAAAGAGAAAGAGAAAGTCGTCGCTCCCGAAGTCGCGACGCGGATCGCCGACTCTCTCAAGAAGTAGCGCTATTTCTTCTTCGGCGCCTGGGCCTTCAACTCGATGGTGCCGGGCAGCTTGTTGGCCTCGGTGCGACCGCATCCGGTGATGGAGACGGTCCCCGCCGCCGGGCCTGCGCCGGCTTTGGCCGGCATCTTGATGTCCATGGCGATCTGCCCGTCGCAACCGCGCTGCACCATGCGATAGGGGAAATCCAGCTTCATCTCTCCAGCCGTTGGACGTGCCCGCCGGCTTGCCCGTGATCTCGGTCGGCTGCGTGATGTTCATCGCGCCGCTCACCTTCCCGCCCGCCACCGTCAGCTCCATCGTTCCCGTGTACGCCGCGCCATCGGCCTGGATCGTCAGGTCGTAGACGATCGGCTTGGCTGCTGCCGGCTTCTTTTGTGCCAATGCGGGTGACCCGACCAACAAAAGCAACGCCACCGCCGCGAGACTGCTTCTCATAGAACCTCCGAAGCACCAATGACGAGAAATCGGTGGACCGAGTTGCCAGTTTGGTCACCCCAGTCGTCACTTGCACTACACTTTCGCAGCATATGAAGGTCGGCGTCCCCAGGGAATCCGCGGCAGGGGAAACGCGGGTCGCCCTGATCCCTGCATCCGTCCCAGCTCTCAAGAAAGCCGGCCTCGACGTGATCGTCGAGGCGGGAGCCGGGACGGCAGCCGGCTTTCCCGACGAACAATATCAGGCACAAGGCGCGTCCACCGGCAGCCGGTCGGACGTCTTTGCCACCTCCGACGTCATCCTCCAGGTCCGATCCGCTCCCGGCGAACCCGCGCGACTCAAGAACAACCAGACCGTGATCGGCTTTGCGGATCCGCTCGGGTCCCCCGCCGGCGTCGCCTCGCTCGCGCGATCCGGCGCCAACCTCTTCTCAATGGAGCTGATGCCGCGCATCACGCGGGCGCAGACGATGGATGCGCTGTCGTCGATGGCGACGGTGGCCGGTTACAAGGGCGTGCTGCTCGCGGCTGTCGGACTACCACGCATGTTCCCGATGCTGATGACCGCCGCCGGTACCGTTTCCCCTGCGCGAGTGTTTGTCGTCGGAGCGGGCGTTGCCGGCCTCCAGGCCATTTCCGTCGCGCGCCGGCTCGGGGCCAAGGTCGAGGCCTACGATGTTCGGCCGGCCGCCAAGGAACAGGTGCAGAGCCTTGGCGCCAAATTCGTCGAACTGCCGATGGAAACCGCGGATGCCGAAGACAAGGGGGGCTACGCGAAGGCGCAGGACGAAAGCTTCTACAAGCGGCAGCGCGAGATGATGCTCAAGGTCGTCGCCAACAGCGACGTCGTCGTCACGACCGCGCTGATCCCGGGCCGGCCGGCGCCCAAGCTCCTGACCGCGGAGATGGTCGAGGCGATGCCGCCCGGATCGATCGTCGTGGACCTTGCCGCCGAGCGCGGTGGCAACTGCGAGCTCACACGACCGGATGAGACCGTCGTGCACAAGGGGGTGACGATCCTCGGTCCGTCGAATCCCGCCTCGCTGGCGCCGTACCACGCCAGCCAGATGTACTCGAAAAACATCGTGACGTTCCTGCTGCATCTGCTCGGGAAAGAAGGCGCGAAGCAGCCGTCGTTCCCGATCGACATCCAGGACGAGATCACGCGCGAGACGCTGCTCGCGCGCGGAGGCGAGGTCGTCCATCCTCGCGTGAAGGAGTTGCTCTGATGGAGGTATTCGTCGGCGCGCTGACGGTATTCGTCCTGGCGATCTTCATCGGCTTCGAACTCATCAACAAGGTGCCGCCGTTGCTGCATACCCCGTTGATGTCTGGATCGAACGCGATCTCTGGCATCACCGTCATCGGTGCGATGCTCTCGGTCGCTACGCCTAGCAAGATCTCCACGATCCTCGGGTTCATCGCCGTGGTGCTCGCGACGATCAACGTGGTCGGGGGCTTCCTGGTCACTCACCGGATGCTCGGCATGTTCAAGAAGAAGGACTGAGCGTTGAGCACCTGGGTTCTGAACCTCGCCTATCTCGCCGCCTCGATCCTGTTCATTCTCGGCTTGAAGGGGCTCTCGCACCCGCGCACGGCGGTGCGCGGGAACCTGCTGGGCGCGGTGGGCATGCTCGTCGCCATCGTCGCCACGTTGCTCGATCGCAACGTCCTCGGGCGCCGGTACCCAGGCGTTCGCGCTGATCTTCGCCGCGATCCTGGTCGGCTCGGCACTCGGCGCCTTGCTCGCGCTCAGGATCCAGATGACCGCCATGCCGCAGATGGTCGGCCTGCTGAACGGCCTCGGCGGCGGTGCGTCGGTGCTGGTGGCGGGCGCCGCGCTCTACGACGTGCAAGCCATCCCCTCGGCGCAATTCGTTATCGCGACAGCGCTGTCGGGACTGATCGGCGCGGTCACCTTCTGGGGCAGCCTGGTTGCGTTCGACAAGCTGCAGGAGTTCCTGCTTCCGGGCAAGCCGATTCACTTCCCCGGCCAGCAACCGTTGAACATCGCGCTCGGCGTGGCGGTGCTCGCGCTGACGGTCTGGATGACGATGAATCCCGAGCGCGATCTCACGACGGCCTACTGGGCGATCGTGCTGGTTGCATCGGTGCTCGGGGTGCTCCTCACGATTCCCATCGGCGGCGCCGACATGCCGGTCGCGATTGCGCTGCTGAACTCGTACTCGGGACTCGCGGGAGCCGCGACTGGCTTCGTGCTGAACAACGAGGTCCTGATCATCACCGGCTCCCTGGTCGGCGCCTCCGGGATCATCCTCTCGCAGATCATGTGCAAGGCGATGAACCGCTCGCTCGCCAACGTCCTGCTGGGCAACATGGGTGCGGCCTCCGGCGGGCCCGGCGGCCGACGATGTCTATGCCGGGCAAGGTCAAGAGCGCGTCGGCGGACGATATCGCGATGGTGCTCGACGGCGCCCGCCGCGTCGTCATCGTGCCGGGCTACGGCCTCGCGGTGTCGCAGGCGCAGCACGCCGTGCGCGACCTGATGAACCTGCTGGAGTCGAAGGGCACGGAAGTCGAGTTCGCGATCCACCCCGTGGCGGGCCGCATGCCGGGTCACATGAACGTGCTGCTCGCCGAAGCAGACATCCCGTATGACAAGCTGAAGGAGATGGACGAGATCAATTCGTCGTTCCAGCAGACCGATGTCGCGATCGTCATCGGGGCCAACGACGTCGTGAACCCGCTCGCACGGACGGATCCGACGAGCGCCATCGCCGGCATGCCGATCCTCGACGTGGACAAAGCACGCAGCGTGGTCGTCATCAAGCGCAGCCTGAGCCCCGGCTTCGCGGGTATTCCCAATCCGCTCTTCGCGGCCGACAATGCATTGATGTACTTCGCCGATGGAAAGAAGGCGATCATCGACCTCATCACCGCCATCAAGGCTGCCTGAACGTACATGTGGTTGTTGAAAACTGAAGAAGGAACCGAGCCGGACCTGACGTTCCGGATCCTGCCAGGCAATTCGAAAACCGTCGGACGCGCGCCACAGGCAGAGTTCATCGTGGACGCCGCCCTGGTGTCGCGCGTGCATTGCCGCGTGACCGCCGGGGCGACCGAACTCGAAGTGGTCGATCTCGACAGCACGAACGGCACGTTCCTGAACGGTCAGCGCATCGACAAGCGGGCGACGGCGAAACCGGGTGACCGGCTGGGTATCGGCCGCGTGGAGCTGACCGTCACGCAGTCGTAAGGAACGGGTTCGACATTTTCTCGCGGCCGATGGTCGTCACGGGCCCGTGACCTGAATAGACCGGCGTCTCATCTGGAAAACTGAGCAACACGCCGCGGATCGACGCCATCAGCGTGTCCATGTCGCCCCCTGGCAGGTCGGTGCGGCCGATCGAACCGGCAAACAGCGTGTCTCCCACAAACAGCGCGGTCTCCGTGCGCCGGCGGTGCTTGACCGCCAGGCAGACGCCGCCCGGACAGTGCCCTGGCGTGTGGTGCACGGCCACCTCGTAATTGCCGAATTCCAGCGTCTGACCGTTTTCGTAGAACCGATCCGGTTTCGGCTGCTTGTCGACCTCGATGCCGAACATCATCCCTTGCTGCACAACGCCGTCGTAAAGGAAGAGGTCGTCCTTGTGTAGCCAGATCGGCACGTCCAGGGCGCTTCGAGCGATGGCGACGCCGCTGACGTGATCCAGGTGCGCGTGGGTCAACAAGATGTATCGCATCTCGAGCTGATGGTGCTCGATGGCGGTCAGCATTTCGTGCACCTCGTCGCCAGGATCGATCAATACGGCCTGGCGGGTGTCTTGACACCCCACCAGGTAGCCATTCTTGAAAAACGGAGGAACTGCGCGGGTTTCGAGAATCATGAGCCTGTCCGACCCCTATTTTCGCATTCCCAAGTGACATGACGACAAACGGTTACAAGGAAGCGGTGCGCGTCCACACCAGCGTGCTGGCAGCGATCGAAAAGCGGTGCCTGATCTGGATGGCCGGACGCCTGCCGGCGTTCATCAACTCTGACCACCTGACCACGCTCGCGGGTCTCGCGATGTTCGTGGCAGGGATCTGCTACTGGGTCGGCCCCTCCTCGAAAGCGGCGATGTTGACCGCCATCGGCATGCTCGTGCTGAATTGGTTCGGCGACAGCCTCGACGGCACGCTGGCGCGCGTCCGGAAACACGAGCGGCCGCGCTACGGCTTCTACGTCGATCATGTGCTCGACGCGGTCGGCATCCTGTTCCTGCTCGGCGGATTTGCGCTCGGCGGGTTCATGTCGCCGCTGGTGGCGGCGGGCTTCCTCATCGCGTATTACCTGCTGACGATCGAGATCGCTCTGGCGACGCACGCGGTGGGCACCTTCCGCATTTCGTTCTGGAAGTTCGGGCCCACCGAATTGCGGATTCTCCTTGCGATCGGAACGCTGCAGATCATGCGGACGCCCTACATCACGATCGGCGGGCAGCAGGTGCTCCTGTTCGACCTCGGCGGTGTGGTGGCAATCGTCGCGCTGCTGTTCACCTTCATCGCGTCGGCCTTCAGGAACGGCAGGCTGCTCTACCAACTCGAGCCGCTGCCATCGGCCCGCCGCGATAGAATTTCGGCAGATGATTCTCATCGCCGTGGACGACCTGCTCTTCTCATCCAAAATCCGAACTACCGCGAAACTGGCGGGTGCTGAACTCGCTTTCGCGCGAACGCCCGGCGACATCCTCGCGCAGGCCCGTGCGGTCAGACCGCGCCTGGTGATCTTCGACCTCAACTCGCCGAAGATCGACGCGATCCAGACCGTCCAGGCGCTGCGCCAGGATCCTGTGCTCGCGGCAATACCGACGATGGGGTTCGTTTCGCACGTCGATACCAGGACGATCCTCGCGGCACGAGAGGCCGGGGTGGACGAAGTCATGGCGCGCAGCGCGTTCGCGGCCAACCTGGACAAGATCCTCTCCGAGGCCAAGTGAGCGTTTCACTCGCGGACGTCGAGGCGGCCGCCTCCCGCATTCGCGGCCGCGTGCTTCGAACGCCGCTTCGCCATTCGCCGGCTCTGTCGGCGGCCACCGGGGGAGAGATCTTCCTGAAGCTGGAGACGCTACAGCCCACGTTTTCGTACAAGATTCGCGGCGCGACCAACGCCGTGCTGAGGCTCGTGGAGAGAAACGAGGCGCAAGCCCCCGCCGTGGTGACCGCGTCGGCCGGCAATCACGGGCGGGCGATGGCGCACGCCGCCGCGGCTGCAGGGCTCCATCTCACCGTCTACATTGCCGAAACCGCTCCCCGGACGAAGGTCGAGGCAATCAAGGCGGCCGGCGCCGAGTTGCGGCCGTGCGCCGATTACGACGAGGCCGAACGCCGCGCCAAGGCGCACGCCGCCACGGGGGAGGCCCTGTTCATCTCCCCCTATGCGCACCCGGATGTGATCGCGGGGGCCGGCACCGTTGCGCTCGAGATCCTTGAAGACATCCCCGACATCGACGCCATCGTTGCTTCGATCGGCGGCGGTGGACTGATCAGCGGCGCCGCCGTCGCGGCACGCGGTCGCGCCATGGTGATGGGCGCTGAAGTAGAAGCGTCCACGCCATTTACGCGGAGTCTCGCCGCCGGACACATCGTGACCATCGACGTCGGTGACACGATCGCAGATGGATTGACTGGGAACCTCGACCCGGAGAGCCCGACGTTCGAGCTGGTGCGCAACCTCGTTCAACAGGTGGTGGTGGTCCGAGAGGAAGAGACGCTCGACGCCATCGCGTTTGTGGCACACCACGAAAAGTTGATCATCGAGGGAGCGACGGCGGTCGCCATTGCGGCCGTACGGACGCGGCGATTGGATCTGGACGGAAAACGCGCCGCCATCGTGCTTTCGGGCGCCAACATCGATTCCGAGAAGCTCGGGAACCTGCTCTATCGCAGCGCCCAGTAGACGAGCGCCAGCAGCACGGCAAGCCCCACCCCGACCGCCACCCACACGGCCATCGGCACACGATCCGCACGATCGTCGATCGGCAGCATGTAGCCGGCTTGCTTGGCCTCGGGGGTCTCGTCTGCAAGACGGGGCAGCGCCGCCCTCAGGGCCGCGGCCAGCAACGCGGCACTCTCGTATCGCTGATCGATGTTCTTCGCAAGCCCCTTGGCCAGCACGCGATCCACGTCCGGAGGGAGTCCTGGGGCCACGCTCGAGACCGGCGCCGGTTTCACCCGCGTCACGTTCACGATCACTTCCTGGGGGGATGGGTCGGCGAAGGGATTCTCACCGGTGAGCATTTCGTAGAGGACCGTCGCAAGCGAGAAGACGTCGCCGCGGCCATCCCATTCGGGGCCGATGGCCTGCTCCGGTGACAAGTACGGCAGCACCGCGGCGGCCTCGGACGGGAGCTCGGACGGGTTGGACGAAGCCGCCCGCCGGATGTGCCCACCGCGCGTCCAGCGCGACATGCCGCAATCGAGAAGCTTCGCCGCCCCTTTGGCCGTGATCGCGATCGTCTCCGGACGCACGTCGCCGTGGAAGATCCCCGCCGCCTCGACGTCGGCCAGTGCGTCAGCCACCTGGACCGTCAGCTCGATCGCATGTCGCGGGTTCATGGGGAGACCGGTCATCGACGCCCGAAGCGGCGAACCCGCGACGAACTCGTAGGCCAGATAGCAGACGCCGTCGGCATGCCCCACATCGAAGAGCGTGGCGACATTGGGGTGGGAAATGGCCGCGGCGGCACGTGCGTCCGCGAGCAGTTGATCCGGACAGCCGACGGCCGTGTGGTCGGAGGGGAGGAGCTTCAGCGCGACCGTTCGGCCGACGCGGGTGTCCCGCGCTCGAAACACTTCCCCGAGGCCCCCCTCGCCGATCTTGTCCAGGAGGTTGTAGTGGGCAATCGAACGCGCAGTCACGTGCCGGAATTATAACCATCCATTCGTGGCGGTGATGATGTGCGTGCATCCGGCGGTGGCGCTCCGCGTTGAATAGGCCATAATCCCCGCGGTGATCCGCGCGCTCTTCGTCAACTCCGGCATCCTCGGCCAGAAGACGTTCGCGCGGTTCATCGCGGAGGAGTTCGCGGGCGGAACCGGCGGCATCTGCGCCCGCCAGATCGTCCTCGCCAACGACCTGACGTTTTCCGACCGCGTCACCAGGCGGTTGCTGTGCACGAGGCTCTGGCCAGACGGCCTGGCAGGCCTTCACAACCTCGACCTCTTTCGCTATCGCGCGGAACTGAACGCCGGGCTGACCGCTCGTCGGCGCATCGCCAGGCTGGAAGCCGCGGGACAGCGGTTCGACGTGCTCCACTTCCACCACCAGGCGACGGCGTATGCGAGTCTCGAGCGCATGCGGCAGACACCGTCGATCGTGTCCATCGACTGCACGCAGCGGTGCGTTCTCGACCGTGCGCGTGCGTGCGATCGAGGTCCGTTCGTATCGCCCCAACGCGCGGCGTGACGGCGAAATTTTCCGTGCCGCTCGCTTGATCGTCGCCGCTTCGGCGTGGGCCGCGGCGTGTGTCCGCGCTGAGTACCCGGATTGCACAACCGAAATCCTGGTGATGCCCGTCCCCGTGCAGCTCGACGCGTTCGACCCGTTGTGGATCGACGAACGTTACCAGCGAACCGCAACCGCCGGGTCTCGTCCGCGCCTGCTGTTCATGGGAGGGGACTTCTATCGAAAGGGTGGAGATCTCTTGCTGAGGGCCTGGGAAGCGGCAGACTTCGGGCGGCAGGCCACGCTCGATGTCGTGACCGCGTACCCCCTTGAGCGGCTGCCGGCAGGCGTGACCGTGCACACCGGCATCACCGCCTACTCCCCTGAGTGGCGCGCGCTCTGGCAGAAAGCCGACATCTTCGTGCTGCCGACTCGTGACGAGGCCTTCGGTATGGTTTTCCAGGAGGCCGCGGCGGCCGGGCTCCCGTCGGTCGGCACCCGCATCAACGCGATCCCGGAGTTGGTAGAGGACGGTCGAAACGGACTACTCGTGGAACCGGGCAACGTGGAGGAGTTGAAGCACGCGCTGGAGAGACTGCTCGCGTCTGCGGAACGAAGGCGAGAGTTCGGTCGCCACGCCCGCGACCGCGCGGCGCGAACTGCCGATCCTTCACACTACCGTGCAGCGCTCGTCGCAGCTCTGCATCGGGTGGCTACTTCTTCGGGGGACGCGAGGGGCGCAACTCGACCCGGCTGGGAAGGCTCCGCGCCGGCATCGCAATAAGGTCCATCACCACCTGCGCCACGTCTTCCGGCCGCAGCGCCCAACCCTCCTTCGAGATCATCCCGCGACCGAACCCTGTCTCGACCGATCCCGGCAGAACGCAGCTCACGCGGATGTTGTCGTGACGGACCTCCTGCATCAGCGCTTCGCTGAATTGATTGACGGCCGCTTTCGACGCGCAGTAGGCAGCGCCTCCCGCGAAGGCGTTCTTCGAAGCCAGGCTGCTGATGTTGATGATCCAGCCGCCGCCTCGCTGGCGGAGGTGAGGAATCGCCGCATGACAACAGTAAAAGACGCCGCTGAGATTCGTGTCGATCACGTCGTGCCAGTGCTCGGCCGACATGTCCACGACGTTCGCGAAGAGTCCCACTCCGGCGTTGTTCACCAGGATGTCGAGCCCGCCGAATTCGGCGACCGTTTCTTCGACGGCCCGCGAGGCCTCACCCGGATTTCTGACATCCGCCGTAATCTGCCTGAGTCTCGCCGAGCTCGCCACCCCGCCAGAACGGCTGGTGGAAGCGACCGACGCGCCGGCCTCGACGAGCGCCTTTGCGATCGCCGCGCCGATGCCGCGCGAGCCGCCGGTCACCAGCGCCACCCGTCCTGAAAGCTGAGTCATGGAACTAGAATAATCATTCCGCATGCCCTTCATCGCGATCATCGGCGCCGGCCCGATCGGAAGCGCGCTGGCCCACACGCTCGCGGGCCGCAGCCGGGTTCGCGAGGTCCGCATGATCGATCCCGAGGGGACCATCGCACGGGGGAAAGCGCTCGACATCCTTCAGTCGGGCCCGGTCGAGAACTTCAGCGCCGCCGTGACCTCCGCCGAATCGTTGTTCGCGGCCGCCGGAGCCGAGGTCGTCGCGATTGCCGACCCTGCCAGCGGGCAGGGGGAACATTCCGGTGAGGCCGGGCTGGCGCTCGTACGTCAGTTGCGCAACGCCGGAGTCGGCGCGCCCTTGGTCTTCGCAGGCGCCACGCAACGCGAGGTCATGACGCGCGCCATCTCCGAGCTTCACGTTCCGCCCTCGCTCGTCCTCGGAACCGCGTCGCTGGCATTGGAATCGGCTCTGCGCGCGGTGTGCGGGGTGATCGCGGACCGCTCCCCCGTCGAAATCTCCCTCGCGGTGGCCGGCGTTCCTCCGAAGCACACCGTCGTCGCGTGGCAAGAAGCCGCGATCGGCGGCCAGCCGCTGACCAGCGTCCTCGGGCCGCACGAGATCGCCTCGATCACCGCGCGCATTCCAGGGCTGTGGCCGCCAGGGCCGTACGCACTCGGGTCCGCCGCCGCACGCGTCGTCGAAGCGTTGTGCGACGGCTCCCGCCGACGGTTTTCCTGTTTCGTAGATGCCGGCCGCGGCCGGATTGTGGCGATGCCGGTGGAGTTGGAGCGCGGAGGCGTGAAGCGTGTGATTCAGCCGGCGCTCACGCGGCTCGAGCAAACGGCGCTCGAGAACGCGCTTGAGGGGTAGCGCAGGACTTCAGTCCTGCCTCTAATGAATCTCCCGCTCGTGCAAGGTCAACGCGCCGGCGAAGTCGGCGAGATGCTCGCGCAGGATGAGGCGGCCGCGGTGCAGCCGTGACTTGAGCGTCTGCGGCTTCACGCGAAGGATCGCGCTCGCTTCCTCCGTGGAGAGCCCCTGGATGTCGCGCAGGATCACCGGCGTGCGATAGACCTCCGGCAGGTGCTGCAGGCCGTCGATCAGCCGCTCGCGCATCTCGGTTCGCAGGATCCGGTCGTCCGCAAGCGCGGTCCAGTCCGCGGGTTCGGCGGCCGGCCGGTCCGAGTCAGACGACTGCTCCGGCGCCTGGACTTCCAGCGGCCGGCTGTAACGGCTCGTCCGCAGACGGGACATCGCCGTGTTGAACGTGATCCGGTAGATCCACGAGGACAACGCCGCGTCGCCACGGAAGGCCGCAATCTTCCGATGCACCTTCATCAGGACGTCCTGGGTCACTTCCTCGGCGTCTTCCCAGTTCTTCATGTAGCGGAACGCGAGCTGGTGAATCCGCGGTCCGTAAACCGTCGACAAATCGGCCACGGCCGTGGTGTCGCCCGCTTGCATCCGGCCGATTAATTCTTTTTCCGTCGTCGCCTGGCGCATCTGGGGCCTCCGTATCGGTCTAAACACCCGAAATCGGCCCCTTATTCCGAACACCGTTCAATTTCTAAAAAATGTTCAGGATTCCCACCTAAGTTGTTGAATTAAAAGGAAAAAACGTCTCTGAACGAGTTCTCGATGGCGTTTTCTACCTCTGCCATTGGCACGTTGCGCCCGAGCAGGCGTTCCAGGGAGGTCACTCCCCTATCCGTGATTCCACAGGGCACGATGAAGTCGAAGTGCTGGAGCGAAGTGTTCACGTTGAACGCGAAACCATGGCTGGTCACCCACCGTGCGATCCGGACGCCGATCGCCGCGAGCTTCTCCTGGCCGACCCAGGCGCCCGTGAGCCCCGGTATCCGGCCGGCCGTGACGCCGAAGGCGGCGGAAGTGCGGATCATCACCTCCTCGAGGTCGCGAACGTACTTATGGACGTCGCAGCGATCGGGCTTCAGATCGAGGATCGGATAGCCCACCAGCTGCCCGGGACCGTGATACGTCACGTCGCCGCCGCGGCCGGTCTCGAAGATTTCGACCCCTTCCGCCTCCAGGGTTTCTTCTGTCGCGATGACGTGGGAGCGATCGTTGCGGGACTTGACGCCTAGGGTGATGACCGGTGGGTGTTCCAGGAGGAGCAGCTGGTCGGGAATCTCTCCCCGCTTCCGCTGCTCCACGAGCTGCTTTTGCAGTTCGAGCCCCTCGGCATAGGAGATCACTCCCAGCCGGCGAGACGTCGATCACGCGCGCTCTCAGCACCAGGCTTCATCGAACTTTTCGAGCCGTTCCTTGACGTCAGCGAGGAAGCGGCCGGCGTCGGCGCCGTCGATCAATCGATGGTCGTAGCCGAGGCTCAGGTTGCACATCGGCCTGATGCCGATGGCATCGTCGATCACGACCGCCCGCTTTTCGATGGTGCCCACGCCGAGGATCGCGACCTGTGGCTGGTTGATGAGCGGCAGGCCGTAGAGCGCGCCGAAGATCCCAGGGTTGGTGATGGTAAAGGTGCCCCCCTGGACCTCGTCGGGGTTCAGCTTTTTCGTGCGCGCTCGATTGCGCGAGGTCGTTGATCGCGCGCGTCAATCCCAGCAGATTCTTTTCGTCGGCGTTGCGGATCACCGGCACGATCAACCCGTTCTCGAGCGCCACCGCGATCCCGAGGTTGATGTCGCGCTTATAAACGATGTTCGTCGCCGTCGATCGAAGCGTTGACCATCGGGAACTGCCGGAGCGCGTCGACGATGGCCTTGGCGATGAACGCCGTGAAGGTCAGCTTGGCGCCCGCCGCCTCGTATTCGGCCTTGCGCTTGTCGCGCAGCTTCGAGACACGATCGAAGTTCACTTCGTAGACGGAATAGACGTGCGGCGAGGTGTGCGCGCTGAGCACCATGTGCTCGGCGATCTTCTTCCGCATCACGCTCATCGGTTCGATACGCACGCTCTCGCCGGGCTTGAACGCCGGACCGGGCGAAGGCAGCGCACGAGACGGACCAGCCGGTTTCGTCTGCGCGCCCTGTGGTGAGCCTGTCGAACCACCCGACTCGATGTACCCGAGGATGTCGGTCTTCGTCACGCGTCCGCTGATGCCGGTGCCCTGGATGTGCTGGATGTCGACATCGTGCTCCTTCGCGATGCGGCGAACGAGCGGTGACGACTTCTGGCGGCGCAGGTCTTCCCTCGAGAGAGGTCCTGCGCTCGTCGTCGACGGGGCGGCAGCTGACGATGGGCGGGCTTCGGATGCCGAAGCACGATCGTCAACCGGCGTGCCTGTCGACGGCGGCGATGTTTCCGGCTGTCCGACTGCGGCAGCAGGGACGGCGCTGGCACCTTTGCCATTCCCGCTTGTGGGCGCAGCCGTCGCCTCGCCGGCCTGGCCAATGACCGCGACGACGCTGTTGACGGGGACGGTCTCCCCTTCCTTCACCATGATCTCGGTGAGGACACCGGCGGATGGCGACGGGATCTCCGCGTCCACCTTGTCGGTCGAGATCTCGAACAGCGGCTCATCGCGATCGACCGAGTCGCCAACCTTCTTGATCCATCGGACGATCGTGCCCTCGGCAATCGATTCGCCCATTTGCGGCATGACGACGTTTGTAGCCATAGGTGCTCAGTCGATCCTACACGGGTTTAGTCAAGGCCGCTTGCCACGATCGAGACAGGGTCGGCCGCGTCAGGCGTGGATCGCGGCGCCGTGCGCCGCGTGCGCCGCTTCGCCCACCGCTTCCGACATCGTCGGATGCGCGTGGATCGTGCGCACCAGCTCCTCCACGGTGCATTCGAGCCGCAGCGCGAGCGTCGCTTCGGCGACGAGTTCCGTCGAGCGCGGGCCGATCATGTGGACGCCGAGGATCTCGTCGTACTTCTTCTCGAAGACGATCTTCACGAACCCTTCGGTCTCGCCAGCGATCCGGGCGCGGCCGAGCACCCCGAACTTGAACGCGCCGGTCTTGACCTCGTAGCCGCGCTCCTGTGCCTGCGCTTCCGTCAGGCCCACGCTGCCGATCTCGGGATCGCAGTAAGTGCAACCGGGAACCTGGTCGTAGTTGATCGGACGGTATTCCTTCCCGGCGATCCGCTCGGCCAGCACGATGCCTTCGGCGGATGAGAGATGCGCGAGCTGCGGATGCCCCGGTTTGTCGAACGTAATCACGTCGCCGATCGCCGAGATTCCCGCGACGCTCGTTTTGAGTTCCTTGTCGACCTTGATGTACCCGCGATCCATCTGCAGCCCGGCCTCCTCGGCGCCGAGGCCCGAGGTGACGGGGCCGCGGCCCGTTGCCACGAGCAGGTACTCCGCATTGAGCTTCACCGTCTTGCCATCCGGCTGTCTGCGCTTCCATGTCGACGCCGTTGGCTCCCGGCTTGGCGCTGGTGACCTTGGTGCCGGTCAACACCTTGATGCCCTGTTTCTTGAATGACTTCTCGAGCTCCGCCGAGACCGCCGCGTCTTCAATCGGAACAATGCGCGGCAGCAATTCGATGATCGTCACTTCGCTGCCGAAGCGGCGGAAGATCGATCCGAACTCCACGCCGACCGCCCCGGAGCCCATGATCGCGATCGACTTCGGGATCTCCTTCAGGTGGATCGCTTCGTCGCTCGTGATGATGCGCTTCTTGTCGATCGTGATGCCGGGAACGCTGCGCGGGGTCGAGCCGGTGGCGACGACGATCTCCTTCTTTGCGGTGATCGTCTGCTTCTGCCCTTCGGTGATCTCGACCTTTCCCTTGCCCGCGAGCCGGCCGCTGCCTTTGATCCAGTCGATCTTGTTCTTCTTGAAGAGGAACTCGACGCCGCCGGTCAGCCCTTTCACGATCTTGTCCTTGCGGGCGTGGACCTGGTTCATGTCGATGCCGATCGCCGCTTGCGCCGATCGTCAGCCCCCACTCTTTCCACTCCTGGGCCACCTTCAAGCGCGTGCGCGTGTTCGAGGAGGGCCTTGGTGGGAATGCACCCCCAGTTCAGGCAGGTGCCGCCGAGCACCGGGGCGCGTTCGACCACCGCGGTCTTGAGACCGAGCTGGGCGGCGCGGATGGCCGCCACATAGCCGCCCGTACCAGAGCCAATCACTACGACGTCGTATTCGTTACTCATTCTTCTTCTTAATGGATGCAAGCGAGACGAAGGTGACCTGCTGCGCAGCCGCGGGCGCCGGGGGCCTCCGGCTCGGCTTCACCCGGGATCGAGGCGCGAGACCTGCGAGCGCAGCCGGGTAAAATCGTAGCGAAGCTCCCAGTAGGACTGGTTGAGCGCCTCCAGCTTCCGCGTCGCCCGGCGCGCGATGGCCAGCGCAACCAGGGCGATCAGGGCAGCGATTACCGACAGGACCACAACCTTCGTACCTTACCCCGACCGGACGCGGGCAGGCAATACGCGCCCCCTGCTACAATCCGACGCAGGCATGGCGGCAACGAAGACCATCCTGATCTGCGACGACGACCAGGGGATGCGCGACACGCTGTCGGCGATCCTGAAGCGGGATTACCGCGTGCTGACGGTGTCGAGCGGCGAGGCCGCCCTCGTGCTCCTGCGCGAGGAAGACGTCGACCTGATCCTGCTCGACGTGCGCCTGCCCGGCATCAGCGGCTTCGACGTGCTGCGGATCGTCAAGGAGAACTACAGCCTCGTCGAGTGCATCATGATCTCGGCCATCAACGAGGTCGAGACCGCCGTCCAGGCGATGAAGCACGGCGCCTACCACTACATCACCAAGGACTTCGATTACGACGAGCTGCGTTCGCTGGTGCGCAACGCCTGCGAGCGCCAGGATCTGAACCGGCAGGTCATCACGCTGAGCGCGCAGGTCGCCGAGCAGGGCGAGCGCGAGTTCCTCATCGGTCCCGAGCCGCCAGATCCGCGACATCGTCGATCTGGTCCACAAGGTCGCGAAGCTGTCGGCCACGGTGTTGATTCTCGGCGAGAGCGGCACCGGCAAGGAGTTGCTCGCGCGCCTCCTGCACCGCGAGTCGGGCAAAGGGGAGGCGCCCTTCATCGGCGTGAACGTCTCCGCGATTCCCCACGAACTGGTGGAGAGCACGCTCTTCGGTCACGAGCGCGGGTCGTTCACCGGCGCGCACCGCCAGCAGCTGGGAAAGTTCGAGCTCGCCACGGGGGGCACGCTGTTCCTCGACGAGATCGGCGATCTGCGCTTCGACCTGCAGGCGAAATTGCTGCGAGCGATCCAGGAGGGAGAAATCGAGCGCGTGGGTGGGTCGAAGCCGATCCGCACCGATTTCCGGCTCGTCGTCGCGACCAACGTCGATCTGGAGAAGGCGGTGAAAGACGGCCGCTTCCGCGAGGACCTGTTCTACCGGATCAACGTCATCCCGATCCGCATGCCGCCGCTGCGCGATCGCATCGAAGACCTTCCGGAACTCGCGCGCCTGTTCCTGAATCGGTACCGCACGAAGTTCCGGAAGCCTGTGCGCGGCATCTCCGCGTCGGCGCTGAAGATCCTCTCCACCTACTGGTGGCCCGGCAACATCCGGGAGCTCGAGAACCTGATCGAGCGCCTGGTCGCCGTGACCGACAAGGAATGGATCACCGACGAGGACCTGCCGCTCGAGTATCACTTCGCGAAGCTCGACTCGGCACCCCCTTCAGGCGAAACACTGTTCCAGGAAGCGTGCGACACCTTCGAGCGCAATTTCATCCTTCGGGCGCTCGAGAAGTCGGACTGGAACGTCACCGCGACGGCCCGCTACCTGGGCTTGCCGCTCAGCACCCTGAAGCACAAGATGGCCCGGCTCGACCTTCGAGAGATCGCGCGGAAGCTGCGAGGCTAAAAACATTCGGCCAACCGATTGGCCGCTTCAGCTAACGGGTTGACCTTTTCCGAAGCAGTTCTGCGCAGGAACAGGGCATCTTGGCGCCGCACTGGCGACCAAAGAGTCCGTCCGACTTCGCCGCGAGCGCCCTCACGCGTGATTGCTTGCACCCGTGTGTGACTCGAGCGACAGTTTCGTTCCGTCCGGAACACCCGTTGCACAACAGGACGACACCACGCGAAGTGGAAACCTAACCAAGACAACCCAAGACTGCAGATCCAAGGGAGTCGGGATGCAATCGTCTCTTTTCAATGTACGGGTGCCTCTGGCCGACGTGACCCCGGGGGAGGCAGCGGGACACGACGACGTGTTCCTGATGAACACCTTCACCGATGCGCAGCTGGTGGTGTCGAGCGACGTCGCCGCGCTCCTCGACCGGCTGGAGCACGGCGCGCGGGGCAGGTTCAACGACGACGAGCGGCGCGCGCTCGAAACGTTGAGCGAGCACGGCTTCGTCGTGCGCGACCGCGCCGACGAGCGGCAGCGCCTCGAAACGTTCTTCCACGAGGTCCGGGAAGGCAACGAGGAGCTGCGCGTCACCATCCTCACCACCCTGCAGTGCAACTTCGCGTGCGACTACTGCTTCCAGGGGGACCACGGCGACTACAACAAGTTCGCCGAGAAGATGTCGCTCGAAACCGCCGCACGGGTCGCCGCCTGGATCGAGGAACGGATGGAGGCGACCGGCAGCAGCCGCCTCGTTCTCATGTTCTTCGGAGGGGAGCCGCTGCTGAACCTTCCGGTGATGTATTACCTCGCCGAACGGCTCTGGGCTTCGTCCCAGGCCCGTGGGGTCACGATGGTGACCAACATCATCACCAACGGGTTGCTGCTCACGCCCGAGGTCGTCGACCGGCTGTCGCCGTACGGGCTCACCGCCGTGAAGATCACGCTCGACGGCGACCGCGACACCCACAACCGGATGCGCCCGTTGCGCGGCGGCCAGGGGACCTTCGACAAGATCATCGCCAACATCCGCAGGATCGCCGGCCGCGTCCAGATCTCGCTCGGCGGCAATTTCGACGAATCGTCGGTGGATTCCTACCCCGCGCTGATCGAGTTCCTGGCCGCGCAGGACTTCGCTCCCCACATCAGCCGCGTCAACTTCAAGCCGGTCATCCGCGACACCACCTCCCCCTCCCGCGCCACCACGCGCAACGGCAAACAGAAGTTCATCGGTCTGGCTCCGGTCGACGCGGCGACCAAGCCACTCAACGGCACCTGCATGACGTCGGCTGGGAAAGGGGGCACCGTCGGGAGCGGCTGCGATACCTGTCACTTCGCCGACGAAAAGATGGCGAGCCTGCGCGGGCTGACCAGAGACGCGGGGTTCGACACCTCCGACGGCGTGCACATGGGACCCTGCGAGATCCATCGCAAGCACGCCTACACGATCGGGCCGGAGGGAGACCTCTATGCGTGCCCGGGTTTCACCGGCGACAAGAAGATGGCGACCGGTCACATCGGCGGAGGGATGGATCCCCTCCGCGCCGCAGCCGCCAGCCAGTTCGAACGGCTGGCCGCGTGGAAGGAATGCAACGACTGCGCATTTATCCCGGTTTGCGCCGGAGGGTGCACGGTCGCGTCGCACAACGAACTCGGCGATCTACACGCGCCGAGTTGTCACAAAACGAGTTTCCAGGCCGGCGTCGCTTCCATGGCCCGCGACGCCGCCGCCAGCCTCGCAGGAGCGCTGGCGTAAATCGGGCCGGTCGAGGAGAGCGCAATGGAGAAGAACAAGACCATCAAGAAGACCGATAAGAAGGTGCTGCGTCCCTGGCTCGTCGACGTCCAGATCGAGCACATTCGTTAAAGCCGTCAATTTTTCCGGAGACCATCATGAAGATCACCATCATCCGCAAGGCCGAAGTCAAGACGACCCGTATTGCCGCGTGCCCCTGGATCGTCGAAATGCTCGGGAATTCGAAGACCAAGTAGGCTGCGGTGGACCATGGGTCCGCCGATAATAGGTGCAGCCGCCCGCGCATAGCTTGGCGGCTGACTTCGCCTCCCATGGCCCAGAAAAGACGACGACCGTCGAGGACGGTGAATGTCGGCGTTGCGGCGTGCCTGCTGCTATTAATCACGACGGCAGCAGCCTGCCGTGGCCGATCCGAACCCGTTCGGTCCGGCGGCGAAATCCTGCGGGTGGGGTTTGGCATCGGCGCGGCCGGCCGGCCCACAGGCCTCGACGTGCTGACCGACTTGTTGTACGCGGAGCCGCTGATCGGTCACGATTGGACAGGCAAGCCAGTTGCGGCACTCGCGGAATCCTGGCAGTGGAATCCCGAGCGTACGACGGTTCGCATCACGCTGAAGCCGAACGTCAAGTTTCATAACAGCGAGGCGGTGACCGCGCAATCGGTCGTTCGTTTTCTGAACCAGAAGAGGAAGGGCAAACTCGGGTTCGTCTACGTGACCGAAGTAACGGCCGATGGACCGAGAACGATCGTCATCCGGCTCTCGCGTCCCGACGCGTTTCTCCTGCCGGAGCTGACGGACTTGCGCGTCACGCATCCGGATGCGGCGGACATCTCGACCGGCCCTTTCATGCTCGTCAGCCGGGCTCCGGTCGTCCAAGCGATCAGGTTCGATGATTACCACGGTGGAAAATCCCCGCTCGACGGGGTGCGGATCGTCACCTATGACTCACACCGCAGCGCGTGGGCGGCTCTAATGCGACAAGAAGTTGACGTCGTGCAGGAGGTGTCTCGCGAGTCGGTCGAGTTCATGGAAGGCGCGACCAACGTCAAGACCTACACCGCCCTGCAATCGTTCTACCTATATCTGGCGCTCAACCAGCGCAATCCCGCGCTTCGTCACGTCGAAGTGCGACGGGCGATCGCGCAGGCGTTGGATCGGCAAGCGATCATCGACCGGGCGCTTCGCGGGAAGGGACGGGTCGCCGACGCGCCGGTGTGGCCATTCCACTGGGCCTACGTGCCTCTCGAGGACAAAGACACCTTCAACCCGGAAGCCTCCCGTCGACGTCTCGACAGTGCCGGCTTCCCGATGCGCCCGCCACGAAGGGCCGGCGAGCGCAGCGCCCGTTTCACGCTGAAGTGCCTCATCTGGAACGAGGATCCGCAGTTCGAACGCATCGCGCAAATCGTCCAGCGGCAGTTGTTCGATGTCGGCATCAACCTGGAGATCGAGCTCGTGCCGCTGCATGTCGCTGATCGAGCGCGCGGGTAAAGGCGACTACGACACCTACCTCATTCAAGCCAACGCCGGTCGAGCCATCGACTACACCTATCGATTCTGGCGTTCGTCAGGCACCGCGAATGCGGCGACGCAGCAGTCGGGGTACTCGGGCGCCGACGCCGTGCTCGATAGGCTCCGCCACAGCACGTCCGACGATGAGACGCGCGAGGCGGTGGCGGCCGTCGTCAGACAGTTCCACGACGACGCGCCGGCCGCGTTCATTGCCTGGCTCGAAGTGACCCGTGCTGTCGATGCCAGGTTCGACGTCGGAGACTCGAAGACCTTGGATCCATTCATCAACATGTGGCAATGGCGCCCGGCGGCGAGCGCGACAAAGTGAGAACCATCACCGCGCGCATCGTGCTGCTCATCGCGACCGCCGCGGTCGCCCCGCTCTTGATCTATGCGTTCGTCTCGGTAGAACGGCTGCGCGAGGGATCCAAGGAGTCGGTGGATCAAGGGAATCGCGCGGTGGCGGTGCAGGTCGCCGAGCGCATCGAAGCGTACTTCGAGAACAACCGCCGGGTGCTGGGATCGATCGCGCTCCAGATTCAAGGGACGCAGCTCGCACCCTGGCAGAAGCAGACGATTCTGACGAATCACGTGCTGGACTTCTCCGAGTTCAGGGAGATCACGCTCCTGGACCCGGACGGGAACCCGCTCGCGTCCAGCCGCTCCGGGGAACCGACCCTCTCGCTGTCCCCATCCGCGGCGTCCGCACCTGGCGTCTACATCGCCCCGCCGACGCTCGACAAAGACGGCTTCCCGACAACCGTGATGACGTTGCCCGTCGTCGAGGCGTCCAGAATCACGCAGTGGATCGTGGCCGAGATCGCCCTCGAGCAGCTCTGGCGCACGGTGGACCACATTCGACTCGGGCAAAGCGGCGTGGCGGTACTGCTGGACCAGAACGGCACCATGCTCGCGCACGGCGAGGCGGACGAGAAGCGGCTGATCGCCGAACGCGCGACGCGAACTGCCGAACAGGAACTCGCCGCGACCATGCGCCGGCAAGGGAGCACGACGGCCAACGCGACGATCCCCGATGCCAAAGGGGACCCGATGCTGGCGACGGCCGCCCGCCTCCAGGTGCCGGATTGGACGGTCATTGTCGAGCAACCAGAGCGCGAGGCGCTGGCGACGGCGCACACCCTCGAGAAGACAGTTGCTGTTCGCGATCGGCATTGCGCTCTTTGCGGCGGTCGGCGTGGGCTGGATGTGGGGCCGCACGTTCATCAACCGCATCTTCGCTCTCACGACGGTGACGCGCGCCCTCGCGGCCGGCGACATGGACGCCCGCGTGAGTCTGCGCGGGAAAGACGAGATCCGGCAGCTCGGCGACAGCTTCAACTCGATGGCCGACCGTCTCGTGGAGCTGCAGGAGGAGATCCGGAAGCAGGAACGGCAGGCCATGTTCGGCCGCATCGCCGCCGGCCTGGTGCACGATCTCTCGCACCCGATTCAGACGATCGGCAACAGCTGCAAGCTGATCCAGCGCATCTTCGACGACGCGGAATACCGGGCGACATTCCGCCAGACGGTGGAACGCGAGCTGGCGACCGTCAAGCGTGTCCTCGACGACCTCCGCAACATCGCGAAGCCGATGCCGCTCGAGCGGTTCTCGGTCGACATCGGCGCGGCCCTCCGGGAGGCGGTCGAGACGATGACGCCGCACGCGGAGACGGCGGGCCTGACGCTTCGTGCCGAGCTGTCGCACGAGGCGGCATTCGTCGAGGCGGACCTTTTTGCGCTCGGACGCGTCCACCGCAACCTGATCCTCAACGCGATCCAGGCCACGGCCCCCGGCGGTCTCATCGTCGCGGCCACCGAGGTGCAGCACGACCGCGTGCTCGTGAAGATCTACGACACCGGCTGCGGCATCCCCGCCGACCGGCTGCACGCCATCTTCGAGGATTTCGTCACCACCAAGCGCCGTGGCCTCGGCCTCGGCCTCGCCATCTCGAAAAAGATCGTCGAACAGCTCGGCGGGCGCATCAGCGTCGCGAGCGAAGTCGGCAAAGGAACCACGTTCGTGCTCGATTTCCCGAGAGCCTCGGCGCCGCCCGTGGCGCTCATCGCTGGATGAGGTGCTGTCATGTTTCTGAAACTGGTGAAGACCGCGCAGATCGAAGTCGAAGGACGCAGCTACCCGGTGAGGTTTTTCGAGCAGCGTACCGGGCGCGGCGCGCGGCGGTATAGCTGCGAGGTGCTGCTCGGCGGGACGGACCGGATCATCATCGACGACGATTCGATGTCCAGCCTGGAATCGCGCGTGGAATGCCTGGCGCCGGCGACGGTCTACAGCCGACTACTGGGCACGCGGGTCGCCTGAGCCCGCGCCCCTAGAAAAGCGACAGGCCGGCTGTGGCCGGCCTCTCAGTCGCTTCCGATCCGCTGACGCTACTTCTTGGGAAGAACCGCGTCCTTCAACTGCTTCGCGATCCGCGCCTTCACGACGGTCTTCGCCGCGATCTTGATCTGCTCCCCGGTCGCCGGGTTGCGCCCCATCCGCGCCTTACGCTTCTGGACGACGAGCTTGACCATCCCAGGGATGACGAACTCTCCTGACCGCTTGAGCTCCTTCTCAGCCAGCGTGTTCAGCTCGTCAAAGAATTCCCGCGCCTGCGTGCGCTTCACTTCGAAGCGATCCGCGAAGTGCGAGAACAGTTCGGATTTGCCCATTCTGCGGGCCTCTGCCATCGGCGTATTCCCCTTGCTTGGGCGCGCTCACTTGGTCCCGCAGACGGCCGCGCGCGCGTGCGGCGGAAGCGGAGAATTTAATGAAATCAGGCTTCGTATCCTAGCGTGCTCCTTTTTCCGCTGTCAATTCGACGCGGCCGAAAAACCCGTAAAAATCGGCCTGAATGCTACAATTTTTTGCCATGGCCGGTGCCGAGCTGGAGACGTTCCCGAACCCGCGACCGGGGCGCGACTACGAGATCGACATTCGCGTGCACGAGTTCACCTCGGTGTGTCCCAAAACGGGCCTGCCCGACTTTGGTGAGATACAGATCAACTACATTCCGGCCGAGCTCTGCCTCGAGCTCAAGGCGCTGAAATACTACTTCCTCGAATTCCGGAACAAGGGGATCTTCTACGAGGCGGTGACGAACCAGATCCTCGACGACCTGGTCGCCGCCTGCAAGCCTAAGCGGATGACGATCGTAGGGGAATTCTCGGTGCGCGGGGGACTGTCGACCTCGGTGACGGCCGTGTTCGAATCGGAAGCCTGACCGTGGACGAGCCCGTCCGCATCCCGATCGAAGCCGAGCTCGACCTCCACCCCTTCCAGCCTCGCGACATCCCCTCTGTGGTCGAAGAATACGTCAACGAAGCCCACGCGGCCGGCCTGCGCGAGGTCCGCCTGGTACACGGCCGCGGGATCGGCGTACAGCGCGGCATCGTGCAGAACTCCCTCGAACACCACGCACTGGTCGAGCGTTTCCACGACGATCCTGCTCCCACCTCGGGGCCACTATCGCGGTCCTGGCGCTCACGCGATAATGCTGAATGCTAAACCTCGAACTGCTGAACTCCAAGACGCGGATTGCTGACAGTCAGCATTGCCTCTTCAGTTCCGCGTTCAGCAGTTTGAAGTTTGAGCATTGGCGCAGCGTCAGAACAAGCCCGGCGCGACGCGCCAGCGGACTCGGGTCTGGTAGTCGCGGTACTTGGGATCGAGGGCGAGCGTCTGCTCCTCGCAGACGGCGCGGGCGAGCAGTGCGGTATCGGCGGCGAGGAGCGCCACGAAGTTCCACAGCGTCGGGTTGGCCATCAGGAACGCCGAGATGCGTGATCAGGTATCCGAGGTAGATCGGGTGGCGAACGATGCCGTAGACGCCCGATGACACGACGCCGCGGTTGGCGGGCAGCAGCGCGAAGCTGCGGCCGAGCGTGATCTTGCCGGCGATCACCACCGAGAGCCCGGCGCACGACAGCGCGATCGTCACGGACTCGGGCACCATGGCCAGGGCCGCGGGAGCCAGCAGCGGCGGGCCGAGGGTAGACACCGCCGTGAGGACCCGCGCGCGAACGCTCCGGTCGACGGTGGCGGCCGAGCGGCGCATGACGGTGAGCACGACGACGAGCGTCTCGCTCAGGAGCAGGAACAGCCCGGTGACCCGGCCGGTCGCGAGGAAATCCGCGCCGAAACGAACCGCCATCAGCGAGAAGAGGACGACGATGGTGGCGCGCGCAGCGAGGTCGGCGAGCTGCCGTGCCTGCTCCGTGTAATCAAAGGTGCGGCCGGTGAACGGCGCGCGAAGCGGAATGGAGATGGCCTTCATGCCTCAGCTCCTTGGGAATCTGTTTCTTCGAGGAAGTAACTGCCGCACGCCATGTCGAGCAGCTCACGCGTGATCGCCATGTCGCGTTTCTGGTAGCGGCAGATGTCCACCACCTGCTCGACGAGGTCGCGCGGGTGGCAGGCGCGCATCTGGAGCTTGCGCGGCTTGTAGTAGCTGCGATCGAGGTACTCGACCATCACCGGGTCGAACGCCAGGCCGCGCTTCTTGCAGTTCAATTCGAAAATCCGGCAGAACTCGTCGAGCGTAGGATTCTTCGCCAGGATCTTGTAGGGAATACGGCGCAGGAACGCTTCGTCGGCCAGCGACTCCGGCTTCAGGTTCGTCGCAAACACGATGAACACGTTGAAGGGGGTCTCGAATTTGCGGCCGGTGTGCAGCGTCAAGTAGTCCACGCGACTCTCGAGCGGAACGATCCAGCGGTTGAGGAGGTCGCGCGGCGGGATGCGCTGGCGACCGAAGTCGTCAACGACGAAGACGCCGCCGTTGGCCTTCAACTGGATCGGCGCCTCGTAGAACTTGGCGATCGGGTTGAACGTCAGGTCCAGCATCTCGAGCGTGAGTTCGCCACCCACCACGACGACCGGACGTTTGATCTTTTCCCAGCGCTGGTCCAGCGACGCGCCCGCGATAACGCTCGACGCCTCGGCGGCACTGGTCACGCGCTGGTGGCTGACCGGGTCGTACATCGTGATGATCTGGCCATCCACGTCCACGGCGTGCGGCACGTACATCTCGGTGCCGAGCGCCTTCCCGATCCCCTCGGCGACCACGGTCTTGCCGTTGCCGGGCGCGCCGTAGAGAAACAGCGACTTGCCGGAGTTCACCGCCGGACCCAGCTGGTCGAACATCCCCTTGCTGACGACGAGATGATCGAAGCCGCGCGAGAGGGTCTCGCGGTCGATGGCGGCGCGCGCCGCCATGCAGGCGCGCACGTAGGCGTTGTACTGCGCCAGCGGCACTGGCGCCGGGCCGACGTAGCGGCAGATGTCCATGAACTGGCCGGCGCGATCGCGCCCCAGGTCGGTGAGGATGTAGCGATAGCCGGCCGATCCGACGCCGCTCGTCCCTCGCACTTCCACCAGCTTCTCGATCCGCGCATGTTGGATCATCGCTTCGAGCAGCGAGTAGGGCAGCTTGAGGCGATCGGCCAGCGTGCTGCCGGTCATCTCGCCGCCGAGCAGCGTCTTGAGCAGCAGCTGCGACAGGGTATCGGGGTGCAGCCCGGCATCCGCAATGGTCGCGGGTGGCGGTGGCGGCACCGGCTGCGCGAGGGCTTTCGTCGGGGTATCGACGATGGTGGTCATCATGATGGTTACGCCGCTTCCTCAACACCGCGCCGCGCGGAGGGCGCGACGGAGAACTCGATTCGATGGCCGATCCTGGTGCCCGTCTTCGCCAGCCACCCGGCCGGCAGTTCGAGCACCCCGGCGGTGCCCCGGCGGGGTAACCGGATCCGGCGCGGCTTCATGTCGGGCACGATGTCGATCACGCGGCCCCGGTCGTCCAGGGCCAGCACGTCGATCGTGAACTTCATCCCGAAGGTGTGCACGCCCCGGCTCGGCACGATCCAGAGCCCTTCGCCAACGGGCAGCGACGTGTGGTGCAACAACCCCGTTCGCCGCGTCGCCCGGGTCGCCGCCACGGCCACGCGGTCGGCGATCACGACTCCGGTGTCCATGTTTTTTGCGATCAGCGCCATACTCGTCCGCCCCACCCCGGCGATCGTGATCTCAAAACCGTAATGAAAAGTGCGGGATTCGTGCGGAAAACCGCGTAATTCCCCGCTTTTCCTGAGGAATTCCGCGCCGCAGCCAGGAGGGAGCAATCCACGTGCTAGCTACGTGCTACGTGCGAAGTGCTACGTGCTGGTGCTACGTGCTACGTGCTTGCACGACCCCTAAAAACGTAATTGCCGACTGCCGTCGAATTCGGCAGTCGGCAATCCCAATCGGCAATCCCAATCGGCACTCGCCAATCGGCAATCTGCAATCGGTGTTCGGATTACTTCTTCATGTTCTCGACCATCGGGAAGAGCACCGTGACGAACTTAATCGCCGCCGGGCCGATGGTCACGATCCAGATCGCCGGGAAGATGCAGAGCACGAGCGGGAAGACCATCTTGACGCCGGTCTTCGCGGCCGCTTCTTCGGCGCGCTGACGCCGCTTGGTGCGCAGCGTTTCCGAGTAGACGCGCAACGCGGTCGCGACGCTGGTGCCGAACTTGTCGGTCTGGATCAGCATCGTGACCAGCGAGCTGAGGTCGTCCACTCCGGTGCGATCCGCGAGGTTGCGGAGCGCTTCGCCGCGCGGCTTGCCGGCGCGCAGCTCGAGGTTGATCAGGCGCAGTTCGTCGGCCAGCTCGGGGTAGGCAAACGCCAGCTCCTGGCCGACGCGGGTCATCGCCTGGTCGAGACCGAGACCGGCTTCGACACTGACGACGAGCAGGTCGAGCATGTCGGCCAGCGACAGGCGGATGCGATGCGCGCGCCGCTTCGCGAGCCGCGCCAGCACCATGCCGGGCAGGATGTACCCAATCGCCAGGCCGCCGAGCGCCACCATCGTATTCGGGCGCATCAGGATCGACGTCGAAAACAACGAGAACAGGCCGAGCGCGAAGAACACGCGGATGCCGAAGAAGATCGTCAGCGCTTCCTGGCGGCGGTAGCCCGCCTGCACGAGGCGAAGCCGCAGCTGGCCGAGTTCCTTGGCCGACTTCGGGGCCTTCTCGCCGATCCGCTTGAAGACCTTGATCAGCGACTGCATCCGCGGCTTCTGCTCTTCACTGTCGCGCGGGGACATCAACTCTTCGAGGCGCTGGTCGATGAGCGCCTGCCGGCGCGGCATCAGCAGCATCGCCGCGCCGCCCACCAGGGCGGTGCCGAACAGGAATGCGAGAATCGGAAGGAACATGGGCACGACTACACCTCGATCTTGACGATCTTCTTGATCCAGAGGAACCCGAACGTCTGCATCACGATCGTGGCCATCAACATCATCTGGCCCATTCGCTCGCGGAACAGCAGGTTCATGTGCTCGGGATTGATGAACATCAGCGCCACGGCCAGGAACGCCGGGAGCGCCAGCAGCACGTAGCCGGTCAGGCGGCCGTGTGCCGTGTAGACGCGCACCTGGCGCAGGATCTTGAAGCGCTCACGCACCACGTGCGCAAGGTTCTCCAGGATCTCGGCGAGGTTGCCGCCCGTCTCGCGCTGGATGAGGACGGCGGTGGCGAAGAAACGCACGTCGAGCAGCGGAATCCTGACGGTGAGGTTCTCGAGCGCGTCCTTGAGCGGCAGACCGAAATTCTGCTCGTCGAAGGCCTTGCGGAATTCCGGACCCACCGGCTCGGGCATCTCGTCGGCCACCATCTTCAGGCCGGTGGCAAACGCATGGCCCGCCTTCAATGCGCGCGAGATCAGATCCAGCCCCTCGGGGAACTGCTCCTCGAACGCGCGCATCCGGCGCGTGCGCTTGAACCGCAGGAACATGAACGGTAACGACAAGCCGATCCCAAAGCCCACGGGCATCGACCACGCCGCGTGCGTGAAGACCCCGATGACGAGCGCGCCCATGATCCCGATGAGCAGCGCCACCAGGAGCACCGCGCTGAGGCTGGCCTTCGTGCCCGACTGCTCGATCAGGCCGGCGATCGCGTTGCCGCGCGACGTCTTGCCGAGCATCCGGTCGAGGCCGGGCAACGGGCCCTGGTTGAGCGCCTTCAGCAGCGCCTTTCCCGGCTCTGCCGCCGTGTCGTCGCCGCCGAACGAAATTTCCTCCAGGCGCGCATCGAGCTTGCGCTTCATCAGCATCCCGGGCACCTGGGCGAGGCCGTAGGCGAGCGCGCAGACCACCCCGGCCCCGAAGACGAACGCCAGGACAACCATTACGGAGGTCACTACCGCACCTCCATGATGCCTTCGAACATGTCGGGCGGCATGTGGATGCCCGAGGCTTTGAGCCGCTCGCAGGCCTTCGGACGGACGCCGGTGGCGCGGAAGCGGCCGATGACCTTGCCCTCCTGCGACACCCCGAGCTTCTCGAAGGCGTAGATCTCCTGCATCGTGATCACGTCTCCTTCCATGCCCGTGATCTCGGAGATGCTGGTGATCTTGCGCGTGCCGTCGCTCATACGCGACTGCTGGATGACGATCTGGATCGCGGCGGCGATCTGCTGGCGCATGGCGCGCTCCGGCAGGTTGGTCGCCCCCATCGCGATCATCGTCTCGATTCTCGACAGCGCGTCACGCGGCGTGTTCGCGTGGATCGTGGTGAGCGAGCCGTCATGGCCGGTGTTCATCGCCTGCAGCATGTCGAGCGCTTCCTCGCCACGCGTTTCGCCGACGACGATGCGGTCGGGACGCATACGCAGGGCGTTGATCAGCAGCTGCCGCTGGCGGATGGCACCCTTGCCTTCGACGTTGGGCGGACGCGTTTCCAGCCGCGCCACGTGCTCCTGGTGCAGCTGGAGTTCCGCGGCGTCCTCGATGGTCACGATGCGCTCTCGCTCGGAAATGAAGCTCGACAGCACGTTGAGCAGCGTCGTCTTGCCGGCACCGGTTCCGCCGCTGATCAGCATGTTCAGGCGGGCGCTCACGCAGTGCTGCAGGAAATCCAGCATCTTCTGCGTCATCGAGCGAATCCCGACGAGATCGGTCGCCTTCAGCCGCTCGGCCGGGAAACGGCGGATCGAGAGCAGCGGTCCGTCGACGGCGAGCGGCGGAATGATCGCGTTGACACGCGAGCCGTCTGCGAGGCGCGCGTCCACCATCGGCGAGCTGTCGTCGACGCGACGGCCGACGCCGCTGACGATGCGGTCGATGACTCGCATCAGGTGCTTATCGTCCTGGAACGTCGTCGGCAGCCGATCGAGCTTGCCGGAGCGCTCGACGTACACGTGCTTGTAGGTGTTGACCAGGATGTCGCTGACACCCGGGTCGCGCAGCAGCGGCTCGAGCGGGCCGAGGCCGAACACCTCGTCGATGACGTCGCCGAGGATCGCCTCGCGCTCCGCCATGCTGAGCGGCATGCCTTCTTCGGCGATCAACTCGAAGAGCAGGGTGCGAATCTCGGCTTCGGCGCGCGACCGTTCGGCCGAGGCCAGGGTTTCGAGGTTCAGCCGGTTCAGCAACTTCCGGTGAACGTTCGCCTTCAGCTCGAGGTACTGCGGCCGTGGCGCTTCAAAGCGCGGCGCGGCGGGCTTCGGCGTCCCGGCGGTCGTGGCCGGCGGCGTCGAATTAATGTTGAGGAAGCTCATGAGAATGATCCCTGATCAGAGGAGTCCGAGGAACGCGCGCCGTTTCTCCGGTTCGGCCTTGGCGTCGTCCTGGCCGAGCAGTTGCTTGGTGAACGCGCCGAACTGCGCCGAGATCTCCGAGTGGTTCGCCAGCGTGAGCGGCACCCCGGAGTTCAGCGCGGTCGAGACTGCGCGGTAATCGCTCGAGAACGACTGGTGGATGCCGTAGCCGAGCGCCGTCTCGATCTGCTTCGGCGCGATGAGGTTCTGGTCCGAAAGCCGGTTCAATATCACCTTGACCCGCTCGCTGCCGGCGCCGAGCTGGCGGACGCGGTCCACCAGGCGCTGTGCGTTGCGGATCGATGGCACGTCGGGATTGGCGACCAGGAACACCGTGTCGGCCGCGTAAAGCGCCGACACCGCGCACGCATTGATCATGTTCCCGACGTCGATGACGATGAAGTCGTAGAGCTTGCCCAGCACGCGCAGCAGTTCTTCGACCGCGGGGGCGTCGCTCGGATTGGGACGGTCGAACTGTTCGGAGGCGGCGAGGATGTCAAGGCCGGACTTGTGCTTTGACATCAACTCTTTGAGAAAGTCGCGGTCGAGACGGTGCAGGTTCTCGATCGCGTCGAGCACCGTATACCGGGGCCGGACGCCGAGGAAGAGCGCGACCTCGCCGAGGCAGGGCTTCAGGTCGAGGATCGCGGTCGGCCGCTTGGTCAGCCGGGCCAGTTCCACCGCGCAGTTCACCGCGACGGTCGTCGTCCCCGCGCCTCCCTTGGCGCCGAGAAAAACGTGGGTGACGCACGGCTGGCGCGCGCCGGCCGTGGCCGCATCGCGACGAGCGGCGGTGCGGCGCACCGCGCCCATGAACGATTCCTCCGCCGACTTCGAGGCGCCGTCGGGGCCGCTCCAGGGGAAGAACTCGTTCGCGCCGGCGCGCATCGCCTGGAGGATCAGCTCCGGCTCCGAAGCGCCGGCCACCGCGAAGATGGCGACGTTGGCATGGGCGGCGCGCAGCCGCTCGATCGTCGCCATCCCCGACGACGCGTCGGAGCGGATGTCGACGATGAAGACGTCGGGGCTCGCGGTGTCGCCGGGGCGGCGGTCTTCGACGATGCCGATGGGAACGCCGCACGCGCGCAACAGGCGCGCCATCTCGCGTTTGCAGTTGTCGTCGTGACTGAGGATCGAGACGGCGAGCTGGGCCATTGTTACTTCACCAGACGGATAGCAACGGGGAATGCGCCATTGGGCGCGGCGTCGAAGTTCTTGTCGTAGATGCCGCCGATCGGGATGATGCGACCGACGAGGCCGTTGCCGTCGATGTGATCGAGATAGAACCCGATCCAGTTCGCGGTCACCAGGTCCGCGATGCGCCCGTTGCGCTTGCCGGAGTCGTAGATGATCGGGTCGTAGAGCGGGATCGGGAAGACGCGCGGGCTGTCGTTGCCGAATTGGCTGCCCTTGACCGTCCCGGTGGCGGTATCCCAATAGGTGCCGGGATCCCGCGCGATGAGTTCTTCGGCGCCCTGGATCGTCGGGCCTCCCATCGCACCCGGCTCCTGCACCAGCCGATCGCCGAAGTGGCTGATCGTCCTGTTGCAGTTGCCGATGTTCCAGCGATAGAGCTCGCCACCCGTCAGGTTGCCGTCCTGGTTGCCGAGCGCCAGCGAGAAGTAGAAGCTGACGGTGATGTTGTTGCCGGTCGCCGCGCGGATCGTGAGCATCTGGCCGCGGTTGGCTTCCTGGTTGTAGCCGGTATAGCCGGCGTTGCCGGCGGGGATGTACTGGTCGGCATTCGCGCCAGCGGGTTACCCTTGTTGTCGAATGCGTCGTAGGTATCGTTGCCGTCCCACGGCGGGGTCTGCTTTTCGTTCCACTTGTCGGGAATCGTGAACGGCTTCACACAGGTCATGGCGTTGGCGGGCGTCGCTTCCGCGGTCGCCGTCGCCCAGATGTCGGCGGTCTGCATGCCGAAGAACTTGGCGATGTAGGTGTTCACCGGGTTACCGCGCGCGGAGCTGCGATAGACGTTCACCTTGCACGCGGTTCATCTGGCCGTTCATCCCCTGCAGGAACGTCACGTCGCCGGAATTGACCGACACCTCCTCGCCCATGACCTGGTTCATCTGCGCGGCCCTGAGGGCGCTCGTCACCGCGGGACCGCCGGCGCTGAAATCCGTGAAGCTCTCGCGGAAGAGCGCCACCGCACCCGCCAACGCGCCTGCGTCAGCGGAGTTCTGCGCCTGGCTGCGCGCCGTCATCAGCATGCCGACATCGATCGCGAGCATGCTCGCGCTGAGGAACGCCATCATCCCCAGCCCAATGAACACGTAGCTCATTCCCGATTGGTCATGCCGTAGACGGCGCAGGCGGTTCATTACTGACCTCCCTTGTTACCCTTCGCGATTTCGGCCTGGTAGGCAGCCTGTGCGGCCTTCAGCCGTGCGGCGGCGTCCTGCAGGGCCTTCTCGCGTTTCTGCTGTTCTTCGTTCTTCTTGCGGGCTTCCTCGGCGGCCTTGCGGTCCACCTCGGCCTGCTTCTTCGCGAGCTCTTTCCCGAGCTTCTCGGCCTTGATGCGCTCTTCCTCGGCCTTCTTGGCGGAGACCCTGTCTTGTTCGGCCTTGCGCTTCTCGTCAGCCAGGCGCTGCTTCTCGTCTTCCTCCGCCTGCTTGCGCTGGCGTTCTTTTTCCTGCTCGAGGAACTTCTGTTCCGCCTTGCTCATCTTCGGCGGCTCGGGCGCCACCGCGGCGGGCGCGGGCGCTGCGTTCGGGCTCGAGGTCCCCGCCGGAAGGTTCGCCGTCCCCTGGATCGGCGTCGACGGAACCGGATTCGACACGCGCTCGGCTCCGGGAACGTTCGCCAGCGAAGCGCGCGGGCGCTGGTGCGCCCGGCGCGCGGGCGTCGCCACCCGGAGCCTTCGGCGCGCCGGTGTAAGGCGAACCGTTGTAAGGCGCCGGGTTGGGCAGCGGCTTCGAGTTCGGTGCGAGATACGGCTCGACCAGCCCAGGCAGGCCTTCCGAGACGCCGGTCGAATTGCGGCGCACGATCGTGCGGCGTGACCATCACGACCAGCTCGGTCTGCTCTTTCTGATAGGCCTTGCTCTGGAACAGGTAGCCGAGGATCGGGATGTCGCCGAGACCGGGCACCTTGCGCATCGACTGGAGCACCGAGTTGTTCATGAGGCCGGCGATCGCGAACGTCTGCCCGTCGCGCAGCTCCACTTCGGTTTCGGTGCGGCGCGAGGTCAGCGCCGGGATGCGGAAGCCCTCGATGACGATGGCGTTGTTGAAGTCGAGCGAGCTCACTTCCGGCTTCAGCTTCAGGTGGATCAGGTCGCCGCCGACGACGGTCGGCGTGAAGGTCAGGCGCACGCCGTATTCCTTGAAGTGGATCGTGAAGCTGCCGAAGTTCCCCTGTGGCACCGGGTAGGGGAATTCACCGCCGGCCAGGAAGCTGGCTTCCTTGCCGTTCGAGGCGATCAGGTTCGGCTCCGCCAGGCTCTGGAACACGCCCTTCGACTGCAGCGCGCGAACCGCGGCGCCGATCGAGTTCTTCGCGTCGAACAGGAACAGGTTCAGATAGTCGCTGAACACCATCGTGTCGTCGAGCGCGGCGCTCGGCTGGTTCTTGTCGAAGTAGGGCGCGGCGAACTGCTGCGTGGTCGTGCGTCCGAACCAGCGGCTGTTCTTGTTGTCGGCGAAGAACGAGACGCCGAGCTCCTGGAGGGCGTTGCGGCTGACTTCCGCGAAGCGCACCTTCAGCATGATCTGGTTGGAGGCCACGCCTTCCTGCTGCTTCAGCAGGTTGACGACGTTCTCTTTCTTCTCGACGTAACCGCCGGCGACTTCCGCCGCCTTGTCCATCACGTACTTGGTCGAGACCGTGCCCGAGAGGACGACGTCCTTGCCGCTCCCGCCACCGTGATCGGCTCACCGGGGAACAGCGTCTTGACCTGCTCGACGAGCGCGCTCAGGTCGCGTCGCACGACGACTTCGTACGTCTTGATCGTGCCCATGCGGTCCCACACGAACATCGAGATCGTGCCCGGCGACTTGCCGTGGACCAGGAGCTGCGTCGGGGAGGTCACCATGGCGTCGGCGACGTCCGGGACGGTGAGCGACACGCGCGCGATGGTGCCGCCGATGTCGAGGATGGTGGACCGTCCAACCAGGAGGTTCACCGTCGTCGGCGCCGTCGTGGCGACGTCGCGGCTGGCCACTGCTGGGCCGCCGTTGGCGAACGCGGGCGCCTGCTGCGCCTCCGGACGGGCCACGAGGATCACTAGGATGAGGCCGGCCAGAGCCGACGTGAATTTCCGGGTCATTGACGTAGTCCTCCGATGAACGCCGGGCGCAATGACCCGGCCTGCCTGCTACTTGATGATTTCGACCGAACGCTTGTCGCCACGGATGATCTCGACCGACGGCGCCGGCTCCGGCGCCGGCATCGTGACCGGCCCTGGAACGGCGCTGCGGGGTTTCGAGGAGCGCCCGGTGCCGCGGGAGCAGCGGCAGGCTTGCCACCGAGCAGCCCGGCGGTACGGATGCCGGGAGTCTCGGGGGCGCTGGTGTCGAGCGGATTGCGAAGCGCCAACTGGATCTTGCCTTCGGTGCTGGCCAGCGCGAGGCGCTCGGCCTGCTCCGGGTTCACGAGCAGGGTCACGACCGTGACCTGCACGGGCTTGTTCTCGTCCTGGTTCTGTTCCATGCGGGTGCCGGCGGTCAGCACCTGCACGTTCGAGAGCACGACTTTCGATGTGGTGTCGGCGCGCTTCTCGGTCGGGCTGGCCGTCGCCACGACGTCCACCCGGTTGCCCGGGAGCACGTAGCCGGCGACGCCGACGACTTCGTTCACGCGCACCGACACGGCGCGCATGCCCTCGGGGATGACGGGGGGCAACCCGGCGCCCGCTTCCTTCGAGGCGAGCTTGGCGCCCAGGATCGGCTCGTTCTTCACCATCGGCACGATCAGGCCGCGGCCCACGAGATCGTTGGTCTGCGTGAACGAGCCTTCGGGGGCCCCGCCCTGCGGGAACTGGACGATCTTCAGGTCGTCCTTACTCGAGTGCCGTGCCGAGCTCGAGATCAGCGGCGGCCACGACCACGGGCTGGGTCGACATTGCCGGCCCCTGCGCGGGAGCGGCCTGCATGAAATTGTAGGTGCCGTACGCGAGGCCGCCACCGGCGAGGATCGCAATGGCGAGGACGGCGAAGATTCGGTTACGCATGGTTTATCTCCAGAACTCCCCTTCGGCTACGGTCTTTCGGTCTACGGCGACGTGCTTACTCGTTCCGCATCGATGCGGAGGCGACCATGTTCGTCGTGCCCTGGCCCGTCGTCGAACTCCGCGACACGAGCCGCATGACGGGATTGAGCACGGTGAACTGAAATGGATAACTCACCGTGACCGTCGAGGCCGACGTGGCTGCCGAACGGCACGTTGCGGTTCACGCTGACGCTCGCGGAGGCGTGCATGGGGAGCTGCCCGTTCTGCATGTAACTGCGGACCGCGTCGGTCACCTGGGTATCGGTGTGGCCGGCGATGACGGCGACGCGCGCGCCCTCGCGCGCGGCGTTGGTCAGCACCTGCCAGGTTTGATAGGCGCGGCCGAACTCGAAGATCGACACCGTCACGAGCAACACCAGCGGCAGCGTGATCGCGGTCTCGAGCAGCGCGGCGCCCCGTTGATTGCGAAGTCGTTTCAACATTGCCGTCTCCTGGGTCCAGTTACGCGACTAGCGCGGCGACCACACTGCCGACCGCGATCGCGGGTCCGTATGCGAACCGGCTCGCGCCGGTTGAGGCGCGAATCACTTGCGGCGCGGCACCGGGCCCGGTTACCAGTTGCCCGGTCTGCACCAGCGTGGCGGCGAGGCGTTGTCGCTTCGTCGCCACGATGACCGCCAGCACGCCGCCGGCGATCGCCGTGAAGAGGAACGCGGACACCACGAGTCCGGGTCCCATGACGGCGCCCACCGCGCCCATCAGCTTCACGTCTCCAGCCCCCGTGGCGCCTAGCAGGTAGCCTGGCGACATCAACAGGAGCCCGAGAAAAAATCCTAAGAACGACGCGGCGACGGTAATGCCGCTCGTTCCGGTGGCCGCGAGCCCGAGACCGACACCCGCTATCGCGGCGGTCAATTCGTTCGGGATGCGGCGAGTGCGCAGATCGATCACCGTTGCCGTAGCCAGGCCTGCGACCAGCGCGACGAACGCGACGTTAGACACTGGATGCGGCGATGGCGGACCAGAACACGTTCATGATCGTCGTGCCCACCGCGGACACCGACGCGAGCGCAACGAGCGCAATCAGCGCGGCCAGCAGGCCGTACTCGAGCAGGTCCTGGCCTTCCTCGCCCCGGCGAAAACGTCGGATGATGGCGACTGCGAGCTGCATCGGTTTCTCCATTCCCGGTTGCCGGTTTCCGGTTTCCAGTTCCCGGTTTTGGTTCGTGGTTCGACGATTCGAAGGTCGGTCCCCGGTTCCGGGGACCAGTTCTCGGCCGTGCGTGGGAAGCATCAATCTCGTCAGCCTTCGCACCCCGCGAACCCGCTGACCCGAGACCGAACCACGAACCGACCGAGAACCGGGAACCCTGGAACCGGGAACCTGGAGCCGTCTTACGCCGCGCCGCCGAGCGCCGACGCGATCGCACCGAAGATGCCGCTAACCGACGTGCCGGCCGCGGTCACCGCCGCGATGGCCACGAGGGCGATCAGCGCGACGAGCAACGCGTACTCGAGCAAGTCCTGGCCTTCTTCGTTGCGGGCGAACTTGTTGGCAAAGGCGATGAGCTGAGACATTGAGATCCTCCAGATAATGCAGGTCATGTTGTTAACGGGTGCCGGCGACTCGCCGCGGCACGGCGGGCTACATCGCAACGCATGTGCCACGCCACCCTTTTGGCCCCCACGAACCGGTCGCAAGTCGTTCTCTCCATTGCGATTCGCGCGCCGTCCGGGACCGACTGATTTGGCGTCACCTGGCGCGCGCCGCGGCACCCCGCCGACTCGTCAGATTCGTAAGCGGCGGCGCGAATTTCGTTTTGGTGGAGGGGTGCCCTGAAGTGGAACAGGCGAGCGCGCGCGCCGCATAATCAAGTAAATGTGGGCCTGTTTCAGCGTCGTCTTCCGGCAACCCCTTCCGGTACATGGATTGCGATTGCACCGGCACTGCTCCTGCGACCCGCGACGCTGCAAGGCGTGTACGTGTGGGAGGCGGCGGAACCCAGTGGAGTACGACCATGAAAGTCATGTTTGGAATGAAGCAGGCTCTGATGTCCGGCGGGATCTTCGTCGGGCTGCTCTTCGCGTTGGTGTCGATCGATGCACGCGTCCAGGAACGGTTCCACGAGCTCGTGGGCGGCCAGGGTGCCTCGTCGTTCGCCGACCGCGCGTCGCAGCTCGGTGACGCGCTCGCGACGGCGGTGCGCTACCAGAGCATCGAGAATGCGCCGATGGTGGTGTTTGCGACGGTGGGCGCCGTCCTGTTCCTCTTCATGGTGAGGACTTAGCGGATCGTGTCGTTCATTCTCGCGATCGAACCAGACCATCGGCAGGCATCGATTCTTCGCAAGCTCGTCACGAGCGACCTGCACGCGGAACTCACCGTCGTCGATTCCCGCGATGCCGCGGTGGCCGCGCTCTCGGTGCGCGTGCCGGACGTCATCCTGCTGACGGCGCTGCTCTCGCCGCGCGACGAAGAAGATCTCATCGCCCACCTGCGAACCCTCGAAGGCCTCGAGCACGTCCAGACGCACACCCTTCCGATGTTGGCGGGCAGCGCGCCCGACGACGAGCAGGGAGGTGGCGGGCTGTTCGGGCGGCTGCGCCGCAAGAAGGAACCTGCGGTGATCGCCGGATGCGATCCCGGCGGTCTTCGCTGAAGAAGTGCGCAACTACCTGGCGCGCGCGGTGGAGATGAAGGCGGAAGCGGCCGCCACCGCCGCCCAGCAGGCCGCGTGGGCCGCGCGGCAGGCGGAAGCCGAGCCGACGCCGTCGGAAGAAGAACTGGCGGCGGAACGCCAGGCCGCCGCTGCGCTCGCCGCCGAACAACAGCGGCTCGAAGAAGAGCGGCTCCTGCATCAGATGGTGGAGGAGGCGCGCGAGCAGGATCGGCTGCGGCTCGAGGCGGAGCGCGAACGCGAACGCGCGGAGCGTGAAGCCCTGGAACTCGCACTCGCAGCAGGAACGCGAAGCGGAAGAAGCGGCCGCCCGTGAGCGGGAGCGCGCTCCGCCGCGAAGCGGAAGAGGCCGAACGCGAACGGCTGCGGCTCGAGGCCGAGGCGGCCGAACGCCGCGCCGAGGAAGCCGAAGCGCGGCGCCAGGACGAAGCGCGCCGGCGTCAGGAGGCAGAAGAGGCCGCGGCGCGGGACCAGGCGGCGCGGGAAGCCGAAGGCCGCCGCCGATCGCACGCGCGAAGAGGAGCGCCTGCGCGCCGAAGACGAGCAGCGCCGCCGCGAGGCACAGGAATCGGTCGAACGCCAGCGCCTGCTGCGCGAGGCCGAAGCCGCCGCCGAGCGCGCGCACGTCGCCGAACGGAAGCGACTCGAAGAGGAACAGAAGCGGCGAAAGGCCGAGGAGCTGGCCGAGCGCCAGCGCTTGATGCGTGAGGCGGAAGCCGCCGCCGAACGCGCGCGCGAAGCCGAGCGCCAGCGCTACGAAGAAGAGCGCCGCCAGCGCGAGGCCCAGGAAGCCACCGAGCGCGAGCGCTTGATGCGCGAAGCCGCAGCGGCGGCCGAACGGGCCCGCGCACGCCGAGCGGCAGCGGCTCGAAGAGGAACGCCGCCGCCGCGACGCCGAGGAGGCGCGCGAGCGCGAGCGGATGATGCGCGAGGCGGATATCGCCGCCGAGCGCGCCGCCGAGGCCGAGCGCGATCGGCTCGACGAGGAGCGGCTCCGACAGGAAGAGATCGAGCTCGCCGAGCGCGAGCAGCTGCGGCTCGAGGCGCAGGCCGCCGCCGAGCGCGCGCGTGAAGCCGAGCGACTGCAAAAGGAAGAAGAGCAGCTCCGCCTCGCCGCCCAGGAGGCGGCGGAGGCCGAGCGCCAGCTGCGCGAACAGGAAGCCGCGGCTGCCGCCGAACGCAGGGCAAAGCGCGACAAGGAACCCAGGCGAAAGCCCGGGGCCCGCCCCGCTCGCGCCGCCCAAGCCGGTCGAAGCCGCGAAGCCCGCGCCCGTGCCCGTGCCGAAGGTCGCTGCGGCGCCAAAACCCGCTGCGGCGCCGAAAGCCAGCAAAGAAACCCAAGCCGGCGGCGGTGGTCTCCAACGATCCCTTCGCCGACTTCCGCGCCGTGCTGAGCGGCGCCGGATCCGAGAGCGTCTTCAGGTTGATGCCCGTGAGCGACTGGGCGCGCAAGGACCACAAGCGCGGTGAGCCGACGCCTCCATCCGAGGGAGAAGAAGCGATCGCGCTGTTGGAGAAGCTCACGTTGCCGGTGCCAGTCACCTCGCTGGTCTACCCGCGCGGATGCCGCATCCGCCGCGTCCGCGTACCGGCGGCCGCGGATGAGACGCCAGTACCCGCGGCCGGCCCGGTGATCGTGTCGCGGCGCGCGTTGCAGGATCTGCGTACCTCGAAGTAGGACGCGGGCGCAGAATCTCAAATTCGCGCCCGCCACGCTCTCGCCCAATCCACAGGTTTTCCCCGTTGCATGCGGTGGCACTGCGGTTGCCCCTCAGCCGCCGCATGGATTCCCTGCAGCCATCCACGCGCGTCCTCGCCCGCGGCGACTCGTGGGAGGTCGCGAGTCACGTCCCGTACGGCGACTGTGCTGCGGTCCGCCTGGCGGGAGTGTCGCCATCGAATGCCGGCACCACGCGCACGCTGCTCGTCCCGTTCGATCGGATCAAGCCTGCGGACCTCGCGCAAACGCCGCGGGTCGTCGGCCAGCTGCGTTGGGTGCGAGATGTCCTTGGTCGCGCGACCGGCTCCCGTCCCTTCGGAGCCTTCTCGGCTGCCGCCGCGCGCGCGCATCGATCTCCTGCCCTTTCAACTCGAACCGGCGCTCGCCATGCGGCGCCACGCCTGCACGCGGCTGCTGATCGCAGATGACGTCGGGCTGGGCAAGACGATCCAGGCCGGGCTGCTCCTCGCCGAGCTCTCGAAGGACGGCGACGACTTTCGCGCCATCATCCTCGCGCCCGCCGGCCTGCGGGACCAGTGGCGCCAGGAGTTGCACGACCGCTTCTCGCTCGCGGCAACCGTCGCCGATGCGAGGTGGCTCTCGGCGACCACGAGGGAACTGCCAGCCGACGTCAACCCCTGGAGCCTCGCGGGAATCCACATCGCGTCCTTCGATCTCGTCAAGCGTCCCGAGGTGCTGCGTTCGCTGGAGGAAGTCACGTGGGACCTCGTCGTCGTCGACGAAGCGCACGCGTGCACGGCTCTCACCGCGCGGCTGGCAGCCGCACATGCCATCGCCTCCCGATCGCGGCGCGTCGTGCTCCTGACCGCGACGCCGCCCGACGGCGATCCCGCCCAGCTGAACGCACTGCGATCGATCGGCCGGGTGGGAGCAGACGATCTGCTGGTTGAGTTCAGGCGAACGCGCGAAGACCTCGAACAGGCACGCGCGCGCCGGAGGTCCGCGATGCTGCACGTTCGGCTGTCGGCCGCCGAGCGCCGGATGCATCGACTCCTCGAGCGATACACCGCCCTCGTCTGGTCCGAGGCGGGCGCGCGCGCGGATCAGCGTGCGCGCCTCGCGGCGATGGTCCTGCGCAAGCGCGCGCTCTCGAGCGCCGCGTCGCTGCTGGCATCGCTGCGGCGACGCATCGAACTGCTCGGCGCGCCGCCACTCGAACCGCCAGGCCCCGTCGCAGCTCTCCCTCCCCTTGCTGGACGAAGATGTGCTCGACGACGGACGCGCCGGATGCCGTCATTGGGGCGGCGGGCCTGTCGGACGTTGGACGCGAGCGTGCCCTGCTCGACGAGCTGGTGCGAGCCGCCGGGCAGGCCAGCCGGCACGAGTCCAAGCTGCGGTTCCTCCTCCGGTTCGCGCGGCGCGCCCGCGAGCCACTGATCGTCTTCACCGAGTACCGCGACACGCTCATGTATCTCGAGCGCGCGCTCGCGAGCCAGGGACATGCCACGGTGCTGCTCCACGGCGGCATGAGCCCGCGCGAGAGAAGCGAGACCCAGCGCGCCTTCAACGACGGTGGCCTGATCCTGCTCGCCACCGACGCGGCGTCGGAAGGACTGAACCTGCACCGGTGCTGCCGAACGGTTGTCCACTTCGAGTTGCCGTGGACCCTGTCGCGGCTTCGACAGCGGACCGGCCGTGTCGATCGCTTCGGCCAACGCCGAACAGTCCACGAGATCCTGCTGGTCGCTCGGCATACCGCCGAACGTTTCGTGCTGGCGCCGCTGGTCAGGCGTGCGCAAACGGCGCGGCGCCAGCGCCAGCACCCGGATCGGATCGTCGAAACCCTCACGGAATCGGCGATCAGCGCGGCGATCTTCGGGGGCACCGAGATCGCCGTTTCATCGTGTGCCGAGAACGAAGGGCACGCGATTGAGCTGGGTGAAGAGGCGACTGTAGAGGCGGCTCGCATCGAGCAAGAGCGATCGGCCCGTGCGGTGCTGCCGAGTGAGATCGAGCAACGGCGAATGATCGTCTGCCGTGGACGCCGTACGTCCGGTCATTTCGTCGGCTGCGTGGCCGCTCGCCTCGAGGACGGTCTGGGCCGGCACATTCACGCGGCGCTAGTGCCGGTACAGATCCGTGTCGGTCTTGCGCGGCCATTGGTCTCGGCGATGCGGACTGGCGGGCGTTGGCCATTGAGCTCAACACGACGTATCGCGACCGGTGGGAGTCCTTCTGCCGGCAGGCGACCGACGAAGCCGTCGCGACCGCCGTCGCCCGGCATCGCGCTGTTGTGGCCGGTCTGTCTCGCCGCGACGACATCATCCAGCACACGCGGCCGGAGGCGGCCCGAATGCTCGTCCAGGCAGGCCTCTTCGACGCGCGCGGAGCCCGTACCGCGGAGCGTCACCGCGCAGCGAGAGCGCTGCTGGTGGAAGCGCTCGAAGACAGCACGAAGCGCGCGGCGGCAGCCTCCGTCGTTCGATACTCGATGGCCCTCGTCGCACTCCGATGATCGCAGGGCTCTCGGGCTCGATCCTCTCGCACGATGCCTTGCTGGCGGGCGGTTACACCGAGCCGGTCGGCGACGAGGCGGCGGTGGCTCGGCGCGCGCTCGCCCGCTGGTTCACTGTGATCGAACGGTCGGCCGGTCCGGCGTGGAGCGCTCGAAAGGTCTTCGACGAGGTGGCGGTCCCCTTCTGCCGGGCTCTCGGCTTCGACCTGCTGCCGGTGGCCGCCGAGCGCGAACACGTCCACGGACACCTGCTCTCTGGCGGTGCCGCTGCGGCGGTTTCGGTGGCGGCGGGATGGGGACAGGATCCCGCGGGGGCGTGGCGCGACTGCGTGCGTCTCGGGATTGCGGCGGGGACCCGCTGGTGCCTGTGCTTCAACGGACCGGCCCTGCGCATCTTCGACGCGACTCGAACCCATTCCCGCCGCTACACCGAGCTGGATCTGTCGCGCGTCGCCATCGATGCGAGCACCTTCGCGCTCACCTGGCGTCTGTTCGAAGCGCGTGCCTTCGCAACCCCTGGCAGCGGCGCCCTCGATCGTGCCGTGATGATCTCCGAACGCCACCGCACCGGCGTGCGCGAATCGCTCCAGGTTGGTGTGCACGACGCGCTCACCTGCTTGACGAGCGCCTTCCTGTCGGCGCGCGCACGCCGCCGCGGCGGCCCGACGGCGCAACAGGCGTTCGACGAATCGCTCGTGGTCATCTATCGGATGTTGTTCCTGCTCTTCGCCGAAGCTCGGGGCCTGGTCCCCACCTGGCATCCGCTGTTTCGAGAGAGCTACACGATCGAGAGCCTTCGCCCGGCGATCGAGACACGCGGCCGGCCGCGTGGCGTGTGGGACGCCCTCCAGGCCATCGCGCGCCTGGCGCATCGAGGCTGCAGAGCCGGTACGTTGCGGGTGCCACCGTTCAATGGACGGCTGTTCTCACCGGTGCATGCGCCGCTCGCCGACGCGCTTCCCCTCGACGAGGCGCTCGTTCGCGACGCGGTCGCCGCGCTGACAACCCGTCGCGACCGCGACGGCCTGCGGCGCATCGCCTACGCCGACCTCGGCGTCGAACACCTCGGCGGCGTCTACGAGCGCGTTCTCGATTTCGACCTCGAGACGAGCGGCGGCCGCGCGCATCTGGTTCGCGGCAATACCCGGAAATCCACCGGCTCCTTTTACACGCCGCGGGCGCTCACGGAATATCTCGTGCGTCGCACGCTCGCGCCGCTGGTTGCCGCGCACGTCCGGAGGCCATCCTTGAGCTTCGGGTTCTCGATCCCGCGATGGGCAGCGGCGCCTTTCTCGTCGCGGCCTGCCGCTATCTCGCGCATGCGTACGAAGCTGGCGCTGGTGGCCGAAGGAGTCGTCGCCCCCGCCGATCTGACCGACGCCGAGCGCGCGCAGTTCCGTCGAACGGTCGCCCAGCGATGCCTCTACGGCGTCGACCTGAACCCCATGGCCGTGCAGCTCGCGCGCCTGTCGCTGTGGCTCGCAACGCTCTCAGGCGACCGCCCGCTGACGTTCTTCGACCATCATCTTCGGGCCGGCAACAGCCTGGTCGGCGCGAGCCTCGACGATGTGCGGCGCGGGTCGGTCGGTAGCCGCTCACGACCGAGCGAGATGCCGCTCTTCGACAGGCGGGGCTGGACCGGGATGTGGAATCGGCGGTGGCGTCGCACGTGCGAGCTGCGCGACGACCCGGAAGACACGCTGGAACACGTCCGCGCCAAGGAGACGCTGTTCGCACACGTCAGTTCTGCCGACGGGCCGCTCGCGCGATGGAAGCGGGTCGCCGATCTCTGGTGTGCCGCGTGGTTCGATCCTTCCGTGAGCCGGCTGGGTCGAGGCGTGTTCCGCGAGCTGCTGGAAGCCAGTGGCGCTCTGCCGGCGCCGGTATCTCGTCGTGCTCGACTCCGCGGCCGACGCCGCCACGACGCGAGCGGTTCTTTCATTGGAGCCTGGAGTTCCCTGATGTCTTCGCCGGGCGAGGGTGGCTTCGACGCGGTCATCGGCAATCCCCCGTGGGACGTCGTGCGACCACGCGGGCGCGAAGCTCACGCGGTTCAGCCGCGAGTCGGGCTGCTACCGCCTGCAGAGCAGCGGACACGCGAACCTGTATCAACTGTTCGCTGAACGCGTCGCTCTCGCTCGTTCGACCCGGCGGACGCATCGGACTGGTGCTGCCGGCGGGCTTCACGATGGACCATGGCTGCGCGCGACTGCGGCGGCACCTTCTCGACGACGACGCGCTCGACAGTCTCACGATCGTCGACAACCGCGAAGCGCTGTTCCCGATCCATCGCGGACTGAAGTTCGCGCTGCTCACCGCGACGTCAGGAGGGCGCACGACCGTGCTGCCGTGCCGGTTCGGCCTGCACGCAGCCGCGGAGTTCGATCGCTTGCCGGATCTCTGGGCACGGACTCGGCCGCCGTTCCGGTCACACGCGAGCTGCTCGAGCGGCTCAGCGGCGACGCGCTGGCCATCCCCGAGCTGGCGTCCGCGGCCGATGCGGCGCTGGCGGGCCGTCTCACGCTCGCGCATCCGGCCGCGTCGCACCCAGACGGTGGCACCTGCGGTTCGGCCGCGAGTTGAATGCGACCGACGACCAGCCGCACTTCGTCCAGTCGACCGAAGGACGCTGCCGATTGTCGAGGGGAAGCAGATCCAGCCATTCGCTGTGGACGTCGCGGCTTCTCGACAGTTCATCGAACCGGCTGTCGCACATCGTCTGCTGCCCGGCCGCGGTTTCGAAACCGCTGTCTCGCCTATCGGGACGTGGCGGCGGCGACCAACCGCCTGACGCTGATCGCGGCGGTCCTGCCGCCGGGCGTGGTGACGACCCATACGCTCTTCTGCCTGCGGACGCCGCTCGACGAGGACGCGCAGCACGTCACTCTGCGCGCTTTTCAACAGCTACGTGGCGAACTACCTGGTGCGCATGCGGGTCAGCACGCACGTCACGGTCGCGATCGTGGAACGCCTGCCGCTGCCGGTCGTGCCGCGGGACGGTCCCGCGTTCCAGGAGATGCTCCGGCTGGCCCGGCACCTCGCGGGTGCGCCGACCGACACGATCGCCGCCGCCGCGCACCAGGCCCTCGCGGCGCGCCTCTACGGGCTGACGCGCGAGAGTTCGCGCACGTGCTCACGACGTTCCCGCTCATCGATCGCTCCGAACGCGACCGGGCGCTGCAGACCTTTGTTGATAGGCTATAGCGCCGGAGACTGAAGTCCTGCGCTACGTCTGTTTGGGGACATGGCCAATTACGGATTCGCGATCGACCTGCGGAAGTGCATCGGCTGCCACGCGTGCACCATCGCGTGCAAAGTCGAGCACCAGATCCCGTCGGTGTGAACCGCTGCTGGGTGAAGACGGTCGAGAAAGGATCGTTTCCCGACACGCGCCGGTTCTTCTTCCCGGTCCTCTGCAACCAGTGCGAAGACGCTCCATGCGTGCGCATCTGCCCGACCAATACCCTCTACAAGCGGCGCGACGGCATCGTCGACTTCAACCAGCGTCGTGCATCGGCTGCCGCGCCTGCATGGAAGCCTGCCCCTACGACCAGCTGTTCATCGATCCGAACACGCACACGGCGGAGAAGTGCAACTTCTGCGCGAATCGCGTCGAGAACCAGCTGCAACCGGCGTGCGTGATCGTCTGCCCGACCGAGTGCCGGATCTTCGGGGACCTCGACGATCCGACGACCGAGGTGTCGAAGATCTTCCAGCGCGAGGCCTTCATGGTCCGGAAACCGGAGAAGGGCACCGGGCCGAAGGTCCTTTACCTGGGCGCGGAAGAGAGCGTGATTCGCCCTGAGGCGTCGGTTCGTCCTCTGTATTACAAGGAGGGACAGGTCCACCTGCGGCCGATCGGCGCGCCGATGCCGGATCCGGAATCCCCGGGTGACCCGCGCGTGGACTACGACATCCCGCACAGCAAACCGTGGGGCATGGACATGGTCCTGTACCTCGCCTTCAAGGCGATCAGCACCGGCGCCATGTTGATCGCCGCGCTGGTCTGGCTGCTCGGGTTCAGTGGTCCGCTCACACACGGTTGCGGCGCCGATCGATTTCGCTCGCCTTCGTCTCGCTCACGGCCATCGTCCTTATCGTCGATCTCGAACGGCCTGAGCGCTTCTACTACATCCTCACGCGCTCGAACTTGCGATCGTGGATGGTCTGGGGCGCGTACTTCCTCACCGGCCACGGCGCGCTGAGCGCGGCATGGTTCTGCGCCTGGCTCTTTGGCATCGACATCGCCTACCCGTGGCTGGTGCTCCCGATGATCCTGGTCGCGATCCTGGCGACCTCGTATACCGGCTTCCTCTTCGCACAGGGCCTCGGCCGGGATCTCTGGCAGGGCCCGATCGCGTCGGTGGACCTCCTCTTTCAGTCGGGTATCGCCGGTTCCGCGGCCCTGCTCCTGTCAGCGGAGTTGTTCGGTTTCCGCAACCTCGTGGGAGAGCGGCGCGCTCAGCCATCGCCCCGTGCTCGGGTTCTTCCTGGGCGCGTCGCTGGCCGGTCACCTGCTCGTCCTGCTCTTCGAACATCTACTCACACCGAGTCCAACGCGGCACCACGAGCTCGCCACGCAGACCTTCCTTCGCGGCGCCTACGCGCCTCTCTTCTGGGGCGGCGCCATCATCGCCGGCGGCATCGTCCCGCTCGCTGTGCTGCTGACGATCGGCATCGCGCTGGAGCCCCGTGCCGCGGTCTTCGTCTCCGTGCTCGCGCTCGTGGGCGGCGCGGCGTGGGAGTACATCTGGGTCGAGGCCGGACAGTCGGTCCCGCTCTCCTGCGTTACCCTGTCTCTTGATGTACAACTGAGTTGTACATCAGGGAGCCATGGCCAAAAGAAAGAAGCGGATTGCCGTGTCGATTTCGTCCGCGCGGGGCCGGTTGTTCGAGCTTGCCGATCTCGTCAGGCAGGGCGGCGACGACACCGTCGTCGTGTTCGAACAGCGGGGCAGCAAGGACGTGGCCCTCGTCCGGGAATCCCGGCTCGAGTATCTCGAGGCCCGGGTACCGGAACTCGAGAAGAGCCCCAAGAAGCCATTCAAGGTGAGGGGAAGCCTAAGCTGGCCGGAGCCAAGGAATTCGAGGAGATGTTGCGGCAAATCCGGCACGAGTGGAATACGACGTCCACGATGGCAAATGAGCCCTCGCAGTCACCGATACACACGCGCTGATGTGGTGGTCCTGGGACGTGCGGAGGCTCGGCCGCAGGCTCGAAACATCTTCAGCATCGGAGAGCGGACAAGCGGCGATCTACGTGCCGGTTCTCGCTTCCTCGAGGTTGCGGAAGCGATGCGGCGAGGAGTCTTCCGAGCCCCGGCGTTCGCCGTGGGCAACAGGTTTTGGGGACGGTCCAAGTTCATTGCGGTCGATCTGACGCTGAGGTCCTCTTCGAGGCCGAGTCGCTGTATGCCATTCCGGAACGCGGCGATCGGCTGATCGCCGCCACTGCGATGCATCTCGGCTACCCGCTGATCACCCGGGATCCGGCCTTCAGACGTATTCGCCTGACGTCTGGTAACGCGATCTGGGGGTCCTCCTGTAGCGCGGCAGCCACCCGTGCGACGCGGCCACTTGATCTGCGCGCCAGCCCTACATGGCCAGAGACCAGAAGACATTGGGTAGGAGGTTGGCTCGCGGCGTGTGCTGAGTCATCCGGCGAGCTGCTCTCTTCGCACCGGCGCGCCTCGTGAGCAATCGCGCGTCCGATGCATCCGATTCCTATGTCTTCCGTCTTGTGAGGGCTGTCGCTGATAAGTGGAGTGGTCCAGCGCCATGAAGACCATGCGCGTCCCGACCGGCGTCGAGCTGTTTTTCATGGGCTAAACTAGCGCTCTTGCGGAGGCACAGTATGCACTCGAGACAGCGACTCGCGACCGCGGCGTTTGCGGTTTTCTCCATGGCGGCGGTTGGCGCGCAGCAGACACAGCCACCCGCGATCACGAATCAGCCGCAGGCGCCGACCCCGCCACCCGACGACGTGCGAACGCTGGTCAGCCAATTGGATCTCGAGCGCTACAAGGCGACGATCAAGGGCCTCACGCAGTTCGGCGATCGCCGCGAAGGCACCGAGCGCAATCGCAAAGCGGTGGACTGGATCGAAGCGCAGCTCAAGAGCTACGGCTGCGAGACCGGCCGGATGGAATACGACCCGGCGAACCCGCGCGGGTTGACGGAAGCCGATCGTGCCGAACGAAAGCAAGGCCGTGGCGGCGGTGGCGGTGGACAGGGACGCGGGGGCGGGCAGGGACGTGGCGGCCGCGCGAACGAGCCACAGCGAACGCCCGCCGGTACACCGGAGGATCCGGTCCGTCGCGGCGCCGGCGGCAAGGGCTTTGGCAGCGCCGACCGGCGTGAACAACGATCCCGAGCGCCAGACCGACGAGAAGCCTGCGCGACGCTCAACATGGGCCCGATGATCCCCGGCCCCGTGCGACATGGTCTATTGCACCAAGTGGGGCACGACCCGCCGCAACGAGATGTACATCGTCGGCGGCCACATGGACGGCATCGGCTACGGCGAAGCGGCCAACGACGACGGGTCCGGCACCGCGATCGTCATGGAGCTGGCGCGCATTTTCAATGCGCCGGGCGTCACCACCGACGTCACCATTCGCTTCGCGCTCTGGAACGGCGAAGAAGGCGGACTTCAAGGGCGCCAACGCCTACGTCGCCCAGCGGTCCTCAAGCAGGGCACGTGCCGCCGAACCGAGGTGGCTCGGCATGGTCCAGCACGACATGATGATGTTCGACCACGGCATGCCGAACCCTGACGGCACGCTGCGCAAGGAGCAGCGGCGCGAGGCAGACGTCAACATCGAATTCCAGGAGCTGCCAGCGACGGCACCGAGGCTCAGAAGCTCGTGGCGACTGAAGCGATGAAGCTGGCGTTCTTGTTCAGGAACGCGAACGAGCGCTACGCGACCGATTACCCCGCGACGGTCGGCAACCACATGCAGAGCACCGATTCGATGCCGTTCAGCGACCTCATCCCGGCGATTTCGCTCCGCGAGAACGAGCGCCGCGACCACATCGGCTTCGGCTGGGATCCGCACTGGCACCAGGTGACCGACGTCTTCACGACGTTCACCGATGCCGACTTCCGTCTCGGCCTGAATGCCGCGCAGACGACGCTGGCGGCCATCGCGCAGCTGTCGGGAGCGAAGGTGAAAGCGCAAGTAGATGACCGAGTTCCGCACGCACCCCGATCCATCGCAGTGGGACGACTACGTCGACTTCGAATCGACCGAGTGGCCGAAGAAGGAACGCCGGCGCTACTGGATCATCCCGAGCATCTGCTTCAACTGCGAGTCGGCGTGCGGCATCCTCGCCTACGTCGATAAGGAGACGCTCGACGTCCGCAAGATCGAAGGCAACCCGGTGCACCCGGGCAGCCGCGGCCGCACGTGCGCGAAGGGGGTCGTCACCCCGAACCAGCTCGAAGACCCGGATCGCATCATGTATCCGATGCGGCGCGCCGGCGAGCGCGGCGATGGGCGCTGGCAGCGGGTGACGTGGGACGAGGCGCTCGAAGACATCGGCGGTCGCATTCGCAAGGCGATCCTCGAGAACCGCCGCCACGAGTTGATGTACCACGTCGGCCGGCCCGGCGAGGACGGCTACGCCAATCGCGTCCTTCAGGCCTGGGGCGTCGACGGACACAACAGCCACACCAACGTCTGCTCGTCGTCTGCTCGCCTCGGACATTTCCTCTGGTGCGGAGCCGATCGGCCCTCGCCCGACTACGCGAACGCGCAGACGATCCTGCTGCTGTCGTCGCACCTCGAGACCGGCCACTACTTCAACCCGCACGCGCAGCGGATCATGGAGTCGAAGTCGAATGGGGGAACGCTGATCTGCATCGATCCCCGGCTCTCGAATTCGTCGGCCAAGGCGGACCTCTGGCTGCCCGCCTATTCCGGAACCGAAGGCGCGCTGTTGCTCGCGATCGCGCGGATCCTGATCGACGAGGAACTCTTCAACCGCGAGTTCGTGCGCAAGTGGGTCAACTGGCGCGACTATCTGCGAGGCCGAGCGCCCGGACCTGCCGGAAACGTTCGATGCGCTTCGTGACGGCGCTGAAGGAGATCTACGCCGAGTTCACGCCGGAGTTCGCCGAGGCGGAGACGGGCGTGCCGAAGGAGCGGATCATCGAATCGGCGCGCGCGATCGGCCGCGCCGGCACGCGCTTCTCGACCCACAACTGGCGCGCCGCGGCGTCCGGCAATCTCTGGGGCTGGCAGATCACCCGCTGCCTCTACCTGCTCGTTGTCCTCACCGGCTCGCTGGGCACCGTCGGCGGCGTGAACATGCACGTCACGAACAAGTTCGTGCCCAAGCATCCGAATCCGCCGCCTGGGCCGGGCTACTGGAACGAACTGCTCTTCCCGCGGGAATTCCCGCTGTCATTCCACGAGCTGAGTTTCCTTCTGCCCCACTTCCTCAAGGAGGGACGCGGAAAGCTCGACGTCTATTTCACCCGCGTCTACAACCCGCTGTGGACGAATCCTGACGGCTTCTCGTGGATGGAAGTCCTGCAAGACAAGGAGAAGATCGGCCTCCACATCGCGCTGACGCCGACCTGGAGCGAAACGGCGTGGTTCGCCGACTACATCCTCCCGATGGGTCTCGGCACCGAGCGGCACGACACGATGAGCCAGGAGACCCACGCCGGACAGTGGCTCGGATTCCGCCAGCCGGTGCTGCGCGTGGCGCAGGGAAAAACGCGGCGAGGTCATCAACACGACCTACGAGGCCAATCCCGGCGAGGTCTGGGAGGAAAACGAGTTCTGGATCGCGTTGAGCTGGAAGATCGATCCGGACGGCTCGCTCGGCATCCGCAAGTACTTCGAGTCTCCCTATCGCCCCGGCGAGCAGATCACCGTGGACGAGTACTACCGCTGGATGTTCGAGAACTCCGTCCCCGGGCTTCCCGAAGCCGCTGCGAAGGAACAGCTCACGCCGCTCGAGTACATGCGCAAGTACGGCGTGTTCAAGGTCTCGGACAAGGCCTATAGCCGAGGCTTCGAAGTCCAGAACACCGACGAGCAGAGCGCCGGCGTGCAGGTGGACGGCGCCCGGGTGAACGGCTTCAACACGCCGACGCGTCTGCTGGAGTTCTACTCCAAGACGATGGTCGACTGGGGCTGGCCGGAGCACGCGGTGCCTCGCTACGTGCCGGGACACGTGCACTGGCGCGAGCTGAAACGCGAAGAGGGAGAGTTCGACCTGCTCCCCAACTTCCGACTGCCGACGCTGATTCACACACGATCCCCGGTGAAGTGGTTGTATGAAATCTCGCACAACAACCCGCTCTGGATCTCGACGGAAGACGCGCGAGCGCACGGCATCGCCACCGGCGACCTGGTGAAGGTCCACACGCGCATCGGCTATTTCGTCACGCGGGCCTGGGTCACCGAGGGGATTCGCCCAGGCGTGCTCGGGATGTCGCATCACCTCGGACGGTGGCGCCTGGACGAAGACACGCGGCGGACCTCGCGTGGCCTCGGCACTCGTCAAGATCTCGCGCGAAGCGAACGGCCGCTACGTGATGAAGCAGGTGCACGGCGCCGGCCCCTTCGAGAGCAACGATCCTGACAGCGGGCGCGTGTGGTGGAGCGAGGTCGGCGTGCACCAGAACCTCACGTTCCCGGTGCAGCCGGATCCGGTCAGTGGGATGCACTGCTGGCATCAACGCGTGCGTCTCGAACGGGCGGGGCCGGGCGACGCCTACGGCGACATCGTGGTCGACACCAACCGTGCGCACGAGGCCTACAAGGAGTGGATGGCCAAGACGCGGCCGGCACCCGGACCCGACGGTCTTCGAAGGCCGTTGTGGTTCGACCGCCCGCTGCGGCCGGTGCCCGAAGCATATAAACTCGACTCGAAATGAAGTCCGGCGAGTCCCCAGTCGCAGGTACCGAGTCGTCTGGGCTCTGGTGGCGATCTTCGCCGCGCTGCAAGTGCTGCTCTGGGTCGTCGGCGTCGGCACTCGCACCTCGTTCTACGCTTTCCACATCGCCGCGAGCTGGGCCGTCATCGTCGCGCTCGCGTTTCTCGCCAGCCGGCGCATCGGGCGTCTCTCGACCACGATCGAGAGCAAGGAGGACGCGACGCCGCGCGATTCAGAGTGAGCTCGAGCAGCTGCAGACGCAGAACGCGATGCTGCAGATCGTCGCGCGCACCGTGGATGTACCGCTCGCCTTCCAGGCTCTGGCCCAGCGCCTCGCCCCGTTGGTCGCGTGCGAGCGCGTCGGGCTCGCGCTCCTCACCGAGGCGGGAGACGAGTTCCAGACCTACACGGCTCGCCCCCAGGAGGACCAGCGCCGTACGCATCCGCGCCCGGACATCGTGTTCAAGGCGGAACGCACGGCGATCGGCCACGTGGTGCGGACCCGCGAACCGTTCATGCTGAACGACACGTCGGCGGCGGCCGCCGATTACCTCGACGTGAACGTCCTGCACACCGCGGGCTTCGGATCGGTGCTGCTCGTGCCGCTGGTGGCGGGAGGACGCGCCGTGGGCACGCTGAACATCGTGTGCCGGAAGGCCAACTCGTTTACCCAGCACCACATCGACGTGCTGCTGCCGATCGCTGAAATCTTCGCCGTCGCCTATGTCGCCCAGCAACTGCAGGTCTCGCTGGCGAAGCACCAGACGGTGGAAGCCATGACGGAACTGACGCTGGCGATTTCGAGCGACATCAACGGCGCGCTGCAGATCATCATCGGCCACTGCGATCTGCTCGAACAAGGTTATCCGGATCCGAACCTGCAACGTGACCTGGCGGTCGTCGTTCGCCAGGCTCAGAGGATCGTGTCGCTGCTGGAAAAAATGCGCGCCTCGTCGGCCGAGCGCCTACGGGTAGCAGCGGAAACGGTCAGCCATGGAGTCCCGTCGAGCCCCGAGAACTACGGCCTCTAGAGCCGGCGCGAAGCAAACCAGAGGGCCACGCACAGCTCCACCAGCACGACGAGCGTGGCGACGACGAAGTACCAGTCTCGTTTACGCACGCGATCGGCCGCAGCAATCAGGACCCTCGCGGCGGGAATGCTCATCAGAAGCATCAGACCGAGCGCGAGGAGCGAGCGTGATGCCGTCTCCTCTCCGCGCGCCACGTGAAGGAGGAGGCCACACGCGAGCGCCGCACCGCTCGCCAGCACCGCGCCCCTCACGAACCAGAGCAGGCGATCCTCGACGTCGCGCTCGGCGTTCATGCGGCGATGCTCTGATAGAAGTAGATGATCGCCACCGCCGCCAGCACGATTGCCATGATCAACTTCAGCCCCTTCGCGCGCGCCCGAGCTGAGTACCACATGCCGAGCCGGGAACCCAGCGAGCACGCCGAGAACAGCGGCGGCGGCGAGCGGTGCCACGACGTGGCCGCGTGCGTAGTAAATGGGCGCCGAGCCCAACGCGGTGATGCCGATCATCGCCGCGGTAGTGGCGGCGGCGGCGCGCATCGGGACGCCGCACCAGGCATTCAGCGCAGGAACCTGCAGGATGCCGCCGCCGATGCCGAGCAAACCGGAGATCACTCCTCCGACGAGGCGAGACGCCGAGCGCCGTCGGCAACCGGCGCACGCGATAGACCACCTCGCGGCCGCTCTCGTCCTCGTAGAAACGTCCACCAAGCGCCCCGGGATCGATCGACGAGTCGAGGATCACGTTGCGCCGGTCGAGACGCGAGAGCATGACGACCGCGATGACGGCGGTGACGGACGCGAAGATCACGTGCAGCGTACGCACGTCGAGGCGTTCGACGACGAGCGCGCCCGAGAGGCCGCCAGCGACTGCCGCGACCTGCAGCAGCATTCCGAGCCGAAGGTTGACGACTTTCCGCGAGGCCGAGCTCACCGCAACAACGTTCGACGTGGCGATGACCGTCATCAGGCTGATGCCGGCAGCGGTTTTAAAGGGCAGCCCAAGCCCGACATTCAGCAAGGGAATCAGGAAAACACCGCCACCGATGCCGAGCATGGCACCGAGCGAGCCTGCGACCGCTCCGGCGGCCATGATGACAAGGGTCAAGGGTGTATATTTGGGCGAGATTCCCGCAGCCGCAGAGGATTTTAGCTGATGTTCCAACGGTTCTTCGATGAAGGGCTCGCGCAGGCGTCCTTCTTTCTTGCCTGTCCGGTGGCGCGCGAAGCCATCATCATCGACCCCCGCCGCGACGTCGATGCCTACGTCGAACTGGCGCGCGCCCAGGGCCTGCGGATCGCCCACTCGATCGAGACGCATGTCCATGCCGACTTTGCGTGCGGCTCGCGCGAGCTGCTCGCCGTCGGCGCGCGCACGCTGTCAGGACCCGGATCGAACCTGCGCTACCCGCACCACGAAGTGCAGGACGGCGAACGCATTCGGGTCGGCGACCTCTCGATGCAATTCATGCACACGCCGGGGCACACCCCCGAGCACATTTCGATCCTGGTCAGCCAACCGGATCAGCCGACGCGAATCTTCACCGGCGACACGCTGTTTGCCGGGGCAGTCGGACGCCCGGACCTCCTCGGCGAAGAGATGACGCGCAAGCTGGCCGGCCAGCTGCACGACTCGCTGTTCAACAAGCTGCTCGTGCTCGACGACCGCATCGAGGTCCACCCGGGCCACGGCGCCGGCTCGCTGTGCGGCGCCGGCATCAGCAACGCTCCGTTCACGACCATCGGCCAGGAGCGGCACTTCAACAAGATGCTGCAGCATGCCGATCGCGACGCGTTTGTCGCGGCTGTCCTCGCCGATCTTCCCGAAACGCCCCCGTATTTCCCGCGGATGAAGAAGCTGAACCAGGAAGGGCCGCCGCTCCTTGGCCTCGTCAACGGGTATCGTGGGCCCGCGCCGGTCAGCGCATCCGCCACGGCGGCGGCCATCAAGAACGGCGCGCTCCTGATCGACCTGCGCGGCGCCCAGGCCTTCGGCGAGCGGCACCCGCTCGGCGCTCTCAATCTCGCGTACGGCAGCAAGGTCGGCTACTGGGCGGGCTTCGTGCTGCCGTCCGATGCCCGCGTCGTGCTGCTCGCCGCCGACGAGCGGCAGGCGCAAGACGTCGCGCGCCAGTTGATTCGCATCGGCGTATCCCGCATCGACGGCTATCTCTCGGGCGGCATGCATGCGTGGGACGCGGCGGGATTGCCGACGGCTGGCATCAGCCTCGTCACCGCCCAGGGCCTGCACAGCGCGGTGGCCATCGGCAAGGCCCCCCTGATTGTGGACGTGCGTTCGAAGCGCGAGTGGGACGCCGGACACATCGACAGCGCCGTGCACATTCCGCTCGGCGAGCTCGCCGCGCGAGCGTCAGAGATTCCGCGCACCCGCCCGGTCGCGACGATTTGCGAAGCCGGTTACCGGTCCGCCCTGGCGGCCAGCCTGCTCGCCCGCGCCGGGCTCGACGACGTGACCACCGTCACCGGCGGGATGACGGCGTGGCGGCAACTCGCCGCGGAGACGACGATATGACGCCGTCCTTTACCTCGCTGCGCGAGCGGCTCGACGCGGCGGTCACGGCTGGAGATCCGGCAGTTATTGCGCAACAGGTCAAACGCGCGCTCCAGGAAACGTTGAAGAACGATGGCTTCGCGTTGCCTGAGGAGTTCCGAACGCCGCGACCTGAAACCTACGCTCGGCGCCTGCTCCATCGCGATCCGGACGGGCGTTACACGGCGGTGGTCATGACCTGGGGCCCCGGCCAGGGTACGGCGCTCCACGATCACGCCGGCATGTGGTGTGTCGAGTGCGTCGTCGAAGGAGAGATGGAAGTCAGGCAGTACGATCTCGTCGAGCAGAACGGCGGTCACTACCGCTTTGAGGCCCAGGCCTGCATGGAGGCCCTGAAGGGCTCGGCAGGATGCCTGATCCCTCCTTACGAGTACCACACCCTCGCCAACAAGCGTGGCGATGCCCCGTCGATCACGCTGCACATTTACGGGGGCGAGATGGACCACTGTCACGTCTTCGAGCCGGACGACGACGGGACGTATCGACGCGTGGAAAAGCGGCTGGCTTATCACGGCTAGAACTCGCAAACTCCATCAACTCCGAACTCAGCTGAATCCGCGGTTGCCGGATCCGCTTGGGAGTTGTGGAGTTGGGAGTTATGATCGGGACATCCCAACGTCAGACCCCAGATGTCCCTCTCCCCAGGTACCCGTCTCGCTCAGTACGAAGTGAGCGCGCCGCTCGGCTCGGGCGGAATGGGCGAGGTCTACAAGGCTCGCGATCTGCGGCTCGACCGCGACGTGGCGATCAAGGTGATGGCCGATCACGTCGCCGCCGACCCGAGGCTGCGCCAGCGTTTCGAGACGGAAGCGCGGGCGGTGGCAGCCCTGTCGCACCCTTCGATCCGTTCGATCCACGAGTTGGCCGTCGCTGACGGGATCCCCTTCGCAGTCATGGAGCTGCTCGAAGGTGAGACGCTGCGCCAAAGGTTGGAACGCGGCCCGCTGCCCTGGCGTGACGCGCTCAACGCCGCCGCGGCGGTGGCTGACGGCCTCGCGGCCGCGCACGCGAAGGGCATCGTCCACCGCGACCTCAAGCCCGAGAACATCTTCCTGACGACCGACGACGCGGTGAAAATCCTCGACTTTGGACTGGCCCTGCAGCGCATGGCCGCAGCGGAAGCCGTCACCGGGGCACACACCGCCATCGGCGTGGTGATGGGGACGATTGGCTATATGTCGCCGGAACAGGTCACCGGCGAACAGGTCGACGGCCGCAGCGACATCTTCGCGGCCGGTTGCCTCCTTTACGAGATGCTCACGGGCAGCAGGCTATTCGGGAGCGGCACGCCGCAGGAGGTCGTCGCCAACCTGCTGCGCGAAGGGCCGCGCGACATGAAGAGCCTCACGGGCGTCGCGCCGGCCGACGTGCGCACGATCCTGTCGCGCTGCATCGAGCGGCGGCCGGAGCGACGGTTCGAGTCGGCAGCACACCTGGCGTCCGCGCTTCGCGGGTTGTTGAGCGGCTCCGCACCGCGCTCGGCAGGCCGGGCCGGCAAGGCGCGCGGCAAGTCGCTCGCGGTGCTGCCGTTTCTCAATACCGGCGCGGACGCGGAAATCGAATACCTCACCGACGGCATCACCGAGAGCATCATCAACAGCCTTTCTCAACTTCCCGGCCTGCGCGTCGTCCCGCGCAGCCTGGTGTTCCGCTACAAGGGGCTGCAATCGGATCCGTCGACGATCGGCCTGGCGCTGAATGCGCGGACGATCCTGACCGGTCGAGTCGTACGGCAGGGAGAGTTCCTCGACATCCAGGCGGAGCTCGTGGACACGGCCAACGAGGCGCAGTTGTGGGGTGAACGCTTTCGCCACCAGGTCGCCGACGTGATGGCGGTGCAGGAGGAGATTGCCTGGCAGATCTCGGAGGCACTGCGGCTCAAGCTCTCGGCAACGCACAAGAAGACGTTGCGCAAGCGGCCGACCGTGAACCCGGACGCGTATCACGAGTACTTGCGGGGCCGGCATTTCTGGCACAACTGGGGATACGAGAACCTGAAGCGGGCGGTCGAGCACTTTCAGAAAGCCCTCGAGCACGATCCCGGGTATGCGCTGGCGTACGCCGGGCTCGGCCACGCGTACGGCGCGCTCGCCTACTACGGCGTGATCACGCCGTCCGAGGGTTTTCCGCGCGCGCGTGCCGCCGCGCAGCGTGCCCTCGAACTCGATCCGCGCCTCGCCGAAGCGTATGCAACCGTGGCCCTCGAACGCCTGTTCTGGGGATGGGACTGGAAGGCGGCCGGCGACGCGTACGAGCGGGCGATGACACTCGATCCCGAACAGCCGATCGTCCTGGTCATGTACAGCCTGTATTGCTCGACCGCCGGGAAGCACGAACAGGCGCTGGAGCTGGCCCTCAAGGCTCGCAAGCTGGATCCGCTGTCACCGTTTGTCGGAATGGGTGTGGGATGGGCCAATCACTTCGCCGGCCGCCACGAAGTGGTCGTTCGCGAGATGACGGAGCTGCTCATGCTCCACCCGGGCGCCACCGAAGCCGGGAACCTGCTGGTGGCGTCGTTCAACGATCTCGGCCGCCACGAGGAAGCCCTGGCGATTCACGCGAAGCAACCCTGCTGGAACGTGGCATTCGACGCGGAGGCGCTGCGTGCGGCGCTGAAGGCCGGCGGGGCCGTCGCGATGTACCGCGAACAACTCGACCAGATGTATCGCAAAGGGCCGCTGCCGGCATCGCTCGGCTTCGCCTTCGCGATCCTCCACCTGAAGCTCGGCGAAGTGGACCGTGCCCTCGAGCACCTCGAGCGCATGGTCGATGAGCACGCGGGAGGCGTCGTGTTCCTGGGCGTCGACCCCTGCCTCTCACTCCTCCGCGGCAACCCCCGTTTCGACTCGCTCCTCGCACGTGCTACGTGCTAAGTGCGCACGTGCGACGTGCGGACGATCATCGACCTTCCGACCGCCAGATCGAAGCGCTCGACGCATCTGCCGCGGACGATTCGCGCGCGAGGCTATCCGCCGTGCGGTGACCCTCCTCGTGCGGGACGGGGGCACGCCCGGTCCGTCGGTCGCGTTCGGGCTCTGGCGAGAGCGAGCCGAGGATGGCCTCGCCTACCAGGAGCGCATCCGGAACGAGTGGGGAGAGCTGTTCACCAGCCGCCGGCGCCGATGAAACTGCTGTTCGACACCAACATCCTCATCGACTATCTCAACGGCCGTCCTGAGGCCAGGATCGAGATCGAACGATCCCAACAGCGCTACATCAGCATCATCACGTGGATGGAGCTGCTCGCCGGTGTGCAGGATGATGCGGAGGAAGATGTCGTCGACATGTTCCTCCGTGAATTCCGAGTGGTGGATTTGACGCGTCGCATCGCGCGCGACGCGATGGCGATCAGGCGGACGCGACAGATCAAGCTCCTCGACGCCATGATCTGGGCATCCGCGCAGGTGGAATCTGCCCTCCTGGTGACCCGCAACACCAAGGACTTTCCGGAAGGTGAACTCGGGATCCGCGTCCCCTACGCGCTTACGCCGGCGTCCCGCCGGCGTATGGCTTCAGCACGGCGTACAGCGTCGCGTTGACAGGGGCCGGCACGCCGGCGCGCTGGGCGCGGCGCACCACCGAACCCAGCAGGGTCTCGACCTCGATCTTCTTCCCCTGCGAGAGGTCGATCAACAAGGACGACCGCATCGTTCCGGGAATGCCGTCTACGTAGCCGCTGATCTTCTCCATCATGTTGTCGGCCACCGGCACGCCCTCGGCGCGGGCGATCTGCTCGATTTCGCGGCACGCGCTGAAGTACTGCTCGCGAATGAACGGATCAGAACGCAGCGGGCCAACGTGCAGCCGGGCCGCGCCCGTGAAGCCGGCCGTCGGCGCGAGGAAGATGAACTTCTCCCAGATCGGCACGCGGCCGTCCGGCGCGGGCTCGGACTGGATGTCCGCGCCTGAAAACGCCTCGTGGATCTGCTGCACTCGATCGGAGATCCGTGGCAGCTCGCCGAACACTTCTCCGAACACGATCCGCCGGTGCGTGCCGTTTTGCTCGATCACGCCCGGCGCGGTGAGCGCGGTCGCAATGTAGGTGGTGCCGCCGATCACGCGCGGTTCTCCAGCAACTGCGGCGACCTCGGCCACGCTGTCGACGCCATTCTGGAGCGTGAGCACGTTCGTGCCCGTGCCGAGCATCGGCCGAATGAGCGGCAAGGCGGTCGCATTGTCGTAGGCCTTGACCGCGACGATCACGAGGTCGACGGGACCGACCCTCGCGGTGTCTTCCTCGGCGGCGGCGCGCACCGTGAAGTCGCCGACCGTTGGGCTCTTGATCTCGAGCCCGTGCGCACGGATCGCCGCGAGGTGGGCGCCGCGGGCGATGAACGTCACATCGTGTCCCGCACGCGCGAGTTTCGCTCCGTAGTACCCGCCGACCGCGCCCGAACCCAGAACCGCAATCCGCATTTACTTCCTCGACAACCAATAGACCGGTAGCCCGATCGCCAGGAGCCCGAGCCCGGCGAGCGATTCCACCGGCCGCTCCAGCAGCGTGTTCACCACGAACGCCGCGGAGCCGACGACGAACACAAGGGGAACGATGGGGTATCCCCACGTCCGGTAAGGACGAGCCGCGTCGGGACGGGTTCGTCGTAGGACGAACAGCGCCACGCCAGCCGCCACACTGAACAGTATTGAAGAGAACATGACATAGGTGAAGAGCTGTTCGTACGTGCCCGACAGCGCCAGCACGACGGACCAGACCGTCAGCGCGACGATCGCGACGTGGGGCGTTCGGTACTTGGGGTGCACGCGACTCGCGGCGGGCAGGAACACACCGTCCACGGCCATCGCGAAAAGCACGCGAGAGCCGCCAAGCAGGCCTGCCGCGTTACAGCCGAACGTCGAGACGACAACCGTGGCGGCGATGAACGAGCCTCCGCTGGGCCCCATGAGCACTGACATCGCCAGTTCGGCGATCCTCGTGACGCCGCGCATCTCGTCGATACGCAGGGTATAGAGATACGCGATGTTCACTGCCAGGTAGATTCCCATCAGGAACAGAACGCCGATAACGAGGGCGCGTGGCACGTTCCGCGGCGCGTCTTTGATCTCGCCGGCCGCGTAGGTGACGTAGTACCAGGATTCGTAAGTCCAGAGCACGGCGATCATGGCAATGCCGAAGGACGCCAGCGGCCGCGCGATTTCGGCGGGTACGACCGGCGTGTAAGCCGGCGTCACATTTCCCACGATCACCGCCAGGACCGGCAACGCCACCAGCCCGGCGACCTTGGCTGCCGTCAGCACCACGTTGACCATGTTGCCGCTCCGAACACCGACATAGTTGATGGCGCCCAGCACGGCGAGCGATGCACCGGCAACCAGCTGGCCAGCAGAAATGGCGAAGGTTCCCCAGGGCACCGGCACCGACAGCACGACGTTGGACGTCGACGCCGCCGGGATGAAGTAACTCAGGTACTCCGCGAAGCCCACCGCGACGGCGGCCATCGAGCCGCTGATCACGACCAGCAGCGACGCCCACCCGTACAGGAACGCGGGCAGCGGCCCGTAGGCTTCCCTGAGAAAAACGTAAACACCCCCGGAACGCGGGAACATCGCGCCCATCTCGGCATAGGCCAGGCCGCCCGTGATGGCCAAAACGCCGCCGAGCGCCCACGCCAACAACAGCAGGGAGGCGGACGGGATCAGCGCCGCCATGCCCCCCGTGGTCAAGAAGATGCCCGATCCGATGACCGCCCCGACGACGATCAGGACGGCCGACCAGAGCCCGATGGCCCGTATCAACCCTTCGTCGGGCGGTTGTACAGCGTCACGCACCTGTGCCATCGAATCTCCTTGAGGTCGTAGCTTTAGCGAAGGCGCGACTTTATCCCAGGACGCGAAGGGGTGGTGGTTTGAGGTGTAAGATTCTGGAGCCCGGAGGATGCATGGCTGCCCGCCTGACTGCCTATCTCGTTGTCTTCATCGTCGGTGCCACTTTCATCGCCGGACTGATCGTCGGCGCGCAACGCGACGACAGTGACGGCCCGGTGGATCTCATCGTCCACAATGCCGTCGTCTTCACGAGCGAAAGCAACGGCAAAACAGCGGAAGCGGTTGCCGTGCGGGCAAACCAGGTCCTGAAGGTCGGAAGCAACCGCGAGATCCTGAGGCTCCAGCGCCCGCAGACGATCATGGTGGACGCGAAGGGCGGGACTGTCCTTCCCGGGTTCAACGACGCACACCTTCACCTGATCGAAGGCGGCCTGCAGCTCGTCGGCGTAGACCTCGGCGGTAGCGCGACGGTCGACGAGGCGATTGCGCGGGTGCGCGCCTGGGCCGAGTCGCATCCTGACGAGAAGTGGGTCAGCGGTCGCGGCTGGACGACGTTCGAGGGGGACGCGGAACCGACGAGGCAGGCGCTCGACGCGGCCGTCAGCGATCGGCCGGTTTATCTCCTCTCTGAGGACGGCGAGCGCGCATGGGTCAATACGCGGGCGCTCAAGCTGGGGAAGATCGCGCGGCGTTCCATCGACCCGGAGGACGGCCGCATCCTGAAAGACAAACGCGGTGAACCGACCGGAATTCTCGAAGGTGCCGCGGTCCGCCTCGTCTCGGGGTTGTTGCCCATCCCGACCCGCGACGAACGGATGCGCGCGCTCCTCACCGCAATCGCAGAAGCCCAGCGCCACGGCATCACCAGCGTGCAGGCGGCAGCAGACACCGTCGCAGATCTGGAGCTGTTTCAGGAGGCCGTTCGGGGCGGCGCCGCCGACATGCGCGTGTACCCGGTCCTCGAGTTCGACGCGCCGCGCAGCGACGAGGAGGTCGCGAAGCTGGATCCCGTGCTCGAACAGTACGCCGACGATCCGTTCCTGAAGTCAGGCGCGATCGAGGTCGAGCTCGACGGCGTCGAACCGGATCCGCTCAACCGACTGGTGCGCCTGCTCGACGAGCGTGGGTGGCAAATCTCGATCGAAGCAGACACCGACGCGGAGACAGCGCTGGCGCGAACGGCCTTCGCGCACGCGGTACGGTCCAACCCGAAGGTAGCCCGCGCGCGGCGCCACCGCCTGGAGCACCAGGACCGTCACTTCACCGAGGTCGGAAAGACAGTCGCGTTGGGCAGCGACTGGCCGCGGGGGACACTTTCTCCCATGAGCGTCGTGCAGGAGGCGCTGGGTCGACTCACCTTGAAAGAAGCGCTGCGCGCCTACTCGTTCGGCAGTGCGTTCGCCTCGTACGACGAACAGCGCAAAGGCACGCTGAAGGTAGGGATGCTCGCCGACATCGTCGTGCTCTCCGACAACATTTTCGAGCTGGAGCCAGCGCTGCTGGGCCGCGTCAGGGTCGCCCACACGATCTTCGACGGGCGCATCGTCTATTCGCTCGAACGGCGGACCACCGTTCCCTAGCGAAGCACCAGCTCGACGCGGTATTTACCTTCCTCGGCCGGCTTCAGCAGCGCGAGACGCGGCGGCTGGCCCAGGCTGACGGTGACGTCAGATTTCTTCTGCCAATCCGGCAGATCCACCAGCGCATTCATTTCGTAGCCGGTGTCGGGAACGATCGTCATGCCGGTGGCATCGATCACCCGCAAGGCGCCTGACGTCCGCAGGTCACCAAGGTCCTGGATGTTCGTGACCACCTGGACCTCCCGCTTGCCGTCCACCGTTCGGACGCGCCGGTTCCCCGAGATCCCGATGTCGGCGACGTACGGACGCACACCGGTGCCGCTGATGAGCGTGCCGTTCTTGACGAGGATGTAGAGCAACCCCGATTCGTTCATCGGGAGCGTTTCATAACGCTTCGGGTTCGCGCGCTCGACGTTGCCGGTCGCCAGCGCATCCAACGCCGACACGATAGCGATGAAGTTGAGGCGGATCAGGGGCGGGTCCGGCTCCTGCGACGGCCACGGCCCGGTCTCGATCAGCACGACCGGCGTTCCCCAGAGCGTGATGTTGTCGCCGAATGCCCTCACTTCGAACTCGTCGTCGTAGCGGCCGACCTGCCCCGAGGCGAACGGCTCCAGGGAATCGCGAATCACGGCGCAGAGTTTCTTGGTCAGCACGCGACCCGCGTTCTCGGACCGCTTTTCGTCGTAGGCCACCGAGAGCAACGAGATCGACGCCGGCATGGGCGGATCGCCGATGGCCGTCCCCCAGCTTTGGTTGTGCAGGTTGAAGCCAACTTTCGGATTCAGCCGGTCGCGGAGGGCCTTGAGCACCAGGCCTTCGGGAGTCTGCAGGCGGAGCGCGTCCCGATTGACGTCGATCCCCTGCGCGTTGCGCCGTTGGAAGCGCTCGGCGCCATCCGGGTTCAGCATCGGCACGAAGTGCAGGGTCAATTCGGAAAAGATCCGCGCGACCGCTTCGTCCTTCCGATGCTTCGAAAGGTACTCAAAAACATCGAACAGCGCGGCGGTCGCGGTTGGTTCGTCCCCGTGCATTTGCGACCATAACAAGACTGGGGTGGGGCCGACGCCGAACCGAACATGGTGAATCGAGCGCCCTTCCACCGATTCGCCGATCTGTTCCATCGAGAACAACTCTGGCGCGGCGGCGACCACGGCTTTCAGCCGGCCGACGACGTCCTGGTGAGTCATCAGGGGTGGCACCTGGGGCGAGACATGCTCGGCGTCCCAGATACGCGCGAGATCCTGCGGGATGACGGCGGCCGGCCGGCCGCGTTGCGCCTGTGGCGTGGCGATCGACAGCAGACACAGGCAGAGCGCTGCCGCAGACGAGCGTCGCAATGAAGGCATGACCTAGATACTAGCGGTAATGCAGTCGGACGAGGCTGCTCGTGTCGCCGCGAATAACGAGAAACAGGTTGTCGTAATCGCTATCGGCGATCTTGGGTGCGTCCGCGATCCCGAGGCGCGTCAGCACGTCGGGAACCGTGTTCGAGTGTCCGACGACGAGGACGTTGCCGGTGGCGGCTTTGATCTTGTCAATCAATCCGGCGGCGTCTTTTGGGTCGATCGCGGTTGGCTGAAGGCCGAGCGCCTTCGCGAGCGGTTCCGCCGTCTGCTGGGTGCGCTTGTAGGGGGTCACGAAGATCGCCGTGATCTTCGCGTCCTTGAGCGCCGCGGCCAGCGATTGGGCGCGCCCGCGGCCGGCGTCCGACAGATCGGGGTCGGTGGCCATCATCGGGGCACCACCAGACGCGGTATCCGCGCGCTCGGCGTGACGCACCACGAAGACCGCCTGCTGCGCGGCGGCGGGCAGGGCGACGAGCAGGAAGACCAGGCTAAGAACGAGCCGACGCATTCGAACCTCCGGTAGCGATCAGGAACAGGACGGCGCCGACCGCGAGCGCCACGCCGCCGGCGACCAACTGTCGCGTGGTGGCAAACACCAGGATCATCATCGAGATCGCGATCGCCAGGCTCGGGATCAGCGGCCCGCCCGGCAGGATGAACTTGGCCGGCTGCACTTTGCCGGCAAAGGCGGCAGAGCGCAGGCGGACTTGGGACGCGCAGGTGGCCACGTAGACGAGCAGCCGGCTGATCGCGCTCGCCGCCGCCATGGTCGCGAAGCTGCCGGTGACCGCGAGGATGAGCGAGACCACCGACGTCACGACGATGGCGGTCACCGGCGTGCGATACGCCGGGTGCACGTAGCCAAACCATCGGGGCAGATCTCCCTGTTCCGCGAGCGCAAACAGGCTGCGGGATCCGGAAAGCGCCTGGCCCATGTTGTTGCCGGACGTCGAGAACACCGCACCCATGGTGATCATCGCCGCGCCCGCTGCACCCATGAAGATGGCGGCCGAATCTGCCAGCGGCGTGCGCGACGTGGCGATGCCGGGCAACGTGCCGTACGCGACTACCTGCGTCACGATCGTGATCGTGGCGACGAGCACGATCGTCATGATCAGCGCGAAGGGGATCATCCTCCGCGGATCCTTGGTCTCCCCGCCCATCACCGGCACGACCTCGTAACCGCCGAAGGCAAAGATCAACAGCAGCGAGGCCGCCGACAGTTGCGTTGGAGTGACGGAGGCGGGGGTCGCGAAGGCCGCCCAGTCAACAAAGAAGATGCCGACGACGGAGAAGACGAGGAGCGGCAGGAGCTTGGCGACGGTGAGCACGTTGACGACCAGGCTGCTTTGCCTGATGCCACGAATGTTGATCCCGCAGATCGTGCCGATGATCGCGGACATGAGGGCCGGGCGCGCGACCGGGCCGAGCACGGCGGGCCAATAGCGGCCGAGCGAATCCACGAGGACGTTGATGACCGACGCCCAGCTCGCCGCACGCGTAAACCACATCATCCAGCCAACTTCGAACGCAGGAAAGCGTCCGAACGCAGCGCGCGTGTAGAGGTAGGAGCCTCCCGTGCCTTCGAATCGGCTCGCGACCTCCGCAAACGACAGCGCGATCAGCAGGGTCGCGACTGCGACGCCGGCCACCAGCCACGGGCTCCAGGAGCCGGTGTTCAGCGCCAGCGGCGCCGCGAGGGCGAAGACCGAACCGCCGATGACCTGATTGACGCCGATCGCCGTGAGGTCCCATTTTCCAAGCTCACGCCGCAGCTCTGACACGCCGGAGTTGTATCATGCCTCGCCATGGAAACCGATGCCGTCGTCAAGCCACGCGACGTGATGCCGCAGGGGGCGCGCACCCTCCCTGCCGAGTACTACACCGACGCGGTGTACTTCCGGCGTGAGATGGACCGTCTCTTCGCCCGCATGTGGGTGTACGTCGGACGCGTCGAGCAAGTCGAGAAGCCGGGCCAGTTCATCGTCCGCGAGTTGCTCGGCGAGAGCATCGTCATCACCAGCAATGCCACCGGAAAGGTCAACGCCTTCTTCAACGTCTGCCGCCATCGCGGCACGAAACTCTGCACCGAGTCGAGCGGCGCCTTCGCGGGCAGTATCCAGTGTCCGTATCACGCGTGGACGTACGATCTCGACGGCCGCCTGATCGGGGCGCCGCACATGGATGAAGTGCCGCACTTCAAGAAGGCCGACTACCCGCTGCACGCGGTGCACGCGGATGTGTGGGACGGACACATTTTCATCAACCTGGCCCCGTCGCCGGCCCCGCTCGTCGAGCAGCTCGCCGAGCTGCCGCGAAAGTTTGCGTCCTGGAGGATGCAGGATCTACGGCTCGGCCATCGGATCGTCTACGACCTGAAGGCCAACTGGAAGTTGATCATCCAGAACTACAACGAGTGCCTGCACTGCCCGAACCTGCACCCGGCGCTCAACAAGCTGTCGCACTACCTGAGCGGCGAGAACGAACCGCTACGGGCGACCTATATGGGTGGCCGGATGGATCTGCGGCCCGGCGTCGATACGCTGACGATGAGTGGAAAGTGCTCGCGCGCCTTCCTGCCTGGCCTGTCGTCAGACGACGTGCGGCGTGTTTACTACTACGCGATCTTCCCCAACATGCTCCTCAGCCTGCATCCCGATTACATGCTGGTGCACACGCTGTGGCCGCTGGCGCCCGATCGCACCATCAACGTGTGCGAGTGGCACTTCCATCCGACGGAAGTGGCGCGACCCGGCTTCGACCCGAACGATGCGGTGGAGTTCTGGGACATGACGAACAAGCAGGACTGGCTCGTGTGCGAGCTCTCGCAGCAGGGCATTTCATCACGCGCCTACACTCCTGGGCCCTACTCGAACCGTGAGGATCTGCTGTACGCGTTCGACCGCTTCATCGTCGGCGTGCACGCTTCATGACGGTGCGCCGTTCGAAGGTACTCACCAGAGTTCTCGTAGCGGTGGCCGCCCTGGGAGTTGTCGGGTTTCTCTTCGTGCGGTCGCTCGAAGACACGCGCTCTCAGCCCTATACGGTCGCGCGCGGGCCGGCCGACACCTGGGAACTGGTGGTCGCGCCGGCTGCGAGCGCGAACTCACCTCTGCTTTCGTTGCGCACCCGGCCGGAACTGGTATCCAACCTGTCGCGGCAAGTGTTCCAGCGGGTGATGGAGTCCAACGCTTCACCGCAGGAAGCCTTGATCCCGCTCGTGCTTCAGGAAGAATTCGACCGGGCGCTCGCGGGAACGATGACGCCCGGTGCCCTCGTTGCGGCTGCCCGCGCCGCCGGGCTCGAGTCCGCCCGACACGAGCTGCGCTGCCTGGCACACCGCCGTGAGAGCGAAGGACGCAGGGTCCGGCAGGTCTACTTCGTGATCGTCGACTCGCCGACCGTCCGGGCGTTTCGAGAACAGCTGGCGCGCACTGGCGCGCCCGCCTTCGATGCAGCGGCACTCACGCCCGTTGTGGTGGTGGCGCACTCGGAATCATCGCTCGAGCACTGGCTGCCCATTCGTGCCACCGAAGAGGAGTGCGTCGCGCCGATCAGGGTTGAATGATGATGCGCGGAGCGCTCACGCTGGAGGCGTCGCCGTCTTCCGTTTCGGATCGAAGAGCGGAGTCTTCACGACCGTCGCCGACACCCTGTGACGGACGGCCTCGACCGTGACTTCCATCTGCACAACGGTGCCCTCGCCGAAGTGCGGCCTGTCGATCGTGGCGAGGGCGATCATCTTCTTGAGCACGGGTGACCAGGTCGTGGAGGTGGCGCGACCCACCTGTCGCCCGCCTCGATAGACCGGCACGGCGACCCGCGACGCTGTGGCGCCCACGGCTGGGGCGAGTCCGAGGCCTTCGTAGATCTTTTCGACCTCGGTCCAATCCATCTCGAGGCCGACGACCTGGCGGGGATGGCCCTGCTGCTGCTCCTTGCGCAGCGCCTGTTGGCCGATGAAGCGCCCCTTGTTCGGCGAGACCAGGCGCCCGAGCCCCATCTCGAACGGCGAGTACTTCTGTGACTCGATCAGCGCCTTCTTGCTGCTGAAGAAGTCCACGTCGATGAGCAGGAGCCCCGCCTCGATGCGAGCCACATCGAGCGCGAGCATGCCGGTCGGCTTGATGTCGAACGGCTTGCCCCCTTCCATCAAGGCGTCCCAGACCTTCACGGCATCCTTCGCGGCGATCCAGATCTCGTATCCCAGGTCGCCGGTATAACCGGTTCGCGAAATGTCGACCTTCACGCCCGCGATCGTTCCGGTGGTGACACGGAAATATTTGAGGGAATCAATGCTCGCGTGGTTGACGGCGCGCAGCAGCCGCGCCGACGTCGGCCCCTGGAGCGCGAGCGCGGCGACCTCCTCGGAGATGTCCTCGATGTGCACGTCCATGCCGGCGGCATTCTGCGTGAACCACCGCAAGCTCGGGTCAGCGGCCGTCCAGCGGAACCGGTCCTCGCCGAGCCTCGACACGGTCCCGTCGTCGATCACCTTGCCGTGTTCGTCGCACCACGGCGTGTAGAACACCTGCCCGACCGCCATCTTCGCGACGTCTCGCGTGATGATTCGATCCACGAAGCGGGCCGCATCGCGGCCGGTCACCAGGTATTTGTAGAGCGGCGAGACATCGATGAGCGCGGCGGCATTGCGAATCGCGTTGTATTCGTGCTCGTGATGCCCTTCGTAGGCGCTGACCGCGTAGTAGCCCGACCACTCCCGGTAGTTGAGGCTCTCGCAGAGTGCGAAGGTCCGCTCGTGAACGGCGGTTCCGATCGGCATGTCAGTTGTGGATTATAGGGTAGCCTTATCCGGCATTCTTCATGAGCCACTACGACGTCATCGTCATCGGCGGCGGGCACAACGGACTGGTGAATGCCGCTTATCTCGCAAAAGCCGGGCGCAAGGTCGTCGTGCTGGAGCGACGACACGTGCTGGGCGGCGCCGCCGTCACCGAGGAAATCTTCCCCGGCTTCAAGTTTTCGGTCGCGTCCTATGTCGTCTCGCTGCTGAGGCCCGAGATCATCCGCGAGTTGGACCTTCCCCGCCACGGGCTCGAGATCCTGCCGCTCGACGGCACCTTCACGCCCATGCCGGACGGCGACTACTTGTGGCGCGTCAACGACCACGCGAAGACGCGCCGCGAGATCGCCCGCCATTCGAAGCTCGACGCCGAAGCGTACGAGGAGTACGGCAAGGCCATGGTCGAGATGGGACGTTTCGTGAAGCCCATTCTCACGATGACGCCGCCCGATCCCACCTCGCTCGATCCGCGCGGCCTGATGGACCTGCTGTTTCTCGGCAAGCGCTTTCGCTCGCTCAGCGCGCAGGACCAGTACAACCAGGTTCAGTTGATGACGATGAGCGCGGTGGATTTTCTCGACCAGTGGTTCGAGACCGACGTGCTCAAGGCGACGATGTCGGCGTCGGGGATCATCGGGACGTTCCTCGGCGTACGCTCGCCGGGCACCGCCTACGTGCTGCTCCATCACTACATGGGAGAGATCGATGGCGCGTTCCGCTCGTGGGGACTGTCGCGCGGCGGGACCGGAGCCATCTCAGACGCCATCGCGGGCGCGGCGCGTGAAGCCGGCGCGGAAATACGCACTGAGACCTCGGTCTCGAAGATCCTCGTGAAGGACGGGACGGCTGCCGGCGTCGTGCTCGCCAACGGCGACTATGTAACCGGCGACGTCGTGTCGTCGAGTGTCGACCCGAACCTGACATTCATGAAGATGGTGGGGGCCGAAAATCTGCCTGGTGAGTTTGTCGAAGACGTCAGCCGTTATAAGTATCGCGGCTCTTCGGGAAAGGTGAATCTCGCGCTGGACGCACTGCCGAACTTCACGGCGCTGCCCGGCCCGGGACCGCACTTGCGCGGCGCGATGTCGATCTCTCCCAGCATCGACTACATGGAGCGGGCGTACGACGACGCGAAGTACGGACGGTACTCGCGGCGTCCCTATATCGACATCGTGATCCCGAGCCTGACGGATCCCTCGGTTGCGCCGCCTGGAAAACACGTGATGTCGTGTTTCGTCCAGTACGCGCCGTATCACTTGAAGGAGGAAGGCACCTGGGACGATCACCGCGAGGCATTCGGCGACACGGTGATCGACGCCATCGCGCAGTACGCCCCGAACATCAAGGACATCATCCTGCACCGCCAGGTCCTGACGCCGCTCGACATCGAGCGCACGTTCGGATTGACCGAGGGCAACATCTTCCAGGGTGAGCTGACCCTCGAACAGCTGTTCTTCCTTCGCCCCGCGCCCGGCTGGGCGCACTACCGCACACCGATCAGGAATCTCTACATGTGCGGCTCGGCGACGCATCCCGGCGGCGGAATCATGGGAGCCCCGGGCCGCAACGCCGCGAAACGAATCCTGAAAGAAACACGCTGACATGGCGCAGCTTCTGATCATCGGGGCGGGACACAACGGGTCTGACCACCGCCTTCTATCTCGCGAAGGCGGGGCACGCGGTGACGGTCCTGGAGCGTCGCGGCGTGGTCGGCGGGTGCGCTGTCACGGAAGAGTTCACGCCGGGCTTTCGCGTGCCCCTCGCGAATGCGCTTGGGCCCGTGCGGTCGTCGGTGGCGCGCGACATGGGGCTCGCGTCACGGGTGCCGTTTGTAAGGCCCGATCCACGGCTCATCGCACTCGGGCCGGGCGGGCAAGCCCTCGCCTTCTCCTCCGATGTCGCCAGGACGGCCGAAGCCATCCGCGGGCTGTCGGCGAAGGACGCGGAGCGTTACCCGGAATTCTGCGAGACGCTGCAGCGGTTCAGCGCGTTCCTGGCCGCACTGCTCGAGATGACGCCGCCGTCGATCGACGAGCCGAGCACCTCGGAGATGTGGGAGTTGCTGAAAGTTGGCAAGCGCTTCCGCTCGCTCGGGCGCAAGGACTCCTTCCGGTTGCTGCGCTGGGGACCGATGGCCGCCGCGGATCTCGTCGGTGAGTGGTTCGAGAACGACCTGTTACAGGCGGCGGTTGCGGCACGCGGTGTGTTCGGCACGGCCCAGGGTCCTTGGTCCGCCGGCACGGGCGCGGTCCTGCTGCTCAATGCGGCCTTCGATCCGGTACCGGGCGGCAGCAGCACGACGGTCAAAGGCGGCGCCGGCGCGCTGTCGTCAGCCATTGCGGAAGCGGCTCGCGCCGCCGGCGCGCAGATCCGCTTGAACGCTCCCGTCTCGCGGGTACTCGTCCGCGACGGCAAGGCGCACGGCGTCGCCCTCGAAGACGGCGGCGAGATTCCGGCAACCGCTGTCATTTCGAACGCCGATCCGAGGCGCACGTTCCTTGGCCTGGTCGATCCGGTGGATCTCGATCCGGGATTCCTGACGAAAGTTCGCAACTACCGCTCGCGGGGAACGGTCGCGAAGGTCCACCTGGCACTGTCGTCCGTTCCTGTCTTCAGGGGCGCTTCAAATCCCGCGGACCTGCACGGACGGATCGTTATCGCGCCAACGGTGGACTATCTCGAACGCGCGTTCGACGCCTCAAAGTACGGCGAGCTGCCGCAGGAGCCGTACCTGGATATCAGCATTCCGTCGCTCATCGATCCCGCGCTCGCGCCGGCCGGGAAACATGTGATGTCGGTGCATGTGCAGTTCGTGCCGTACCGGCTGTCGGGGGACACGACGTTGCACGACGTCCGCGACAAGCTCGCCGCCATCGTGATGGCGACGCTGGAAAAATACGCGCCCGGCATTACCGCGCTCGTCGAGGCGACGCAAGTCCTGATGCCCGTCGATCTCGAGGACATCTACGGTATTTCCGGCGGACAGATCTACCACGGCGAGCCGGCTCTCGATCAGCTGTTCACGATGCGGCCGATGCTCGGGTGGGCGCAGTACACCACGCCAATCGAAGGACTATTCCTCTGCGGCTGCGGCACCCACCCCGGCGGCGGCATCACGGCAGCGTCCGGCCAGAATGCCGCGCGCGCCATCCTCAAACATGTCAGCACGTCCGCACGTAGCACCGCACGTAGCACGTAGCACGTAGCACGTCTAGAAGAGATCCCCGTGCCAATAGAGCACGTCCTCTTCCTTGAGCGGCCGCGCCAGCACGCCGTCTTTCAGCGATCGCACCATCAGCACGTCCGGTGACTTCGCCTTGGCGACGGCGTGAAGCTGGGGTGGCATCCATCCACGCGGGAGCGATCCGCGGATCTTCACCGCGGGCTCGCCAGGCGTACGCGCCCGCAGCACCTGGAGCATCGCGCCGACCCGCGCGCCGCTCGGATCGCGATCACCGCACATCTCCAGCACAACGTCGTCGCCGGCCGTGGTCAGGATCACGAACGCCACTGCCCCGGCGCCTTCTTCGACGATGAAGAATTCGACCACCAGGGCGCCTGGCGTGGAGAGACCGGCGAGGAGGCGTTTTTTCGTGAGGCTGAATCGGATGGACTCGTGGTCGGGAACCACGGCGAAACGATGTTCCGCCATCATGGACGTCGCAAGCGCGGCGACCGCCGGGATGTCGCGGTCTTCCGCCGCCCGCACGAGTACCATCGGCGCGCCGGGCTTTTCGGCCACTTCGAGCAGGACCTGATGGAGCGGCACGGCAGCGAATCCCAGCCGCTCGTAGTAGTCCGTCCCGATCTCCGTGAAGAGCACCGCGATTTCCGCCCCCTCGGCCTTCGCGTCGTCGATCAGCCGTTCGATGATGATCGGGGCGTAGCCTTTGCCGCGTTGGGGTTCTGGCGTGAATACCGCGCCGATCCCCACCGCCTCCACCACCCGGCCGTCCACCCTGACCCGGAGGCGATAGCGCTTGGCGCTGGTCAGCAGGCGCTCCTCGTCGTCGAGGAGCGCAAAACGGCGGAGGTTGCGGGAGCCCCAGGGGGTTTTCAGCTGCGCGGCGTTGAATTGGCCGTAGGCGTGCGGGGTGAGCCCATCGCACCAAATCCCGTGGGATTCGTGCAGAATCTGCCGGAGGATTGGGCCGTCCGCCGGGACGAGCTTCATTCCTGCCATAGTAGTGGGGTTTCGCCGCCGGTTTAACCGCACCCCGGGTTCCCCGGTCTAACCCCTCGAGGAAAACAGAGGTCACCTATGGGCGTTTCCGGCAAGCTGTTCCAGTTGACGGTCGTGGCGGGGCTCGTCGGTCTGTCGGTCGCGGGGACCGGCGCGCAACGGCGGGACGCCTTACCGGGCAAGCCCGACGACAAGACCGTCGTTCATGTGCTCAACCGCCTTGGCTTCGGTCCCGCGCCAGGAGACGTCGAGCGGGTCCGCAAGATGGGGCTGGCCGCTTACATCGAGCAGCAACTACATCCTGAACGCATCGCTGACGAGGCCCTCGCCCAGCGGCTGCAGGGGTTCGAGACCCTGACCATGAGCAGCCGCGAGATGGCGGAAGAGATCTTCCTCCCCGCCGACATGCAGCGCCGCGAGGCGCAGCGCGCCGGCACGCCGCCCGCCGGGACGCCACCCGCGCGGCCGCAGCAGCCCGCGCCGATGCAGGGAGAGCGGCGCGTCATCGCTGAGTTGAATCAGCAGAAGCTGATTCGCGCGGTCTACAGCGAAAAGCAACTGAACGAAGTGATGGTGGACTTCTGGTTCAACCACTTCAATGTGTTCGCCGGTAAGGGGCAGACCCGCACCTACGTCACGGAATACGAGCGCGACACGATTCGCCCGCGCGTCTTCGGTCGCTTCCGCGATCTGCTGGGCGCCGTGGCGGAAAGCCCCGCGATGCTCTTCTACCTGGATAACTGGCAGAGCGCGGCCGCGGAAGACGCCGCGACGATGGCGGCGCCGCAGCGCGGCCGTCCGGGCCAGCGCGCGCGCGGCCGTCGCGCGACGGAGATGATGCAGCAGGCGCCGCCGCAGCAGCGCCGCCGCGGGCTCAACGAGAACTACGCGCGCGAGCTGATGGAACTTCACACGCTGGGTGTCGATGGCGGCTACACGCAGAAGGACGTCCAGGAGGTGGCGAGGGCCTTCACCGGGTGGACGATCCAGCAGCCACGCCAGGGCGGCTCCTTCCACTTCGAGCCGCGCATTCACGACAACGGCGAAAAGGTCGCGCTCGGCATGAAGATCGCGGCCGGCGGCGGCAAGAAGGACGGCGAGCGGATCCTCGATCTGCTGGCGAAGCATCCAGCGACGGCGAAGTTCATCGCGACGAAGCTGGCGCGCCGATTTGTGAGCGACGATCCGCCGCAAGCGCTCGTGCAGCGGGCGGCCGACCGCTTCCTCGCCACCGACGGAGACATCCGCGAGGTTGTGAAGACGATCATCACGTCGCCCGAGTTCTTCGGGCAGGCGGTCGCAGCGTGCGAAGGTGAAGTCTCCGTTCGAGTTCGTGGCCAGCGCCGTGCGCGCCACCGGATCCGAGACCTCCAATGCCCTGCCACTCGTGCAGACGTTACGGGAGCTGGGGATGCCGCTCTACATGTGCCAGCCGCCGACCGGTTACGCCGATCGCGCGGACGCGTGGGTGAATACCGGCGCGCTGTTGAACCGCATGAACTTCGCCGTGCAGCTTGCCAGCGGCCGCATGCGCGGCTTGACGCCGTCCGGCAATCTCACGGCGGACACGATCGCGTCGACGCGCGCTGGCAGGTGATGTCTCGCCGTCCACGCGCGAGACGGTCGCCAAGGCGACGGCAGCGCCGCAGTCGATCGCGCTGATCCTCGGCTCTCCAGAGTTCCAGAGAAAGTAGGCAGCCATGGTGACTCGACGCATCTTCCTGAAGAACGGCGGACTCGCGCTGGTGAGCCTCGGCTTCGCGCCGACCTTCCTGGCCCGCACCGTGGCCCAGGGGGCCGCGCGGCAGAAAGTGCTGATCACGATCTTCCAGCGCGGGGCGGTGGATGGTCTCAACATGATCATCCCCTTCGCCGAGCGCGACTACTACGCGCTGCGTCCGTCACTGGCGCTCGGTCGTCCTGGCTCGGGTGCTGATGCGGCCATCGACCTCGATGGGTTCTTCGCGCTCCACCCGCGGCTCGCGCCGCTCAAGAGCGCGTGGGATGCCGGCCAGATGGCCATCGTCCACGCGTGCGGTTCTCCCGACGAAACGCGTTCGCACTTCGACGCGCAGGACTACATGGAGACGGCGACGCCCGGCGTGAAGAGCACGCAGGACGGCTGGCTGAACCGCTACCTGCATGCGAAGGAGCACCAGGCCGCAACGCCGTTCCGGGCCGTGGCGCTCGCGCCGCAGTTGCCGCGCGCGCTCCAGGGGAAAGCCTCCGCGCTGGCGATCGGGCAGATTGGGCAATTCGGCATCCGGGCCGGCCAGGCGACCGAGATGGTGCAGTCCTCCTTCGAGGCCGAATATGCCGCCGCGGCCAATCGCGTCCTGCAGACGACGGCGCGCGAGGCGTTCGACGCGGTGAAGATGTTGAAGAAGGTCGACCCGGCGCAGTACACGCCGGCCAACGGCGCAGAGTACCCGCGGTCGCCGTTCGGACAAGCGCTCCAGCAGATCGCGCAGCTGATCAAGGCCGACCTCGGCCTCGAGGTCGCCTTCGCGGAATCGGGCAACTGGGATCACCACGCGAACGAAGGCGCCGCCACCGGCGTCCTCGCGAATCGGCTCGACGACCTCGCGCGCGGCATCGCGGCGCTCACGCGCGACCTCGGCGATCGCATGCAGGACGTCGTCGTGATGACGATGTCGGAGTTCGGCCGCACCGTGGCGGAGAACGGCGCCCGCGGCACCGATCACGGTCACGGCAACGCGATGATGATCATCGGCGGCGCCGTCCGCGGCGGGAAGGTGTACGGCAAGTGGCCCGGTCTCGCGCGCGAGCAACGTCATGACGGGCGCGATCTCGCGATCACCACCGACTTCCGGAGTGTGTTCAACGAAGTCGTCCGCGGCCACCTGTCTCTCCGCGACACCTCCCACGTCTTCCCCGGCTTCAAATCCACCCCCCCACTCGGCCTCTTCGCCTAAACAAGGGGGCCGGCCCCCTTGCGCAGCCGAGCGCCGCAAAAGGGGGCCTGGCCCCAATTTGCGGCGCGGGGGTGCGAATTGGGGACAGGCCTCGATTAGCATAAGTCTGTGAAAATCACGGACTTACGGACGCCGTGCGTTCTCGTTGATTTCGGACGCATGGAAAAGAACCTCGAGCGGATGCAGTCGGCCGCGAAGGCGAGGGGGCTTCGGCTGCGGCCCCACGCCAAGACCCACAAGAGCATCCAACTCGCGCGGCGGCAGATCGCCGGAGGAGCCGTTGGCATCTGCTGCGCGAAGCTCGGCGAGGCGGAGATTTTCGCCGAGGCGGGCATCGAAGACATCCGCCTGCCCTATCCTCTCAATCCGGTGAACGCAGAACGCGTGATCGAGTTGCTCGATCGCACGCGGCTCTCCTTCATCGTCGACCACGCGGACGTCGCGCACGGATGGTCGAACGCCATGCGCGCCGCGGGACGCGACGTCGACGTGCTGGTCAAGGTCGACGTCGGCTTCCATCGCTGCGGGATTGATCCGGACGCCGCCGGCGCAGCGGCTTTCGTCACGCGAGTCGCCGAGCTTCCTGGACTCCGCTTCCGCGGACTCTTGAGCCATGCCGGACATGGCTACGGCGCGACCTCCGAAGCCGAACTCCACGCGATCGCCCGCACGGAGGCGCAGATCCTCACGACACTGGCGGAACGCGTGCGCGCGGACGGCGTGGAAGTGACCGAAATCAGCGTCGGCGCCACGCCGACCGTGCGCTTCAGCCTCGCCGAACAAGGGCTGACCGAAGTGCGTCCGGGCAATTTCATCTATTACGACCGCACGCAGGTGGCGCTCGGCGCCGCCGAGCTGGGACGACTGCGCGCTCACCGTCCTCGCGCGGGTGGTGACGAAGCCCGCCAGCGACCGGATCATCGTCGATAGCGGCAGCAAGACGCTGACGAACGACCTCGCCAGAGGGATCACGCAGATGCCCGGACACGGGACGGTTCTCACGTCGGTCGAGGGGACGCAACGCCCCGATGAGGATCTGGTGGTCGAGCGGCTGTCGGAGGAACACGCGATCGTCCGCGCCAGGAGCGGGGCGCATGCGCTCGTCCCCGGCGATCTCGTCCGCATCGTGCCGAACCACTCGTGCGTGGTGTCGAACCTCGTGGACGCCGCCTGGATCGTCGACGGCGACGAAGTCGTCGAGCCGCTGCAGATCTCCGCCCGCGGACGGATCACGTAGTAGTAGACTGGCACGTCATGCCAAAGGAGCTTCCGGGCGAAGCGCTCGGCCTCGTCGAAACGCGCGGGCTGGTGGGGATGATCGAAGCTGCCGACGCCATGGTGAAGGCGGCGAATGTTGTCTTCGTCGGCTGGCAGAAGGTCGACGCCGGCCTGGTGACCGCGATCGTACGCGGCGACGTTGCGTCCGTGAAGGCGGCGACCGATGCCGGTGCGGCGGCCGCCCGTCGCGTCGGCGAGCTCGTCGGCGTCCACGTCATCGCCAACCCGGCGGACGGACTCGACAAGATCTTTCCGATTAGCTAGCGAACACCCGGTCCGCCGCTCTCCGCTCCCGCGAAGTCCTTCTCCGTCAATCCCCGCTCGCTGTGCGTACTGAAGGTGACCGTCACCTTCTTGTAGTTCGAGATCAGGATGTCAGGATGGTGGTCCGCCGCCTCGGCGTCGAATCCGATCCTGACCACGAACGCTACCGCGCTGGCGAATCCGTCGAAGACAAACTGCCGCCGAATCGCGTCGCCATCGCGCGTCCACTCAGGAAGCGCCGCTAACCGCCTCTGAACTTCGTCCCCAGACAACTTGGCCATTCGCCAAGTATGCCGCCCCAAAAGGGGGCCTGGCCCCAATTGGGGCGCCAGGGGCGGTTGTTGGGGCCAGGCCCCCTTTTTGGAACCGGTGAGCTCGTCTGGGCGTCAAACAGTGTTAAGATGGTGAACACTGTTTATTTCACCAATTCGGAGGAGTTCTTGGGAGTAAAGGAACGGCAGGAACGGGAACGGGTGGCGACAGTCCCGCGCTATCTTGGACGCCGCGCGGGAGCTTTTCGTCGCAGAGGGCTACCAGAACGTCTCGATCCGCAAGATCGCGGAAAAGATCGAGTACAGCCCGGCGGCCATCTACAGCTACTTCCCGAGCAAGGACGACATCTTCCTGGCGCTCGCCGAAGAAGGCTTCCGGATGCTCTTTGCGTCGTCGGCCGACTGCGCGAACGCGCAGGCGCACACCAACCACGTGGACTGCGTGCGCGCGCGCCTTCTGGCACCTCTACGAGTTCAGCAAGGAACACCCCGAGTACTACTCGCTGATGTTCGTGGACCGCTCGGTGCCCCGCATCAGCCAGGACTGGGAGCGGTTCGGGTTCGTCCGCGAAATGCGGCGACAGATCTCCGAGATGATCCAGCAGGCGATCGACGCCGGCGATTTCAGGGCCGGCTCCCCCCACATGGTCTTCCGGGTGCTGAGCGCCGCGATCCACGGCGTCGCCGTGATTCGCCTCTGCGAGCGGATTCAGCCGGGCGAGGACATCGACGCCCTCGCGCACGACACCCTTGAGGCGGCTTTGACCGGCCTCCGCACCGGGTTCACCCATACCTACTCGTCCGACAGTTGTATCTGAGGCAGAAGACATTCATGCGTACCGTTAGCGTTTCTTCCCGCTTACCTGCTCGCCGCGGCGCTTGGCGTGATGTCGCTCGGCGCGACCGCGTGCAGTTCCGGCGACGCCACCGTCTCCGCCGCAGCCAAGCCGGAGCCGATCGCCATCACGACCGCGACGGTCGAACAGCAACCGATCGATCGCTTCCTCCGTGTCACCGGATCCCTCGCCGCAGACGAACAGGCCGAAGTGAGCGCGGAAGTGGTCGGCCGCATCGTCGAAACGCCCGTCGAGCGCGGCACCCGCGTGACGCAGGGAACGGTGCTGGCGCGTATCTCCGGCGCCGAAGCGTCGGCGCAGCTCCAGGAAGCCGAAGCGAACGCGGCACAGATCGCCGCGCGTCTCGGCTTCTCGCCGGACGACACGTTCGACCCCAAGCGCGTGCCGGACGTCATGAACGCCAAGGCCTCGCTCGAATGGGCCGAAGCCGAATTCGCGCGGATGAAGTCGCTGCTCGACCAGAAAGTCGTGTCGCAGAGCGAATTCGATCAGCGGCGGACGCAGGTCGAAGCCGCGCGTCAGCAGTATCAGATGGCCGAGAACTCCGCCCAGCAGTCGTACCGATCGCTGCAGGCGGCTCGCGCTCGCGTCGCCCTCGCTCGGAAAACGATGGCGGACACGACGGTGCGCGCACCGTTTGCCGGACTCGTCGCCGAACGCCTCGTGAGTGCCGGCGACTACGTGACCAAAGGCACGAAAGTCGCGACCATCGTGCGCATCGACCCCATGCGCGTTGAACTGACCGTGCCGGAACAGTCGGTGGCGCTCGTCAGCGTCGGCCAATCCGTGAAGCTCACGGTGGATGCGTATCCGAACGAGGTATTCGACGCCAAAGTCCGCTTCGTCTCGCCGTCGCTGCGAACCGATCAGCGCGCGTTGACGGTGGAAGCGGTGGCCGCTAATCCAGGCGGACGCTTGAAGCCCGGGCTCTTCGCGACCGCCGCGATCCAGCAGCCAGTGGGGCCGGCCGCGCTGCTCGCTCCAGCCTCGGCCGTGGAGACGATCTCGGGAACGAGCCGCGTCTACGTGGTCAAGAACGACAAGATCGAGGAGCGCATCGTCACCGTCGGCGAGCGCGTCAACGATCGCATTGAGATTACGAGCGGCGTCCAGAAGGGGGAGGTCATCGCGGCGGAGCCGCGCGGACGTCTCGCCGACGGACTCGCCGTCCGCACGCGCTAGGCGGGATTCACCGCCTGCCGTCCCCCGTTCACCGTTTGTTCGTTTCGCGTGTCGAGTCTTGCGCTCAGAGTCAGGTAACCGTCAATGCAGTGGCTAGCTTCGATCTCCGTTAAGCGTCCCGTGTTCGCGAGCGTGCTCATCATCGCGCTCACCGTTATCGGGGCGTTCTCATTCACCAAGCTCGGCGTCGATCGTTTCCCGAAGGTCGACTTCCCCACGGTCGTCGTCACGACGCGCCTGCCGGGAGCCGCGCCCGAGGAAGTCGAGACCGAGATCACCGACAAGATCGAGGAAGCGGTCAACACGATCAGCGGCATCGATGAGCTCCGCTCGACGTCGTCTGAAGGCGTGTCGATGGTGATCGTGGCGTTCCTTCTCGAGAAGGACGCCGATGTCGCCGCGCAGGAAGTGCGCGACCGCGTGAACCGCGTGCTGCCGCTGCTGCCGCGGAACATCGACCAGCCCACAGTCGAGAAGTTCGATCCGGATTCCACGCCGGTCCTGACGCTCGCGCTGTCGGCGAAGAAACCCATCCGTGACATCACCGAGTATGCGGATAAGAAGCTGCGCCGCCAGCTCGAAAGCGTGAGCGGCGTCGGCCAGGTGGTGGTGATCGGCGGACGGTCGCGCCAGGTGAACGTCGTGCTGGATGCCGACCGGCTGCGGGCCTACAACCTCACGGTTACCGACGTCTCGCGCGCGCTGCAGACACAAAACGCCGAGATCCCCGGCGGTCGCGTCGAACAGGGCGCGACGGCCATGACACTGCGCACGCGCGGCCGTGTCGCCTCGATCGCGGAATTCGGCAACGTCGTCGTGCGCGAGCGCGACGGCCATGCGATTCTGCTGCGCGACGTGGCCCGCATCGAGGACGCGATGGCCGAGGCGGACACCAAGGCGAATCTCGACGGTGAACCGACCGTTCTGCTCAGCGTTCGCCGCCAGTCCGGGACGAACACCGTCCAGGTCGTCGACGCGGTGAAGGAGCGGCTCGCCGAAGTGCAGCCCACCCTGCCCCCCGGCTACGACGTGCGCGTCGTCCGCGATCTCTCGGAGTTCATCCGCGCCTCGATCGCCAGCGTCGAGGAACACCTGGTGATCGGCTCGATCCTCGCGGCGGCCGTGGTGCTGGTGTTCCTGTGGAACTGGCGGTCCACCATCATCGCGGCCGTCGCCATCCCGACGTCGATCATCGCGACATTCGGGCTCATCTGGCAGCAGGGCTTCACGCTCAACTCCATGACGATGCTCGCGCTGACGCTCGCCGTCGGCATCGTTATCGACGACGCCATCGTCGTGCTGGAGAACATCTACCGCTTCGTGGAGGAGAAGGGACGTCCGCCCATGCAGGCGGCCATCGAGGCCACCCGCGAAATCGGGCTTGCCGTCCTGGCCACGACGCTCTCGCTGACGGCGATCTTCGTCCCCGTTGCGTTCATGGGCGGCATCGTCGGACGCTTCATGACCAGCTTCGGCTTCACGATGTCGTTCGCGATTCTCGTTTCCCTGCTCGTGAGCTTCACGCTGACGCCGATGATGGCGGCGCGGTGGATCAAGATGAAGCCACGCCGGATGGACGCGACCGGCCACGAAGTGGACGACCACACGTCGTCGAAGGACGCGAGGTTCTTCCGTCCGATCGACGCCGGCTACACGAAGATTCTCCAGTGGTCGCTCGCGCATCGAGCGGTCATCGCCGGCATTGCGGTGCTCGTGCTGCTGAGCAGCGTGCCGCTGTTCATGTTGGTGAACAAGAATTTCCTCCCCGACGACGATCAGTCGGAGTTCGAGGTCAGCCTGCGCGCACCCGAAGGCACGGCCCTCGAAGCAACAGAGATCATCGCGAACCGGATCGCGACGCGAATCCGCCAACTGCCCGAGGTCGAGTTCACGCTGGTCAGCGTGGCCGACGATCCCGCGCGCACGCAGAACCTTGGTTCGATCTACGTGCGGCTGAAGGACCTCGAGCACCGCGAGCGGGATCAATTCAAGGTCATGAACGACGTCCGTTCGAAGGTCCTTCCGGAGGTCGGCGTGGCGAACCTGCGGACCGGCGTCCGCACGGTCGCGACGTTTGGCGGCGGCGGCAACCAGAACGCGGAGATCCAGTTCACCATCAACGGTCCGGACCTGCAGGCGCTGGAACGGCACGGCGCCGCGGTGGCCGAGGCGGCGCGGAAGCAGCACGGCGTCATCGACGTCGACACGTCGCTGAACGTCGGCAAGCCGGAGCTCTCGGTTCACATGGATCGGCTGAAGGCGGCCGATCTGGGAGTACAGCTCTCCGACGCGGCAGATGCGCTCAGACTGCTCGTCGGCGGTGACCAGGTCACCACCTACAATGAGGGAGGCGAGCAGGTACCGAGGTGCACATCCGCGCCGAGCAGGGGAATCGGGCGACGTCGGACGCCATCGGACGGCTCACCGTTCCATCCACCGCCGTCGGCAGTGTCCCGCTGGAAAACATCGCGCGCTTCTCTCCGGGCACGGCGGCCGCTGAGATCCATCGCCTGAACCGGCAACGGCAGGTGACGATCTTCGCCGGACTGTTACCGGGGGTCTCGCAGACGCCGGCGATGGAAGCGATCCAGGGCGCGGCCGATTCGCTGAACATGGGCCCGGGCTACAGCTCCCGCTTCGCCGGGCGCTCAAAGGAACTCGGTCGCGCGGCCCAGAACTTCCTGATCGCGTTCGTGCTGTCATTGGTGTTCATGTATCTGATCCTCGCGGCGCAGTTCGAGTCGTGGCTGCACCCGGTCACGATCCTGCTCTCGCTACCGCTGACTTTGCCGTTCGCGCTGCTCTCGATCATCATCACAGGGCAGTCACTGAACATTTTTTCGGCGCTCGGACTGCTGGTACTCTTCGGAGTTGTCAAAAAGAACTCGATCCTGCAGATCGATCATGCGAACCAGTTGCGCGAGCGCGGCCTGGAGCGCGACGCGGCCATCCTGCAGGCCAGTCGCGACCGCTTGCGCCCGATTCTCATGACGACGTTCGCGTTCGTGGCGGGGATGTTCCCGCTCGTCCTGTCGAGCGGCGTCGGTTCGGCAACGAACCGCGCCATCGGGTTCGTCATTATTGGAGGTCAGTCACTCGTGTTGCTCTTGACTCTGGTCGCCACTCCTGTTGCCTACTCGCTGTTCGACGATGCGTCACGGATCCGGTTGTGGCGCTGGGGACGGGCCCGGCGCGCCGCGACGGCGAGCGCGACAGTGCTCCTCGCGCTCGTGCTCGGTGGCGGGGCGGCTTTTGCGCAGACGTCCCAGCCGCCGGCGATGCCGATCGCGCAGCCGACGCCTGGCGACAACGTCCTCAAGCTGACGCGCGACGAGATCATCCGCCTGGCGGTCGAAAACAACCCCGACCTGGCGGCGAGCCGTTTCGACACGGCGATCAGCGACGAGCGGGTGAGCGCGGCGAAGGCCGCGTTCGTGCCGACGTTGCAGAGCGGCTTGCAGCGGAACAAACAGTTGCAACCACCGACCAGCCTGTTCGGAGGAGCGGAGGGGATCAATACAGGCGTGTGGTCCGCAAATGCCTCGGTCGTTCAGCTGATGCCGTGGGGTGGCGGGAACTACCAGCTCGGCGTCGACACGTCGCGCACGACGACGGACAGCCTCATCACGAGTTTCAATCCGTCGGTGGGCGCGCGGATGCAGTTCGCGTTCTCGCAGCCGTTGCTACGCGACTTCAGCATCGACGCGACGCGGGCTCAGATCGACATCGAGACACGCAACCGCTCGATTACCGACACGCGCGTGCAGGAGCAGGTCGTGACCACCACGTCCGAAGCGGAACGATCCTACTGGCTACTGGTCGCAGCCAACGCCCTGGTGAACGTCGAGCAGCGGGCGCTCGACCTCGCGTTGGAGCTCGAGCGGACCAACCAGGCGCGCGTCGATGTCGGGCAGTCACCGCCGCTCGACCTCGTCGCCGCACGCGCGGAAGTCGCGCAGCGCCGCGAGAACCTCATCGTGGCGCGCACGACGGCCCGACAGGCAGAAGACGAACTGCGTACACGGATCCTCGATCAGAAGCGTCCGGATTTCTGGAGCGTCCGGCTGGAGCCGGCCGATCGGGTCCCGCCGGTGGGTCCGTCGCCGAACGTCGATGCGGCCGTCCGCCGTGCCCTGGCGGAACGGACCGACCTGGTGCGTGCACGCAAGGAACTCGAGATCTCCGACACGGGGATCGCATTGGCGAAAAACGAGACCCGGCCGGATCTGCGGCTGCAAGCGAACTACCTCACCGACGGCGCCGGCGGCACACGCCTCGTGAGAACCGGCGGTTTCCCCGGCACGATCACCGGCACCCAAACCACGGACTATACGGACGTGCTCGGACAAGTCCTCACCTTCGATTACCCGGCATGGACTGTCGGCATGACCTTCTCCTACCCGCTCGGCAAGAGCGCCGCGGAGGCGAACCTGGCACGGGCGCGGATCGAGAAGGACCAGCAGACCACACGCCTGCGCGGGCTGGAGGTCACCGCGGTGCGTGAGGTCCGCCAGGCGGCCTTTCGCCTCGAACAGGACCAGCAGCGGGTCGAGACGGCGCGGCTCTCGCGCGAACTCGCCGAGCAGCGGCTCGAAGCCGAGCAGAAGCGCTTTGACGTCGGCATGTCCACGAGCTTCCTCGTGATCCAGGCGCAGCGGGACCTCGCGATCGCCAACAACAACGAACTGCGTACGTATCTCGACTACCAGTTGGCGGTGATCGCTTTCGAGACCGCCCAGCAGATCGCCCGCTGATCGGTCCTTACGATTGGCGCGGCTTCGCGACGAGGAAATCGAAGTCGCAGCCGCGCTCGGCCTGCAGCACGTGTTCGGCGTGCAGGCGAGCGTAGCCGCGCTCGGGGAGACGCGGCGGCTGGACGCGGGTCCGCCGCTGCGCGAGTGCCGAATCCTCCACCAGGAGATCCAGCCGGCGTGCGGTCGTGTCGAGGCGGATGCGATCGCCGTCCTGCACGAGCGCGAGCGGGCCGCCGGCCGCGGCTTCCGGAGAGACGTGGAGAATGACGGTGCCGTACGCGGTGCCGCTCATGCGGGCGTCCGAGATGCGCACCATGTCCTTCACGCCTTCGCGGGCCAGTTTTGCGGGGATGGGAATCGATCCCGCCTCCGGCATGCCTGCGCCGATCGGGCCAACCCCTCGCAACACCAGCACGTGCTCTGGCGACACCGGTAACGCCGGATCGTCGATACGCGCCGCAAGATCGTCCAGACCTTCGAACACCAGGGCAGGCCCTTCGTGATGAAGGAGCGCGCCGCTCGCCGCGGCTCGTTTGAGGACCGCGCCGCCAGGCGCCAGTGAGCCTCGCAGGATCGCGAGCGCTTCGCCAGCCGCCACCGGCCGCTCGACCGGACGAATGACCTCGGCATCGGTCCACTCGGGCCACGTCGCGAGCCCGTCACGCAGCGTGCGCCCGTCTGCCATCGCAACCGACAGGTCGAGATGCGAGGAGAGACGTCGCATCAGCGCAGGCAGCGCGCCAGCACGATGGAAGTCCTCCATGAAACCGCTGCCGATCGGCTTCAAGTCGACAAGCACCGGGACCGCTCTTCCGATCCTGTCCACCTCGTCGAGATCGAGCGCGAGACCGGCCCGGCCGGCGATCGCGGCGAGATGAATGACCGCGTTCGTCGAGCCTCCCAACGCCTGCAGGACGGTTACGGCATTGCGCACGCTGGCGGTCGTCACCAGCGACTGCGCCGACGGTCCCCGGGCCTCTGCCATCGCGACCGCGCGTCGCCCCGACTCCTCGGCGAAGCGCAAGCGCTCCGAGTGGACGGCCGGAATCGTGCTGCCGCCTGGCAACACGAACCCGAGCGCTTCTGCGAGGCAGGCCATGGTGCTGGCGGTGCCCATCACCATGCACGTGCCGTGCGTCGGCATCAGTCGTCCGCGAGCGCGAGACAGGCGTTCGGCGTCGATGTCGCCGGCGCGGTGTCCCGCCCACAGCCGTCGGCAATCCGTGCAAGCGCCGAGGCGCTCGCCTTCGTCGTGCCCCGCCAGCATCGGGCCCACCGGCGTCACCAGCGCCGGCACCTCGGCGCTGATCGCCCCCATCAATTGCGCGGGGATCGTCTTGTCGCAGCCACCGATCAGGACGACGGCGTCCAGCGGGAGTGCGCAGAGCATCTCCTCGGTATCCATCGCGAGCAGGTTGCGGAGCAGCAGACTGCTTGGATACGCAAACGACTCGTGAATGGAAATCGTCGGAAAGACGAACGGGATTCCGCCTGCCATCGTGACACCGCGACGTATGGCCTCGCCCAGCTGCGGTGCCGTCGCGTGGCAGGGGTTGAAGTCGCTCGCGGTCGAGGCGATGCCGATGACCGGGCGGTCGAACGTCTGCGACGTCAAGCCTGTCGCTTCGAGAAAGGCCTCGCGCAGGAATCGCGCGAAGCGATCGTCGCCGTACCGCGTCAATCGTCGAGATAAGCCGTGCGTGGCCATCCTGTGCAGCGAAGCATAACTGCAGCCGCCGCACAGCGCACGCGATCTCCGGATATACAATGCAGCGCCCGTGCAAATACTCCAGAGGTTCGCACTTGTCGTGGTCTGCGTCGCGGGGGCGATAGCCGGCTGTAGCGGAAAGCGCGATGGCCTGACGCTGCGGCTGGGACACGACCAGCCGCCCAATCATCCGTACGACCTCGCGGCGGCGCGATTCGCGAATGGCGTCTTTCATGCCACCGGCGGCAGGATTCGCGTGTCGGTGTTTCCGTCCGCGCAGCTCGGCGACTCCGCCGAGCAAATCGAAGGGCTGCATCTCGGAACGCTCGATCTCGCGCTTGCCGCGTTCAGCCACGCGAGCCAGTTTTGCCCAGAGCTCGGGCTGTTCGGCGCGCCCTATCTCTTCGACGACCAGCGCCACTTCGAGGTGGTGTTCGACGGCGCCGTCGGGGAGGAACTCGATCGGGCCTGCGAGAAGCGATACGGCCTGCGCTTGCTCGCGACCCTCTCGTCAGGGGAGCGCGTGCTCATCAACGGACGCCGCGCGGTCCAGCGCGACAGCGACCTGGCCGGCCTCAAGATCCGCGTGATGGGCGGCGAGGCGGACGCGCTCACCTGGCAGGCGTTCGGCGCCATCCCCCTCCCGATGCCGTACTCCGAGGTCTACTCCGCGCTTCAGGCGGGGGTCATCGACGGCGTCGAGAACGAACCCGTCTCGATCGTCAGCAACCGCTTCTACGAAACGGCGCGCTACATCGCCCCGACGCGACACCTCGTGCTGCCGCTCGGCATCTTCGTCAGCGCGCGCTCCCTGGAACCGCTGTCGGAACCCGACCGGAAAATCCTCCACGACCAGGCGCGGCTCGCCGCCCAGTGGCAGCGGACGATGATGGCGGAACGGAACGCCGCAGCACTCGCGGAGATGCAGTCGAAGTACGGCGTCAGCGTCTCGCAGATCGATGCCGGTGTGCTGCGAGAGAAAGGACGGCCGGTGCAGGATCGCGTCGCGGAACGACTCGGGCTCCAGGATCTGCTCGCGAAGGTTCGCGCGGCGGGCCGCTGATCGCATGTTGCGACTCAATGGCGTCGTCGCGGTATGCCTCTTCGTCGTCTTGACGGCGGTTGTCGTCCTGCAGGTCCTCAATCGCCTCGTCTTGCACTGGCCGCTGATCTGGTCCGAAGAAATCGCACGCTTCGCCTTCTTCTGGGTCGTGGCGCTCGGCGCGGCCATCTCGGTGCGTCGCCGTCGCCATTTCGTCCTCGACATCCTGCCGCGAGGCGCGGACGCCGGGCCGCGCGCGTGGCGCTTCGTGCTCGACGTTTTTCCCGACCTGTGCGTGCTCGGATTTGCCGTGTTCCTGCTCGTCCAGGGCATCGATTACGTGCGCGCTGGCGTCTTCCGAACGGCGACCAACTCCCGGATCAACATGGCGTTCGTCTACGCGGCGATCCCGCTCTTCGCCGCTCTCACCGTGGTCTATTCGGCGATGAACCTTGTTGGCGACTATCGCACCTTCCGCTCTGGCGGGACGACGGACCGGCGGCCGCCGGCGGCGGAGTGAGCTGATGCTCTGGGTGCTATTCGGATCGTTCGCGTTGCTCTGCGTGATGCGGGTGCCGATCGCATTCGCGATGTTGATCTCGGCGACGCTGGCGATTGCCGGGCAGGGGGATGTCCCGCTCTCGATCGTGCCGCAGCGGATGTGGGTAGGGCTGAACAACTTCCCGCTGCTGGCCGTCCCGTTCTTCCTGTTCGTCGCGCAGGCGATGAACGAGACCGGCGCTTCGGGTCGCCTCATCGACTTCGGGCGTGCGACGGTTGGCTGGTTGCGCGGAGGCCTTGCGCACGTCAACGTCACCGTGTCGATGATCTTCGCCGGGATTTCCGGGGTCTCGTCCGCGGAGGCGCTCGGGATCGGCTCGATCATGATCCCGGCGATGAAGCGCGAGGGGTATCCCGCTGAATTCTCGGCCGGGCTCACCGCGGCATCGGCGACGCTCGGCAATATCATCCCACCCAGCCTCATGATGATCATCTACGGCGCCACCGCGGGTCTTTCGGTCGGCGCACTGTTCCTCTCCGGCATCGTGCCGGGTCTGCTGATTGGATTCCTGCAGATGGGGTACTCCGCACGCGTGGCGGCGCGGCTTCAGATCGGGGATTCCACCCCGTTCTCGATGCGGCGCCTCGGGTCGACGGCGCGAATCGCCGGTCCGTCGCTCGTCATCCCCATCATCATCATCGGCGGCATTCTCGGCGGGTTCTTCACCGCGACCGAGGCGTCGGTCATCGCCGTCGTCTATGTGCTGCTGCTGTCGATGGCCGGACGGCGCCTGGACCTGCGAAATCTGTATCGGTTGACCGAAGACAGCATCAGCATGTTCTCGTTGTCGCTGCTGTGTGTCGCGGCCGCGTCGCTATGGGGCTGGGTGCTCGCGTACTACGCCGTGCCGCAGGCGGTGGTCTCCTGGCTTGCCGGGCTCGGGCTCCTGGGATCCAAGGTCGGCATCTTCGTCACGGTGATCTTCGCGTTCCTCGTCGTCGGCACGTTCATGGACGCGGTGCCGGCGATCATCATCTTGCAGCCGATCGTCGGAGAAATTGCGGTCGCCGGCGGGATCGATCCCTACCATATGGGACTCGTGGTCGTGCTCACGCTCGCGATCGGGCTGTTGACGCCGCCGTACGGACTCTGCCTGCTCATCGCGGCAGACATAGCGGGTCTGACGACGTCCGCGGCCGTCCGCGGGCTCGTCCCCTTCTACATCATCTCGCTGGCTGTCGTGGTCTTCGCGGCGCTCTTTCCTGACATCGTGTTGTGGATCCCGCGTGTCGCGATGTCGGGTCTCGCCCGATGATCAACCAGCCTGGCGCGGGTGAGCCCTTGCGCGTCGGCCTGGCCGGTGCGGGCTGGGTCGCACCGTATCACCTGAAGGCGTGGGCATCGCTCGCCGAACGTGCTGAGGTGGTTGCCATTGCCGATCCGAACGTGGATGCCGCGCGCGATCGCGCTCGTGCGTTCGGCGTCCCGGCTGTGCATACGTCGGTCGAGGCGATGCTCGCACGCGAGCGATTGGACGCGATCGACGTCGCGGCGCCGCGCGAGGTGCACGCCGAGATCTGTCTGATGGCGGCGCGGCGTGGTTTCGCGATCCTCTGTCAGAAGCCGCTCGCGCCGATGCTGGCGGACGCGGAGGGCCTCGCCGGAGAAGTGGAGCGGCTGGGCGCGCGATTGATGGTCCACGAGAATTGGCGGTTCCGTCCGCACTATCGGCGCATCGCCGAATGGCTGCGTGCGGATCGTGTCGGCGAGGTGCGTACCGTTAGCGTTGCGCTGTTGACCTCGGGACTGTTACCGGACTCTCAGGGGAATCGGCCGGCGCTGGTCAGGCAGCCGATGCTCGCGACGCTCGACCGGTTCCTGCTGATGGAGGTCCTGATCCATCTCGTCGACACGGTCCGCTTTCTATTCGGTCCGCTAACACTCGCTGGCGCTCGCCTGGGGAAGTCGTGTGCCGTGGTGCGGGGCGAGGATCGCGCGTCCCTGCTGCTCACCACCGCTGGCGGCGCGAGCGTCTCCATCGTGGGGGACTTCATGGCGCATGGGTATCCCCCCGAGCAGTTCGATCGTGTCGAGATCCTCGGCACGCGCGGGTCCATTACGCTCGAGCGCGATCGTCTGCGGCTCCGCGGCGAGCGCGACGAAGAGATCCGGCTGGACTTGCCGTCCAACTACCGCGCGTCCTACGTCGGCGCCATCACGCACTTCGTCGACCGCCTGTCCGATGGCGCACCGTTCGAGACCAACCCCTCCGACAACCTCGAAACCCTGCGCCTCGTCGAAGCCGCCTACCAAAAGGGGGCCTGACCCCAAAAGGGAGGCTTAGGCATAAAAAGGGGGCCAGGCCCCATTTTTGTTTTTAGAGGCCGAAGCGGGCGGGGGCGAGGGTTTTTAGGGCCGGATCGTCGATCCGGTCGAGGATCAGGTCGGTGAGGATTCGGGCCGTCAGCGGCGCCAACACAACGCCGTTGCGAAAGTGCCCAAGCGCGAGGACGATCGATTCCGATCCCCTGGCGTACCCGACGAGTGGAAGGTTGTCGTTCGTCGCAGGACGAAGGCCGACACGTACCTCGAGGAACTCTCCGCTGGCAATGGAGGGCAGCAAAGCCATGGCCGCCGTGAGGAGTTGGGCCACGCCTTCGGCGGTCGGTCGCTCGTCGAAATCGGCCTCCTCCATCGTCGCGCCCACCAACACATCGCCGTTCTGCTGCGGGACGACGTAGCACGTGGGACTCCAGAGCAGATGCGTTAGCCGGGGTCCCCGCAGGCGGAGCAGCTGTCCTTTCACAGGACGGACGGGAATGGGGGCATGCCCCTCGATCTCCAGGAGGCCGCCCCACGCTCCGCTCGCGATGATGACGCGATCGAAGCGCTCGACGGCGCCCGCTTCGGTGACGATGACCGCCGCGCGCTCCATGGAGTCCACGCGGATCACGTGTGCCGTCCGGAAGGTCGCTCCCTTGGTTGTCGCCGCGTGTGCGAGCGCGTGCGTCAATTGTGGCGCGGACACGTAGCCGTGGCTCGCGACCAGGAGTCCTCCGCGAATCGTCGGGGCGAGTGCCGGCTCGAGGCCCAGGATCTCTCGGGCGCCGAGCCAGCGAACGTCCGCGGCTCCGAAACGCCGAGCGGTCCTCTTCAGCACGTTCTCGTCGGATTCGGTGAACGCCACCTCGAGGCTCCCGCAGCGGGCGTAATCGAGCGAGGAGCGGGACTCGTCGCGAAGTTCCGCGATGAATTGGTCGTAGAGATTCAGGCTGCGGACGGTGAGGTCGTGCAGCGGGCCGGGCTCGTGCGCTTCGACGTATGGCACCAGCGCACCCGCGGACGCGTGCGTGGCCCCTCCGGCAACGCCACGCTGCTCGAAGACCATGACGTCCGCCCCCTGCCGCGCGAGCCGCCACGCCGCCGAGCATCCAATGATCCCGCCTCCGACGATTCCGATCCGCACCCCTCGATCATAGCCAACGCCCTCAAAGGGGGCCTGGCCCCATTTCGCTCGCGGCTGCCTCGAAATGGGGCCAGGCCCCCTTTTTGTGAATTCGCGCGGACGGCATGTCGATTGACCCTTCGGGTGGCGAGGACTTCATGGCTCGCTCACTCCGCAACAGCGCACCGGGTCGAATCCACCACGTGCTCAATCGTGGCAACAGGCGCCAGGTGATCTTCCACAAACCTGGTGATTACAAGGCATTTATGCGTGTTCTCGTCGAAGCGACGGCGCGCTTCGGACTGAAATTGATTGCCTTCTGCCTGATGAACAACCACTGGCATCTCGTCCTGCAGCCGAACGAGAAGGTCTCAATTTCTAAGTACATGCACTGGGTGACCAGTACGCATGTTCGGCGATACCAGGTGCACTACGAGATCGTCGGCGAGGGACACCTGTACCAGCGGCGCTTCACGAATCGTCCGTGCCGTGGCGAACGCGACTTGTTGGGGTTGATTCGTTACGTGGAAGCGAATCCTCTGAAGGCTGGTCTGGTCAATCGCGCGGAGCACTGGCGGTGGTCGAGCCTCAGGTTGCGCCTTCACGGCGATCCCGATGGCTTGCTGGCGGACTGTCCCATCGAGCTGCCGCGCAATTGGGCCGACTACATCAACAAGACGACCGTCCGCAAAGAGGACAAGAAGAGAGCTCCGCGCAACTAGCGCAGATTCGAACCCGCAAGGGTCGGGCTGTCAACAGGTTGAGCGTAGTGGGGCCAGGCACCTTAAGGTGCCTGGCCCCCGGGGACTACTGCTGCGAGGGGGTGGTCTGGGGAGCGGGGCGGCCGGCGTTCAGGTCGTTCCAGTGCAGGATCGTGTTGAAGCCGAGGAAATACGTGCCCTGCGTCTGCCAGCGCCAGAACGGACGGATCGCGAAGGAGACGACGTGGCCCTGGCCGAGGGGGGAGTCGATGACCTGCGCACGGTTGGCGAGCGCCTCACCGCCGACCAGCACGCCGGACAGCAACATGTCCGCCGGGTTCGACGGGAACGACAGGATCACGCGCGCGCGTGACGCATCGTCAGCACCGGCACCGCCACCGAAGCCGCCACGACCGCCGCGGCCGCCGCCCTGAGCCGCTTCACCGCCGCCGCCGCGCCCACCACGGCCACCGGGGGCCGCCGCCGGCGCGGCCGCCTGCGGATTCTCCGGATCGTAGTTCGACAGCACGTTCTGCCGATTCGCCATCGGGGTGACATTCATCCCGACTCCCGGGATGCCGCCGCGACCACCGCGGCCGCCGCCACCACCGCCGCCGCCCACACTGAGCACCGGCGTCTGGCTGAAGTAGACCGGCACCTGCGCGTCGTAGCCGTACGCAATCGGACTCGTGCGATCCGACACGATGCCGCGCATCACGGACCCGCGGACGAACAGCCCTTCCGGATCCTCGACGGTCACGTTCGTGAACCGGTACTCGGGGAAGATCACCGCCGTGGACCCCTCGGTCAGCAGCGTCCCTCCCTGCTCGACGAACTTGCGCAGCTCCATCAGGCCTTCCCAGCCCATGCCGCCGCGGATGTCGTCGGTCTCGTCGATGCCACCGAGGTTCGGCGTCTGCGCGCTCTTCTTGTAGGGCAGCGGCGCGCCGCCTCCCTTGGGAATGCCCGCCACCTGCGATTGCGCGTTGCCGCCGACGTGCGGGAATACGATCACGTCGTACTTCTGCCGCAGGTTCCCTTCGCGCAGCTTGATGTCGGCGAAGTAGGTGTACGGCACGCCGTAGGTATCGAACGCCGCGCGCACCCAGCCCTCATCCTGCGTCCGCTGCCAGGCGTGGACGTAGCCGATGCGCGGCACGTCGAGATCGTGCGCGCGCACCGAGGGGGCCGCCGCGACGGCAAACCCGGAGATCCCGAGCTGCTTCAACGTCGCGTCGAGCGCGGCGCGATCGGCCCCCGGGATGATGAACGAGCCGGCGCGGAACTTGCGCCCACCCACCTCGAATTCCGCTTCCGCCGCCTGCATCTTCACGTTCGCATGCTTGAAGCGGAACGTCACCAGGCTGTTGTCGGTGGTGTGATCGACGATCACCACCGGACCATTCCCCTCGATGCCTCCCGGCGCCTTCGCATCGGCGGTCAGCAGCGTCATCTTCTGCGTGAGCGCCGCCTTGTCGGCGATCGGCTTGATCACCAGGTTGCGCATGTACTGGAACGTCCAGCCGGTGTCGTCATAGGGATTCGGGTTGGACGGCGCGTAGTTCTGGATCGAGAAATACATGTCGGCGATCGTGCGGTACGGCTGATCGCCGCGGACCACGTAGTCCCCCGCCTTCACGTCGATGGTGCCGGCCTTGAACGCCGACGTCGCGGTATGGACCTCGAGCCCCTGCGTGCGCAGATCGTTCACCGCCTGCGCGGCATCGGACTTCCGCTTCTGGTCGGCCGGGATCACCCAGCCGTAGCTCGGACCCTGGATCCCCTTGTTGACCGCGTTCCGGTTCTTGATCCAGTAGTTCTCGAGGTACGTCTCCTTGTTCTTGGCGATGTGGTTCAGCGCGATCAGGATCCCGGACTGCTGGATGTTGGTGTTGTTGCGCGGGCCCCAATTGATCGTCGGCAGCGCCGGGTTCGGGCGGAACCACTCACGACTGGTCGCTCCCCCTCCCTGGACGACGCGGTTCTCCGGACCGTACCCCATGACCTCGTAGAAGCGGCCGATCGAATTGTGCGCGTGCGCGATGAAGAACATGTAGTTCGGCACCCACCCGTCGTAGAACCCGTAGGTCCAGACGCCGGGCACGCCGCGCTTGGTCATTTCCATCACTTCGGTCTTGGCCAGCAGCCACCACTCGTCGATCGTGATCGGGTCGATCTGCTCGTTATACGGACCGGTGCCGGTGGAGGCGTAGAGATAGGTGGACTGTTCGTGCAGGTCGTGCATCACGGTCGGCTTCCAGTCGAGGAAGGCCTTCGTGACGTTGCGCGTGAGCGCGAGGAACTGCCCCATGCCGTCGCGGTTGTTGTCGTGCGCGACGTACTTGCCCCAGTACATGAGCGGCAGCCGGGAGTCTCCCTGCGCGCGCTTCTTGTTGAAGTAGTAGGTGTCGACCTGCTTCTCGCGGCCGTCCACTTCAATGACGGGCGTAATGATCGTGATGACGTTGTTGCGGATCTGCTGAATGAACGGCGACTCCCCCACCGCGAGCCGATACGGCAGCTCGATCAGCATCTCGGGCCCGCCGTTCTCGGTCGAGTGCATGCCGCTCGTGATCCAGTAGATTGGCTTCGCCGTGCGGATCAACTGTTGCGCCTGGTCCTCCGTGGTCTTCCGGGGATCAGTCAGCGACGCGATCATTCCCTTGTACTTGTCGATCTGCTTGATGGTGGCTTCATCGGCGACGGCGAGGACGACCATGTCGCGTCCCTCCTCCGTCTTGCCGATATTCCACATCGCGATGCGATCCGACGCCTTGTCGATCGCCTCGTAGTACCGGTAAATGTCCTTCGCGTACGTCAGTTCCCCGGGTTGTCCCACCACGCGACCGAGAAACTTGAGGGGCGTCGGCACGGTGTCGGACGCCGGCAGGTGATCGACGAGCTCCGTCGAAATCCGGGGGTCCTGCAGGTATTCCTTGATCTTGGCGGTATACGCCTCGTCGATCTTCTGCGGCTTGGCCGCCGTCGAGCGGCTCTGAGCCGACGGATGCGAAGCCGGCGCCACGAGCGCGAGCAGGGCGCTGGCAAAAGCGAAGCGAGCGAACCGGCTTCGCAACGTGCGGGTCATAGATCCTCCAGAGGAAAAGAACGCGGATGGGCTAAACCGAGCGGTTATATCATTCGCCTTCGCCCGCTGGCAATCACTGGCCTTGTGATTGCTTTTCACGGGGTATGTTCGCCCGACTCAAAGTCCCCATCAGCTTTGGCGAGCTGCTCCGGCGCACCGTCAATGAATCGATCGCCGACGATGTGCTCAATCTGGCAGCCCAGCAGGCGTATTACTTCTTCTTCGCGCTCTTCCCAGCGCTGCTGGCGCTGATCTCCTTCGCCAGCTTCTTCCCCATCGCCAACCTCACGGATGAGGTCATCAACATGCTCAGCCGGGTCGCACCGGAGCGAGATGATGACCCTGATTCGCGATCAGATGAAGGAGATCTCAGGGGACAACGCCGGCGGGCTCCTGACGATCGCGTTTCTCTTTACGCTGTGGAGCAGCTCGGGCGCGGTCGTCTCGATGTGCTCCACGCTCAACACCGCGTACGACATCACCGAGGGACGCCCGTGGTGGAAGGTCCGGCTTGTCGCCATCGGCCTGACCGTCGGCCTGGCGATCTTCATCCTCGCCTCGATGACGCTCGTCGTCGGAGGCCCCGCGCTGGCGGAGAAGGTGGCGGAGTTGGCCGGCCTGGGCCGAGCGTTCGTGTGGACCTGGAACATCCTGCAATGGCCGGTGGTGTTCGCGCTGGTCGCCACGGCGATCGGGCTCCTGTATTACTTCGCGCCCGACGCGGAGCAGGACTGGGTCTGGATCACGCCGGGATCGGTTCTCGCGACGCTGTTATGGGTGATCGCGTCGCTGGTGGTGAGCTACTACGTCAAGAGCTTCGGCAGCTACACCGAGACCTACGGTGTCATCGGCGGCGTGATGGTGCTGATGCTCTGGTTCTACGTCACGGGGATCGCGATCCTGGTCGGGGCGGAGCTGAACGCCGAGATCGAGCACGCCTCGCCGTACGGCAAGGACGTCGGCGAGAAGGTGCCTGGGGAGAAAAAGAAGATCGGCGCGATGGCCGAGCGCGATTACGAAGAGAAGCGGAAGCGGGGTGAGATCTCGCCGCGCGCGTTCCCGGAAGGCGTCAACTGCGACATCGAGCACGCGCCGCGAGCAGCACGGCGGCCTGCGTCCGAGCGAAGCGATCATCGGTGCCGCCATCCTCATACCGGCGGCGCTGAAGGTCGTGAAGAAAGCAAAGGACGTCGCTTAGTTCTTGTCCTTTTTCTTGGGAGACTCGCTCTTGGGAGGCTCGGCAGGCTTCCACGCATCCGGCCGCAGCTTCCCGCCGAATCCCCAGTACACCGGCTCTGCCCGCTTCGGCGGGTCGAGGCGGTCGGGCCGTTCCCTGTCGATATCTCGCCTATCGATATCTCGCCTGTCGATACTCCGCCGTACCGGGGCCGTCAGGTAAACAGGCACCGCCACCGGCACCTCGCGAACGGACTCACGGACCGGCTGCTGTTCGCGATCCTCGACCACCACCACCCGGGTCTGTTCAGGATCGCGGTCCTTGATGATCAACTCGGGCGTGCCGTCGCCACGATCCACGATCACGGACGGTGTCGGAGCCGGAGGGGGAGGAGGAGGCACCGGGATCGGATCTCGTCCGCTGCGGATCATGGCGACGACGACGTTGTCGCTGACGCCCTCGGCTTTCAGCATCCTGAGGGTGTCGCGGTCAATCGGGAACACCGACCGGTGAACCTCGATCAGCGCCAGCAGGACACTCTTCCGCCATCCCGGCCTTCGAGAGTTCAACGACTTCCTTGGTCGTCAACGTCTGCGCGGTCACAGAACCGGCAGAGATGGCGAGGAACATCAGGGCGATGGCGACGCGACGCATATCAGGCCTCCAAGGACGCTGCGGACGGGCTGCAACGGTGGTACCGCTGCAAAACGCCTGTAATTCCGGCGTCCATCCTATTAGACGCCGCTCATGGTCCTGTGGTGAGGACAAAGGCTGTCCCCGATGCATGTCGGCCTTGCAGTGCGCGCCCGTTCGCGCCGAAAATCCGCCTGATTCCGTGGGTTTTAGGATGCCCCCTGAGGTACGGCTCTTGCTCAATCCAGGGTCATTCAGGAGTTCTACATGATCTCTCGTCCAGTGGCGGTCGGCCTGCTCGCGGCAGGATGTCTCACAGCGGCGACTGGCGGCGCATATTTCGCGGGCCGTCAGAACGCGGCGGTGGCCCCGCTGCAACCTACGACCGTCGCCGCGCCGGTCAGCGCGCCGGGGCAGCCGGTCAGCGAAACGGAAGCCGTGGTCGAGCCCGCCTCCGCTGAAGCTACGGCGGGCAAGCCCAGCGCCGCTGAAGCTACGGCGGTCGGCCGCTGAAGCTCCGCAGGCCCCGGCCGATGGGCAGCCGAAGCCGGCCCCACGCATCGAGGCGGAGCCGACGCCAGCGCCAGCGCCGCGGCAGGTTTCCCCGCGCCGGCCCGCGCCGGCCGTCGCTCGTACCAACACACCGCCACGGACGCCGGAGGCACCGGCTGCGCCGGCGTCTGCCAACGATCGTCCCATCGAGCCGGTCGTGCCGCCGGTGGCTGAAACGGCCGCCACACCGGCGCCTCCCCCCGTTGCGCCGCCGGCGGATCCGCAACCGCGCGTCGAAACGCCAGCAGTGCCGCAGATCGAAGAGATCACGATTCCCGCGTCGGCCGTGATCGGGCTCGAAGTCGAAACGCCGATTACCAGCGAGCGTGCGCGCGTCGAGGATCGCGTCGAGGCTCGGGTGACGCGCGACGTCTACGCCGACGGGCGCCTGGCGATTCCTGCTGGATCGCGTGTGACGGGTTCGGTCACGCTGGTGGAGAAAGGCGGAAAGGTCAAGGAACGTGCGCGCCTCGGCGTGCGCTTCCACACGCTGGTGCTCGCCGACGGACGCCAGATCAATTTGCGCACCGACACGATCTACCGCGAAGGCCAGTCCCCGTCGGGCGAGAGCTCGCGCAAGATCGGTGGCGCGGCGGTTGGCGGCGCCGTGCTCGGCGCGATCATGGGCGGCGGCAAGGGCGCGATCCTCGGCGGCGCCGCGGGAGCCGCGGGCGGGACGGCGGCCGTGATGGCCGGCGACCGGAACGCCGCAACGATCGCCAGCGGTACGGTCGTCACCGCACGACTCGTCTCGCCAGTGACGCTCGAGGTCGAGCACGGCCCGGTCCTGATACGCTCGGTCGGATGGCCGAGCGTCCCTTCGGCGACATGGACCCCGAGGCGTTCCGCCGCGAGGCGCATCGCCTCGCCGACTGGATCGCCGATTACCTCGCCAATCCCGATCGCTACCCCGTCCTCTCTCGTGTCGCGCCCGGCGACATCGCTCGAGCGCTGCCCGAGGACGCCCCGGACACCGGGGAATCGTTCGACCGCATCTTCGACGACTTCGAACGCATCATCCTTCCCGGCATCACGCACTGGAACCACCCGGGGTTCTTCGCCTACTTCGCGATAACCGGAAGCGGCCCCGGCATCCTCGCCGAGTTCCTCTCGGCCGCGCTCAACGTACAGGCGATGCTGTGGCGTACGTCGCCGGCCGCGACCGAGCTGGAAGAAGTCACGCTGAAGTGGCTGCGCCGCCTGGTGCACCTGCCCACCGACTTCGAGGGTGTGATCTACGACACCGCGTCGATCTCGACGCTGCACGCGCTGGCAGCGGCACGCGAGCGCAGCGTTCCGCACGTTCGCGCGCACGGCTTGAGCGGCGCCGGACGGTATCGCGTGTATTGCTCCGACCAGACACACTCGTCGATCGACAAGGCGGTGATCCTGCTCGGGCTCGGTCACGACGCGCTCCGCAAGATTCCCTCCGACCGAGAGTTCAGGATGCGGGTTGAGGCCCTCGCCGCCGCGATCGGCGAGGACCGCACCAACGGCTGGACGCCCCTCGCGGTCGTCGCAACCGTCGGCACCACATCGTCAACCAGCCGTGATCCGGTTGCGGAGATCGCCGCCATCTGCGAGCGCGAGAAGATCTGGCTTCACGTGGACGCGGCCTACGCGGGTGTGGCGGCCATGGTGCCCGGCTACGAGGGAATCCTCGACGGCGCCGAGCGCGCAGATTCGATCGTGCTGAACCCGCACAAATGGTTGTTCACCCCGTTCGACCTGAGCGTGCTCTACACGCGACACATGGATGTCGTCCGCGCTGCGTTCTCGCTCACACCCGAGTATCTGAAGACCGCCGAAGCCGCCGTCGCGCGCAACCTGATGGACACGGGCATCCAACTCGGACGCCGTTTCCGCGCCCTGAAGCTGTGGATGGTGCTGCGACACTTCGGCGCCGAGGGATTACGCGCGCGCCTCGCCGAACACATGCGTCTCGCCCGACTGTTCGCCGAGTGGGTGGACGCGTCGGACGAGTTCGAGCGTGTCGCGCCGGTACCCTTCAGTGTCGTGTGCTTCCGCGCCACTCCGCCGTGGCTGCGCGGGGATGAGGCGGCGCTCGACAACCTCAACAGCCAGCTGGTCGACGAGATAAATAGGGGCGGAGAGTTCTTTCTCTCTCACACACGACTCGAAAATCGCTACGTGATCCGTCTCGCCATCGGGAACCTTCACACAACGGAAGAGCATGTTCGTCACGCGTGGTCGGCTCTTTGCACGCACTCTCGGCGCTTGAGTGCGACGTAAAAAGGGGCCGAAGCCCTGCCTTTCGACGTCTAACTCACGGGCCACAGGCGGCGCGGGGCGTTGGTCCCCGCTAGAAAAGAGGTAGAGAGTGATGTCAGTTCGGAAAGCACTTGTATCAGCAGCATTGGTTCTGATGGTCGGTGCCCTGGCACCGGCGAAGGCGTCGGCCGACTGGTTGTTCACTCCCTGGGTGGGCTGGAACTTCGGCGGCTCGGCCCGCTTCGACGACTCGATCGGTGATTTCGAAGACGAGTTCGAGAACCGTGCCTCGTACGGCGCATCCCTCTCCTGGATGGGCGCCGGGGTGATCGGGTTCGAGGTCGATTTCGGCTGGGCGCCGAATTTCTTCCAGCCCACCGAAGGAGATGACAATTTCGAATACGGCGACAGCAACGTGACGACCCTGATGGGCAACCTCATTCTGGGCATTCCGATCGGCGGCCAGACGGGCTTCGGCATCCGCCCCTACGTTTCGGGCGGCCTCGGTATCATGAGTGCGCGCGCCGATGGACCGCAGGACTTCCTCGGTGAACTCGATAAGAACGAATGGGGCTACAACGTCGGCGGCGGCATCACCGGCTTCTTCACCGACAAGATCGGCATGCGCGGCGACATCCGCTACTTCCGCCAGTTGCGCGATGCGGATTTCGACGAAGACGATGTGCTCGACGTGGGGCTGGGCGATCTCCGCTTCTGGCGCGGCTCTGTCGGCGTAGTGTTCCGGTTCTAGACGCTCACACTCTCAACGTCAAATCCCAAACCTCAAACTCCAAACTCCAAAAATTTGGGGTTTGGAGTTTGGAATTTGGCGTTTGGAATCGTTAGGAGTTCTCCTCGAGCCATGATCGCGCCTCCTGCGATGGCGGCCCTCACGGCATCAGGATACGTCGATTGCGGCGTCCGCTTGCGGCCGACGGATCCCGCCGGCGTGACCCACTGGACGACGTCGGCGTCGAAGAGCGGCGAGTGCGATTTCCACTCGTCAGGTGTCATGTGCTCGAAGGATCGGCCCTCGCCGAGCAGCTTCCGCACGAGCGCGCCGACCACTTCGTGCGCATCGCGGAACGGCAGCCCTTTCGACACGAGGTAGTCGGCGACGTCAGTTGCGAGGAGAAGACCGGAGGCCGCGCGGCCGCTCACCTCCGATTTGATGCTGAGGCCGCGGACCACGGACGCGATGGCGCCGAGCGAACCGCGCAGCGTGTCTTCCCCCTCGAACAGCGCCTCCTGGCCTTCCTGCAGATCCTTGCTGTAGCCGATCGGCAACCCCTTCATCGTCGTCAACCAGCCGGCGAGACGGCCGATGACGCGGCCGGATTTTCCGCGCACGAGCTCCAGCGGATCGGGATTCTTCTTCTGCGGCATCAAGCTGCTGCCGGTCGCTGCGGAATCGGCGAGATCGAGAAAGCCGAACTCTTCCGACGTGAAGAGGATCAGGTCCTCACATATGCGACTGAGGTGCACCATCGTCAACGACGCCGCGTGCAGGAGGCTGGCGACGAAGTCGCGCTCGCCGGTGGCGTCGACGCTGTTGGCGACGACGCGCGAGAAGCCGAGGCGGTCGGCGATCGCGCGAACGTCGATGCCGTAACTGGTGCCGGCAATCGCGCCAGATCCCAGTGGCAGTTCGTCGATCTCGTCGAGCAGGACGTCGAAGCGGCGGTGATCGCGGCGAAGCGCGGCGACGTGCGCCATGAAGAAATGCGATACGAGGATGGGCTGCGCGCGGCGCATGTGCGTGTAGGACGGCATCAAGGCGTCCCCAGCCGCGCCAGCGCGGTCGAGTAGAGCCGCGACCAGCGCGGCGATGGCTCGCTGCAGCTCCGGCACTCGCCGCTTCAGGTAGAGCCGCATGTCCACGGCCACCTGCTCGTTGCGCGAACGTCCGGTATGCAGGCGGCGGCCGGCGTCGCCGACTCGCGCCACGAGCTCGCGCTCGACGAAGGAATGCACGTCCTCGTCGGCCGCGGCCTCGGGGGTCGCAAAGAACGCGGGATCCTGCCCGCGGCGCAGCAGCTCCTGGAGCGCGCTCCGAATGCTGGACGCATCCTCCTTCGTCAGCACGCCGGCCTTCTCCAGCCCTTCAGCCCACGCAAGGCTCCCGGTCACGTCGTCTTCGAACAGCCGGCGATCGAACGAGAAGGACGCGCCGAACTCGAAGAGTTCCTTGTCCGGATCTCCGGCGAACCGTCCCGACCAGAGGTGCGCCATCAGATCGCTGCCTTTTCAGCCGCGGCGTCCTCGGGAGTCCAGCCTTCCGATCACTTCGCAGCTGCCCTTGGACAACTTCAACTTGACGGTTCCGCTCAGTTCGGGAGCGACGCGCGCCAGGTGGTCGTAGGCTGTGTGGAGCACGACGGCCGCGGGAGATTCGGCGACGACGTCCGGCTCGAGGTGGACGCGACCGACGCCGTGAGCACCGGCAATGGTCTCAATGCTTTCGATGATCTCGATCATCGGCATATCGACGCCGTTGGTGCGAATCGGCGTGCCGTGCAGGAACTCGAGCTCGATGAACGCCGCCCCGTCAGGCGCGTCGGCGACTGCGCGTGTCAGCTTGTAGTGGTGCGAGTTCGACGCACCGTAGAACGTGCGCCCCAGCAGGTTGACGTCGACTTCGCCGGCGTGACCGGCGACGGCAGGGATTCCGCGGGCGCGCGCGTACTCGACGACCTGCTCGGGCGACATGCCCCACTCGCACGTCGGCGCCACGATCTCAATCGACGGGTCGATGGCGTGGATCGCGGCTTCGAGCAGGACGCGGTCGGGATCGTCGCAGCCGCTGCCATGGGCCACGGCTGCCGCGGCTTCCATCTTCGCGAGGTCGAGCAGGCGCCTGGCGATGAGCGGACGCGTCTGCGCGGTCGTCGAGAAGGCGGAGAGATCCGCAAAGGCCCCGGCGCGGAACGACGGCAACACGTGGCGTCGCACGAACTCGTCGCGCGCGTCGATCACATGGGCGCGCACGGCGCCGGCCGCCAACGCGCGCTCCCGAATGTGCGCGAGCTCGAGCCCTTGACCGACGTCGAGCGTGACGGTGACGACTTCGGCGCCATGCCGCTCCATCAACCACGGGATGGCGGCAGACGTCGTGACGCTGCCCGAATAAGCCAAAACGATTCTCTTCATCGATTCATTCCCCACGCATGAGGCGGTCGAGCGTCTGCTGGAGCGCTTGTGCCTCGGCGGCTCCTCGACAAATCAGCAGGATCGTGTCGTCACCCGCGATCGTTCCCGCAACCTCCGCCAGCCGTGCACGATCGATCGCCAACGCCAGCGGCTGAGCGCTGCCGGTGTCGGTTTTCAACACCAGCAGCTGATCCACCCGTTCGTGATGGGTCAGGTAGTCGATCACGGCGGTCTCGAAGTCTTCGTGAGCGTCTGCCTCAGCCGCCGCCCCTGGGCGGCTGTAGGCCCCGTCCGCAGCGCGCTTGACGAGGCCGAGATCACGAATGTCGCGCGACAGCGTTCCTTGAGTTGCCTCTATCCCCTTTTCTTTCAACCGTTTACGCAGCTGCTCCTGGCTGCTGATCGGCTCGAGATCAACGATTTCGAGGATGGCGGTCTGGCGGTAGCCCTTCATAATTATGCAGAATATCGAAGTGAGTATACAGCACTGCGCAGACCAAGACAAGTGGTGGCAAGGAAAAGACTTGAATGCCAAGCCGTTAGGTCGTATAACTAGTCGGTCGGATGCATAACTATTCACGAGTCAAGGTCGGCGTCGCCGGGGTGACCGGGTATTCAGGGGTGGAGCTCATGCGCAGGCTTGCGCGCCACCCGCACGTCGATGTCCGCCTGGCGATGGCGTCTGCCGGTTCCGAGGCGAAGCGGATCCCAGCGCTGCAACGGATCTGGGATGCGCCTGTCGAACCGATCAACGTCGATCGTCTCGTGGCCGAAACCGATGCGGTGTTCCTGGCCACGCCCGAAAGCGTATCGGCCACGCTGGGACCCGAACTGGCGGCACGCGGCACGCGGGTGTTCGATCTCTCGGGCGCGTTTCGCATTCGCGACGTCGAGTCGCGCAAGAAGTGGTATCCGCACTCGCCGTCGAACGGCAACGCGGCCTACGGCCTGACCGAGCAGAACCGCGCCGCGGTGCGCGAGGCGTCGTTCGTCGCCTGCGCCGGTTGCTACCCGACCGCCGCGATCCTCTCGCTGCGGCCGCTGGTGGCGGCAGGCCTGATCGAACCGGGCGTGATTATCGACGCGAAGTCGGGCGTCTCTGGCGCCGGCAAGACGCCAAGCGAGCGCACCCACTTCTCCGAGTGCCACGGCAGCATCGCGGCTTACGGCGTGTTCTCGCATCGCCACGGCGTCGAGATCGAACAGGAAGTCGGGATGCCGGTGACGTTCGTGCCGCACCTGGTGCCGCTCGACCGCGGCATCCTCGAAACGATCTACGCGCGCCTGCGCCCAGGCGTCGGCGCGGAGCAGGTCGGGAAGGCACTCGCCGACGCGTACGCAGACTCCCCGTTCGTGCGGCTCACCGGCGCGGATCTCCCCGAGATCAAGCACGTGGCGCACACGAACTTCTGCGACATCGGCTGGCGCGTGGATCGTGAAGGCGGCCAGCTCGTGATGGTGGCCTGCATCGACAACCTCGTGAAGGGAGCCGCCGGCCAGGCGATCCAGAACTTCAACGTCGCCTATGGCTTCGACGAAACGGCGGGACTGAATTGACTCGGCTTGCCCGCCGTAGCGCGCTAGCGCGAAGGCGGGGGTTCGGGATTCGGGACTCGGCGCGGATTGGGACGGATAGACGCGGATGATGACGGTTCTCAAAATCGGGGGCGAGCTGCTCGAAGGGGCGGCGGCGATTCGCGAGGTCGCGCAGGCCGTCGCGGCGCTCGCGGCGCGTGGTCCCCTCGTCGTCGTGCACGGCGGCGGGCGCGCGATCGACGCCGAGCTCCGCGCGCGCAACATCGAGCCGAAGTTCGTGGACGGCCTTCGCATCACCGACGCCGCCACCCTCGACGTCGTCGTTGCCGTGCTCGCGGGCAGAAACAACACGGCGCTCGTGGCGGCGCTCAACGCCGCCGGTTGTCGAGCGGTGGGATTGACCGGTGCAGATGCCAGCGTCGGGCTGTCGGAGCGGGCGCCGCTCTTCACGACGACCACGGGGGATCAGGTGGATCTCGGGCTCGTCGGTCAGCCGGTGGGTCCCACGGCAGCCCTGCTGACCGATCTGGCCAGGGACGGCTACGTTCCGGTCGTGGCGAGCATCGGGATGGACGCGGAAGGCACGTTATTGAACGTAAACGCCGATACATTGGCCGCGCACCTCGCGGGCTCGATCGGCGCGCGTCGCCTGATCATCGCCGGTGGCACGGCGGGTGTGCTGGACGGCGACGGGCAGCCGATCCCGGAGCTATCGCTGGCGCGGGTGGACGAGATGATCGCAACGGGAGAGGCGCACTCGGGCATGGTCGCCAAGCTGGTGGCGTGCCGCGGCGCGCTGGCTCGCGGCGTCGCCGAGGTCGCGATCGTCTCGGGCCGCGGCGCGAAGGATTTCGAGGAAGCAGAAGGCACTCGGGTTGGCCACGACATACGGATGGTGAACGCGCGATGACGCAGACGATGACGAAGACCGGGGATGTGATTGCGACCGAACAACAGCATGTGCTGCAGGTCTACCGCCGCAGCCAGGTGGTGTTCGAGCGCGGCAGCGGCTGTTACCTCTACGCGCAGGACGGCCGCCGTTATCTCGACCTGATCTCCGGCGTGGGCGTCGCGGCGCTGGGACACGCGAATCCGAAGCTGGCCAACGCCATCGCGCACCAGGCCGGCGAGGTGTTGCACGTTTCGAACTTGTTTTTCCATCCGCTGCAGGCGGAGGTGGCGTCGAAGCTCAGCGCGCTCTCGGGCCTCGAGCGGGCGTTCTTCTGCAATAGCGGCACGGAGGCGGTCGAAGCGTGCCTCAAGTTCGCGCGGCGCTATTGGCACGCGGCCGGAACGCCGCGACCGCGATTCGTCGCGCTGGAGCACGCGTTCCACGGCCGCACGATGGGCTCACTTTCGGTGACGTGGGACGACCACTATCGCGCGCCCTTCGCGCCGCTGATCGCTGACGTCGTCTGGGTGCCGGTCGACAACCCCGCGGCCCTGCGTGCGGCGGTGAACGACAAAACGGCGGCGGTGATCGTCGAGCCGCTCCAGGGTGAAGGCGGCGTGCGCCCCGTGACGCAGGCGATGGCCGATGCGATCAACGAAAGCTGCCGCGCCACCGGCGCGCTGCTGATCGCCGACGAAGTGCAGTGCGGTCTCGGACGGACGGGACGTCCGTTCTATTCGGCGGCGCTGGGATTGAAGCCCGACTTGATGGCGCTCGGCAAGTCGCTCGGCGCAGGAGTGCCGATCGGCGCGGCGATGTTCAGCGAGAAAGTTGCCGCCAAGGCCGCCTTCGGCGACCACGGCAGCACCTACGGAGGGAACCTGCTCGCGTGCCGCGCGGCGCTGGTGTTCCTCTCCGAACTGATCGAGGGCGGCTTGATGACGCACGTCGAAGAGATCGGGCCGCACGCCAAGGCGCAGCTGGAATCGCTGAAGGCCCGCCACGCGGCGATCAAGGACGTCCGCGGCGCGGGCGTGATGTGGGGCATTGAGATCGACCGGCCGGCCGCGGCCGTCGTGCAGGCAGCCCTCGACCGTGGGCTGCTGATCAACAGAACGTCCGACACGGTCATTCGTCTTCTGCCGCCGTACACGATCACGGCCGGGGAATTCGACGCGGGCATCGCGATCCTCGAAGAGGCGCTGACCGCGGTCACAGAGGGAGCACAGTCATGAAGGGGATTCTCGAACAGACGCTCGTCACGTTCCGCCAGGCATCCGCCGCCGATGCGACAGCGGTGCACCGGCTGATCGCCGACAACCTCGAAGTCGGGCATCTGCTCCCCCGTACGATCGACGACGTGACCGCGAACATCCTGCGCTTCACGGTCGCCGAGGCCGGCGGGTCCGTCGTCGGCTGCGCGGAGCTCGCTCCGCTGAGCGCCGCTGTCGCGGAGGTCCGTTCCCTCGTCGTGACCGAGCGGTCGCGCGGCCAGCACATCGGTCCGCGCCTGGTCGCGCACCTCGCCGAGAGCGGCGCGGCGAAGGGCTATGCCACGCTGTGTGCCTTCACGCACGACCCGTCGCACTTCGTCCGTCTCGGCTTCACCATCGTCCCGCACGTCTGGGTGCCCGAGAAGATCGAGCGCGATTGCCGTTCGTGCGCGCAGTTCCGCACCTGCGGGCAGTACGCGGTGACGCTGCCGCTGCGCGATGGCGCGCAGATCCGTCCGGAGCAGCCGGCGGCGGTGATCTACGGCGGGCGCGCGGTCGGCGGACGGCGGTACAACATCGAGCGGCTGCAGTTGGTCCCGGCGTAGATGCGGCTGACCTACACCCCCGTCGATGGGGGCGTCACGGCACCCGCGGGGTTCCGCGCCAGCGGCGTGCTCTGCGGGATCAAGTCGAAGGGATTGGATCTCGCGGTCATCGCGTCGGAACAGCCGGCGTCGGTCGCCGCGGTCTTCACCACCAACCTCGCGCAGGCGGCGCCGATCCTCGTCTCGAAGCAGCACCTCGCGGCCGGCGGCGGAACGGCGACCGCGCTGGTCGTCAACAGCGGCTGCGCGAATGCCTGCACCGGCGAAGACGGGATGGAGCACGCCGCGGCGATGACCGCCTTCACCGCCCTGGCGCTCTCATGCGAACCGGTGTCGGTGCTGGTGGCGTCCACCGGCGTCATCGGCGTGAAACTGGACATCGAGAAGGTGCGTCGCGGCATTGCCGACGCCGTCCAGGCGCTGTCACCCGACGGCGGATCCCTGGCGGCGCGCGCGATCATGACGACCGATCCGTTCCCGAAAGAAGCCGCGGTCGCGGCGAGCGGAGCGAAAGGCACGTTTCGGATCGGCGGCATTGCCAAGGGCTCGGGCATGATCGAGCCGAACATGGCGACGATGCTCGCATTTCTCACGACCGACGCCGCGGTGGAACCGTCGCTGCTCCAGCGAGCGCTCAAAGCGGCGTGCGACGAGACATTCAACGCCATCACGGTGGACGGCGAGTGTTCGACCAACGACTGCGTGTTCGCGCTGGCCAACGGCGCCTCGGGCGTGACGCTCGGCGAGGTGGACTTCACGTCGCTCGTCGAGGCCTTGCGCCAGGTCTGCGAACCGCTGGCGATCGGGATCGTGCGTGGCGGCGAGGGAGCGACGAAGCTGATCACGGTCAACGTCATCGGCGCGGCCTCGAACGAAGACGCGCGGCGAGCGGCACGGGCGATCGCGAATTCCCCGCTGGTGAAAACGGCCATCCACGGAGGCGATCCGAACTGGGGACGCCTGGTCGCGGTCGCCGGGCGCTCGGGCTCGGCATTCAGGCTCGAGGGGGCGGCGGTACGCATCGGAGGCATCGAGCTGTTCGCCAATGGTGCGCCCTACGACGAACGGGCGTCACAAGCGGCGGAGTACCTGAAGGGCAAGAACATCAACGTCGAAGTGGACTTGGGCACCGGCGGGCAGGGGAACTCGCGAATGTGGACCTGCGATCTGACCGCCGAATACGTCAAGATCAACGCGGAATACAGAACGTAGACGTGCTAAGTGCTATGTGCTGACGTGCCACGTGCGACGTGCGACGTGCGACGAGCTCACGACGTGCTGACGTGCGACGGCTGGGGACTTGAGAGATGAAAACGATCACCCGCGTGGCAAATCCAACTCGGTTTCTGTCGATCCTCGACTTCGATCATGCGACGCTCGAGGCGTGCCTCGATCTGGCGGCATCGATGAAAGCGGCGCGCGCCGCCCGGGTGAAGCCTCGCCGCCCCCTCAAGGGACGACACGTCGCACTGCTGTTCGAGAAGCCGTCTCTGCGCACGCGTTCGACCTTTCAGATTGCCGTTCACGAGCTCGGTGGCCACGTGATCGAGCCGCCGGCCGACGTCGTGCTCGGCGGGCGCGAGACGATCGCTGACGTGGCGCGGAACCTCGAGCGCTGGGTCTATGGCGTCGTCATCCGCACCTTCGCCCAGTCGCGACTCGAGGCGTTCGCTGACGCGGCGCCTGGCCTGCGTGTCGTCAACGCTCTGACCGACGAAGAACATCCCTGCCAGGCGCTCGCCGACTGTCAGACGATGATCGAGAAGTGGGGGGAGCTGCGCGGACGGACGATCGCGTTCGTCGGCGACGGCAACAACGTGGCGACGTCGCTCGCGCAGGCCGCGTCGATGCTGGGCGGGACGGTCCGCGTGGCGTCTCCGGCCGGTTTCGAGCTCCCGCAGCACGTCCGCGACGGCGTCAAGGCCATCGCGCGCTTCGGCGGCGGGGTTGAAGTCACCAACGATCCGGTGGCTGCCGTGACCGGCGCCGACGCCGTGTACACGGACGTGTGGGCGTCCATGGGCCAGGAGTCGGAGACCGACGCGAGACGCCTGGCGTTCGCGCCGTTCCAGGTGAATGCGAACCTGATGTCGCACACCGCGCCGGACGCGCTTTTCATGCACTGCCTCCCGGCGCACCGCGGTGACGAAGTCACCGACGAGGTGATCGACTCGGCGACCTCGGTGGTGTTCGACCAGTCTGAAAACCGCTTGCACACACAGAAAGCCATGCTCGCCATCCTCGCCGCCGACTAGACGCAGCCCGTCACAGGCGGTGTTAACCGCGGGGCCTTCCCCACGTAATGACCGTGGGAGGCCTCGCGTCATGTGGCAAGCCATCCGACACAGTTCGAAGTCGTTGCTACGCAGCCCCGGCTTCACTGTGGCGGCCGTCTTGTCGCTGTCTGTCGGCATCGGCGCCAACGCCGCGATTTTCAGCCTGATCGATCTGCTCCTGCTGCGACCGCTTCCGGTTGCCGACCCTCACCAACTCGTCTTCGTTAGCGACGAACGAGGTGCGGGTCAAAACAGTCCTGCATTTTCATATCCGTTTTACCTGCTGCTCAAAGAGAGCACCGTCCTGAGCGGGCTCGCCGCCACGTTCAAGCTGGGGCTGAACGCGGAAATCGAAGGCCGTCCCACTCGGATCAATGCCGAACTCGTTTCGGAGAACTACTTCAGTGTTGTGGGAGCCGGGACGCAACTGGGCAGACCGTTGACAGAGATGGACGATCAGCACGCTGGCGGCAACGCCGTGATCGTCATCAGCGACGCCTTCCGGAGTCGGCACTTCGGATCAGATCGCTTGGTGCTCGGTCAAATTGTCCAGATCAACGGCCACGGGTTCACAATCGTAGGCGTCGCAGCAAAAGACTTCACGGGCACTGACGTCGGACAGCCGACCGAGGCCTGGCTACCGCTGTTGATGCAGGCACAGGTTGGGCGTGACCTGCTGGACGAATGGAGAACCAATTGGCTCGGGATGATCGGCCGATTGCCCGGCGAGATGACCCGCGAGCGTGCGGCCGCCGAGCTTACTGCCCATCTACAGCGGCGCAATGCTGCGCTGCCGGCACGGGGGTCGGACGCACAACCACGCCGGATCGTCCTGATCCCCGCTGGACGCGGGAGCGTGGCGTTGGGCAACGAGCTCGGTCCCGCGCTGCAATTACTGCAGACGATGACGGGGCTCGCGCTTGTGCTGGCGTGCGTCAACGTCGCCAACCTGCTCCTCGTTCGATCCGCCGCGCGTGAGAAAGAATTCGCGATCCGACTGGCACTCGGCGCGCGGCGACTCGTGCTGGCCCGTGAGATTCTGGTCGAGACGCATGCTGCTTGCGGTAGCGGCCGGTATGGTCGGCGTGCTCCTGGCGCCGTGGACCGCGCGCTTCTTCATCGCGACCCGTCACCTGCAACTGGAACCTGCGACCGACGCTCGCGTGTTCCTGTTCGGCCTGGCCGCCTCAATACTGACCGCTGTCGTCGTGAGCCTGGCCCCGATCCTCGCGACGCGCACGATCGACCTTCAGCAGGTCTCGGGCACCGCCCCACGCGTGACCGCTCTCCTCGGTCGGCCGACGTTGCGCGACCTCATGGTCGTGTCCCAGATCGCGGTGTCGCTCGCGATGCTCGTCGGCGCGGGATTGCTCGTGCACAGCTTCAAGAGTTTGCGCTCGGTCGATCCCGGATTCCGCGCGGACAACCTCCTGCTGGTTTCCCTCGATCCCGCAGCGGCGGGTTACGGAAGTTCCCGCATCGACGGATTCTGGCGGGATACGCTCCAGCGCATCGCGCATGTCCCCGGCGTGCAACACGTGTCACTGGGCAGGACGGTGCCGCTCGCGCCGAGCCGACAGCGTCAGAAGGTCCTCGACATGTCGGGCGCCTTCGTCGAGATCGACACGAACTTCGTCGGCCCTGATTACTTCCGGACGTTGGACATTCCAGTCGCGCAGGGCCGCGAGTTCGACGGCAACGATCGACGGGAGTCCAGACTGGTGGCGATCGTCAACGAGCAGTTCGCGCGGCGGTTTTGGCCCGGAGAGGATGCGGTCGGCAAGCAGATCCACGTGAAGACCGGCGAGGGCCAACGGCACGAGGTCGTCGGTGTCGTCAAAGACGTGAAGTACCGGGAGCTGCGCGGCGACGTCAGTCCGATGGTCTATCGGCCGATACTGCAAACCCGCTCGACCGATGCCCTGACACTGCACGTCCGTGCGGCGATGGATCCCGAGGTCCTCATCGGCACGATCCGCCGAGAGATGCAGGCGCTCGATCCCAATGTGCCGATCTTCCAGGCCACCACGCTCGAAACCGAACTGGACGCCTCGTTCGCCCAGACACGCCAAGCAGCCGCGTTGACGAGCAGCTTCGGGCTTCTCGGCCTGCTGTTGAGCGCCATCGGCGTGTACGGCGTCACGGCCCTGACCATCAGCCGCCAGACCCGCAACATCGGTATCCGGATGGCGCTGGGCGCAGCGGGCCGCGACATCATCCGCGTCGTGATCCGGCGCGGCCTGGCGATCGTGATCGCGGGCCTTGTGTTGGGACTTGCTGGCTCGTACGTCGTCACCCAGGTAGCCGAGCCTTTGTTGTTCGGTGTCACGGTTGGCGACAGCGTCGCATTTGCCGGTATCTCCGCGCTGCTCGCCGTGGTGTGCATGATCGCCATCTACATTCCAGCTCGGGGTGCTACCCGGCTCGATCCGGTGGCCGCCATGCGCTCCGACTAGAGTTCGACATCAAATTCGAATTAGGCAACTCGACGCACTAGAATGCGCCGATGCGGCAGGCGGTCATCCCGCGGCACGGCTCGCCCGACGTTTTCGAAATCCGTGAAGGTCCCGATCCGTCGCCGGCGGCCGGCGAACTGCGGATACGGGTGCGGGCCGCGGGCGTAAACTTCGCGGACGTCCTCTCCCGCCTCGGGCTCTACCCTGACGCGCCCAAGCCCCCGATGGTGGTGGGCTACGAAGTGGCCGGCCACATCGACGCCATCGGCGCGGATGTCACCGGCTTCGCCGACGGCGATCGCGTGATCGCCATGACCAGATTCGGCGGCTACTCCGATGTCGTCGTCGTTCCGGCGACGGACTGCTTCCGTTTTCCCGATCAGCTCTCTGATGCCGAGGCGGCGGCGCTGCCGGTGAACTACCTGACCGCCGCTCTCGCCTTGTATCGCATGGCGGCGCTGGCGCCGAAGGAAACCGTCCTCATCCACAACGCCGGGGGAGGTGTCGGTGTGGCGGCCATCCAACTCGCCTGCCTGCGGCGCGCGCATGTCATCGGAACGGCGTCGGCGGCGAAGCACGACGCCTTGCGGGCCTTTGGCGTGGAGCATGCGATCGACTACCGCCACGCCGACGTGGCCGATGAAGTGAGGAGAATCACGAAAGGACGGGGCGTGGACGTGATCCTCGATCCGATCGGCGGCAGCAGTTTCCTCTCGAGCTACCGCCTGCTCGCGCCGCTCGGCCGGATGGTCGTCTACGGGCTGTCCGCTGCCGCGCCGGGCGAGCAGCGCAGCTGGTGGCAGGCGTTCCGCGCCTGGAAATCGACGCCGAAGTTCGACCCGCTCTCGATGATCAACCGGAACCGCGGCGTCTTCGGCCTGCACGTCGGCCACTTGTGGGAAGAGCGAGAGAAGCTCGCACCGCTGATGGAGATGTTGATGTCGGAGTTGCGCGCCGGCCGCCTCCGCCCCGTCGTCGCGAAGACCTTCCCGCTCGAACGAGCGGCCGACGCCCACCGGTTTATTCAGAGCCGCAGCAACATCGGCAAAGTCGTCCTCACCACGTAGTTCGAGGCAGCTGGTTGTCTCGAACAGTGGGGTTAATCGTGGCGGCTAGAAAACTAAGAACTACGAACTTAGAACTAAGAACGATCTGTGGAACGCCTCGCGGCTGCGCCGCTCGGCATCTTCAGGCCGGGTCTTCAGACCCGGCAAACAAAGAGGGCCGACGCACGGCGTCGGCCCTTCTACAAGATCGTTCTTAGTTCTAAGTTCGTAGTTCTTAGTTTTAGAGTCGCCGCAAGCCACCCCACTGCCCGCAGCAACCAGCTGCCGCGAACTACTCACCGAGCGCTGGAAGTAATTACCTTCTTCCCGCCGCCCAAGTGCTTGTCGATGAACTTCTCCATGCGGTCCAGGGTGTAGATCCACCGGCTATGCAGCATCGACTCGTGCGTGTCGTCGGGGAAGACGATCAGCTCGTACTCGACGTTGCGCGCGCGCAGGAGCTGCACCAGTCCCGTCGTCTGCTGGAACGCGACGTTGCGGTCGTCGTCGCCGTGGACGAGGAGCACGGGTGACTTCCAGCCGTCGATCGCACCGATCGCGGATGACTTGAACGAGACCGACTCCGGATCGACCGAGCTGCCCCACAGGTGCACGCCCGCGAGGTCTACGCCCATCTTGAAGATGTCGGAGTTGCGCGCCAGGGCCTGCGCCGTCAGTATGCCGCCGTACGACAGGCCCCAGATGCCGATCCGGTTCGGGTCGACGTTCGGATGGGTCTGCAGGTACTTGCCGCCGGCGAGCACGTCCTGGTATTCGGAGTTGCCGCGCTGGCCGGTGTTCGCGGCGCGGCGGAAGGAATTGCCGTAGCCGATGCCGCTCCTGTAATTGACCGACATCACGACGTAGCCCTTGTTCGCGAGCCACTGATTGAGGCCGTAGGCCCAGTGATAGAAGTGCATGTAGTGGTAGCCGAGCAGCATCTGGCGTGACGGGCCGCCGTGCACGAAGATGATGGCCGGACGCTTCTCACCGGGCTTCAACCCCGGCGGCAGGAACAACTGGTTCGGCACTTCGACACCGTCGGCCGCCTTGGTCATCACCGCCGTCGGTTCCACGTGCAGGTCGGTCGGGAAGGTCTTCATCTGCGCCGCGGTCGGGAACACGTACTGCTGCGCCGTCACGGTGTCGGTGCCGGCCAGCTTCCAGACACCCACCGACTGCGGGCGCTTCCAGTCAGCACTCTGCGTTGCGAGCAACTTGCCGGACGCGAGCGGAACCGGCCACGTCTCGATCCCCTTGCCGCCGGTGATCTGCATCGGCGCTCCGCCAGCCACCGGGACCGCCCAGATATGGCGGCGATCGATGTCCTTGGCGTTGGTCGAGTAATAGAAGGTCTTGCCGTCGGGCGACAGGTTGATCGACGTCTGGTCCTCGATCAATCCATCGGTGGTGGTGAGCAACGTCGGCTTGGCGCCCGGCTTCAGCTCGAGCGAGTAGTAACGGTCCCACTCGTCGACCGGTCCGGTCGGCTGCTGGCTCGGCCTGCTGTCCGCGCCCACCGCCGCGCCCGCCGCCGCCGATGTTGAACGGGAAGACGAGATAGTTGCCCGCCAGCCGCGGGTTGTTGATGTTGGCGACAAGGCGGTCGTTCGGCTCGTTGTGCCAGAGCTCCTCTGCCTCACCGGTGGCGACCGTCGCCTTCAGCACGATGAGGGTGTGCCCGCCACGGAATGCCGCGCGCGTCAGCCCCGGAATCTTCGACGCAGCCTGCATGGCGGCCTGCTGAGCGGGATCGGGCGCGCCCTGCGCCTGGGTGCCCTGGTTGCCGCGACCGCGGCCCTGGTTGGCGTTGAACGCCGGTCCGGGTGGGATCCCAATGCCGCCGCCACCCTGCTGATTCTGCTGGCCGAACGCCAAGCCGGGGCGACGGAAGAAGATGATGTGCTTGCTGTCGGGCGTCCACATGGGCGTCGTGTCGAAATCAACGCTGGGGTCCATGTAGCTGATCTTGCGCGTCGCGACGTCGAGCACGGCGATGAAGCTATGGTCCTGGCGCGTCGTGACGAAGGCGATCTTGCGGCTGTCCGGCGACCAGCGGGGTGCGCTTTGCACGCCCCAGTTGCGGATGTAGACCTTTTCGCCGCGGTCCATGTCCTTCATCGGTCGTGAGGGGGTGACGAGCGCGCGGTAGATCTCTCCGTCCTTCAGGTAGAGAACCGAGCTGCCATCGGGCGCCAACTCGGGCGCGGTTCCTTCGGCCACGCGCCAGGCAGGGCCACCGGCCGTGCGAACCGCCCAGATGGCGCGTTCGGCTCCCGCTGGATCGGCCGAAGCATTCGCGACCCATCCGTCGCGATTGGGGACGGTCCCGCGGCAGAACACCACCGTCGATCCGTCGTCCGAGATGCGGATTTGGGCGATGTCGGTGCCCTCATCCTTCAAAAAGTTGGTCAGGCGAACGGGGGTAAAAGCTGGCGCGACCGCCGTGTAGGCGTTGCGCTTGCCCTCGTCGTAGACGGTCCACGCGATCCGGTCCACCTTCTTTGCGGCAACCAGCTCGAGCGGATTCGCGTTGCTCAGGAACTGCTGGTACAGGGGCGGCGCCTGCGGCGCGGTTTCGACGGGCAGCGTGGCCGCACCGGCGACGAGCAGCGCGCACGCCACGAGCACAGACGAGCGATTCACACGGCGCATACAACTTCCTCCCGGTGGGACGTTTCTCGGCGAGAGTCTACTCCAACGGCGTACAATGTGCCGCCATGCGAAAGGCCTCTGCAGCGGTAGCTGTCCTCGCGCTGACGTGGGCGTCTCCCCTCGCGCAGGACCTCAAGGTCCCCACCTACGAGCAAATCATCGACCTGAAACGGCCGGGCGGAACCGCCATCTCCCCCGACGGCCGCCTCGTCGCCTTCACGGTCAGCGAGACGAACTGGGAAGACAACGCGTATGAAACCGAGATCTTCCTCGTTCCGGCTGGCGGCGGCGAGCCGGTTCAGCTGACTCGTGCTCGGAAATCGAGTACTGCGCCGGCCTGGTCTCCCGACGGTAAATGGATCGCCTTCGGCTCCGACCGCACCGACAAGCGGCAGATCTACCTGATTTCGATCGCCGGCGGCGAAGCGGTCGCGCTCACCAACGCCGATGAAAGTGTCGGTTCGTTCGCCTGGTCACCAGACGGCAAATCGATCGCGTTCACGATGACCGACCCGAAGAGCGACCCGCACAAGGAGCGCGACAAGAAGTTCGGCGAGTTCGACGTCGTAGACCAGGACTGGCGCCTGACGCATCTGCACGTCGTCGACGTCGACCTCAAGGCGTCCGCACCGGCCAAGGCGCGGCGGCTCACGAAGGGCGCCTTCACGGTCGGCGGCTTCGATTGGTCCCCAGACTCGAAATCCATCGCGTTCGATCATCGCGTCGACCCGAATCCGCCCAACGGCAACACCGCCGACATCTCCGTCGTCACGGTCGCCGACGGCAGCGTGCGCGCGCTCGTGACGCGCGACGGGGCCGACAGCGGGCCAGTGTGGTCGCCCGACGGCAGCCAGATCGCGTTCATGGCATCGCCCGCGATCATGTTCAAGAATTCCCGCATCAACGTGGTCGCGGCGTCTGGTGGCGTACCGAAGTCTGTGAGCGACGCCTACGACGAGCAACCGAGCATCATCGACTGGACACCGACCGGCATCCTCTTCGGCGGGCTCGAAGGGATCAGCAGCCGGATCTATCGCATCCACCCGGACGGTCGCATCGAGCCGCAGACGCCGGCCAGCCGCTCAACGCTCGGCGGCATCAGCTTTAGCCGCGACTTTTCCGTCGGCGCCTTCGTCGCGAGCGATGCGGGGCGGTTCCCAGAGGTCTATGCCGGATCGCTCAACGCGCCTGCGACAAAGCTGACAAACCTCAGCGACCAGATCCGTGGCTGGAAGGTGGGGAATCGCGAGATGGTCTCGTGGAAGAGCACCGACGGCGCGACGATCGAAGGCGTGTTGCACAAGCCCGCCGACTACCAGGCGGGCAAGCGTTATCCGCTGCTGGTCATCATCCATGGTGGCCCGACAGCCATCTCGCGCCCGGTGCGCGTAGCCGGTACCAGCACGTATCCGATCGAGCAATGGCTCGGCAAGGGAGCGATCATCCTCGAGCCGAACTATCGAGGCAGCGCCGGCTACGGTGAGAAGTTCCGATCGCTCAACTTCCGTAACCTCGGCGTTGGTGACGCCTGGGACGTGCTGTCGGGTGTCGATCACCTCGTTGCGCAAGGGATCGCCGACCCCGACCGGATGGGCGTGATGGGCTGGAGCCAGGGGGGCTACATCTCGGCGTTCCTCGCCACTCACAAGCGACAGCCGTTCAAGGCGATCTCGGTGGGCGCCGGCATCTCGAACTGGATGACGTACTACGTGAACACCGACATCCACCAGTTCACGCGCCACTACCTCGGCGCGACACCGTGGGACGATCCGGCGATCTATGCGCTGACGTCGCCGATGACGACCATCAAGCAGGCGAAGACGCCAACCCTGATCCAACACGGCGAGTTGGATACCCGTGTGCCGACGCCGAACGCGTACGAGTTGTACCAAGGCCTGCAGGACGTCGGCGTCCCGGTGAAGCTGGTCATTTACAAGGGCTTCAATCACGGGCTCAACAAGCCGAAGGCGGCGCGCGCCGCGATGGAACACAACTTCGAGTGGTTCAACCAGTACGTCTGGAAAGATAAACAGTCCGGGACCAGGTAAGAGGAGGAATTGTGAGACGTCAAGTCATCTGTCTTCTAACGCTGGCCGCCACCGCGGCGCTCGTGCTGCCGGCGAGCACGCGCGTCAGCGGGCAAGCTCAGCGCACCAGCCCCGGCGTCGTTGCGCTGCGCGGCGGCACCGTCGTGACCGTCACCAAGGGCACCATCCAGAACGGAATCGTCGTCCTGCGCGACGGCAAGATCGCCGCGGTCGGCGGGCCGAACACCGAGATCCCGGCCGGGGCGGAGGTCGTCGATGCGACCGGCAAGTTCATTTCCCCCGGCATCATCGACGCGCATTCGCACATGGCGAATGACTCGATCAACGAAGGGGGCACGACGGTCAGCTCGATGACCGGCATCGAGGACGTGCTCGACCCGACCGATCTCAACCTTTATCGCGCCGTCGCCGGCGGCCTGACGTCCGCGAACATCCTGCACGGCAGCGCCAACCCGATCGGTGGCAAGAACTCGGTCATCAAGATCCGCTGGGGAGCAAAGAAAGCGAGCGATCTGATCTTCCAGGGGGCGATGCCCGGCATCAAGTTCGCCCTCGGCGAGAACCCGAAGGACATCGTGCTCGGCCAGTCCACCGCGCCGCGCCGTTATCCCACGACCCGCGCCGGCGTCGAGTACGTGATCCGTGACGCGTTCACCCGCGCCAAGGCCTACCAGAAGGAATGGCAGGGGTATGAAAAGGCGAAGGCCACCAGCCCTGACCTGCCCGCGCCGCGGCGGGACCTGCAGCTCGAACCGCTCGTCGAGATCATGGAAGGTAAGCGGCTCGTGCACGCGCACAGCTATCGCTCAGACGAGATCCTGATGATGCTGCGCGTCGCCGAGGAGTTCGGCTTCAAGATCGCGACGCTCCAGCACGTCCTCGAGGGCTACAAGGTCGCGAAGGAAATCGCCGCGCACGGCGCCGGCGCGTCCACGTTCTCGGATTGGTGGGGCTACAAGATCGAAGCGAACGACGCGATCCCCTACAACGCCGCGATCATGCACAAGAAAGGGGTGCTCGTCTCGATCAACTCCGACAGCGCCGAGCACACACGCCGCCTGAACACGGAAGCGGCCAAGTCCATGCGCTGGGGCGGGCTGACGGAAGACGAAGCGCTCGCGCTCGTCACCATCAACCCGGCGAAACAGCTCCGCGTCGACAACCGCGTCGGCTCGCTCGAGACCGGCAAGGACGCCGACGTCGTGATGTGGACGCACCATCCCCTTAGTGCCTACGCGATCGTGGATCGGACCTACATCGACGGCACGCTCTACTACAACCGCGCGACCGAAGCACAGCGGCTGGCCGAGCTGGCCAAAGAGAAGGACGCGCTGATGGCGGCCGAGCGCGCGCAGCGCCGTCCGACGACGAGCGCGAGCCAGGACGACGCGAGCTGGCTGGAACGACTAGAAGAGCGCCGCGCCGCCGAGCGCGCCGGCTACGAGCACCAGGGGCACGACGGTGAGGCCTTCACCGCGCAGGGAGCGACGACGTCGAGCAGCGTGAGCGGCGGGACGACGCCGCTCGGCTCGCAGAAACCGGCACCGGCTGTGTGGGCGATCACCAACGCGCGGATCTACACGGTCGCCGGCCCCGTGATCGAGCGCGGCACGATCGTGATCCGCAACGGCAAGATCGAGGCAGTCGGCGCAAACGTGCAAGCGCCAGCGGGCGCGCCGACCGTTGACGCAGCTGGCGGCCACGTCTACCCCGGCTTCATCAACGCGCGCACGACAGTCGGGATCGGTGAGCCCGGCGTGCGCGGCTACGACGACAGCGGCGAAATGCTCGACTACAACCAGCACATGCGGACGCGCATGTCGTATCACGCGGCGAGCGACGCCATTCCCGTGGCGCGCGCCAATGGAATCACCAGCGTCGCGGTGGCACCGAACGGCGGCATCTTCGGCGGCGAAGTGCCGGTCATGAATCTCGACGGTTGGACGTTCGAGGAGGCCACAGTCAAGCCGAACGCCGGCATTACCTTCAACTTCCCGGCCCTCGGCGGCGGAGGCGGCGGGCGCGGCGGCGGGGGCGGTGGCGGACGCGGCGGCGGCGCGCCGGCCGGCGATCGCACCTATGACGACGTGCGGCGCGAACGCGATCGCCGACTGGCGGAGATCGACCGCGTCCTCGACGAAGCGCGGGCCTACGCCAAGGCAGGCACCAATCGCACGATGAACTGGGAGATGGAGGCGTTCGTGCCGGTGGTCGAAGGACGGCTCCCGCTGATCGTCAACGTGAGCCGCGACCAGGACATCCGTGACGCAGTCGCATGGGCGGAGAAAGCGCGAGTGAAGATCATCATCAGCGGCGCCACCGAAGCGAACCTCGTGGCCCCGCTGCTCAAGGAAAAGAACATCCCGGTGATCCTCGGCAACATCCTCGGGCCGCCGTCACGGGCTGACGGGTTCCACGCATCTACTTATCAAGTTGCCGGCGAGCTGGCAAAGGCCGGCGTGAAGTTCGCGTTCTCGAGCGGCGACAACACCAACGTGCGGCTGCTGCCCAACCAGGCGGGAATGTCGGTGGCCTGGGGGCTCGATCGCGACGCCGCGATCCGCGCGCTCACCATCGATGCCGCGCAGATCCTCGGGGTCGCCGACCGCGTCGGCACGATCGAGGCGGGCAAGGATGCGAACCTCTTCATCGCCAACGGCGACCCGCTCGAGATCAAGACGCAGATCAGCCGCGTCGTGATCAAGGGGCGTGACGTCGGGCTGCAGAACAAGCACCTGGCGCTCTACGAGATGTACATGGCGAGGCAGTAGGAGGAGACCTGACATGACCCGATTCATTCGACTCAGCATCGGCGCCCTCGCCATCGCCGCGTCCTGCGCCGTCCTCCTCCGTGCGGACGGGCCGCACGTCTTCGCGATCAAGGGCGCCCGCATCGTGACCGTCGCCGGCGCCCCGATTTCATCCGGCACCATCGTCGTCCGCAACGGGCTCATCGAGGCTGTGGGAGCGGACGTCGCCGTGCCGGCGACCGCGACCGTCATCGACGGCGCGGGCTTGACCGTCTACCCCGGCCTGATCGACATGGGCAACTCCACCGGTGTCGATGCCGCCACGCCGGCGGCGCCGCCGAACTTCCGGACGACGGAGGAAGCCGAGCGCTTCCGCCGGGCGGCCAACTTCCGTCCCGGTCTCGAGGCGGCGGTCAACCTGCGCGCCGACTCGCCGGAGCTGACGCGGTTCGCCAACGCCGGCGTCACGACCATCCTCGCGATGCCGCCGAGCGGCATCGTCAAGGGCCAGAGCGCGCTCGTCAACGTCGTCGGCCCTGCGGACCAACCGCAGATCGGCAGCGTCGGCGACTACCGCCAGGGGCTCCAGGTCGTTCGCACGCCGGTGGCGCTGCACGTCGATTACGACGGCGGCAGCGGCCGCGGCGGCTACCCGGCGTCCCTCATGGGCGTGATCTCGTTTGTGCGCCAGGGATTCATCGACGCGCGCTATCAGCGGGCCAGGGCGGCGAATGCCGGGGGGGCGCGGCCGAACTACGACCCGGCGCTGAACGCGCTGCAGCCGGCGCTCGACGGCAAGCTGCCCGTGGCGTTCGAGGCCAATGCGGCGCGCGAGATCCTGCGCGCGCTGGACATGGCGCGCGAATTCAAGCTCGATCCGATCGTCACCGGCGCCGGCGAGGCGAACGAGGTGGCGGCCGATCTGAAGAGCCGGAACGTCCGCGTCATCTACAACGTGAACTATCCGACCCGGTCGCGGGCGTTGGCGCCCGACGCCGACGAGTCGATCGCGACGCTGCGCACCCGAGCGAACGCGCCAAAAGTCCCGGCGGCGCTGCAGAAAGCGGGCGTCACGTTCGCGTTCTCTGGCGCCGGCCTCAGAGATCCGCGCGACTTCGTCCGCAACGTCGCGCGCGCGGTACGCGAAGGGCTCCCCGCCGACGCGGCGCTGCGGGCGCTAACCGCCGACGCTGCAAAGATCGCCGGCGCCGGCGACAGGCTCGGCACCCTCGAAAAAGGGCGGATCGCCAACCTGCTCGTGACCGAAGGGGACATCTTTGATAACGCCATGAAGGTGAAGCACGTCGTCATCGATGGCCGGATGGTCCCGGTCGACGATGCACCAGCACCAACGGCCGGCCGAGGAGGCCGCGGCGGACAATAGCGAGGACGCGACGCAGGGAGCGCGAACGGCGTCAGGCGAACGCGTCCGCTGCGCCGCTCCGCCCGCGTGGTGACAGGCATGCGGGTTCGCGGCTCCCGTTCGACGCCGTGGTAAATCGGGGCCTCCGGCGATTACCTTGCGACCCGGCCGCGGCTGGGGTTTTCACAGAGCCGGTGCGCGATCATTTGGATGTCCGGGCGTTCTGAAGACAGTGGCGAAACAGCGCCGCGTCCGCCCGGACCGCCTCCGACCCCGATTTAATTCCTGCGCTCGCACGGCGCTCACAGGTCGCCGCGAACCCGCATGCCTGCCACCCCGCAGGACCGACGATGGGGCACCGACGTATCGCGAGCGGCGGCAGGCGAACGCGGTCGCAGCGCCGTAGGAGTAGCGGGCGAGCGAAGGAATTAAATCGCGTCCGCAGGCGGTCCGAGTGGCGGCGCCGCGGATTCGTCTCAGGCGATTGGAGTAGCGACTTGCCCAACCGATCGGGGCTGTCGTGCGGAATATTAAAGGCGCCGCCTGATCGTCAGGCCATCGCCGGAGGACGCGATTTACCCCGCGTACGACGTCGGCGCAGCGGCCGCGTTTGCCTGACGCCGATCGCGGTGACGTCGAACGGGAGCCGCGAACCCGCATGCCTGCCACCCGCCACTACCATTTCGCGACGACGGCGGCTGAGAGCAGCCGGTCGGTTTTTTCGAATCCCTCCACCGGTGCGTTCACGTATTTCAACTCGTGCGACAACTTCAGCGAGAGCAATCGGGTCATGGCCGCCGTGACGGCAAAGGCGTTTCGGAATCGCCAGTCGTCCGCGTCGTCGAACGAGAGCGAATACAGCGAGCCGTTTTCGATGGTGGCGCTCTCGCCGAACTTCCAGCGATACAGGCCGGCGAGGTTCATGAGGGCGGTGCTCAGGTCCTCGCCCACCAGGCGGGATTCGTGGGCGTAACCCAGACCGGCGTCGGCGCGCAGCAGGTGTTGGGCGGTTTCGACGATCTTGTAGCCAAGCCCGCCCTCGACGGTGAAGCGATTGTCGATGCCGGCGAACTCGTCCGCCAGATACTCCACGCGGCCGTAGGCGTCGAGCCTGGGCGTCAGCGTGCGGCCCTGCCGCAACCAGGCGACGAGCGCGCGTGCGGTCTCGATGTCGTCCGTTTCGCTCCGAATGAACGACACCCGAGCGTTGGTGGTCCACGGGTCGGGGCGCCACGTGATCGTGCTGCCCAGCCCGAGGCTCTGGGTGTCGGAGTTTCCCGCCGCCGAGACCAGCGAGAGCTCCGCGGACCCCTCGAACCGTGGCGGCGGCGGTGGGGCTGGCTTCGCGGGCGGCTGGTCCTGCGCCAGGACTGGCGCGCTGACAATCAAGGCAACGAACAGGAAAAGGATCGTGCGGTGCATATTCATGGCGTCGCGCGCTTGAAAGACAAGTGCCAACTCGTTGGGACGGCTGGTCGTCTAATGCGCGATATGGCTAAGCTGGCGGGATTGTTCCTGGTCCTTCTGCTCTTCCCCCCGCTGGCGCGTGCCCAGCAACCACAAACCGCGCCTGCCCGGGCCGGCGCGATCCGGATGTTCCTCGATTGCAGTTACCAGTGCGACGAGGAATTCCTCAAGAAAGAGATCACGTTCGTCGACTGGATGCGCGATCGCGCGGATGCGGACGTGCACGTGCTCGTCACCTCCCAGGGAACCGGAGGGGGCGGCAACGAGTACACCTTGAAGTTCATCGGCCTCGGCCGGTTCGCGAACGTCGAACAGACGCTCAAGTACTTTTCGACCAATACGTCTACGGCAGACGAGATCCGCAACGGTATTTCGGAGGTGCTGAAGCGTGGCCTGGTGCGCTACGTTGCGGAAACACCGCTCGCCTCCCAACTGAAGATCTCCTACGCGGCGCCCGCGGGGGCCGAAGCGGCGGCGAAGGACCGGACCAAGGATCCCTGGAACCTGTGGGTGTTCCGCGCTGGCGTCGGCGGCAACCTGAACGGAGAGCAATCGACCGACTATCACTCGGTCCGCGGCTCTGCATCCGCGACCAGGACGACCGAAATGAATCGTATGTCGCTCTCGACCAGCATGAACTACAGCGTCAGCAATTTCGACCTGAGCGAGACCGAGACCTACAAGTCGATATCGAGGAACGTCAATGCCAGCGGCATCTTCGTCAAGGGCCTGAACCAGCACTGGTCGCTCGGCCTTGTCGGGGATGCGTCGTCTTCGACGTTCCTGAACTACGAATGGCGGGTGCGCGTGGCGCCCGGCGTCGAATACAACTTCTTCCCCTATTCCGACTCGACGCGCCGCATGTTCACCGTGCAATACACGCTGGGCGGCAACTACAACGACTACACGGAAGTGACGATCTACGACAAGACGGAGGAGGCGCTCCTCGACCACAAGCTGGGAACGGGGTTAAGCCTGCGGCAGCCGTGGGGCTCGGTTTCCGGCTCGGTCGATTTCACGCAGTACCTGACCGACCCCGACAAGTACCGGCTGTCGGCGTTTGGAGACGCCAGCGTCCGGCTGTTCAAGGGGTTCTCGTTCAGCGTCTTCGGCGAGGCGTCAAGAACGCGCGATCAGATCAACTTGCGACGAGGAGAGGCGACGACAGAGGAAATCCTTGTTCGCCAGCGTCAGCTCGCCAGCGGCTACAGCTACTACCTGAGTTTCTCGGTGAACTACACCTTCGGGTCGATCTTCACCAACATCGTGAATCCGCGGTTTGGGGGAGGCGGCGGGTTCTGTTGTTGATTTGGGACACTTCGAACCGACGGGTAGTTCGTGGCGACTCGATCAAGGGAAAAGGGATAAGGGATAAGGGAAAACCGAAACTTGAAGTCGTTGTTCGTTGCGGCGATCGCCGCGCTGGCGTTGACCTCGGTTCAGGCGGATTCGTCGTGCGTAGTCATCTACGACGTGGCTGCGGATACAACGTGGCGTTCTGATCCGAAGGCGTGCGCGACACGGCTGTCCCCCGCTTCGACTTTCAAGATTCCACACGCGCTGGTGGCGCTCGAGACGGGCGTCGTTACGCCGGAGACGCTGCAGCGCTGGGACGGAACGAAATATACGAACCGCTCATCCTGGGAGAAGTCGCATACGCTGGAGTCTGCGATCCAGAACTCCGTGGTGTGGTTCTTTCAGCGCACCGCGGTGACGATCGGTGCCGACCGCATGCGTGGCTTCCTCGAGCGATTCCGCTACGGCAACACGGACACTTCAGGGCCGCCCGACCAGGTCCTGGCTAAACGGCCGGCTGCGCATCTCGGCTGACGAACAGGTCGAGTTCTTGCGGCGCTTCTACGCGAATGATCTTGGGATCACACCCAGAGCATCACGATGTGGTGAAGCGAGCGATGGTCGAACCGCCGGGTGGGGTGCAGAACGCCACGGGCGTGCACCAAGCTCACGAGTGCATGGAGCTCGGCGACGGAGCTCACCGCGAAGACCGGCGCCGGCATGGCGCTGACCGATCCTGCGATTCGCGTTAGCTGGCTGGTGGGGCGCTTATCCGTGAGCGGGAAGCACTTCGTCTTCGCCAGCAACGTCGTCCGTGCCGGCACGCTCGATCCGGTTGAGGCGTCACGACTCGCCTTTCGCACTTTTCGCGAGCGGCGGCTGCTCGAATAACTCGCTTCGCTCGCGGTTCCCGGTTCCCAGGTTCCAGGTTCGGTTCGGGTTCGAATCCCGTTGAGCGTTCACGACCCGCTAAAAATGCTCGCCCCGGCAGCGTCACCGAGCGTCATACACCGACATGTTCTGGGATCCAGCGCAGCTTATCGTAGGGCTATTTTCGTTGTGCTGGTCTGCTTGCTGGTCGTAGTCAGCGTCAGCCACGGAGGCGCGCCCGCAAACCTCTCGCCAGTGGGCTCTCGTTTGGTTTCTCCTCGTTTTCTTGGCATGGGCCCTGTTGGGGTTTGGATGGCTGCGAAGCTGATGTGAGAGTCCTTTTTAGGCCGCTCGCCGCGGCACGCAACTCTTTCGGCTATTTTTCCCGATCCGTCATCCAGTCAACGTTTGGGAACGCCAACTGTTTAGCGTTTACTGGGGTTGGTTCCGACAACCGACGTGCGTATGCCGTTCTTCTTTCGTGACGCGATTCTTCTCGACAAGTCGGCGGTCGATAGGCGCGATGGCTTTGCCACACACGGCGCAGATGATGGGTCTCGTCTTCCTGAAGAACATCGACGACCTCCAGTCTGAGCAGCGAACCGAACCGGGAACCTGGAACCGGGAACCGCGAGCGCTGCGAGCGCACCCTTATCGCTCGATGCACGTGCCGGCGTCGATCGTGCGGATCTTGGCGCCGTTCTTCGGGGGCTCGATGACGATCTTCGGGTCCACGTTGGTTGAGGGTCGCAGGATCGGTATCGTGCACAACGTCGCAGATTCGCGCGGGAGGTGGTGAGTGCCCAATGGCGTCTGGAATACCCGCGGTGGTTTCGATGGCCGTGCGTCCTGGGCTGATCTGCAGTGCCTGAAGCCGGACCATAGCTCTGTGTCCGCAGGGCCTCCTGACCAGCCACGAACTGCGCGATCAGAGCGAGAGTCACGGCGGCAAGCGTGGGCGCCATCATTCCTCCAGATCCTAGGCGTATTTCAGCGCTACTTTCGTCCCCAGGCAAGCACAGGCGCGAGAAGGGTGGCGACCAGGACCAGCGGCCAGATCCTTCCTTGCATCACGTCGTAGTCGGCGAGCAGCACGTCCCAGGACTTACCGAAGACGAAGCGCCCGGCGAGGAACTCGAACGCCAGCGTCAGCGCGACCCAGAGCACGCCGACACCCCATGCAGCCGCCGTCGATTCGTAGCGAACAAACGGCGCCGTCAGCCAGGCACCAACAAGGATCAACAATGACAGGCTCAAGGTGCTGATCACGTGCGCCGACTTGTCGCCGAAAGCGGGTCTGAGAATCGACTCACGAACGGCGCCGTTGACGATGGCGGTGATGAGAAAAAGCAGCCAGACTGCGAGTGCGCGGTACCACATGACGGACCTCCCGTGTGGCTACGCTCGCAGTATACCCATCCCTGCGTAAACTTGATCACTGTTGATTTTTCAACACTAGTACGGTAGCCTCACTTTCGAACATACCGAATACCGAATACCGAATACCGAATACCGAATACCGAATACCGAACACCGAACACCGAACACCGAGCCCCGAGAGCGAAGAGAGCAATGGCGAAGCGAGCGTTCAGCCGTCGCGAACAGGAAGTCATCGACATCGTCTACGCCCGCGGCCACGCGACCGCGGCCGAGATCCGCGACGCGATGCGTCAGCCGCCGACCGATGCCGCCGTGCGCTCGATCCTGCGCATCCTCGTCGCCAAGGGGCATCTCAAGATCAAGCAGGACGGGCCTCGCTACGACTACTGGCCCAGCGTGCCGCGCGCGCGGGCGCAGAAGTCCGAGCTACAGCACATCCTGCGCACGTTCTTCGGTGGCTCAACCGAAAACGCGCTCGCGACGCTCCTCGACCTGCAGCCGCTCGACGACGAGGCGAGGGAGCGGCTCAAGAAACTCATCGACAAGGCATCCGAAGAAGGGCGGTAGGTGCAGTCATGCTGCTGCTGAAAGCCACGCTGATCCTCGTCGCCGGCACCTCGGTCTGCTTCGCCTTGCGGCGAGCGTCCGCCGATGCACGCCATCGCGTGTGGAGCTGCACGTTCGCGGCGCTCCTGGCGCTGCCGCTGCTGGGGTTGGCGCTGCCCTCGTGGCAGTTTCCGGTACCGGAGACGCTGAATCACACGCCCCAGACTGTCTCGCCGGACGTTCGCCAAGCCGCGCCCACTGCTCTCGAGCCGTTGCAAGCAGCGCCAGTCCCGGCTGCACGGGCCTCTGGGGCCGATGGCCCGACCCCTTCACCGTTCGCAGACGTGACCCTGCTGCAGAAACTCGCCCTGACGTGGTTCACGGGCACCGTGCTCGCGTTGACGGCGCTAGGCATCTCGTTACTTCGCGTGCGGCGACTTGCAAACAGCGCGTCGCCGGTCACCGATGACGACTGGCGCGTGGCGGCGCACACGCTGGCGGCTCGCCTCGGGCTTCGACGGACGGTGCGTGTGCTGACGAGTGCTCGCGTCACGACACCGATGGCCGGCGGCCTGTGGCGGCCGACGGTGTACTTGCCGCCGAGCGCCGCCGAGTGGGACGCCGAGCAACGCGACGTCGTGCTCGCTCACGAGCTCGCCCATCTTGCGGCCCGTGATCCGCAACGTCACCTGGTGGCCCGCGCCGCGATGGCGCTGTACTGGTTCCACCCGCTCGCCTGGCTGGCGGCGCGGCAGGCCGCCGCCGCGCGCGAGCAAGCCTGCGACGAGGCGGTGCTCATGCTCGGCACGCGACCCTCAGCTTACGCCCGCGTGCTGCTCGAACTCGCTGAGTCGATGCAGCGGCCGCCTCGCGCGCTTGCGACCCTGCCGATGGTTCACCGTTCCTTGTTGGAGGCTCGAGTCATGGCCATTCTCAACGGCTCGCGACGCCCGTCCGCATCCGGACGCGCAACGATTCCCATGCTGGCGATCACCGCCGCGACCATCGCCATTGCCGCTGCCGCGCCAGGCGTGGCGCGCTCGACCGACGACGTGCGCTGGATCGAGTCATCACCCACGAACGACGTCAGCCTTCCCGCTCCGTCACGGTCGGTCATAGCCACACCGCCGGTGCCGGCCGTCCAGCGCCCGACATCAACGCGCGACATCGACTGCTCGGGCCTGGCCGGCGCGGATTCCTTCCAGGGAACCACCTCAACGACCGGCGGCAACCTCGTTTACGAGAAGGCCGGGTCGATCAACCGCACGCATCGGATCGTGTACTACACGGTCGACGGAACCCGGCTTTGCGTCTTCGGCGAGAACGTCGGCCCTGCTGACGACAAGGCCCCGCCCAGCCGCTGGCTCGAACGTGCCAGCCGTGTCGTGATGGAATCCACGAGCGGATCGACAATCCACCGCCTGGTCGTGACCGGCGGCGCCGCGTCGCAGGCGCAGTTCCAGGTGAACGGCGCACCGCGGCCGCTCGACGCCTCCGTCAAAGAATGGCGCGATCGGATGCTCGCCGCGCTCGACCTGATGTGGGAAGCCACCATGCTTCGCGGCGAACAAACGAGCCTGCGCGGGCAGATCACGTCGATCCATGGAGAAGAGACCAGCTTGCGCGGCCAGATCACGTCGCTGCATGGCGAGGTCACCTCCATGCAAGGCCGCATCACCTCGCTCCGCGGCGAAGAAACGAGCATGCGCGGGCGCATCACGTCCATCCGCGGACAAGAGACGTCGCTGCGCGGACAAATCACCTCGGCCCGCGGCGCCATCACGAGTATCAACGGCTCGAATTATCGCCAGGGCGACGCGGATCGCCGCATCGCTGACTACTAGAAGCAGATCGAGCGCATCGAGCGGGAGATCCGCGACTACAACGCGGACCGTAAGGTGGCGGAGATCGAGAAGGAGATCGAGGCGTTCAACGTCGATCGCAAGGTCGCCGACGTCGAAAAGCAGATCCAGGCATTCGATCTCGATCGCCGGGTCGCAGACATCGAGCGGCAGATCGAGGCGCTCAACGTTTCCGGCAAGGTCAAGGGCATCGAAGAGGAGATCCGGCGGCTCGACGCGGAGAAACGTGTCGCGGAAATCGAGAAGCGACTCGGCCAGGCGAACGTTCAGCTCAAGGCTGCGATCGCGGCGATTCGCTGACTTCGTCCCAGATCAGCGTGCTGTGCGTTTCGCGCAGCAGCAGCGATCCGACGACGAAGGTCAGCAGCGCGACGGCGATCGGATAGTAGAGGCCCGCGTAGATGTTGCCGGTGCGCGCGACGACGGTGACACCGATCAGCGGCAGCAGACCTCCGAAGACGCCGTTGCCGATGTGGTACGGCAGCGAGAGCGCGGTGTAGCGGATCTTCGCTGGGAACGCCTCCACCAGGTACGCGGCGATCGGCCCGTACACCATGGTGACGAAGATCACCTGGATGAAGATCAGGAAGATCAGCTGCCAGGCGACTGGTTTCGAGAGCAGGTCGCTGAGACCGGCGTAGGTAAGAACTTCCGGTGCAGGAGTGAGAACTCCGTCCACCAAGGACTGCGGTGTGAGACTGGTGGCGCCGGTCACCGGGTTACGCTGTGATGTCGCGGTCGCCACGTTCGATCCCGCGACCGACTGCATCACCTTGTAGATTGGGATGTACGACAGCGCGGCCAGCAGGCAACCGGCCATCATGATCCTCTTCCGGCCGATACGATCCGAGAGCGCGCCAAACACTACGAAGAACGGCATCCCCAGCAGCAGCGCCACCGCGACGATGTAGGCGGCCGACGTGTCGTGCACGTTGAGGATCGTCTGCAGGTAGAAGAGCGCGTAGAACTGCCCCGTGTACCAGACGACGCCCTGCCCCGCCGTCGCGCCGAAGAGCGAGATGAGCACGCGTTTCAGGTTGGCCGGCTGGGTGAACGCTTCCTTCAACGGCGTCGCGGACTGCATCCCCGCGCTCTTGATGTGGGTGAAGATCGGCGACTCCTTCATGCGCAGTCGGATGTAGAGGGAGACGGCCACCAGCCCGATGGAGATCAGGAACGGGACGCGCCAGCCCCAGTCGCGAAACGCGTCGGCCGTCATCGTGTTCTGCACCAGCAGGATCACGGCGAGGGAGAGGAAGAGGCCCAGCGTCGCGGTGATCTGGATGAAGCTCGTATAGAACCCGCGTTTCCCGTCGGGGACGTGTTCGGCGACATAGACCGCCGCGCCGCCGTACTCACCGCCGAGCGCCAGCCCCTGCAGGATGCGGATGAGAAGCAGAATGATCGGCGCCGCGATCCCGATGGTGGCGTAGGTCGGCAACACACCGATCAAGGCCGTCGCCCCACCCATGATCAGCAGCGTCACCAGGAACGCGTACTTCCGTCCAACGATGTCGCCGATGCGCCCGAAGAACAGGGCGCCGAAGGGCCGCACGACGAAGCCCACCGCGAAGGTCGAGAGGTAGGCGATCAGCGCCAGCGTGTCGTTCCCCTTCGGATAGAACAGCGGCGAGATCACCGTCGCCAGGCTCCCGAAGATGTAGAAGTCGTACCACTCGATCATCGTCCCCACCGCCGATGCGGAGATGACCTGCCAGATCCGGTAGTCGCGTTCTATGTGGGAATGCTGAGAAGGGGCGGGCATGCGCGGCGGTGCATGGTACCACCGACCCGCATATACAGCGACAGCCGCACCCGCTCAACGAGGCCGACGGCTGGCGCTCCGCGCAGCACGAAGACTCAAAGACACGAAGACACGAATTATTTGGTTTAAAACCAATACATTTCTTCGTGGCTTCGCGTCTTCGTGTCTCCGCGATGCGCGTAGCGCCGCCGTCGGCGTCGTTGAACGGTGTGTGGCTGTCGCTGACTAGCGTATCGGCCGCGGACCTCGCGAGTGGGGCGAGCCGCGTCAGCTCTCGATCGAGGCGTTCGCGCGTGGCACGCGCGCTGGCCGACTCGAAGAGGTTCTTCATCTCGTGAGGATCCTTCTTTACGTTGTAGAGCTCGTGTACCTGACCCGGTTCCTGGTAGCGCACGAGTTTCCACTCTCCGGTGCGCACGCCCATGAGGGACGGCGTCGAATAGGGCGTCTCCCGGTCGGTACTGGTAGAAGAAGATCGAGCGCTGTTGCCGGCGTTTCTTCTGCAGCGCGGGGACGAGGCTGAGTCCCTGCGTTTCTGCGGCGCCGTCGACGCCGATCAGCTCGTACAACGTCGGGGCCAGGTCGATGTTCAGCGTCACGTCTTCGACGACGCCTCGGCGCACGAGGCGAGGGTGGCGCATGATCAGCGGGACCCGAATGCTCTCTTCGTACATCGCGCGCTTGTCGTAGAGGCCGTGCTCGTGGACGAGGAAGCCGTTGTCGCTCGAGAAGATCACGAGCGTGTTGTCGAGCAGGCCAGCCCGTTCGAGCGCCGACATCATGCGCCCGACGTTCTCGTCGGCCGCGGTCACCAGCCGCGCGAACCGGAGCATGAGTTCGTCGGCCGGGATCCGCGAATACGGCGTGTGGCCGGTGTCGTCGAACTTCTGGATCCATTGCGGCTGATCGGGGAGCGGCCGATCGAAGCTTGGCGGGCGCGGAAACGTCACCCCCTCATACAAGGTCGCCATCCGCGGGGGAGGGTCGAACGGCGAGTGACAGCTCTTGAAGCCGACGACCGCCAGGAACGGGCGCGTGTCGCCGCCGGTCATCCACTCTGCCGCCATTCCCGACGTCAGATCGTCGGTGAATCCTTCGAAGGACTTCACATCGCCGTTCACGTTGATCGACGGATCGAAATAGGTGCCCTGGCCGCGGAAGCAGGCCCAGTGGTCGAAGCCCGGCTTCGGATCCATGTCTACGCCCATGTGCCACTTGCCGAACATCGCCGTGCGGTAGCCAGCGCGTTGGAAGCGCTGCGGGAACGTCGTGAGACGCGAGAAATCGAGCGCCGTCCGGTTGCCGAGCACGCCGTGTACCTGCGCGTAAAGGCCGGTGAGAAAACTCGCGCGGCTCGGCGAGCAGAGGGAGAGACAGACGAACGCGTTGGTGAAGCGTGCGCCTTCACGCGCCAGCCGGTCGAGGGCCGGCGTCTTGATGATCGGATGGCCCGCGCAGCCCATCAAATCCCAGCGCATGTCGTCCATCAGAACGAACAGCACGTTGGGTCGAGTGGATGGCTGGACCGTCCGCGCCAACACGGGGCGTGACCCGGGAATCGCAAATGCCGCGGTGACGGCCGTCGCCACGCGGTGGCCGAAGGCACGCCGGGTAATCTTGCTCACCGCACCACGACCTGGGCTTCCGCCGTACGCCCCGCCGAATCTCGAGCGGTGATCCTGTGCCGGCCAGGCGTGATGGGCCAATCGAGTTTCGAGCCAGCGTCGGCGCTACCCGCAGGACGGCCGTTGATGCTCCATTCGATCGGGCCACCATTCCCGGTCACGACGCGGAGCGGCAGCGTCTGGAATTCGCGCCGCAATGTCGGATCGATCAGGAAAGTGGAGCCGTTGGCCGGGCTCACGATTCGCAAACCTTGTGGTGTAGGGCGGGTCTTTAGACCCGCCGTCGCGCCGGGTCTAAAGACCCGGCCTACAGAATCTGCCCAGGCGCGGTATTCCGCGGGCCAGGCAGTGATTACCCCTTCGTCCGACAGCTGGTGCCAGTTACACGGCATCAGCGGCCGTTCGCTGGCGACCCACTCTCGTCGTCTCGTCGGACACCACTCGTTGGCCGCGTGGCCGGAGAGCGCGCAGATCACGTGTTCGACCGAGTCATCGGTTGCCGCGAGGACCGGCGAGTCTGTGAAACCGCCGCCAGTGGCACGTTTTTCGGCAGCGAGCATCACGCCCTGGAAGATCGGCGCCGCGCCAGTCACGCCGCTCGAGTTCCGCAGCGGACGGCGGTCGAAGTTCCCGACCCAAACGCCCACCGTGACGTGACGCGAATACCCGATCGTCCAGTTGTCGTGGTACGCCTGCGACGTTCCGGTTTTCACCGCCACGGGAAACGGGAACTCGAGGCTGCCGCCGCGACCGAAGGCGAATTCACGGGCGCTGGCGTCGGACAGAATGTCCGTGATCCAGAAGGCGGTCCGCGGCGAAACCACCCGGCGGGACTCCCTGGTGCCGCCGCAGGTCTCGAGATCGCTGCACGATAAATAGGTCGGTTGAATCCATTCACCGCCGCGCGCAAACGCCGCATAGGCCGCCACCAACTCGTCGAGGCGCACCTCGGCGTTCCCCAGCGTGACGCCGAGGCCGTAGTGGGCAGCAGTCTTCTCGAAGGTAGTCAGACCTGCCCGCGAGAAGAAGCGGAGTAGCTTGGCCACGCCGAGTTCCGAGGCAAGCGCGACCGCGGGGACGTTCTCCGAACCAGCAAGCGCGACGCGCGCGAGCATTGGACCGCGATAGCGCCCATCGTAGTTGCGCGGCGTGTAGACGACGCCGTCCTCCGCGGTCGGGAAGCTCGCGGGGATGTCGGGCAGCACGCTCGCTGGCGTGAATCCTTCCTCGAAGGCCAGGGCGTAAGTGAATGGCTTGAGCGCCGAGCCCGGCTGTCGCTGCGCCAGCGGACCGTTGATGGACCCGCCATGGGCCGCGTCGGTGTAATCCCCGGATCCTTCCCACGCCAGCCACTCGCCGGTGCGATTGTCGAGCACCACCACGGCCACATTGCTCGCGCCGTGACGCCGAAGGGCCGCGCGATGGCTCTCGATGACACCTGCGACATCCGCCTGGAGCCGCGCATCGAGCGTCGTGTCGATTCGATTGGGCCTGGTGGCCCCGACATTCGCCAGGACCATCTCGACAAAATGCGGCGCGGTGAAGGGCGCGCTGTGTGGAGAAACGTTCAGTCGCTCGGCGCGAGCCTCGGCCGTCTGCTCAGTCGTGATCGCACCTGCGGCTTCCATGCGTCGAAGCACGACCCGCTGTCGCGACACGGCGGCGTCCCGATTCCGATAAGGATTGAAACCCGTTGGACGCTGCGGCAGCCCGGCAAGGAATGCCGCCTGGGCGGGGGTCAGCATCGCCGATGGAACGCCGAAGTAGGCGCGGCTCGCGCGCTCGATGCCGGCGATCTGATTGCCATAACCGGCGAGGTTCAGATACATCGCCAGAATCTCGCGCTTCGCGAAGCGATGTTCCAGCCGCAGGGCGATCACCGCTTCGTGAACTTTTGCACGCCACCCGCGCGAGCGCGACGGTTCCTTGCGGTTCAACAACAGCTTCGCGACCTGCTGCGAAATCGTGGAGCCGCCTTCGACGACGCTGCGCTCTGCCAGGTTGGTCTTTGTGGCGCGCGCGATCGCGATCGGATCCACGCCGGGATGCGACCAGAAGCGGCGGTCCTCGGCCGCCAAGGTCGCAGCAACCAGCATGGGCGGGAGGTTGTCAGGTGTCAGCCTCAACGTCCGTGTGCCGTCGCCGCCACGCGCCTCGTAGAGCGGCTCGCCGCGACGATCGACGACGAGGGTGGAAGCAGGCGGCTCGTCGAGGAGACCGGCGGGGAGGGAGCCGAGGCGGAGCCAGGCGCCGAAAATGAGAAGCCCGCCGCCAGCCGCCAGAAGCCGTCGGCGCGAGATGCGCATCACCGCTTCACCTCGATGACCGTGCTCGCCGTGCGGCCGAAGATCTCGGGCGTGTACATCTCTTCCGCGTGGGTCGGGGCGGTGCGGAAGGTGCCCGCTGTTGTGGCGCGGGCGACGTAGCTGTAGACGTGGGTGCCTTCGTGAAGGCGCGTGGCGAAGAGCTGCACGCGGTCGTCGTGCCGTTCGGCGTGGTCGAATCCAGCTGAGCATCCACCACGGCACCCACTCGGAGCCGCGCGACCGCTGCGCATCTTGCTGCTCCGATGCGGCCAGCTTGTCAGTAGTGGTGTTGAACCACGACTCGACGGCTTCGAACCCGGCCGGCAGCGGGTCGGTCACGGCGACGAAGCGACGCTCCTTCGGCACCCGGAACGTGAGCGTGACGCGAACGAGATCTCCGGCCTGGTAGCTCATGCCGGGCGTGGGTTTCGGGCCGGCCTCCTTGTAGGGCTCGTAGCGTGCGCTCGATCTGGAATCCGGAGTCGAGCCCCTGCGTGAACATCTGGTCCACCGCGTAGCGCAGGCGGGCCGTGTAAAACAACGTGCCCGCGCCTTCGCGCGTGAACGTCAACGGCGCGCTCGCACCAGCCTTGGCCGGCACCTGGCTCATCGGAATCTGTTTCGTCGTCGCTTCGGTGGATCGCCCCTTGAAGTCGCCGCGCGCCAGTTCCTGTTCACCCAGCTTTACAATTGCGCGGAAGTTCGGTGTCTCGGGCTCGTAGCGCCGGTAGTAGTTGACGAGCGCCTCCATCGCGTAGGCGTTCTCCTGCGTGTTGCCCCAGCGCCCGTTCTCGCGATCGGTCATCAGGCCGCGCACCAGCTGACGGATCGGCGCTTCGGCCACCCCGCCCTTGACGAGCGTGTTCAGAACGATGGCGGTGGTCCTGACGTTGGAGTGCCAGAACCACAAGAGATAGGGATCGCTGAAGTCTTCGACGCGCGCCGTGCCGGCTTCTTGCAAGGTGGCGTTCAGCATGATTCGCCGCAGCTCGCCGACGCGATTGCCGCTTTCCCCCTTCGCGACCAGCGCGTCGTGCAGGAAGGCGACGGCAAACACCGGGATGCGCTGCCGGGCAGCGTAGAGCCGATTGATATGCGAATCCTGGTTGCGCCCACCTTCCGCAAGCACTTTCACCGCGAATGACTGCCACGACAGGTACGACTGCTTCCACTCCGCATTCGCAGGCTCGGGCGTGGCGAGTTGCCGTTCGAGGTACGCATACGCGCGATCGCGGACGCCCGAATTGACCTGGTACTTCAGATCGGCGGCCGTTTTCATGACCTGCAGCAAGTAGGCGGTCAGGTAAGGAGACGCGGTTTCGCAGGCTCCAGGCCAGAACGCAAACGCGCCGCTCTCACACTGGAAGCGCTCCAGCTCCCGCAGCGTCTGCTGCGCGGCGGCCCGCATCTGCGCGGGGTTCATGCCCGCAAGCGCAAAGGTTTCCCCCAGGTCGGCCGCGAGCATCAGCGCACGCGCCTTCGATGAACGCTGTTCGGCGCAGCCGTACGGATACTCGACCAGATAGCGCGCCCCTTCACCGAGGCCCACGAGCGCGGTGGACGCAAGCTCCAGCGTCAAGCCGCCAAACCCCGGCACCGCGTTGGCGGGAAGCGCGAGCGCTTCCGATGCCACGGCGCTGGTGGCTTCGCCGTACGCCGCGACGGTCTCGGGCGAGAGCAACACTTCGACGGGAATGACGTCTTCGAAGGCATCCGTCTCGTTCCCGACGCGCACGGTCATCTGCACGCGTGCGCGGCCGATCGACTTCCCCGCGGCCTCGAACCTGGTCTCGATCGATCCCCCTGGCTCCATCTTGACCTGCTGCTGCGCAGGCCCCGTGATCTCGAGAACGGCCGGATCGAGCGAGCGCATCGTCACGGTCGCCGTCCCGCCGGTCTTCAGCTGGCTCCCGACCACAGCGCCGAAGAAGGCGCGGTCGCCGACGGCCATGAAACGCGGGAACGTCGGCTTGAGCGTGAGGGGCTTGTTGGTGCGGACTTCAGCGCTGCCGGAGCCGAAACGCGAGCTGCGATCCGCCGCAACCGCCATGATCCGATAGGTCGTCAGTGATTCCGGCAGCTTGACGTCCACGCTGGCGCGGCCGTCGGTTCCTGTCGTAACGGAGCCGAGCCAGAACGCGAGCACGCGGAAGTCTTTGCGCAGCGTGCCGGCCCCCGGATCGGATCCGCCGCCACCCCCTTCGGTCTCACCCTTCGGTGTCAGGACGCGACGGGAGATGATGCGCTGGCGGTTATCGGTGTTGGTGACCTGCAGCGCCTTGCGCACGTAGACGGATTCGAGGACTTCCGGCGTGCGGTACCCGGTGAGCGACAGCACACCGTAGTCGACCGCCCACAACGTCACCTCGCTGGCGGTGCCTCGACCCTCGTGGTCCTTCACCTCGACACGGACATTTGCGGCGCTCGCGGGCCTGTACTCCTCGCGGTTCGCGTTCACGCTCAGCGTTAGACGCTTGGTCCGATCTTCGACTTTCAGCTCGACATATCCGATGCGGAAGGTCGGCTTGCCTGGATCTTCCGCCGCTGCCTCGTCTGGCACCTGCGATGTTTCGCCGGCTGCCGCGCTCGTCCGTCCTTTGACAAGAACCACCGAGACGAAGATGTTCGGGATGTCAGCCTCGGTGATCGGCACCGACACCGTCTGCATCGTCGAGGTCAACGCGAACTGGCGCTGGCTACGAATGCCTTCGCGCTCGGTCGTCACCAGCGCGGTGGCCTGTTCCCACGGGGACTGGATCATCACGCGTGCCGTGTCCCCCGGCTTCCACGTCTGCTTCTCGGGCACCAGCGTGATCCGCTGATGGTCGTAACGTTCCCACGCGGTGTAGCCATCGCCGATCACGTAGAAGTACGCGATCGACTCGGCGTACTTGCCGTCGGTTCCCTTACCGGTCGCCTTCAACTTGAAATACCCGCCGCTCTTCAGCGGGGCGTTGAGAGGGACCGGCTGGGATGTCGTGGTGATCGTCCAGTTACCGCTCGGAATCTCCTCGCGCTCGGTTCTCCACTCGTAGAAACCGTCGCCGACTGCCTCGCGCACGCTCTTCCACTGAATCTGCGTAAGAACGACGTCGACCGGAATTCCCGCCACCGGCTGGCCGTCGAGGCCGATCGTGATGATCTCTGTGGACAGTCCTGACTTCTGGTCGATGAAATAGCCCGGGCGGCGGATCCCAACGTACCAAGGGGCGGGATGCACCACGAGCGTCGCGCGGTTGGCGATGTGCTGGCGCGAGACGTCTTCCACGTCCCCTTCGAGCTGGTAGATGAGCGGCACACCCGCCGGCCTGGTTGGAAGTTCGAGCACGAGCTGACCTTCGGCGGTCAGCTTGGCTTCCTCTCCCGCGACGGTTTCGCGGTCCCGGTGGTCTTCTTCCCAGCCGACGAACGCCCAGCGGTCCTCGCTGTATTTCTCGGTAATCGCCGAGGGCACCTGTCCGCCGGGCCACACGTCGAACTTCCAGGCCAGCGGGCGTGCCGACATCGGAGTGCCAAACAGATAGCGCGCGTTTACCACGCCCTTCACTTTGTCGCCGGCAAGTGGATGCCCGGCACTGGTCAGCGTGACGTCGACTCGGAAATCGGGACGGCGGTAGGCGGCGACGAGAAACGACGCGTGTACGCTCTTCTCGTAGCTGCGGTAGTCCTCATCCCACGCGGGCGTCTGTTCGCCGCGGCGGCGCGCGTCAACGGGCCTCGGCTTCGGCCGCTCGCTCTCCAGGATCGCTCGCAGCGAGTAGTTGCCCAGCACGCCGTCGGCGGGCAACGTCAGGGTCCACTCGGCGCTGCTCCAATTGCTGACGCGGATGGTGCGCTCGTCGACCACCCGGTTCTGGGCGTCGCGAACCGAGATCAGCACCGGCGTGCCCGCCGGAACCATGCGCACGCCATCGGGCGCGTTGTGCCGCAGGATCGCCTTGAATTGCACCTGTTCACCGAGCTTGTAAACACCGCGATCGGTGAAGATCGTGCCGCGCAGCAACGGGGTCGATTCTCCAAGATTGAAACCGGTGCCGAACATCCACGGCGACATGTTCTCGTTCCAGTCGCTGCCGACGTAGGCGACGTCGCCGTCCTTTTCGGCAATGACGATGAAGGAGAACTCCCAGTAGCTGTCGGGACTGCGAAGCGGCGTGGAGGGCGCTAACGCGAGGCCGTCGTTGCCGGTGGTGCCTCGCCAGTGCGTCGAGTTGTCGGGGCGGACGATCGACACCTGCGCGCCAGGGACCGGCGCGCCGTTATCGAGTCGAGTGACGAAGATCAGCGTGTTCTGCGGACTGTCCTTGACGGTGATGCCGAGATTCGTCACCTGCACGACCGACGCGCGCGTGATCGGCCGCTCGTTCCGCCGGTGCGCCCGCGCGCGGGGGATCGGGTTCCCTTCACGCACCGCTGCCCACAGCAAGCCGGCGCCGCCCGACAGTGCCGGAGACATGTCGAGGCCATGCGACTGAATGCGGTCGGGCGTCACACTGAGTTTCCTCGGGGTGCCGGCGCCAGGAAGACCCGTTGCGAAGTCCCCGCGCCTGGCACGCATGACCGCCGCCATCAGATCCGCCGGACGAATCGGCACCACCCACTGCGTGACGTCCTGGAGATTGCGCGCGTAGAAAGGCAGCGTGCTACCGCCGTCTTTCTCCCAGACGCCCTGCCCATCACCGAAGCTGGTGAACGCGAAGCGGTGCCAGTTGTCCACCTCGCCTACCCACGTATAGCCGAGCGTCTGTCCGTCCGCCGATTTCAGGCCGGCGCGTGCCGTGACGACGTACTTGCGGTTGGGTGGCTGTGCCTGGTAACCAGCGTCCTCGAGCGTGAGCGCGTTTTCGAATTCCTGATACCGTTCGTCCCGTTTCTGCTTCGAGACGTCCTGCCGCGGCACCGGTTTCCCGGTGGTGGAGTCCACGACCGATACCCCAGCCGCGAAATCATCCACCTCCACCTTCGTCGTGAAACGCAGCGGATTGCGGGAGTCGCTCTCGCATTGCTGGTGACAGCTAAAGCCGGTGACGAAAAAGGTCTTCTCGGTCTCGACGTTGTAGGTCTGCGCGGTTCGCGGCGTCGCCGTCCCGGCTGGTGACCGCACCGTGCGTGCGATCGACAGGCGGAGCCACGCGTCGGGGGCCACGTCGCCGACGACTTCGAACGCCACCATGCGCGTCGACGCCGGGTAGACGGTCCGGTTCCAGTCGGTTGTGGGTTGAAGCTTGACCGGCGCCTTCGACGCCGACGCCAACTGCGTTTCCTTGACCTTGGCCTCGAAGCGTTCGACCGACGAGGGATCGGCGGCTTTCAGCACGGTCACTTGTTCCGGCGTCAGCGTCGGCGCCTCCCAGGGGTGCGGCTCGAAGCGGGCCGACAGTGCGGCCGCGATGTCGGCGGAGCGCACCGGCTGGTTGAACGTCAGCAGCAGAACGATCCGCCCGTCGACGGTGCCGCCGCGCCGATACCACTGCACTTCCTCGAGCCGTGCGGTCGGCGTCGTGAACCGGAACGACACCGGCTTGCCGAGCTTCCGCCCGCTCACCGCCGTCGCCGTCGTATCGACGGTCACGTCATAGGCGGTCGCAAACGGCAGCGGCCGCGCCGGCGTGAAGATAAGGATGGTCGTCCCCGACCAGCGGAACGTCCCCGTGATCCCCGGCGAGATCCGCACGAACGGCGCGGCGACCTTCTCGGGAATCTTCCCGAGCACGACCATCGGTTCCGAAAAGACGATCCGTATTTCGTTCGTCTCCTCCCGGGTAGTCGTCTCCCCTTGCGGGGCGGTGCTGACGACGGTCAGTGCGCTGGTTTGCGCTTTAAGGGTGGATGCAAAGAGAAAGACGAGGGCCCAGGCCAGGGCAAAGGAAACGCGCTTCATGAGTGTTCTCGTGGAGAGATCGCAGGGTGGGGAGCCTGAGCATTTGCTGACTCAGAACATTAGACACCGAAATCTCTCGCTTCGCTCGCTCCCGTTGTTCGTTGTTCGTTGTTCGCGGTTCGGCTTGCCCGCCGTAGCCGTTGCGCGAAGGCGGGGCTCGGGGCTCCGGGGACTCGGGCTCGGGATCGATCTAGCGCGGCTTGCGGCAGGTGCCGGCGGCGATTGCGAGGTCGTCGATGAAGCGGTCGAAGGGGATCGCGTTCTGACCAATTCGTCAGGGATCGGGTGCATCTGGAGTTCGGTCGCTCCAGCCGTCATGTCCTCGATGAGGGAGTGCCGGCAACCAGAAGGCGCGGTCCCAGGAACCCGTTTGAGGAAGAAGCAGGTACCGCCGGCCGACCTCCAAAGAATCTGCCCGATCGAGACCCTGTCTGTCTGGCTGCCGACTGTCAACGTTCCGCCCGCCACCAGGACTTCGACTCCGCCAGCTGGCGCCGACGCCGGAAACACCCATCGATCGACTGGCATGGGTGCTCCAGTAAAGATGAAGTGCCACGGTATTGTTCAACCGCGACGGCGTGGGGTTCGGCGAGCGACCACGATCGCGTCGAAGCCGCACGCGAGGTCCGTCGACGAACTCGGAATACAGGCGGGGGCTAATCGCCGGATCAACAGACGCCGCATGCGGTGCTGACATAAAGATCGTCCAGCTCCAACAGCCGCGAGCCTTGGCTTCGAAAACGGCCGCCCGGCCTTCTCTTCGGCGGTCTTGGGGAGGAAATCCATCATCCACTCCGGGAAGGCCGTCGGCGCCGACTGCGCGCCCAGCGTCGCAGCCGATACCAGAATCGTTAGCGCCATCAACGCCACAGCACGGCGTCCCATACGTCGCTTTAGACGCGACGAAGCCGTTCGGCCGCCGACGAGCACCGAGTACCGCAACACCGGACACCGGACACCGGACGAGCGAAGCGGCTACTCGAGCTCCTTAGTCATCTCCACCATCGTTGCCCGGAACCCGAGGCGTTCGAACAAGCGTCGGGCGCGGTCGTTGGGGGCGGCGGTCCAGAGCAGGACGCGGGGAACGTTCTGTTCGCGCATCCACGCGAACGCCTCGTTCATCAGCGCCTGCGCGATACCGCCGCCGCGTGACTCCTCCGTCACCAGGATGTCGTGCACGAACCCGGCACGCTCGCGCAGCTCCTTCCAGTTCATCGGCTCGATTCCGGCGTAGAGGTAGCCGACCACCTGCCCGTCGCGTTCGGCAACGAGCACGAGCGACTCCGAGTCGTCGAGTTGCGACCGAGGAATCGCGCGTAGCCTTCCTCCGACCGCGGTCCTGGTGACATGAACCGGTTGGGGTCGTAGGCGTGGTGCATGCGCACCAACAGCGCGCCCATGCGACCGACCGCCTCGAGGTCGCGGCGGTTGCGCGGACGGATCGACCACCGGCGGTGCGCCATATCCTACTCCCCGTCGTTTCGATTCCAGAATCTTGAGGAACGACCTGCCCTGCAGCTCCTCGACGGTCAGGCCGGTCTCTCGTGCTTCCTCCAGCGTCAGCGCACCAGAGCTGAGCCCCCTCACGAAGAAGTTCAACAACCCCTGCCCCGTGGCCGCGTCGTCGAACACGTCCCCGACCAGCGTCGCCTGGGCGGCCTTCTCGACGAAGTTGCGCAGCCGGGCCGTTGCGGCTGGCCGCGCGGTCAGGAAGAACGTGTAAAGAGCGGCGTAGCGGGTCGGCAGTTGCGCCGGATGCAGATCCCAACCCTGGTAGTAGCCATTCACCAGCGAATGCATCACGTCGTCGTAATGCGTCTTCCAGGCGCGGTGAATGGCCTCGGCGTTCGCGCGGCGCTGCGGCTCGGTGAGGCGCCCGGGCGTTTCGGCGCGGTACACGGGCACCGGCATGATGTTGGTCGCGCCATCCGAGAGCCGAACGCCACTCTGCGCGAGGGCGACCTGCATCATGTGCTTTGCAAAATCGCAGACCTGGTGGCGCATGTGCTGCCACGATGCCGTGATGCCGCAGAGCGCGGTGTAGTCGTAGGTTCCGAAGTGCGCACCGGTGATCCGCCCGCCGCCTGCCGCGACGAGGCCGCCGCAGCGCGGAAGTGCCATCCGGCGCGAGGATCGATTGCGGGGTTTCGATCATCAGCTCCAGCTTCAGCGACTTCGCTTTCAGCTTCAGCCGCCGCTCGAGCGCGGAACACACGGACGCGACGGCAGTGACTTGCCCGTCGCGCCATCAGCTTCGGGACCGTCACCACGAAGTTCGGCGGTAGCTTCCCGGCGGTCGCATGGACCAACGTCGTGACGAAGATATCCAGCGTCCGCAGGCTGCGTGCGTGGAGTTCCTTCGACAACGGCTTGATGCGGATGCCGATGAACGCCGGCAGGGTGCCGGCGGCAAAGCCCTTGGCCACTTCCTCGGCGACAGAACGGGCGTGGCCGTCCTCTTCCTCGTCAACGCGGTTGCCGTAGCCGTCCTCGAAATCGATCCGAAAGTCCTCCACAGGCTCGCGACGAAGCTTGTCGGCGACACGCGCGCGAACGGTGGCCGCGTCCACGTCTCCCGGCAGGTCGAGCGCGCGCGCGAGCGTTTCGCCGTCACGCGCGTACTCGTCCAGGGCCGCCAGCGCCACTGCACCGAGCTTGCGGGCGGAATCCGAACGGAACAGGTGCGCTCCGCCATACACGGTGTGAACCGGTTGACGGTCGTCCCTCTCTCCGGGAAAGGCCTTCGCGACCCCGTCGTTGACGCGCTTCAGCTTTTGGAGAATGGGGCCGAGGTCCCGGGCCTTCAAAGACCCTGCGTGAGAATTTGGCATCTCTCTACGATCCGCGGTATGTCGTGTACCCGAACGGGCTGAGGAGCAGCGGCACGTGGTAATGCCGCTCGCCCGGTGCGGTTTCGAACTCTATGACGACGCGGGGATAGAACGCTGGGGAGGCCGAGCTCCTCGAAGTACTGCACGGTGTTGAAGGTCAGTCGGTAGACCCCGACCTGCAGCGGCTCCCCCTCCGGCATCAGCGTTCGGAGCCGGCCGTCGGTATCCGTGGCACCGCGCCCGATTGGGTGCCAGGCTCCCGATGCTTCGAGCATCTCGAGCAACACAGCCACCCCGGCTGCCGGCACGCCGCGCGACGTGTCCAGCACGTGCGTGGTAATGGCGCTCATCGCCCTGACCCTATCATTTTTCCCCGCGGGAGCGGCATCACGGCACCGTCCTCGAACACAACCTCACCGCGCAGAAACGTCGTCCGCACCGCGCCCCGCAGCCGCATGCCTGCATACGGCGTGAGCGGGTGCCGGTGGTAGAGCCTTTCGGGATCGACGACGGTCGTGGCATCAGGGTCAAAGACCACGAGGTCGGCATCGGCGCCAGGAACGATGCCGCCTTTGACTGCCGCCAGGCCCGCGAGCCTGGCAGGCGCGGAAGACATCCAGTGGGCAACTGCATCGATGCCGATGCCGCGCATCGCGGCTCCGGTCATCGTCGCCAAAAAGCCGATCTGCAACGACGCGATACCACCCCACGCGCGTATGAAGTCGCCGGTCTCGATGCACTTGGTCGACGGCGGCGCCGGCGAGTGGTCTGTGGCCACGAGATCGATGTCGCCGGCTCTCAGGGCCTCCCAGAGCATCTCGCGCTGCGACCGCTCTCGAATGGGAGGCGCGCATTTGAAGACAGTCGCGCGGTCGGGTATCTCTTCGGCGGCAAACGTCAGGTAGTGAGGACACGTTTCGCCAGTGATGCGCAGTCCGTCAGCGCGGGCCTGCCTGACGACGGCCACGGCTTCCGCCGACGCGAGATGGACGATGTGGACGCGTGTCCCGTATTCGCGGGCAAGTTTGACGAGCAGCTCGATGGCCGCTTGCTCCGCCTCTGGCGGACGGCTCCGTCGCCAGGTCTCGTGCTGCTCCGGGTTTCCTTCCGGGACGAGAAGCCGTTGCGGTGATTCGGCGTGTGCGAGCAGCGGCAGGTCCAGCTTGCGCAGTTCCGGCATCGCTTCGCGAAGGTCCGGCTCGGTGACGTGCGCAAACTCCTCGACGCCCGATGGCGCCATGAAGCACTTGAAGCCGCGAACGCCGGCGCGCGCCAGCGGCTCCAGTTCCGCAGTGTTGCCGGGAACGACGCCGCCCCAAAGCGCGACGTCCACGAAACATCGGTCGGCGGCCGCCGCGCGCTTCGCCTCGAGCCCCTCGACGGTGGTCGTCGGCGGGATGCTGTTCAGCGGCATATCCACCACGGTGGTCACACCACCGGCGGCTGCCGCTCGCGTGGCGGTCTCGAAGCCTTCCCAATGCGCGCGGCCAGGGTCGTTGATGTGCACGTGGCTGTCGACGATCCCGGGCAGGACGACGAGCTGGCCGACGTCGAACTCAGGGACGCCGGTGGGGCGCGCACCGTGCGGCGCGATCTCCACGATGCGACCGTCCTCGATGCGAACGGTTGCCGGCCGCACGCCGTCCGGCAGCACGACCCGTTCGCTTCGTACCGCGAGTCCGCCCATAATCTGTGGCCGTTAGGGCCGGCGCACCGTGGCCTGGATCAGGCCGAATGGCTCTTCGGTCGCGACGAAGACCTCGTTGCGGTTGCTGAGACCGAATGGTGTGACGTCCACAGGGAGATGATGGCGATTCGGCATCACGATGTGAATCTCGGCGACCTCGGGAACGGTATCGAGCACGGCCTGGCCCATGGCGTGGAGCGTGTGCTGCACCGATTCGCTTCGATGCGTCGCGAACGTCTCGAGGAGCGTGTTGCGCACGACTCGCCAGGCGGGACCGTAGGCGATGCCGGCATCGTACCGCCACGTCGCGGTGAGCGACGTGGCCAGCAGCCGATCGCGGGTCTCGGGAAGCGTTGTGTATTCGTCGCGCGGGAAGCCCGAGAACGCCGACTGAGCCGACTTGAGGATGAGCAGGTCGGCGATCCCGGCGCGCACCTCCACTTCCTGCCGATCCAGCCGCACCTGCGCGGATCGCTTTTCCGGCCCGTGCCTCAGAAAACTGTGGCCGCTGTCTTTGCCGCCGACTTCGATGCGGCGCCACACGTGCTCGAGGATGTCGATGGTCACGCGGCTGACTTTCGGGTTGCGCTCGAGAAAATGCTCGGCCAGGCTGAGCGCGAAGGTTTCCAGCTCCTCGAGCGGACTGCGTGCCGCGAAGGCGTAGACGGTGTTCTTCATCGTGTCGGTGGGAAGCACATCGCTGTTGTCCCCCTCGACATACGACGCGTCGTAATCCCCCTCGAATTTGATGGCGACCGTCAGGTCACGCAGGTCGTGCCGGTCGCCACGCCGGGCCACCTGCACGAGACGCACGCCCGATTTGCCGTAAGCGGAATCGGCCAGCATGAGAAACTTCTCCCGTTGAATGGACGCCGATCTTAACACCCCGTTATTCACCGAACTCGCCGAGCTCGCGTCTGAACGCGTCGGCGGCCAGGTCCTCGCGACCAACGACGATTTCTTTGCGTCGAAGTCGAACCTCATCAAGGCGGGCGCGCCGGTTTTCATCCCCGGCAAGTACACGAGCCGCGGCAAGTGGATGGACGGCTGGGAGTCACGCCGCCGCCGCACCCCCGGCCACGACTGGTGCGTCGTCCAGCTCGGAATGCGCGGCCAAATTCGCGGCATGAACGTCAACACCGCGTTCTTTACCGGGAATTACCCCACACATTGTTCGGTGGACGCGCTCGACACCACGAGGACGGTTACGCAGGCCTTGTGCGCCAAGCCAGGCGCGCCCTGGGTCGAACTCGTGCCGAAGCGGGAGCTGCGGGGAGACTCCGAGAACTTCTTCAGGCTGAAGGACGACCGGCCGTGGACGCACCTGCGGCTGAACATCTTTCCCGACGGCGGTGTGGCCCGGCTGCGCGTGTTCGGCGAAGTGGTGGTGGACTGGAAGCGGATCGCCAAACCCGGCCGCCCGGTCGATCTCGCGGCGATCCAGAACGGCGGGCTGGTGCTGTCGGCCAGCGACATGCACTACGGCGCCAAGGACAACATCATCATGCCGGGGCGCGCGGCGAACATGGGCGACGGCTGGGAGACCAAGCGGCGCCGGGGTCCCGGGTACGACTGGCTGATCCTCCGGCTCGGCGTGCCGGGCCGCATCTCACGAGTCGAGCTCGATACGAACCACTTCAAGGGGAACTACCCCGACAGTGCGTCGATCGAGGGCTGCCTGGCGTACGCGGAGACGCTCATGGATCTTGGCTCCGCCGAGTGGAACGAGATCCTTCCGCAAACAAAGTTGAGGCCTCACCACCGACACTTCTTCGAGAAGGAGTTGCAGGCGGTGGGCCCGGTGTCGCACCTCCGGCTCAACATCTATCCGGACGGCGGCGTGAGCCGGCTGCGTGTCTATGGAACGGTGGGAGCGGATTAACAACGCGCCCCCCGACGAGGCGCGCGCGCAGCTCCAGGTGTGCTGCGGGTCATCTCGCTGGATCAATCGCATGCTGGCCCACGTTCCGTTCGCGTCCCGCGAGGCAGCACAACGAGCGGCGCGTGACGTCTGGTTTGCGCTCGACTCCGCCGACTGGCGCGAGGCCTTCGATCACCACCCCCGCATCGGTACGTACCCCGCCTGCCTCGGCGATCTCCGCGCGCGAACAAGCGGGCGTCGCCAATGCCGCCGATGACGTGAAGCGGGCGCTGGCCGAGGGGAATCGCGCCTACGAGGAGCGTTTCGGGCACCTCTACATCGTGTGCGCGACCGGGAAGTCGGCCGAAGAGATGCTCACGATCCTGAATGCCAGGCTGAAGAACGATCCCGAGACGGAGATGCGCGTCGCCGCCGAGGAACACGCCAAGATCTGCGACCTCAGGCTTACCGCCGCAGTACCTTCCCCGGATAGCGGCCAGTAGCTTTCGCCTTCTCGAAGACGACCTCGCCATTGACCCAGACAGTGTCAATGCCCTCAGACAGGGCGAGCGGGTCCTTCGTCGTCGCGCGGTCGATCACCGTCGCGGGATCGAACAGCACGAGATCCGCATAGTTGCCCGCCGCGATCGTGCCGCGCTGCTTCAGGCCCATGACGCGAGCGGACGCCGAGGTCATCTTCTGAATGGCGTACGGCAGCGCAAGCACCTTCTGGTCGCGCACGTAGCGGCCGAGCACGCGGGTGAACGCACCGAACCCGCGCGGATGCCCGCCGGTGGAAGTGCCGTCGCTGCAGATCACGGCAAACGGCCACTTCATGATCTCGGCGACGTCCTTCTCCTCCATGCTCGTCGCGACAATGCCGATGTCACTCTCACCGGATTCCTTGAGAAGATCCATCATCGTCTGCGGCGCGTCCGTGCGGCGCAGCTTCGCGATTTCGGCGAGCGTCTTGCCTTCATACGAACGGTCTTTCGAATAGCGGACGACGAGGAGTCCCTCAGGGGATGTCACTTCGCGCAGCGCGAACTCGGCTGAGGCGCGATTCTGGAAATCGCGATTCGGGAACAACACCGTCATGCCCGACTGCCAGTAGGTGTAGGGGTAGATGTCGGCCGTGAGCTGAATCCCCTCCTTGCGTGCGGCGTTCAGCGTCGCGAGCAGCTTCGCGTGCTGCCCCCACAGGCTTCGCATGGCGAGCTTGACGTGCGAGACCTGCACGGGGATGCGGGCCTGGCGTCCGATGTTGATGGCTTCGTCGAGCGCCTTCCAGAATTCACGGTCCTCGCTGCGGATGTGCGAAATGTAGCGGCCGCCGAGCGGCGCCACCACTTTGGCAAGGGCTATGACCTCTGATGGGTCGGAGTAGATGCCGGGGTCGTACTCGAGGCCGGTCGATAACCCGAGCGCGCCTGCCTGCATCTCGGCGCGAAGCATCTCGGACATCTTCGCGACTTCCTCAGCCGTCGCGTGCCGCTTGAAGTCCGTGCCCATTACGCGTCGGCGCAGCGTGCCGTGACCGACGTAGGACGCGACGTTGACCGCCGCAGGCGCCGCTTCGAGCTTCGCGAACGACTCGGCCAGCGGGAACGACGAGCCGCCGTCCTGGCCGGCGACAATCGTCGTGATCCCCTGGCTGATGGCGCCGAGCGCATCGCGCTGCTCGGGGAGGCCGCGATCGTGATGGCTGTGCGTATCGATGAACCCAGGCGCCAGCGTCAAACCGCGCGCGTCGATGATCCGCTCGCCGTCCGCCGGCTTCAAAGCACCGACACTGGTGATGCGATCGCCGGTCACGCGGACGCTGACGCGCTGCGCTGGCGTGCCCAGTCCGTCGAGTACGACCGCGTTGGTGATCAGCGTCGACCCGGGTTGCGCCGCAGCCGCTAAAACAGCCGATCGCTCCAATCAGTAACCCTGTCTTTATCCTTGTTGCCATTTCAGAATCGCCTCGACTGGATAGAGCAACTGGATGATATTCAACGTCAGGTTGTCGCGGATCCAGTATGCAACCGCTACCTCCATCACGATCGTGAGCGTGATGATGAGCCACACCGGCAGGCGCATCGCGAGGAAGAACCCCAGCACCATCGACAGGATGTCGCACACAGAGTTCAGCACGCTATCGCCGTAGTAATCGAGCGCAATGGTCGTGGACCGGTAGCGATTGATGACCATCGGCGTGTTCTCGAGGATCTCCCATCCCGACTCCAGCAGCACCGCGAGCACGAGGCGCAGGCCGACCGGCCAGCCGCGGCGGCGTCCCAGCAGCCAGAACAGGAAGTAGAAGCCGAAGCCGTGGATGATGTGCGAGAAGGTGTACCAGTCGGAGATGTGCTGCGAGTTCTCCGCGCTCGCGACGACGCCGTGCCATGGCTTGACGTAGCCGCACGCGCAGATCGGCACGCGGCCCATGGCCAACAGCACCACCGCCGCCACGGCAATGACGGCGAGAGCAACGGGAACGTAACGCCTCAACGGGCGGTCCACGCCTTCACGCGCGCTTCGAGGACGTCGAGGGGAACGGCCCCTTCTCCGAGAACGGTGTCGTGGAAACCGCGCAGGTCGAAGCGGTTCCCCATCTGCCTCGCGCTCGCGCCGCGCAGCTCGCGGATCTTCATCTGCCCGATCTTGTAGCCGAGCGCCTGTCCCGGCCAGGCGATGTAGCGATCTACCTCGACGATGATGTCCTGTTCGGTCTTGGCCGCGTTGGCGGTGAAGAAGTCGATGGCCTGCTGGCGCGTCCAGTTCATCGAGTGCAGGCCGGTATCGACGACCAGCCGCACCGCGCGCCACATCTCGTACGTCAGCTGTCCGAACTTCGAGTACGGATCCTTGTAGAAGCCCATGTCTTCGCCGAGCGACTCGGCGTAAAGCGCCCAGCCCTCGACGTAGGCGGTGTAACTGGAATTCTTGCGGAACTCCGGCAGCCCCTGCAGTTCCTGGGCGAGAGAGATCTGCAGGTGGTGGCCGGGCACGGCTTCGTGCAGCGTGAGCGCCTCCATCTCCCACTTCGGGCGCATCTCGAGCTTGTAGGTGTTCGCGTACATGTAGCCTGGCCGGCCGACGTTGAACGCACCGGGCTCGTAATACGCGGTGGTCTGCGACGGCGCGGCCGCCTCGGGCACGACCTTCACGCCGTAAGGAGACTGTGGGAGGCGGCCGAAGAGCGGCGCGAGTTCCGGGTCGGCGCGCTTGGCGATATCGCGGTACGCGGCGACCAGCGCGGTGGCATCGGTGAAGTAGAACTGCGGATCCGTTCGCAGGAACCGGACGAAGTCCTCGTACGACCCGGAGAAGCCGGCCGCCGCAATGACCTTATCCATCTCGGCCCGGAGGCGCTTCACTTCCGCGAGACCGATCTCGTGGATCTGCTCCGGCGACATGGAGGTCGTCGTATGCCAACGCACGTTGTAGGCGTAGAGGGACGGACCGTCCGGCAACGCGACCGCCGCGGTCGTCTGTCGGCAGGCGGGCAGGTACCGCGTCCCGAGAAAGTCCCGCAGCTTCTCGAAGGCCGGACGCACCACCTGGACGTAGGCATCGGTGGCACGTTTGGTCAACTCGGCGCGCTCGTTTTCAGGAATCGTAGAGGGGAAGCGACGGAAGGCTTCGAGCAGCGGGCTCTGTAAGGGGTCCGCAACGACCTGGGCGGCCGCCTGGCCCGGAACGTTGCGCATCACGATCGCCGGCGGCGTCAGTCCAGCGGCAATGCCGCGCTCGAGCAAGGCAATCGTCTGATCGATCAACGCCTGCACGCCTTGCAGCCGCGCGATGATGTTCTCGTAATCCTGCCGATTGGCCGACGGCATCAAACTGATCAACCGCGGGATTTCCTGTTGCACGCCGCCCATCTGGTCGATGGGCATCATGAGATTGCTCGCGGTCACGAACCGCAGCGGCATCGCGTCGTTGTGGAAGCGCAGGCCGTCCACCGCCGTCTGCAGCAGGTCGCGATAGAGGTCGTAATTGAGCTGGTCGTGCGGCTCGAGATGGTCCCGGTTGACCCCGCGCAGGCGTTCGAGGCTTTTCTTCAGGTACGCTTCGCGGCCGTCGATCGCGGCCTGCGAGTAGTCCGTCCAGCGGGCGTTCTGGCCGGGATAGCCCAGTTGCGTGGCCGCCTCCGGGTACTGCTCCATCCAGAACTTCCACTCCTCGTCGAGTTGCGCCTTGAAGGCGGCGCGCGTCGCGGGAGACTCGTCCTTTCGAGCACAGGCGAAGGTCAGGGAAACGGTGGCGAGGAGCGCGAGGAAAGCCAGGTGGCGCATCGTGCGCCACATTCTCGCACGAGCGTCTCAGGCCGACAGGTGGCGGCGAAGCTCGTCGGGGTCGAACTGCATCGTGCTTTCGACGATCAGCCCGTTGGAGATGCGAATCGTTTCATGCATCACCAGGTGCGTGTGGATGCCAGTGGCGGGAATCGGTGCAAAACCGGGCAAGTCGAGCGGGCCGGCGAACGTGCCGTGCGCCACCCACTCCAGGCGGACCGTGGGGCCGTCGCTGACTCGTAGTTTGATGATTGAAACGGTGCCGTCGGGAAAGGCCGCGATCCATCGCCGCGCCAGCTCTCGATAGCCGGCGCGGCCGATGAATTGTTTGCCTGACAACGGGTACGTGAACACGGCTTGCGAATGGACATATCGCTCGCCAACGTCGAACAGCCGCTGATTGAAGCACTCGTAATAACGCCGCGCGAGGATCTCGGTCTGGAGCGCGGTGGCCGTGTCTCTCAGCGTGTCAACGTGCGCCACGCGACGAGGGGTTGCAAAGGGTCCGCCAGCCAAAAGCGCATGGCTGCACCAATTCTGTCGGCCAAACCAGCCGCGCGCCCAGGATCTCGGTTACCGTTCTGCAAGACGATGTACAAAGTTGCAATGCGGGCGACCCATGACCATGCCGTCCGGCGCAGCCTTGTATCCGCGCCTGCGATATATGGGCAGCAAGCATCGGCTGCTGTCATGGCTTCACCAGACTTTCGCCACCGTGCCGTTCGACTCCGCGCTCGACCTGTTCTCTGGCAGCGGCAGCGTGGCCTACCTCCTGAAGTCGATGGGGAAGCGGGTAATCGCCAACGATTTCCTCGAGTTCGCGCATCACCTGGCGCTGGCGACGATCGAAAACTCCAAAACGACTATCAGTGCTGCGGACGCCGTCGCCGTCTGCCGCGCGGACGGCGCACACGGATCCTTCATCCAGCGAACGTTCGACGGCATTTTCTTCAACCCGGAGGACTTGCGCTTCCTCGACCGGGTGTCGGGGAACCTGCGGGGAGTGACCTGTCCGTACACGCGAGCGATCCTGCAGGCGAGCCTGACGCGGGCCTGCATGAAAAAGCAGCCGCGCGGTGTCTTCACGGTGAGCGGCCACAACTACGACGACGGTCGGCGCGACCTGAAGCTGTCACTCGAAGAGCATTTCAAGGAGTCGATCGGGCTGTTCAACGAGCGGGTGTTCGACAACGGCTGCGCGAACATCGCCGTTCGCAACGACGCGCTGTCGGCGGCCGTGGGACCCGTGGATCTCGTTTACATGGATCCCCCCTACGTTCCGAAGTCCGACGACAACTGCTACGTGAAGCGGTATCACTTTCTCGAAGGATTGGCGTCGTACTGGACGGCACCCGGCACCGAGATCGACACCAGCTCGCGCGTGAGGAAGATCCCGAAGCGATTCACCCCGTTCTCCTACCGACGCACCGCGCCCGAGGCGTTCGATGCCATGTTCCGCCGACACGCCGACAGCACGCTGGTGCTTTCGTATTCCTCCAACGGCTACCCCGACCTCGAGTCGCTCGTGCGGATGATGCGCCGCTACAAACCGCACGTCGACGTGGTCCAGCGGCAGCACCGCTACCACTTCGGCACGCACGCTCGCGTCGCGGAAGCCCGCGCCCTTGTCTCCGAATACCTGATCGTCGGGCGGTAAGCCGCGAGCTACCCTCGCAGCGGATAGCGTCGCTTGAGGGCAACCGCGAGGCACCAGACGCCGGCGGCGGCGAAGAGGTGCTTCAGGGAGTGGCCGCTGATGATGTGGCCGGCATCGAAGATCGCCTGATCGCCCAGCTCTAACATTTTGGACAGCGCGTAGACCGCCAACCCCAGCACGATGTATGACGTGTGCGTGTAGCGCGGCGGATACAGCGCCAGCATCAGCGCGACCGCGACGAGCGAGCCGAACTGCACGAAAAGGTACCAGCGCAGGTCTCCGGCGCCTCGCAGCTCGGACCAGTGCCACTGCATGACGCTTGCTGCGCCAAAGGCGAGCAGGGGTAAGAACAGCGTCCAGGCAACCCGCACGCCGATGCGCTCCGCGACGGTGGCGGCAAGGAAGCCCATGAAGCCGATCGCCATGGGCATCCGGTCCCACACGAGCCGTGCGCTATCCGGGGCCAGGTGGTAATAGCTCGAACCCACCGCCGTCAGCGCGACTCCGGCAAAAAGCGCCGCGTACGGCCAGCGTTCCCACGGAAAGTTGAAGCGCGTCCATCGATGGAACGTGGTCAGCAATCCGGCGATACCGAGTAACGCGAACGGAAGGTTCGAGAGGACGTTGAGCGCGTTCGGCACCCCCGCCAGCGTGCGCTGGTCCGCGAACTGGTGATACGTCGGATCCTGGGGAATGGGCGGCGTGAAGAGCAGCGCGACAAGAATGGCAAGGAGCGCGCCCGCGAGGGCCAAGTGTCGAATCATGCGTCGGATAGCGAGATCTTACCCTCTCGCCGCGCGACCGTGCATCCGCCGTTAGATCAATCTCACTGGTAGCGCCGTATCGACCCGTCCGAAGGCGCGGGTGGCGCTGCCGATGGCTGGCGCCACGCAGACGATGGGTGTCTCACCGGCGCCGGCAGACGGCAGGTCCTTGCGATCCAGCAGGACGATCTCCATCGCCGGGATGTCCTTGAACCGCGGCACCCGATACTGCTCCATCGTCCCGTTGACGATCGTGCCGTCCTTGAACTCGATCGCCTCGAACAGCGCGCCGCCGAGCCCTTGCACTACGGCGCCTTCGACCTGGTTGCGTAGGCCGTCGGGGTTCACGATGGCGCCGCATTCGAAGGCGGTCAGCACGCGTTCGACGCGAAACCCGCCCGCCGCTTTCGAGACTTCGGCCGCGGTCGCAACGTAACTCCCCTTCTCGGTTCCGCACGCAATGCCGAGCGAGCGACCCGCAGCGGACGCCTTGGGCCAGCCGACCTTCTCCGCGACGGCGGTCAGGACGGCGCGCATCCGCTCGTCTTTCAACTGACGAAGGCGGAACTCCACGGGGTCGACAGCGAGCGCGCGCGCCATCGCGTCCATGTGCATTTCGCGCGCGTAGTGGTTGGCGGTGGCGGCGAGTCCACGGTAGGAGCCCTGGCGCAGCGGCGAGTCCGACGCGTTGAAGACGATTCGCTGGTGGGGAACGTCGTACGGCGTGCGGATCGAAGAGCTGCCTGAGTTCCAGTTGACGAAGTCCCAGGCGACCAGTCGTCCGCTGGCGTCGACGCCTGCCTTGATGTCGATCACCCCCGCCGGCCGCATGTAGCCCCACGTGAATTCTTCGTTGCGGGTCCACACCAGCTTCACGGGCTTCCCGGCCGCCTTCGCAAGCCGAGCGGCCTCGATCGCATGCTCGCCGCTGTGTTTGCCCCCGTAGGCGGAACCGGTGTCGGGAACGATGACGCGAACGCGCTCTTCCGGGAATGCGAAACGCGGTTGCGAGTTCCGAGCGCACGCCAAACGGCCGCTGGGTACCCGCCCAGACGGTCAGCTTGCCGTCGCTGCTCCACTCCGCCACCGCGGCGCGTGGCTCGAGCGGCACGTGCGCGATGTAGGGAATGCGGTAGCTCGCGTCGAAGGTGCGCGCGGCGCTCGATAAAGCCGCGGCCGCGTCGCCGACGGTGAAGGGCGTCGATGCACGTCCGCTCGTGGATCCGCGCTTCAGGTGTTCGTAGATCGTCTGTGAAGACGGCTGCCCGGCGAGTGGCTTCCACGCCGCCTTCACCGCTTCGACCGCGCGTCGAGCCGAGCGCTCGGTAGGCGCGACGACGCCGATGAACTCGCCGTCTTTCACAACAGCCGCGCCGGGCACGCTCTTCAGGCCCGACTCGTCGACGGATGCGAGCGTTGCGCCGATCGCCGATGGCCGAACGATGCGGCCGTGAAGCATTCCCGGCCGCGTGATGTCTGGAGTGAACTGATGGGACCCGGTCACGAACGCGCGGCCGTTGACTTTCTTCGGGGCCGTGCCGCGGACCGTCCATTGCGCGACGGGTGTTATCGCGGGTTGGGTGCTGATCGTCCCCGTGAGCTTCTGTCCCTTGGTCAGCTCGCCAAACGTGACGCCGCGTCCATCGCAGAAACGATACGACCGGCCTTCGCCGTGAGCGTGGCTCGATCGACCTGAAGGCGTGCGGCCGCCTGATCGATCAGCATCTCTCGCGCGGTTGCCGCCGCGCGGGCGAGCTGCGGGCTCATGCGAGGGGTGCTCTGCGACCCGAACGTGCCCTGGTCGAAGGGAACGAGGTCGGTGTCGGCCATCACCATCGCGATCGCGTCCAACGGGAGCCGGAGTTCGTCTGCCACCGCCTGCGCCAGCGAGGTCCGGACGTTCTGGCCGATCTCCGTCTTGCCGGTGTAGACGGTTACTTTGCCCTGCTCGTCAATGTGCAGCCAAGCGGCGAGCTCGTTCGTCTCACCGCGTCCCTGTCCCCCGCGTCCGGATTCCTGTTGCGCGATCGCCGGCACCGCCGCCGCGACGAGCAGTCCCCCACCGAGGATGCCGAGGAACTCGCGACGCTTGACCTCGAAGAGATATCGCGCCCCCTCGCTCAGCTCGTACCGTTCGACTTCGGGATCGGGATCGGGACTGAAGTCCTGCGCTACGGGATGGTCGCTCATCGTCGCACCTCCGGCGACCGTCCCTCGCATGCGCGTAGCGGCCAGCTTCACCGCGTCGACGATGCGCGGGTAGGTGCCGCAGCGACAGACGTTGCGGTCCATGATCTTGGCGATGTCCTGCTCGGTGGGATTCGGGCGTGCGCTTCAACAACCCGATGGTGGCCATCACCATGCCCGGGCGTGCAATAGCCGCACTGGAACGCTTCGGTCTCGAGGAACGCTTCCTGGACGGGGTGGAGCTTCTCGCCTTTCGCGAGTCCTTCGATGGTGGTGATGGCCTTGCCGGGGGTGGCACCCAGCCGCACCATGCAGGACCGCGCGGTTTCGCCATCCACGAGCACGGTGCAGGCGCCACAGAACCCTTCCCCGCACCCGTACTTGCTGCCGGTCATCCCAAGGTCGTAGCGAAGCACAGACAACAAACTGTCACCCGGCTCCCCATCAACCTCGTGCGTACCGCCGTTGATGCGCAGCGTGTACTTCATCCGGGCATGATACCGCCGCTCCGGTGCTCGGTATTCGGTGTTCGGTGTTCGGTGATTCGGTGTTCGGTGTTCGGTGTTCGGTATGCGGTATGCGGTATGCGGTACTCGGTGTTCCGTGTTCGGTGTTCGGTTCGAGGACCGGTAGCGCAGGACTTCCGCCTTCGCGCGGTCAGTCCTGCTGGCGAATGGTCCCTGCCAACTTGATCCATGGATGGTCGGGGGCGACGGAGCCCTCGTCTTCCACCAGCCAGATGGCCGCGAGAACGGCCTGCGCGTAGGCCCAAGCGAGAATGCGGCTGCGGTCGAGACGCAGCTCGTGCTCGAGAATACGCACGCGCGACTGGATCACGTCGGGATTGCCGAAGAGTTCCGGCATGTCGTAGGGGTTGCGCAACGCCGCACCGACTTCGAACTCGAGCTCGCCGACCACACCCTTGGGATCGACCGCCAGCCAGCCTCGGCCCGAATCGAACAGCACGTTGTCGTGGTGGAGGTCGCCGTGCAGCAGCCGCGGGTTCCGCTGCGATTCACACAGCTCGAGATAGACACGCCTGGCGTGTGCGACCAGATCGCGTGGAATCGCCTCGTGTCCGGAGGCGATATAACGATCGAACGCCACGGACCAATCCCGTACTGAAGGCAGTCCTGGCGGCTGCGCGGTTGGCGACATCGCTCGTATGACGCTCGCGAGGAGGCGTGTAGCCTCTTCGTCGTCGCCGCGCCGGCAGAGGGTCGAGAGCGGCGTCGCGGGATCGAGCTGTTCCATCAGCATGACCCCATCTGCCGCTTCAAGAACGCGCACGACCCCTGATCCGCCAAAGGCGGCGAGGACCTGGCCGGCGCGCCACTCCCCCGTCGCCTCATTCACGATCTTGAGCACGACACGCTGGTTGTCGCGGCGGCCAAACGCGAGGATCGATCTAGGGCTTGTTGATCCAGCCACCAACCCTCCCAGATGAGCAGCGATCTCCGCCTCGATCTCCGCCGCAGGCGTACGTGAATCTGCTGCTGGCCGTCGCGGTGGAATTGAGCCCGCGCTCCACCCACGACAGGCTGCACCCACGCACACACTCGATCCTCGTTTCACCTGACGGAGCGTTGATGAGGAGTTCGAAGTCAGGTTGCGAGGTCTGCGCCGCACCAACCACCCACCCGATCCCGACCAATGCGGCGGCCATTGCGATGCGAAGGCCCGTGCGAATCATCGTCGTCCTCCTATTTCTGAAGCAACAGCGTCACGCCGTCCCCTTCGAAGGCGGACGCGGCGATATCGAGCTTGCCGTCGCGGTTCAGGTCAACGAGCGTCGCGAAGTACGAGCCAGGGCCGGCGCGATAGGGGGAACCGGGAGCCGGCGCGAAGACGCCGTTTCCTCCCAGGAACACCGCGACTTCCTTGACGTTGGCGCACACCAGGTCCATTCGCCCGTCGCGATTCACGTCGGCGGCGGCAACGGAGTGGCCGTCGACGCCGAGGGCGAAGGGTGAGCCTGGGGCGGCGGTGAATCCGCCGCGGCCGTCGTTTAGAAAGACGGCGAACAACCCATCGCGGTTGGTGATCGCGACGTCGGGACGGCGATCGTTGTTGAAGTCCTCGACAATAACTGAGCGGGGTCCCACGGGTGTGTCGAACGGCGACCCCGGTGCCTGCATGAAGTTTCCCTTGCCGTCGCCGAACCGGACAATGACACGGCCCGGCGCCGTGTCCTCGTAGCCGTTGCGGCTCGCACTCACGACGTCGAGATGACGGTCACCGTTGAAATCCGCGAAGGCGAAGACGTAACCGTCACGGCCTGAGTCGAGCGGCACTTCGGGTCCGCGCGTGAATCCGCCGCGCCCGTCGCCGAACAGCACGGCAAAGGTGTTCCGCCGGCGGCCGTTGGCGGTGACGATGTCGAGGTGGCCGTCTTCGTTGAGGTCGAGCGCGTGGATCGTGCGCTTGTTGAACGGTTCCTTGGCGTCCGTCACGGTGAAGGGTGATCCGGTCGCCCTACGAAACGCTCCCTTGCCGGTGCCGATGAACAGATCGACGAAGTCGCGTGTTCCCGAGGTCACCGCCACATCTGGCAGGCCGTCCTCGTTCATGTCGCCGAGCGCCATGCCGCCGAAGTCGTAATCGAACCGCACCGGCTTCGTCGCGGCAGCGAATCCACCACGCCCGTCGCCCGGACGCACGACGAGCACCCGCTCCAGCAGGTGGCGACTCAGCAGGTCAAGGTGGCGATCCCCGTTGATGTCGGCGAAGAGCAAGGTGCCGCCCCCCTTGCCAACAGGTATGGGCGAACCCGGTGCGGGCGAGAAGAGCGGGGCCTGGACGGAGCTGGATTCGACCGACGCGACGAGCACAGCGATGAGCAGGACGGCAATGCGCATGTCTCACCCTCCGTTAGTCGAGGACGGTCAGCCGCCCGGAATGTTAACTCCTCGTCTCCTGTCTCCTATGCCGACGGCCAGGCGCCTAGCAGCTGCCGGACGCTGACAAGTTGGCCAACGTGGTAGGTCGTGTGATCTGCGACCAGCAGGATCTCTCGCAGGTACGTCTGGCCGGTGCCGTGAGGGATCTTGGCGAAGAGGTCCGCCTCCGCGGCCAGCCGCTTCATCGCCTCGCGATCGGCGCGAAAGTCCTTGATGCTCTTGTCCCACTGCTCCGCCGTCGGTTGCGATGATGACGGCCAGTAGTCGTCGGGCCAGTGCATTTCCTCGTAGGCGGGATTGACGCAGAAGTCGAGGATGTCGTGTTGCGTGATGCGCAGGTGCTCGAGGAGTTCCCACGGGGAGTGCGGCAGTCCCTCGGGCCGACGACCGCGGATGTCTGGCGGAATGCCCTCGACCGCGGCGTCGAAGCCAACGTGGGCCTCCTTCCAGTCGAGAAGCTTCGCAAGCTGCGCGCGCAGGGAGTCGTCACTCATATACCCCGGATCCTGCCACGACACCGTCCAAAGAAAAAGGGCGGCCCCAGTGGGAACCGCCCTTATCCCTTTTCCCTTTTCCCTTTATCCCTTGATACAGCCGCCGCGACCCAGGCTACTTCTTGATCTCAGCAGAAGCTTCCGTAGTGATCTTCTTCGGCGGCGCCTCAGGCTTCTTATTCCGCTCCTTGAGGTGCTCTTCCATCTTCAGGCGCGGAACGCCCTTCACCAGCCAATCGGGCGCAGGCTTGCCCATCAGGTGATGGTCGAAGAATTCCTTCATGCGCACCGTGTAATCGCGCTGGTTCGGACGACGGGCGAGGCCGTGATTCTCGCCGACGTACTCGAGCATGATCACCGGCTTGCCAAGACGACGAAGCGTGTTGAAGTACTCGACGCCCTGCGTGAAGTCCACCGCCCCGTCACGGTCGTTGTGCAGGATCATAAACGGCGTCTTCACGTTCTTGGCGAAGAACACCGGCGAGTTGCGGTAGTAGGCGTCGTAGTTGTCCCAGTAGCCGCCCTTGAAGCGCCCCTGGCTGCTCTCGAAGATCGCCTGGTTGGTGCCGCCCGAGTTCTTATAGATCAGCGAATACATGCTGATCATGTTCGTCAGCGGCGCGCCGGCAACGGCAGCGGCGAAGATGTCGGTCTGCGTGATGAGGAACGACGTCTGGTAGCCGCCCCACGAGTGGCCGGTGATGCCAACCTTCTTCGCGTCGACGATCCCGGTCGCAATCGCGGCCTTGACCGCCGGCACCATGCACCACACCGCCGACATGCCCGGATCGTTCACCTTGTAGACGATGTCGGGGATGAGGACGGCGTAGCCATTGCTCGTGTAGACCGAGCGGTTGAAGCCGTTGGAGGAAGGATTGGCGAACGTATTCGCCGTCTGCGACATCCGCTCGTAGAAGTTCACCATCGTCGGGTACGACTTGCCCTTCTCGTAGTTGGCCGGCAGGTAGAGCGCCGCCTGCAACTTGTCACCCTTGTCGCAGGTGTAGTTCACCAGCTGGACGCCTTCCGTCCAGTTGAACTGCGCGACCTGCGGCCGCATGTCGGTCAGCCGCTTACCTTCACCGAACGTCGTGTTCGTGGCGTAGTAGTCGGCCGGTTCAAGCGCCGTCTGCTTCGTGTAGAGCACGACGTCCGCCTTTTCCGCCTTCGTCACGCCGCCGAACGACGCGTCACCCCACATCACGTTCGTGAGGCCGGGCTTGCCCGGATCGAGACGGCCGATGCCGCCTTTCTTCGTCCACTCGCCGTAAACGGTGAAGAACTGCGGCTTCGACAGGTCGATGCCCTCGTCGCGATCCTGCGGCGGCTCGAGCGCGATGCGGCCGCGATAGCGGATCTGGTCCTTCTTGCCGTTGACCGTCAGGTTGATCGGCTTGCCGCCGTCCACCGGCACCTGCCAGATGTCCCAGTTGTCGTTGATGAGGACCGACTTGCTATCCTTCGTCCATCCCATCGGCTGGGTCGGCGGGTTCACCACGTTCACGTCCGACTCGGTGTTGATGAACGACGTTGGGGCGCCCAGCGTGATGTTCTTCGTCTGGCCGGTCTTCGTCGAGTAGACGTGGAAATTGCCCTCGTCGTAATAGAGGAGCGACTCGCCGTCGGGTGAGGTGCCGTTGTACCAACGGGCGCGCTTCAGCGCGAGCTTGCGCTCGCCAGTCGAGGGGTTGACGACGTAGACGTCGCGGAAGCGGCGGCCATCCATGTTTCCCATCAGCTCGTACTCGCGGTCGTCGAAGCCGATCGCGACCTTCTGCTTTGGCGCCAGGCTCACACTGCGCAGCTCGTCGTCGGCCAGCCGCACGAACTTCTTCGGCTGCACGTGATACATCGACGTGTAGCTGAAGTTGCGGTCCTGCGCTTCCTGCACTTCCTGCTGCGTCTGCAGGCGGGAGTCCTTCCAGTGCCACAGCACGAGGTCCACCTTCTCGTCGGGATCGTTCTCCGGTGACGGGCCCGCGGGAGGCGTCGCCGGGGGCTCGGCGCCTTCGGCCGGGGTCGTGCCGGCAGGTGGCAGGGGTGTCGTGCGCTTGCGAGGCTCGGCGATGCCGAACACGAACGCGTCGAGGTTCTCGGTCCATGTCGCGCCGCGCGCACCGGCGATCGCGAGGCCCTTCGGGAAGGTGGTGTCCTTCGAGGGATCGAATTCGGCCTTCTTCACGTCACCGCTGCCGAAGCCAGTGAAGCCGACGATCGAGAACATGCGGTCGATGTAGGCGCGGTCTTCCTTGCCCTTCAGCGCGACGAGGCCGTCGCCCTTCTCCGTCCAGGCGAGCCGCTCGTAGTTGGCCGCGTCCTGATCGAGGACGCTGACCGTGCCGGTCAGCATGTTGCGCAGCTGGATCCCGTTGCCGATCTTGTCGGTCGCGTCGATGACCGACGCCATGAACTTGCCGTCGCGCGAGAACGAGAACTCCGACACGTTGCCAAAGTTGAGCTCGACGCCGGTCGTCAGCTCGCGCAGGATCAGGTCCGTGCCGCGCGGACGGTTGTCGGGCGCGCCGGCCGCCGCAGTCGGGGCGCCACCGCGTCCGCCGCCCGCCGGCGGTGTGGCTGGCGTCGCAGCGCCACCGCCGGCCGCAGCCGCCGGCGCGCGATGCAACGCGATGTGGGTCGCCGCTTCACCCGAGAAGGCGAACCGACGGATGCGCGGGTACTCCTTCTTGTCGCCGCTCGCGAGGTTCACGACCACCGCCTTCCCCTCGACCGGCCGGCGCTGGCGGCGCAACCGCTGCGCCTCGGCGCGTAAGGGGTTGGTATTGAACGCGATCCACTTCGAGTCGTCGGAGAACGTGGCGCCGCCGCCGATGATGACGCCAGCCCCGCCGGCAGCCTCGCCGAGCGGGAACTTCAGCTCCTTGCCGGAGGCCACGTTCTTCACGATCAGCTCCGCGTCACCTTCCTGCGGAGCGACGCGATAGGCGAACCATTCACCGTTCTTCGACAGCGACGCCGCGCCGACTGTCTTCCAATCGATGATGTCCTGGAGCTGCATGCTCTTCTTGCCGTTGGCCGGCGGCGCCTGCTCCATCGTCGGAGCGGGAGCGACGTAGGGCAACACGGCGATCAAGGCCACGACGACGAATACGCGGAGGCGGATCGACTTCATATGTTCCTCGTGGGCGGGTAACTGGTTGCGAAAAAAGGGGCTTATCGTAGCATGAATGCCCGCTTCCAGCGTTGGCGCTCGGATCAGCAGTGGGGTGATGCGGGGGACTAGAAAACTACGAACTACGAACTCCGAACTAAGAACGATTTTGTTGGCGCCGGGCTCTAGAAGCCGGGTCAAACCCGGCCCTACAATTGAGCGTACCTGTAGGCCGGGTCTTTAGACCCGGCCTTAAGAGGCCCGCGCGAAGCGAGGGCCTTCTACCAGATCGTTCTTAGTTCGGAGTTCGTAGTTCGTAGTTTTAGAGTCCCTCGAGCAACCCCACTGCCCGAACAGTCACAGGTGCCGCAAAGCCACGTTAGGGTCTACGCGCGAGGCGCGCCTCGCTGGCCACCAGCAGGCCAGGAAGGCCGCCAACACCATCGGGAGCGGGACGGCCAGGAGCATCCAGGGGTCGACCAGCTCGATCTTCTCCCACCAGAAGGCCCGCACGAGGCCGCGGCCGACGAAGCCCATGAAGATCCCGATCGCCACGCCTTGCAGGACCGGCCGGTAGCCGTCCTTCAGCACCAGCGCGCGGATCTGTTCGGCGGTCGCGCCAAACGACATGCGGACGCCGATCTCGCGGGTGCGGCGCTCGACACCGTGTGACTGCACGCCGTAGAGGCCGATCATCGAGAGCAGCAGCGTGATGGCGCCGAGCGAGAGAGCGAACGCGGTTCCGGCGCGCAGGAACGGGGTTGGCCCGCCGAGCACGCCGATACCGGTGCCCGACGACTCTATGGCGAGGTCGAAATCCGTGCGCACCACCGCTTCCCTCAGCCCGCGGACCGCGACTGACGGCGGGCTGCTCGAGCGGACGAGCGCGATCGCGAACGTCATCGCGCCGACGCGCTGCTCGAGCGGCATGTAGACCACGTCGCCGCGGCGAGAGAAGAGCGACCCGATGTCCGTGTCGGCGGCGACGCCGACGATCTTCGCGGTCCTCACATCAGGATTCGTGGCCTGCTGCGCCGGCACCGAAAGCGCCAGCTTCCCGGCGACCGATCGCTTCTGCTGCACCGGCTGCCGCGGCTTGAGCAGCATCTCCCGGCCGACCACATCGGCAGTGCCGAACAGGTTCTTCGCCGTTTGCTCGCTCACCACGACCACTGGCGGCGCACCCGCGTGATCGCGGTCGTCGAAGATACGTCCGCGAAGGATGGGAATACCGAGCGTCCTGAAGAAATGCGGCGTCGCGGCAATGCCAGGACCCGACCGGAATGTGCCGCGCTCGGTGATCGGCTTGTCGGTCGTCGAGAAGCTGAACGACTGTGTGCCGGACGATCCGAAGGGCACGCCGGTGGAGATCGCGGCGCTTTCGACGAGCGGATCCTTCTTCAATTCGCCGAGCAGGCGATCGACCACCCGGCTCGCGCGCTCGTCGTTCCACTGCTGCCGCCAGAAGTTCATCGTCGCCAGCGACAGGCGGTCGAGGTCGATGCCGGAGTCGTGCCGCGCTTCGGCGATGGTGTAGCGCACGCACAGTGCCGCGAGGATGAAGAACCCCGTCGAAATCGCGACCTGCCAGCGCACCAGCGAACGTTGCCGTTTCGCTTTCGGCGCACCGACCGTGCCGGACGTCGTCCCCATCTCAGGCCGGAGATCTCGGTCGCGCGTCAACTGGAAGGCCGGCTCGAGGCCGAAGACAAGGAGGGAGACGAGGAGTGCGCCGGCCGCGATCGCAACCGCCGGGCCGTCGAGTGTCGGCACGAACGATAGGAAGAACTTGTCCGCGAGCGGGATCTCCACGTCCAGCAGAACACGCGAGCGCCATGAAGACACCGGTCGCCGCAGCACCACCGAGTATGGCCAGCAGCATGCTCTCCGCACATTGCTCTCGCACGATCCGCCATCGCGACGCGCCGATCGCGCGCCGGATCGCGAACTCCTGTTGCCGTGCGATCCCTCGTGCCGAGCACGAGATTCGCCAGGTTCGTGCACGCCACGACGAGCACCAGGGACACGAGGACGATGAAGGCGATGCCGAATCGCCGCAGCACGACGTCTCCATCTCGATCTCCCACGCGGCGCGCGCTCCAGGCGCGCTCGCGCGGCCCCGGAGCCTGGACCGTCGATGGCCGCACCGCGTCGATGCCGGCGCCAAGAGCGACGAGCTCCGTCGTCGCGGCCGTGATCTCCACGCCTGGCGCGAGGCGACCGACGACGATGAACCGCGGCCGGTCGCGGTCGGTCGCCGTCGGGCGTGCCGAGGTGAGGCGCGGGTCGGCCGAGACTGGAATCCACAGCCGCGTACCGTTGAAGGCGCCTCCGAAGCCGTTGAACGACTTCGGCGTGATCCCGATGACTTCAAACGGCTCGCCGGAAATGCGGATCGACTGGCCGAGCAGTGCGGGATCTGCGCCGAAGCGGCGGCTCCACAACGCATGACTGATCACCACGACTCGACGGGCCTCGGCCACGTCGAGCGCATCGATCGCACGGCCGATTGCCGGCTGGACGCCGAGCGTCGCGAAGTAGCGTTCGTCCACCGCCTCCCCTCGCATCAGGTCCGTGCCCGTCGGTGTAGCGAGCGCCGGCGTTATCAACGTGTAGGCGCTAGCGCTCGCGAACGATTGCACCTTGCGCAAGTCGTCGACGTCCGCCTGCGAGATGCCGCCGTTCACCGCGCCGCGGCCCCACGCGGTCACCACGTTGACGACGCGGTCCTCGTCGGCGATGCCGGATGACGTGAAGAAGATGCCGGCGACGACTGAATAGGCGGCGGTCGTGACGCCGAGGCCGATGGCGAGCGAGAGGATCGCGAAGAGGGTAAACAGCGGCGTCGCGATGAGACGCCGGGCGGCGAGCTTCAGGTCGCCGACCACTCCGTGTAGCGGCCGCAGAAGGGAGAACCCGCTCGCGTCGCGGCACTGCTCCTTGTACTGCTCCATTGCCCCGAACTCGATCCTGGCGCGGCGCAGCGCCTCGTCGCGCGTCACGCCCGCGGCTACCAGGTCGTCGGTGCGATGCTCGATGTGCGCGCGCAGCTCGTCCCGCATGTCGCGCTCGAAGCGCGTGCGCGCGATGAGCGACTTCAGGAATGCGAAGACTGGGCGCATGCGCTACTCCATCCTTAGAGGTGCCGCAGCGCGACGTTTGGATCGACGTGCGACGCGCGGCGGGCCGGAAGGTAACAGGCGAAGAACGCCGACAGGAGAAGCGGAACGGCCGCCAGGCCGAACATCCATGGATCGACCAGCGGCAGCTGCGTCACGAAGAACGCCTTGAGACCGGCGCGCAGGACGAACCCGATGAAGAGGCCGAGCGCGAGCCCCTGCAGCACCGTCGCATATCCGTCCTTCAGCACCATCGTCCTGATCTGTCGCGCCGTGGCGCCGAACGACATGCGGACACCGATCTCACGGGTGCGGTGTGCGACCAGGTGCGACTGCACGCCGAAGAGACCAACCATGGCCAGCAGCAGCGTGATCCCTCCGAGACACAGCGCCGCCCAGCCTGCGCCTCGAATGATGACGAAGGGCCCGGCCAGCATCCGGTAGCCGGTACCGATGCTATTGGGCGACAACGCCAGGTCCGGATCGGCACGGCGAACGGCCGCGCGAATGGCGGCGAGGGCATCGGCGGGCTCATCGGCGCGAACCACCATCGTGATCCACGGCCAGTAGGTCTGCGCCAGCGGCATGTAGGCGATGTCGCCGCGGCGACGGAAGAAGAATCGGCGCGTGTCCGTGTCTTCGGCAACGCCGACGACCGTCGCCAGCCGTTCCGACGGATCACCCGCTAGGCCCCGCGGCTGCGTATCGACCTTCACCAACAGTTGACGGCCGACCGCATCGGCGGTGCCGAAAATCTTCCGCGCCGTGGACTCGCTGAGGACGATGGCCGTCGCCGCGGCGCCGTGGTCGCGCTGGTCGAACGCGCGGCCGCGGCGGATGTCGATACCGGTGGCGCGAAAGAAATCTGGCGTGGCGACGATGAGCAGCGAACTCATCTGGTCCTTCGCCGTCCTGGCCGGGTCGTCAGGCCGTGCGATCTCGACGCCGGGATTCGACGTCGTACCGAACGGCAGGCCCGTGGATGCGGCGGCGGCCAGGACCCGCGGCTGCCGCCGCGCCTCTTCGATCGCCCGATCGAGGGCGGCTCGCGCGCGCACCTCGTCCCAACCCTGCGAGTAGAAATCAATCTGGGCCAACCCGATCCGGTCGATATCGACCCCAGAGTCATGCCGTGCTTCGGCGACCAGGTATTGGACCGCTGAAGAGGCAAGGATGAAGAAGCCGGCGGAGATGGCGACCTGCCAGCGGAGCAGCATGCGTTGCCGGCGGCCCTTTGGAATGCCAACGGCGCCGGAACCGACCGCAAGGTCGCCGCGTACGTCCTGTCGGCGCGTCAATTGAAGTGCTGGTTCGAGCCCGAAGACGAACAGCGCGAGAAGCAACGCGCCGGCAGTGGCGGCCAGCATAGGACCGTTGATCTGCGGCTGCACCGAGACCGCCCAGGTCCGTGACATTGGGATCTCGGTATCGAGCACCGACATGAGCGCGATCAGTACCGACGTAGGCGGCAACGCCGCCCAGCATCGCGAGGATCAGGCTCTCGGCGCACTGTTCCCGGACGAGACGCCATCGCGAAGCGCCGAGCGCACGTCGCACGCCGAACTCCACGTGCCGCAGCGTACCGCGAGCGAGCACCAGGTTCGCGAGGTTCGTGCAGGCTACGGCCAGGACGAGTGCGACCAGGCCGACGATCAGCAGGCCGAAACGACGAATCGTCCCAGCCTCGCCGGCGAATGCCGGCGGTAATGGCTTCGCGGTCCACCCTCGACCCGGCTTGAGACCCGCCTGCCGCGAGGTGCGTGGGTGCGCGGCATCCAGAGCGGCCGCCAGCGCTGACCATTCGGCTCGCGCTTCATCGATCGACACACCCGGCCGCAGCCGCCCCGCCACCGTCAGCCGTCGGCGTTCCCTCGCCGGCAGCGGATTGCGCACAGGAAGGGAAAACCACTCCGCCGTTGCGAGCGGCACCCACAAGCGCGTCGCGCGAGGGCCGCCGATCAGGCCGTCAAACGACGCCGGCGCGACGCCCACGATCTCGAACGGCCGTCCACCGATTCGCACGGTCCTGCCGACGACACCCGGATCCGATCCAAAGCGCGATCGCCAGAGGACGTCGCGCGATCACCACCACTGACGCCGTGGCGGCATCGTCCGAGTCCCGAAGCGTCCGTCCAGCGATGGCGTCCACACCGAGGGCGCGGAAGTAGTTGCCGTCCACCGCTTCGGTCACGTAGACCTCCGTTGCGGTTTCGGTAGCCACCGCGGGGTTCACGAAGTACGACGTGGTGAGGGGGTCGAACGACCGCTGGGTCCGGCGCACATCCTCGAAGTCCGGTCGCGACAGCACCCACCTGATGTCCTGGCTGCTCGTTTCGGCGGCCGTCACCACGGCAATGCGATCGGCGTCATCGATGCCGGTGTCGCGCCAAAGGATCGCGTCGACGACCGAGTAGACCGCGGTGGTGACGCCCAGGCCGACCGCCAGCGAGAGCACGGCGAAGATGGTGAAGAGCGGCGTGGCGAGCGAGGCGGCGCGAGGCGAGCTTGAAGTCGCCAATCACACCGTGGAACGGCCGCAGCGGCGCGAACCCACTGGCGTCGCGGCACTGCTCCTTGTATCCCTCGACGGCGCCGAACTCCACGCGCGCCCGCCGCAGCGCCTCCTCACGTGGGATGCCCGACGAGGCAAGATCGTCGGCGCGGTGCTCGATGTGCGCGCGCAGCTCGTCCCGCATGTCGCGCTCGAAGCGCGTGCGCGTGACGAGCGACCGGAGAATCGCGAGCAGCGACCGCATGGCCTACACCTCGCCCGCGCGCGTGTTGAGCGCGGCCCCCATGATGCCGACCATCCGGTTCCAGCCATCGGTCTGCTCGCGCAGCCGCTTCCGGCCGGCGGCAGTGAGCTTGTAGGACTTCGCGCGCCGGTTGTTGTCGGACGTGCCCCACTCGGTGTCGAGCAACCCCTGCCGCTCGAGCCGGTAGAGCGCCGGATAGAGCGCCCCCTGCTCCACCGTCAGCGACCCCTGGGTCATCTGCTGCACGCGCAGCAGCACGCCGTAGCCGTGAAGCTGGCCGAGTGACACGGCCTTAAGGATGAGGAGATCGAGGGTGCCGGGAAGAACGCCGGCGGCGTCGGACATGCGGCCCTCCTAAACTGCTTAGGCGTGGCCATGCTACGCCCGCTCTCCTAAGCAGTCAAGGAGAAGGTCCGGCTACTGTGGAGCAAAGAGACCGGCGATGATCTTCACGCCGTCGCGGCGGATGCCGGTCTGGACGACCTTCGCACTGCCGGAGGGTCGCCGATACGTGACCTCGTGCTGCGATGCCAGCGCGGTGGCGTAGAGGCGCATGTAGCGTTCGATCGCGGTGTCGGTGAGGATCCGCTCGCGCACGCCGCCCGCGTTGCGGACGAGTGACGTCAACAGGGCGTCGCGGCCGCCGCTCTCGACGATGCCGCGCTGCAGCGAGACCGTCCAGAGTTGCGCGCGCGATTGCCTCAGCGACTCGTTGATCCCTTGCGGCTGCCGCTCGGTGAGCTCCACGCTCGGCTCGACGTTGAACACGACGATGGCACGGCGGGGGCTGGGACGCCTGGCGAGCGCTTCGCTCGCCAGGTAGATCGCCTCGAGCAGCACCGAGCCGGCGTCCGAGCGCGCGGAGACCTTCCCGACGCTCTTTTCGAGTGTGGTGGCGTCGCTGGTGAAGTCGCGCACGCTCTGGGCGGCGACACCGAACTCCCACATCGCGATCTCGTGTTTCGCGATTTGCGGCGAGCAGCTCGCGCACGAATGCGTTCATGCCGGCCCGGATGCCGACCAGGTAGCGTTCGGTTCCGGCCGTGGTGTCCACGAGGAGCGCGACGCTCAGCGGCTCTGCGGCCAGCTTCAGGCCGGTCACTTCGCGGTCGACCCCGTCCTCGCGCAACGCGAAGTCGGCTGCCGTCACATCGCTGACCGGTTTGCCGGCGGCGTCGACGACCGACACGTAGATCTTCTTGTCCGCCTGGCTGAACACGGCAGCCGCCGAGACAGCCACGGCGATCGCGATGACGCCGACCTTGATCACCGGCGCGAGTATATCGCCGCACCGACGTCGCACGTTCGCACGTGGCACGTCGCACGTCGCACGTCGCACGTGAATAGGTGTCTAATGCCGGCATGCTGGAAGTCCGCCACGTCACGAAGCGCTACGGGGCGATCACGGCTGTCAGGGACGTCAGCTTCACCGTCCGCCCCGGCGAAGTCCTCGGCTACCTGGGGCCCAACGGGTCCGGCAAGTCCACCACCGTCAAGATGCTCGCCGGGCTCATGCCGCCATCGCTCGGCACGATCCACTTCGACGGGCAGGATATCCAGGACGATCTGATCGCCTACAAGGCGCAGGTCGGCTACGTTCCCGAGGAGGCGCACGTCTACACCTACCTCACGGCGCCCGAATACCTCCGGCTCTGCGGGCGGCTGCGCGGCATTCCGAGCCGCGACGCTCGAGCAGCAAGATCGACGACTTCCTGCGCATCCTCGGGCCTCGACACCGACCGCCATGCGACGCTCGCGTCGTTCTCGAAGGGCATGCGTCAGAAGGTGCTGCTCTCGGCGGCGCTGCTCCACAATCCGCGCGTCGTGATTCTCGACGAGCCGGTGTCGGGCCTCGACGTGTCCACGGCGCTCGTGGTTCGGACGATCGTCAAGGCGCTCGCCGGCGACGCGCGGATCATCTTCTACAGCTCGCACGAGCTCGACACGGTCGAGAAGATCAGCACGCGGGTGATGATCCTGCGGTCCGGGCAAGTCGTGGCCGACGACTCGGCCGCGAACCTGCGCAAACTGATGCACCTGGCGTCGCTCGAGGACGTCTTCTCGCAGCTCGCGGTCAAGGACAACGTCGAGGCGGTCGCCGGGGCTCTTCTGCAAGCGGTGAGGCTGTGACAGGAGCGCGCGAACAGGTCGACGCGCTCACCCGCGCCTTCTTCGCGCGCTTCTTCGAGAGCGAGATCACCGCCGGCGCCGACGACCTGAAGCAAGCCTTCTTCTGGCTGCTGGCGGCGCTCGCCATGCCCGGCATCATGATCCCGGTGCTGATGTCCTGGGACTGGACGCTCCTCGCGATGATGCATGGGTACGCCGGGGTCCGCGCGGCATCGATGGCCGAGAAAGCCTTCTACCTTGGCGTCTCGATGGTGACGGCCGGCGGGCTCACGGCGATCGCGTGGACGAGCCTGCTGCCGGACCGTCGCGACACGCTGATCCTCGGCGCGATGCCGGTTCGTCCCTCGCTCGTCGTCATGGCCAAACTGGTGGCGCTCGGGGCCTACATCGGTCTCATCGCGATCGGCACCCACCTCGCCGGCACCCTGTTCTGGGCCTCTCTGCTCGCCAACAACGCGCCGTTCGGGTTCCTGCTGCGCAGCTTCCCGGCGCACTTCATCGCGTCGGCGGCACTCACTGCGACCACGGCCTTGTCCATCGCCGCTGCGCAAGGCCTCGCGCTCGCCGTTCTCGGACCTCGCCTGTTTCAACGCACCTCGACCGTCCTACAGGTCCTCACCGTCGGACTGTTGGCACTGTGCTTCGCTCTTCTGCCGGTGCTGAATAGCTCCGCGGTCCACACGATCACGGGAGGTCCGCGGGCGCAGGCGTGGCTGCTCTGGCTGCCGCCGATGTGGTTTCTCGGTCTCTATGAATGGATGCTGGGCACCGCCGATCCAACGCTCACCATGCTGGCGAGGCGTGCCGTGTTGGCGGTGGCCCTGTCGTTCGCCGTCGTCCTGGCGACCTATCCCCTCGCGTACCGTCGGCTCATGGTGTCGGTGGTCGAGGCGGGCCGCCAGGAGCGCGGCGCGCTCGCCCGCGCGTTCCACTCGCTGGCGATCTGGCTGGCCGGGCGGCATCCCGCGGCGCGCGCCGCGGCAGAGTTCTTCACCGCGACCCTCGGCCGCGTGGAACGACAGCGCTTCATCCTCGCGATTACGATCGGCCTCGCGCTGGCGTGGAGTCTGCCGAGCCTTCGCTCGGTACGAGCCGTCCGCCAGACCGGAGGCCACGCTGCTGGCGCTCCCCATCACCGTCATGATGTTCCTGCTCGGCGGGCTTCGCATTGCCTCGGCTCTCCCCGGAGACCCGCGTGCGGCGTGGCTGTTCGACGTGCACGAGCTCTCGCGGAAGAACGCGCGGCAAGCCCTCGAGCGGATGATGCTCGCGCTCGGTGTACTGCCGCCCGTCTTCCTTTCAGCACCGCTCTACTGGCAGTTGTGGGGAGGATCCGTCGCCGCCACGCACGCGATCGTGATGGCCGCGCTCGGCGTGGCGACGACGGAGCTGCTCATCTGGCACTGCAACGGCATGCCCTGCGGCCAGCAGTGGACCCCGGCGCGCATGGGATTCGGACGGCGATGGCCGCTGCACTTCGGCGTGTTCCTCCTCATGGTCGGCGTCGTTCCAAGCCTCGAGGCCCTCTTGTTCCAGGATCGGTGGCTGACGGTGTTCTTCGTCAGCTCTCTGGTCCTCCTTGCCTTCGCCGTCCGCTACGCCTCCGCCCGCCACGAGATCGTCCCCGTGTACGAGGACGTCGACCCCGTTGCTGGGGTCCTGCGGATCAACTGATTCGAGACAGCTGGATGCTTCGAGCAGTGGGGGGATTCGGGGGGCTCTAAAACTAAGAACTCCGAACTAAGAACGTGAACGAACGACTCGTAGTAGGGCGGGTCTTTAGACCCGCCAGACTAACGATGGCCGAGCGCAGCGAGGCCGTTCCACAAGATCGTTCTTAGTTCTAAGTTCTTACTTCGTAGTTTTCTAGTCGCCCGAACCACCCCACTGCCGATCCCGGCTAGTTGGCGGCAACCGTTGTACGATGCGGACATGCGTAGTCGTACGGCTCTCATTCTCATCGTCGTGACGCTGGCCGGGGCGGCATTGCTGTCAGGGCAGGGTCGTGGGCGCGGGGGCGGCCCGCAGACGCAGATCAAACCGGGGGAAGAGTGCCCACCGGGGACGACCGAGACGCGTCCCGGGACCTGCGAGGGACCGTCGACTCCCGCGCCGAGCATCCTCGATTACCGCCCGAAGTCGACCGTCGTCGCCAAAGAGACGCTCGTCCCCAAGGCGAAGTTTCCCGTCATCGACATCCACAACCACATCAACATCGGCGCGAACAACGTGGAGGAGATGATCAAGGAGATGGACGCGCTGAACCTGCGTGTGCTCGTCAACCTCTCCGGCGGCAGTGGAGAGCAACTGCAGCGCAACATCGCGTTCATTCGATCCAGCCCGTACAAGGACCGTTTCCGCCTCTTCGCCAACGTGAGCTGGAACGGTGTCGGCACTCCGGGATGGGCCGACCGCGAAGTCGCGAAGCTCCGGCAGGCGGTGAAGGACGGCGCCGTCGGCCTGAAGATCTTCAAGGACCTTGGACTGCGGGTGCGCAAGGCGGACGGCTCGCGGCTGAAGATCGACGATCCCGAGATTGGCCCGATCTGGAATGCGGCCGGCGAACTGAAGATCCCGGTGATCATCCACACCGCCGACCCGGCGGAATTCTTCAAGCCGATCGATTTCAAGAACGAACGCTGGCTCGAGCTCGCACTCTTCCCGAACCGCGCGTATCCGGATATGTCGTTCGATGAGTTGTCGGGGGAGCGCGACCGGATGTTCCGGGCGCACAAGAACACGACGTTCATCGGCGCGCACTTCAATTGGTACGGCAACGACCTTGGCAAGGTCGCGAAGCAACTCGACGAGACCCCGAACCTCGTGCTCGAAGTCGGCGCCGTCCTCTACGAGTTCGGCCGCCAGCCGCGCGCCGCGCGCGACTTCTTCATCAAGTACCAGGACCGCGTGCTCTTCGGCAAAGACGCCTGGGCGCCCAGCGAGTACCCGTACTTCTACCGCGTGTTTGAAACGAAGGACGAGTACTTCGACTACTACCGCGACTACCACGCGTCCTGGAAGCTGTACGGGATGGACCTGCCTGACGACGTCCTGAAGAAGCTGTATTACAAGAACGCGCTCCGCATTACCCCGGGTTGCCCCAAGCCGGGTGGCCGAAGTAATCGAGGCAGATGGGCGTTTCGAACCGTGGGTAATTCGCGGCGACTGCGAAATTAGAACTCCGAACTCCGAACTAAGAACGATCTCGTGGAACGAGGGCCGAGCGAAGCGAGGCCCGACCAACCGATCGTTCTTAGTTCGGAGTTCTTAGTTCTTAGTTTCGAAGTCGCCGCAAGCCACCCCACTGCCCGAAGCAGCCGGGGCTCGCGGATCAATGAGGCTGGCGTAAAACGCCTCGTACTGGGGCACCACGAGGTCGGCGCAGAAGCGGCGGCCGGCCTCTGCTCGTCCCGCCTGCGCCGTCCGCGCGTGCAGCTCACGGTCCGTCAAGAGACGGATGCCGCTCTCCGCCATCCCCTCGACGTCGTCGAGCGCGTGCAGAAAACCGGTGCGGCCGTTCTCGACGACTTCGTGCAGGCCGCCGACATCCGACGCGACGACGGGCACTTCACAGGCCATCGCTTCGAGCGCTGCCAGGCCGAAACTCTCCTGCGCGGACGGCAAGAGGAAAAGATCCGCCACCGACAGCAGCGGCACGACCTGGTCCTGCTCTCCCAGCGCCTCGACCCGATCCGCGACACCCAGTTCGCGCGCCAGGTCGAGCGCCATCTCGAGGTCCGGGCCGTCGCCGACGAGCACCAGCCGGCTCGGCACGCGCGCCGCAATCTTCGCGAATACCTTCACGACAACGTCGGCGCGCTTCACGGGACGGAAGTTTGAAATGTGCAGGACGATCTTGTCGTTGTCGCCATTGACCAGACGGTGCCGGAGTTGGGGATCGGGCGCCCGGAGATAGCGACCGCAGTCGAGGAAGTTCGGGATGACGGTGATGCTCCGGCGAACGTGCAGGGTGCGATAGGTGTCGGCACGCAGGCTCTCGGACACCGCGGTGACGCCGTCGGAGCTCTCGATCGAAAACGCGACCGTCTCGGAATAGGAGCGATCGCTGCCCACCAGGGTGATGTCGGTGCCGTGCAGTGTCGTGATGACCCGCGGCACCTGGCAGCCGGGCTCGGTGGTCAGCAGGATCTGGCGCGCGAGATACGCGGCCGTGGCGTGCGGGACAGCATAGTGCGCGTGGATCACGTCGAGCGAGAACTCGCGCGCGACGCGCACGATCTTCGTCGCGAGCGAGAGCACGTACTGTGGCTCTCGAAACAGCGGGTACGCCGGGGTGTTCACGCGGTGGAACGAGAGCCCCGGCTGGAATTCCGAATACCGGAACGGCATGTCGGTGCTGATCATGTGCACGTCGTGGCCGCGGGCCGCCAGGCACTTGGCCAGCTCCGTGGCGACGATGCCGCTGCCGCCCACCGATGCGTAGCAGACGATGCCGATGTTCATGGGTGCGTTCCTGGAACTAGGGACCACGCGCGGAAGAGAGTCGGTCGAAGCAGCGGCTCTTTCACGAGCAGTCCTTCCGCGAAGGCGACGCCGGTCAGCGCGCCGAGGTGCGCGTCGCGGCTCTCAATCAATTGACGAAACCGCGGCGAGGTCAAGCGCGTGTCGACCTTGCCGGTGCTGGTCGGGGTGAACTGCGTCCGGTGACAGGCGAGCGCTTCTCGCTTGCGTTCGTACTGTTCCGAGACGTCGATCGCAAACGACGGCGTGACCGAATCGTTGATGAAGTAGTAGCAGATCCACTCCGGCCGCCACGCCTCCGCCGAGTCTCCCTCAACGATGAATCGGCGCAAGCCACTCCTGAAAACGCCACGGGTCACGGCCTCGCTCGCGGCCCGATGATCCGGGTGTCGGTCGTCCCAATACGGGATCGCCACCGTCCGCGGACGGCACGCTCTCACCAGCCGAGCGACGTCCGCGATCTGATGGTCGCTGCCGGTAATGCCACCGTCGGGCCACCGCAGGTTGACCCGCCATGACGCCCCGAGCACCACGCGGGCCGCTTCCCCCTCGGCTTCCCTCTCGTCGGGCGTCCCGTTGGAGCCGAGCTCCCCCCGGGTCAGGTCGCACATGCCGACCCGGAACCCGGCCGCCGTATGCACCGCAATCGTCCCCGCGAGGCCGATTTCAATGTCGTCGGGATGCGGGCCGAAGTGCGAGGAGATCGCAATGCTGAATGTTGAATGCTGAATGCTGAATCACGTTCGTTATTTCAACCTTACTTCAGCATTCAGCATTCGCATTCAGCATTGCCAGCGATCAGCTCTGAACGCGTCCTTCAGCGAAGACAAGGACGCGATCGGCGAGCTGATCGACCTCCGCCCGGTCGTGGCTGACGTAAATGACAGGGATCCCCAATTCATCTCTGACGCGCAGAAGGTAGGGAAGGATCCGGCGGCGGCGTTCCACGTCCACCGCGGCCAGCGGTTCGTCGAGGAGCAGCAGCTCGGGGGCCGACATGAGGGCCCGGGCGAGGGCGACGCGCTGCCGCTCGCCGCCTGAGAGGTCCGGGACCCTGCGATCCAGCAGTCCACCCACCTCGAGCATCCCTGTAACCGTTTCGAGCGAGAGCTTCTGCCCAGGCCGGCGGCCGTAGAGCACGTTGCGGCGGACGTCCATGTGCGGGAAGAGCGCGACGTCCTGCGGCACGTATCCCACGTGGCGCGCGTGCGGCGGCAAGTTCACGCGGGTGGCGCTGTCGAAGAGCACGCGGTCGCCCACCGCGATCCGGCCCGACTCGGGCGTCCGCAGGCCGGCGATCGCGTCGAGCACCGTCGTCTTGCCGGCGCCTGATGGTCCGAACAGGGCGGTGATCCCGGCCTGCAACTGCTCGTCGAGGTCGAGGAGAAATCCTCCCTGCCGGAGCCGGAACGCCAGTTGGATCATGCGCGCACACCGGCGCGCGCCGTGATCCAGTTCGACAACCAGAGGGCGGCAAACGCCAGCGCGGCCGAGACGACCACCAACTGCACCGCTTCGCTATCGCGGCCCGTTTCCGCAAACGAGTAAATGGCGACCGCAAGCGTCCGCGTCGATCCCGGGATGCTTCCGGCGATCATCATCGTGGCGCCGAATTCGCCGATGGCACGCGCGAAGCTGAGGACGGCGCCGGCCGCCACCGCCGGCATCGCCAGCGGCAGCGTGACGGTCAGGAAGACGCGCAGTGGCCTGGCGCCGAGCGTGGCGGCCACTGACTCGTAGCGGTGATCCACCTGCTCGAAACCCGCGCGCGCAGTGCGCACCAGCAGCGGCAACCCCATCACCGCCATGGCGATGACGACGGCTTTCCAGGTAAAGACGACGTCGATGCCGAAGCGGGCGAGGAATCCGCCCAGCGGTCCGCGCGGCGCGAGCAGCATCAGCAGCAGGAGTCCGGTCGCCACCGGCGGCATCACAAGGGGGAGCGAGACGAGTGTCTCCAGCAGCACGCGTCCCGGAAAGCGCTTGCGGGCGAGGACCCACGCGAGCAGCAGCCCAACCGGCAGCATGATCACGGTGGCTGCCACCGCCATCCCCACCGTCAACATCGTGATGCGCCAGATGGAATCCATGGGCTCAGGAGAATCTGTGGCGCTTGAAGATCGCAGCGGCGGCGGGGCTGCGGAGGAACGCGAGGAATCGCGAGGCTGCGGCTCGGTGGGCGGTGCGCGACGTGATGGCGGCGGGATAAATGATCGCTGGGGCGTTCGGACCATCGATGACAAACGCAATGCGCACCCGCGAGGTGGCCATCGTGTCCGACTCGTACACGAATCCGGCTTCGGCGCCGCCCGACTCGACGGCCCCAAGCGCCGCGCGCACGTTCGCCAGGGGCAAGAGCTTCGGCTGCAGAGCATTCCAATGGCCGACCTTCTCGAGATACTGCTTCGCGTAGACGCCGGCCGGCACCCCCGACGGGTCGCCGATCGCAATCCGCTTCACGTCGCCACCGAGCAGTGCCTGCACATCGCGCCAGTCCGCTCGCCGATCCGCCTGGGTCACCACGACCAGGCGGTTGCTCAGAAGACGGACGCGCGTCGCCGGATCGATCGCGCCTGCCTTCTGCGCGTAGTCCATCTGCGCCTCGTCGGCGCTGATGAAGACGTCGGCCGGGGCGCCGTTGACGATCTGCCGCGCGAGCACATTGGATGCCGCGAAGTTGTAACGGACGTCGCCGCCCCCCTCCGCCTTGTACGCCTTCGCGACCTCCTCGAGCGCGCCGGACAGGCTGATCGCCGCGGACACGGTGATGGGCTGGTCGGGCGACTGGAGGGCGAGCGCCAGGAGCGCAGCCAGGACGGTGCGAAACATGCTGCTACTTTAGCTGAGGCCGATCAGAGGCCGGCCTACAGGACTGACCCGATCCGCCCGATCCCCGAGCCCAACCCCGCAGCGAGCAGCGAGCAGCGACCGCGGGTTATTCCCAGGCCGTGCGGCGCAGCAACACGAGCGACCAGGGCTGCACGCTGATCTTTCCGTGCGCCTCGAGTTCCACGAGCTGCTCTTCTTCCGTCATGTGGTCGACGTCTTCGGCCGTGTTCAGCAGCACGATCCACTTCGTGCCCCACTTCACCTCCGGGAGCGTGAACTCGAGCGGCTCGTGGTGGGCGTTGAACATCACGTAAAAGCTCTCGTCCACAACGCGCTCGCCGCGCTCGTTGGGGGTGGGGATCGCGCGTCCGTTGAGGAAGACCGCCAGCGATTTCGCGAAGCCGGCGCGCCAGTCCTCTTCCGACATCTCCGCACCGGCGGTCGTGAACCAGCCGATGTCGCTGACCTCCGTCCCGTGGATCGACCGGCCCTGGAACCAGCGGCGCCGGCAGAGCACGGGATGCCGATGGCGGAGCTTCACGAGCCGCTGGGTGAACTGCAGCAGTGCCGTGTCGGCGCTGGCCCAGTCGTACCAGGAGATTTCGTTGTCCTGGCAATAGCCGTTGTTGTTCCCCTGCTGGGTGCGCCCGATCTCGTCACCACCCAGGATCATCGGGACTCCCTGCGAGAGCAGCAGCGTGGTGAGGAAGTTGCGCTGCTGGCGGGCCCGCAGCGTGTTCACGTCCGGCGTGTCGGTCGGACCCTCCGCGCCTGAGTTCCACGACCGGTTGTGACTCTCGCCGTCGCGGTTCTCCTCGCCGTTGGCCTCGTTGTGCTTCTCGTTGTAGGACACGAGGTCCCGCAGCGTGAACCCGTCGTGCGCGGTGATGAAGTTGATGCTGGCATGCGGACGCCGCGCCGTGCCTTCGTAGAGATCGGAACTGCCGGTGAACCGATACGCAAACTCCGCCAGCGTCTGGTCCGTGCCGCGCCAGAAGTCCCGCACCGTATCGCGATACTTGCCGTTCCACTCCGACCACAACGGCGGGAAGTTCCCGACCTGGTAGCCTCCCTCGCCGACGTCCCACGGCTCGGCGATCAGCTTGACCTGGCTCACGACCGGGTCCTGCTGAATCAGGTCGAAGAAAGCCGACAGCCGATCCACGTCGTGCAACTCGCGCGCGAGCGTGGCGGCGAGGTCGAAGCGGAACCCGTCCACGTGCATGTCGAGCACGAAGTAGCGCAGGCTGTCCATCATCAGCTGCAGCACGTGCGGGTGGCGCATGTTCAGCGTGTTGCCGGTGCCCGTGTAGTCCATGTAGTAGCGGCGGTTGTCCGCCATCAGGCGGTAGTAGGCCGCGTTGTCGATCCCCTTGAACGACAGCATGGGACCGAGATGGTTCCCCTCAGCCGTGTGGTTGTAAACCACGTCGAGGATGACTTCGATGCCGGCCTCGTGCAGCGTCTTCACCAGGTGCTTGAATTCCTGCACCTGCTCGCCGAGCGTGCCGCTCGACGCGTATTCGTTGTGCGGCGCGAGGTAGCCGATCGAGTTGTAACCCCAGTAGTTGCGAAGCCCACGCTCGACAAGCAACGAATCCTGCACGAACTGATGGACCGGCAGCAATTCGACGGCGGTCACCCCGAGCTGCTGCAGGTATTTGATCGAGACAGGGTGCGCCATGCCCCCATACGTGCCGCGCAACTCCTCCGGGATCTCCGGATGCCGTTGCGTAAACCCCTTGACGTGCGTTTCGTACAGGACCGTCTTGTGCCACGGAGTGTTGGGACGGCGATCGGAACCCCAGTCGAAGAACGGGTTGATCACGACCCCCTTCGCCGCGTACGGCGCACTGTCGACCTCGTTGCGCGAGTTCTCCGGCTCGTTGAAGTGGTAGGGAAAGACCGCCTCGTTCCATTGCCACATGCCATCGACGGCCTTGGCGTAGGGGTCCAGCACCAGCTTCGCGGGATTGCACCACTGCCCCTGCTCGGGCGCCCATGGACCGTGGACGCGGAAGCCGTAGCGCTGCCCCGGCTTCACGTTGGGCAGGTAGCCATGCCAACAGAGCGCGGTCGACTCCGGAAGGTCCACGTGGCTCTCGGTCGCCCGCATCATCGAAGAGGCACAACTCCACCCGCGTCGCGACTTCAGAAAACAACGAAAAGTTCGTCCCCACGCCGTCGAAGGTGGCGCCGAGGGGGTAGGGCTGTCCTGGCCAGATCTGCATCAAAACTCCATCACACCGAGCTCAAGCGTAGCCGCTCTGTTCAAACCGCGTGCCGGGGTGTAACCTTGGCCCCCTGTTGGAGGACATTGAATGAAGATCCTGCACGCCGCCGTCGCTGCCTGTGTTTTGGCAACCACCACCGCCACCATCACCGCCCAACGCCAGGACGAACGCCCCCGCAACGATCGCCTGACGCTCGATACGTTTCTGGAAATGGAATCGGTGTCCGATCCGCAGCTCTCGCCTGACGGATCGCAGATCATCTACACCCGCGGCTGGGTGGACAAGATGAGCGACAGCCGCGAGTCGGCGCTGTGGATCATGAATGCCGACGGCAGCCGCAATCGCTTCCTGGTCAAGGGCTCCAGCGCCCGTTGGTCCCCTTCCGGCGACCGGATCGCCTACACGGCGACTGGTGAACCGAAGGGCTCGCAGGTCTTCGTCCGCTGGATGGACGCCGAGGGCGCCAGCTCGCAAGTCACCCGCGTGGAGCAGGCCCCATCGGGCATCGCCTGGTCCCCCGACGGAACGCAGCTTTCTTTCACATCGCTGGTGGAAGAACGCAACAACTGGCCGATCAAGATGCCGAAAGCGCCGAGTCGGCGCCAAGTGGACCGAAGCGCCGCGCATCGTCGAACGCCTGAACTACCGCCGCGATCGCACGGGGTTCACCGACAACGGCTTCCGCCACATCTTCGTCGTCCCGGCGAGCGGAGGCACGCCGCGGCAGGTCACCGCCGGCAACTTCGATCACAACGGCAGCGAGTGGACGCCGGACGGCAAGACCATTCTGTTCAGCGGGCTGCGCGTCGAAGCCGACGACTACCAGTGGCGTGAGTCGGAGATCTACTCCGTCGATGTCGCGAGCGGCACCGTCAAGCAGCTCACGACCCGAAAGGGCCCCGACGGCAACCCGACGATCTCGCCAGACGGCAAGCGGATCGCCTACACCGGCAACGATCACAGCCGCGACACCTGGGCCGACAGCAAGCTCTACGTGATGAACATCGACGGCTCGAGTCCGAAGCTCGTCTCGGGTGACTGGGACCGCTCGCCGTCAGACCTGAAATGGGCCGCCGATGGCTCCGGCGTGTACTTCACCGCCCAGGACACAGGCTCGCAGAACCTCTATTTCCTGCCGCTCGGCGCCACGCCCGGCAAGGTCACGCCGGTGACCAAGGGCGTGCACATGGTCAGCGTGTCCGACATCTCGAGCAAGGGGATCGCCGTCGGGACCGTCACGAGCTCCAAGAAGCCGGGCGACATCATGTCGTTCGACCTGAAGGCGCCGGCCTCGATGAAGCAGCTCACCGCGGTGAACGACGACGTGCTCACCGGGAAGAAGCTCGGGGAGGTCACCGAGCTCTGGTACACGTCGAAGGACGGGCTGAAGATCCAGGGCTGGTACATCACGCCGCCGGACTTCGATCCCGCGCGCAAGTACCCGATGCAGCTGCACATCCACGGCGGGCCGCACAGCATGTACAGCGTCGGGTTCAATTTCGGCTGGCAGGAGATGGCCGCGAACGACTACGTGATCCTCTACACGAATCCGCGCGGCAGCACGGGCTACGGCAGCTCGTTCGGCAACGCCATCAAGAACGACTACCCGAACAAGGATTTCGATGACCTGATGGCGGGCGTCGACGCGCTGCTCGCGAAGGGTTTCGTCGATCCGCAGAATCTCTTCGTCACCGGCTGCAGCGGCGGCGGCGTGCTGACCGCGTGGACCGTCGGCCACACCGATCGCTTCGCCGCCGCGTCGGCGAATTGCCCGGTCATCGACTGGCTCTCGTTCGTCGGCACCACCGACGGCGCGAGCTGGTACTACAACTTCGAGAAGCTGCCGTGGGAGGATTCGACCGAACACCGGCGCCGCTCGCCGCTCACCTACGTCGGCAACGTCAAGACGCCGACCATGCTGATGACCGGTGTCAACGACCTGCGCACGCCGATGCCGCAGACCGAGCAGTTCTACAGCGCGCTGAAGCTGCTCAAGGTCCCGACCGCGATGCTGCGCTTCAACGAAGAGTGGCACGGGACGACCAGCAAGCCGTCGAACTTCATGCGGACGCAGCTCTATCTGCGCTACTGGTTCGACAAATACAAGCGAGGCGGGACTCGTACGACGACCACCGTCTCGGGCGACCGCGACTAAACAAATACCGGCGACAGCCACTTGTCACGGGTGGCGCTCCGCGCGGCACGAGGACGCGAAGACTCGAAGAGCACGAAGTGGTTTTTGTTTTGATTCTTTAACAAAGAAAACTTCGTGGCTTCGAGTCTTCGAGTCTTCGTGCCAGCGCGGAGCGCACCCCGTTGAGGCGTGTATGAAGAAGTTGCTAACCATCTCGTTGCTTCGTCCTCCTTGGGGGCGCAGGCGCCAGTCAGCAGAAGGATCTTGGCGTCCCCGCGAAGGATGGCGTTGTCGTCTGCACCTCCGCGCCCTCGTGTGACGCCGGCGCTGAAGTGCTGGCCAAGGGCGGCAACGCGGTGGATGCCGCGGTGGCGACGGCCTTCGCGCTCGCGGTCACGCATCCATCCGCGGGGAATATCGGCGGCGGCGGATTCATGATCGTGCGGACGGCGAGCGGCGAGCTCACCAGCTTCGATTACCGCGAACGGGCGCCGCTCAAGTCGACGCGGACGATGTACCTGGGGAAAGACGGAAACATCGATCGGTCGCTGACCGCTGCCGGATACCTGGCGCCGGGAGTGCCGGGAACGGTCCGCGGCCTCGAGATGGCGCACAAGAAGTTCGGGAAGTTGCCCTGGAAAGACGTCGTGATGCCGGCCGTGTTGCTCGCGGAACAGGGCTTCTCGATGTCGGCCGGTCTCGCGCGGGGACTCAACAGCGAAGTCCAGAAGCAGATGGCGAAGTTCCCCGCGTCCGTGGAAGCGTACGGAAAGCCGGGCGGCGGTCAGTGGCAGGCAGGCGATCGCATCGTCCTCAAGGATCTCGGCAAGACGCTTCGCCTGATCGCGACCGACGGACCCGACGCGTTCTACAAGGGACCGATCGCTGATCTTGTGGCCGCCGACATGAAGGCGAACGGCGGCTTGATCACGAAGGAAGATCTCGCAGCGTATCAGGCGAAGGAACGCCGTCCGTTGACGGGAACTTACAAGGGCTTCGAGGTCGTGTCGATGCCGCCGGTGAGTTCGGGCGGCGTGGCGCTGATCGAGATGCTCAACATCCTTGAAGGCATGGACCTCAAGGCGAAGGGACTGCTGACGCCGCCAGCGCTGCACCTCCAGATCGAAGCCATGCGCCGCGCATACCTCGATCGTGCGCGGCATCTCGGAGATCCTGACGTCGTCACCATCCCGGTCGAAAAACTCACGTCGAAGGAGTACGCAAAGACGCTCGCCGCCGGCATCAACGTGAACAAGGCGACGAGCAGCGTCGAACTGGGCAAGGACATCGTCACCACCACATCGTCCGAGCCGGACGAGACCACCCACTTCTCGGTGATGGACGGCGGCGGCATGGCGGTGACGAGCACCTACACGCTCGAAGGTGGCTACGGTTCCCACGTCGTCGTCAAGGGTGCTGGCTTCCTGCTGAACAACGAGATGGGTGACTTCAACAAGAAGCCGGGCGAGACGAACACGCGCGGTGACATCGGGACGCCGGCAAACCTGATCGACCCGGGCAAGCGGATGCTCAGCTCGATGACGCCAACGATGGTGCTGCGCGATGGGAAGGTCGTGCTCCTCACCGGATCGCCTGGCGGCCGCACGATCATCAACACGGTCTTCACGATCGTGCTCGGCGTCACGGAATACGGTCTCAGCGGACGCGAAGCGGTGGATCTGGCGCGAATGCACCACCAGTGGCTCCCCGACCGCGCGCGCATCGAGAAGCGTGACGTCACACCCGAGACCGTCGCCAAACTGAAGGCCATGGGCCACGATTTCGACTACATGGAAGGACGCCAGGGAGACGCGCACTCGATCTGGGTGGCCCCGGACGGCACGGTCTACGGCGTCAACGACAAGCGGACGGTGGACTCCAAGGCGTCGGTCCCGTCGGGTTTGACTTCCCCGGCAGGTCGCAAGTAGGCTCTTCGAACCAGATGTTCACCGCGCTCCACCACCGTCGGCACCATCATTCCTGCTTCAGCGGGCCGACCAACGTGCGCGTGACCTAACCCCTTTTTCAAGAAACGCGAACCCCCAAGGCCCTGCTGGAGAGACACCAGCAGGGTCTTTTTCTTTTTATGGACTTCTCAAAACTGAACGGACTCATCCCCGCGGTCATCCAGGACGACGCGACGTCGGAGGTCCTGATGGTGGGCTTCATGAACGAGGAGGCCTTCGACCGCACACGCGCCTCCGGCTATGCGACGTTCTTCAGCCGTACGCGCAACACGCTGTGGATGAAGGGCGAGACGTCCGGGCAACAGGCTCAGGTGACGTGCGATCCTCATCGATTGCGACGACGATACCCTGTTGTTGAAAGTCACGCGCGAGGGTGACGGGAACGTCTGTCACACAGGAGCGCGAAGCTGCTTCCGGGAAACTGAAATGAAGATCAAGCTTGGACTTCCGAAGGGCTCCCTCCAGGACGCGACGATTCAGTTGTTCGCGCGGGCGGGGTTCAACATTTACGCGAGCACGCGGTCGTACTTCCCTGCGATTGACGATCCCGAGATCGACTGCATGCTGATTCGCGCGCAGGAGATGGCGCGCTACGTCAGCGACGGTGTCCTGGATGGCGGGCTCACCGGCCAGGACTGGATCGCCGAACACGCGGCTGGCAACGGCGGCGATGCGGGGGTCGAATCGCTCGCGGATCTCATTTACGCCAAGCAGAGCTTCGGCAAGGTGCGGTGGGTGCTCGCCGTCCCCGAGGACTCCCGCTACCGCACCCCACAGGATCTCGAGGGAGGAACGGTCGCGACCGAACTGGTGCGTGCGACGCAGGCCTACTTCACGCGGCAGGGGATCAACGTCAACGTCGAGTTCTCGTGGGGCGCGACCGAGGTCAAACCGCCGACGCTCGCCGATGCGATCGTCGAGGTCACCGAAACCGGAACCTCGCTGCGTGCCAACCGACTTCGCATCATCGATACCGTCGTCGAGTCGAACACCCAGCTGATCGCGAACCCCACGGCGCTGCAGGACGAATGGAAGCGCACGAAGCTCCAGAACATCGCGCTGCTGCTGCGGGCCGCGATCGAGGCGCAGGGGCGCGTCGGGATCATGTTGAACGTGCGCCGCGAGGACCTCGACGGTGTGCTCTCGCTGCTGCCGGCGCTCCAGCGCCCGACGATTTCGCCGCTCGCAGACCCCGACTGGGTGGCGCTCAACACCATCATCGAGGAGCGGACCGTCCGCGACTTGATTCCGCGCCTGAAGGCCGCGCGCGCCCAGGGGATCGTCGAGTATCCGCTCAACAAGATCGTTCTATGAGATTGATTTCCTCTTCCGACACACGACGCGTCAATGCCTTGCTCTCACAGAGCACGGGGAGATCGCCGACCGTCGAACGGCGCGTAGCGAAGATCATCGCCGACGTGCGCGAGCACGGCGACGAGGCCGTGCGCCGCTACGCACGAACGCTCGACGGCCTGCACGGGCCGCTGGAGCTGTCCCTCGCCGACCTTCGCCAGGGGTCGCGGGGGGTACCGAAAGAGGTGCGCGACGCCGTGACGCTGGCGGCTCGCCACATTCGAAGCGTCGCGAAGAAACAGGTGCCGCGCGGATGGCGCACGCGCACGGCGGCGGGCGTCACGATCGAGCAGCGAGTCACGCCCCTCGACCGCGCCGGCTGCTACGTTCCGGCGGGACGGTATCCCCTCCCCTCCTCGTTGCTGATGACCGCGATTCCCGCCCGGGTGGCGGGCGTGCGCGAAGTGATCGTCGTCTGTCCTCATCCGGACGCCACGGTCATGCTGGCGGCGCTTGAAGCCGGCGTGGATCGGGTGTTCCGAATCGGAGGCGCGCACGCCATTGCCGCGCTTGCGTACGGGACCGCGAGCGTGCCGCGGGTGGACAGGATCGTCGGTCCTGGCAACGCCTTTGTCGCCGCCGCAAAGGCGCAGGTCTCGCGTGACTGTGCCATCGACTTCTTCGCCGGACCGAGCGAGATCGTCGTGGTGTCTGCGACCGGCCGCGCTGACTGGATCGCCGCCGACTTGATCGCCCAGGCAGAACATGATGTGGATGCTCGCGCCATCCTGATCACGCCGTCGCGGCTGTTGGCGCAAGCGGTGGCACGGCAGTGCGAGCGGCAACTGCCCTCGTCGGGTCCGGCCGCTGAAGCCTTCCGCCGCCACGGCGGCATCATCGTCACGGCGACGATGGACGAAGCGATCGAGCTGTGTCAGCGTGCTGCGCCGGAGCACGCCGTGTGCGACACCGCCAGGGTCGCGGCGCGTCTGACCTGTGCTGGAACCGTCTTCGTTGGCAGAACCAGTGCGCAGGCGCTTGGAGATTACATGACCGGATCGAACCACGTGCTGCCAACGAGCGGCGCCGCGCGCGCGCGGGGCGGGCTCAGCGCCGCGGATTTCGTGCGCGTCACGTCGGTGCAGACCATCACCGCGGACGGGTTACGCCGAATTGGACCGGCTGCCTCGGCACTTGCCCGTGCTGAAGGTCTGACCGCGCATGCGGCATCGATCGACGTTCGCATGGGAGCCGCGCGATGAGCCACGAGTACGAAAGACCGGCCACCCCTTCGTCCGGCCTGCGGCTGCACCTGAACGAGAACACTGCCGGCTGCTCGCCGGCCGTCCTCGAGGCGCTGCGGTCCATTACCTGTACGCAGGCGGCCTTCTATCCGGACTACTCGCACGCGATTGCGGCGTGCGCCCGACACCTGGGAGTTACCGACGAGGAGCTCCTGCTGACCAACGGGCTCGACGAGGGCATCCTTGCCATCAGCGTGGCGGCGTTCCGGCGGAGTCCGGAGAGCGCGCCGTTCGAGGCGATCGTCATTGCTCCCGCGTTCGACATGTATGCTGCGTCGGCCGACGCAGCGGGTGGGCACGTGATCGAAGTCCAGCAACCGGACGATTTCTCGTTTCCTCTGCTCGAGGTGCTGTCGCGAATCAACGATCGCACCAGGCTGGTGTTCCTCACCAGTCCCAACAACCCGACCGGTCTCGTGATCCCGCGAGGGATCGATCTTTGCCATCGCCGACGCCGCGCCGCAGGCGACGGTGTTTCTCGACGAGGCTTACGCGGACTTTAGCGGCACGTCGCTGATCGGCGATCCTGACGCCGCGGCCCGGCCGAACATCGTGATCGGCCGCACGTTCGCCAAGGCCTACGGCCTGGCTGGAATTCGCGTGGGTGCGCTGGTCGGCACGCCCGAGACGTTGCTGCCGATCCGGCGCGTCGTTCCCCCCTATAGCATCAACATCGCCGCAGCGGCCGCCCTTCCCGCCGCGCTCGCCGACAAAGATCATCTCGAAGGCTATCTTCGCGAAACCTCGGAGTCGAAGCAGATGCTCTACGAAGCGCTCGACCGACTGGAGGTTCCGTACTGGCGCAGCGAGGCGAATTTCGTCTTCGCGCGCTTTGGCGACCGCGCCAAACAGGTGGTCGCCGGTCTTCAGTCGAAGGGCATCTACGTGCGCGACCGCTCGTCGGACCAGGCGTGTCGAGGCTGCGTTCGCATCACCACAGGTGTCACCCGCCACACCCGCGAATGCATCGCGGCCATCGAGGAGGTCCTGTGACCCCAGCGGTAAAGGCTCGCCGGGCGGTTGTCGATCGAACGACGAAGGAAACGTCGATCCAGCTCTCGCTGGCGCTCGACGGACGCGGACGATATGACGTCCGCACCGGCATTCGCTTCCTCGACCACATGCTGGAACTCGTCGCGCGTCACGGCGGGTTCGATCTGAAGATCCGTGCCGCCGGGGACCTCGACGTCGATCAGCATCACACCGTCGAAGACCTGGGCATCGCGCTTGGCGAAGCCGTCGCTACCGCGCTTGGCTCGAGGCGTGGCATCAACCGCGCCGGCTACTTCGTGATGCCGATGGACGAGACGCTCGCAGTGGCGGCGATCGACCTCGGTGGACGAGTGCACGCGGTCGTAGACCTCAAGCCGCGAGCCTCACGCGTCGGAGATCTCCAGACCGAGCTGGTCGACGACTTCTTCGACGGGTTCGCGCAGGGCGCGAAGGCCAACGTGCACGTGAAGGTGATGTACGGCCGTTCGAGCCACCACCAGATCGAGGCCGTGTTCAAGGCTTTCGCACGCGCGTTGCGGTTTGCGTGCTCGAAGGATCGACGGCTCGCGAAGGTTTTGCCGTCAACGAAGGGCTTGCTGTGAGCGGCATCGCGCTGATCGACTACGGCGCCGGCAATCTGACTTCGGTCAGAAAAGGGTTCGCCGCTGTCGGTGCGGAGCTCTACAGTCCCGGGTCGCCGATCGACTTGGAGCGCGCGACAGGAATCGTCGTGCCCGGAGTCGGACACTTCTCGACGACGGCGGTGTTGGGCGGGAACTGGCGGCAAGCCATCCGTCGCCAGATCGAGAGCGGCATCCCGCTCCTCGGCATCTGTCTCGGGATGCAGTGGCTCTTCGAAGGCAGCGAGGAAGCCCCCGATGTGCCGGGACTCGGCATCATTGCCGGCGTCTGCCGCCGCATCGACGTCCAGCGCCCGCTGAAGGTGCCTCACGTCGGGTGGAACTCGCTGTCGCGGTCGGGACCCTCCGAACTCCTGCACGATGTTCGCGAGGGAGCGAACGTCTACTTCACCCACGCCTTCGCGGCGCCTGTCACGGCAGAGTGCACGGCCACGACGACCCATGGCGAGGCCTTCGCGGCAGTCGTCGAGAGTGGCCGCGTCTTTGGCGTCCAGTTTCATCCGGAGAAGTCCTCGGAGGCGGGCTTGCGCGTCCTTCAGAACTTCGTCCGGCTGGTCCAGGACTAATGCTCGCGCGCCGCATCATTGCCTGCCTCGACGTGCGCAACGGCCGCGTCGTCAAGGGGATCAATTTCGGTCAGTTGAAGGAGGCCGGCGATCCGTCCGCACTGGCGCGGCGCTACAACGTGGACGGCATCGACGAGGTCGTCATCCTCGACGTCACCGCTACGCTCGAAGGACGCGGGACCCTCACCGAAACGGTGCGGGCGGTCTCGAAAGAGCTGTTCATTCCCTTGACGGTTGGTGGCGGCATTCGTTCGGACGATGACGCGGCGGTGGTGATCGAGGCCGGCGCCGACAAGGTGAGCGTGAACTCTGCGGCGTTGGCGGATCCCTCGCTCATCACGCGGCTGGCGCAGCGCTACGGCAGTCAGGCGGTGATCGTCGCGGTGGATGCGAAAGCCGAAGGGTCAGGATGGACGGTGTTTGCCAGGAGCGGACAAGTCTCCACCAGCCGTGACGCCGTCGAATGGGCGCGCGAAGCGGAGTCTCGTGGCGCGGGTGAAATCCTCCTGACGTCGATCGACCGTGACGGCACCAGATCCGGTTTCGACTGCCGGTTGACGTCAGCCGTCGCGGCCGCGGTCTCGATTCCCGTCATCGCGTCCGGCGGCGCCGGCCAGTTCGAACATTTCCTGGAAGTGTTCACGGATGGCCAGGCCGACGCGGCGCTGGCGGCCTCGGTGTTCCATTTCTCGGAACACCCGGTGAAGGATTTGAAGGCGTATCTGAACCAGCACGGAATTCCTGTTCGCCAGGATACCATGCTATTCCATCCATCGATCTCCAGGGCGGCCGCATCGTGCAACTCGTGCAGGGCGAGAAGCTCGCCGTCGAGACGACCGACATCGATGTGTGGATCTCGCGGTTCCGCGGGATGCCGAAGGTGCAGCTGATCGACCTCGACGCTGCCAAGGATGCCGGCGACAACGATGACCTGGTGACGCGCATCTGCGCCGAGCTTCCCTGTCGCGTCGGCGGCGGCATCCGGACGGTCGGGCGCGCGCGCGACGTCCTCGAGGCCGGCGCCACCCACGTGATCCTCGGGTCGTCGCTCTTCAACCAGGGGCGCGTGGACGCGGCGTTCGCGCGGACCCTCGCGGAGACCTTCGGCACGGAGCGGTTGATCGCCGCCGTGGACAGCCGCGGCGGCAAGGTCGTGATCCAGGGCTGGCGCACGCAGCTGGAGATCTCTCCTGTGGAAGCCGTGCGGGCGCTCGAGCCGTTCTTCGGCGAGTTCCTCTACACCCACGTGGATCTCGAAGGCCTCATGCAGGGAACCGATATGGCCGCAATCGCGACCATCGCTGCATGCCACGTCGAGGAAGGTCACGGCGGCGGGTGGCATTACGACGCAGGACGAAGTCGATCGGCTCGACGCCCTCGGGATCGACGCGGTCGTAGGGATGGCGCTCTACACAGGACGGTTGAAAATCGGCGGGCAATGAACGCGGGCGCGGGACATCCCGTCTAAGCCTGCACTATGAGATTTACTACCGCCGCGCTCCTCCTGGCCCTTACGGCCGTGCCCGCAAGCGCCGGGCAAAAAGAAACCGAAACCATCGATCGCACCGTGCCAATTGGCGCCAGCGGACAGCTGAAGCTGAAGAACTTCTCGGGTGACGTGCGTATCACCGGCACCAGCGGCACCGACGTCGTCGTCCATGCCGTGCGCCGGGCGAAACGCGAGGCGCTCGACAACATCAAGCTCGAAATCACCGCCTCGGGCTCCTCGGTGTCAATCGAGGCCAACAAGCGCGACGAGGGCTGGCGCGAGAAGAACAACAACGTCGTCGAGACCGATTTCGACATCAAGGTCCCCTTCGGCACCCAGCTCGATCTGTATTCGTTTTCTGGAAAGCTCGAAGTCACGGGCGTCCAGTCACGGATCAACGCCGAGACCTTCAGCGGTGACGTGATGTTGAATGTCGCCTCGGCCTCTCAGATGCCCGAACTCACCGGCGAGACGTTCAGCGGCGACATCCGCATCCTGGTGGGTGGCAACGCGTCCGGCCGCGTGGAGTTCAACAGCTTCAGCGGCAGCGTGGATAGCGACCTGCCGATCTCGATGCGCAGCAGCAGCCGGCGGAACGTGAGTGGCGACATTGGCAGCGGCACCGGCGCCACGCTGAAGTTCAAAACGTTCAGCGGGGATCTGCGAATTCAGAAATCGTAAGGCAGGTCTAAAGACCTGCGCTACAAGAGCTCCTGTAGCGCAGGACTTCAGTCCTGCCTCGGTGTCTCGGAGAACAACGCGCGAAGACGCTTGTAGTCTTCGCGCGTTTTCTTTTGCGCCGCCACGTAGACCGCCCTGTCCTGGTTGGGCTGATCCAGCACCCTCACCGGCGCCAATGTCCTTGAAGTGTCACTGAAAACGTGAATAGGTGCGGTCCCTGGCCGTGACACGCCGCGCAGCGCGTTGCCACGGTCCCGAGGATCGGCTCGCGAACTGTTCCGAAGTTGCGGGGAGGCGAACCCGTAGTCGTTCCCGGCTCCTCGAACTGTACGCGGGCTCTGGGCCACTAAACGTGTGGAGACCGCCCTTCTCCGGTTGCGTGCGCAGCAGCCGCCGACTCAACTCGTGCTCCGCTGGCACTGTCGCGGGCTTGCCATCCCTATCCGTCGTGAACATCCGGGTTTGCACGGTGTAGACGAGCGGCGTCGGAACGATCGTCGCCGTTCTTGTCGATCGTCAGCATCTGCATGACCAGCGCCGCACCGGCGAGCTGCGAGAGCGCCCGCGCGTCCGCGTTCCTCGTGGCCGCGGAGGGATGCTTCCATGCGGCGATCGCCAGGAACCGAAGATCGTCGACGAAGGCGCGACGATCCGGTCACGGTGTCCATCGGTAAGACGAACACACGCGTCGCCTGGCGAAAGGTCGCGTCAGTGTCGTGGAAACGGCGGTCGAACCAGACGATCTCCTGCCACCGGCTTCCCGGCGAAACAGATCGGGCAAGGCCCGCTTGGCGCGCGCTGCGCGTACTGGTCCGGAAGTGCCGCGATCTCCTCGCGCGCCAGCGCCAGTTTCGCGATCATTCGCGCGAGCAGGGGGACATCGCTGATCGCCGGCCCGGAGTCGGTCGAACACGGCCCAGAGGTCGGCCTGCATCAACACGCGATCACCGGGGTTCGTGGCCGGTTGTCGGCGAGCGCGGCCGTCAGCGCCTCGTCGAAGGCCCTCGAAGCGCGGGTCGCGCAGCGGCGGCGGAGTTCGCGGCAGGTAGAGGAAGTCGGGGATGGATAGAACGGAGCGATAGCCCGATCGCCATGCTTCGAAGCGCTCGAACGTCCTCGTGCTGATCGAAAAGAGCCTGAAGTCGTTCTCGCCGAAGTCGGTTGAACGGCCCGGCGTCCGCAAACTCGCTCGTCTTCCGGTGCGTCACCGTGCGAGTGAACATGATCGAGAACAGGCGGTTCCACGGATCGTTGACGTCGTCGCTGTAGACCGTCGGCACGGGCTCCTGCGTGGCGACAGCCCGACAGCCAGCAATGGAGACAGCGACAAGGACGAAGCACAAGAGGCGCCTGCTCACGTGAGTCCTGCAGGCGCGATGATAGGCTGTCCGCGATGCGAACGCGCGGACAAATCTTCCTGGCTCTCGCCGCAGCGGCGCTTTCCGGCTGCGCCCGCGAACCGATCCTGTTTTCAGAGACCAACGCCCGCGCTCACGTTGAGATGCTCGCCGGCACGATCGGAAGCCGTCCGGTGGGCACGCCAGCCAACGCCCGCGCCAGGGCGTACATCATCGACCAGCTGAAGCTCTACGGCTACGAGGTGCGCGTGCAGGAAGCCGACGCACGCGCGGCCGAGTTTGGGCTCACAACACGCGTGTCCAACATCATCGGCGTACTCCAGGGTGAGCGGCGCGAAGCCTTCGGGCTGCTGTCTCATTACGACTCCAGCGCCGAGGCCCCGGGCGCCGGCGACGATGCGTTTGGCGTCGCGGTGTCGTTGGAAGCGGCACGCCTCATTGCCGCACGGCCGCGTCGATGGACGACGTTCGTGCTGATCACCGACGCGGAAGAGGTTGGCTTGATGGGTGCGGAGGCACTCATGACGGATCGCGAAATCACCGATCGCCTCCAGGCCTACATCAACGTCGAAGCCAGCGGCGCGTCTGGGTCCGCGTTGCTTTTCGAGACTGGGCCGGCCAACCGCTGGATCGTTCGGCCGTGGGCCCGGCACGCGCCTCGGCCGCGTGGAGGTTCGTTCGCCATCGAGGTGTACCGGCGGCTCCCGAACGACACGGACTTCTCGGTCTTCCGTCGCCACGAGATTCCCGGGCTCAACTTCGCCATCGTCGGCGACAGCTACGCGTATCACACGGCGCGCGATACGCCCGATAGGCTCTCATCGGAGTCGATCCGCGAAACCGGCCAAAACGTCCTCGGCATCCTTGCGGCCATGCAACAGGTCGATATCACCCAGCGTGATGCGCGCACCGCGACCTACTTCGACGTCGTGGGACGCACGGCTCTCGTCTACAGCGCGGCGTTCGACTGGATCATCGGTGCCATCGCGGCCGTGATCGGCTTCCTCGCCTGGATGCGCGTCACGCGTTTCGTCGGTTCGCACGAGGGACGAGGGCGCTGGCTGCTCGGCTTCATCTGGGCCGCGATCGCGCTCGCCTGTGTCGTGGGAGGAATGATCGGCGCGAGCTGGCTGCTACGCGTCGGGCGTGAGGTTTACCATCCGTGGTACGCCCGGCCGGAGCGGTTCTTCCTGATGCTGGCATCGGTCGCCGCCGCACTGGGGTGGATGGTGACGCGCGTCGGCCGCTGGCTCCCATCGCGCGCGCGTGGGCTGCGCCATCCGGCGGTCGTCTGGACCTACACGCTACCGGTCTGGATCCTGCTGGGACTCGGCGCCTCGTGGTTCGCGCCGGCGGCATCGTATCTATGGACGCTCCCGCTGCTGGTGGCGGGGCTCCTCCTCTCGATCGTGCCGATTCGCAACCCGCTGGTGGTGCGCATCGTGTCGATCCTGATCCTCGCGGCGTCCGCAACCCTATGGCTGCGAGACTCGCTGGAGTTGATGCAGTTCGCGGTCGCCGTCTTCGGCCGGCTTCCGATCGTGACCCCTGTCTATGTCTTCGCGGGTACTGATGGCCGTCGGAGGGCTGATGGTCGCACCCCCGTTCATCGCGACGGTGGCTGCAGAGCGACCGCTGATTCGTCCGACCGCGGTGACGGTGGTCTGCCTCCTCACCGTCGCGATCACTGCGCCACTGGCCTACGTCGCCCCGGCGTACACGTACGCACAGCCGTTGCGCCGTGACGTACGAGCCTTCCAAGACGATGATTCCTCCGTGTCGTTGTGGCAGATTGGATCCAACGAGCCGGGGATCGACGTCGCTGACGGCGCTCCAACCGACTGGGTACCTGGACGGAGCGAACGACAGACGACCGTTCCGCGCGCGCTGTTGCGCAATCCGTTTGTGTTTTCCGGTACGGCGCTGGCACTCGGGCCGGCACCGGCGCAGATCACCTCCTACAGGGTCAGAGACGTCACCGGTGGCCAGGAACTGGCGATCGCGGTCGCGTCCCGCGAACCGGGCGTCTCGGTGGCCTTCGTCCTGCCTGACGGCGTGATGCCTGCGCGCAGCAGCCTGCCTGGCGTCCGGCGTCTCGGGCGATGGACGGCCATCTACATCGCACCGCCGGCGGAAGGCGTGGCGTTCCGCGCCAGCTTCACCGGCGTGAGCGAGGAACGCCTTCGCCAGACCCGCGTCACGGTGAGCTCTTCCCGCCTCCCTGGCGGCAGCGGCTGGCAAAGCCTCCCCGCCTGGCTGCCCCAGGACCGCACCGTCTGGACCGCCAGGGCCACCTGGGTCCTCCCCAACCCCATCCCCGTTGAGCCCATCCCCCCGTTACGTTAAACTCCGTAGCGGTTACGCTAGTTGACGTAATTCGAGTCACCCGGGCGTTTCGACCAATGGGGTTAATGGAGAATCCATTCGTCTACGGCGAGGTCATCCCCGCGAGTGCGTTCGTCGCACGGGAGACCGAGCTCGACCGGCTGACCGGCGACTTGCTGGCGGGGCAAAAGGTCTTTTTGATCTCGCCTCGCCGTTACGGCAAGTCGTCTCTCGTGGCGCGCGCCTTGGCGGCGGCGGCGAAGCATGGCGCGCTGACCGTGGACGTGACCGTCAGCAGCTACAGCTCGTACGTCGCGTTCCTGGAGGGCTATGCGCGGGCGTTGTTGTCGGTCGATACGACCGTCGATCGCGCGCGCGCCTGGCTGCGCGAGATGCTCAGCGGCATGCGCCCCGAGGTGCGCGTCGAACCGGACGAGCTCGGCCGCGGACAGCTGGCCGTGTCGTTCCCGGCCGCGCAAAGCGACAAGGACGTCTCGCGCCTCGCGCAGGAGGTCTTCGCGCTGCCCGGGAAGATCGCCGCCGCGCGCAAGCGCAAGCTGGCGATCGCGCTCGACGAGTTCCAGGCGATTGCGTCGTTCAACGGCGGCAGCGTCGAACATGCCCTGCGCGCCGCCGTCCAGCATCAGCGCCAGGCGGGTTACGTCTTCTCCGGCTCCGAGCCGGCGCTGATGGAGCGCATGCTTGGGCGCAGCCGGCCGTTCTACAAGGCGGGACCGGTCATGCGGCTCCAGAAGATCCCGCCCGATCGTTTCGCCGAGTTCGTCGAAGCGCGTTTCAAGGCCACCGGTGTGAAGCCGGCGCCCGGCCTGGGCGCCGCGGTCGTGGAGCTGGCGGGCAACCTGCCTTACGACGTGCAACGCCTCGCGCACGAGATGTGGGACGATGTGCGCGCGGCCGGCCGGAAGAGTGCGGGACTGGACGACCTGCACGAGACCTTGAAGCGGCTGCTCGGCGAGCACGAAACCCTGTTCGAAAGCATGTGGCAGCGGCTGACGCTGCCGCAGCGCGCCACGTTGCGGTCCGCGGTCATCGAGGACGGCCGCGAGCTGCTCTCCGCCGACGTGCGCGGACGCTACCGCTTGAGCGGCGCCTCCACGGTGCAGGCGGCGCTCGCCGCGCTCGTGCGCGAGGACATCCTCGCCCGCGAGGGCACCCAGTACGTCGTCGTCGACTCGTTGCTCCGCGAGTGGATCGCCAGGAGAACCTATTGAAGCTGCTCGAGCGTCTCGGCCTCGGAACACCGGAGCTCCGCGCGTGGGCGATGTACGACTGGGCGAACTCGGCGTACCAGACGACCATCATCGCGGCGATCTTTCCGGTGTACTTCAACGCCGTGGCCGCCAAAGGGCTGGAATCTGACGTCGCGCTGGCGCGCCTCGGATGGGCGTCGGCGCTCGCGATCTTCATCGTGGCGATCATCGCCCCGGTGCTCGGCGCCATGGCTGATCACTCGGCCATCAAGAAGCCCCTGCTCGCGGCCTTTGCCAGCCTCGGGATCCTGACCTGTTTCTCGATGTTCTGGATCAGAGAAGGGGACTGGCTGCTGGCGCTGACGCTATTCGTGATCGGCAATATCGGCGTGGCCGGAAGCATCGTCTTCTATGAAGCGCTGCTGCCGCACCTGGTGCCGCCAGGGAAGCTGGATGCGGTGTCGTCGGCCGGCTATGCGATCGGATACCTGGGAGGCGGCGTCCTGCTGGCTATCAACGCCGCCATGATCATGAAGCCGGCCGTGTTCGGGATTCCCGATGCCGGCACCGCGACGCGCCTGAGTTTTGTCAGTGTAGGTATTTGGTGGGGGCTCTTCACGCTGCCGCTGATGCGGACCGTGCGGGAGCCGAAGGCGTCTCGTGGGCGGCGTCGCGCACCGGATGTCGATCGGCGAAAGCGTGCGACAGATGGTGCAGACCTTCAAGGACCTGCGCCGCTACCGCCAGGCGCTGTGGTTCCTGCTGGCGTTCCTCATCTACAACGACGGCATCCAGACGATGATCCGGATGGCCACCAGCTACGGCCAGAGCATCGGTATCGATACGGGCGCGATGATCACCGCGCTGCTGTTGACCCAGTTCATCGGCGTCCCGGCGGCGTTCGCGTTCGGCATGCTCGCGGCGAGGATTGGCCCGAAGACAGCGGTCTTTCTCGGCCTCGCGGTCTACGCCTTCATCACGGTGCTCGGCTACTTCATGACCAGCTCGGTGCATTTCTTTGCGCTAGCGGTGCTGGTCGGGCTCGTCCAGGGAGGCACGCAGGCGCTCAGCCGGTCCATGTTCGCCAGCATGATCCCGCGGCAGAAGTCCTCGGAGTTTTTCGCGTTCTTCAGCGTCTTCGAGCGCTATGCCGGCGTGCTTGGCCCTGCGATCTTCGCGCTGGTGGTCTCCACGACCGGCTCCGGGCGCAGCGCGATTCTCGCGATCCTCATCTTCTTCGTCGCCGGCGGACTGCTGCTGACGCGGGTCAACGTCGAGGCGGGGCGCCGCGAAGCGCGTGCGGCAGAAGCCGAGCTCGCCACCTCACACTGATGCGGCTCATCGACCGCGTAGCGAATGCGATCTCCCGCGTGTTTTACCGGGTGGATCATGTTGGCGAACCGCCGGCGAGCGGCCCCCTGCTTCTGCTGCCCAACCATCCCAACTCTTTGCTCGACCCTGCGCTCGTGATGGCGACTGCGGGACGGCCCATCCGGTTCCTCGCGAAGTCCACGTTGTTCAACACGCCCCTGCGTCCCGTGCTTCGTGCCGCGGGAGCGATTCCCGTTTTCCGTCGCCAGGACGAGGGGGTCGATACGAGCCGCAACACGGAGACGTTTGCGGCGGTCGATGCCGCTCTGCAGCAGGGGGAGGCGATCTGCCTGTTTCCCGAGGGCATCAGTCATTCCACCGGAAAGCTCGAACCGTTGAGGACCGGCGCCGCGCGCATGGCGCTGTCGGCCACGGCGAAAGGCGTGCCCGTTCGACTCGTCCCAGTCGGCATCAACCCCGATCGCAAGACGGACTTCCGCTCGCGCATGACGGTCGTTTATGGGCCGCCGTTTGCGGTGCCGCACGGCGCGTCGGCGAACGATCTGACGTCCGAGATCGCGCGGCACATGCGCCGGTTGATCGTCGAAGCGGATCCCGAAGCCGACGCCGCGCTGGTGCGGCGGATCGAGCGACTCTACCGGTCGGAGCGGCCGACCGAACCGGACCCGCAGGCGCTCATCGACCGCCGCCGCGCGATTGCCGCCGGCGTGCAACGGCTGCGCGAGACCGATCCGGAGTGGTACGACACTGCCTTGCTGCAGTTCCGCCGCTACGATCAGCGGCTCCGCCGCTTCGGCCTCCGCGATCGCACGCTCGACTGGAACGTTTCCCGATCAGACGCTGCCCGGTTCGTCGCCCGGGAGCTCCCGCGGGCGATCGTTCTCGTGCCGCTGGCACTTGTGACGACGCGTCGTGTTCGCGCTGCCCTATCTGTTGACCGCGGTCATCGGACGCCTGCAGCGCGACAGCGACGTCACGGCGAGCGCCAAGGCCATTGCCGGGACGATTTTCTACCTGGTGTGGACCGTCCTCCTGGCAACGCTTGTCGGAAGGCGCTTCGGCGTCGTATCGGGAATCCTCACGACCGCCGCGCTGCCCTTGCTCGGGATCGCGGGACTCTTCGCCATCGAGCGCGAGCTTTCCGCCTGGCGCACGGCTCGTTCGTGGCTCGCGCTGCGAGGCACCCACCCCAACACGCGGCAGCGGCTGCGCCGTCATCGCGCCGAGCTGGCAGACGTGCTCGACCAGGTGAATGCCGCGTTGGCCTCCAAACCGCGAGCCGCGGACAACGGACAACGGACAACGGACAACGGAGAGCGTTAGTTCAGCAGGAACTTCTCCATGAACGTGATCCAGGTGTGGAAGTGGAACTGCGAGTTCGCGCCGGCCAGGAGGAACGTCTCATGGCCTTCGTCCTCGTAGATCACGAGCCAGACGTTGGGATTGTGCAGTTTGACTGCCGCAGCGATCGCCTCGGCCTGGCCCACCGGCACCCGAACGTCCTTCCGCCCGTGGGCAATCATCAGCGGCACCTGGATCTTCTCGGCGTAGTTCAGCGGCGAGATGCTGCGCAGGAACTCACTCATGTCCGCGTCGCGTTCGTCGCCGTACTCCGAGCGCCGGTCCTCCACGCGACTCGGCTCGGTCGTTTTCAGAAACGTCGCGAAGTCTGAGATGGCTGCACCGGCGTACGCCGCCCGAATCCGGCCTGGGTATTTCGCAGCCACGGCATACGTCATATACCCGCCGTAGCTGACGCCGGTGACCATGACTCGCTTCGCGTCGAGCGTCCGCTGCTTCCCGATCCAGTCCAGCAAGGCGCCGATGTCCTTGACCGCGTCTTCGCGGTTTCGCTGATCGTCCAGCTTCTCGTAGGTCTTGCCGAAGCCGAAGCTGCCGCGCACGTTGGGAAAAATGATCGCGACGCCGAGTTCGTTGAGAAAGTAACCGCTGCGCCCCTGGAACCGGGGACGTTCGTAGGCGTCGCTCGGACCGCCGTGAATGTTGATCATCACCGGCCGAGGGCCCTTGAACTTCGAGGGCGGCTGGTAGAGCACGCCGGAGATCATCTTGCCGTCGAAGCTCTTCCACCGCACGATCTGCGGATCGGGCATCGCGGACGCGTCGAGGCCGCCGATCGCGCTCTCGGTCCATCGGGTGACGCGTCCGGATCCGGCGTCCACGCTGAAGGCGTCAGACGCGGTGCGGAGCGTGTTCAGCGAGAAGCCGACGGCGTTCCCGGCGCGGTTCCATCGAACTCCGCTGATGATCCCCGCGGGCAGCGCAGGCTTCTTCTTCACCTTGCCCTTCGCGGCATCGAGCAGTTCCAGCCGGCTGGAGGCATCCCGGTCGAACACCACTGCGAGAAGCTTTCCGTCTGTAGACAACGCCGCAGTCTCGACGGAGTCTCCGTCGCGCGTCAGCGGAGTCCAATTTCCAGCGGAGTACTTCCACACCCTGGCCAGCTCGGAATTGCGGTTGCTCACCGCATAGATGGACTTGCCGTCGGGACTGTACTGCGGCACGCGCCACGTCGCCCGTGCGCCGTCCACGAGCGCCGTTCTCGCACCTGTTTCAACGTCAACGGACCAGAGGGCGGTGTCGTTGCCGGGCAACGACTCGATCACGAGGAGCTGCGTGTCATCCGGCGACCAGTCCGCGGCGCTCCAGACGCCGCTGGCTTCGAACAGCATCCGCGCAGTCTTGGGATTCAGGACGTCCATCACGTAGATGTCCCAGTCCTTGCCATTGCGGCGGTTGGACGCGAAGGCGATGCGATGCGTGCGGCGCGACCAGACGGGAATCCCATTGCGGGACTTCCCGTCGGTCAACATCGTCTGTTTCGCCGTCGCCACGTCGAACCGGTAGATCTGGTACTGCTCGGCACCGCCGGCATCACGACGGTACGTGAAGAAGTCATTCGACAGCCAGCCGTACGAGGGGGTCACTCCAGCGAGGCCGTCCGCAAGAGGTTGAGGTGGAGTCGCCGGCGCGCTCACGACCTGGATTTGCGGCGTTCCGGTAGCAAGACTCGTCACCAGCATCTCGTTTTTCGTCGGATGCCAGTTCGCGAGGGTCGTGCGTGAAAACTGCGCGTAGGGTTTCAGCTTCTCGACGACCGTCGCCGATATGGGCGGCAGACCTTCGGCCTTGATGTTGGCCGGAACGCGTATCGTGTCCGGCCTGCGCGGCGAGCCCAGCCCCTGTGCAGAGCAGGACACATAGCCGCAGTAAGGCGCGCATGAAAACCTCGCTGGCTGCTCGGGGAAGTGCCACCATTATAGTGCAAACCACGGCTAACCCTTTTGCGTCCAATGAGATCATGAAACTCGTCATCGCCGGCGGCACCGGGTTCCTGGGCAGCCCGCTCGCGGAAGTCCATGCCGAGGAAGGGCACGACGTCCGGGTGTTGACGCGCAGCGTGAAGCCCGGAGAATCGCGACACGAGTCGGGAACGGGCGTGCCAGGCATCACGAAGGTCGGATGGATCCCGGCATCGAGTGATCCCGCCACAACGGTCGCACTCGCCAGCCTGGTCGAGGATGCCGACGTGGTCGTCAACCTGTCCGGCGAATCGATCGGCGACGGACGCTGGACGCCGCAGCGTAAATCGCAACTTCGCGACAGCCGCATCGTCCCCACTCGCGCGATCGCCAACGCGATCCTCACTGCAGCGAAGCCACCGAAGGTGCTGATCAGCGCGAGCGGAGCGGGATATTACGGCGCCGGGGCCGAGCCCAAAACGGAAGCCTCACCAGCCGGCAACGATTTTCTCGCACATCTGAGTGTGGATTGGGAAGACGAGGCACGCCGCGCGGAGCGGGCCGGCACGCGAGTGGTGCTGATGCGCACCGGTGTGGTGCTCGAGCGCGCCGGTGGCGCGCTTCCGAAGATGATGCCCCCGTTCCGCTTCTTCGCCGGCGGCCCGCTCGGCTCGGGGCGTCAGGTACATGTCGTGGATTCACCGGCTCGACTACATCGAGATGGTCCGCTGGGTCATCGAGACCCCGGCGGTCGAAGGTCCCCTGAACGCCACGGCGCCACACCCGGTGACGAACCGCGAATTCATGAAAGCCCTCGGCCGAGCCATGCACCGCCCGGCACTGGTGCCGGCGCCCGCGCCTGCGCTGCGACTACTGCTGGGAGCAGAACGTGCGGAGGCGCTGCTCCTGACCGGCCAACGCGTGATTCCCGCGAAGGCCCAGGCGCACGGGTATCACTTCAGATACCCGGAAATCGACATCGCCATGAGAGGGCTCTTCGATCAATAGGCGCAATGCTAATTGAATGCTGAATGCTGAATTCATTTTTCAGTTGGCCCTTGCCAACTTGATTCAGCATTCAAAATTCAGCATTCAGCATTGCACGGGAGCGTCAGAGAATCTGAGGCGCTCCTGCGCGGAAGTCGCCGCCGAGAATGCTGACGGAGTTCCCGCCCAGCCAGGAATCAATCACCTTCGCGTAGACGGCGCGGAAGTCGGTCTCGTAGCGCACATCGCCGCTGTTGTTTTCCAGCGTGGGATTGTCGTTCCCGGGGCGGAGGTCGGCGGCGGTGCCGTAGAGGCCTCCACGGACCGATCCGCCAATCGCCATCATCAGGCCGCCTGCGCCATGGTCGGTGCCGTTGCTTCCGTTTTCCGAGATGCGGCGGCCGAACTCCGAGAACTGCAGGATCAGCGTGTCGTTGAGCAGTCCCTGGTTCAGCAGGTCGGAGTAGAACGCGAGCAATCCGTCGTTCAGCGTCCCCATCAAGCCGCTGTAGGCGCCGTTGGCCTGGTTCGGGTTCTGCGACGCGTGCGTATCGTAGCCGCCGGTCTGCACCCAGAAGATCTTCGTGCCGAGGCCGCGATTGATCGCGCCCGCCACCATTCGGAGCGCCTGCGCGAATCCGTTGTTCGGGTAGGTCACCGTGGACACATAGCTGCCGACCTGCGAGACGCGATCGAGCGTGGCAAAGGCCGCCTGCGCAGTGGAGTTCACGAAGGCCAGCTGCGGCTGATCCACCGGGACATGCGACGAGATCCGGGTAGCGGTCTCACGCCCGAATGTCGCGTCGGGTGTGCCAGGATTCGGGCTCGCAAATGCGTAGGTCGTGACGTTGGTGATCGCCGGAACGCCAACGGTGCGGGCCATGAGCGTCCTGGGGATCTCGCGCTGCGTGGACCATGCGGTGAGCGGATCCACCGGCGCCGGCAACTGGTCCAGATATCGTCCCAGCCACCCGGTGCCCTGCGGCGACTGCGGATCGCCCGTGGACCAGATGTCGGTGCCGAGGAAATGCGACCGGCTCGAGTTGCTGTATCCGGTCCGCTGAACCAGCGCCAGGCGACCGGAGTTGAAGATGGTCCGCAGACCGGTCAGACGCGGGTGAAGCCCTAAGGCCGCACCGCGCGCGTCGGTCCCGATTTGCAGCACGTTGCCCGCCTGGACCGCAATCGTGGGCCGGCGCGCGTAATACTGCGGATCGTTGTAGGGGATCAACGTGCTCAACGCGTCGTTCCCGCCGCTGAGATACAGCACGACGAGATTGCGTCGAGACGCGCCCTGCGCCCGCGCCAGGTCAGACAGAAACGCGGGGGCGGCGAAGCTGACCGTGAAGGCCGCCACACCGCCGCGGACGAATTCGCGTCTGTTAATAGACATTGGGATTTCCCCTACACCAACTGGTATTCGCCGGAACCGACGATCAAGTGGGCGAGGCCGGATGCCTTGGTCGCCAATTGCGTGTCAGACCCGGTCCACCCGCCGCCCGCCCGCGTGTAGTCCACGAGCGCGTTGTAGCCGTTCGACGAAAACGGCGAGGGCGTGAGCCGATCCGACATCAGCGCCACGAGATCCTCGGCTGAACTGGCCTGGCCGCGCGTCGTATCCCGCAGGTTGAACTTCTGGTTGAAGGCGAGCGTGGAGGCGAAGTTCATCCTCGCGAGCATCGCGCCGCTCGAGAACCATCCCGTCCCCAGCTCCCACCCGTTCACGTCCGGCGGCTCGTAGAGCTGCTGCCCCATATTGAGCAGTGGCGTCATCACGTTCGCATCGCTGATCGCGAAACCCGTCCACCCCACTTCCTTGATGGCGCGGACGATGAACTCGACCGGCCACGAATAACGAGCGAAATGCGACTTGGAGCTGGTGAACTGCGGAGACAGCAACAGGGTCGCCACGACCGGTCGCATCTCGAAGTTGCCCCTGTAGTAGATCTTCGAGAGCGACTCGATCAACTGCGGGTCCGGGGTGTCGGTCTCACTGATGAAGAAGCGATAGAGCTTGGTCGCGAGCCGCGGACCGGTCAAAGGGTGCGCCGCCACGGCGTTGATGAAATCGATGCCGTCCTGCATGCCCTCAGCCGGGGTCCGTGCGGGAATCGTGCGGCTGCCGTTCGAGTAGATCGGGAACGAGAAGTTCTTCGCGGTCGGGTCGTGCTGGTTCGGATTGTAGACAAACGAATAGTAGGCGTTGCTCGGTCGCGACAGGTTCCAGCCGGTGAACACGCGCGCCGCGGCGTAGACGTCTTCTTCAGCGAAGGTGCCGACGCCCATCGTGAAGAGCTCCATCAACTCGCGCGCGAAGTTCTCCTGCGGGTTGTTGCGGAAGTTCAGGCGGCCGTCGAGCCAGACCAACATCGCCACGTCTTTCGCCATCGCGACGAGCAGATCCCGGAAGTTGCCCAGCGCGAAGTCGCGCAGCACCTCGATCTGCCCCTTCACCTGGTTGGGATCTTCCGAGGGCTTCGCCGTCATGTAGCGGATGCCTTCGGGCGAGCCCAGCGTGCCGGTGACCTTGGAGACCGCGGTCGCGAAGTGGTTGTGCCAGAAGAGCGTCATCTTCTCCTGGAGCGGCCGCTGGCTATGGATCATCCGGAAGATCCAGCGCGCGCGCGCGTGCGCGATGTTCTCCTGGGGCAGCAACCGTCCGGTCACCGCAATGCCAGCGTAGCCCGGGCTGCCGATGAACGAATCGACGTCGTCAGGCACCGATTCGTAGTTCACCAGGCGGGCGATCGTGGCTTGATACCCCAGCGCGAGGTACTGGTCGATCTCTTCCTGACTCGCGCCAAAGCCGGCGCGGCGGAGAAGGTGCTCCATCGCCGGTTCCACGCGCCGCGGCCGTCGTGGGTTCTGTGGCATGGCGTGTTAGACCTCCTGTCGAGGGGGGAAGTTTAGCCGGTACCTGGGCCCAAGTTGGGGGTCAGAGAATACGGGAGAACCCGAAGGCCTCGTCGCCCCGCGCTGCCTCTCCCTGGTAGTGACGGACCAGCAGGCGTGCTGCGGTCCACGCAAGCCCCACGCCGTGCCGCGCCGGTGAAAACGCGAACAAATGCCGCGGGAAATTGCGGTGTGGCCCGATGAATGGCAGGCGATCCACGGTTTCGTAATCGAGCGTGTCCCACGACCAGGAGGGCCGAACTCCGGAAATCGCCGGATACATAAGGGACAGCTCATACATCAACTGGCCAGTGCGCTGGGGAAGCGCACGGTCGCGAACCCGCTCGGGTAGTTCAGCCTGCCGTCCCCCGTGGATCATGACGCGGTCTTCCGGCAACCATCGGACGAGCCGGTGAGGCTCACCCGTGTCCTCCACAGCAACCGCCCGCCGACCGACCTGCTTACGCACCGCCGCAGGAAGGGACTCGGTAACGACCCCATAAAGCTGGGTTGCGTTGAGGTGGCGCCGGAGTGCGCGAAGGTCCTGGATCGGGGCACCGGTCGCGATCACGACCGTCTCGGCGCGGACCGTCGCGGACGGCCGTCGCCACTTCCACATGTTTGGACGCCGCTTTGATCCGGCGCACAGCGCTGTGCTCGTGGATCGCCGCGCCTCGCTCGACGGCCGCCGCCGCCAGGCCAAGGCAGGCGCGGTACGGATCGATGGCCACCGCGTGGGTCCGGATCGCGCCGCCGCTTTCGATCGCTGCCTCGCGCGTGGCGGCTGCGGGCGTGACCCAGCTCGCCTCGGCCCCGGCTTCCCGGCGCGCGGTCTGCTCTCGACGGAGCGCCTTGACGGCCTCCGGCCGTGGCCGCGCGACGGTCAACACATCCATCGGCGTCATCTGGCAGCGAACGTTCAAGCGCCGGAGCGTTGCCGCCATATCGAGGGAGCCGCGCCGCATCCCTTCCCAGAGCGCCCGGGTCGTCCGCAACCCATGGAGTGCCGCCGTTTCGTGAAAGGACGCGTTGAATCCCTCGCGCAGGAGTCCGTCGCTGCCGGCGGTCGCTCCGCCTCCGATGACGCCCGATTCCAGCAGGATGACGTCCACGCCAGCCGTGGCGAAGGCGAGGGCGCACGCGACGCCGGTCAGGCCGCCGCCAACAATCGCGACCTGTGTTTCGTGTTGACCACGGAGGCGTGGATACGAGGGACGCCGGCTCTTCGGGAAGGTATCGAACCAAAACGGGACGTGACGCATTCGCTGGCGATTCTAGCGTGCTGTGGCATATGGCTTGAAATCGACACTCCCAGACCGAATGCATGGATCAGATGGAGGACGAATGGCGACGCTCACCGAGCAGCTAGACAGACTTGCGCAATGGGAACCGGCACCCTATCCGGTTGTCAGCCTATATCTCAACACCCAGCCCGGCCAGACCGGACGCGATCAGTACCAAAGCTTCGTGCGAACCGAATTGAAGGCTCGCAGCCGGACCTACCCGGAAGGATCGCCGGAACGCGACAGCCTCGACAGAGACATGGAGCGGATTGCGACATATCTCGGCAACGACCTGCAACCGTCCGCAAACGGCGCCGCGATATTCGCGTGCTCGGCCGGTGAACTCTTCGAGACGGTTGAGCTCTCGGCGCCGATCAGCGAACACTGGCTCTACATCGGGGACACCCCACACCTTTATCCGCTCGCGCGAGTGGAATCGCAGTACCCCCGCTACGCGGCGGTCGTCGCACACACGAACGCCTCTCGTATCTTCGTTTTCGCTGCGGCCGAGCTCGTGACGCAGCAGAACGTCCAGGGGACAAAGACGCGACGGACGTCCCAGGGGGGCTGGTCGCAGGCCCGTTTCCAGCGTCACATCGAGAACTACCACCAGCAGCACATCAAGGAAGTCATCGAGGCGCTCGACCGCATCGTGCAGCAGGAAGGAATCGAGCAAGTGTTCTTCGCCGGTGACGACGTGGTCCTGCCGCTTTTCCGCGAGCAGTTGCCAAAGCACCTCGCCGATAAAGTCGCCGACCACCTGCGCCTCGAGGCGCACGCGCCGGTGGCGGACGTGCTGTCGGTCACCCTCGACGCGGTGAACCGCCTGAACGAGCAGAGCGATCGCGAAAAAGTTGACGCCGCGATCGGTGGCTACCGGTCGGGCGGTCTGGGCACGGTGGGACCGGAGCGCACGCTGGACGCGCTGGTCAAGGGACAGGTCGACGAGTTGTTGATCGCGGCGAGCCTTGGCGGCCTGCAGCCCGCGATCGCCGGCGCCTCGGAGGCGGCGTCGGTCGACGAGACGATCCTGACGCCGGTCGTTCAGACGGAAGCCGGTGGAGAGGCGGCGGGTGCTGATCCGCGGGTGGTGCGCCTGGCCGAAGAACTCGTCCGGCGCGCAAAATCAACGGGCGCGCGCGTGACGTTCATCGAAGACCCGCAGCAGTTGGAAGAGTTCGGCGGCGTCGCCGCGCTCCTTCGTTTCAAGATCTAGCGAGCGCTTCCCGGCGCTTGTCGCGCTTCACGCTCCGATACATCGCGATCGCCGAAACGACCGTTCCGACGATCGCGAGTGTCGTGAGCGCGATCACGATGGCGGTGAACGTGGTGGACTGCATCCAGCGAAGGATGCCGCGCCCGTAATAGGCCGCCAGCCCCGCCTCGAGCAGGAACCGCGCGAGCCGCACGCCGGCGAGTGCGGGCAGGAAGCGCCACGGATTGATCCGGCAGGCGCCGCTGACCAGCAGGAAAGCGGTGAAGGGAAACGGTGGCGGAATGATGCCAAGGGCCGCGACAGAGGCCGCGGCGCTGCGGTTCACGCGTTGTTCGACCTTGCGAAGCGTGGATGGCTTGACCAGTCGCTTGAGACCGGCCTCACCGACTTTCCTTCCGAGCCAGAACGTGAAGGCCGAGCCCACCATCGATCCCGTCGTGGCAAGAAGCGCGTACAGCCAGAAGAGCTCAGGTTTCCTCGCGGTAAGGATGATCACGACGAAGTCGATGCCGAGCGGAAGGAAGAACACGACCGAGGCGTCGAGCGCCCCCATGAGCAGTAGCCCGCCCGGTGTCAGGAAGTAGCTGAGGAGCGAATTGAAGATCGATCTCATGCAGTACGGCCGACCTGCACCAAGCAAACCCGCTGCCGTAGGATAAGGATATGAGGCTTCTCACACTGCTTGCCGGCGCAGTCGTCGTGGTGACGACGATCAACCAGGGGATGACGGTGGACACGATTGCCGAGGATTACGTCAAGCTGGTGCTCGCCGTCGGGCAGCACGACGCCGATTTCGTGGACGCCTACTACGGCCCGCCCGAGTGGAAAAAGGCGGCCGATGCCTCGAAGGTCCCGATGACCGATCTCGCGGCGAACGCCGCGGCGCTCTCGGGGGTGCTCCAGAAACAGCCCGCGCCCGGCGACGAGATGGCCAAGCTGCGGCGGCAGTATCTTCAGCGGCAGCTCGCCGCCGTTTCCGCGCGCCTTCGCATGCTGCGCGGTGAGCGGCTCACGTTCGACGAGGAGTCCCAGGCCCTATACGACGCCACGGCGCCGACACAGCCGGAGTCACACTTCGAGCAGATTCTGGCGTCACTCGAGAAGCGCTTCCCAGGCACCGGGCCGCTGGTCGAGCGCTACGACGCTTACCGCCGTGCCTTCATCATTCCCAAAGAGAAGCTCGATCAGGTCTTCAAGACGGCGATCGCCGCGTGTCGCGAACGAACCGTCAAGCAACTCGCGCTGCCGGCGGAGGAAAGCTTCACCGTCGAGTACGTCACCGGGAAATCGTGGAGCGGCTACAACTGGTATCAGGGCAACTTCCGCAGCCTGATCCAGGTCAACACCGACTTGCCGGTGTACATCGACCGCGCGATCGACCTCGCCTGCCACGAGGGGTATCCGGGCCACCACGTCTACAACGTCCTGCTCGAAAAGCATCTCGTGCGGGATCGTGGGTGGAAAGAGTTCACCGTCTATCCGCTTTTCTCGCCGCAGTCGCTCATCGCGGAGGGGACGGCCAACTACGGGATCGCGGTCGCGTTCCCGGGCGATGAGCGGATCGAGTACGAGCGGACGGTGCTCTTTCCAGCGGCCGGACTCGATCCGAGCCGCGTCCGCGAGTACTACGAGGTGCAGGCTCTCGTGGACACGCTCGCCTATGCGGGCAACGAGGCCGCCCGCCGCTACATCAACAAGGAGATCGACGCGACCCAGGCAGCCGACTGGCTCGAGCGCTACGCGCTGATGCCGCGCGCGCGCGCCCAGCAGCGCGTGCGCTTCTTCGATCAGTACCGCAGCTACGTCATCAACTACAACCTCGGGAAGGACATGGTCGCGAAGTACATCGAAGGCAAAGCGGACAAGGATGCCACCCGCCGCTGGCAGGAATTCGGAAAGCTGTTGTCGTCGCCGCGGCTGCCGTCCGGCCTCCGGTAGGAGCCTGCAGTGCCCAAGACCTGGCTGGATGTCGTCAACGATCTCTACGATGGCTCCTGGAACGCGGGGCTCCGCCGGTTTCGCTCACCGTTTGCGTTTCGCGGGGTGTCGTCGGCCGAGCACAGCCTGGCGAGCTCGCTCGTGCGCCTGGCGAGCGGACGCGCCGACGTGCGGCGGGTCGAAGGGGCCCTGCTGCGCAACTTCCGCAAGTACGCACGCGGGCAGGCCTCGGATCCCGATTCGGTCTGGGACTGGCTGGCCCTCGGGCAGCATCGCGGTTTGCCGACACGGCTGCTCGACTGGACCTACTCTCCGCTCGTCGCGCTGCACTTCGCCACCGAAGATCCGGTGGAGTTCGACCGCGATGGTGTGGTCTGGTGCGTGAACTTCGTCGAAGCGAACCGCCTGCTGCCGCGACGGCTTCAGAAGATCCTCCGGGACGAGGGGTCCGATACGTTTACGGTTGAAATGCTCGGCTCCCTTTCGAAGCCTTCGCGACTTCGACAAGTTGAGCCGCACGCCGTTTATGGCCTTCCTCGAGCCGCCGGCGCTCGACGACCGGATCCTCAACCAGCTGGCGCTTTTCTCGTTGATGTCGGACCCCGCGGGCCGCTTCGAGGACTGGACCAAAAAGCACCCCCAACTGTGCCGGCGCGTCGTAGTACCCGCCCGGTTGAAATGGGAGATTCGCGACAAGCTCGATCAGGCGAACATCAACGAACGGGTGCTGTTCCCAGGGCTCGACGGCTTGAGCCGATGGCTGGCACGCTACTACACGCCGATCGAGGCCGCAGAAACGATCATTGAGACGTCTCCTGCAGCAAGGGCTCGAGATAGGGCCACATCGAAGATGCCAGCACGCGCATCCCGGCGGCGTTCGGGTGGAAGCCGTCGGGCAGGTTGAGAGCCGGGTCGCCGAAGATTCCGGCCAGCATGAATGGCATCAGCGACACACTGAATTGACTGGCCAGGTCAGGGTAGACGAAGTGAAAGTCGACCGAGTACCTGCAGGCCCCGTGTCGGTGGCGCTTCCATCCCGGCCAGCATCACACGGATGCCGCGGCGTTGCGCCCGGTCGATGATATCGGTAAGGTTCCGTTTCACGGTCGCGATCGGCACCCCCTGCAATCCGTCGTTCGCGCCAAGCGCGAGCACCAGCACGCGCGTACCGCTAATAACAGCTGAATCAAATCGACGCAGGCCATCGGCGGTCGTATCGCCCGTGATGCCGGCGTTGACGAATCGGTGTGGGTATCCTGCAGCCGTCGCACGTTGCTGCAAGAGTGATGGGTAGCCTTCAGAGGCTGGGAGTCCGAACCCGGCAGTCAGGCTGTCGCCGAGGAACACGACGATGGGCGCGGCCGGCGACGAGCCGCCGCCAGGACCCGTCGGCGAGGGGGAGTCCGATTTTCCGCCGCAGGCCAACAGGACCGCCAACAGCAGAAAAGTCAGCACCTGCAGCAGAGAGGATCTTCGATGCATGCGTTCGCCCGGGGGGACTTCTGAATGATCGCCGTTGAAATCTCGCAACCTGGACCTGCCGATGTTCTTCGTGTCGTTGAAAGGCCGCGGCCGTCGCTTCACGAAAATGAGGTGCTGATCCGCGTGACAGCCGCTGGCGTCAATCGACCCGACATTATGCAGCGGCTCGGCAAGTATCCGCCGCCGCCCGGTGCCTCGGACTTACCCGGACTCGAAATCAGCGGCGAGATTGTCGAAGTCTCGGGAACGGGACGGTGGAAAGTGGGCGACCGCGTGTGTGCGCTGGTCGCCGGCGGCGGCTATGCAGAGTACCTGTGCCGTACCTGCGCCGCAGTGTCTTCCGATTCCCGGAGACATGGACGAAATCCTGGCGGCGGCAGTCCCCGAGACATTCTTCACGGTGTGGACGAACGTGTTTCAACGCGGCCATTTGGACGCGGGAGAGACCATCCTCGTGCACGGCGGGACCAGCGGGATCGGCACCACCGCCATCCAGCTGGCCCGTGCCTTCGGCGCGACGGTGCTCGCGACGGCCGGGTCGGAGGATAAGTGCGCGGCGTGCCGCGCGCTCGGCGCATCAGTGGCAATCAACTACAAGATCGAGGACTTCGTCGCCGCCGTTCGCACCGCGACGCACCGCCGCGGTGTTGACGTGATCCTCGACATCGTCGGCGGCGACTACGTGCCGCGCAACATCGAGTGCCTGGCACTGAACGGACGACTCGTGCAGATCGGGCTGATCGGTGGTTCGCGCGCGCAGGTAGACCTGCGCGCCGTTCTTCAGAAACGCTTGACGTTGACAGGATCGACGTTGCGCGCGCGCACGGTCGACGAGAAGGGCGCCCTGGCGCGCGAGGTGGAGGCGCATGTCTGGCCTCTGCTGGCCTCAGGTGCCGTTCGTCCCATCGTGAATGCCCTCTTCCCGCTGCGCGAGGCGGCCGAAGCGCATCGCCTGCTGGAGTCGGGAGACTTCATCGGGAAGATCGTGTTGACCTGCGGATAACCGCGAGCGCCAGCACGGCCAGCGTCAACGCCGCAATCACGATGTACGGCTCATGACCCGGAACGGTGTCGGTTGGTAGCGACGTGAACGACACCGACTGAATCGTGCGCGCGCACGACGCAAGAACGGCCACTGTGGCGAGCCGGTGGGAGGCCGGCGTCCCATTCAACACCGCGAGGCCCGCGGCGGCGTTGAGCGCGGCCACGATCGCGTGAACGAAGAGTTCGACGCCCGGAACGAATCCCCGGTAACCCAGCGTCGGCAACACGGTCATAGCCCTCGCCGCGAAGTTCAGCGGCTCCCAAACGAGCAACCCCACGCCGAGCATCCGAAAGATCACGTGCCGATTCTATGGGGTGCGGGCGGAGGGGGAAATCAGCAATCGGGTGGTTCGGAGGACTTCGAAACTCCGAACTACGAACTCCGAGTTACGAACCAAGAGGGTCGGCGCGAGCATCCCGAATTGAAGATGGGCGAGCGGCAAAGCCGCGAGCCCGTTCTACAGATCGTTCGTAGTTCGGACTTCGTAGTTCGAAGTTTTAGAGTCGCCCAAGTCACCCCACTGCTGATTCCAGCAACGAGCTGGAATCACGTTAGCGCCGCGCGGTTTCGTCCGTCGGCGGTGTGGGACTTAGCGCCGCCGCGAGATCCGCGAGCCTGATGAATTCTGCGCGATAGCCGTCTTCGTCTCGGCCGCGGTGTTCGCGCGCGAGGGAGATGACCTGCTTCCACGTGGCGGAGCCTTTGAACTCGGACTGCCGCAGCAACATCCCATAACCGGCGACTGCCGCCGCGAAGCCAAGGTTCGAGGTCATTCTCGCTTCGGCGTCACGCACGGGGAACTCGAGCAGCCTGCTCGTGTCGCCCAGAGGCTCCTTGTACCGAACCTTGACCGTCATCAGTTCGCTCGAGCTCGCCGAGACCGCCGCCACGGGCTTGGGTTGCGGTTGGTACTTCAAGGGATCGACCGTCGATGGAATGTTCTCGCCTGGGGGGATCAGTTCGTAGAGCGCCGTCACGGTGTGGCCGGCTCCCATCTCGCCGGCGTCCTTGCGGTCGTTGTTGAAGTCTTCCTTTCTCAGCAACCGATTCTCGTAGCCGATCAGGCGATACGCACCGACGAAGCGTGGGTTGAACTCGATCTGCACCTTCACGTCTTTCGCCACCGTCACCAGCGTGGCGCCGGCTTCGGCGACCAAGACGCGGCGGGCTTCCTGCAGCGAGTCCAGGTAGTTGTAATTGCCGTTGCCCCGGTCGGCGAGCTTCTCCATCGTCGAGTCCTTGAGGTTGTTGTCGCCAACTCCGAGGACGGAGAGGAAGATCCCGCGCTCGCGCTTTTCCTCGATCAAGCGAACGAGTTCGGTTTGGCTGGTGACACCGACGTTGAAGTCCCCGTCGGTTGCGAGGATGACGCGGTTGATGCCCCCCTTGATGAAATTCTCGGTCGCCATGTTGTAGGCGAGCTGGATTCCCGCGGCTCCGTTGGTCGAGCCTCCGGCGTTCAGTTCGTGGATGGCGCGTTTGATGAGGTCCTTGCGGTCGCCATGGGTCGGCGACAGCGCCACACCGCTGTTCCCGGCGTAGACGACGATCCCGACGCGGTCTTCCTCGCGGAGGGTTTCGACCAGCATCTGCATCGCCTTCTTCACCAATGGCAGACGGTTCTCGGGGGCCATCGAGCCGGAGACGTCGAGCAGGAAGGTGAGATTCCTCGGGGCCACCTTCTCCTGCTTGATCGGCACGGCGCGCAGGCCCACGAGCGCCAGCTTGTGCCTCGGATTCCACGGCGCCGGCCCGAGTTCGGTCGTCACCGAGACGGGCGCGCCATTGCGAGGCGCGGGATAGTCGAACTTGAAGTAGTTGATCAGTTCTTCGATTCGAACGGCGTCCACCGGAGGTAGCCGTCCCTCGTTGAGGAAGCGGCGCACGTTCGCGTAGGAGGCAGTGTCGACGTCCACCGAGAAGGTTGATAACGGATGGTCGACGACTTCGCGGAACCGGTTTTCCTGGATCGATGCGTAAGAGGCCGTGTCTGGCGGAAGCCCATTGATCACGCTCGGCCGCGGCATCAGTCCATCGCGATACAACTGCGCCTGGGTCGCGGTCGATGCTGGCGGAGGTGGCGCGGGCGGAGCAGTGCCGGCCCCGCCTGCCCTCCCCGTTGCAGCTCTGGCGCTGCTGCGGTCTTCAAGCCCTTGCAACTTGAGCTGCACTTCCGCGCTCTGACCCGTAACGACCACGGTCTCGGCGATGTCTCCGATCTGCAGCGTGATGCGGAACGGTTGCGGCGGCGCACTTGTCAGCGAAACAGTCATGACCGACGTGCGGAACCCAGCGAGCGAGGCCCGGATCTCATAGGTGCCGTTGGTGACGTTGTCGAACTTCCACACGCCCTGCTGGTCCGACACCGCCGACCGCGCCGAGCCCGATCCTTGCCGCAACTGGACCGTCACCCCCGGCACCGCCCCTCCGGCCGGATCGACGGTCACCCCGCTGACGGTAAACCCTTGGAGCGCCGTGGCAGCGCCAACGTCGCCCAGCCCCGCAGGGCTGCCAAGAACCGCGAGACACGCGACGAGCAGCGTCAAGAACACGCGCATGAGGCCTCCTCGAGTTGTTCCGTCAGAAGTTAGACACCCGATCGCTACTTTTGGATGGGCCGCTTCACTTTCGGGCGACATCTGGCGCGGAGGTCGATTTCCTCCCGCGGTCGAGCGCAGCAGCCACGTCGACGAGCCGAATGAACTCCGCGCGATAGCCCTCTTCGTCTTTTCCTCGATGTTCGCGGGCAAGTGTCAGCACCTGCGACCAGGTCGCGGAACCCCGATGGTCCGACTGCCTCAGGAGCAGGCCGTACTCGGCCACCGCCGCGGCAAATCCGAGGTTTGCGGTCATCCTGGGCTCTTCGTTGCGGATCGGAAATTCGCGGGCACTGCTCGTATCCCCTAGAGGTTCCTTGTAACGAACCTTCACCGTCATGAGCTCAGTCGTGTTGGGAGACGGGGCAGAGGTTTCCCTCGATTGGGCCTGATACCGAAGGGGATCGACGACGCCCGGTAGTTTCTCGGCCGGAGGCGCAATCTCGTAGAGGGCCGTAACGGTATGACCCGCGCCCATCTCCCCCGCGTCCTTACGGTCGTTGTTGAAATCCTCTTTTCGCAGCAGCCGGTTCTCGTAGCCGATCAACCGATACGCGCCGACAAAATGCGGATTGAATTCGACCTGGATCTTTACGTCCTTCGCCACGGTGACGAGCGTGGCGCCTGCTTCGGCGATGAGTACACGCCGCGCTTCCTGCAGCGAATCGAGGCAGTTGTAATTGCCATTCCCCTTATCCGCGAGCTTCTCCATTGTCGAGTCCTTGCAGGTTGTCGTCGCCGACCCCGAGGACTGAAAGGAAGATGCCGCGGTCGCGCTCTGTCCTCGATCAGGCGCACCAACTCCGACTGGTTCGTGATGCCGACATTGAAGTCGCCGTCGGTGGCGAGGATCACGCGATTGATTCCGCCCTTGACGAAGCTCTCGGTCGCCATGCTGTAGGCGAGCTGAATGCCAGAGGCGCCATCGGTCGAACCACCAGCCCTGAGCCGCTCGATGGCGTGTTTGATGGTTTCCTTCCGATCGCCTCGAGTCGGCGGCAGCGCAACACCGCTCTCCCCGGCGTACACGACGATGCCGACCCGATCCTCGGGGCGAAGCGTGTCGGTGAGCATGACCATGGCCTTCTGCACCAGTGGAAGGCGCTTCTCATCGGCCATCGAGCCGGAGACGTCGAGCAGGAAGGTCAGATTGCGCGGCGCAACCTGTTCCTGGTGAATGGGCATCGCACGAAGGCCGACGAGCACGAGCCCGTGTTTGGGGTTCCAGGGAGCGGCGCCGATTTCGGTACTGACGGAGATTGGAGCACCGCTGCTAGGTGCCGGATAATCGAACTTGAAATAGTTGATCAGCTCTTCGATCCGTACCGCATCAGCCGGAGGGAGCTGGCCCTCGCTGAGGAATCGCCGCACGTTCGCGTACGACGCCGTGTCCACGTCCACGGAGAAGGTCGAGAGCGGGTGCTCTTTGACGCTGTGGAAGCCACTTTTCCTGGATCTCGTGCGTACGAGGCGGTGTTCGGGGCAGATCTCATATCGGCGTTGTTCCGTCATCTATCCGCTTAGCGAAACTGATATGCGCTTGGATGTCGTAAGACTGCGTTCGCCGCTGCGGAATAGTGGACGGAGAGGCGCTTTTGCACTAGCGCGTAAGAGGCACGTTTCCGTCAACTGCACCTGATCTTTACTATTACGGTCTCGGCGACTCGTCGATCCGCATCGCACGCGGGAGTGCCGCGGCCCACTGTCAGCACGCTCTCATGACCCACGTCTTGAAACCTTCGAGCGACGCGCGGATTTCGTAAGACCCGGCCGCGACATTCTCGAAAGTCCAAAGGCCCTGCTGCATTCGTCGTCGTTTGCCGCGTCTGCCCTCGCGAAGGGCGCAATTCGACGGTGACTCCCGGGATCACGGCTCCGGTGTGGTCAACCACGACTCCCGTTGACCGTAAAACCCTTGCTGCGCCTCCGTGCCCAGCCATGACCAGTCACTGCAATCACAAGCGCTGAACAAGAGACTGCATGGGTTCCTCCCGTCCTTCATCCCTTAGACCTGACGGCGCGACGTTTGGCTTTCGTCGCTCTTTCACCGATTGGCGGGTCAGGTGGAACCGACGGATTGCAAGGGAATGCGCCGACACGACTAACCGCGAACTTTCGCGTATGTGTCGGCGGCTGTCGCCATCGACACGATGGCGGCTACAGAGATTTGGATGCCAGGAACGTACGAATGGAGAACCTCAGGACCCGAACAGCGAACCGCGAACAACGGACAACGAACAACGGTAGCCGAGCGAAGCGAGCGTTATCGCGGCAGCGTGACTTGGAACAGCTTCCCCGCTGGATCGCGGCCGATCTCTTCGATGCCAGCGCCGCTCGCTTCGAGCTTCGCGAGGAGCCAGCCGGATCCCGCTTCGTAGACGCGAAAACCCGTGTGGCGAGCGACGAAGCTCTCGTAAGGCTCGATGGGGACTGATGTCCATCTCGAAAGGGCGACGTAGCCGCGATCGATCGTGTCGGACCCTGACAAACGAAGCGCCTCAGGCGGGTCGGCGAGGTACACCATCCTCCCCTTCAACTCGGGCGGCGTGTAGTACCACGAGCTGCAGATATTGAAGGCTGCTCGAGACAACCGTGGGCACCGGAGTCTTCAGGCTATTGAGCAGTACCGGACGATCCGCCACCGGATCTCGAAAGGCGGGAGGATCGCGCACGAAGCCGGCGGCCACGAGCAGGACGAGGAGCGCGCACGCGAGCGCTTCCGCCGGGGTGCGGCGCGTGTTGGCCCGCCAGAGCATCAGCGGCAACGCGATGCCGATGGGAACGATCGCGCTGAGCAGATAGCGCGGCACGAGGACACCCGCGATCGCCCACGCGAGGACGAGTCCAAAGATCGGCATCGCCACGCCGGCTGCCAGGGCCGCGGCTTCGTGCGCGGGCACACGGCGCGCCTCGCCAGGCATCGACCGTCGCCAGATCGCGGCTATACCGGCGAACACGACGACGACGGCGATGGTTGTGAGGAACGCGGGCTCCAACATCGGCGCGAGCAGAAACCGGTAGATGTCCGGGAGCGCCGGCGCGGTCGCCCGTCCGGCCCAGAAACTCGAGCGTTGTGCCGCCGCAACCGCCATGAGGGGATACAGGGGAAGCGCGAGGATCACCGCGCCTGCAATTGCGGCTGCCATCGGGACGTCGAAACGGTGTCGCTGCAGAACGCGTACGGCCTCGCCGACAGCGATCGGCACAAAGACAAGCACGCCGAAATAGTGATTCCACACCGACGCGGCGAGTGCCGCGCCCAGCAATGGGACGTACAGCCCCCGGCGTCGTCCCGCGGCCGCTTCCGTCCACGCGTAAAACGTGATCCCGCAGAGGCCCATCATCACGCCGTAGCCACGAGCCTCGGCCGCGTAGCGGAAACCGGCGGTGAAGAAGAGGGCCAGCGCGCCGGTCACCGCAGCGGCGGTTCCCGCGCGGCGCCGCAGTACCGCAAAGACCGAGACCATGGCGACGAAGAAGCCGAGCAGCGCCGGGAGTCGCGTGGAAATGAGACCGACACCGGTAGGGACGTGAGCCGCGCGGGTCAGCCAGAGATTCAGCGGCGGCGACAGATCGGCGCCGTCGGCCGACGCGCGCCACGTGTCCGCGAGCGACGGCAGACGCGAGAGCAGAACGGTGTAGATCTCGTCGTGCCAGAAGGGTTTCGCGAGTGCGTAAGGAATGATCTGGGCCGTATACGCGACGGCCAGTGCCGTAAGGACCAACGGCGACAGCGAGCGCGCCAGTCGCCGATCAGACGTCGAGTTCCTCCGCCTCTTCCGCGCGTTCCATGATGAAACGGAACCTGGCCGACGGATCTTTGCCCATCAGCTCGTTGATCACGCGGTCGGTGATGATCTGGTCGGCGATCTCGACGCGCAGGAGGCGACGCGTGCGGGGGTTGAGTGTGGTTTCCCACAAGACCTTGGGCATCATCTCGCCGAGGCCCTTGAAGCGGGTGATCTCCGGCGTGCCGCGAACCATTGCCATGCAGCTTCAGGATGCGGTCACGATGCGCATCGTCGAGCGCCCAGAACGTTTCTTTACCGACGTCGATGCGATAGAGCGGCGGCTGGGCGAGATAGACGCGACCGGTCGTCATCAGACCGGGCATGTGGCGGTAGATGAACGTGAGGAGCAGTGTGGCGATGTGATGGCCGTCAGAGTCCGCGTCGGCGAGGATGATCACCTTGCCGTAGCGGAGCCGTGCCGGGTCGAAGTTCTTGCCGAGCCCGCAGCCGAGCGCCGTCACCAGATCCGACAGCTCCTTGTTCTCGAGCACCTTCGCGATGGATACGCTCTCGGTGTTCAGCACCTTGCCGCGCAACGGCAGGATCGCCTGCATCGACCGATCGCGCCCCTGCTTCGCGGATCCTCCGGCCGAGTCACCCTCCACGATGAAGATCTCGCTATCCTCGCGTCCCGACGACGTGCAGTCACTGAGCTTGCCGGGCAGCGTCAGGCGGGAGGAGGTGGCCGTTTTTCGCGCCACTTCCTGCTGCGCGGCGCGGCTCGCCTCGCGGGCGCGCGCAGCGAGGATGATGCGCGCCACGATCGATTCGGCCACGCTGATGTTGGTATTCAGCCAGTGCTCGAGCGCGGGGCGAGTCGCCGAATCCACCAGCGCCATGGCTTCCGGGTTGTTCAGCCGATCCTTCGTCTGCCCCTGGAACTGTGGCTCCTGGATGAAGACGCTCAGGACGGCGATCAGTCCCTCGCGGATGTCTTCGGCCGTCAGCGTGACGCCCTTCGGCGACAGGTTGTGCGTATCGATGAAATTGCGCACCGCCTTGCCGAGGCCGGCGCGGAAGCCGTTCTCGTGCGTGCCGCCGGATCCCGTCGGGATGCCGTTCACGTAGCTGCGCACGTGCTCGTCGGTGGACTGCGTCCACTGGAGCGCGACGTCCAGCCTCACACCGCCGTCCTCGCCGTCGCGCGAATGCGTGAAGGGGGCTTCGTGCACCGACGCCGCCGCGCGCTCCTTGAGGATGGTCTTCAGGTAATCGGCGAGACCCTCGGTGTGCTGAAAGACGTGCTTCTCGTTTCTCGTTTCGTCTTCGAACGTGATCCGCACGCCCTTGTGCAGATAGCTGGAGACCTCCAGCCGCTGCTTGATCGTCTCGGGATCGAACTCGATCTTCGGGAAGATCGTCGAGTCGGGGCGGAAGAAGACGGTCGTCCCGGACCCGCGGGCGGCGCCGACCTTCTTCAAGGCGCCGACGGGGTGTCCCTGCTTGAAGCGCATCTCCCACTGCGCGCCGTCGCGCCGCACGGTGGCGACCAGCTCCTTCGACAGCGCGTTCACGACGCTGGCGCCGACGCCGTGCAGGCCGCCGGACGTCTTGTAGCTGCCGTGTTCGAACTTGCCGCCGGCGTGCAGCGTGGTGAAGATGACCTCGATGGCGCTCTTCTTCGTCTTGGGGTGCTTGTCGACCGGGATTCCGCGCCCGTCGTCTGCAATCGTGATGGAGGAGCCGTCCTCGTGGAGCGTGACGATGATGTTCGAGGCAAAGCCGTTCATCGCCTCGTCGATGGAGTTGTCGAGCACTTCCCAGACGAGATGGTGGAGCCCGGTCGATCCGACCCCGCCGATGTACATGCCGGGGCGCTTACGAACGGGCTCGAGCCCTTCGAGAACCGTGATGTCTTTTGCTGTGTAGGTCGCCATTCAGGGGTCGCCTGATGGTACTCTCAACCGCCAGAGCAACGACCCTCGAATCACCAGTGGGGCGATTCTTACGGCTGGGAAACTCTGAACTACGAACTCCGAATTCCGAACCATCTCGTGGAACGCCGCGGCGCTACGGCGCCGCGGCATCTTCAGTAACGTTCTAAGTTCGGAGTTCGGAATTCGTAGTTTTCTAGTCCCGCGAGTCACCCCACTGCTCACTGCCAGCCGGCCGCTGAAGCCCTGTACAATCACCCTATGATTCGACGCGGCATCTCGTTGTTCGCGGTCATGCTGGCGATCGCTTCCGTTGTCGCCGCGCAACGTCCTACTGACATCGTCAAGTGGTCGGCTGAGGCGCCCGCAAAACCCGTCCAGGTGGGCGGCGTGGTCAAGGTGGCGCTCACGGCGGAGGTCGAGCCCGGGTGGAAGCTCTACGCGCTGACCCAACCCAAGGGCGGGCCGGTGCCGCTCGCCATTGCCGTGGCGAAAAACGCGCCGTTCACGCTGTCGACGAAGGAGATTACCGCGCCGGCGGCCAAGGCCCAGAAGGACGAACTCTTCTCCGGCGGCAACACGCAGTACTACGAGTCCGAGGTCGCTTTCATCCTGCCCGTCGCCGTGTCAAAGACCACGGCCCCTGGCGACCACACGGTGCCGCTCGAAGTCACGTTCCAAGCCTGCGGCAAGGAGATCTGCCTGCGGCCGTTTACGCAGCGTCTCGAGGTCAAACTGACGGTCGTCAAATAGCCGTCAGAGACCCTTTTTCAGGATCGCGATCTGGCCGGCGTGGTAGACGTCGTGCTGCACGATGCCGTGCAGGAGCTCGCTGTAGGTCGGGGCGATCCCATCGCTCCGCGGGTCGTTCGTCGGCTCGAAGAGCTTCGGCTCCGGCAGATCGCGCACGGCTGACACGAGCAGCCGGTGGGCCAGCTCGAGTCGTTCGAGCGCTTCGCGCCAGGCCGGCGCCGTGGTTTCGCCGACGACCGGCCAATCCCCTTCCTGTGGATCCCCCGCCCGCCCGCCAGACAGCCGGTGCCGTGTTTCGTTCTTCCAGGCCGTGATGTGCAGCACGAGCTCCCAGATGCTGTGGCCGTTCGCGATCGGCTTGGCCGCCGCCTGCGCGCAGCTGATGCCGCTGAGGATCTGCCGCAACGGCGACCCGTGCCAGGGCTCGCCCGCGTGCTCGCGTTCGAGCTGGTCGATGATGCGCGGAATTTCGTTCATGTGTCAGTGTTGCCGGGTCTGAAGACCCGGCCTACTCGATAAGCAGTGCGCCGGGATCTTCGACGAGTTCCTTGACGCGGACGAGGAAGCGGACGGCTTCGGAGCCGTCGACGATCCGGTGGTCGTAGGTGAGCGCGGTGTACATCATCGGGCGCAGCACCACCTGTCCGTTGACCCCCACCGGCCGCTCCTTGATCGCGTGCAGGCCGAGGATGCCGACCTGCGGCGGGTTGAGAATCGGCGTGCTGAGCAGCGAGCCGAAGACCCCGCCGTTGGTGATGGTGAAGGTACCCCCTTGAGATCCGCCAGCGACAGCGTGCCGTCCTCGGCGCGCCTGGCGAAGTCGCGAACCTGCGCTTCGATCTCGCGCGAAGGACATCTGATCGGCGTCCCGCAGCACCGGCACGACCAGCCCTTCGCTCGCGCCCACCGCCACGCCGATGTCGTAGTAGTGCTTCAGCACCATCTCATCCCCCTGGATCTCGGCGTTGATCCTGGGGAACGCGCGCAGCGCGCCGATCACGGCTTTGACGAAGAACGACGTCAGGCCGAGGTTGATGCCGTGCCGCTCCTTGAAGGCGGCCTTGTGCTTCTCGCGGACGGCCTGCACGGCCGACATGTCCACCTCGTTGAAGGTGGTGAGCATCGCGGCCGTGCTCTGGACCTCGAGGAGCCGCCTGGCGATCGTCGCGCGCCGCTTCGACATGCGGACGCGTTCCTCGGTGCGATCTCTCGGTGCGCGGCGCTCGAGTACGGGGAGCGGTTTGACGTCCGCCTTCGCGCGCGGCCGGCTTCGCAGCGGGCGCTTCGGCGAGACTCGGCGCCTGCGGCGCCGAACCTGACCCCTGGGTCGACGCAGCCTCCACGTCCCGCCGCATCACCCGTCCCGCGTCGCCGCTGCCTTTCACCTTCGAGATATCGACGTCCTTCTCCTCGGCCGCCTTGCGCGCCGTTGGCGTGGCGCGGGTCTTCGCACTGCCCAGTCACCCGAGGCGCAGCGTCCTCAGCACCTGGCGCGAAGCGGCCTCGAAGCACCTGCAGGCGAAGCCGTCTCCGCAGACCCTCGTCGATCGACTCCGAGCACGTCCCCGACTTTCACGTCGGCGCCGTCACTGTGCGCGATGCTCTTGATCACACCGGCGCTGGGCGAGGGCACCTCGATGTCGATCTTGTCGGTCTCCAGCTCCACGAGCGCATCACCGGCGGCGACGCTGTCTCCTTCCTTGCGGAGCCACTTCGCCACGCGCGCATCGACAATCGACTCGCCGACTTCCGGAACGACGATATTCACAGGCATTCAGTCTCGACTCCGTGCTTCCATCTTACTGACGGCCCTGAAGGGCCTCACCTTCGCTCCCTCGCTTTTCGTTACCCCGACAGCCCTCGACTCGCTTCGCCGAGCGTCCCCGACCGCCCCGAGGGTTCGCCCGAAGGCTTTTTCGACAAGGAGCTGCTGGTTGATCGCGTGACGCGCGGTGGATCCTTCCGCGGGGCTGGCGCTGCGCGGCCGCGCGATGCGGCGCACGGGACGGCCGTCGGCGAGCTCGGTCAGGTGCGGACGGATGAAGTCCCACGCCCCCATGTTCTCCGGCTCTTCCTGGACCCACAGGACTTCCTCGGCGTTGGGGAAGCCATCGAGCATCGCCCGCAGGTCGCGCATCGGCACCGGGTAGAGCTGTTCGAGCCGGCAGATCGCCACCTCCGGGCGGGCGGCGCGATGCTCGCTCGTCATGAGATCGACATAGACCTTGCCCGAGCAGACGAGCACGCGGCGAATGTCCTTGGCGCGCTGCATGGCGTCCGCATCCGTGATCGTGAGGCGGAATTTGCCCTCGGCCAGGTCGCGCGGCGCCGACGCCACCATGGGGTGGCGCAACAGGCTCTTCGGCGTCAGCACGACGAGCGGCAGCGGATCGATGGTCAGCATCGCCGCCTGCCGCCGCAACAGGTGGAAGTACTGCGCCGCCGTCGTGCAGTTGGCGATGCGGATGTTGATGTCGGCCGCCAGCTGCAAGAAGCGTTCGGGACGCGCGCTGGCGTGATCCGGGCCCTGTCCTTCATGCGCGTGCGGCAGCAGCAGAACCAGCGACGGCCGCAGCCCCCACTTCCCGCGACCCGACACCAGGAACTCATCGATCATCGTCTGCGCGCCGTTGATGAAGTCCCCGTACTGCGCTTCCCAGATGACCAGCCGCGCCGGCTCCTGGATGTTGTAGCCGAATTCGAATCCGATCAGGGCGTTCTCGGTCAGCGGGCTGTTGTGGATCTCGAAGGCGGCGCGCGCCTGCGGAAGCCGCTGCAGGGAGTGTGCGTCGCGCCGGTCTTCGCGTCGCGCAAGACGGCGTGCCGGTGGCTGAACGTGCCACGCTCGACATCTTCACCGGTCAACCGGATGCTGGTCCCGTCGGCGAGGATCGACGCGTACGCGAGCTCCTCGGCCGTGGACCAGTCGACCGTCCGTTCATTCTCCTGGTCGAGGATGGAGGGCCGCTTCTCCCGAATCCGTTCGAGCTTTCGGTGGATCGTGAAGCCGTCTGGCACTCGAAGCAGCGACGCGTTCAACTCGCGAAGCGTCTCGAGCGGCACGCCGGTTTCGGCGTTCGTGGCGGCGCCCGGCGGCGGGGTTTCGGGTTGCGGCTCGACGTAGTCCTGCTCCGGCTTCAAGGCGTCCAGCGTTTGCTGCAACGTGTCCATGTACCGGCGCCCCATCTGCTCGACGGCGTCAGGCGCGAGGTCGCCGCGCTCGACCAGTGTCTTCGCCCAGATGTCGCGCACGGTGGGATGCGCGCCGATCTTCTGATACATGACCGGCTGCGTGAACGCCGGTTCGTCCCCTTCGTTGTGGCCGTACCGCCGGTACCCGATCAGATCGATGAGGAAGTCGCGCTTGAATTCTTTGCGATAGGCAATCGCCAGCCGCGCGGCCGCCACGCAGGCCTCGGGGTCGTCCGCGTTCACGTGCACGATCGGGATCTTGAATCCGCGCGCGAGCCCGCTGGCGTACGACGTGCTGTATTCGTCGACCGCGTCGGTCGTGAAGCCCAGCTGGTTGTTGACGATGATGTGAATCGTCCCGCCGGTGTGGTATCCGTCGAGGCGCGAGAGGTTCAGCGTCTCGGCCACCACCCCCTGGCCGGGGAACGCGGCGTCGCCGTGAATCAGGATCGGGACGCTGGAGGCGGGATCGAACTTCGGCGGACCCGCCTGATCGACGGACGTGCCGGCCGCCCGCGCCATGCCGAGCACGACCGGATCGACCGCCTCGAGATGGCTCGGATTGGGCGGCATCGCGACGACGACGTCCAGCTCGGCGCCCCCTTTCAGGGCGCGCCTGGCGCCGGCGTGGTACTTCACGTCGCCGGTCCACGACATGTCTTCCGCAAACGCCTTCCCGGTCGTCGGTTCCTTGAACTCGGCCAGGATCTGCGCGTACGGCTTGTTGAGCACGTGCGCCATGACGTTCAGCCGCCCGCGGTGCGCCATGCCGATGAGGATGTGGCGGATGCCGGACTCGGCGGCGTCGCCGATGATCTCGTCGAGCACCGGCACGAGCATGTCGAGGCCTTCGATCGAGAACCGCGTCTTGCCGGGGAAGCTGCGGTGCAGAAACCGCTCGAACACTTCCACCTGGGTGAGGCGGTCGAGCAACGCGACCGGGTCGATGGGATCGGCGGGGGCGCGATAGCGGCCGCATTCGATGGCCTGCCGCAGCCAGTTGCGCTCTTCAGGCACGAAGACGTGCGAGATGTCGTAGCCGGTCGTCGAACAATAGAGCTGGCGAAACGCCTCGACGACTTCTTCCATGTTCGACGCGTTGTCGCACAGCGCCGACGTGACGAGCGAATCAGGCAACCCGCGAAGATCTTCGTTGGTGACGCCATGCGTGGCCGGAAGCAGCGAGGGATCGCCGATCGGCGGGTTGCCCGAGCGGGTCCAGCTGCGCGGCAAGGTGACCGTAGCGGCGAATCGACTGCGCGAGGTTCACCGCGCCGATCGCCTTGTGTACCGGGATCTCGCCGGCCAGCGCGGCGGGACTTTCCTCGGCCGGAGGGGCCCACTGCTCGAACAGCGCACGCGTGCCGGCGTCGACGGAAGCCGGGTCTCGCCGGTACTTCTCGTACAACTCGAGCACGTATCCACGGTTCAGGCCGGTGAAGTCCTGCCAACTCGGCATATCTCTATAATCCTAACCTCACATGAAGCTCCTGTTCCTGCTCGTCCTGACGTTCGTTGCCGCCCATGACACGCGCGCACGCCCAACCCGACGCGAAGCGGGCTCGCCTGCGCGAGGAGGCCTTTCAAAGCCAGGCCCTCGGGCGCTCGATGAAATACCGCGTCCTGGTGCCGCAGGACTATGACGCATCGGACCGGCGCTATCCGGTGCTCTACCTGCTGCACGGTTTGACCGGCGACTACAAGGACTGGACGACCCGGACGAACCTCGCCGAATACACCCGCACGATGGCGCTGATCGTGGTGATGCCGGACGGCGAGAACCAGTGGTACACCAACGCGGCCGAGGGGAACGCGCGCTTCGAGGACTACATCACCACGGATCTCCCCGCCGACGTGGTACAGAAATACCGCACGGTGAACTCACGCTACGGCCGCGCGCTCGCGGGGTTGTCGATGGGAGGGTATGGCGCGCTGAAGATCGCGCTCAAACGCCCGGCGCAGTTCGCGGTCACGGGGAGCTTCAGCGCGGCCTTCGCCGTCACGCGTGAGGGTGAGCTGGAAAAAGCGATCGGTGGCGGGGTCGAAGCCGAGCGCATGGGAAAAATCTTCGGCCCGTCAGGCAGCGACACGCGCAAGCAAAACGACGTCTTTGCCCTCGCGGCCGCGATGAAGCCTGCGGCCGCGCCGTATGTCTATATCGATTGCGGCACGTCGGACGGATTGATCGCGTCCAACAGGGAGGTCGTCGCGGCGCTCCAGAAAGCCGGCGTCGCCTACGAGTACCACGAGATCGCCGGCGGTCACGCCTGGGACTACTGGGACCGCCGCATTCGAGAATTCCTCCCGATCCTCATGAAGCGGCTCGCGAACTGACGCTACTCGTAGCGCAGGGCCTGGATGGGATCGACTCGGCTCGCGCGCCACGCCGGGCCCCAGGCGGCGATCATTGCGACACCACCGAGGATCGCCGTCACGGCGGCGATCGTCAGAGGATCGGACGCCTCGACTCCATAGAGAAGCTGCGAGAGCAGCTTCGACGCCGCCATCAGCAGCCCCACCCCGACGACGAGCCCAATCAATGAGAGCCGCGCGACCTGTCCGAGGACGAGCCGGAGCACGTCCGATCGTTCCGCACCGATGGCCATGCGCACGCCGATCTCCTGCGTGCGTGCGGCTACCGAGTACGACATCACGCCGTAGATGCCAATGGCCGCCAGCACCAGCGCCACGCCGGCAAAGATCGACAGCAACATCGCGGCTATGCGCTGTTGGAACGTGGACGTCGCGACCGCCTCCTCCAGCGTCTGAATCATGTAGACCGGCTGTTCCGGATCGATCGATGCGATGGCGGCCCGCACGGACGGGAGGAGCGCGGCGGCATCCTGTGACGTCCGCGCCAGCAGGAACAGCTGGTTCCATGCGTCGCGGCCTTGCTCCATTGGAATGAAGACTTCCGGCCGCGCCGGCGCGCCCGTGCCGTTGTTTCGCGCGTCGCCGACCACGCCGACGATCTCGGACCATTGGCGCGGTGGTCCGCCACGGCCCGCCATCCGGATACGTGCACCGACCGGCTCCTTCGTGGCGAGATACCGCGACACGAATGCCTGGTTGACGACGACGCGCGGGTCGGCGCCGGCGATGTCTTGAGATCCGAACGTGCGTCCTTTGAGCAAGGGAATCTGCAGGGTTCTGAAATAGTCACGCGAGGCGATCGTCGTAAACGCACTCGGCAACGTCGTGCCGTCTGACGCCATCCCCTCGACTTCGATCTGGCTCGAGGCGAATCCCGTTGGAGGGAACTGCGACACCATCGCCGCGGTCGAGACGCCGGGCGTCGACTGCACGCGCCGGGTCAGCTCTTCGAAGAATGCCGTGATGGCCTCGCCCGTCCGGTACTTCTGCTGCGGCAGCGTCAACCGCATCGTCAGCACACCCTTCGGCTGAAACCCGAGATCCGTCCCCTGCAACTTCAGGAAACTCCGCATGAGGAGCCCGGCGCCGAGGAGAAGTACGACCGAGAGCGCGATCTCCGCAACGATAAGAACCTGGCGCACACGGTTGCCGACCCTGGCCTGGCCGGTGCGGCCATCCGACTTGAGGGTTTCGTGCGGATCGGTTCTCGCGGCCTGGATGGCCGGCAGGACGGCGACGATCAGGCCGGCAGCTCCGGCCAGGAGGGCACTCCACGCGAGCACGCGGATATTGAGCGAGGCCTCGAGGCCGAGCATCGCGAACTGCGATGGGATCAGTGCGCCGGCGAATCGAAGACCGATGTAGGCGATCGCCAGGCCGACAGCGGCACCCGCGACTGCGAGCAGCAGGCTGTCGGTGAGCAGCTGCCGCGCAATCCGCCAGCGCGCCGCCCCGAGGGCCAGGCGGACGGCCAGCTCGCGACTGCGCGTGGTCGATCGCGACAGCATCAGGTTGGTGAGGTTGGCGCACGCGATCAACAGGACGAACCCCACCGCGCCGAGCAGGATGAAGGCCGCGGGCCGAAGGTCCTGGAGCAGCGCCGCGGCCCACGGGGTGGCGGTCATCCGCCAGCCTTCGTATTCCTTGAACCGTGGCATCTCCGCCTGTTGAACCTGGCCCGCGATGGTCGTGAGTTCCACGTTCGCTCGATCGATCGACGTCCCTGGCTTCAGACGGCCGACGATCGTGAACTGCCGCATGTTCCGCGGCATCGTCGCGGTATCGGCGCCCCACGGGATCCAGAGATCGGTGCCGATCAGGACGAGGCCTGGCGGCATGACGCCGACGATCGAGGCGGCTTCCCCGCCGATCCTGATCGATCGGCTGAGAATGGCGGGATCACCGCCGAAGCGTGATTGCCAGAGGCGGTGACTGATGATCGCCGCGGGCGGTCCTTTCGGTGCCAGCTCTTCGCGCGTAAAGCCACGTCCCAGGGCGGGCCGCATCCCGATCACGGGAAAGAGGTCGTCGAGCAGGAGCGCCGTGAACACGCGCTCCGGAATGTCGCCGCCGGAGATGTTGCGGTTGCCAAGATCGAACGCGCCAAGGTGGGAAAAGGAATGGCTCCTCTTGATGTCCTCGTATTCGGCAGGTGACAGCGCTTCGATATAGGTGGTGTCGGACGAGACTTTCGGGAACGTCGTGCCGATGGCCACCAGGCGATCGGGATCCGGATACGGAAACGGATTGAAGACGAACCCGTCGAGCAAGCCGAAGATCAGGCTGTTGCCACCGATCGCCAGCGCGAGCGAGAGCACCGCGATGGCGGTAAAGCCGGGGCGTCGGACGAACTGCCGGCACGCGTAGCGAAGGTCCTGCACGAGCGTTTCCATGAAACCTCTCCGTGTTGGGATCGCCGGGTCTGAAGACCCGGCCTACCGTTGTCCGTTGTCCGTTGTCTCTTGGCGGAGCTGTAGGCCGGGTCTATAGACCCGCATTAGGCCCAGAGGTACAACGTGCTCAGCGTCCGCAGGTAGATGCGGCCGTCCACCAAGGCGGGCGTGGCGTAGATGTTGTCCGCCAAGTCGTTGATGGCGACCGCCTTCAGGGTGCCCCCGGGAGGCAGCACGTAGACCCTGCCCTTCTCGCTGGCGATGTAGATCTTGCCGTCGCCGGCCACCGGCGACGCGTAATAGGTCTCGGGTACGCCCTCGAGGCGGCCCTGCTCGATCAACTCCCCGGTCTCCGGGTTCAGCATCGTCACGATGCTGCCGCCGTCGTTGACCATGTAGAGGACGTTCTCGTAGATGAGCGGCGACGGCAGCTGCGGGATCCCGCGGTGGTACTTCCAGCGCACCGATTTCTCGGTCATGTCGCCGCTCCCGCCAAGGCGGATGGCGAGCATGGCGTTGTCGGAATCCATGGCGGCCTTGTAGTAGGCCCACTCGTCGCGCGTGAGCGCTTTGTCCGCGTCGAGGTCGGCGAAGCCAATGCCCATGCGTTGCGCGTGATTCTTGTTGTCGGTGGGCAATTCCGCCACGACGAGCTTGCCGTCCTTGTCGGCATCGTGCTTGGCGAACACCTCGTCGGTCGTCATGATCGCCACGTGGTTGCCGGGGTTGTTCTGCGGTGAGCCGAAGCCGTTGATGTAGAGCGTGTCTCCCTTGATGATCGGCGTGGACTTCATCTCGAACGAGAGGCCGCCCACCCACCACAGCTTCTTCCCGTCGGCGGGATCGTAAGCCGTCAGGAGAAACGATCCGGGCAGCAGGATCTGCGCGCGTCCACCTTTGGGCGTCCAGACGATCGGCGTGCAGTGCCCGCTCTTCGCCTCTGGACGCGGCGTCCGCCAGAGTTCCTTGCCGGTCTTTTTGTCCCACGCGCCGATGAAGGAGTTGGTGCTCTGGTCGATCGGCAGGATCACCTTGTTGTCGAGGATGATCGGCGAGGCACCCATGCCATAGATGTTGTTGAAGGGCCCGAGCGGCTGCTTCCACAGCTCCTTGCCGTTCACGTCGTAGGTAATGAGGCCGTAGTCGCCGAAGAAGACCGTGACGTACTGGCCGTCGGTCGCCGCGGACGCGGCGGCCGGACGGTTGCGGTTATCGAGTTTCTCGGTGCGGTCGCGCGGCGCGTTCCGCTCCCACAGCACCTTGCCATTTCGGCGGTCCACCGCGATGGTGACCAGGTTCTGGTCGCGGAGACCCGTCAGGAAGATGCGATCGCCGTGAATGATCGGTGAGGAGTACCCCTGCGGCAGCTCGACCTTCCAGACGACGTTCTTGTCTGGGCCGAACTCCGCGGGGAGCCCCTTCGTTTCAGAAACGCCAGAGCCATTCGGGCCACGGAATCGCGACCAGTCGGTATCGGTCCCTGCCGCCACGAAGACCCACGCCAGCAGCACGGTCAGAAATGCCATCGCATCACCTCACCAATGAGTTCGAGGCGATAAGTCTACTCGCTGCGGCGCGCAACGAGCAGCATGACAGGGACGAGGTGCGTGACCGGCAACGTGTCGGAGTATCGTGTCGGAATGCGATTCGTCGGCATCCTGGCAGGTGCAACGACCACCCTGGCACTCACCGGCATCCTGTCAGGCGCAGCTCCATCGATTGCCGAGCAGAGCGTGGCCGCGATTCTGAACGCTCCCGCGGCGACGAATGCGATCTGGCCTGGCTTCTCGCTCCCCGACCGCGACTGGGCGGTGCAGGACGAATCGGGCGTGTACCTGGTCACGAAGACGAGACCGCCGGATTCCTTCACGGCACGCGGGCGGTGGTACTTCCGCCAGGAATCCCTGCCCAACTTCACGGCCGGTTACGAAAAGACCTACAACCTGGGTGGTCTTTCTGTGGTGGCCGTTCGCGCCACGCGGACCGTGGAGGAGACGATTACGCTGCTGTACCACGAGTCGTTTCATGCGTTTCAGAAGACATGGGCGAGGTCGTCTCCCGACGTCGACTACGGATCGATTCAGGGTCTGCGACCGGCCCACGCGGCAAGCGTCGAGGTGGAGCGGCGCGTGCTCCGTGACGCGATCCGATCGAACGAACCGATAGCACCGTTCGCGCATCAGGCTCTGGCGGTGCGGGCCCGCCGTACGTCGCAGGTGAGTGCGGACTTTGTGCTGGCCGAGCGTCAGGCCGAGCAAGATGAAGGACTCGCGAAGTATGTCGAGGCGAGATCCGTCGCGCTGGCGCTCGGGAAATCAGCGCAGACGGTCATCGACGACGTCGGCCAGCAGTTGGCGGTGCCGATGCGGACGTTTGGCGGTTCCCCCGACGAGCGACTGATTCGCACGCGGGCGTATGGCACGGGTGCGGCGATGGCCCTGCTGCTGGATCGGCTGGGGATCAACTGGAAGAGCCGCGCGATTTCCGAACCGCTCGATCGTCTGCTCGCCGAAGCCGTTGGCACACCAGATCCACAAGCCGCCGACACGGCGTATCGGCGATACGGGTACGAGCGCTTGCTCACCGAATCGCCTTCGCCGTGGGGTGGGCTCGAGGTCATGAGCGAGAGCGCCTTCGATGCGCTTGGCCCATATCGACTGGTACTCGATCTGCCACCCGGCGCGAAGATGGGATGGAGCCTGACGACTTCGGCGAAAGACGACTCCGGCATGCACCGGCCGGCACCCCGCGTCCTGCTGCTGCCGATGGCCAAACGCTTCACGGTGAACGACGACGGCGTCTCGGTGCTGGTCGAGCAACGTCCCGTCAAACTGATCGGCCAGGAAAACGAGACCTCGCGACCGATCGTGACCGTGCTGCTCGCGGAACCACCAGCGTTGGATGGCACGCGCGTGGAGCCCGGCCTTGACGGGACCAGATCTGACTTCCGGCTCGAGGGCCGCGGGATCACGGTCAGGATCGTCGGCGCCGCGCGAGTCGTTTCACTGAGTGACCGAATGACGATTCGCAAGTAACTTGACCCCGCCGGCGTTCACGCTTACATTGTAAGCACTATGCCGGCTCCCACACCGATCCTCGGCGAGTTCGAGACGCTGCTGCTGCTCGCAATCCTGCATCTCCACGAACAGAAGCAGGAAGCCTATGGGTCTGCGATCCGCGACGAGATCGAAACGCGGGCGCAGCGTGCGGTCCCGCGCGGCTCGATCTACGTCACGCTCGACCGCCTCGAAGAAAAGGGGCTGCTCAGTTCACGCGAAGGAGAAGCGACCGCCGAACGGGGCAACAGGCCGAAGCGCCTCTTCACGGTCACGCCCGCCGGTGTGCGCGCCGTCAAGCTGGCGGTCGGCGCGCTCACCCGCATGCAACGCGGACTCGAAGCGGTGCTGGGACGACCATGATCCAGCGCACCCTCTGGCGACTCGTCGAATGGCGGGTACGCCGCGCCGCGCAGACGCACGCCGTGACGATTCTCGGCGACCTGTCGGAAGACTACGCGCGACGACGGGCTTTCCGGTGCCCTCGGTTCCGTCGCTGTGGCTGCTGCGCGAAACGCGGTCCATTACCCGCGCCTACGGCGCGCACAGCCGTCCGCCCCGCCTGATGCTTGGCGACGACCTCCGCCACGCGTGGAAGCGGTTAGCCTCCCGCCCGGCCGCCGCCTTGCTCTGCGCGATGCTCCTCGCGCTGGCTTCCGGTCTCTCCACCGCCATGTTCAGCGTCGTCGATGCGCTGCTGCTGCAGCCCGTGCCCTTCAAGGACGCCGACCGTCTCGTGAAGCAGACACTGTCCCGGTCCGAGCCAGACGTGATGGAAGAGTGGCGCGCGAGCGGCATGTTCGAGCACGTGGAGGCAGCGGGCCTGGGTGCGTTCGCCATTCAGCTGGAAGACGGTGCCCGGTGGCGCGTCGCGTTGATCACACCGGGTGCCCTGGACCTGCTCGGCGTGCGCCCGGTGTACGGGCGGATGTTCGCTTCCCCAGCGACGACAGTGCCAGAGGTCCTGCTGTCGGATGCGATGTGGGCGGCCGCATTTGCCCGCGACCGCTCGGTGCTCGGGCGCCGTATTCTTCTTGGCAACGCGCCCGCCGTTGTCGTCGGGATCATGCCGGCGAGCTTTCGCTTTCCGAACCCCGCGACTCTGGCGTGGGCATCGTACGAGCCGTCGCCGACGGATGCGGCACACATCACGATCTTCGGACGGCTGCGCCCCGGCATTCCGTTCACAGATGCGGAAGCCCGCACCGCTGACATCGCGCGGCGCCTGGCCTACATCCCGCGCAACTACCGCAGCGCCACCGGTGCGCCTCCGTTCCGCCGCCTGGACGATGAACCGCTCGGGAGCCTTACCCAGCGCGCGCTGTGGCTGCTGTTCGCCGGCGTCACCATGGTGTTCCTTGTGTTGTGCGCCAACGTCAACAGCCTTCTGCTCGCACGGCTGGCTTCGCGGCGGCGTGAGTTTGGCGTGTGCGCAGCACTCGGCGCAGCGCGCGGACGGCTGATCCGACAGACGATGGCCGAACATGCGCTCATCGGCGCCGCCGGAACGATCGGAGGCCTCGGACTCGCATGGCTACTCGTCTCGCGTGTGCCCGACGCCTTCCTCGGCCAGACGTTGAATCCGATCGACCTCGATCTGCGCGCGCTCGCAGCGGCGTCGACCCTTGGTCTCGCCGCCGTGATTGGCGCCGGACTGTTGCCCGCATGGCTAGGCACTCGCAGCGATCCGATGGAGTCGCTGCGCAGCTCTGGATCATCCGCGTCCGAGACGACGAGTCGCGGCAGGGCGGGCGCGTGGCTCGTGGTTGCGGAGATCGCCTTGGCCTGCTCGCTGCTCGTGGGTTCCGCATTCCTCCTGCAGTCGTTCGTCAATCTGGTTCATGCCGATCGTGGCCTCGACACGGCTGGTGTCATGCACCTGCGGCTCGATCTGCGGCGGATCGCGACGGTGGACCCCGCTCGCGCCAGGTCCGCACGCGAGGAAACGTTGCGGCAGGTGCAAACCGCCCGGGCCTGGTTCTCGAAGGGGTTCAAGCGGCGCTGTCATCCGGGCCGGGGGTCGGCGCGGTCGCGTTCTCCCAGGAGCTGCCGCCAGTGAGCGGCGGTGGAAGAGGCAGCGTCCGCCTCAATGCAGAGGATGACTGGATCGAAAGCGACGGCTATCGGGTCGGGGCGTCCTTCTTCAACGTGTACGGAATCCGTCTGCATCGCGGCCGCACGTTTGCGCCCGGCGATAGCGATACAGAGGTCGTCATCGGTGAGCGGCTCGCGGGGATGCTGTGGCCCGGAACGGATCCGATCGGGCAGACCTTCTCGATCGGCCGCGACAAGCGAAGCGTGATCGGTGTCTCCAGCGAAATCCGCTTGCCAACACTCGACAAAGCCCTCGATCGGCCGGAGTTCTATCAACAGCTCGAGCGGCACGCCGACGACGTGTATGTGAGTGTGCGGTGCAGCGGGACCTGTCCTGACGAGGCCGCGCTTGGCGCGCGTGTGTCTGCCGTGCATCCGGCTCTCGCTCTGCGGCAGGTCCCGCCCTGGGAGAACCAGTATCAGCAGCATCTACGCCTGCCGCGCGCGACTGCTGAAGTTGGAGGGCTGTTCGCAGGCGTCGCCGTGCTGACCGCCGCCGGCGGACTTTTCAGCCTTCTCACCTACGTCGTCGGCCGGCGCCGGCGGGAGTTCGGGATTCGTACCGCGCTCGGGGCGTCGCCGCGACAGATGAGACGCCTCGTGTTTCGCGGCGCCGCAGCCGTCGTCGTTCCGGGCGTTGCAGCCGGGGCGCTCGGCGGATGGTTCGTGGCGCGCTCGCTCGCGGCATTCCAGTACGGCGTCACGACCACGGATCCGGCGATCTGGAGCGGCGTGCTCGGCACGATCGCGTTGGTATCGGCCGTCGCCGCGTGGCGTCCGGCGCTCGAGGCGATGCGCGTCGATCCGGTTCGCCTGTTACGGGAGGAATAAGATGACGAGCACAGCTCTCGCGTATGCGCTGTTGGCCCTGTCGCTGCCGCTGCCCGCGCTGCAGGCGCCGGCGGCGAAGCCGATGCCGTATGAGACCTATTGTCAGATGGAGCGCGCAGAGAAACGCGCGTTGTTCAAGTCGTTACCCTCGGAGCAGCGCGCCCGGCTTGCGCGCACTCACATGGAACGATGGCGCGACGCGAACAAGGCGAAATTGAGCGAGCCGCAACTGGCACTGCTGAAGGAGATGATCGCCGCCATCAGCCCGGCGATGTTCGACGGCGGCAGCGAGGCAGAGCAGGCGAAAGCCAAGGAACTCGTTGAGGCTCTAGAGTCGCGCGCTGACGCAGTCTTCACCAGCGTCGAGCGCCGGGCGCTCAGATACGACGCTCCCTGCGCGCAGTAGCGCCGCGCTCAGCCTACTCGTTGCGGAGCGCCACCAGGGATCCACCGACACGGCGCGGCGAACGGGGAAGTACGCGGCAAACAGCGCGACGAGGCCGAGCAGGACTGCCACCCCGCCGTAGGTCACCGGGTCGGAGGGCGACACGCGGAAGAGCACGCTGGCCGACGCGCGGGCGATCAGCGCGCCGCCCGCGAGGCCGATTGCGACACCGATGATCACGAGGACGGCCGTCTGGCGCACGATCATCCGGCGGATGTCGGAGGCCACGGCGCCGAGCGCCATGCGGATACCGATCTCCTGCTGGCGCTGGCTCACCGAGTACGACACGACGCCGTAGAGTCCGGACGCCGCCAACGCCAGTGCGAGTGCCGCGAACGACATGAACATGCCCATCAGGATCAAACCGCTCGACGTCTCGTCGGCGAACGCCTCTTCGATCGTTCGGATCTCGCGCACCGGCACGTCTCGGTCGAGCGCGCGCAATTCGCCGCGGGCCGACTCGATCAGCGCTCCGGCATTCGATGCCCTGACCATGACGGCCATGGTCCTGCGCGGCTCCTGGCGCGCCGAGACATAGACCTGTGGGCTCACACCGTCCAGGTCGGCGCGCATCACATCGCCCGACACCCCGACAACCGAGAGCCAGCGGGTCTCGCCTTCAATCTGCACGCGCGCCCCGAGTGCCTTTTCGGCACCGCCCCAGTAGCGCTTCGCCATCTCGGCGTTGACGATCGCGACCGGCATCGACTGGCTGATGTCCCCCTGGTTGAACGTTCGTCCGGCAATCAGCGGAATGCCGGTGACGGCAAAGAAGTCGTCGCTGATATTCCCGGGCGCTGCCCACGGGCGGTCCTGCGGCCGCGCCGGGTTTTGTCCTTCGATCCGCAGTGGCGTCGGCGCTTCGCCTCCGAGCATCGGCAGCCGGTCGGTCGTCGCGACGTGCTGCACGCCCGGCAGGGATCCGAGTCTCGCGAGGAGGCGCTGCTGGAAGTCGGCGATCGCCGCGGGTGTCGTGTAGCGCCACTCCGGCAGCTCCATACGGATCGTCAACATGTGGGTGCGATCGAATCCCACCGGCGCCCGGTTGATCTCGATCATCGTCCGCACGAGTAACCCGGAGACGATGAGCAGCGCCATGGCGAGCGAGAGCTGCGCCACCACCAGGACGGACCGGCTGCGGCGGCCGCGCACACCGCCACCGGCGCGCCCCGAGCTGTCTTTCAACGTCTCCTGCACATCGGACCTCGACGCGTGCAGTGCCGGCAGCAGGCTGAACACCACCGGCGTCAGGAGCGCCAGCGCCCCGGTGAACAGCAGCACGGTGCGGTCGATAACGACGAGTCGGAAGAACGGCTCGTAGGCGGCAGCGCGGATCACATACAGTCCGGCGTACGCGACGCCGAGGCCGAGCACGCCGCCTGCGAGACCGAGCAGCAGACTTTCGCTGAGCAGCTGACGCACGACGCGCGAACGGCTGGCGCCGAGCGCCGCGCGGACCGCGAGCTCGCGGCGGCGCCCGGTGGCGCGCGCCAGCACGAGGTTCGCGATGTTCGCGCACGCGATCACGAGCACGAACCCCACGACCGTCACGAGCAGCGCGAGGATGACCCAGGTGTCGCCACCGGTCATGGCCTCTTTCGACGCGACGAGCCGCGCGTCCCAACCGGCGTTTGTGGCCGGGTGATCGGCCTGGAGGCGCTTGGCGACTTCACGTACTTCGACAGCCGCCTGTTCGAAGGAGGCGCCGGGCTTCAGCCGTCCCTGTGCGCGCAGCGTGCGACGGTCGCGGGCCGCGGTGGGATCGACCGACAACGGCGCCCAGACGTCGATGAGGCTCAGGTTGCCGATTTCGATCTCGGGCTGCAGCACGCCGATGACGGTGTGAGGCTTGCCGTTGAGCGTAAGCGGACTGTCCGACGATCGCGGGATCGCTGTTGAACTGTCGCGCCCAGAACTGGTGGCTCAAGACGACAGCCGCCGTCGCGCCCGGCAGGTCCTCACCGGCGACGAACGTGCGACCGTGCAGGAGCTTCAATCCCCACGTGTCATGCAGGTTCGCCGTGACGCGCATCGCCTGGAGTGACGACGCATCGCCACGACCGGTCATCGTGTAGGCCGCCTCCATGCCCCCGGCGATCGACTCGAACGACGGCAGGCTGGCGCGATAGTCGAGCAGGTCGGGGATCGAGACCAGCCCACGCGTCCCGCCGCGCTGCGGGTCGGTCATGAAGATCCAGCCGAGCGTGTTCTGGTCCTTCACCGGCAGGGGCCGCAGCACCAGGACGTTGGCGAAGCTGAAGATGACGGTATTGGCGCCGATCGCCAGCGCCAGCGTGAGGGCGATCAGCAGGGAGTAGCCCGGCTGCTTCCGGATGATCCGCCCGCCGTACCGCAGATCCTGCAAAAGTGCCTGCATGCTCAGACCTACGCAAACGCGCGCCGGTCCGTTGCATGTCGCTTGCCATTCTTCGTTGTTCGCTGTTCGGGGTTCGGCTTGCCCGCCGTAGCGCATGCGCGAAGGCGGGGCTCGGCATCGACGGCCGATCTAGCCAACAGGTCCGGACCCAGTCGAGCGCACCAGTATTAATCTCGCTCCGAGGCCCTGCCGGAATCGTGCGCCCGGCCGCTACACCGCCAACACGCCGTCGTCACCGTACATCAGCGCAGCGCCATCGGCCAGCGCGACGACGTTGTTCGGGTGATTACGAGTAGCGCCGCACCTTCTCGAGGAACGCGTCATCGTGCTATGAGACGCGGCAGCATCTCGAACTCGACCAGCCCAACCCTTTGAATTCGGAGCGGGTAGCTAGACGTGTTCGAGATCTCGGACAGTAAACGAAACAGTGAAACGTTCGCCGTGAGCTGCATGGTGCTACCGCTGGCGCCGACGATGAGGCGCCGGGCGGCAGCGAACCCGCGAGCCGCGCACCAAAGCCCGAACGCCGAAGATTCCCCCGGAAGAGGAGCGGATCGCCACCTGTCAGGTACACGATGTCGGAGCGATCTAGCAGATGGACTTCGGCTCGCCTAGGTCGATGCGTTCGAGACCGGTATGCGCAGCTCCGAAACGACCGCGTTGCTAGCGGAAACGGCATCCAACCAGCGGAGCCAGCGA